>NZ_JAUMTZ010000010.1:10887-91937 GCF_030530945.1 Kocuria sp. | reverse complement strand
GGGACGCGCTCACCCGCGGCGAGGACCCCACCCGGAACCGATGAGACGCGCGGGGCGGAACGTGGACACGGAACCGCGGCGCGCCCCGGTAGTGGCACAATGGGTCCGGAGAAGACCCGGGACCCGCCGCGCACGCGGGAACCGCACAGCACGAGCCGCCGGCGCGACCGGCACGGGAGAGTGGACACGCATGTCGAACACCGATCAGATCGTCCTGGACCACACCGCAGCGGTGGGCCACGGCAACACCGTGGCCGCCTGGGCCTGCGTGGCCGTGATGACCGTGGGCGTCATCGTGGGCTGCGTCGGCTTCCTCAACGCCTCCGTGCCCGTCACCGTGGTGGGCATCGGCTTCATCGTGGTGGGCATGATCGTGGGCGCCGTGCTCAAGGCCATGGGCTACGGCAAGGGCGGGTCCAAGACCGCCGCCCACTGACCCGCGGCCCGCGGCGCGGGCCCACGGCAGACCACGATGACCAGTTCCTCCCTCCGAGGGGCTGGTCATCAGCATCAGTGTGGCGGGCGCCCCGGCCCGGCACGAGTGAACGGACGAGGGATTCGCATGACGCAGCAGGACACCGGCACCGTGCTGGAGCAGATCATCGAGGGGGTGCGGGAGGACCTCGAGGAGCGCAGGGCCCGGGTGGGCCTGCCGCAGCTGCAGCGCGCCGCCGCCGCGCAGGGCCCGGCGCTGGACGCCGAGGCCGCGCTGCGGGGCTCGGACCCCACCTCGGTGCAGGTCATCGCGGAGGTCAAGCGCTCCAGTCCCTCCAAGGGCGCCCTCGCGCAGATCACCGACCCCGCGGCCCTGGCCGCGTCCTACGAGCGCGGTGGCGCCTCGGCCATCTCCGTGCTCACGGAGCGGCGCCGCTTCGGGGGCTCGCTCGAGGACCTCGACGCCGTGCGCGGTGCGGTGGGGATCCCCGTGCTGCGCAAGGACTTCGTGGTGGACGAGTACCAGGTGTGGGAGGCCCGGGCGCACGGCGCGGACCTCGTGCTGCTCATCGTGGCGGCGCTCGACGACGCCCAGCTCGCCCACCTGCTCCAGCTCACCCACCACCTGGGCATGCACGCCCTCGTGGAGACCCACACCGAGGCGGAGATCGACCGCGCGGTGGCGGCGGGTGCCCGCATCATCGGCGTGAACACGCGCAACCTGAAGACACTGGACGTGGACGTCCACACCTTCGGGCGCCTGGCACCGCGGCTTCCCCGGGAGGCCGTGCTCGTGGCCGAGTCCGGGGTGGCCGGGGAGGACCAGATCCGCCTGTACGCGGGCCACGGCGCGAACGCGGTGCTGGCCGGGGAGGCCCTGGTGACCGCCGAGGACCCCTCCCAGCGCATCTCCCGGTTCCGCGAGGTCGGGGCCCTGGCGCGCGGGGAGTTCCTCGCCGGCGCCACCCCGCCGGCCGCGCAGGCCGAGTACGCCGCGCAGCAGGCGGCGGACGGCGGGGAGCCGGCCGTCGGGGACGAGTCCCTGCGCCACGCCCCGGGCCCGTACTTCGGGGACTTCGGGGGCCGCTGGATGCCCGAGTCCCTCGTGGCGGCCCTGGACGAGCTCACCGAGACCTTCGAGAAGGCCCGGACGGACGAGCAGTTCCTGGAAGAGTTCAAGACGCTCTCCCGGGAGTACTCCGGGCGTCCCTCGTTGCTCACCGAGACCGGGCGCTTCGGTGCCGAGCTGGGAGTGCGGATCTTCCTCAAGCGCGAGGACCTCAACCACACGGGTTCCCACAAGATCAACAACGTGCTGGGCCAGGCGCTGCTCGCACGGCGGATGGGCAAGACCCGCCTGATCGCCGAGACGGGCGCGGGCCAGCACGGCGTGGCCACGGCCACCGCGGCCGCGCTGTTCGGCATGGAGTGCTGCATCTACATGGGCGAGGAGGACACGAGGCGGCAGGCGCTGAACGTGGCGCGCATGCAGTTGCTGGGTGCGGAGGTGGTGGCCGTGAAGAACGGCTCCCGCACCCTCAAGGACGCCATCAACGAGGCCCTGCGGGACTGGGTGGCGTCCGTGGACACCACCCACTACCTGCTGGGCACCGCCGCCGGACCGCACCCGTTCCCGGCGATGGTCCGCTACTTCCACGAGCAGATCGGTGAGGAGGCCCGCGCGCAGATCCTAGAGCAGACCGGCAGGCTGCCGGATGCCGTGACCGCGTGCGTGGGCGGCGGCTCCAACGCCATCGGCATCTTCCACGGCTTCCTGGACGACGCCTCCGTGGAGCTCTACGGCAACGAGGCCGGGGGCGACGGCGTGTCCACCGGCCGCCACGCGGCCACCATCTCCCTGGGGCGCCCGGGCGTGCTCCACGGCGCGAAGACGTTCCTCATGCAGGACACGGACGGGCAGACGGTGGAGTCCCACTCCATCTCCGCGGGTCTGGACTACCCGGCGGTGGGTCCCGAGCACTCCTACCTGCACTCCATCGGCCGCGTGAAGTACGAGGCGGTCACGGACGAGCAGGCCATGGACGCGTTCCGCCTGCTGTGCCGCACCGAGGGGATCATCCCCGCCATCGAGTCCGCCCACGCCCTGGCCGGTGCCCGCGAGGTCGCCTCCCGGTGGGTCGAGGAGCTCGGGCCGGAGGCCGCGGCGGAGAAGATCATCGTGGTGTCCCTGTCCGGGCGCGGCGACAAGGACGTGGCCACCGCCGCGGAGTGGTTCGACATGCTGCCGGACGACAGCCACGAGGAGCGCATGGCGCAGAAGGGCGAGAAACTGTGAGCACCACCGGAGCACAGCACACCGGCGGAAGCCTGACCGAGCGGATCGTCCCCCGGGACCTCTCCCGTTCCGAGGACTCCGCCCTGTCCCGCCGTATCGAGCAGTGCCGCGCGGAGGGGCGCCCCGCACTCGTGGGCTACCTGCCCGCGGGCTACCCCACGGTCGAGGACTCCGTGGCCGCCGCCGTGGCCCTGGGCCGCAACGGCGCGGACGTCATCGAGATCGGCATCCCGTACTCGGACCCCGTGATGGATGGGCCCGTGATCCAGGCCGCGACCGCCGAGGCGCTGGCCCGCGGCTTCCGGGTGGCGGACGTGTTCACCGTGGTGCGCGCGGTCGCGGAGCAGACGGACGCCGTCCCCGTGGTCATGACGTACTGGAACCCGGTGCTGCAGGCCGGGGTGGACGAGTTCGCCCGCAGCCTGGCCGAGGCCGGGGGAGCGGGGATCATCACCCCGGACCTCATCCCGGACGAGGCCGGTGAGTGGTTCGCCGCCTCCGAGCGCCACGGCCTGGACCGGATCTTCCTGGTGGCCCCGTCCAGCACCAGGGAGCGCATGGACATGACCGTGAACGCGTCCTCCGGGTTCGTGTACGCGGTCTCCGTCATGGGCGTCACCGGTGCCCGCGACCGGGTCTCCTCCCTGGCCGAGGACGTCGTGGCCCGCGCCCGGGCCGCCGGTGCCCCGCGCGTGTGCGTGGGTCTGGGCGTCTCCACCCGCGAGCACGTCCTGGAGATCGGCGAGTACGCGGACGGCGTGATCGTGGGCACCGCCCTGGTGTGCGCCCTCGGCGAGGGCGGCCCGGAGGCCGTCGGCCGCCTCGCGGCGCAGCTCGCGGGGCGCGCCTGATGCCGCTGGCGCTGCCCGCGGCCATCCCGTCCCCGCAGGTCAGCAGCATCCACCTGGGGTTCCTCACCATCCACTTCTACGCGCTGTGCATCCTCGCCGGGATGGGCCTGGGCATCTGGCTCACCGCACGGCGCTGGAGGCGGCGCGGGCAGGACCCCGACGTGCTGTGGGACATCGTCTTCTGGGCGGTGGTCTCCGGCATCGTGGGCGCGCGGCTGTACCACGTGCTCATCACGGACCCGCGGGCGTACTTCGGTCCGGGTGCCGACCCCTGGGCGGTGCTGCGGATCTGGGAGGGCGGCATCGGGATCATGGGCGCGGTGCTGTTCGGCGCCGGCGCCGCGTGGCTCGTGTCCCGCAGGAACGGGTTGCCGCTGTCGGTGTTCGCGGACGCGGTGGCCCCCGGGCTCCTGCTGGCCCAGGCCGTGGGGCGGTGGGGGAACTGGTTCAACCAGGAGCTGTTCGGGCGCCCCACCACCCTGCCGTGGGGGCTGGAGATCTCACCGGCCTCCCCGAACTTCCCAGCGGGTCTGCCCGCGGACGCCCTGTTCCACCCCACGTTCCTCTACGAGTGCCTGTGGAACCTGCTGGGCGTGGTGCTCCTGCTGCTGCTGGACCGCCACCGGCGGCTGGCCCCCGGGCGGCTGTTCACCGTGTACATGATGTACTACGGGTTCGGGAGGCTCATGATCGAGCTGTTCCTGCGCGCCGACACCGCGCAGCTGGTGTGGGGGGTGCGCGTGCACGTGTGGACCGCCCTGCTGATCGTCCTCGCGGGCGCCGTGCTCTTCGCGCTGCGCGGTCGTCACGCCCGCGGGAATCCGGGCGCGCCCGCGTGACCCGGTGTGACCGCAGGGAGGGCGGGCGAACGGGTGTGATCCGCTGCACGTGATAAATTGCTGAACGCACCGTGCTGGAGCCGCTCACCCTCCTGGCTCCGCCGGTCCGATCCGCGGCCCGTTACAGGCCGCACCCATTCCGCAACGGGGCGGACACACGCGTCACACGGATCCCACGACGCCCGCCGCGCACCCCACCGAGTGCTCCCGGGTCTCGTCGACGCACCAGACCTGGCCACCCCTTGGTGAGGAGCTCTTTCCATGAGCCAGCAACAATCCCGGACACCCAACTCCCACCCTGCCGAGCCCGGCGGACCGGGCGCGGCGCCGTCGCGCGGGGACGAGGCCGCGGCGTCGCCGTTCGAGCAGTTCTCCGCGGTTCCCGAGGAGCAGGGCCTGTACCACCCCGAGGACGAGAAGGACGCCTGCGGCCTGGCCGTCGTGGCCACCCTGGACGGCGTGGCCAGCCACGACATCGTGGACGCGGCGCTCACCGCCCTGCGCAACCTCGAGCACCGCGGTGCGGTGGGCGGTGACGAGGGCACCGGCGACGGCGCCGGCATCCTCACGCAGATCCCGGACCGCTTCCTGCGGGAGACCGTGGACTTCCACCTCCCGCCACAGGGCGCGTACGTGGTGGGCACCGCCTTCATGCCCACGGGCGCCCGGCACCTGGAGGACCTCAAGCGCGCCCTCGAGGACCTCGCCCGCATGGAGCAGCTCACGGTCCTGGGCTGGCGCGAGGTCCCAGTGGTCGACGACGCCGTGGGGGCGTCCGCGCGCGCGGTCATGCCCACCTTCGTGCAGTTCTTCGTGTCGGACAGCGGCCACAACGAGCGGGCGGCGTCCCTGTTCGCGCGCGACGCGACGTCCTACGACCCCGTGGCCGCCCAGCTGGAGCTGGACCAGAAGGCGTTCCGCGTGCGCAAGCGGGCGCAGAACAAGTTCGGGGTGTACTTCCCCTCGTTCTCCTCCCGCACGATCGTGTACAAGGGCATGCTGACCACCGCCCAGCTCGAGCCGTTCTACCCGGACCTGTCCGACCCGCGCTTCGAGACGAAGCTCGCGGTGGTGCACTCCCGGTTCTCCACCAACACGTTCCCCTCGTGGCCGCTCGCGCAGCCCATGCGCACGCTCGCCCACAACGGGGAGATCAACACGGTGGTGGGCAACCGCAACTGGATGCGCGCCCGGCAGTCGTCCATGTCCGGGGCGGTGCTGGGACGCCAGCCGGAGGACCTGTTCCCCATCTGCTCGGAGGGCGCCTCCGACTCGCAGTCCCTGGACGAGGTCGCGGAGCTGCTGCAGCTGGCCGGCCGGCCCGTCACCGAGACCATGCTCATGCTCATCCCGGAGGCCTGGGAGAACCACGAGAGCATGGACCCTCGGCTGAAGGCGTTCTACCAGTACCACGCGACCCTCATGGAGCCGTGGGACGGGCCCGCGTGCGTGTCCTTCACGGACGGCGTGCGCGTGGGCTCGGTGCTGGACCGCAACGGGCTGCGCCCCGGCCGGTTCTGGCAGACCGACGACGGCCTCGTGATCTTCGCGTCCGAGGTGGGAGTGGTGGACGTGGGGGAGCGCACCGTGGTGCGCAAGGGCCGCGTGGCCCCGGGGACCATGTTCCTCGTGGACACCGAGGCGGGCCGGATCGTGCCCGACTCCGAGATCAAGGCCGAGCTCGCCGCAGCGAAGCCCTGGCAGGACTGGGTCCGGGACTCCGTGCGCCCGATCAGCGAGCTGCCCGAGCGTGAGCACATGACCCACCCGCCGCAGTCCATCCGGCTGCGGCAGAAGACCTTCGGGTACACCGAGGAAGAGCTGAAGATGATCATCGGCCCCATGGCGGCGGCCGGTGCGGAACCCATCTACGCCATGGGCACGGACACTCCCGTGGCCGTGCTCTCCAACCGCTCGCGGCTGCTGTTCGACTACTTCGTGCAGTCCTTCGCCCAGGTGACCAACCCGCCGCTGGACGCCATCCGCGAGGAGCTCGTCACCTCCATGGCCGGGGGCGTGGGTCCCATGGGCAACATCCTCTCCACCCGCCAGACCCGCACCCGTCAGATCCAGCTGGACTTCCCGGTGATCGACAACGACCAGCTGGACCAGTTCCTGCACCTGGACGACGACGACGGCGCCCCGCTGAGTCTGCGCGTGCGCGGGCTCTACCGCCCGGTGGACGGGGCGCAGTCCCTGAGGACCCGGATCGCGGAGATCTGCGAGAAGGTCTCGGCGGCCGTGAACCGGGGGGTGCAGTTCGTCATCATCTCGGACCGCGACTCCAACGGGGCGTGGGCGCCCATTCCGTCGCTGCTGCTGACCTCCGCCGTGCACCACCACCTGCTGCGCTCCGCCACGCGCACCAGGGTGGCGCTGATCGTGGAGTCCGGGGACGTGCGCGAGGTCCACCACGTGGCCCTGCTGCTGGGCTACGGTGCCTCGGCCGTGAACCCCTACCTGGCCATGGAGTCCGCGGAGGAGCTGGTGCGCCGCGGGGACCTGAGCGGTCTCAGCGAGGAGCAGGCCGTGGCGAACCTCCTCAAGGCGCTCGGCAAGGGTGTGCAGAAGATCATGTCCAAGATGGGCATCTCCACGGTGCAGTCCTACTGCGGCGCCCAGACCTTCGAGGCGCTCGGGCTGTCCAGCGAGCTCGTGGCGGACTACTTCGCGGGCACCCGCACCCAGATCGAGGGCGTGGGACTGGACGTGATCGCCGCCGAGACGCAGGCCCGCCACCGGCTCGCGTACCCCGAGGACGGGGTGACCGAGCCCCACCGTGACCTCGCGACCGGCGGGGAGTACGACTGGCGCCGCGAGGGACCCCGCCACCTCTTCGACCCGCACACGGTGTTCCGGCTGCAGCACGCCACCCGCACCGGCCGCTACGACATCTTCAAGTCCTACACCTCGCGGGTGGACGACCAGGCGAAGGAGATCGCGTCCCTGCGCGGGCTCATGAGCTTCCGCTCCACCCGGGATCCGGTGGACATCGCGGAGGTCGAGCCGGTCAGCGAGATCGTCAAGCGTTTCTCCACCGGCGCCATGAGCTACGGCTCCATCTCCATGGAGGCCCACGAGACGCTGGCGATCGCCATGAACCGGCTGGGCGGGAAGTCCAACACGGGCGAGGGCGGGGAGGACGTGGAGCGCCTCGTGGACCCCGAGCGCCGCTCCGCCATCAAGCAGGTGGCCTCGGGCCGCTTCGGCGTGACCAGCCTGTACCTGGCCTCGGCGGACGACCTGCAGATCAAGATGGCCCAGGGTGCCAAGCCCGGCGAGGGCGGTCAGCTCATGGCGCGGAAGGTCTACCCGTGGATCGCCCGCACCCGGCACTCGACCCCCGGGGTCTCGCTGATCTCCCCGCCGCCGCACCACGACATCTACTCCATCGAGGACCTCGCGCAGCTGATCTACGACCTCAAGCGCTCCAACCCCAGGGCACGGGTGCACGTGAAGCTCGTCTCGGAGCGGGGGATCGGCACCGTGGCGGCGGGCGTGACCAAGGCCAAGGCCGACGTCGTGCTGGTCTCCGGCCACGACGGCGGCACGGGCGCGGCTCCCCTGAACTCGCTCAAGCACGCGGGCATGCCGTGGGAGCTGGGGCTCGCGGAGACGCAGCAGACGCTGCGGCTGAACGGGCTGCGGGAGCGCGTGGTGGTGCAGGCGGACGGCCAGCTCAAGACCGGCCGGGACGTCGTCGTCGCCGCGCTGCTGGGCGCGGAGGAGTTCGGCTTCGCCACGGCTCCGCTCGTGGTGGAGGGCTGCATCATGATGCGCAAGTGCCACCTGGACACCTGCCCGGTGGGGGTGGCCACCCAGAACCCGGAGCTGCGCAGCCGCTTCACGGGCAAGGCCGAGCACGTGGTGAACTTCTTCGAGTTCATCGCCCAGGAGGTGCGGGAGTACCTCGCCGAGCTGGGCTTCCGCAGCGTTGAGGAGGCCGTGGGCCACGCCGAGGTGCTGCACACCCGGGACGCGGTGGAGCACTGGAAGGCCAAGGGCCTGGACCTGAGCCCCGTGCTGGAGTCCTTCCGCGCGGAGGGTGTGACGGACGGGCTGCGCAACACCACCACCCAGGACCACGAGCTGGAGAAGCACTTCGACAACAGGCTCATCCCCCTCGCGGGGCCGGCGATCGAGCGCGGCGAGCCGGTGCGGGTCCAGGAGCGGGTGGTCAACACGGACCGCGCCGTGGGCACCATGCTGGGCTACACCGTGACGAACGCGCTCGGCACGCGCGAGCTGCCGGACGACACGATCGACGTGACCCTCACCGGTGAGGCCGGGCAGTCCCTCGGGGCGTTCATCCCTCGGGGAATCACCCTGCGGCTCGAGGGTGACGCCAACGACTACACCGGCAAGGGACTGTCCGGGGGCAGGATCGTGGTGCGACCCCCGCGAGGGGCCGGTTTCGAGGCGCACGAGAACGTGATTGCCGGGAACGTGATCGGCTACGGCGCCACGAGCGGCGAGATGTTCTTCAACGGGGTGGTGGGCGAACGCTTCCTGGTCCGCAACTCCGGGGCCACCGCGGTGGTCGAGGGCATCGGCGACCACGGCTGCGAGTACATGACCGGCGGCGTGGCCGTGGTGCTGGGCGAGACCGGGCGCAACTTCGGTGCCGGCATGTCCGGCGGGGTGGCCTACGTGCTGGACCTCGACGAAGCACACGTGAACCGCCAGGCCCGCGAGGGCGGGGACCTGCAGCTGTCCCACGTGGACGTACAGGACCGTGAGCTGCTGCTCGAGCTGCTCAAGCGCCACCGCGAGGAGACCGGTTCCGCCTTCGCCGCCGATCTGCTCGCGGACCCGGAGCAGAGCATGACACGTTTCACCAAGGTGCTGCCGCGGGACTACTCCGCGGTGCTCGCACTGCGCAACGAGGCGGAGACCTCGGGGCAGGACCCCGACGGCGACGCCACCTGGCACAAGATTCTGGAGGTGACCAGCCGTGGCTGATCCCCGTGGTTTCCTGACGGTCCGCGAGCGTGCGGACCGTCCCAAGCGGCCCGTTCCGCTGCGCCTGATGGACTGGAAGGAGGTGCAGCAGCGCCAGGAGGCCGGCGTGCTGCACGAGCAGGCCGGGCGGTGCATGGACTGCGGCGTGCCGTTCTGCCACCAGGGCTGCCCGCTGGGCAACCTCATCCCCGAGTGGAACGACCTCGTGTGGCGGGACCGCTGGGACGAGGCCTCCGAGCGCATGCACGCCACCAACAACTTCCCGGAGTTCACCGGGCGCGTGTGCCCCGCGCCGTGCGAGTCCTCGTGCGTGCTGGGCATCAACCAGCCGCCCGTGACCATCAAGCAGGTGGAGTACGCGATCGGCGAGAAGGCCTTCGAGGACAACCTGGTCAAGCCGTACGTGCCGCAGCGTCTCGTGGGCAAGACCGTGGCCGTGGTGGGCTCCGGGCCGGCGGGCCTCGCCGCGGCCCAGCAGCTCACGCAGGCGGGGTTCACGGTGGCGGTGTACGAGCGCGACAACCGCATCGGCGGCCTGCTGCGCTACGGCATCCCGGACTTCAAGCTGGAGAAGTCCGTGCTGGAGCGGCGCCTGGACGTCATGCGCCAGGAGGGCACCAAGTTCCGTCCGGGCGTGGAGATCGGACGGGACATCACGTGGGACGTGCTGCGGCGGCGCTACGACGCCGTGGTCGTGGCCACCGGTGCCACCCGCCCCCGGGACCTGCCCATCCCCGGCCGCGAGCTGGACGGGGTGCACTACGCCATGGACTACCTGGTGCGCTCCAACCGCGCGGTCGCGGGGGAGGAGGTCCCCGATCCCATCGACGCCCGTGGCAAGAACGTGATCGTGCTGGGCGGCGGCGACACCGGCTCGGACTGCATCGGCACGGCCCTGCGGCAGGGGGCGGCGTCGGTGACCTCGCTGGCCATCGGGCGCAAGCCGCCGCTGGACCGTTCGGACGCCGAGCCCTGGCCCATGATGCCGCGGGTCTTCGAGGTCTCCACGTCCCACGAGGAGGGTGGTGAGCGCACGTACCTGGCGACCACCGTGGAGTTCGTGGGCACGGCGGACGGGCGGCTCACCGGGCTGCGCGTGGCCGAGACCGAGCACCGGGAGGACGGCACGCGGGTGCCGCGCCCGGGGACCGAGAAGGTGCTGCCCGCTGACCTGGTGTTCCTGGCGCTGGGCTTCACCGGCAACGAGTCCGGTGAGCTCACGGAGCAGCTGCCCGTGGCGCTGGACGCCCGGGACAACGTGGCGCGCGACGAGTCCTACATGACGGCGGTGGACGGCGTGTTCTCGTGCGGTGACGCGGGGCGCGGGCAGTCCCTGGTGGTGTGGGCCATCGCGGAGGGGCGCGCCTGCGCCGCGCACGTGGAGCGCCACCTCACGGGCCAGACCCGGCTGCCGGAGCCGGTGGCCCCTTCGGACCGGGCCATCGACCTCAGCCTCTAGCCCCCAGGGCCTCCACCCCTGCCCCGGCCACCAGCCCCGGGTGGGCAGGCCGTGACGGAGCGTCGACCGGCGGTGGTGTGAGCAAGGAGCCACCGCCGGTTCAGCCGGCTCATACCCATCCGGGGCCCGGATTGCTAGGGTGGGAGTGACATCGGCGGAGCGGCCGCGGCCATTCAGCATCGAGCTGGGCGGCCCGGCCGCTTCTTCCGTGTGCGACAACCATCCGTTCTCTGAAAGGGAGTCTCCACATGCGTCGAGCGAAGATCGTGGCCACCATCGGCCCCGCCATCTCGTCCTACGAGAACGTCACCAAGGCGATCCAGGCCGGTCTGAACGTGGCTCGTCTGAACATGAGCCACGGCGACCACGACGAACAGAACGCCTCGTACGAGAACCTGCGGCGGGCCAGCAAGGAGCTCAACGCCACCCTGGCCATCCTCGCCGACCTCCAGGGGCCCAAGATCCGTCTCGGCTCCTTCGAGAACGCTCCGTACAACCTGGAGGTGGGGGACACCTTCAAGATCACCACGGAGGACGTCCTGGGCAACCGGGAGATCTCCTCCACCACCCACAAGGGCCTGCCCGGTGACGTGAAGGTCGGCGACCCGCTGCTGATCGACGACGGCAAGGTGGCCCTGCGCGCCACCGACGTCACCGACACCACCGTGACCACCGAGGTCGTGGTGCCCGGTCCCGTCTCCGACCACAAGGGCATCAACCTGCCCGGCGTGGCCGTGAACGTGCCCGCCCTGAGCGACAAGGACGAGGCGGACCTGCGCTGGGCCCTGCGGCGCGGCGTAGACATCATCGCCCTGTCCTTCGTACGTGACGCCAAGGACATCACCCGCGTGCACGAGATCATGGACGAGGAGGGTCGCCGGATCCCGGTGATCGCCAAGATCGAGAAGCCGCAGGCTGTCGAGGCCCTCTCCGAGATCATCGACGCCTTCGACGGCATCATGGTCGCCCGCGGGGACCTGGGCGTGGAGCTGCCGCTGGAGCAGGTCCCGATCGTGCAGAAGCGCGCGATCGAGCTGGCCCGCCGGTGGGCCAAGCCCGTGATCGTGGCCACGCAGGTGCTCGAGTCCATGATCGACAACCCCCGCCCCACGAACGCCGTGCTCGACGGCGCGGACGCCGTGATGCTCTCCGGCGAGACCTCCGTGGGCAAGTACCCGATCAAGACCCTCGAGACCATGGCCCGGATCATCGAGGCCACCGAGACCGAGGGCATGGACCGGATGCCTCCGCTGGGAACCGAGCCCCGCACGCGCGGCGGTGCGGTGACCCGCGCGGCCGTGACGATCGCCCGGCAGCTGGACGTGGGCTACATCTGCACGTTCACCCAGTCCGGTGACACCGCGCGCCGGCTCTCCCGACTGCGCCCGGAGCGTCCCATCCTCGCGTTCACCCCGGAGGAGAGCGTCCAGGCGTGGCTGCAGCTGCTGTGGGGCGTGCAGCCCATCCGCGTGGACAGCGTGGAGCACACCGACGAGATGACCCGGCAGGTGGACCACTACCTGCTGGAGCACCACCTCGCGGACACCGAGGACATGGTCGTGATCTGCGCCGGCTCGCCCCCCGGCCACGCCGGCTCCACCAACCTGGTGAAGGTCCACCGCGTGGGCGACCTCCAGGACGCGGGGGAGGCTCCCGAGCCCGAGCAGCGCGAGGGCGTGCGTCCCTGGGGCATCTGACCCCTCGGCCGGACGGGACCGGGCGCGAGCCGTTCACGGCTCGAACGCCGCTGGCACGGTGAGCGCTCGGGCCTGAGCGGACCACGGCGCACGGTGCGGATCGCAGGATCGCGCACCGTGCGCCGTCGTCGTCTCCGAGCCCAGTGGCGGACGGACATCGTGGTGGTCGGGTCCCGTGACCGCCGTTCGCGCTCTGGGACGCCCCCCGTGGCGGGAAGGGCGGCAAAGCCGGGGGAGTGCGCCCACGAAAAACGGCCCCGCGTCAACGGGGCCGTTCCTGCACTGCTACGAGGCGTTTCGCGGTGCCCAAGGTGGGACTCGAACCCACACATGTCTCCATACTGCATTTTGAGTGCAGCGCGTCTGCCAATTCCGCCACTTGGGCATTCCGTGCCGGCGGTGGGGGTCCGGGGACCCTGCCGGCAGCGGGTAACAGCATACATGAGCCCCCGTCCGCCACCCCGGCGGTGCGCCCCCGTGGGCGCCGTCGGGTCCGGTGGAGGGGACTAGGCTGGGAGAAGGTGTCCCCACTGGTCGCGGTGCTGCGCCGCGTTCCGCGCGGCGCGCGCGTCGCCACGGTGGTTGGACGCGGCGTCGTACAGCAGCGAGCAGGCCCGAGCACCCAGGAGCGACCGTGACGGATTCACCCCAGACCCCCGAGACCGCCGGGACCCAGCCGTCCCCCGAGCAGGCTCCGGCCACGGGTGCGGAGCCGCGCACCGTGGTGGTCGCCGAGGACGAGGCCCTGATCCGCATGGACATCGTGGAGATGCTCCAGGAGGCCGGCTACCGGGTGCTCGCCGAGGCGGAGAACGGTGAGCGCGCCGTCGCCCTGGCCACGGAGCACCGCCCGGACCTGGTGCTCATGGACGTGAAGATGCCCGTGATGGACGGGATCACCGCCGCCGAGCAGATCGCCGCGGAGCGCATCGCCCCCGTTGTCCTGCTCACGGCCTTCAGCCAGCGCGAGCTCGTGGAGCGGGCCCGTGAAGCCGGCGCCATGGCCTACGTGGTCAAGCCGTTCACGGTGGAGGACGTGGTGCCGGCCATCGAGATCGCGGTCTCACGGTTCGAGGAGATCAGCGCGCTGGAGAACGAGGTGGCGGACATGAAGGAGCAGTTCGCCACCCGCAAGCTCGTGGAGCGGGCCAAGTCCCTGCTGCAGACCAAGATGGGCCTCTCCGAGCCCGAGGCGTTCCGCTGGATCCAGAAGACCTCCATGGACCGCAGGCTCTCCATGCGCGAGGTCGCGGAGGCGATCATCAGCCAGGTGGCCTGAGCCGGGCCCGGGGTGGCTGTCCGAGGGTGGCCCTAGGATGGTTCCGTGACTGAGACGAGCAAGCAGGCCCACCCGGACACCCCCGAGACCCGCACGGTGACGATCGGCGAGAAGACCGACTCCCCGCGCCAGGTGCCCCTGCCGGAGCCCGTGTCCCGGCCGGAGAAGCGGCTGCTGCTCATCGACGGCCACTCCCTGGCGTTCCGCGCCTTCTTCGCGCTCTCCCGAGCCGCCGAGTACGGCGGCGGCCCGGGCTTCGTCACGTCCGAGGGCGTGCACACCGAGGGTGTCTACGGCTTCGTGAACACCATGGTCAAGCTCGTGCGCGAGGAGCGGCCCACCCACCTGGTGGTCTCCTTCGACCTCGAGGGGCCCACCCTGCGCTCCCAGGAGTACGGGGAGTACAAGGGCGGGCGGGACGAGACCCCGGAGGAGTTCCACGGGCAGGTCCCCAACATCCGGCGGATCCTGGACGCGCTGGGCGTGCCCGTGGTCACCCTGGAGGGCCACGAGGCGGACGACGTCCTGGCCACCCTCGCCACCACCGCCGCTGGTGAGGACTTCGAGGTGCTCGTCTTCTCCGGGGACCGCGACGCGTTCCAGATGATCACCGACCACGTCACGGTGGTCTACCCCGGGCGCACCCCCTCGGACCTGCGGCGCATGGACGCGGCCGCGGTCTTCGAGAAGTACAGGGTGGCCCCGCAGAACTACCCCGACCTCGCGGCCCTCACCGGCGAGACCGCCGACAACCTCCCCGGCGTCCCCGGTGTGGGCCCGGGCTTCGCCGCCAAGTGGATCACCGCGTACGGGCCCGTCGAGTCGCTGCTGGAGCACGCGGGGAAGATCACGGGCAAGAAGGGCGAGGCGCTGCGTGAGAACGCGGACCTCGTGCGCCGCAACCGGCGTCTCAACCGGCTCGTCACGGACCTGCCGCTGGAGCTCGACCTCGCGGACGCGGTTCTGCCCCGTGCGGATCCCGAGCGCGTCACGGAGGTCTTCGACGAGCTCGAGTTCGGCTCCCAGCTGCGCGGGCGCCTGCTGGAGGCCTTCGGCGGCCAGGGCACGGCGGACGACGTCGCCGTGGTCCCCGCGGTCACGGACGTCACCCGGGTGGGCTCCGCGGCGGAGTTCGCCGCGTGGCGGGACGCGCAGGAGGAGGGCGGCGCCGTGGTGGTGCGGCGGCTGTCCCCGGATCCCAAGGCTCCCTCGGGCGAGGAGGTCACCGCGCTCGTGCTCACGGGAGAGACCGCCGCCGCCGTGGACCTCGTGACCGCGGAGCCGGCCGTGGAGCAGGCGGTCGCGGCGTGGCTCGCGGATCCCGCGGCCCCCAAGATCGTGGACGGCCTCAAGGACCTCTACCACGGACTCATCCAGCGCGGCATCACACTGGCCGGGGTGGTGGACGACGTCCAGCTCTCGGGCTACCTGCTGCGCCCCGCCCTGCGCTCCTACGAGCTGGAGGCCCAGCTCGCCCAGCACCTTGAGGTGGAGGTCCCCGCCGTCGACACCGCGGCCGCAGAGGCGCACGGCCAGACGGAGCTGGACCTGGGGGAGGAGGCCGCCCTGGGCGGCGTCCCCGATGCCGTGCTGTGCCGGGAGGCCACACTGGGTGGGGCGTGCCGCACGCTCAGCGAGCACCTGCGGGCGCTGCTCGAGGCCGACCACCAGCTCTCGCTGCTGACCGAGCTGGAGATGCCCCTGGCGGTGATCCTGGCCCGCATGGAGGCGGCGGGCATCGCCATGGACCGTGCGGGGGTGGACCGGCTGTTCGAGGACCTGCAGCAGCCCATCGACCGGGCGTTCGAGCAGGCACAGGCGCAGATCGACCACGAGGTCAACCTGGGCTCGCCCAAGCAGCTGCAGGCCGTGATGTTCGACGAGCTGGGGCTGCCCAAGACCAAGAAGACCAAGACCGGCTACACCACGGACGCCGCGGCCGTCACCGACCTGATGGGACGGGTCTCCCCGGACACCGCGGGCTCGCGCTTCCTCGTGGCGCTGATGAACTGGCGGGAGTACTCCAAGCTCAAGCAGATCGTGGCCGGGCTGCGGGACGCGATCGCCGACGACGGCCGGGTGCACACCACCTACCAGCAGACCGTGGCGGCCACCGGCAGGCTCTCCTCCACGGGCCCCAACCTGCAGAACATCCCCGTGCGCACCGAGCAGGGCCAGCGCATCCGCGACGTGTTCGTGGTGGGGGAGGACGCCCAGGGCCCCTACGAGTGCCTCATGACCGCGGACTACTCCCAGATCGAGATGCGCATCATGGCGCACCTGTCCGGGGACGAGGGGCTGATCGAGGCGTTCCGCGGCGGCGAGGACCTGCACCGCTTCGTGGGCTCGCGCGTGTTCGACGTGGCTCCCGAGGACGTCACCGCGCAGATGCGCTCCAAGGTCAAGGCCATGAGCTACGGACTGGTCTACGGGCTGAGCTCCTACGGGCTGTCCCAGCAGCTGAACATCGGCGTGGACGAGGCCCGCACCATGATGAGCGGGTACTTCGAGCGCTTCGGCGGCGTGCGGGACTTCCTCCGGGGTGTCGTGGAGGAGGCGCGCTCCAAGGGCTACACCGAGACCATCGACGGCCGCCGCCGCTACCTCCCGGACCTCACCAGTGAGAACCGCCAGGCCCGTCAGGCGGCCGAGCGGATGGCCCTGAACGCCCCCATCCAGGGCTCCGCCGCGGACATCATCAAGAAGGCGATGATCGGCGTGGACCGTGCCCTGCGGGACGGGCAGCTGCGCTCCCGGGTGCTGCTGCAGGTCCACGACGAACTGATCGTGGAGGTGGCCCCCGGCGAGAGCGCGGCCGTGGAGGAGATCCTGCGCACGCAGATGGCGGGCGCCGCAGAGCTGACGGTGCCGCTGGACGTGAACGTGGGAACGGGGCGCACGTGGCACCAGGCCGCCCACTGACCAGACCCGGCGCACGAGCCGCGACAACACCCGGATCCACGAGGAGCACCATGACGAGCACGCCCCCGCACCACGACACCGACGAGAGCACCCACAGCGCGCGCGGCGGCAACTACCTGCTGCGCCGCTTCATGGTGGGTCCCGGCGGGCCCGAGGAGAACCCCGAGGCGGTGCAGTGGAACCGTGCCGTGGCCCAGGGCTTCCACGACGCGCAGCCCACGGAGGAGGCCACCGCGCGTGCCCTGGTCTCCATGCGGGAGGCCGGCACACGGCTGCGCGCGGTCTACACCGCGGACCCGGTGCCCCCGGCCGCGCTGGGCGCCGAACGGCCCGTGGCCACGTTCTGCTCGTGGGACTCCGAGCTGACCCTGGGCGAGGGGCGCAGTGTTCCCGCGTGGCTGATCTCGGAGGTCACAGTGCGCCCCACGCACGCCCGTCGCGGGCTGCTGCGGCGGCTGATGACCGAGGACCTCACCGAGGCGCACAGTGCGGGATTCCCCCTCGCGGCGCTGACGGCCTCCGAGGCCACCATCTACGGTCGCTTCGGGTTCGGCGCCGCCACCTTCAACGCCGAGGTCACGGTGGACGCCCACACCCGCCTGCAGCTGAAGGCCCCCACCGTGGGGTCCGTGGAGATGGCCGACAACGACGCCGTGGGTCGGCTCGCGCCGGAGATCTTCGCCCGCTTCCACCGCGTCACCGCGGGATCGCTCACGCGCACCGTCAAGTGGTGGGACCTTGTCTCCGGACACTGGAACTGGCACCGCGGCGAGCCGGAGCGCGACATCCGCACCGCCGTGCACTACGACGAGCAGGGGCGCCCGGACGGCTACGTCAGCTACAAGTTCGTCCCCACCCAGGGCTTCGAGGGCACCCTGGAGGTCGCGGACCTCGTGGCCCCGAGCCCGCAGGCGCGGATCGCCCTGTGGGAGTACCTGTGCAACCTGGACCTCGTCACGGAGGTGCGCTACAGGAGCGCCCCCATCGAGGACCCGTTGATGTGGGGCATGGTGGACATGTCCGCCTACACCGTGCAGCGGCGCTACGAGCGGGTGTGGCTGCGGGTCCTGGACCCGGTGGCCGCGCTCACCGCCCGGCACTACACCGCCCACCGCCGGATCACGCTGTCCGTCGTGGACTCCATGGGCTTCGCGGACGGGATCTACACCCTCGACACCACCGGCGAGCGGGTCGAGGTCCAGCGCGTGGGGGACCGGCCCCGCACCGACGACGACCGGGCCGGCAAGTCCCTGCCCGCGGTCGAGCTGCCCGACGGCGCGGACGTGGCGCTGAACGTGGACTCCCTCGGCTCGCTGTACCTCGGCGCGGTGAAGGCCTCCACGCTGCACGACGCCGGTCTGCTGCGGGTGCGGGACGAAGCCGCCCTCCGGGACGTCCAGGCGCTGATGACCACTCCCACGGACCCGTACTGCATCTCCCCGTTCTGAGCGCCCCGCGCTTGAACACGCCCCGGCCGGTCACTAGACTGGTCGGGTGCGTGTTTTCGCACGCCCACAAAGAAGTTCGACCTCCCGCCGCTGCACGCCCCACAGGGCGGAGCCGGGAGTGACAATCCATCACACCAATTCCATCGGAGTCCCTACTACATGACCACCACCACCCCGCAGGTTGCCGTCAACGACATCGGAACGGAAGAGGACTTCCTCGCCGCTGTCGACGCAACCATCAAGTACTTCAACGACGGCGACCTCGTGGAAGGCACCGTCGTCAAGGTCGACCGCGACGAGGTCCTCCTGGACATCGGCTACAAGACCGAAGGTGTCATCCCCTCGCGCGAGCTGTCCATCAAGCACGACATCAACCCTGACGATGTCGTGGCCGTGGGTGACGAGGTGGAGGCTCTGGTCCTCACCAAGGAGGACAAGGAAGGCCGCCTGATCCTCTCCAAGAAGCGCGCCCAGTACGAGCGCGCCTGGGGCGACATCGAGAAGGTCAAGGAGGACGACGGCGTCGTCACCGGTACCGTCATCGAGGTCGTCAAGGGTGGTCTCATCCTGGACATCGGCCTGCGCGGCTTCCTGCCCGCCTCGCTCGTGGAGATGCGCCGCGTGCGCGACCTCGCGCCGTACATCGGCCAGCAGCTCGAGGCCAAGATCATCGAGCTCGACAAGAACCGCAACAACGTGGTCCTGTCCCGCCGTGCCTGGCTCGAGCAGACCCAGTCCGAGGTGCGCGCCAACTTCCTGCAGCAGCTGCAGAAGGGCCAGGTCCGCACGGGCACCGTGTCCTCCATCGTCAACTTCGGTGCGTTCGTGGACCTGGGTGGCGTGGACGGTCTGGTGCACGTCTCCGAGCTGTCCTGGAAGCACATCGACCACCCCTCCGAGGTCGTCGAGGTCGGTCAGGAAGTCACCGTGGAGGTCCTGGACGTGGACATGGACCGCGAGCGCGTGTCCCTGTCCCTGAAGGCCACCCAGGAGGATCCCTGGCAGCTCTTCGCCCGCACCCACGCCCTGGGTCAGGTCGTGCCGGGCAAGGTCACCAAGCTGGTTCCCTTCGGTGCGTTCGTGCGCGTCGAGGACGGCATCGAGGGCCTGGTGCACATCTCCGAGCTGGCCCAGCGCCACGTGGACATGGCCGAGCAGGTCGTCTCCGTCAACGAGGAGCTGTTCGTCAAGGTCATCGACATCGACCTGGAGCGCCGCCGCATCTCGCTGTCCCTGAAGCAGGCCAACGAGGGTGTGGACCCGGACTCCACCGAGTTCGATCCCGCCCAGTACGGCATGGCCGCCGAGTACGACGACCAGGGCAACTACAAGTACCCCGAGGGCTTCGATCCCGAGACCAACGAGTGGATCGAAGGCTACGACGAGCAGCGCGCGGCGTGGGAGGAGCAGTACGCTCAGGCCCAGTCCCGCTGGGAGGCCCACAAGGAGCAGGTGCGCAAGCACATCCAGGACGACCAGGAGGCGGCCACCACGTCCTCTTCCTCCTCTTCGTCCTCGTCCTCCCCGGCGTCGTCGAACCACTCCTCCGGTCCCACGAGCTACTCCTCCGAGGCTCCGGCCACGGACTCCGGGACGCTCGCGTCCGACGAGGCCCTCGCGGCCCTGCGCGAGAAGCTCACCGGTCACTGAGTCGCGCCGCGTGAACGGTGACGTTCTCCTCTGAGGAGATCGGCCCACGCAGAAGGCCCCGCACCCCTTGAGGGTGCGGGGCCTTCTGCGTGCCCAGGCTCCCGAGGTGGTGGCCCCTCAGAGGTCGGCCCCGCGGGATGTCTCAGTCCTGCGGCACGTCGTGCCAGCTCACGTCCCCGGTGCTCACCCGCGCGGTTCCGGAGGTGATGCCGGCCAGGGCGTGGCAGGCGGCGTCGAGCTGGGCGGGCAGATCGGGGACCAGGACCCGCAGGAGCGCACCGGCGGCGTCGTACTCGGTGGGCAGGACGGTGAAGCCCTGGGCGCGGATCTCGGCCTCCACGCGCCCCGCGTCCGCGTGGGGCGCCGTGAGCGTGAGGGGGCGGCAGCGGGCGCGGCGGGTCAGCGGGGCGCTGTCCAGGGCGTCCGCCACCACCCCGGAGTAGGCGCGCACCAGCCCGCCCGCACCGAGCTTCACCCCGCCGAACCAGCGCACGACCACGGCGCACACGTCCGAGAGGTCCCCGGGCCGTTCGGCGGCGCGCTGGGTCGGGGTGGCGAACTGCAGCAGGGCCTGCAGCATGGGCATGCCCGCGGTGCCGGAGGGCTCGCCGTCGTCCGAGGAACGTGTGACCTCGCGCGAGGGGCCCAGCACGAACGCGGAGCAGTGGTGCCGGGCGTCCCGGTGGGCATCGCGCACCTCAGTCACGGCCTTGCGCGCCTGCTCCTCCGTCTCCACGCGCGTGAGCACCGCCAGGAACCGGGACTTCCGGATCTCCACCTCGGCGGTGTGCTGCCCGCCGCGCAGCACCGTGTAGGAGGCGGTGGGGTCCGGGGGAGCGGGGGCGGTCTCATCGGCGGTCATCCGCACAGTCTAGGGAGGCTCCCCGTCTGCCGTGGCGCAGGGGCGGGCACCCGGGCGGGACGCATCTGCCATGATCGGAGCTGTCACCGATCCCCGGCGCCATCCCACGAAAGGCCCCCACCATGACGGAACCCTTCCTCCGACCCGGACACACCGACGTCCTGCGGGTCGGTCTCACCGGCGGCATCGCGTCCGGGAAGTCCACGGTCTCCCGGTGCCTCACCGGCCTGGGAGCCGTGGTGGTGGACGCGGACGCGATCGCCCGCGAGCTGCAGGAGCCGGGCGCGGCGGGGCACGCCGCCATCGTGGAGCACTTCGGGCGGGATGTTCTGGACCCCGCCACGGGGCGCCTGGACCGGGCGGCCCTGGGCTCGATCGTCTTCGGGGACCAGGCCCGGCTGTCGGAGCTCAACGGGATCATGCACCCGCTCGTGCGTGCCGAGGCGGCCCGGCGTGCCGCCGCGGTCCCGCCCGGGGGAGTGCTCGTGCAGGACATCCCCCTGCTCGTGGAGACCGGGCAGCACGCGGACATGGACCGCGTGCTGGTGGTCGAGGCCCCCGAGGCGGAGCGGGTGCGGCGCATGGTCGAGGACCGCGGCATGGACCCCCAGGACGCACGACGCCGCATCGCCGCCCAGGCCTCCGACGAGCAGCGTCGTGCCGTGGCCACCACCGTCCTCGACAACTCCGGGACCCCCGAGGACCTCGAGCACCAGGTGCGGCGGTGGTGGGAGGCGGAGACCACCTGAACCGTGGCGCACGAGACCACGCGGCGGCGTCCTCCGTGTCGGAGGGCCCGCGTAATCTGGGGCCATGTCGCTCGCCCAGAAGATCAACCGTGTGGTCGCCCCGTTCGAGGTCGTCTCCGAGTTCCAGCCCGCCGGTGACCAGCCCAAGGCCATTGCGGAGCTGACCGAACGCATCCAGGGCGGCGAGAAGGACGTGGTGCTCATGGGCGCCACCGGCACCGGCAAGTCCGCCACCGCGGCGTGGCTGATCGAGGCCGTCCAGCGCCCCACCCTGCTGATGGTGCAGAACAAGACGCTGGCCGCGCAGCTGGCCAACGAGCTGCGCGAGCTGCTGCCGAACAACGCCGTGGAGTACTTCGTCTCCTACTACGACTACTACCAGCCCGAGGCGTACGTCCCGCAGACGGACACGTTCATCGAGAAGGACTCCTCCGTCAACGAGGAGGTGGAGCGGCTGCGGCACTCGGCCACCAACGCGCTGCTCACCCGCCGGGACACCGTGGTGGTCTCCACCGTGTCCTGCATCTACGGCCTGGGCACCCCGGAGGAGTACGTCAAGCAGATGGTCACCCTGACGGTGGGCCAGGAGATGGACCGGGACGCCCTGCTGCGCCAGTTCGTGAACATGCAGTACGTGCGCAACGACGTGGACTTCCACCGCGGCACCTTCCGCGTGCGCGGGGACACCGTGGAGATCATCCCCATGTACGAGGAGATGGCCCTGCGCATCGAGTTCTTCGGGGACGAGATCGAGGCCATCTACACCCTGCACCCGCTCACCGGGGAGATCATCAACGAGGAGCAGGAGATGTACGTGTTCCCCGCCTCCCACTACGTGGCCGGCGCGGAGCGGATGGCCAAGGCCATCGAGTCCATCCAGCAGGAGCTGCAGGAGCGGCTGCAGGAGCTGGAGTCCCAGAACAAGCTCGTCGAGGCCCAGCGGCTGCGCATGCGCACCACATACGACCTCGAGATGATGGAGCAGATGGGCTACTGCAACGGGATCGAGAACTACTCGTTGCACATCGACGGCCGCCCCCGGGGCTCCGCCCCGCACTGTCTGCTGGACTACTTCCCGGACGACTTCCTGCTCATCGTGGACGAGTCCCACGTGACCGTGCCCCAGATCGGCGGCATGTACGAGGGGGACATGTCCCGCAAGCGCACCCTGGTGGACCACGGCTTCCGGCTGCCCTCGGCCATGGACAACCGACCCCTGAAGTGGGGGGAGTTCCTGGAGCGGATCGGGCAGACCATGTTCATGTCCGCCACCCCGGGGCCGTACGAGATGTCCAAGGTGGACTCCGTGGTGGAGCAGATCATCCGCCCCACCGGGCTGGTGGACCCCCAGGTGATCGTGAAACCCACCAAGGGCCAGATCGACGACCTCCTGGAGCAGATCGAGACGCGCGTGGAGCGCAACGAGCGCGTGCTGGTCACCACCCTCACCAAGCGCATGGCGGAGGACCTCACCGAGTACCTCATGGAGCACGGGGTGCGGGTCCAGTACCTGCACTCGGACGTGGACACCCTCAAGCGCGTGGAGCTGCTGCGGGACCTGCGGATGGGCACCTTCGACGTCCTGGTGGGCATCAACCTGCTGCGCGAGGGCCTGGACCTGCCGGAGGTCTCCCTGGTGGCCATCCTGGACGCGGACAAGGAAGGCTTCCTGCGCTCCACCACCTCGCTGATCCAGACCATCGGCCGCGCCGCCCGCAACGTCTCGGGCGAGGTGCACATGTACGCGGACAAGATCACCAACTCCATGAACGTGGCCATCGAGGAGACCAACCGTCGCCGGGAGATCCAGGTGGCGTACAACAAGGAGCACGGGGTGGACCCGCAGCCCCTGCGCAAGAAGATCGCGGACATCACCGACCAGCTGGCTCGCGAGGACGAGGACACCAAGACCCTGCTGGCCCAGCGCTCCGCCGCCAACAACCACACCGCCCCGGTGGCCCCCGGCAAGGCCAAGGGTGCCGCGAAGGACGGCGACGCCGCGGCGGCCGAGGCCAAGCTGCTGCGGGACGGTGTGGCGGCGGCGCCCGCCGAGGACCTGGTGCAGCTGATCGGGGACCTCAGCGAGCAGATGCGCAACGCCGCCGCGGAGCTGAAGTTCGAGCTGGCCGGGCGGCTGCGCGACGAGATCGCGGACCTGAAGAAGGAGCTGCGACGCATGAAGGATGCCGGTCACGCGTGAGGAACCGCTCCGGGCGGGTGGCCCGCTCCGGGTAGAATGACACTCTCGTGCGGCCCGGTCCCGGGTTGTTCCCTGCCACACTCACGCCGAAGGGGTACCCGTGGAAATATCCGGACTGCAATGGGGACTGACCATTGCGGTGATCGTGGGCCTGCTGCTCTACGACTTCATCTTCCATGCCCGCAAGCCCCACGAGCCCAGCGTCAAGGAGGCTGCGCTGTGGACGGGTCTGTACGTGACGCTGGCCCTGCTGTTCGGGCTGCTCATCCTCTTCTGGGACGGGCCCGGGTTCGCCGCCGAGTACTACGCCGGCTTCGTGACCGAGCAGGCGCTCTCCGTGGACAACCTGTTCGTGTTCCTCATCATCATGGCCTCCTTCAAGGTTCCCCGCGCGGACCAGCAGAAGGTGCTGCTCTTCGGCATCGTGGTGGCGCTGTTCGCCCGCACCCTGTTCATCTTCGTGGGCGCCGCGGCCATCAACCGGTGGGCGGCGCTGTTCTACGTGTTCGGCCTCTTCCTCATCTACACCGCGGGCAACCTGGTGAAGGGTGAGATCACGGACAAGGACGAGGACGACGAGGCCAACAACGTCATGGTGCGTCTGGCCAAGCGCTTCCTGAAGACCACGGACGAGTACGACGGGGACAAGCTGTTCACGGAGATCGACGGCAAGCGGGTGATGACCCCCATGCTGCTGGTCATGGTGGCCATCGGGCTCACGGACATCATGTTCGCCCTGGACTCCATCCCCGCGATCTTCGGGCTGACCCAGGAGACGTACATCGTCTTCACCGCCACGGCGTTCTCCCTGATGGGGCTGCGCCAGCTGTACTTCCTGATCGACGGTCTGCTGGACCGGCTCATCTACCTCTCGTGGGGCCTGGCCATCATCCTGGGCTTCATCGGGGTGAAGCTCATCCTGCACGCCCTGCACGAGAACACCCTGCCGTTCGTCAACGACGGTCAGCCCGTGCACGTGGTGGAGGTGACCACCGGGTTCTCCCTCGCCGTCATCCTCGGTGTCCTGGTGCTCACCGTCCTGGCATCGCTGTACAGCCCCAAGGGGCGTGCGGTGCGCGTCATCAACGGCGCGCGGGACTGGTCCGAGCGCTACCTCAGCCTTCCCGAGTCCGCACCCCTCGAGGAGCGGACCAAAGCGGCAGAAAAGATGAAGAAGTACCGGGACCAGCTGCCGGGTGTGAAGGCCAAGTACAAGGACGAGCTCATCGAGTCCGAGGCCCGCTACCACGACCTGCTCGAGCGCGCCCACGGTCTGCGGGAGCGGCGGCTCGCGGCCATGGACAACAACTGACCCGCTCCGTCCCTCCGAGAGGCCCCCGGTCGCAGACCGGGGGCCTCTCGCGTCCCCGCCGACTGCTGAGCACCGTGGCCCGCTGCTGCGCCGCCCCGCCGCGTCTCCGGTAGAGTGTGTCCCGGACAAGGGAGTATCCCGTTGCTTCCGTGCACGTCAGTACGTCCGGCGCCATCGCCGGGCCGGGCACGGACCGCGCTCCCCCGGAGGGACCCGCCGCGAGGCGCAGGACCCGGGGCGCGGGGGAGAGACTTGTGCGGTTCCGCCGACCCACAAGGAGTCTCCCCGTGGAGATCACCACCCTGCAGTGGGGCCTCACCCTGGCCCTGATCCTGGCCCTGCTGGCCTACGACTTCGTCTTCCACGTGCGCCGGGCGCACGAGCCCTCCATCCGCGAGGCGGCCGTGTGGTCCGCCGTGTACGTGGGTCTCGCCCTCCTCTTCGGCCTCGTGATCCTGTGGCTGGACGGGCCCACCATGATGGCCGAGTACTACGGCGGCTACATCACGGAGAAGGCGCTCTCCGTGGACAACCTGTTCGTGTTCCTCATCATCATGGGTTCATTCGCGGTGCCGCGGGCGGACCAGCAGAAGGTGCTGCTCTTCGGCATCGTCTTCGCCCTGATCGCCCGCACGGTGTTCATCTTCGTGGGTGCCGCGGCCATCAACACCTTCGCGTGGGTCTTCTACCTCTTCGGACTGGTCCTCGTGCTCACGGCCGGGAACCTCATCCGGGGCGAGATCGGCGGAGGTGCGGAGGATCAGGCGGACAACATCGTGGTGCGCCTGGCCCGGAAGGTCTTCCACACCACGGACCACTACGACGGTGACAAGCTCTTCACCGTGCACAACGGCAGGCGCGCCCTGACCCCCATGCTGCTCGTGATGGTGGCGATCGGCGGAACGGACGTCCTGTTCGCCTTGGACTCCATCCCCGCGATCTTCGGCCTCACGCAGGAGCCGTACATCGTGTTCACCGCCACGGCGTTCTCGCTCATGGGCCTGCGGCAGCTGTACTTCCTGATCGACGGTCTGCTGGACCGGCTGATCTACCTCTCCTGGGGTCTCTCCGTGATCCTCGCGTTCATCGGGGTAAAGCTCATCCTGCACGCCCTGCACGAGAACACCCTCCCGTTCATCAACGGCGGCGAGCACGTGGCCGTGCTGGAGATCGGCATCGGCGTCTCGCTCGCGGTGATCGTGGGCGTCCTGGTGGTCACGGTGCTGGCGTCCCTCTTCAGCCCCAAGGGCCGTGCGCTGCGCACCATCCAGCGGACCCAGGACCTCACGGAGCGCTACCTCGCCCTGCCCGCGGACGCCCCGGCGGGGCAGCGCAACGAGATCGCCGGGCAGCTGCGGGACTTGGAGGCGCACTTCCCACGGATCTCGGAGAAGCACAAGGACGAGCTCATCGCCTCCCGCGCGCGCTTCCGCCGCATGCTGGACACGGCGCGCGGCGAGCACCGCGAGTTCCAGGAGACGGGCCGGGTCAGCACCCCCTCGCCCGATCCCACACCGTCCTCGCAGGACACCCCGGTGGATGCCGCGGAGCCCCGGCGCTGACGAGACGGCGCCGCCGAGCCGCGCGGAGAAGGCGCCGTCACGCAGACGGGAAGAGTCTGCGCCGAGTCGGGGACCGGGCGTCGTCGTCCGTCCCCCGGGGGCCGTGCCCGGGGACACTGCCGACGACGACGCCGCGTGGCCGGCCCCGCAGCCGGTGGGCGCCTACGCCGCGAACGGCCCCGGCGGTGTGGTGCACCACAGGGCGGCACCGGCGAAGAGCGCGGCCCACAGGAGTGAGGCGAGTGTGCCGATGATGAACTGCTCCCGCTGCTGCGCGTTGGTGAACTCCCCGTAGCGCGCGAGTCCCTTGACGGCCACGACCACGCCGATGCCGGCAACCATGCCCGTGAGCAGGGAGACGATGGCCGCGGCACGCTCCAGGGCACCGATCACGAGACCGCCCCGCAGCGGGGGATCCACGGGGTCCGCCGTGGCCTCCGACTCGCTCCAGGGGTCGGTCGCGGGGCCCGGGCGCTCGTGGGAGACATCGGCGAAGGAGAACACGGCCCGCACCACGGGATCACCGGACAGCGCCCCGGCCACGAGCAGGGCGGGGTACGCCCACGGCCGAGGTGCGGCGCCGGTCACCCAGGTCAGCACGGCGGTCACGAGCACGAGGGCGGTGGGCAGGACCACGGTGGTCAGGGGACGCAGAACGCTCACGGCTCCTCCGTGTTCGAGGGTGCGGGGTATGGGACGGCTGCGTCCGCCAGGGCCAGGAGCGCGGTGACCGAGGCGCGGGCCGCCTGCTCCTGCTGCCACAGTGCGGCACCCAGGCGGCGGGAGACCGAGGACTGGGTGATGCCCAGGTGCTCGGCCATCTCCCGCTGGGTGAGGCCCGCGTCCGCGAGCGCCGCGGCCTCGCGGCCGGGTCCGGAGCGGCGGGAGCGCACGGCGCACACCAGGGTGAGGACGGCCTCCGCGCGCTGGGCCCACGCGGTGCCGCACAGGGCGGGGGTCTCACGCTCCTTCGCGGCCTCCACGGCCTGCCGTGCGGCCACGAACGCCGGGCCGGTGGACTCGCGGACGGCCTGCGCCAGGGGTCGGTCCACGTCCCCGATGCCCATGCCCACGTGCCACTCGCCCGAGTCGGCGAGGGCGAACAGGGCCCGGCAGGCGGAGGCGGGGTCGTCGTAGAGGGCCTGCAGCTCGTCCCCGGCGCTGATGTCCCAGTCGAGGACCGGGCGGGGGAGGGTGCGCCGGAGGTTCTCGCGCTCGGCGCGCATGTCGAGGTCCCGGGCGTGGCGCTGCGAGCCGCGGCGGTCGATGGTGAGGGCGAACACTGGACTCCTCTCAGTTCATGCGTTCACAGATGCATAATATACTGGCATGCACCACGGAATGCATCACGTGGGTGGTGTCAGCGGCCGGTCTCGGTGATCGATCCCACGTTGTCCACGAGAACCACGGGGAAGCCGTCCTCGTTCGAGGCGGCGAGGTCGATCCGGGCGTTGATGCCCCAGTCGTGGTGTCCGTCGGGGTCGTCGAAGACCTGCGCCACGGTCCAGAACCCGGCCATGCCCTCGGGGTGCTCGTCGATGCGGATCAGGGAGGGGCCGCGGGACTGGGCATCGGTGTAGATGTCCTCGTGCTCGTCGAAGTAGGCGTCCATCGCGTCCGCCCAGCGGTCGCGGTCCCACCCGGTCTTCTCGTCCAGCGCGCCGAGCACCTTGTCCTTCTCCTGCGCGAACAGCTCCACGCGCTGGAACAGGGCGTTGCGGACCATCACCCGGAACGCGCGGGGGTTGGAGGTGACACCCTCCGGCTGCTCCGCCACGAGCTCCTCGAGCGAGTCCGCGCCGGTGCCCATGGGGGACTCCGCACCGGAGGCGAGCTTCTCCCACTCGTCCAGCAGCGAGTTGTCCGTCTGCCGGATGCTCTCCCCGAGCCACTCCACGAGGTCCGTGAGCGCCTCGGTGGTGGCGTCCACCGGCACGGTCTGGCGCAGGGCCTTGTAGGCGTCGGAGAGGTAGCGCAGCAGCACGCCCTCGGAGCGGGCGAGTCCGTAGAACTGCACGTAGTCCCCGAAGGTCATGGCGCGCTCGTACATGTCCCGCACGATCGACTTGGGGGAGAGCTCGAACTGGGACACCCACGGGGAACCGCCGCGGTACGTCTCGAACGCCTGGTCCAGCAGCTCCTTGAGGGGCTGCGGGTAGGTGATCTCGTCCAGCTCCCGCATGCGCTCCATGTACTCCAGGCCCTCGGCCTTCATGGCCGCCAGGGCCTCGCCCTTGACCTTCTTCTCCTGCAGGTTCAGCACCTGCCGGGGCTTCTCCAGCGTGGCCTCGATGACGGAGACCACGTCCAGGGCGTAGGTCTCCGACTCCGGGTCCAGCAGTCCCAGCGCGGCCAGGGCGAACGGGGAGAGCGGCTGGTTCAGGGCGAAGTTCTCCTGCAGCTCCACCGTGAGCCGGTAGCGGCGCCCGGTCTCGTCCGGCTCGTCCAGGCGCACCACCACGCCCGCGCGCAGCAGCTCCTTGAGGATGGCCAGGGCGTGCCGGACGAGGGCCCGCTGCCGTGCCCGGGGCTCGTCCACCGCCAGCAGCAGGCGGTACCCGGCGCCGATGTTGTCCCCGGGACGCTGGAGCATGTTCAGCACCATGGCGTGGGTGATCTCGAAGGACGAGCTCAGCTGCTCGGGCTGCGCGTCCACCAGGCCCTCGAAGGTCTTGCGGCTCCAGGACACGAAGCCCTCCGGGGCCTTCTTCTTGGGCACCTGGCGCAGCTTCTTCTGGTCGTCCCCGTGCTTGGCCCGGGCCTTGGCCAGGGCGCGCTCGTTCTCGATCACGTGCTCCGGTGCCTGGACCACCACCGTCCCCGCGGTGTCGTACCCGGCGCGTCCCGCGCGGCCCGCGATCTGGTGGAACTCCCGTGCGCTGAGCCGCCGTGTGCGGCGGCCGTCGTACTTGGACAGCGCCGTGATGAGCACGGTGCGGATGGGCACGTTGATGCCCACCCCGAGGGTGTCCGTGCCGCAGATGACCTTCAGCAGCCCGGTCTGCGCCAGCTGCTCCACGAGCCGGCGGTACTTGGGGAGCATGCCCGCGTGGTGCACGCCGATCCCGTGGCGCACGAGCCGGTTGAGGGTCTTGCCGAAGCCCGCGGAGAACCGGAAGTCCTTGATGAGCTCCGCGACGCGATCCTTCTCCTCCCGGCTCAGCACGTCCACGGACATCAGGTTCTGCGCCTGCTCGGACGCCTGCAGCTGCGAGAAGTGCACCACGTAGACGGGCGCCTGGTGGGTGCTCAGCAGCTCCTCCAGCTCCTCGTGGATGGGCCGCTCGGAGTAGTAGTGGTGCAGGGGGATGGGCCGCTCCACCGAGGACACAAGGGAGGTGCTGCGCCCGGTGGTCTCCTCCAGCCGGCGCTCGATCCGGGTGACGTCCCCCAGGGTGGCGCTCATGAGCAGGAACTGCGCCTGGGGCAGCTCGATGAGGGGCACCTGCCACGCCCAGCCGCGCTGGGGGTCGGCGTAGAAGTGGAACTCGTCCATGACCACCACGCCGAGGTCCGCGTCCGGGCCTTCGCGCAGCGCCACGTTCGCGAGGATCTCCGCGGTGCAGCACACGATGGGCGCGTCCGCGTTCACCGCGGAGTCACCGGTGACCATGCCCACGTTCTCCGCGCCGAAGATCTCGCAGAGGTCGAAGAACTTCTCGGACACGAGCGCCTTGATGGGCGCGGTGTAGTAGGAGCGCTGCCCGCGGGCCAGGCCGGCGAAGTGCGCAGCCACCGCCACGGTGGACTTCCCGGAGCCGGTGGGGGTCGCCAGGATCACGTTGGAGCCGTTCGCCACCTCCAGCACGGCCTCGTCCTGGGCGGGGTACAGCTCCATATCCCGGGAGGCGATCCACCCCAGGAACCCCTCGTAGATCTCGTCCTCGTTCAGCGGGTTCGAGGCGAAGTCACCGCGCAGGTACTGGTGGCCGGGGGCGGAGAGGTCTGGTGCCAGGGAGTCGAGGAGTTTCATCCCCGCCAGCCTATCGGCCCCCGGGGACACCCACACAGGACCTCAGCGGCCGACGACGCCGCGCGCGGCCTTCGCGTCCGCGCGGCGGCACAGCAGCGCGAACACCGCACCCGAGAGGTTGTGCCACACGGAGAACACCGCACCGGGCAGGGCCGCGAGAGGGGACATGTACTGGGCGGCGAGACCGGCCGCCAGCCCGGAGTTCTGCATTCCCACCTCGATGGCGGTGGTGCGCCGCACCGGGGCGGGCTGCCCGGTCACACGGCCCACGAGCCAGCCCAGGGCCATCCCCAGCGCGTTGTGCACCGCCACGGCCACGAGCACCAGCAGACCGGCCTGCAGGATCCTGTCCGCGGAGCCGGAGACCACGATGGCCACGATCACCGCGATCGTCAGGACGGACAGCCAGGGCAGGACGGGCAGCAGCCGTTCCACCACCCGGGGCAGGGCCAGCCGCGCCACGAGCCCGAGCAGGACGGGCAGCAGCACCACCAGGGCGATGGAGCGCGCCATGGACCCGCCGTTCAGCGGCATGTAGGAACCGGCGAGCCACAGGGTGAGCAGAGGCGTCAGCAGCGGCGCCAGCAGGGTGGAGATGGAGGTCATGGTCACGGAGACCGCCACGTCCCCGCGTGACAGGTAGGAGACCACGTTCGAGGCGGTGCCTCCGGGCGCGCAGCCCACGAGGACCACGCCGGCCGCGATCTCCGGGGGGAGCCGCAGCGCCCAGCAGACGAGGACGGCGATCCCGGGCATGAGCACGTACTGGGCGGCCACACCCACCAGAACGGGCACGGGCCGCCTGGCCACGAGCGCGAAGTCGGAGGGCCGCAGCGTCAGCCCCATCCCGAACATCACGAGCCCCAGCAGGGGATTCGTCCAGGAGGCCGCCTGGTGCACGGTCGGCGCGAAGAGGTATCCCGCCGCGCCGCCGGCCAGCACGAGGAGGGGGAAGACCAGGACCGCCACGTAGGCGGCGCGGTCGTCCGAGGAGCGGACCGCGGCGGCGTCGTCCTGCCGGGTGCGGGCGGGGGAGGAGCTCACCAGCCGCGCTCTTCCCACTCCCGCAGGTGCGGGCGCTCGGCACCCAGCGTGGTGGGGGCGCCGTGGCCCGGGTGGATCACGGTGTCGTCGTCGAAGCGGTCGAAGACGCGCTCGGTGACGTCCTGGAAGAGCTGGCGGAAGTCCGCGGGGGAGGAGGTCTTGCCGAGCCCGCCCGGGAACAGCGAGTCCCCCGTGAAGATGTGGGCGGGCCCGTCCGGGTCCCGGTACACCACGGCGATGGAGCCGGGGGTGTGCCCGCGCAGCTCGATGATCTCCAGCTCGAAGCCGTCCAGCTCGGCGGTGTCACCGTTGTCGAAGGTCAGGTCCATGGGGACGGGGATGTCGCCCTCGTCCGCGGCGCCGCACGCGGTCATGGCCTCGGAGTGGGTGGCCACGGTCTCCAGTGCGCGCACGTGGTCCCAGTGCGAGTGGGTGGTGATGATCAGCTGCAGGTTGCCCCAGTCGGAGCAGTCGCCGGAACCCGCCGCCACCAGACCGGCGATCGCGCGGGCGTCGTCCGCGGCGTCGATGAGCACCTGGGTGCCCTCGGACTTGGAGGTGAGCAGGTAGACGTTGTTGTCCATGTCGCCCACCGAAATCCGGCGGATGGTGATCTGGCTGAGTTCCGTGACCTCTGTCTGCGTGGCGAACATGCCCACGAGTGTAGGACGCCAGCCCGGGCGCGGGCCAACAGCGCGCAGACCCGGGAACCTCCCTCGCGGATGCCTCCTGCTGGTGGCCCCCGCCGGCCCGTCAACCGGTCCGTGCGCCCGGAGCACGACGACGCCGCGTGCGCGCCCAGGGTCTGTGCCACCCGGTCCCCGCGCCGGTGGGCGTGTCCGTGCCCCGTACTAGAGTTGCGACCGTGTCAGAGCGAACCCAGGAATCCCCCAGCGACCGCCAGTCCACGTCAGGCCACCGCAGCGTGCACACGCCGGCCACCCGCGCCTCCGGGGTCTCGGACCTCACGGAGATCGTGGTCCAGGGTGCTCGGGAGCACAACCTGAAGAACGTGGACCTCACCATCCCCCGGGACTCCATGGTGGTGTTCACGGGCCTGTCCGGGTCGGGGAAGTCCTCCCTGGCCTTCGACACCATCTTCGCGGAGGGCCAGCGGCGCTACGTCGAGTCCCTGTCCTCCTACGCCCGCATGTTCCTGGGACGCGTGGACAAGCCGGACGTGGACTTCATCGAGGGACTGTCCCCGGCGGTGTCCATCGACCAGAAGTCCACCTCCCGCAACCCCCGTTCCACGGTGGGGACCATCACCGAGATCTACGACTACATGCGCCTGCTCTGGGCGCGCATCGGCCACCCGCACTGCCCGGTGTGCGGGGAGCCCATTACCCGCCAGACCCCCCAGCAGATCGTGGACCAGCTCCTGGAGCTGCCCGAGCGCACCCGCTTCATGGTCCTCGCCCCCGTGGTCAAGGGCCGCAAGGGGGAGTTCCAGGACCTCTTCCAGCAGCTGACCCAGCAGGGGTACGCGCGCGCCGTGGTGGACGGCGAGACCGTGCAGCTCGAGGACGCCCCCAAGCTGAAGAAGCAGTACAAGCACACCATCGACGTGGTGGTGGACCGCCTCACCGCCAAGCCGGACGCCCGCCAGCGCCTCACCGACTCCGTGGAGACCGCGCTGAACCTGGCGGACGGCCGGGTGGTGGTGGAGCTGGTGGTCCGCGAGGGGGAGGAGTCCCCGTGGCAGGATTCCCGCCGGACCTTCTCCGAGAACCTCGCGTGCCCCAACGAGCACGAGCTGCAGACGGACGAGATCGAGCCCCGCTCCTTCTCCTTCAACGCCCCCTTCGGCGCGTGCCCCACGTGCGACGGCATCGGCTCGCGCCTCGAGGTGGATGAGGACCTCGTGGTGCCCAACCCGGACCTCTCCCTCGTGGAGGGCGCCATCGCCCCCTGGTCCCTCGGCAAGGCCACGAGCGAGTACTGGAACCGGCTGCTCGCGGGCCTCGGCAAGGAGGTGGGCTTCGACATGGTCACCCCCTGGAAGGACCTGCCTGCCAAGGCCCGCAAGGCCGTGCTGGAGGGCAAGGACTACGAGGTCACCGTGGCCTACCGCAACCGATGGGGGCGGGAGCGGCGATACACCCAGGGCTTCGAGGGCGTGTACGGCTACATCAAGCGCAAGCACGAGGAGACCGAGTCCGACCACGCCAAGGACCGCTACGAGCAGTACATGCGTCAGGTGGCCTGCCCCGAGTGCGGCGGCGCGCGGCTCAACCCCACCATCCTCGGGGTCACCGTGGGCGGGAAGAACATCGCCGAGGCCACCCGGCTGCCCATGCGGGACTCCCTGGCGTTCTTCGAGGACCTGGACCTGGACGCCCGCGAGACGAAGATCGGCGACCAGGTGCTCAAGGAGATCGTCGCGCGCCTGAGCTTCCTCATCGACGTCGGCCTGGACTACCTCAACCTGGAGCGCGCCGCGGCCACCCTTTCCGGCGGTGAGGCCCAGCGGATCCGCCTGGCCACGCAGATCGGCGCCGGACTGGTGGGGGTGCTCTACGTCCTGGACGAGCCCTCCATCGGGCTGCACCAGCGGGACAACCGCCGACTCATCGACACCCTGCTGCGCCTGCGGGACATGGGCAACACCCTGATCGTGGTCGAGCACGACGAGGACACCATGCGCGAGGCCGACTGGATCGTGGACGTGGGCCCCGGTGCCGGTGTGCACGGCGGGGACGTGGTGCACTCGGGCACCTACGAGGAGCTGCTCGAGAACCGCGAGTCGATCACGGCGGACTACCTCACCGGCCGCCGGCTCATCGAGGTGCCCTCCGAGCGGCGGCCCATCGACAAGAAGCGCAAGCTCACGGTGGTGGGCGCCCGGGAGAACAACCTGCAGAACCTCACCGTGGACTTCCCCCTGGGCGTGTTCGTGGCGGTCACGGGCGTCTCAGGCTCCGGCAAGTCCACCCTGGTGAACGACATCCTCTACACGAGCCTCGCCAACCAGCTCAACGGGGCCAAGCAGGTGCCGGGCCGCCACAAGCGCATCGACGGGCTGGAGCACCTGGACAAGGTGGTCCACGTGGACCAGAGCCCCATCGGCCGCACGCCCCGCTCCAACCCGGCCACGTACACGGGAGTCTTCGACCGCATCCGCAAGCTGTTCGCGGAGACCCAGGAGGCGAAGGTCCGCGGGTACCAGCAGGGCCGGTTCTCCTTCAACGTCAAGGGCGGGCGCTGCGAGGCGTGCTCCGGGGACGGCACCCTGAAGATCGAGATGAACTTCCTGCCGGACGTCTACGTCCCGTGCGAGGTGTGCAAGGGCGCCCGCTACAACCGGGAGACCCTGGAGGTGCACTACAAGGGCAAGAACATCGCCGAGGTCCTGGACATGCCCATCGAGGAGGCGGCGGAGTTCTTCGCCCCGTTCACGGCGATCGCCCGCTACCTCACCACCCTCGTGGAGGTGGGCCTGGGGTACGTGCGCCTGGGCCAGCCCGCCACCACGCTCTCGGGCGGTGAGGCGCAGCGCGTGAAGCTCGCGGCGGAGCTGCAGAAGCGCGCGAACGGGCGCACCATCTACGTCCTCGACGAGCCCACCACGGGTCTGCACTTCGAGGACATCCGCAAGCTGCTCATGGTGCTGCAGAGCCTCGTGGACAAGGGCAACTCGGTGATGACCATCGAGCACAACCTGGACGTGGTGAAGTCCGCGGACTGGATCGTGGACCTCGGGCCCAACGGCGGCTCGGGCGGTGGCACGGTCGTGGCCCAGGGAACCCCCGAGCAGGTGGCCCGCAACGAGGAGAGCTTCACGGGCCAGTTCCTGCGCGAAGTCCTGGAGAACTCCGCGGCCCGCGAGGCGGCCCACCGTGCGGGCACACCGGCCGGGGACGGCGCCGTCGGGCGCGCGGAGACCGCGGGAGCGCGCTCGTGACGGGCCAGCGCCCCGTGGTGCTGTGGGACCTGGACGGCACGGTGCTGGACCCCGCCGGTGCCATCACCGAGGGGATCGCGGAGGCGCTGTGGACGTGCGGCTTCGAGGCCCCCGAGAACCTCGAGCGCTTCGTGGGCCCGCCCATCGGCGAGTCCCTGCGCCGCTGGACGGAGGTCCCCGAGGAGAACATCCCGCAGGTGGTCTCCGTGTACCGGGCGGGCTACCTCACCGAGGGTCTCGAGCGCACGCGCGTCTACCCGGGGATCCTTCCCGTCCTGCAGCAGCTGCGCGAGGCCGGCGTGCGCCAGGCCGTGGCCACCCAGAAGCCCGAGCACATCGCCACGCAGGTCGTGGCGCGCTTCGACCTGGAGCAGTACTTCGAGACGGTCAGCGGTGCCGCCGACGACCTCGCCCCGCCCACTGGGAGCACCGGGGCGGTCCACGACAAGCCCGCCATCATCGGGGAGGCCCTGCGCCGGCTCGGCGCGCTGCCGCCGGATCCCGCGCGGACCGTCATGGTGGGGGACCGCAGCTACGACGCCGAGGGCGCGCGCAGCCACGGCATCGACTGTCTGGGTGCAGGCTGGGGGTTCGGGGGCGATGGCGAGCTCGCCGCGGGCTGCGCGGCCGTCGCCGCGACCCCCGGGGATTTGGCAGACTTGCTCCACCAATACACCGACCAGTAGGGGGGCCCGGGCGATGTTCACCCAGTACGACCTGACCAAGGCCACGGTGGCCCGGGCACTGAAGCTGCTGTGCCGTCCCGTGGTCACGGGGCTGGACCGGCTGCCCGAGACGGGACCGGTGATCGTCGCGTCCAACCACCTCTCGTTCCTGGACTCCGTCATCATCTCCGCGTTCCTGCCCCGGCGTGTGAAGTTCATCGCCAAGGCCGAGTACGTGAACAGCCCGGGGCTGAAGGGCCGTCTCATGCGGGAGGCCTTCGAGTTCATCGACATCATCCCGGTGGCCCGCGGCCAGCAGAGCGAGTCCGTGGCCGCGCTGGCCCCCGCCGTGGAGCACCTCGAGCGCGGGTGCGTGTTCGGCATCTACCCCGAGGGCACGCGCTCCCGTGACGGCTACCTCTACCGGGGCCACTCCGGGGTGGCGTACCTGGCCCACCTCACGGGCGCTCCCGTGCTGCCCGTGGGGATGATCGGAACCCAGCGGCTGCAGCCCCCGGGGGCCACCATGATCCGGCCGGCGAAGTTCGAGATGCACGTGGGGGAGCCCATCACCGTGGCCCGCTCCGGCGAGCGCCAGACGGGAAGGATGCGCAAAGAGCTCGTGGAAGAGGTCATGACCACCATCGCGGGGCTCTCGGGGCAGCCGCGCAAGGACGTCTACAACGTGTCCCCGTCCGCGGAGAAGGACCTGGGGCGTGGCTGATCCGGCGAGCTACCGGCCGGCTCGTCAGGACATCCCCACGAACCCGGGGGTCTACCGCTTCCGGGACGAGCACGGCCGCGTCATCTACGTGGGCAAGGCCAAGAACCTGCGCAACCGGCTGTCCTCGTACTTCGCGCCCCTGCACCAGCTGGCCCCCAAGACCCGCGCCATGGTCACCACCGCCGCGGCGGTGCAGTGGACCGTGGTGGGCTCGGAGTTCGAGTCCCTGCAGCTGGAGTACACCTGGATCAAGGAGTTCGCGCCCCGGTTCAACATCGCGTACCGGGACGACAAGTCCTACCCGTACCTCGCGGTGACCATGGCCGAGGAGGTCCCGCGGGCCATGGTCACGCGGGGCGAGAAGAAGCCGGGGAACCGGTACTTCGGCCCCTACTCGCAGGCGTGGGCCATCCGGGACACCCTGGACGCGCTGCTGCGGGTCTTCCCCGTGCGCACGTGCACCAAGGGGGTGTACCAGCGCGCGGAGCGCAGCGGCCGGCCGTGCCTGCTCGGCTACATCGACAAGTGCTCCGCCCCGTGCGTGGGCGCCATCTCCCAGGAGGACCACCGCCGGCTCGCGGACGACCTCTGCCGGTTCATGGCGGGCCACGCCAAGCCCTACATCCGCGAGCTGACCCGGCAGATGAACGAGGCCGCCGAGCGCATGGACTTCGAGACGGCCGCGGCGCGCCGGGACGACGTGGGGGCGCTGGAGCGCGCCTTCGAGCGCAACACGGTGGTGCTCGCGGACACCACGGACGCCGACTTCTTCGCGATCGCCGAGGACGAGCTCGAGGCCGCCGTGCAGGTGTTCTACGTGCGCGGCGGGCGCATCCGCGGTCAGCGCGGCTGGGTGACCGAGAAGGTCGAGGACGTCACCACCGCGGAGCTCATGACCAACCTGCTCCAGCAGGCCTACGGCGAGGTGCAGTCGGGGCTGGACCCGGCGGCGTCGTCCCCCCGGAAGAAGGGTGCCCGCCAGGGCAGCGAGGACGTGGTGGGCCAGCACCGGCGCACCTCCGAACTGGCCTACCGCCAGGACACGGTCCCGCGCACCGTCTACGTCTCCGACATGCCCGCCGAGGCGGACGGGATCCGCGGCTGGCTGGGGGAGCTGCGCGGGTCCCAGGTGAGCATCCAGCGACCCCAGCGCGGGGACAAGGCGCAGCTGCTCGAGACCGTGGCCGAGAACGCCCGCCAGGCCCTGGCCCTGCACAAGTCCCGGCGCGCGGGGGACCTGACCACCCGTTCCGCGTCCCTGCAGCAGCTGCAGGAGGCGCTCGGGCTGCCGGACGCCCTGATGCGCATCGAGTGCTACGACATCTCCCACGTCCAGGGCACCAACGTGGTGGCCTCCATGGTGGTCTTCGAGGACGGGCTGCCGCGCAAGTCCGAGTACCGCAAGTTCTCGGTGACCGGCGACGCCGCCCGGGACGACACCGCCTCGATGTACGACGTGATCCACCGCCGCTTCGCCCGCCACCTGGAGCAGCAGCGCCGCGCAGCCGAGAAGGGCGTGAGCTCCGGAGAGGTCGCGGCGGACGCCGAGGAGCCGAGCTCGCGGGCCTTCGCCTACCCGCCCAACCTCGTGATCGTGGACGGCGGCCCGCCCCAGGTGGCGGCCGCGCAGCGCGCCCTGGACGACCTGGGCGTCACGGACGTGCACGTGGTGGGACTCGCCAAGCGCCTGGAGGAGGTGTGGGTCCCGGACGACGAGTTCCCCGTGATCCTCCCGCGCGCCTCCGAGGGGCTGTTCCTCATGCAGCGCGTGCGCGACGAGGCCCACCGCTTCGCGATCACCTTCCACCGCCAGAAGCGCTCCAAGGCCATGACGGTCTCCGCGCTGGACGAGATCCCCGGTCTGGGCCCCGCCAAGCAGAAGCTGCTGCTCGCCCACTTCGGATCGGTGAAGAAGCTGCGCGCGGCCTCCGCCGAGGAGATCCTGGAGGTCAAGGGCTTCGGCCCGGCCCTGGCCGTGAAGGTGGCCGAGGCGCTGGGCGGGCGCGCCGCGGCGTCGTCCGCGCCCGCGGTCGACACCGCCACGGGCGAGCTGCTCGAGTGAAACTGGTCTACCCTGAAGGGGAACCTTGCACTCGGCAGATCAGGCGGTCCGTCACCCCATGAGCACCCCACCACCGGATGCCGGCAGCGTCCCGCTGGAACCCCTGAAGCCTCCCACCACGGAGCTGCTGATCGTCACGGGGATGTCCGGCGCCGGGCGCTCCACGGCGGCCAACGCACTGGAGGACCTCGGCTGGTACGTGGTGGACAACCTCCCGCCGCAGATGCTGGGGACCCTGGCGGACCTCGCCTCGCGCGCCCCGCAGACACTGCCCAAGCTCGCCGTGGTGATCGACGTGCGCGGCAAGGCGCTGTTCAACGACATGCGCGAGACGCTGGCGGCCCTGGAGACCTCCGGAGTGGAGTTCTCGGTGCTGTTCCTGGAGGCCTCGGACGAGGTGCTGGTCTCACGCTACGAGCTCCAGCGCCGCCCCCACCCCCTGCAGGCCGGGGGGCGGATCCTGGACGGCATCAAGGCCGAGCGCGAGCTGCTGCGTGACCTGCGGGAGGCCGCGGACTCCGTCCTGGACACCACGTCCTTCAACGTCCACGCCCTCACCAAGGCCGTGGCGGACATGTTCTCCACGAGCGGTCCCGTGGTGCTCCGCCTGACCGTCATGAGCTTCGGCTTCAAGTACGGCGTGCCCGCGGACGCGAACTTCGTGGCGGACGTCCGCTTCATCCCGAACCCCCACTGGGTGCCCGCCCTGCGGCCCCGCACGGGCAAGGACCCGGAGGTGCGCGACTACGTGTTCGCCACGGACGGCGCCAAGACGTTCGTGGACCGCTTCGTGGGCATGCTCGAACCGGTCTTCGCGGGGTACCGCAACGAGAGCAAGCACTACGCGACCATTGCCATCGGATGCACAGGAGGCAAGCACCGTTCAGTGGCGATCACCGAGGACGTGGCCCGCAGGCTCGGCAAGTCCCCGCGCGTGACCGTCAACATCCAGCACCGGGACATGGGCCGAGAGTAGTCCCCGCCCCCATACGTTACGGATCTCATGAGCAACTTCCCCACCACGGGCGCGCTGCCCCGGCTGCCGCTGAGCAGCCGCCGCGACGTGGACCCCTACCACTCCCTGGACCCCTCGGCCCGTGACTCCCTGACCGACGCGGACTCCGTGGTGGCCCTGGGCGGCGGCCACGGGCTTTCCGCGAGCCTCTCCGCCCTGCGGCTGCTGGCGCCGGCGCTGACCGCGGTCGTCACTGTTGCCGACGACGGCGGCTCCTCCGGTCGGCTGCGCACGGACCTGGGCGTGCTGCCGCCAGGGGACCTGCGCATGGCGCTGGCAGCCCTGTGCGACGACTCCCAGTGGGGGCGCACGTGGAGCGACGTGATGCAGCACCGCTTCAGCGTCAAGGCCCACCCGGACGAGGGGCTGGACAACCACGCCCTGGGCAACCTGCTGATCGTCACCCTGTGGGAGCTGCTGGGCGACCCCGTGGAGGGGCTGCGCTGGGCCGGGGCGCTGCTCGGCGCCCGGGGGCAGGTGCTGCCCATGAGCCGCGTCCCCCTGGTGATCGAGGGTGACGTCTCACCGGGCAGCGACCCCACGGCGGCGTGCCCGCCGGAGTCCGTCACGCGCACCGTCACCGGCCAGTCCCGCCTGGCCAAGGAGGCGGACGTGTGCAACGTGCGGCTCTGCCCGGCGGACGCCCCGGCGTGCCCGGAGGCCCTGACCGCCGTCGAGGAGGCGGCGTGGGTGGTGCTGGGGCCGGGCTCGTGGCACACCTCCGTGCTCCCGCACCTGCTGCTGCCCGAGCTGCGCGACGCCATCTGCGCGTCCCCCGCCAAACGACTGGTCACCCTGAACCTCTCCCGGGACTCGGAGACCCTCAGCATGGGCTCGGGGGACCAGCTGCGGGTGCTGCAGCGCTACGCCCCGCAGCTGCGCCTGGACGTGGTCCTCGCGGACCCCTCCGCCACCGAGTCCCCCAAGGACGTGGAGGCCGCCGCCGCGCAGCTGGGTGCGGTGGTGCACTGGGACTCGCTGCGCGACACCGACGGCAGCCCGGTGCACAACCCCTTCAAGCTGGCGGCCGCCTACCAGCAGATCATGAACGCAGAGCGCTGAGCGGGCTCGCCCGCGAGCACTCCCCCCGGACTCGGCAAGGAGATCGACACCCATGGCATTGACCGCCTCGGTCAAGGAAGAACTCGCGCACCTGCAGGTCCGCAAGTCCGCGGTCCGCGCGGCGGAGCTGTCAGCGCTGCTGCGCTTCGCCGGCGGGCTGCACATCGTGGGCGGGCGCATCGTGGTGGAGGCGGAGCTCGACACCGAGTCGGTCGCGCGTCGGGCCGCCCGCACGGTCGGAGAGGTCTTCGGCCACGCGTGCGAGCTCGGGGTCATCAGCGGCGGTGGGCTGCGCCGCGACCGCACCTGGGTGGTGCGGGTGGCACGGGACGGCGAGGCGCTGGCGCGCCGGACCGGGTTGCTGGACGCACACGGCCGTCCCGTGCGGGGCCTGCCTCCCACGGTGGTCAACGGCAGCGTGGAGGAGTCCGCGGCCGTGATCCGTGGGGCGTTCCTCGCGCACGGGTCCCTCACGGAGCCCGGGCGCGCCGCGGCCATGGAGTTCACCTGCCCCGGCCCGGAGGCCGCCCTCGCACTCGTGGGCTCGGCCCGCAGGCTGGACGTGCTCGCCAAGGCCCGGCAGGTGCGGGGCGCGGACCGGGTGGTGGTGCGGGACGGGGACACCATTGCCGCCCTGCTCACCCGGCTGGGCGCCCACCGCGCCCTCCTGCAGTGGGAGGACCGCAGGATGCGCAAGGAGGTGCGCGCCACGGCGAACCGGCTGGCGAACTTCGACGACGCCAACCTGCGCCGCTCCGCCCAGGCCGCGGTCACCGCCGGCGCCAAGGTGGAGCGCGCCCTCGACATCCTCGGCGAGGACGCACCCGAGCACCTGCGTGCAGCCGGGCGGCTGCGGGTGGCGAACAAGCAGGCGAGCTTGGACGAGCTGGGGCGGCTCTCGGACCCGCCCCTGACCAAGGACGCGATCGCCGGGCGGATCCGCCGGCTGCTGGCCATGGCCGACCGCCGTGCTGAGGAGCTGGGCGTGGCCTCCACCTCGGAGTTCGCCGCGCGGGCTGGGCAGGGCGGCCACCGGGCCTGAGAGGGCCCCGGGTGCATGCGCCCATGTGGGTTCGTGTGGGAAAACCGGATGTTCATCCGAATCGTGCCTCCCAGCACTGTCATCCGGGCGGTGTTCTCGATAGAATGGGACCGAAAGACCCGGTGGCCAGCACCCGCCCCGCACGATCCGATGTGGTTTTGATACCGATTGGTTTCGAATCCACATCGAGGCAGGCGCGGACCACCCACCCCGACATACAGAGGAGATCGCAGTGACAGTCAAGGTTGGCATCAACGGTTTCGGGCGCATCGGCCGCAACTTCGCGCGGGCGCTGTACACCCACCACGGCCACAACATCGAGCTGGTGGCCGTGAACGACCTCACCGATCCCAAGACCCTGAAGCACCTCTTCGAGTTCGACTCCGTGATGGGCCGTCTCAACGCGGACGTCTCGCTCGACGGCGACGTCATGACCGTGGACGGGCACGAGGTGAAGTTCCTCGCCGAGCCGGACCCCTCCAAGCTGCCGTGGGGCGAGCTGGGCGTGGACATCGTCATCGAGTCCACCGGCCGTTTCACCAAGGGCCCCCAGATGCAGGCGCACCTGGACGCCGGCGCCAAGAAGGTCGTGCTCTCCGCCCCGGGCAAGGAGGTGGACGGCACCTTCGTGTACGGCGTGAACCACGAGACGTACGACTCCGCCACCATGAACCTGGTCTCCGCGGCGTCCTGCACCACCAACTGCCTCGCGCCGCTGGCCAAGATCCTGAACGACGAGTTCGGCGTCGAGCGTGGCCTGATGACCACCATCCACGCCTACACCGGTGACCAGCGCCTGCACGACGCCCCGCACAGCGACCTGCGCCGTGCCCGCGCCGCCGCCCTGAACATCATCCCCACCACCACCGGCGCCGCCGCGGCCGTGGGCCTGGTGCTCCCCGAGCTCAAGGGGAAGCTGGACGGCTACGCTGTCCGCGTGCCCGTGCCCACCGGTTCCCTGGTGGACCTCACGGTGGACGTGGAGAAGGACGTCACGGTCGAGTCCGTGAACGCCGCCGTGAAGAAGGCCGCGGAGGGCCCCTACAAGGGCATCGTGGAGTACTCGGAGGAGGCCCTGGTCTCCAAGGACATCGAGGGCTACGACGTCTCCACGGTCTTCGACGCGCCGCTCACCAAGGTGATCGACAACCAGGTCAAGGTCGTCGCCTGGTACGACAACGAGTGGGGCTACACCATCCGCCTGGTGGACTTCGTCTCCTACGTTGCGGATAAGCTCTGAGTTGAGTCCGCTCAGTGGCGCCGGTGCCCAGCGGGTACCGGCGCCACTGTCGTCACTGCGTGTTCACATCTGGGAAGGGATGACGGAAATGGCCAAGTCGCTGGACGATCTCATTGCCGAGGGGGTCGCGGGTCGCCGCGTGCTCGTGCGCTCGGACCTCAACGTGCCGCTGGACGGCTCCACGGTGACCGACGACGGGCGCGTGCGCGCGTCCCTGCCGGTCCTGGAGAAGCTCGTCGACGCCGGAGCGCGGGTCATCGTGATGGCCCACCTCGGACGCCCCAAGGGCACGGTGGACCCCAAGTACTCCATCAAGCCCGCCGCGGACCGGCTCGCCGAGCTCTCCAAGGCTCCGGTCGTCGTCGCCACCGACGTGGTGGGCGAGGACGCCAAGGCCAAGGCCGAGGCGCTGCAGGACGGCCAGATCCTCGTGCTGGAGAACGTGCGCTACGACCCGCGTGAGACCTCCAAGGACGACGCCGAGCGCATGGCGTTCGCCGAGGAGCTCGCCGCGCTGACCGGAGAGAACGGTGCCTACGTGGACGACGCCTTCGGTGCGGTGCACCGCAAGCACGCCTCCGTCTACGACATCGCCCACGTGCTGCCCGGCTACCTGGGTGACCTGGTGAAGACCGAGGTGGACGTGCTCACCAAGGTGATCTCGGACCCCGAGCGCCCCTTCGTGGTGGTCATGGGCGGTTCCAAGGTCTCCGACAAGCTCGCCGTGATCGAGAACCTGATCGGGAAGGCGGACTCGCTGCTGATCGGCGGCGGCATGGTCTTCACCTTCCTCGCCGTCCAGGGCCACGCCGTGGGCTCGTCCCTGCTGGAGCAGGACCAGATCGAGACGGTCAAGGGCTACCTCGACCGCGCCGAGAGCGCGGGCACCGAGATCGTGCTGCCGGTGGACGTCGTCTACGCGGCCCGGTTCGCCGAGGACGCCGAGCACGAGGTGCGCCCCGTGGCGGACATCGAGGGCGGGAAGATCGGCGAATCCGGGCTGGGCCTGGACATCGGGCCCGAGTCCGCCGAGCTGTTCGCGCAGAAGATCGCCTCCGCCCGGACCGTGTTCTGGAACGGCCCCGTGGGCGTGTTCGAGATGGCTGCCTTCGCCAACGGCACCAAGGCCGTGGCGCAGGCGCTCGTGGACTCGGACGCCATGTCCGTGATCGGCGGCGGCGACTCCGCCTCGGCGGTGCGCAACCTGGGGTACCGCGACGACCAGTTCGGCCACATCTCCACCGGCGGCGGCGCCTCCCTCGAGTTCATCGAGGGCAAGGAGCTGCCCGGCGTGGTGGCCCTGGGCGCCTGAGCCCCCGTTCCGTCCCATGGCCCGACACGAAGGAGAACCAGCATGACCACGCAGACCAACGGTGCTTTCGACCGCACGCCCCTGATCGCGGGCAACTGGAAGATGAACATGGACCACACGCAGGGTCTGGCCCTGCTCCAGAAGCTCGACTGGACGCTGAAGGACACCAAGCACGACTTCTCCCGCGTGGAGGTGGCCGTGTTCCCGCCGTTCACGGACCTGCGCTCGGTGCAGACGCTCGTGGAGGGTGACGGGCTGCAGGTCCGCTACGGGGCGCAGGACCTCTCCGACCAGGACTCCGGCGCGTACACCGGGGACATCTCGGGCCAGTTCCTCGCCAAACTCGGCTGCACCTACGCCCTCGTGGGGCACTCGGAGCGCCGCAGCATCCACGGCGAGTCGGACGAGATCTGCCGGGACAAGGTCCGTGCGGCCATCCGCCACGACCTCACCCCCATGCTGTGCGTGGGGGAGGGTCTCGAGGTGCGCCAGGCCGGCAACCACGTGGACTACACCCTCGAGCAGCTGCGCGGCAGCCTCGCGGAGCTGACCGCTGGTGAGCTGGACGGCCTCGTGGTGGCCTACGAGCCCGTGTGGGCCATCGGCACCGGAGAGGTGGCCGGCCCGGAGGACGCGCAGGAGATGGCCCACGCGATCCGCCAGGAGCTCGAGTCCCTCTACGGCGCCGACTTCGCCCGGGGGACCCGCATCCTGTACGGCGGTTCCGTGAAGTCCTCCAACGTGGCCTCCATCCTCGGTGGCGCGGACGTGGACGGCGCCCTGGTGGGCGGTGCGAGCCTGGATGCGGAGGAGTTCGCCAAGATCGTCCGCTTCGAGCAGCACCTGGTCACCGACTGACCACCGTGCACCGACCACGGTGAGGCGGGCACCCCGTGGATCTCTGGCCCAGCGGGTCAGTGAGCCGGTTCGGGTGCCCGCGGGTCACGGCGGTACACTGGCCCGCGAGTCCTGAGGCGGGCCCCACCGACCCCGCCCACACCCCTGACGAGAACCCCTGAAACGAGGCAGTTCGTGGAGATCCTCCAGATCGTCCTGCAGGTGATCATCGTGGTCACCAGCATCCTGTGCGTCATGTTCGTGCTGCTCAACAAGGGCAAGGGCGGCGGTCTCTCGGACATGTTCGGCGGGGGCATGACCCAGTCGCTGAACACCTCCGGGGCGGCGCAGAAGAACGTGGTGCGCATCACCACCGTGCTGGCGATCGTGTGGGCGCTGGCCATCCTCAGCTACGGACTGCTCATGCGCTTCAGCCCTGCGGTGGCCTGATCCATCCACGTGAGGCACGAGAAAGGCCCGGACCGTGAGGTCCGGGCCTTTCTCGTGCGTCGGGGCGCCGTGCCTGGGCCAGGAAGCGCGTGGGCTAGGAGGCCTCGGGATCCTCCGGAACGCCGGGCAGGGCGTCCTCGGTGACGAGCCACAGCGTCTCCTGGAGGCCGCGCACCGCGCTGCCGGGGGCGTCGACGGCCCCCACATCGGGGCTGCGGATGGCCGCGAGGGCGTCCGCCTTCCCCTCACCGGACACCAGCAGCCACACGCGCTGCGCGGAGTTGATCGCCGGGAGTGACAGGGTGATCCGCGTGGGGGGCGGCTTGGGCGAGTCCGTCACGTGGAACACCGTCTCGTCCGCGCGCAGCACGTCCTCCCGCCCGGGGAACAGCGAGGCCACGTGCGTGTCCGGCCCCAGACTCAGCAGCGCCACGTCGAACACCGGCAGTCCGGTGTCAGAACCCTCCAGCTCCGCCGCGGTGGCCAGCTCCCGGCGGTAGTCCGCCGCGGCCTCCTCTGCGGTGGGGATCTCGTCGGAGCCGGCAACCGGGTGCACTCGGTCCCAGTCCATCTCCAGGGAGGCGTCCCACGCGTCCGCGGCCTGCACGCCGTTGCGCTCCGGGTCCGCGCCGGGAAGGTAGCGCTCGTCGGACCACCACACGTTCACGCGGGACCAGTCCACGGCCTGGGCATCCGCCTGCCGGGAGAGCTCCTGGATCACGCGGGTGCCCATGCTCCCTCCCGTCAGCAGGATGGTGGCCTCACCGCGCTCGTCCTGCGCGGCCTCCAGGACCTCCAGGACCCTGCGGGCGGTCTCGCGGGCCAGCCGGTCCGCGCCGTCGTGGGGCACCAGTCGGGGCTCGGGCCGCGCACTCACGCATCCTCCCGCGCAGAGTCTTCACCGGCGACGTCGGCGGCCACCGACCGGGGGAGGGGGGTCTCCGAGTCCGGGTCGTCCGCGGTGCGTGTGGTGATCTGCGCCTGCGCGAGACCCGTGCCGATGACCTCCCCGTAGACCTCGTCCGCGTCCAGGCGGCGCAGCTCCTCCGCGAGGCACGCCTTGAGGTCGCGCACCGGCATGGCGATCTGCTGCTCCGGCTGACCGGGCTGGGTGAGCACCGCCACGCTGCGCCCGGGCCGGTCCAGCTCCACCGCGCCGTCGTCCGTGAGCAGCGCCACCCGGTCCAGCGCCCGGCGCGAGGAGTCCGCCACGATGGTGGCGGGGGCGTGGAGCTTGCTGGACAGCCACACCCCGAGCAGAACCATGGACGGCGCCAGACCGGAGCCCTCCAGGACGATCTCGCTGACCGTCACGGGACCCACCTGGTCCAGCACCGCGGCCAGCTGGATGCGCCAGTTGGTGATGCGCGTCCACGCGAGGTCAGTGTCCCCGGGGGTGTACTGCCGGGACAGCTGGGCCAGGGCCGCGAAGGGGTCGTCCGCGCGGGACGAGTCCGTGATGCGCCGGTGGGCGATCCTGCCGATCGACGTGCGGCTGGGGTTGTCCGGGAAGTCGTGCGGCCACCACGCCACGATGGGCGCGTCCGGCAGCAGCAGCGCCGAGACGAGGGTCTCGGTGGGCTCCGCGAGATCGCCGTAGCCGTGCATGAGGATGACCTCGGACGCGCCGGCGTCCCCGCCCATGCGCAGCTGCGCGTCCAGACGGGTCTCGTCCGAGCGGGAGTGCGCCACGTGCACGATGATCCGGCACGGGTGCTCGTGGCTCGCGTAGTTCGCGGCCTCCACGGCCATCTCCGAGTGCCCGGCCTGGGCGAGGATCACCAGGGTCAGCACACGGCCCAGTGTCACCACGCCGTTCTCGTCCCGCAGCTGGTTGAGCTTCTTCTCGATCTTCGCCGCGGTGGTGTTCTCCATGTCGACTATCACGGTCGCCTCCAGACACGTCCGTCACGAGCCATCAGCTCGTGCGCCGCCGCGGGTCCCCAGGACCCGGGCTCGTAGGGTTCGGGCATCACCCGGTGCTCAGCCCAGTAGTTCTCGAAGGGGTCCAGGATCTTCCAGGACAGCTCCACCTCGGAGTGGTCCGGGAACAGCGGCGGCTCACCCAGCAGGACGTCGAAGATCAGCCGCTCGTACGCCTCCGGGCTGCTCTCCGTGAACGCGTGGCCGTAGCCGAAGTCCATGGTGACGTCACGGATCTCGGACTGCGTGCCCGGGACCTTGGACCCGAAGCGGATGGTCACGCCCTCGTCCGGCTGGATGCGGATCACGATCGCGTTCTGGCCGAACTCGTCGTTGTCGGTGTCGCGGAAGAGCAGGTTCGGCGACTTCTTGAACGCCACGGCGATCTCCGTGACCCGCCGCCCCAGCCGCTTGCCCGCGCGCAGGTAGAACGGCACCCCGGCCCAGCGGCGGTTGTTGATGTTCACCCGCAGCGCGGCGAACGTCTCGGTTCGGGAGTCCGCGGGGATGTCGCTCTCCTCGTGGAAACCCTTCACGAACTCCCCGCCCTGCAGCCCGGAGGTGTACTGGCCCAGGGCGGAGTGCTCCCCGAGGTTCTCCGGCAGCACCACGGACTCCAGCACCTTCGCCTTCTCGCGCCGCAGGTGGTGCGCGGAGAAGGAGGCCGGCTCCTCCATGGCGGTCAGTGCCAGCAGCTGCAGCAGATGGTTCTGGATCACGTCCCGAGCCGCGCCCACGCCGTCGTAGTACCCGGCGCGGGAGCCGATGCCGATCTCCTCGGCCATGGTGATCTGCACGTGGTCCACGTAGCGGGTGTCCCACAGCGGCTCGAACATCTGGTTCGCGAAGCGCAGCGCCAGGATGTTCTGCACCGTCTCCTTGCCCAGGTAGTGGTCGATGCGGAACACGCTGTCCGGGCGGAACACGCGCTCCACGATCGAGTTGAGCTCCCGTGCGGACTCCAGGTCGTGGCCGAAGGGCTTCTCGATGACCACGCGACGCCACCCGGTGCAGTTCTCGCTGTCCGCCAGGTCGTGGTCGGCCAGCCGCTGGCACACCACCTCGAACGCCTTGGGCGGGATCGAGAGGTAGAAGGCGTGGTTGCCCCGCGTGCCCCGGTCCCGGTCCAGCTCCTCGAGGGTCTGCGCGAGCCGGTCGTAGGCGTCGTCGTCGTCGAACTCGCCGCGCACGAACCGCAGCCCCGAGGCGAACTGGTTCCACAGGTCCTCGTTGTAGGGCGTGCGGGCGTGCTGGGTGACGTTCTCCTTGACGTACTCCGCGAACTGGGCGTCGTCCCAGTCCCGGCGCCCGAAGCCCACCAGAGAGAACGCGGGGGGCAGCAGGCTGCGGTTCGCGAGGTCGTACATGGCCGGCAGCAGCTTCTTCTTGGCGAGGTCGCCGGTCACGCCGAAGAGCACGAGGGCCGACGGCGCGGCCACGCGCGTGAGCCGCCGGTCACGCGGGTCCCGCAGGGGATTCTGTGGTGTCGTGTCAGGCACGGGGTTCCTGTCCGGTTGCTGGTCGATGATGGGTGCTCACAGCGCGTCCGCGACCTCGAGCAGCTGGGCCACCCCGGCCGCGCGGTCCGTGAGGCGCAGGCGCAGCACGGGACGGTCGTGCTCGCCCAGCACCGCGGCGTCGCCGTCCGCCTGGGCCCCGATGAGCTCGCCGAACGTGAAGGGGATGCCGGGGATGTCCACGTCGGTGTCGGTGGCCGCGGTGATCTGCAGGTACACGCCCTGCGCGGGACCGCCCTTGTGGTACTGGCCGGTGGAGTGCAGGAAGCGCGGGCCCCAGCCGAAGGTCACGGGGCGGCCTGTGCGCCGCGCGAGAGTGTCCCGCACGGACTCCAGCTCGGTCCACCCCAGGCGGTCGAAGTACGCCTGGACGCTCACGTAGCCGTCCTCGGGGAGCTGGGAGAGCAGCGCCGTGAGCGCCTCGCGCACCGTTGTGGCCCCGCCGAGCAGCGACTCGCTGCCGCGGATCTCGATGGCCCCGTCCGTGGCCGCGGCGGGGGAGGGCTCGGGCTTGGAGGCGAGCAGCTCGCGCGTGGCGGCCTTCGCGGACTCCACGTCCGGCTGGTTGTACGGATCGATCCCCAGCAGCTTCCCGGCCACCGCGATCGCCACCTCGAAGGCGAGCATCAGACCGCTCAGCGAGCCCGCCACGCGCACGCCGTCGCCGGAGACGACGTCCGTGTCGTCCTCGGCCACGAGGGAGACCACCAGCACGTCCGGGGCGTCAGAGCTGAGCTCCGGGGCGGCGTCGTCCACCACCACGGGCAGCACGCCCGTGCCGGACTTGCCGGTGGACTCGGCGATCAGCTGCTCGGCCCAGTCGGGGAACCCCGCGAAGGGCGCGCCCCGGTCCACGAGCACGATCTTGTCCCGCAGGGGAGAGGTGCCACCCAGCACCGCCCCGAGCTGCAGGCCCATGTTGTCCTCGTCGTCCTCGCGCAGCATCTCGGCGGCCTCCTCGGCGTCGTCGAGCAGCGCCGCGATGTCCACCCCCGCCAGACCGGAGGGGACCAGGCCGAACGCGGTGAGGGCGGAGAACCGTCCGCCCACGTTCGGGTCCGCGTTGAAGGTCTTGCGGTAGCCGGCCTCGCGCGAGGCGCTGTCCATGGGGGACCCGGGATCGGTGACCACCACGATGCGCGACGGCGCGTCGATCCCCGCGCGCTCGAAGGCGTCCAGGAACACACGCCGCGCCGAGTCGGTCTCCACGGTGGAGCCGGATTTGGACGAGACGACCAGTGCAGTGTGCTCGAGGTCCGTCAGGGCCTGGGAGACCATCTCGGGGTCCGTGGAGTCCAGCACGAACAGCTCCACCCCGGCGCTGCGGGTGATGACCTCGGGGGCCAGGGAGGACCCGCCCATGCCGGCCAGCACGAAGCGCGTGACCCCCTCACGGGCGAAGTCGTCGCGCAGCTCCATGATCTCGGGAACCAGCGGGCGGGAGATCTCCGCGGCCGCTGTCCACCCGAGACGAACGGCGGCCTCCTCCTCCGCGGCGGGGCCCCACAGGGAGGGGTCCTGCTGGAACAGCCTGGACGCGAACCTCTCGGCGACCAGGTGCGGCACGTGCGTGTCGATCGCCTCTCGGGCGGAACCGGATGCCTGCAATGACAGTGAGCTCACGGGGAGCCTCCTCGAACTGACGGTGTGGACGGTGGTGCGAGATGGGCGGCGCCGGGACCCGGCTGCGGGAGGGCGGACGGGTCCCGGCGCGGTGGTGCGGTGCGGGGTGGTCTCAGCGGGCCTGGTGGAGCGCGGTGCGCACGGTGCTGAGCAGCTCGTCCCAGGACGCCTCGAACTTGTCCAGACCCTCGGTCTCGAGCTGCGCCACGACCTCCTGGTAGGACACGCCCTGCTCGGCGACCGCGTCGAGGACCTTCTCGGAGTCCTCGTAGGTGCCCGTGATGGTGTCCCCGGTGACCTCGCCGTGGTCGAAGGTGGCGTCGAGGGTCTTCTCCGGCATGGTGTTGACGGTGTTGGGCGCCACCAGCCCGGTCACGTAGAGGGTGTCCGGCAGGTTCGGGTCCTTCACGCCGGTGGAGGCCCACAGGGGGCGCTGCGGGTTGGCGCCGGCGGCGGCGAGCCGCTTCCAGCGCTCGGTGTCCAGCTGCTGCTCGTAGACCTGGTACGCGAGCCGGGCGTTGGCAAGCCCCGCCTTGCCCTTGAGGGCCGCGGCCTCGTCCGTTCCCACGGCGTCGAGGCGCTTGTCCACCTCGGAGTCCACGCGGGACACGAAGAAGGAGGCCACGGAGTGGATGGTGGAGAGGTCCTTGCCGTTCTCCAGCGCCTGCTCCAGGCCCTCCATGTAGGCGTTGATCACGCCGCGGTAGCGCTCCAGGGAGAAGATCAGGGTCACGTTGACCGAGATGCCCTCCGCGATCGTGGCCGCGATGGAGGGCAGGCCCTTCTCCGTGGCGGGGATCTTGATCAGGGCGTTGGGCCGGTTGATGGTCTGGGACAGCTTCTGGGCCATCGACGAGGTGGCGTCCGCGTCCTGCGCGAGCCGCGGGTCCACCTCGATGGACACCCGTCCGTCCACGCCCTGGGTGGCCTCCGCGATCGGGGCGAACAGGTCGCAGGCGTCACGGACGTCGTCGGTGGTGATCTGGAACACGGCGTCGTCCACCGAGCTCCCTGCCGCGGCGAGCTCGGCCACCTGCTCGCGGTAGGACTCGCCGTCGGCCAGCGCCGCCGCGAAGATCGTGGGGTTGGTGGTCACGCCCACCACGTTCTTGGTGTCGATCAGTTCCTGCAGGTTGCCGCTGGTCAGTCGCTGGCGGGAGAGGTCGTCCAGCCAGATGGAGACGCCGGCGTCGGAGAGCTTCTGCGTGGGGGTGGTCATGTGTGTCCTCCGTGGTCTTGTGAGGTCTGCGGGCCCGTCGGGCGGAGAGGCGGTCGGCGTCCCGCCCGACGGGCGTGGTGTGGTGCGAGGGGTCAGCGCGCGGCGGCGATGGACTCCTGGGCGGCCTCGGTCACGGCCTCCGCCGTGATGCCGAACTCGCGGTAGAGGGTCTGGTAGTCCGCGGACTCGCCGAAGTGCTCGAGGGAGACGGCGCGGCCGGCGTCCCCGAGCAGGTCGTTCCAGGACATCCGCACACCGGCCTCCACGCTCACGCGCGCCTTCACGGCGGAGGGGAGCACGGACTCTCGGTAGTCGCGGTCCTGGGCGTCGAACCACTCGCGGCACGGCATGGACACCACGCGGGCGGCCACCCCCTGGGACGCGAGCTGCTCGCGGGCGGTCAGCGCCAGCTGGACCTCGGAGCCGGTGCCGATCAGGATCACGTCCGGGGTGCCCTCGGTGTCGGCCAGCACGTAGCCGCCGCGTGCCACGCCCTCGGCCGAGGCGAACTTCTCGCCCTCGGCGTCCGGGTGCAGGTCCTCACGGGCGATCGTGGGCAGGTCCTGGCGCGTGAGCGCGAGACCCGCCGGGTGCTCGTGGTTCTCCATGATGGTCCGCCACGCCACGGACGTCTCGTTGGCGTCCGCCGGGCGCACGACGTCGAGACCCGGCAGCGCGCGCAGCGAGGACAGCTGCTCCACGGGCTGGTGGGTGGGGCCGTCCTCGCCCAGACCGATGGAGTCGTGGGTCCAGATGTAGATGGAGGGCACCTTCATGAGCGCACCGAGGCGCACGGCGGGGCGCTGGTAGTCCGAGAAGATCAGGAACGTGCCGGAGAAGGCGCGCGTCTGGCTGCTCATCACGATGCCGTTGACGATCGACGCCGCGGCGTGCTCGCGGATCCCGAAGTGCAGCACACGGCCGTACGGCGAGCCGTTCCACTTGCTGGTGGAGCGGCTGGCGGGGATGAACGAGTCCGCGGAGTCGATCGTGGTGTTGTTGGAGCCGGCGAGGTCGCACGAACCGCCCCACAGCTCGGGGAAGGTGTCCGCGATCGCGTTGATGACCTGGCCGGAGGCCTTGCGGGTGGCCACGGCCTTGCCCGCGGGGAACGTGGGGAACGCCTCGGCGTAGTTCTCGGGCAGCTCCTGGTTCTTGATGCGGTCGTAGAGCTCCGCCTTCTGCGGGTTGGCCTCGCGCCACGCCTGGAAGGTCTTCTCCCACTCGGCTCGCTCCTGCTTGCCGCGCTCGGCCACCTCGCGCACGTGCGCCATGATCTCGGGCTCGATCTGGAACGACTTCTCCGGGTCGAAGCCCAGGACCTTCTTGGTCTCGGCGATCTCCTCGGCACCCAGGGCGGAGCCGTGGGCGGCGCCCGTGTTCTGCTTGGTGGGGGCGGGCCAGCCGATGATGGTGCTCAGCGCGATGATCGAGGGCTTGTCCGTGACCTTGGTGGCCGCCACGATCGCGTCGTACAGGGCCTGGACGTCCTCCTTGTACTCCCCGCCGTTGCGCCAGTCCACACGGGCGGTGTCCCACCCGTAGGCGCGGTAGCGCTCCAGGACGTCCTCGTTGAACGCCACGTTGGTGTCGTCCTCGATGGAGATCTTGTTGTCGTCGTAGATGACCACCAGGTTGCCGAGCTCCTGGGTGCCCGCGAGCGAGGACGCCTCGGAGGTGATGCCCTCCTGGAGGTCCCCGTCGGAGGCGATCACGAAGACGTTGTGGTCGAACGGGGACTCGCCCCGGGGGGCGTCGGCGTCGAACATCCCGCGCGTGTAGCGCTGGGCGTACGCGAAGCCCACCGAGGACGCGAGGCCCTGGCCCAGGGGGCCGGTGGTGATCTCCACGCCCGTGGTGTGGCGGTACTCGGGGTGGCCCGGGACCTTGGAGCCCCAGGTGCGCAGGGACTCGAGGTCCGCCATCTCCAGGCCGTAGCCCGCGTAGAAGAGCTGCATGTACAGCGTCAGGGAGGTGTGGCCGGGGGAGAGGATGAAGCGGTCGCGGCCCGTCCAGCGGTCGTCCGAGGGGTCGTGGCGCATGATCTTCTGGAACAGCAGGTACGCCACGGGCGCCAGGGACATGGCGGTGCCGGGGTGGCCGTTGCCCACCTTCTGCACGGCGTCCGCGGCCAGGACACGGGCGGTGTCCACGGCCCGGGCGTCCTTCTCGGTCCAGTTCAGCGGTTGGTCAAGGTTCGGCACGGTGGCGAGCCCCTTTCGTGGGAGGTTGTCGGCGTTTCCGTCGGTTCCCGGCCGCGGGCTCCCGGGGGAGCGGGCGAGCGGCGCGGGGCGCGGTTCCTCGACCCACCTTAGTCCGCCCTCACCTCACCCGTCAGCGGTGCCGAGGGCGAACAGCGCCGCCGTGCGTCGTGGGCGCGCTCACCACGGCGGGGCAGGCACCCGGCGGCTATACTGGTGACCGGGTGCGGGCAGGACCCGCCCCACCCGGACACTCCCGCCGCAGCGGCGGGCCACCCACCTCGTTTGGAGCACCGATTCCGTGAACCCCCTCGACACCGCCACGCACCCGGATCCCTCCGGGTCTCCCGCGTCGCACGGACACGGGGTGACCGGGACGCGGATCGCGGAGGTCGCACCGGTCGGGTACGAGGGCCCCATGACCCCCGGTCGCAAGATCCGGGCCTACGTGGCGCTGACGAAGCCCCGGATCATCGAGCTGCTGCTGGTGGCCACCATTCCCACCATGTTCTTCGCCCAGCAGGGCGTGCCGAACCTGTTGCTCGTGCTCAACACGCTGGTGGGCGGAACCCTCGCGGCCGGTGCCGCCGGGGCTTTCAACTGCTACATCGACCGCAACGAGGACCGTCTCATGCGGCGCACGGCCAAGCGCCCGCTGGTCACGGGAGAGGTCAGCGACCGCGAGGCCCTGGTGTTCGCATGGGTCCTCTCCGCCGTGGCGGTGGCCTGGCTGACCCTGGGCATCAGCGTGCTGTGCGGGGTCCTGGGTGTTCTGGCCATCGCGCTCTACGCCGTCTTCTACTCCATCATCCTCAAGCGCCGCACCGCCCAGAACATCGTGTGGGGCGGGATCGCCGGGTGCATGCCCGTGCTCATCGGGTGGGCGGCCGTGCGCGGCACGCTGGAGTGGCCCGCACTGGTGCTGTTCGCGTTCATCTTCCTGTGGACCCCGCCGCACTACTGGCCTTTGTCCATGAAGTACGCCGAGGACTACTCCCGCGCCGGAGTCCCCATGCTCGGCGCCACCGACTCCGCCCGCACCGTGGGCGCCCAGGTGGTCCTCTACGCCTGGGCCACCGTCATCTGCTCGCTCCTGCTGGTCCCCGTGGGCGGTGCCGGCTGGGTCTACGCCCTCATCGCGCTGGCCTCCGGCGCCTGGTTCACCTACCACTGCCACAAGCTCTACGGTCTGGCACGCGCGGGCAGGCCCACGCTGAAGCAGGCCATGTACGTGTTCCACGGCTCGATCGCCTACATCACGTTCGTGTTCGTGGGCGTGGCACTGGACCCGTTCCTGGGTGGTCCCGTCTTCTGACCCGTCCCGCCGGCGCCGCCCCTGGCGTGCGGTCTCCCTGCGGCTCGCCCGCGGCACCAGGTGTGTCCCCGGGCGACGCCGCCCTGCCGGTCCGCGGGTGAGGGTCACCTAAACTGGTGGAATGCTTTCCATGACCTTCTCCGGCGTGATCGCCTATCCAGTGACGCCCCTGCGCCCCGGTGGCGGCCTGGACCTCGACTCCCTGGAGCGCACTGTGGCCACGCTGGCCCGTAGCGGGGTGGCGGGAATCGTGGTGCTCGGGACCTCCGGGCTGTTCGCCTACCTGGACGCGAACGAGCGGGCGGAGGTGGTGCGCACGGCCGTGCGGGCGGCGTCGGGCTCGGGGACACCCGTGGGCGCGGGGATCTCCGCCGTGACCACGCGTGAGGTCCTGCAGCTGGCGTACTCCGCCGAGAACAACGGCGCGGACGGTCTGGTCCTGAGCCCGGTGAGCTACATCCCGCTGGTCTCGCAGGAGATCGCGGACCAGGTGGAGACGGTCGCCTCCGCGGTGTCCCTGCCGCTGTGCCTCTACAACAATCCGTCCACCACGGGTTTCACCTACCCCGTGGAGCTGGCCGCCGAGCTGTCCTGGCTGGACAACGTGGTGGCGTTCAAGGACACCGCGTCCTCCGGGCGGCTCTTCCACTCCCGCCAGCTGCTGTTCGCGCAGCAGGCCGAGCCCGGGACCGCCCACGGGGTGAGCCGTGACCAGCTCATCGTGGGCGAGCACCCGGCGGCCGCGTGGCACAGCGGCATGGCGGCCCTGCTCGCCCCGGAGTTCGTGGCCTTCCACGACGCCGTTCTCCACGACCGGGCGGAGGAGGTGGCCGCCTGGAGCGCGGCCCTGGACCCCCTGGTGCAGCTCATGGGCCACGAACGGCCCCTGTCCGTTCTGTACGCGCTGGCGGAGGTCTGCGGCGTGCGCACCAGCGCTCCGCGCCGGCCTCTGCTGCCCATCTCCTCCCGGGGCAGGCGGGCACTCGCGGAGGCGGTGGAGCGGCTGCGGAACACGGTGCCGGGCAGCCCCGGGGGGAACTGAGCCCACCGCGCAGAGCAGAGACGGTGGAGCCTCAGCGCACGGGCCGGACGTCCGCGTGCGGCGTGGTGGCGCCCAGGTCCACGGGGGCGGCGTGCTCGCGGGAGTCGTTCGCGAGGTGGAAGCTGAAGGACACCACGCGGGTGGCGGCCCAGATGAGCACGGCCGAGAGCACCATGTGCAGGGACACGGCCGGCACGGGCACCTGGTGGAAGTACTGGTAGTAGCCCACCGCGCCCTGGGCCACGATGACAACGAGCATGAGGGCGTACGCGTTGCGCAGCACGCGGGGCAGCGACAGCCGCGTGCACACCAGGATGCCCGCGAGCACCGTGAACGTCAGCAGGTACACCGGCACCGCGTGCGCCCGGGCGATCTCCACCGACCCGAGGGCCAGGCGGGCACTGTCCTGGTCCCCCGCGTGGGGGCCCGTTCCGGTGACCAGGGTCCCCAGGTAGAGGATCACGGCCGAGAGGACGCCAGTGAGCACCCCGAGCGTGCGCACGAGCTTCTCGTGGCCGTGCAGCTGCCCGGGGCGCTGGTCGTGGGCCACCGCGGAGAGGCCCTCCCGGCGCGAGTTCAGCACCAGCAGGGTGGACAGGGCGATCATGACGGCCGAGAGGTAGTAGTGCATGCCCACGAGCAACGGGTGCAGGTCCAGGTGCACCAGGATGCCACCCACCACGGCCTGCACCGGGATGCCCAGCAGCAGGAGCAGGGCGGTCCAGAAGAGCTTGGGGTGGTTCCGCCGCAGCCGCAGCACGGAGAGGAACGTGAGCACCGCGACCACCGCGAGCACGAAGGTCAGCAGCCGGTTGCCGAACTCGATGATCCCGTGCACACCCATCTCGTCCGTGTTGGTCCAGGAGTCCGCGGTGCACCGGGGCCACGTGGGGCACCCCAGCCCCGAGCCCGTGAGCCGCACCAGACCGCCCGTGAAGACCAGCAGCGTGTTGGCCAGCAGGGACGCGATCGCGAGCCCGCGCACCCACGGGGTGACGGTGCGGGGCCACCAGAAGGAGTCGGCGGCGGTACGGGGTGCGGTGTCAGACATGTCGGAGCATCCAGGGGCAGTCGGTACGGGACCCCTCCAGTGTAGCGAGACCAGGGTGGGAGCCCGCCGGGAGGGAAGCCTCGCCGAGGTGGCTCACACCCACTTGAACCACTTGACGGTGGCGGCCCAGCTCACCAGGGCCCACACCGCCAGCACCACGAGGGGGAGCATGCGCACGGAGCCCTGCAGGAAGCAGCCCCGCAGCACCTCGCCGGCGGCCGCAGAGGGCAGCCACGACACGAGCGCGGAGAGCCACCCGGGCAGGGACGCGGCAGGGAACACCACACCGCCGCCCGCGGCCAGCGCCACCCACACCACGTTGAGCACGGCCAGCGTGGCCTCGGCGCGCAGCGTGCCGGCGATGAGCATCCCGAGCCCGGTGAAGGTCAGGGCCACGAGCACCAGCAGCGGCACGGACTCCACCACGGCGTGCAGCGGGGGGCGCCAGCCCAGCCAGAGTCCCACGGCCGCCACGATCACGTACTGCACGGCGAGCACCGCCAGGATGGCCAGCAGCTTGCCCGCAATCAGGCCGGTCCGGCCCAGGGGAGTGGTGGAGAGGTAGCGCAGCACCCCGTAGCGCCGGTCGAAGCCGGTCTGGATCCCCTGGCCCGAGAACGCGTTGGACAGCACGCAGAGCACCAGGATCCCGGGAACCGCCACGTCCACGCGCGAGGCCCCGCCCACACGGTAGGGGTCCAGCAGGTCCGTCATGGCCAGCGCCACCAGGGCCAGGACAGGGAGGATCACCAGCAGCAGCAGCTGCTCGCCGTTGCGGACCATGGTCATGGTCTCGAACCCTGCCTGGGCCAGCACGCGCCGGGGCAGGGACGCCGCACGACGCCGCTCGGCCGGCTCGGAGCCGCGGCTCGCGGTCTGCACGGGGGCGCTCACCGGTTCCCACCGCCTGCGACCTCCAGGAAGACGTCCTCCAACGATCGGGGTTGCACGCTCATCGCCTCCGGAAGGGTGTCGTTGCGGGTGGCCCACTGTGTCATCTCGCGCACGCGTGCGGCGTCGAGGGGGCCGGTGAGGGTCACGGTGCGGTCCTTGACGGTCCACTCGACGTCCGCGAACCGGGGACCTCGCCACGGCGGGTCGTCCCGGAACGCGGCCGTGTTCTGCGGCGCCAGCGTGACGCTCATGACCAGGGGCGCGTCCCGCTCGGCGCTGACGAGCTCGCTCACGGTGCCCTGCGCGGCCACGGCACCGTTGTCCACGATGTAGACGTAGTCGGCCAACCGGGCGGCGTCGTCCATGAGGTGTGTGGTGAGGATGATGCAGGTGCCGCGCTCGCGCAGCCGCTGCACCAGGTCGAAGACGATCTGGCGCGAGCGCGGGTCCAGACCCGCGGAGGGCTCGTCCAGGAAGAGGACGTCCGGGCGTCCCACGAGGGCGGCGGCGAGGGCCACGCGCTGGCGCTGCCCGCCGGACAGCCTGCGGATGGGGGTGCGGAGGAAGGAGCCGATGCCCAGGGCGTCCACCAGCTCGGCCACGGGCACGGGGTCCGCGTAGAGACGGCTCACGTGGCGCAGCAGCTCACCGGGACGCACCGACTGGGGAAGTCCGCCGTCCTGGAGCATCACCCCCACCCGGGCGCGCAGGTCGGGACTGGCCGTCCAGGGGTCCTCGCCCAGCAGCCGCACGGCGCCCGACGTGGGCCGCTGCAGCCCCTGGGCGCACTGCAGGGTGGTGGTCTTGCCCGCGCCGTTGGCGCCCAGCAGGGCCGTGATCCGCCCGGCGTGGGCGGCCATGCTCAGCCCGCGGACGGCGTGGACGGGCTCGCCGCGTCCCTCGAAGGTCTTCACGAGGTCGCTGATGTGCAGCGCCGCCGTGCTCGGTTCGGCGTGAACGGCGTGGGACGCGGTGGGTTCGGGCTGGTTCTGCACCCGGACAGTCTAGAACGCCCCCCGCCCCGGTCCGGTGGAGGTGGGTGCGGCCTCCCAGGGGTTTCCCGGCGAGCGGGACCCGTGGTCGCGGCAGTGGCACCCCGGTGGCCCGCGGGGAAACCCGCGGGGGAGGTTCCGGGGGTGCAGCCCGCGGTGTTTTTGCCGGGAATGGATTACCCCATACCCTCGTTGTGTATTGCGTGCCCCCGAACCGGTCACGTTCCGGGTGGGGGGCAGCGGGCGGCAGATCCACGGCCCGCACCCACACTCTCTCTGCGAAGGATGTAGCACTGAGCATGAGTTCACCTGCCGAGGGCCGCCCGAGCGCGGCCCGCACGGACCAGGATGACACCACCCGCTCCCGGGTGCTCTCGATGGTGCTCGCCCACGGTCCCATCTCCGCGGCGCAGGTCGCGAAGGACCTCGGGCTCACGCCGGCTGCGGTGCGCCGTCACCTGGACGCCCTGGAGTCCGACCAGTTCGTGGAGGTCTCCCTGGTGCGCAACGCCCCGTCTGGGGCCGGTCGCCCGGCCCGGCGGTACGTGGTGGCGCCAGGGGGCCACGAGCAGCTCGGCCACGACTACAGCGGGCTCGCCCAGCGCGCCATCGCCACCATGCAGCGGGTGGGCGGGGAAGACCTCGTCCACACCTTCGTGGGGGAGGAGATCGGCCGCATGCGCGAGCGCTACCGCCCCCAGGTGGAGGCGGCCGGCGCGGACGTGGAGGACAGGCTGGATGCCCTCACCGCGGCCATGAGCCGGGACGGCTTCGTGGCCTCCCACACCACGGTCACACCCCGTGGACCCAGGGGAGTCGCGCTGCGCTCGGCGCAGCTGTGCCAGGGCCACTGCCCCATCCAGGACATCGCGAGCGAGTACCCCCAGTTCTGCGAGCAGGAGACCGAGCTGATCTCGGAACTGCTGGACGTGGACGTCCGCCGGCTGTCCACCATGGCCGCCGGCGCCCACGTCTGCACCACACACGTCCCGCTGCAGCTGCGTGCGGCGGGCCACACGAACTCCACCAACCACACAACCGCACGACAGGGAGGGTTGTCATGACCGAGCGCATCGTGCCCGCGGAGACCGCGGGCAGCATGGCAGGCGACACCACGATTTCCGAGATCCTGGAGATGAACCCGGAGCTCGAGGGAATCGGGCAGTACCAGTACGGCTGGTCCGACAAGAACGACGCCGGCGCGTCCGCGCGCCGTGGCGTGAACGAGGAAGTGGTCCGGGACATCTCGGCCAAGAAGAGCGAGCCGGACTGGATGACGCAGCTGCGTCTGAAGGGCCTGAAGTTCTTCGACCGCAAGCCCATGCCCACCTGGGGCGCGGACCTCTCCGGGATCGACTTCGACAACATCAAGTACTTCGTGCGCTCCACCGAGCAGCAGGCGGGCTCCTGGGAGGAGCTGCCGGAGGACATCCGCAACACCTACGAGAAGCTGGGCATCCCGGAGGCCGAGCGCAGCCGTCTGGTGGCCGGCGTGGCCGCGCAGTACGAGTCCGAGGTCGTGTACCACCAGATCCGCGAGGACCTGGAGAAGCAGGGCGTGATCTTCATGGACACGGACACCGCCCTGAAGGAGCACCCCGAGTTCTTCGAGGAGTACTTCGGCACCGTGATCCCCGTGGGCGACAACAAGTTCGCCGCGCTGAACACGGCCGTGTGGTCCGGCGGCTCGTTCGTGTACGTCCCCAAGGGCGTGCACGTGGACATCCCGCTGCAGGCCTACTTCCGCATCAACACGGAGAACATGGGCCAGTTCGAGCGCACGCTGATCATCGCGGACGAGGACTCCTACGTCCACTACATCGAGGGCTGCACCGCGCCGATCTACAAGACCGACTCGCTGCACTCCGCCGTGGTGGAGATCATCTGCAAGAAGAACGCCCGGGTGCGGTACACGACCATCCAGAACTGGTCCAACAACGTGTACAACCTGGTGACCAAGCGGGCCATCGCCCACGAGGGCGCCACCATGGAGTGGGTGGACGGCAACATCGGCTCCAAGGTCACCCAGAAGTACCCCGCGGTCTACATGACGGGTGAGCACGCCCGTGGTGAGACCCTCTCCATCGCGTTCGCCGGCGAGGGGCAGCACCAGGACACCGGGTCCAAGATGGTGCACATCGCCCCGAACACGTCCTCCTCCATCGTCTCCAAGTCGGTGGCCCGCAACGGCGGCCGCTCCGCGTACCGCGGGCTGGTGCAGGTGCGCGAGGGCGCCACGCACTCCAAGTCCAACGTGGTGTGCGACGCCCTGCTGGTGGACACGATCTCCCGCTCGGACACCTACCCCTACGTGGACATCCGCGAGGACGACGTCACCATGGGCCACGAGGCCACGGTCTCGCGCGTGTCCGAGGAGCAGCTGTTCTACCTCATGCAGCGCGGCATGCCCGAGGACGAGGCCATGGCCATGATCGTGCGCGGCTTCGTGGAGCCGATCGCCCGTGAGCTGCCCATGGAGTACGCGCTCGAGCTCAACCGTCTCATCGAACTGCAAATGGAAGGATCCGTTGGCTGATATGTCCACCACCGATCAGACCGCCCCTGACGCACAGGCCGCCGACGAGCAGGTGAACGGGGTTCCCACGGGTGAGGACCGCGTGGCCATCCCGGGCATGAGCCAGGAGGGCGAGACCCTGCAGGAGGGCCGCAACCAGGCCGGTGAGCCCGAGTTCAAGGGCACCGTGAACGGGGACGCCCCCGTGGTCCCGGACTCCTCCCGCGCGGGCCGCACCACCTCCTACGACGTGGCGGACTTCCCGCCGCTGAGCAGCAAGCTGGAGGACTGGCGCTTCACGCCCATCAAGCGCCTGCGGGGTCTGGACGACGCCGCCCTGCAGGGTCCCGCGCCCGCCGTCACCGTCTCCGGGGACGACGCCGTGGAGATCACCTCGGTCCCGCGTGACGACTCCCGCGTGGGGTCCGCGGGCATCCCGGAGGACCGGGTGGCCGCGAACGCGTGGTCCTCGTTCTCCGAGGCCACCGTGATCAGCATCCCCCGGGACGCCCAGGTCTCCGAGCCCGTGATCGTCACGTTCACGGGGGAGTCCGAGGAGCCCGCCGCCCAGCACGTGGTGGTGGACGCAGGGACGAACTCCCGCGCGCTCGTGGTGCTTCGCCACCAGGGCACGGCTGTGCTGTCCCAGAACGTGGAGTTCGCCGTGGCGGACGGTGCCAACCTCACGGTGGTGTCCCTGCAGGAGTGGACCGACGACTCCGTGCACGCCTCCTCCCAGCAGGCGAAGCTGGGCCGCGACGCCACGTTCAAGCACGTGCTCGTGACCCTGGGCGGGGACCTCGTGCGGGTCACCCCGTCCACCCGCTTCACCGCCCCCGGTGGTGACGTGGAGATGTACGGCCTCACGTTCGTGGACGACGGCCAGCACCTGGAGTCCCGCCTGTTCGTGGACCACTCCGTGCCCCGCTGCCGCTCGCGGGTGACCTACAAGTCCGCGCTGCAGGGCGAGAACGCGCACGGCGTGTGGGTCGGGGACGTGCTCATCCGCGCCGAGGCCGAGGGCACGGACACGTACGAGCTCAACCGGAACCTCATCCTCAACGACGGTCCGCGCATGGACTCCGTGCCGAACCTGGAGATCGAGACCGGGCTGATCGCCGGTGCCGGCCACGCCTCCACCACGGGCCAGCTGGACGACGAGCACCTGTACTACCTGATGTCCCGCGGGATCCCGGAGGACCAGGCCCGGCGCCTGGTGGTCCGCGGCTTCCTGTTCGAGATCATCCAGCAGGTGGGTGTGGAGTCCCTCGAGGAGCAGCTGCGCGCCGCCCTGGAGGACGAGCTCGCCCGCACCGAGAACTGAGCACCCGGCCCGGCGCCGTCGCCCGATCCCACGCACCTCGCACGGGGACCCGAGAAGGGTCCCGTGCCCATGACCACAAGGAGAATCACCCCATGTCAACTCTGGAGATCAAGGACCTCCACGCGTCCGTCATCCTGGACGACGAGTCCACCAAGCCCATCCTCAAGGGCGTGAACCTGACCATCAACTCCGGCGAGGTCCACGCCATCATGGGCCCCAACGGCTCCGGCAAGTCCACGCTGGCCTCCACGATCGCGGGCCACCCCAAGTACCAGGTGGACTCCGGGTCGGTGACCCTGGACGGGCAGGACGTGCTCTCCATGTCCGTGGACGAGCGGGCCCGTGCCGGGCTGTTCCTGGCCATGCAGTACCCCGTGGAGATCCCCGGCGTGACCACCTCCAACTTCCTGCGCTCCGCGAAGACCGCGGTGGACGGCGAGGCCCCCTCGCTGCGCACGTGGACCAAGGACCTGCGCGCGGCCATGGAGAAGCTGAAGATCGACACCGACATGCTGCAGCGCAACGTGAACGAGGGCTTCTCCGGTGGTGAGAAGAAGCGTCACGAGATCCTGCAGCTCGAGATCCTCAAGCCGAAGATCGCCCTGCTGGACGAGACCGACTCCGGTCTGGACGTGGACGCCCTGAAGATCGTGTCCGAGGGTGTCAACCGCGCCCTGGAGACCGACAACACGGGCATCATGCTCATCACCCACTACACGCGGATCCTGCGCTACATCAAGCCGCAGTTCGTGCACGTGTTCTCGGCCGGGCGCGTGGTGGACCAGGGCGGGCCCGAGCTGGCCGAGCGCCTGGAGAACGAGGGCTACGACCGCTACGTGCAGGCCACCGCCAAGTAGTCGTCCACCCCACACCACACCCCGAGGAGGTCGCCATGAGCGATTCCACCGAGACCGCCGCCCCCGCCGGGCCCCAGGGCCAGGCGTCGCTGGAGGAGATCACGGACCTGCTGAAGAACGTGATCGACCCCGAGCTGGGCGTGAACATCGTGGACCTGGGCCTGCTCTACGGCCTGGAGTACCAGGACGACGCCTCCCTGCGCCTGGACATGACGCTCACCACGGCGGCCTGCCCGCTGCAGGACGTCATCGAGGAGCAGGTGGCCCAGAACCTGGCCCCGGCCGTGGACGAGTGGCACGTGAACTGGATCTGGATGCCCCCGTGGGGCCCGGAGCGGATCACGGAGGACGGCCGCGACCAGATGCGGGCCCTGGGCTTCAACATCTGAGGCGTTCGTCCCCGCCCCACGGCAACGGCACGGCGCACGACCACAGTGGTCGTGCGCCGTGCCGTTCTGCGATGTCGAGAGAGGTGCCGCCGGACGAGCTGCCGCCGTCAGGGGCGGACCGGTCAGTGGATCAGCTCAGTGCGTCGGGGTGGTCCAGGTTGGAGGCGCTGAACGTGTTGCAGGCCTTCAGCTCACCGGTCTGGTACCCGGTGAGGAACCACGCCTGGCGCTGCGCGGAGGTCCCGTGGGTGAAGGACTCGGGGTTCGCGCGGCCGCTGGTGGTCTCCTGGATCCGGTCGTCGCCGATGGCGCCGGCCGCCTGGATGGCGTCCGAGAGCTGCGCGCGGGTGATGGGCTGCAGCTGCACGGCGCCGCCGGACTCGGTGGCGTGGTGCGCCCACATCCCGGCGTAGCAGTCGGCCTGCAGCTCGGTGCGCACGGCCCCGGAGCTGGCGCCGTGCGGGTCCTGCTGGGCGCGGCCCAGGGTGCCCTGCAGGTCCTGGATGTGGTGGCCCACCTCGTGCGCCATCACGTACTCCTGGGCCAGCGCGTCCGCGTCCGCGCCGAACTGCGAACGCATCTGGTCGAAGAACCCCGTGTCCAGGTAGACGGTGCCGTCCGGCGGGCAGTAGAACGGCCCGGTTGCGGAGGACGCCTGCCCGCACGAGGTGCTGTCGGTGCCCGTGAAGAGCACCACTCGCGGCTGCGTGTACCGCGTGCCGGTGGCCTCCGGCAGGTACTCGCCCCAGAACTGGTCCAGGGACTGCACCGTGGCCACCATGCGGCACTGGGGGTCCGAGTTCGCGTCCGCGCCCGTGCGGCAGCGGTCTTCCAGCCCGGTGTCCACCTGCTGGGTCCCGGTGCCCTGCTCCTGGGCTCCGCCGGTCAGGGCGTCGATCCCGTCCTGGCCGAAGAACAGGCCGGCGAGCAGCAGCAGGACCACGCCGCCCAGCCCACCGCCCACGGCGATGCCGCGTCCGCCGCCCCCGGAGCCCACCCGTCCGGCGTCCAGCTGTGAGTTGTCGTTGAAGCTCATGGGGGAAGCATAGGGCCCCCGGGGTCGCCGTGGGCGTCGGCGCTCACTCGAGTCCGCGTGCCACGAGTGCCTCCCCGGTGCGGTGGGCGTAGTCCACGGTGGCGATCACCGCGGGGGTGACCAGCCGCGCGGCCCGCGGGCGCACGGTGCGGGCCGCGGCGGCGTCGGCGACGGTGGTGAGGACCCCGAAGAGCCAGGGGACCGAGCGGATCATGAGCGAGACCGCGAGCCCAATGCGCTCCGGGTCGATGCCGAGCGGGCGCAGGGGCGCGCACAGGCCCACGAGTCCGTCCACGAGCCGCGGCAGCTCGGTGGTGGTGAGCAGCAGGCGGCTCAGCGCCACGACCGCGAGCAGGGAGAGCACCACGTCCGCGGCGCGCGCGGGTCCCGCCGTCAGCCCGTGGTAGGCCGCCAGGGCGACCACCAGCAGCCACAGCGGCCGCAGGGGCGCAGCCCAGCGCCGCAGCCCCAGCCCGCACGTCACGGAGGCCACCGCGGTGAGCGCGAGCACGGCCAGGGACACCGGCCACGCGCGCGCCACCATCACGCCGACACCCGCCGCCAGCAGCAGCGCCGCCTTGAGCCACAGCGGGCAGCGGTGCAGCGGGGAGGTGCCGGGCACGTAGGTGCCGAGCAGGTCGTCGTGGCGGGGCGCCCGACGACGCCGCGTGCGCCCCGCGCCACCGCGCCTGGGCTGTCCCCGGCGCCGGGACCCTCCACCGCGCGGGGAGGGCGAGCCGGGTGCGGCACCGCTCACGCGGCGTCGTCCGGGAAGCCGTGGGCGCACCACGCCCGGTACCGGGGGATCACGTCCTCAGGAGGCCCCTGCGCGAGGAGCCGGGAGCGGTGGACCACGGCCACGTGCTGGGCGGTGGCAGCGAGCTCGAGGTCGTGGGTGCTGACGAGCTGACGCTGGGGCAGCGCGTCGAGCAGCTCCCGCAGCCGCAGCCGGTTGCGCAGGTCCAGCAGCGTGGTGGGCTCGTCCAGGACCAGGACCCGGGGGTCCACGGCGAGCACCGCGGCCAGTGCCACGAGCTGGCGCTCCCCGCCGGAGAGGTCGAAGACGCTGTGGTGGGCGCGCTCCGCCAGCCCCAGCCGCCGCAGCCAGGCCATGGCCCGCTCCGCCCGCTCGGTGCGGTCCCGCACGCTGCGGCGCAGGGAGAGCTCGATGTCCTCGAGGGGGGTGGGCATGAGGATCTGCGAGGCGGGGTCCGTGAACACGAAGCCCACCAGGGAGCGTGCCTCACGGGGCCGTGCCACGGGGTCCACCCCCAGGGTGCGCACCGCGCCGGAGGCGGGGGTGACGAGAGCGTTGAACAGGCGCAGCAGGGTGGACTTGCCCGAGCCGTTGAGCCCGATCACCGCGGTGCGGGAGGCGGTGAACTCGCAGGAGACCCGGTCCAGCACCGTGACGGGACCGCGGGGGCCCTCCGCGGTGACCGTGACGTCCTCGCACCGCAGGGACTCATCCTGCCCCGGGCGCCGCACGTCCTGCACTCAGAGGACCGCCCCGGCCATGCGGGGGAACGCGCGGTGCACGGCCACGGCGATCAGGGCGGCCACGAGGACCTTGAGGAGGTCACCGGGCAGGTAGATGAGGTCCGCCAGCACGGCGGCCTTGGTGCCCAGGCCGAAGAGGACCATGCCCACGGTGCCCACCACGTGGGAGAGCAGCAGGCCCGCTAGACCGGCCAGGAACAGCTTGCCGGTCAGTCCCGCGCTGCGGTCCGGCGCGGCGGCGGTGGAGCCCTCGCGGCGTCGCACGCGCTCCACCCGCACGCTGCGGTGGGCGAGCCAGCCCACGAGAGCGGCGGCGAAGGGGAAGGAGAGCAGGTAGCCCGCGCTCGGACCCGCCAGCACCCCGGGCCCGCCCGAGAAGCCCGCGAAGACCGGGACGCCCAGCAGCCCAACCACCACGTAGAGCGCGAGCGCCAGGAAGCCCCGCCAGCCGCCCAGGACCATGCCCGTGAGGAACACGGCGAGCGTCTGCAGGGTGATCGGCACGCCCAACGGGCCCACCGGGATGGCGGGGACCAGCGAGAGGACGCAGGTGAGGGCCGCGAACACGGCGATGTTCGCCAGGTCGAACGAGGACACGGAGCGCTGGGCGCGGGCGGGTACTGTCATGGGGGGCAGTCTAGTGGTCGGGCCCGCCCGGGGACTTGCACGGCCGGATAGACTGGGGCGGTTGTCCGCCCGCCCGGTGCCCGTGTGCCAGGGGACCCGCCGGGCAGCACCCCTCCCGCCGCCGCGCGCACGGCGCGCCATCCCGCGCGTCCCGCCGGCGTCACCGCCGTCCGAAAGGCCCTGCACCCTTGATCACCGTCACGAACCTCGAACTGCGCGCCGGCGCGCGACTGCTCATGGACGAGGTGAACTTCCGCGTGGACAGGGGCGACAAGGTGGGTCTCGTGGGGCGCAACGGCGCCGGGAAGACCACCATGACCAAGGTGCTCGCCGGCCAGACGCTGCCCGCCGGGGGAGAGGTCACCCGCTCGGGCTCCATCGGCTACCTGCCGCAGGACCCCAAGGTGGAGGACATGGACCAGCTGGCCCGTGACCGCATCCTCTCCGCCCGCAACCTCGCGGGTGTGATCGGCAGGCTGCGGCGCACCGAGGAGGAGATGGCCTCGGAGGACGAGACCGTGCGGGCCAAGGCCATGCGCCGCTACGACCGGCTGGAGTCCGAGTTCCTCGCGGGCGGCGGGTACGCCGCCGAGTCCGAGGCGGCCACCATCACCAACAACCTGAACCTGCCCGGGCGGGTCCTGGACCAGCCCCTGCACACGCTCTCCGGCGGTCAGCGCCGCCGCGTGGAGCTGGCCCGCATCCTGTTCTCGGACGCGGACACCATGCTCCTGGACGAGCCCACCAACCACCTGGACCACGACTCGATCGTGTGGCTGCGCGAGTTCCTGCGCTCCTACCAGGGCGGGGTGCTGATGATCTCCCACGACGTGGGGCTCATGGAGATGGTCACCAACAAGGTGCTCTACCTGGACGCCAACCGGTGCGTGGTGGACGTCTACAACATGACGTGGAAGAACTACATCAAGCAGCGCGAGCAGGACGAGGCCCGGCGCAAGCGGGAGCGCGCGAACGCGGAGAAGAAGGCCGGGGTGCTCATGGACCAGGCCAACAAGATGCGCGCGAAGGCCACCAAGGCCGCGGCCGCCCAGCAGATGATCCGCCGCGCGGAACGGCTGATGGCGGGCATCGAGGACGAGCGGGTGCAGGACAAGGTGGCGGCCATCCGCTTCCCTAAGCCCGCGGACTGCGGCAAGACCCCGCTCACCGCCCGGGGGCTGTCCAAGTCCTACGGCTCGCTGGAGATCTTCACGGACGTGGACCTCGCCATCGACCGCGGCTCCCGCGTGGTGGTCCTCGGGCTCAACGGTGCGGGCAAGACCACGCTGCTGCGCATGCTCGCGGGCCAGTCCGAACCGGACACCGGCGAGGTGGTCCCGGGTCACGGCCTGAAGCTGGGGTACTTCGCGCAGGAGCACGACACCCTGGACACGGACCGGACCGTGCTGGAGAACATGAAGTCCGCGGCCCCGGAGCTCGCGGACACCCAGGTGCGCACCATCCTCGGCTCGTTCCTGTTCCAGGGGGACGACGTGGACAAGCCCGCCGCCGTGCTCTCCGGCGGTGAGAAGACCCGCCTGGCCCTGGCCACGCTCGTGGCGTCCTCCGCGAACGTGCTGCTGCTGGACGAGCCCACCAACAACCTGGACCCGGCCTCCCGTCGGGAGATCCTCAACGCCCTGCACAGCTACGAGGGCGCAGTGGTGCTCGTCTCCCACGACGAGGGCGCCGTGGCGGCACTGGAGCCCGAGCGCGTGGTCATGCTCCCGGACGGCGTGGAGGACCTCTGGAGCCAGGAGTACCAGGACCTCATCAGCCTGGCCTGACACCGCGCCCCACCTCGCACCGCGGACCACGCCGCACCCCACCTGGTTCTCGCACCTCGCCCGCCGCACGGCGGACCAGGCCCGGCCCGTCCCGAGGGCGGCGGCCCGCGGACGGGGCGCCGCGGCGACGTCGGCGGGGCTCAGTCGTCGAAGCGGATGACCTGGCGCACGGCCAGGCCATCGGCGAGGCGGTCCATGCTCTCGTTGATCCGGGACAGGGACACCCGCTCCGAGATCAGCTCCTCGATGGGCAGCCTGCCCTGGCGCCACAGGTCCAGGTAGACGGGGATGTCCCGGGAGGGCACGGCCGAGCCCAGGTAGGAGCCCACGATCGTGCGGGCCTGCGCCGTAAGGCCCAGCGGTGCGATGGTGGAGCGGGCGTCGGGTGAGGGCAGGCCCACCGTCACGGTGGTGCCGCCCGGGGCGGTTGCCGCGACGGCGGTCTCGAACGCGCGGGGGTGACCGGCGGCCTCGACCACCACGGCGGCGCGCACGCCCTGCTCCACGAGCTCGGCGGGGGAGTAGACGGCGGTGGCGCCCAGCCCGGTGGCGCGCGCGAGCTTCTCGGGGTTGGCGTCCACCCCGATCACGGGGCCCTTCTGCAGGGACAGCGCGGTGAGCAGCGCGGCCATGCCCACACCGCCCAGGCCCACGACCACCACGGTGTCCCCGTCCCCGGGGCGCCCGGCGTTGAGCACCGCTCCGCCGCCGGTGAGCACGGCGCAGCCCACCACCGCGGCGATCTCAGGAGGCACGTCCGCGCCCACGGGAACCACGGACTGGCGGCTCACCACGGCGTGGGACGCGAAACCGGAGACGCCCAGGTGGTGGTGGACCTCCTCCTCCCCGCGGTGCAACCGCAGGGCGGAGCCCGGCAGCAGCCCGGCGTCGTTCGTCTCCGTGCCGGGCGTGCACGGCAGCCTGCCGTCCGTGGCGCAGTTCGCGCACTCCCCGCAGCGGGGCAGGAACACGGTGGTGACCTGGTCCCCGGGGCCCACGTCCGTGACGCCCTCGCCCACGCGCTCCACGATCCCCGAGGCCTCGTGGCCCAGGGCCATGGGCAGGGGCCGCGGGCGGCTGCCGTCCACCACCGACAGGTCCGAGTGGCACACCCCGGCCGCGCGGATGCGGATCAGCAGCTCCCCGGGACCGGGTTCCGAGAGCTCCAGCTCCTGCACGGAGAGCGGCCGGGACTCGGCATACGGGCGCGGCAGCCCGATCTCGTCCAGGACGGCGGCGGTGATCTTCACGGTGACTCCTTCGGCACGAGAGGTGGGTGCCCCGGGAGGGGCGGCGGATCAGCGGCGCTCGCGGGCCTCGAGGGCGTCCAGCAGGGCGTCCTCCTCGTCCTCACCGTTGGGACCGTTGCCGCTGCGGGCGCGCCTGGGTCGGTAGAGGGACTTCAGGTGGGCGGGCATGTCGTCGGCCATCTGCAGCTGGCGGATCACCAGGGACTCGTCCCCGTCCCCGATGTAGTTGCCCTGGGCGTCGTAGTACGCCGCGAGCCGACGCTCCACCTGGGCGGCGTAGGCCCGGTCCCACTCCACGTTCTTCACGTGCTGGCGGGCGGAGTAGCCGTAGGCCACGAACACGAGCACCGCGAACGCGTACCACTGCATGGAGTAGGACAGGTGCGGACCGTAGGCCACCTCGGGCCGTTCGGCGGCCTGGGGGGTCTGCGCGGCGGCGGGGTCCTCGGACACCAGCTCCCCGTACCCGCCGGCGGCGAGCCTCGGTCCCCACTGCGAGCGCAGCGCGGGCAGGTCGATGGACGCCGCCTGGCCCTCGGGCGCACCGCGGTCCACGGTGCCCTCGGTGGGGCGCAGCCGGGCGGTGACGGTCACGGTTCCCTGCGGTGCGTCGGGCACGGTGGAGGGCATGCCGTTGGCGGAGTCGTCGGTGGGGATCCAGCCGCGGTCCACGGCCACCACCGTTCCCTGCTCGGTGCGCAGCGGCACCAGGACGTCGTAGCCCACGCGGCCGTCGTGGGGGCGGTTGCGCACCAGCACGGTCTCCTGCGGGAGGTAGGTTCCGCGCAGCTGCACGGGGTGCCAGGTCTTGGAGTCGTCGTAGTCCTCGAACAGGGGCAGCCCGCGGGCGGCGTCGTATGCCGGGGCGTCGTAGTTGCCGGTGATCTTCGCGTTCTCCGCCACCAGGTGGTCGTTGCGGGACATCTGCCACTGGGCCAGGTAGAGGCACATCACGGCGGCGGCGCAGGTGAGCAGGAACCAGCCGATCCACGCGGGCGTGCGCAGGAAGGAGTAGGCGCGCATCAGCGGGTGCCCTCCGTCCGCTCCCCGCGCACGACGCCGCCGTCCCCGCCCGGGGTGGGGGCGGCGTCGTCGTGCGGCGCGAAGGGTTCCACCGCCTTCAGGAAGCCGCGCTGGTCCAGGAACTCGGCCAGGTGCTCGCGGTGGGCGTCGCACGCGAGCCAGGTCTTGCGGCGCTCGGGGGTGTGCACCCGGGGGTTGTTCCAGGACAGGCTCCAGCTGGCCGGGGCGCGGCAACCCCGGCGCGAGCAGGTGGCGTGCGGGGCGGCGTGGGCCTCGGGGGAGGGGGCGGTGTCCCGGGAGTGGTGCGGGTCCAGTGAGCCGAGCAGATCGAATTCCACCGTGTGACGTTCCTCCCGAGAGCCTTGCATGTGGTGCGTGTGGTGCCTGCTCCCACCCTAGTTCCGGCGCGAGGCCGTGGGGCGTGGCACGGGCAGCGCGCGCTGGGGGGCGTGCACCGTGTACTCCCCGTCCACCACCACGGCCTCCGGCTCCGGCGCCCGGTCACGGGTCTCCGCGGTGGTGGGCAGCTCGGTGAGCGTGGGCGGGCGGTAGGCGGAGCCGGTGCGTTCCGAGCGGTCCGCGCCCTTGTTCGCGAGCATCACCGCGAACCACGGCAGCAGGGCCGCGCCGAGCACCAGCAGGACGCGCACCCAGATGTTGTCGATGAGGATGGCGCCGATGATGCACACGATGCGCACGGCCATCTGCGCGGAGTACACCTTCATGCGGTGCGAGATGTCCGCGGTGTGCGGGTCCGCGGCCGAGGTGATGGAGTGGACCTCGGTGGAACCGTGCGTCTGGTGCTGGGAAGCTGTGATGGGAACCGGTCCTTCGACGAATCCTGCGGGATGTGCCCGGAGCCAACGCCGTCACCGTGAAGGTGAGCGTGCTGACCATTGTGGCACCGTTGCCCGCCGGCCCCCAAGTGGGCGGGGCGGGCTCCCGGTGGGGGACGGGGACCCGCGTGCGGGCGCCGGTTAGGATGCTGTGACGTCCCGATCCCGCGTGCGGCGGCCCCGCCGCACGCACCCGACACGGAAGGTGTCCCATGACCCATCAGCCCACGAACCCGCGCACCGTGCTCGTCACGGGAGGCAACCGCGGCATCGGCCGCGCGATCGCGGAGGCCTTCGTGGCCCAGGGGGACACCGTGGTGGTCACCTCCCGCTCCGGGGCGGAGGGCCCCGAGGGAACCCACACCGTCACGGCGGACGTCACCGACTCCGCCTCGGTGGACGCGGCGTTCAAGGAGGTCGAGTCCCGCTTCGGACCCGTGGAGGTCCTGGTGGCGAACGCGGGCATCACCAAGGACACGCTGCTGCTGCGCATGAAGGAGGCGGACTTCCAGGACGTGGTGGACACCAACCTCACCGGGGCGTTCCGTGTGGTCCAGCGGGCCACCAAGGGCTTCATGCGCCTGAAGCGCGGCCGGGTGGTCTTCATCTCCTCCGTGGTGGGCTACACCGGCGCCCCCGGCCAGGTGAACTACGCCGCCTCCAAGGCCGGGCTCACCGGCATGGCCCGGGCGATCACCCGCGAGCTCGGCTCCCGGGGGGTCACCGCGAACGTGGTCACCCCCGGCTACATCAGCACCGCCATGACGGAGGAGCTGCCCGAGGAGGTCACGGACAACTACCTGTCCATGATCCCCGCGGGCCGCTTCGGGCTCGCGCGCGAGGTGGCCGGTGCCGTGACCTACCTGGCCTCCCCTGACGCCGCGTACGTCTCGGGGGCCGTGATCCCCGTGGACGGCGGCCTGAGCATGGGCCACTGACACCCCTCCCTTTCCACCAGCACCGCATCCTCGAAGGAGACATCTCATGAGCTCAGTTGCCGGCAAGACCGTGGTCATCACGGGGTCCTCGCGAGGGGTGGGGGCGGACACCGCCAAGATCCTCGCCGGGCAGGGCGCCAACGTGGTCATCAACTACCGCCAGAAGGCCCCGCGCGCGAACAAGGTGGTCAAGGAGATCACCGAGGCCGGCGGCTCCGCGATCGCCGTGCAGGCGGACATCACGGACCCCGAGTCCCGCAGCGGGCTGTTCCGGGCCGCGGTGGAGCGCTTCGGCGGCGTGGACGTGCTCGTGCTCAACGCCTCCGGCGGCATGGAGACGGAGCTGGGGGAGGACTACGCCCTGCGCCTGAACCGCGACGCCCAGAACGACACCCTCACCGAGGCGCTCACGGTTCTGCCCGAGGGCGGGCGGGTGGTGTTCGTCACCAGCCACCAGGCGCACTTCATCAACGAGGTGGAGACCATGCCCGAGTACGAGGCCGTGGCCCACTCCAAGCGCGCCGGGGAGGACACCCTCACCGCCCGCGTGCCCGAGATGCAGGAGAAGGGCGTGAGCTTCGTGGTGGTCTCCGCGGACATGATCGAGGGCACCGTGACCGCCACCCTGCTCAACCGCGCCCGCCCCGGTGCCCTGGACGAGCGCCGCGCGGCCGCCGGGAAGCTCTACACGGTCAACGAGTTCGCCCAGGAGATCGCCGCGATGGTCACCGCAGACGTCCCCACCGGGCACGTGGAGCTCGTGGGCGGTGCCGAGGACTTCCTGGCGCAGTCCGGGAAGTAGCCCGCCGCCCCGGTCGCCGCTTCCTGCCCCGGCAGCACCGGTGGGCGACGCCGCCCGCACCCCCGTGCGGCGCAGCCCACCGGTTCGAGCGGCCCCGGGAACTGTGGTAGGTTTCTTGTCGTTGCCGAGGGCCGCAACGGTTTTCCCACGGGGATGACCGGGTCCGACAGACACCTGCGCGGGTGGCGGAATAGGCAGACGCGCTAGCTTGAGGTGCTAGTCCTCGTATTAGAGGGTGGGGGTTCAAGTCCCCCCTCGCGCACAGCAGAGAGACCCCGTTCGACCACAGGTCGAACGGGGTCTCTCCATGTCCCGGTCCTGGGCGGGCATTTTCCCGGTGGCCCTGCAGCCCCCGCTCGTGGGCCAGGCCCCCGTAGCATGGAATGCGGCGAGGTGCGGCACTCCAGGAGCTGCGGCGTCGTCGTTCGTGTCCGCGCACCCGTGCGCTGGCACCGCCCCGTGCCGAGACCCCCGAAGGTGAGACATGCCGAGCAGCCCAGCACCCCGTCCCGTCGAGCAGGAACGGGACGCGGCCGTCCGCGGCACCGCAGCCGGTACGGGGGAGACCACGCCCGCACGGTCGAGGGAGGACAGCGGCCGCACTGCGCTGCGGTGGCTCGTGCCCGTGCTGCTGGTGCTCGCGTGGCTGGGCGTGATGGGCGTGGGCGGACCGACGTTCGGCAAGGTCTCCGACGTGGTCTCCAACTCGCAGGCGGACTTCCTGCCCGTGGACTCCCAGGCCACCCGCGTGCAGGACAGACTGGGGGAGTTCCGGGACTCCGAAGGCGTGCCCGCCATCGTGGTGGTGGAGTCGCAGCAGGCCCTGACCGACGCCCAGCGGGACAAGCTTGCGGACACCGCGCGCTCCTTCGAGAACACCGACGGCGTGCTGGAGGTCTCCCCGGTGATCCCCTCGCAGGACGGCAAGGCCGCCGAGCTGGTGGTCGTGGTGGACTCCGACGCCGAGACCGGGGACGTGGTGGAGCAGCTGCACGACCGCCTGGCCCAGGACACCCCCGAGGGGCTCACCGCGTACGTGAGTGGACCCGCCGGACTCGTGGCGGACCTCTCCGAGGCGTTCTCCGGCATCGACGGGCTGCTGCTCCTCGTGGCCCTGGTGGCCGTGCTGGTGATCCTGGTGGTGGTCTACCGCTCGCCCCTGCTGCCGTTCCTGGTGCTGCTCACCAGCGTGGCCGCCCTGTGCGGAGCGATCCTCGCCATCTACGTGCTCGCGCAGAACGGGGTGATCGCCCTGAGCGGGCAGACCCAGGGGATCCTCTCGATCATCGTGATCGGCGCCGCCACCGACTACGGCCTGCTCTACACCGCCCGCTTCCGCGAGGCCCTGCACCACACGCCGTCGCGCTGGGAGGCCACCCGTGTGGCCTGGAAGGGCACCGTCCCCGCCGTGCTGGCCTCCGGGACCACGGTGATCGCCGGGCTGCTGTGCCTGCTGCTGTCCCAGCTGACCTCCAACCGCGGGGTGGGCCCGGCCACGGCGATCGGCGTGGTCTTCGCGGTCCTCGCCGGACTGACCCTGCTGCCCGCGCTGCTGGCGATCTTCGGGCGGGCCGCCCTGTGGCCTCGGATGCCGCGCGTGGACGAGAACCCCGAGACCCACGACCAGGCCATGGACCCCTTCACCCACAAGGGCCTGTGGCCGGCGGTCGCCCGCCTCGTGGAGCGCCGCTCGCGGGCGGTGTGGATCGTGTGCACCCTGCTGCTGGGCGTGGCCGCCGTGGGCGCCACCCAGCTGGACGCCGGCGGCGTGCCCGAGTCCGAGTTCGTCACCGGGCAGTCCCAGGCCCGCGACGGCCTGGAGGTCATCGAACGGCACTTCCCCGGCGGCTCCGGCGACCCCGTCTACGTGCTGACCCCCCGCGACGACGCCCAGGACGTGGCCCGTGAGCTCGCGGGCGACCACGACGTCGCCTCGGTCGCCTTCACGGCCAAGGCCGCCCCGGGCGGCACGCTGCCCTACCCCGCACCGCAGGCCGGACCGTTCGCCGGGGTGGAGCCCACCGTGAGCAACGGCGACGTGCTGCTGCAGGCCACCCTCACCCACGCCTCCGACTCCGAGGAGGCCCAGGCCACGGTGCAGCGCCTGCGGAACGAGCTCGCGGGGATCTCCCCGGAGACCGCCGTGGGCGGGACCACCGCGGTGCAGGTGGACACCGTGGCCGCCTCCGGGCACGACCGCGCCCTGATCATCCCCGTGATCCTGCTGGTCATCCTGGTGATCCTCATGGCCCTGCTGCGCAGCATCCTGATGCCCGTGCTGCTGATCGCCACCACGGTGCTCTCCTTCCTCTCCGCCCTGGGCCTGGCCACCCTGGTGTTCGAGGCGGCGGGGATCAACCAGGCGGACCCCACGGTGCCGCTGTTCAGCTTCGTGTTCCTGGTGGCGCTGGGCATCGACTACAACATCTTCCTCATGAGCCGTGTGCGGGAGGAGGTGGCCGTGGTGGGCCACCGCCCGGGGGTGCTGGCCGGACTGGTCACCACCGGAGGGGTCATCACCTCCGCGGGCATCGTGCTGGCCGCCACGTTCGCCGCCCTGGCGGTGCTGCCCATCCTGTTCCTGGTGCAGCTGGCGGTCATCGTGGTCATCGGCGTGCTCCTGGACACCATCCTGGTGCGCTCGCTGCTGGTGCCGGCCCTGGCCCTGGACGTGGGGCCCCGCTCGTGGTGGCCCTCGCGCGTGGGAACCCCGGGCAGGCACCGGGTGGGCTCCGCGCCGCGGGGCTGAGCGGGCGCACCCGGGGTCTTTGTGCGGGGTCCGGGGCGGCCGATACACTGCGGCCATGTCCCAACCCTGTGCCGTCGTCGCCTTTGCCGTGTCCCCGGACGAGGAGGCCACGGCCTCCGTGCTGGACCTCGTGGAGGGCACCGGAGCCACCGTGGAGTCCCACAACTGGGTGCGCGTCACCGGCAGCGCCTCCGACGACCGCGCCGCGGACGTGGAGGGCTACAACGCCCTGACCGTGCACGTGCACAGCGACGACCCGGTGGGGCTGCGGCGCACGCTGCGCCCCGACCCGCAGTCCCAGCTGCTGCCCGGGATGGACCTCAACGTGGTGGACGCCCGGTGGATGGACCAGTCCCGGAAGAAGCTCGTGGTCACGGACGTGGACTCCACCCTGATCCGCCAGGAGGTCATCGAGCTGCTGGCGGCCCACGCGGGCCGCGAGGCGGAGGTGGCCGCCGTGACCGAGCGCGCCATGCGGGGCGAGATCGACTTCGAGGAGTCGCTGCGGGAGCGCGTGGCCGTGCTGGCGGGGCTTCCCGCGGAGGTCGTGGGCGACGTCGCCCGCTCCGTGCGGCTGTCCCCGGGCGCCCAGGCACTGGTGCGCACCCTGCTGCGCGAGGGCCACGCGGTGGCCGCCGTCTCCGGGGGCTTCGTCCAGGTGCTCGAGCCGCTGGCCGCGTCCCTGGAGCTGACCCGCGCCGCGGCGAACACCCTGGAGGTCGTGGACGGCCACCTCACCGGCAGGGTCACCGGACGCGTGGTGGACGGGGCCGCCAAGGCCGAGCTCGCCGCGCGGTGGGCGGGTGAGCTGGGGGTGGCCCCGGAGGACGTGGTGGTCGTGGGAGACGGCGCGAACGACGTCGCCCTGGCACGCACCGCGGGACTGTCGGTGGCGTACCGCGCGAAGCCCGCGCTGCGCGAGGTGGCGGACACCCAGCTGAACATCCCCAACCTGGACGCGCTGCGGTTCCTGCTGGGGCTGTGACCCCGCCCGCCCCCCGGTCACGGTGCGCCGCGGCGGGAGGCCGTGGGCACCGGGCACTAGAGTTGCCGTCATGAGCTCAGTGCTGGAATTGGTGGACGTCACGGTGGTTCGCGGGGAGAAGACCCTGCTCGACGGCGTGGACTGGACGGTGCGCGAGGGTGAGCGCTGGGTGATCCTGGGCCCGAACGGCGCCGGGAAGTCCACCCTGCTCTCGATCGCCGCGGCACGCCTGCACCCCACGCGCGGGATGGTGGACATCCTGGACGAGATCCTGGGCGCGGTGGACGTGTTCGAGCTGCGCCCGCGCATCGGGGTCAGTTCCGCCACCCTGGCCGCGCAGATCCCGCACGCGGAGTCCGTGGCGGACGTGGTGCTCACCGCCGCCTACGGCGTCACAGGACGCTGGCGCGAGCAGTACGACGAGGACGACGCCGCCCGCGCCGAGCAGCTGCTCGCCGCGTGGGGCCTGGCCGCACTGCGGGACCGCACGTACGGGACGCTGTCCGAGGGGGAGCGCAAGCGGGTGCTGATCGCCCGCGCGCTGATGACCGACCCGGAGCTGCTGCTGCTGGACGAGCCAGCCGCGGGCCTGGACGTGGGTGGCCGCGAGAAGCTCGTGCAGCGCCTGGACGAGCTCGCCCGGGACGAGGCCTCCCCGGCGATGGTCATGGTCACCCACCACCTGGAGGAGGTCCCGGACGGCTTCACCCACGCGCTGCTGCTGCGCGAGGGCCGGGTCGTGGCCGCCGGTCCCGTGGGACGGGTGATGACCCAGGAGAACCTCTCCGAGACGTTCGACATGCCCCTGCGCCTGGTGCGGGTGGGCGAGCGCTTCGCGGCGTTCGCGCGCTGAACCCCGTGTTCGCGCTCACTACGGCGTCCGTGCCCACCCAGTTCCTCGGCGCGGGGGGCACCGTGGGCTTCGAGTGGTGGCAGGTCCTGCTGATCCTGGTGGCCGGGCTGTGGGCCGGGACCATCAACACCATCGTGGGCTCAGGCACGCTCGTGACGTTCCCGGTGCTGGTGACCCTGGGTGTGCCGCCCGTCACGGCGTCCATGTCCAACGCGATGGGCCTGATCGCGGGGAACCTCACCGGCGCGTGGAGCTACCGCAGCGAGCTGCGCGGTCTGCGGCGCACCCTGCTCAGGCTGCTGCCGTGCTCGGTGGTGGGCGGGGTCATCGGCGCCTGGCTGCTGCTGCACCTGCCCGAAGAGGTCTTCGACGTGGTGGCCCCCGCGCTGATCGTGGTGGCGCTGCTGTTCGTGGTCTTCCAGCCCCGGCTGCAGGCCGCGGTGCGCGCCCGCAAGGAGCGCCAGAGCACGGCTGCTGGGGCTCCTGGCAGCGCAGCGGGTTCCGTGGGTGCCTCGGGTTCGGCGGGCGCTGCCGGTTCCGCGGGCGACGCCGCCCTGCCCGCCCGGACGGGGACGGCGGCGTCGGCCCCGGCCGCCCAGGAGGACGGCGCGCGGCAGCCGGTGGTGCTGTACGTGCTCGTGTTCCTGGCCGGGATCTACGGCGGGTACTTCGTGGCCGCGCAGGGGGTGCTGCTGGTGGGGATCCTGGGGGTGTTCCTGCTGGCTCCGCTGCAGTCGTCGAACGCGGTGAAGAACGTGCTGGTGGCCGCGGTGAACATCGTGGCAGCGCTGTCCTACGTGCTGCTGGCCTCCGACCGGATCAACTGGTGGGTGGTTCTGCTCATCGCCGTGAGCTCCACCGTGGGCTCGTGGCTGGGCGCGAAGATCGGCAAGAAGCTGTCCCCGGTGGCGCTGCGCACGGTGATCGTGGTCCTGGGACTGGTGGCGCTGGCCAACATGGTCACCAAGTTCTTCTGAGCCCCGCGCCCGCCCCACCTGCCGGCCCCCGCCCGCACGCCCCCGCTTCCCGAACCAGGAGACCTTCGTGATCCCGCCGCTGTCCGACCGCATCGTCCGCCTCACCGACCCCGCGGACCCCCGCGTGGCCGACTACACGAGCCTCACGGACGTGTCCCTGCGGCGGAAGCTGGAGCCGGAGCGCGGGCTGTACCTGGCAGAGTCCTCCAAGGTGCTGCGCCGGGCGCTGGAGGCCGGGCACCAGCCCCGTTCCTTCTTCATGGCCGAGAAGTGGCTGGCCGGGCTCACGGACGTGCTGGAGGCCCACGACGTGCCCGTGTACGTGGGCTCCGACGAGGTGCTGGAGCAGATCACGGGCTTCCACCTGCACCGCGGGGCCATGGCCGCGATGCACCGGCCCGCGCCGCTGGAGCTGACCGAGGTGCTGGCCGCCTCCCGGCGGGTGGCGATCCTGGAGGACATCGTGGACCACACCAACGTGGGCGCGATCTTCCGCTCCGCGGCGGCCCTGGACGTGGACGCCGTCCTGGTCACACCCCGCTGCGCGGACCCCCTCTACCGGCGGGCCGTGCGCGTGTCCATGGGCACCGTGTTCCAGGTCCCGTGGGTGCGCCTGGAGCACTGGACGGCGGACCTGCAGCGGGTGAAGGACGCGGGCTTCCTCACCGCCGCCCTGGCCCTGAGCGAGGACGCCGTGACCGTGGACGCCCTGGCCGCCGAGGCCCCGGAGAAGCTCGCCCTGATCCTGGGCACGGAGGGCCAGGGGCTCGGGGCCGCCACCCTGCACCACGCGGACCGGCACGTGGTGATCCCCATGAGCCACGGGGTGGACTCGCTGAACGTGGCCGCCGCGAGCGCCGTCGCGTTCTGGGAGACCCGCCCGCGCTGAGCCCGGCCCCGCCACGTGCGCCGCGGACGCGCGAAGGGCGGCTCCCCCGCCGGGGGGGCGGCCCTGGGGGGGGGCCGGGGGGG
>NZ_JAUMTZ010000010.1:0-10877 GCF_030530945.1 Kocuria sp. | reverse complement strand
CAGCTTTCAGCCCGTGGGGCTCAGCGGGTGGTCCACACCCCGCGCTGCGCGGTCCAGTGCGCGGTCACGCCGTTGCTGAAGCGCTGCCGCACCTCGGTGCCCGAGCGGTACTCGTCCGTGGTGGGCCAGCCCCAGCCCCGCTCGAAGCCGGCGCGCTTCCACGCTCCGCCGATGCCACCGCTCTCGCGCACCGCGTGCGTGCCCGCGGCACTGTTCCACGTGATCTTGGTGGTGGCGGAGCCGGTGCGGAACACCTGGTAGGAACCGGCACCCGCGCGGGTCTCCTCGCTGGTGGGGAAGCCGTAGCCCCGCTCCCGCCCGGCGGAGATGAACTTCTTGCCGATCAGGGTGGTGTTCTCCACCACGTGCGCACCGGTGGCGCTGCTCCAGTAGATGGTGGTCTTCCGACCGTCCTTCACGAACTCCTGGTAGCGCCCGCCGTTCGCGGCAGCACCCTCCGCGCCCGCGGGGTTGCCCCACTTCGCAGCCCCTCCGGTGGCGCGCCACTTCGCGCCGATGGCGCCGGACACCGGGTACGACGTCGCCGGGGCCGCGGGCGTCGCGGTCCGCACCGCCGCGGCGGGATCGACGGTCAGGGAGCCGAGGTTGCCGCTCGCGGTGGACTTCAGGATCTGCTCCACCCTGGCCGGGGTGATGGCCGGGTTCTTCTGCTTCATCAGGGCCACGGTCCCGGAGACCAGGGGAGTGGCCATGGACGTGCCGTACATGTTCGCGTAGGACGCCCCTGCGGGGGTTGTGGTGCCCGTGTTCACGGTGGAGAGCAGGGGGTTCTGCGCGGTGCCGCCCGGGGCGAGGACGTCCACCGCCGCGCCGGTGTTGGAGTAGCTCGCGGTGTTGCCGGCGTTGTCCGAGGCGCCCACCACGATCGTGTTCGCGCAGTTGGCGGGGGCGGTGCCGCCCGCGTTGACCGCAGAGTTGCCCGCGGCCACCACCACCGGGACGCTGCGGTTCACGGCCGCGTTGATGGCGTTCTGCATGGTGGCGCCGCACTCGCCGGGGTAGTTCAGGGACAGGTTGACCACCGTGGCGGGGTTGGGGTTGGCGGGCTCACCGGCCACGGGCGCGCCCGCGGCCCAGGAGATGCCGTCCGCGATGTCCGAAACCCACCCGTTGGTGCACTTGCCGAGCACCCGCACCGGCTGGATCCTCGCGCCGGGTGCGGCCCCGGCGATCCCGGTGCCGTTCTGGGTGGCGCCGGCGGCGAGCCCGGCCACGTGGGTGCCGTGCCACGAGGAGGTGCGCGCCGCGCTCGAGCACTCCCCGGCACCGCTCCAGTCACCCTGGTCCTGGGGGTTCGCGTCCCGCAGGTCCCCGTCCCGGGACAGCGCGGGATCGTTGATGAAGTCCCGGCCCGCGACCACCTTGGAGTTCAGGTCCGGGTGGGAGGTGATGCCGGTGTCCAGCACCGCGATGGTCTGCCCGTTGCCGCGGGAGAGGTCCCACGCGCTCGTGAAGCTCACCCCGCCCTGGTTGGGCCACAGGCTCCACTGGAAGTTCGTGTAGGTGTCGTTGGGCACCCACGAGGCCGAGGCCAGGCGGTCCGCCTCGGCGTACTCCACGGCCGGGTCCGCCTGGATCTCGGCCACGACCTTCTCCTGCTCGGCCTCGTCCAGCTCCCGGTCCAGCTCGACCACGTCCGCCTTCGCGGCCGTGGTCTTCACGTGGTCGGCGACCTCGGGGGTCTTGGCGCCGGGCAGGGCGTCCTGCGCGGCGGACTCGACCACCGCGTCCTTGGTGGCCGCGGGGGCGGCGGCGTCCTTGAACTTCACGATCACACGATCGGTCCCGGTGGGCGGGTCCGAGGGCACGGTGGTCGCGGGGGCGTCCGGGCCGGAGACCGGAGCCGCGGCGGCCGGCGGCACTGTGAGCACCAGGGACGCGGTCACGGCCAGGGGCAGGGCGGCCCGGCGCACCACCGCGCGCAGGCCCGCCCGGGGCGACGCCGCGGCGTCGTGCGCGGGGAGGACGAGGGAGAAAGCGCGCAGTGGACGCGCGCGGAAAGCACGAGAGGGCATGGGGGAGAGCCTTTCGGTGGCCGCGGCGCGGGATCAGGGGGGGCGCCAGGGCCTGGGGGGACATGAGCCACGCCCATCCTAGGGGGAAAGGTCACGACGTGGTGACGTTTTCGGTTCCGGTGTCGTCAACCGGAACGCAGAACGCCCGGCCCACCGAACGGTGGACCGGGCGCTGCGGGCGGAAGCCCCGGGACTACTTGGAGGACTTCCCGAAGTTCGCGAAGCGCTGGTTGAAGCGCTCCACACGGCCGGCGGAGTCCATGATGCGCTGCTTGCCCGTGTAGAACGGGTGGGACTCGGAGGAGATCTCGACCTCGATGATCGGGTACTCGTTGCCGTCCTCCCACGTCTCCGTCTTGGAGGAGGTGGCGGTGGAACGGGTCAGCACGACCTTGCCGGAGGCGAGGTCGCGGAAGAGAACCGGGTGGTAGTCCGGGTGGATGTCAGCCTTCATGGTGTCAACCTTCTGTAGGTGCCTGGATTTTGCCAGGCACGGCGTTGCTCGGATGCGGTGCCCTCACGACGAGCGCACCAACCGACCATGGTACGCCCCCCGCCACCACCCGGTCGAGCGGCCGCACCGGGCGGGCCGGCGCCCGCGGTGTGAGACCACCGGCATCCCCGGGCACCCGGTGCCACCCCCTGCGTACCATCGAGACGCACACGACCCGGGGCACGGCGGCGTCGAGCACGCCACGTCCCCGCGACGGCACCCGCCCGGCGCCCCCGGGGCCGGAACCCACAGCGAAGGACAGCGGATGAGCACCCCACGCGCACACGGCGAGTACAAGGTCCCCGGCGGGAAGCTGGTGGTCGCGGACTTCACCGTGACCGACCGGCACCTGCGCGACGTCTCCGTCAACGGCGACTTCTTCCTGGAACCGGACGAGGCGCTCGCGGACATCAACGCCGCGCTGACCGGGATGCCCGAGGACACCGCGCCCGCGGAGATCCGGGAGCGCGTCGAGGCGGCGCTGCCGCAGGACGCGGTGCTGTTCGGGTTCGACGCCGCCGCGGTGGCCGTGGCGGTGCGCCGCGCGCTGGGCCGCGCCACCGGCTGGGCGGACCACGAGTGGGAGGTCATCCCCGCCACGGTGCGCCCCACCCTGGAGAACCTGGCCCTGGACGAGGTGCTGGCCCGGGAGGTGGGGGCCGGTCGCCGCGCGCCCACGCTGCGGTTCTGGGACTGGGACGAGCCGGCCGTGGTGATCGGCTCCTTCCAGTCCGTGGGCAACGAGGTGGACCCGGAGGCCGCGCGGCGCCACGGGGTGCAGGTGGTGCGGCGGGTCTCCGGCGGCGGCGCGATGTTCATGGAGGCGGGCAACTGCATCACGTACTCCCTGTACCTGCCGCAGACCCTGGTGGACGGGCTGAGCTTCGCGGAGTCCTACCCGTTCCTGGACGCGTGGGTCATGCAGGCCTTCGCGGAGCTGGGGGTGGAGGCGTTCTACGTGCCGCTCAACGACATCGCCACACCGCAGGGCAAGATCGGTGGGGCGGCGCAGAAGCGCTTCGCCAACGGCGGGATGGTCCACCACGTGACCATGAGCTACGACATCGACGCCCAGAAGATGACCGAGGTGCTGCGCATCGGGCGGGAGAAGCTCTCGGACAAGGGGATCCGCTCGGCGAAGAAGCGGGTGGATCCGCTGCGGCGGCAGACCGGGATGGCCCGGGAGGACGTCATCGCCGCGTTGGCGGGCACGTTCACAGACCGTTACGGTGCCCGTGTTGGTAAGGTCACGGACAGCGAACTCGCCGCGGCCAGGGATCTGGTGGAGCACAAGTTCGGCACGCAGGAGTGGATCCACCGGGTGCCGTAGCTATGATGTGCGAAAGCAATCCGCGGCCCGTCGGTCCGGTTCTCCTCCCGGGGGCGCACGCCGCCTCTCGGGAGGGAGCCCGGGCCGCGGTGCGGCGACGGCCGTGAGTCCCACCACCCCCCCAGCACCGGAGAGCCACGTGTCACAGAACCCCGAGCACCTCACCGACGAGCAGCCCCGCCCGCGCAAGCGCCACACCGGGCGCAACATCCTGCTGGTGCTGCTGGCACTGGTGCTGGCCGTGGCGGTGGTGGCGGGACTGTTCGTGTGGAACCTGGGCCGCACCTTCGACAACGGCGCCCAGAACCTGGCCTCCGCGTTCCCAGAGGAGTCGGGACGCCCCGCCAAGGGCTCCGCGGAGGACAAAGGCACCACGGTCCTGCTGCTGGGCTCCGACAAGCGGCCCGACGGGGTGGACCCGGACGTCACCGGCTCCCGCGCGGACTCGATCATGCTGCTGCACATCCCCGAGGACGGCGGCCAGATGTACGTCATGTCCATCATGCGCGACACCTGGGTGAACATCCCCGGGGTGGGGGAGGCCAAGATCAACGCCGCCCTGGACCAGGGCGGAATGCCCAAGATGGTGAGCACCATCGAGGACAACTTCGACACCCGCGTGGACGAGGTGGCCCTGGTGGACTTCGCCGGCTTCGAGGGACTCACGGACGCCCTGGGCGGAGTCACGGTGGATGTTCCGGTGGCCTTCACCACCCAGCAGGGCCAGCACTTCGACGCCGGTCCCCAGGAGATGAACGGGGAGCGGGCCCTGACGTTCGTGCGCGAGCGGTACGCGTTCACCGACGGCGACTACCAGCGCGTGCGCGACCAGCGGATCTACCTCCAGGCCATGATCGACAAGCTGGTCAGCGCCGGCACCCTCACCAACCCGGTCAAGCTCAACGAGGTGGTCAAGCAGATCTCCCCGTACCTCACCGTCAGCGACGGGCTCACCGCGGGGTGGATCGCCCAGCAGGCACCCAAGCTCGTGGGCCTCAGCAGCGGTGACATCCACATGTTCACGGTGCCCAACAAGGGCGTGGGAACCTCCTCCGACGGGCAGTCGATCATCGTGGCGGACCCGGACGCCATGAAGGCGATCGGCAAGGCCATCTCCGACGGCACGCTGGACCAGTACGCGAAGTCGGTGCCCCAGCAGGGCCAGTGACTCCCGGGCGCCCGGGCCGGTGACGGCCCGGGCGCCGTTGCTCTCCGGGAGGCTGCCCCCTGTGTAGCCCGCGCCCTAAGCGGATACCTATCGCCTCGCCGGAGCCTTTCTTCACACGTCTCCCGCTGACCATGGGAACCGTATCCCCACTGGGGGTGCGGACTTCACGGTGCGTTCAGCAAGGACCGGAGTGGTGACATCGGTTGCAGACCTACCCGGGGATCCCTGCAGAGCAGCTTCCAGCCGCAAGGCGGAGTGCTCCACAATCTGGCAGACGACCAGAAAATCACCGGGATTCGCGCCGCCCCAGCGCCAGGTACCGCCACCCGGCGTCCTGCCAGGTGGCCGCTTCCAGCACGTTGCGGCCGTCGATGATGGTGGGCGTTTCCACGAGGTCCAGGACACGGCGGGGGTCCATGTCCCGGAACTCGCGCCACTCGGTGAGCAGCAGGGTCACCTGCGCCCCGGCGACGGCGGCGTCGAGGGAGTCCACGTAGTCCAGGCGGGGGTAGCGCTTCGCGGCGTTGGCGTTCGCCTGGGGGTCGTAGAGGCTCACCTCGGCACCCATGGAGTGCAGGCGGGCGGCGATGTCCAGGGCGGGGGAGTCCCGGACGTCGTCGGACTCGGGCTTGAACGCGGCGCCCAGCACCGCAATCCGGGCCCCTTGGAGGGAGCCGCCGCACTCCTGGGCAGCCAGCTGCACGGTGTGCTCCCGGCGGCGCAGGTTGATGTCGTCCACCTCGGAGAGGAACCGCAGGGACTGGCTCAGTCCCAGCTCGGACGCTCTGGCCTGCAGTGCGCGGATGTCCTTGGGCAGGCACCCGCCGCCGAATCCCACGCCGGCGTTGAGGAACTTGCGTCCGATGCGCTCGTCCAGTCCGATGGCATCCGCGAGCGTGCGGATGTCCCCGCCCACGGTCTCCGTGACCTCCGACAGCGCGTTGATGAAGCTGATCTTGGTGGCCAGGAAGCTGTTGGCCGCCACCTTCACCAGCTCCGCAGTCTGGTAGTCGCTCACGATGAACGGGACGTCCTCGGCGAGCTGCTGCGCGTAGACCTCGCGCATGACCGCCTCCGCGTGGCGCGCCTCCTCGGTGGGGTGCCCGGCGGCGTCGTGCTCCAGCCCCAGGACCATGCGGTCGGGGTGCAGGGTGTCCTCCACGGCGTGGCCCTCGCGCAGGAACTCCGGGTTCCACACCAGGCTCGCGCGGACGCCGGGGGAGACCGACGCCCGCGCGAGCTCCTGCAGCCGCGCCGCGGCGCCCACGGGGACCGTGGACTTGCCGGCGATCACGCAGTCGTGGTCCGCGGCGCGGGCGATCTGCTCCACGGCCGCGTCCACGTAGGTCATGTCCGCGGCGTGGCCGTTGCGCACCTGGGGAGTTCCCACACCGATGAAGTGGACGTCCCCGAACGCTCCGGCCTCCTCGTAGGAGGTGGTGAACCGCACCGCACCGGAGGCCACGTGCTTGCCCAGCAGCTCCGGCAGACCGGGCTCGTGGAAGGGCACCACGCCCGCGGCGAGGGTGTCGATCTTGGCCTGGTCCACATCCACGCCGAGTACTTGGTGGCCCAGTTCGGCCATTGCCACGGCGTGGGTGGCGCCCAGGTAGCCGGTGCCGATCACGGTCATGCGCATGGGGGGAGTGTCCTTTCGGGGAGGAGGTGGGGCTCAGGGCTGGGAGTCGAAGTCTGGGATCCTGGTGCCCACGCCGAACATCTGCTCGATCGCGGCCAGGGTGCGCTCCGCGGCCCTGCCGTCGCCGTACGGGTTCACGGCGTTGGCCATCTCACCATACGCGGCCGGGTCCGTGAGCAGGCGCTGCACCTCGGTGACGATCCGCTCCTCGTCCGTGCCGATGAGCTTGACCGTCCCCGCGGTGACGGCCTCGGGACGCTCGGTGTTCTCGCGCATCACCAGCACCGGCTTCCCCAGAGACGGCGCCTCCTCCTGCACCCCGCCGGAGTCGGTGAGCACCACGTGCGCCACGGAGAGCAGGCGCGTGAACTCGCCGTAGGCCAGCGGTTCGGTGACCACCACGTTGGCGCGGCCCTCCAGCGCGGGCAGCACGGCCTCGCGCACCACCGGGTTGCGGTGGGCGGGCAGCACGATGGTCAGCTCCGGGTCCGCGTCCGCGATCCGTGCCAGCGCGCGTCCGACGCCGCGCATCGCCTCTCCCTGGTTCTCACGACGGTGCGTGGTCACCAGCAGCACCCGGCGCCCGGAGGAGGCGATCTCCTCCAGCTGCGGATCCGTGAACGGCAGCTGCTGCCGCACGGTGTGCAGCAGGGCGTCGATCACGGTGTTGCCCGTGACCACGATGTCCTGCTCGGGCAGGTTCTCCCGCAGCAGGTTCTCCCGAGATGTGGAGGTGGGGGCCAGGTGCAGGGAGGTGATCTGGGAGGTGATCTTGCGGTTAGCCTCCTCCGGGAAGGGGGAGAAGAGGTTGAAGGAGCGCAGCCCCGCCTCCGCGTGGATCACGGGGATCCCCCGGTAGAAGGCGGCGATGGCCCCGGCGGTGGAGGTGGTGGTGTCGCCCTGGACCACCACGGCGTCCGGGGCGTTCTCGGCGAAGATCCGGTCCAGGCCCTCGACAGTGCGGGTGAGCACGCCGTTGAGCGTCTGGCGGGGCTGGATGATGTTCAGGTCGTGGTCCGGGGTGATGTCGAAGATCTCGTTGACCTGGTCCAGCATCTCCCGGTGCTGCCCGGTCACGGTGACCACGCAGTGGAAGTGCTCGCTGCTCTGCAGCGCTTTCACGATGGGGGCCATCTTGATGGCTTCGGGGCGAGTTCCATAGATCGGCATGATCGTGTGCACGCAGTACATCCTTAGCTCGGCCGGCGGGTCGAGGAACGCGCCGCGCCCGTGATCACGGGCGGACGCGCGGCCCTGTCCCGCAGTCTAGAGGACAGCTGTGTGCGATAGCGCACGTCACACCGGACGCAACGTGTCCCCCATAGAGGCGACAGCCGTACCCCCCGGTAACGATCATCCGTCTGATGATCGTGTCCTACGATTGCGAACGGAAATGGGAGACGTCCGGCCTGCGAGCATTCCCCCTAAAGAAATTCGCATCGCCCGGCATATCCACCAGCCACATTTCTTATTGCACAAAACTTAATTTTTCCCCTCCTTTACCCTCCGAAGAAGGCACTGTGACCCGCTCCGCCATGGGACAGCCCCCCAACGACGCCCTGATCTCGGTCCTGATCACCTACCGCGACCACAACGGCCGCCAGGGAGACCTCCCGCCCTCGTCCTTCCGTGAGAGCTTCACCGCGCTGCAGGAAATCACCCAGAGCGTCCTGGACACCGCCGGGGACGGCCTGAGCGGGTACTCCCAGGACTTCGCGGCCATGCAGAAGGGCCCCTCGTCCTTCGAGATCGAGGTCCATGCGCACCTGGCGCGAGGCTCTGCGATGCTCGGCCGCCTCCGAGGGCGCCGCAGCGTGTCCCTGGTCTCCCTGCTGGACCACCTCACCAACGTGCTGATCGCCCTGGGGGACGCCATCTGCTGCCTGGCCTCCCACCCGGACGCCCGCGTGCGCTACGTGGAGGGCTACTACGGGCCCTACTACGAGATCCTGGACGGTGGGCTCGCCGGCATGGCGGTGGAGGCCCGGAGCATGGAGGTGATCGTGACCCCGCGGTTCCAGGAGGCGTTCCGCCCGATGATGGCCAACTTCGTCCAGCCGTGGGTGGCGTACGTGACCTTCACGCAGCGGGTTCTGGGCCTCGAGTTCATGCGCCGCACGCAGGTGCTGGTCAACGAGCACACGCGGGCCTTCGCCCACGGGGCGCCCCTGCGGGTGACGGAGGAGACGCTGCGGGAGGCCCGTGAGGCCCCGGATGCCGTGCGCTCGGACCAGTGGGTGGACGAGCCCCTGGAAGAGGGTGCGGGCTGGTAGCACTGCCTCGCGGGCGCCCCGAACCGGGGTCCAGACCCTGCCCCCGGACGACGCCCGGGCGGTCCCGGGTCCGGGGCGCGGCTCAGTGTGCGCGGCGGCTCAGCGGACGGTGCGCTTGCGCCGCTTTCCCCGCAGGGTGCGCACCACCTGACGCACCCTGTCCACGTTGGAGGAGACCGCCAGGTAGCCGCTGAGCACGCCCACGGTGGACATGCCCCCCACGATCAGGGGGGTGTGGTACTTCTGCCAGCGCTCGGGGTCCGAGGCGATGATGTGCGCGGTGCCGTTGATGGTGGCCGCGATCACCCCGCCGGCCACCACGTGGTGCCCGATCCTTGCCCCGCTCTTCACCAGGGGGTCGAGCTCGTCCGTGCGCAGGTGGACGTCGAAGCCGCCGCGCTCCAGCACCACGATCAGCCGACGCACGTACTCGGGGACGTCCACCCCCATCTGGACCGCGTCCTCCACGGTGGCCCGCAGCCGGTTGAGCAGCATCTCCGGGGAGAGCCGGTGCATGATGAAGCGCTCGGCGTAGGGCTGGACCGAGGACACCAGGTCGAACTCGGGGTCCAGGCCGGTGCCCATGGACTCGGCGGTCACGAGCATCCGCAGCAGCAGCGCGGACTGGCGGGGCAGCTGCAGCCTGTGGTGGCGCAGCACGGAGATCAGGTCCGCCATGAGCGCACCCACGCGCACCTCCGCCAGGGGCTTGTTGGCGTAGCGGCGCATCATGACCGCCACGTCCTTCTCCACCTCCCGCCTGGAGATGTCGTGCTCGCCACTGTCGGTGAGGCCCAGCAGACCGGCGGCCGCCCGTCGCGGGTTGTCCTGCACCACGCCCAGCAGCAGGGTGATCAGGTGGTCCCGGAACTCCTCGGTGAGGTTGCCCACCATGCCGAAGTCGATGATGGCGATCCGCCCGTCCGGCTCCACGAACAGGTTGCCGGGGTGGGGGTCCGCGTGGAAGAAGCCGTCCTCGAAGACCATCTTGCAGATGGCGTCCGTGGCCTCCCTGGCCAGCAGGTGCCGGTCGATGCCCTCCGCCTCGAGCGCCGGGTAGTCGTTGATCTTGACCCCGAACATCCGCTCCATGGTGAGCACGCGCGAGGTGGTGGCCTCCCAGTAGATCTCGGGGATCCGGATTTGCGGGTGACCCGTGAAGTTCTCGGCCATGCGCTGGGCGTTGCGCGCCTCCTGCAGGAAGTCCAGCTCGTCCTTCAGGGAGGTTCCGAACTCCTCCACAATTCCCTGCAGGTCGTAGTCCTGCGCGGCGGTCCAGTAGCGGGACACCCACGTGGCCATGTCCTGCAGGATCTCCAGGTCACGGTTGACCTCGTCGACCACACCCGGGCGGCGGACCTTCACGATCACCTGGTGGCCGTGGAACGTGGCGGCGTGGGCCTGGCCGATGGATCCGGTGGCCACGGGGTCGGGGTCGATGTGGTTGAGGATCTCCTCCGCCTGCGAGTCCGGCTCGGCCTCGATCAAGGCCCTGATCTGGGAGACCGGGATCGGCGGGGTGTGGTCCTGGAGCTTGAGCAGCTCCTCCGCGTACCCGGGGGGCAGCAGGTCCGGGCGGGTTGAGGCCAGCTGGCCCAGCTTCACGAACGTGGGCCCCAGCTCCTCCAGGGCCATGCGCAGGTGCGCGGGCTGGGAGTGGATGGTCTGCGGGTCGATGAGCTTCACGCGCGCCAGCGGTGCCCGCCACTGCGGTTTCAACCCGCCCAGGGCGAAGCCGAAGCCGTGCTTGGTGAGGACCTCGATGATCTGCAGGAACCGTTCGCGGCGGGAAATCATACGGGTACTGGAACCCCTCAGAGCGTTCGGTGGAGGTACGTGGCCATGAATCCTGTGGCCACGGCCACGATCAGGATGAGCGTGGTGGCCAATGGTTCCACACCGAGCATCACGATGCCCAGCAGCACCAGGATCACGGTC
>NZ_JAUMTZ010000009.1 GCF_030530945.1 Kocuria sp. | reverse complement strand
GGTCGAAGGTGCGCGACAGGCCGTGCACCCCGTGGGGGGCGCGGCGGGCCCGTGCGCCCTGTGGCGGCCCGGCGGCGCCGACCACCCCCCACGCCGCCGCGGGGCCGGTTCGTGTGCCGGGCATCCTGTGCCTCGCGCGAGGTGCCGCGGCCCGGTGCCGTGGGCCTGACCCCGTGCGTGCAGACCCGCCGCTCAGCACTCGAGGTCGGGCGTCGGGCGTCAGGTGCCGCGGGTCAGTGCACGCGCGGGATGGAGGAGGTGTTCGCCCGGGGGTCGTCCGCGGTGAGGACGTCCGCGACCACGAGGGTGACGTTGTCCCTCCCGCCGGTGCGCAGGGCCGCCTGGACGAGCACGTCCGCGGCCTCCTTGGGGTGCGGGACGGAGTGCAGCACGCGCGCGATGTGCGCGGGCGACAGCTCCCCCGTGAGGCCGTCCGAGCACATCAGCAGGCGCTGGCCGGCAACGGCAGGGACCACCACCACGTCCGGCTCCCAGATCTGCCCGGTGCCCAGGGCGCGGGTGATCACGTTGCGGCGCGGGTGGACCAGGGCCTGCGCGGGGGTGAGCTGGCCGATGGAGACCAGGTACTGCACCTCGGAGTGGTCCACGGTGAGCTGGGTGACCCCCACCGGTCCGGTGGCGTCCGTGACGGGCTGGCCCGGGGCGGGGCCGGTGAGCTGGTAGGTCCGGGAGTCCCCCACGTTGAACACGAGCCACAGCCACGCGCCCGCGATCTGCACGAGCCACGCGCCGGTGACCGTGGTGCCCGCGCGCGTGCCGCACTCGGCCTGGATGGCCTGGTCCGCCTCCCACAGCACCGAGCGCACGCGGCGCACGGCCTCCAGCGCCTCGTTGGGGATGTCCGGGTCCAGCTTCAGCTGGCGGTCGATCGTGGCGCGGAAACGGGCCACGTCCGTGCCCGGCTCGGGCTCCACCACCCGGTAGTCGCGGAAGTCCTCCAGGGTGAACAGGTCCGAGGCCCCCAGGGTGGCCACGCACAGGGCACTGGCCACCTCGCCGGCCTCGTGCCCGCCCATCCCGTCCGCCACGGCGCACATGGTGTCCGTGACGATCAGGGCGTCCTCGTTGGTCTCGCGGCGCAGCCCCCGGTCGGTGACGCCTCCCGGTCGGATGGTCAGGGGAACGGTCATTCGACCTCGTCTTCCAGTAGGGGCCCTCGGCCCTGGGTGATGGCCACGGGGCGGACGTCCCCGAAGCCGCGCACGTTGCGCGTGGCCAGGGGCTCCAGGACGAAGCGCTCGTCCCCGGCGAGCACGCGGGCCGTGGACTCGTCCACCACCACCCCGCCGGGCTCCGTGAGGGAGACGAGCCGGGAGGCCAGGTTCACCGTGGGGCCGTACAGGTCCCCCAGCCGCGGCAGCACCCGGCCCCACACGAAGGCCACCCGTGCCTGCGGCAGCAGCGGGTCCTCGCGGATGAAGTGGGCGAGCGCCAAAGAGATCTTGGCCCCGCCCTCGGGGGTCTCGGACAGGAACATGACCTCGTCCCCGATGGTCTTGATGACCCGCCCGCCACCGATGGAGATGACCTCCGCGCACCGCTTCTCGAAGCGCTGCACGAGGTTCGCAAGCGTGCGCTCGTTCATCTGCCGGGACAGGGAGGTGTAGGAGACCAGGTCCGCGAAGCCCACGCCGCGGGCCAGCGGCAGCGCAGAGCCACCGGTGTCCGCGGCGGAGCCGTGGAGGGTGAGGGTGGAGCCGTCCGGGCGCTCCCCGCGCATGGCCAGGCGCTGCACGGCGGCCGAGAGCTGGCGCCGCCAGGCGTAGTCCAGCAGCTTCTCCAGGGGGTCCAGCAGCTCGGGCAGCAGGGTGAGCAGCTCGCGGCGGGCCCGGGCGTCCGTCATGTCGCGGTGGGCCACCATGTCCTCCACGAGGGCCTCGACCTGCCACACCACCATCCGGTCGGTCAGCTGGGCCACCGAGCGGGCCAGGGACAGGGCGGCCTCCTCGCTGAGGGTGCCGTCCTGCACCAGCTGGGAGACCACCCGCAGGGCCCGCGTGTCCTCGCCCGTGAAGTAGACGTCGTCGTCACTGAGGTTGGGGAATCCCAGCGCGCGCCAGATCTTCTGGGCGGAGGAGGTGGAGAGCCCGGCCTCCTTCGCGGCCTCCCGGCGGCGCAGGTGGCGCTGCGAGCCCAGCAGCAGCGCGTCCAGGTGGCGCACCGCCGCCTGGGACTCCTCCGAGCCATAGAGGTTGGACTGCACGGGGTTGTGCAGGTTCAGGTTCAGCTGCGCCGTCTGGGGGCCCGTCACGACGTGGTCCTGGTGCTGCGAGGGGTCGTCAGCCACGCGGTCCTCCTTGCTGGGCGGTGTGCGGCCCGGGGCTGCCCGGGGTGGTGGTGCTGCCTGCACCACTGTAGTTCCCCACCCGTGCAGCGGACTCCCGCACGAGGGCCACGAACCGTGCCGGCTGCGGGCAGCCCGCGAGCTTCAGCCCGCCCATGTCCCCGAAGTCGGCGAGCACCGTGCCCCGGTCCAGGCCCTGCCTGGCGGCGCCCACCTCGGACGCCCCCCGGGTCACGCGCGCCGAGCGCAGCTCCCCCAGGGGGAGGGAGACCGGGGTGCGGCCCGCGGACGGGCCCACGAGCGCCAGCCGCTCGCTGGTCAGCACGAACCGCGTGCGCAGCCACCGCCACGCCGGCACCACCGCGAACCGCCACGCGGCCACCAGCGCCGCGACCAGCAGCACCCACCCCACGAACGAGTGCAGGGTGGTCCACGGCGTGGAGGTGGGCCGCCACGAGAGGTCCAGGACCCGCCGCAGCGCCGAGTACACCAGCACGAGCAGCCACGCCGCGAGCGCCGGGCGGGCCAGGCCGAGAGGGTGGGGGTGCGTGGCCACCACCGTCTCCTCACCGGGGCCCAGCTCCAGTCCGTGGGCCCGGCTCACGCCCGGGCCTCCCCGGGCTCGTGGGCCGCGGCGGCCGGTGCCTGGCGTGCGGGCCGGACGTGGACGACGTCGCCCGCGGAGTACTCGTGGACGCTCCCGTCCCGCTCGCGCACCACGAGCTGCCCCGAGGCCCCGAGGCCCGTGGCGGTGGCCGTGAGCGGGCGCTGAGCGCCCGGCAGGTGCACGGCGACCTCGCGCCCCAGAGTGTCCAGCTCGGCCTCCAGTGCCATGCGCACGGACCCGTGCGGGCCGAGCTCGGTACCGGGGTCGCGGGAGGCGCGGGTGAGGACGTCCGCAAAGCGTTCGAGGACCGCGGTGAGCAGCGCAGGACGGGGTGGGACGGCGTCGGGCGCCTCGAGGCGCAGGGACGTGGCCGCGGGCACGGGCAGCTCGCGCTGGGACACGTTGATTCCCGCCCCCACCACCACGCTGCGAGCGGCGCCCGAGGCCACCACGGTGGCGAGGATCCCGCAGAGCTTGCGGTCGCGGACCAGGACGTCGTTGGGCCACTTGACCACGGCCGGGACACCCGTGAGGTCCCGGACGGCCCCCGTGACGGCGTGCGCCATGAGCAGGGTGAGCCACGGCAGCAGCTCAGGGGACCACGGGCGGCCCGCGGCGTCCACGGGTGTGCACGCCACCGAGAAGGTCACGGCCGTGCCGGCGGGGGTGACCCACTGGCGGTCCAGGCGGCCCCGGCCGGTGCTCTGGAACCCGGTGACCACGGCCTCCAGCCCGGGCACGGCGGCGTCACCCGGAGTGGCGGGGGTGGCGCCCGGCGCGGCGGAGGGTGCCGCGGCCACGCGCTCGGCGAGCCACGTGTTCGTGGAGCCCACGCTGTCCAGCACCGTGACCCGGGTGTAGCCGTGCGCCCGCAGGTCCCGTTCGAGGGCTTCCTGGCTGTAGTCCGCGGCGGGGTGCTCGTCGGTGGCGTCCATGGTTCGTGCTCCTCGGGTGACGGTGCGCGGCGGGGTGCGCGGGTGCCCTCCGAGTGTAGGTCCCGGGCCCGCTGACGGGGGGGGTGCCTATGCTGGGGCGGTCCGCACCGCACGGCGCACGAGTCCTGGAGGTCATCCCGTGAGCGTCTTCGCCCTGAACTACACCTACGGCGGTCCGGCGGAGGTCCTCGCCGAGCACCGCCCCGCCCACAGGGCCTTCCTGCGGCAGCTGCACGAGCGGGGAACCAACCTGGCCTCCGGTCCGCTCGGGGAGGACGGCGCACTGATCCTGCTGCGCGCCGACAGCGCCGAGGACGTGGCGCGCCTCATCCAGGACGACCCGCTGGTGGTCCACGGCGCCGTCACCGGCCACGAGATCCGCGAGTGGTCCGTGACCATCGGCTCGGTGGGCCCCGCCTGAGCACCCCCTCCCGCCGCAGGGTCTGCCGCCACCCCGTGGGGGCGTGCGAACGAGCGCCCGGCGGATTGTGGGAGACCTACAAAAGAGCCCGTAACGGTGGCAATTACACTGGGGCGCAGTTCCAGCGCCAGGGTGCGCCCCCAGTGTGTGCCCTGCGCACGCACCGATCCACGACCACGCGAGGTGTCATGAGCCACGACCTGTCCACCACAGCAGGCAAGATCGCCGACTTCCGGCAGCGCCGAGAGGAGGCCGCCGTGCCCGCCGGCCAGGCGGCGGTGGACAGGCAGCACTCCCGGGGCAAGAACACCGCCCGCGAGCGCATCGAGATGCTGCTGGACCCGGACTCGTTCGTGGAGTTCGACGCCCTGGCCGTGCACCACAGCACCATGTTCGGCATGGAGAAGAAGAAGCTTCCCGGTGACGGCGTGGTCAGTGGCTACGGCACCGTGGACGGGCGCCTGGTGGCCGTGTACTCGCAGGACTTCGGGGTCTTCGGCGGGTCCCTGTCCCAGGTGAACGGCGAGAAGATCGTGAAGGTCCAGAAGTTCGCCCTGCGCAACGGCTGCCCCGTGATCGGGATCAACGACGGCGGCGGGGCCCGCATCCAGGAGGGTGTGGCCTCGCTGGCCATGTTCGCGGACATCTTCCGCATGAACGTCCGCGCCTCCGGGGTGGTCCCGCAGATCTCCCTGATCATGGGCCCGTGCGCCGGCGGCGCCGCGTACTCCCCCGCCCTGACCGACTTCGTGGTCATGGTGGACAAGACCTCCCACATGTTCATCACCGGCCCGGACGTCATCAAGACCGTCACCGGGGAGACCGTGGACATGGAGACCCTGGGCGGGGCCCGCTCCCACAACGAGCGCACGGGCACCGCCGCGTACCTCGCCTCCGACGAGCAGGACGCGTTCGACTTCGTCCACGAGCTGCTGGAGTACCTGCCGGGCAACAACCTGCAGGACAGCCCGCTGCTGGACCACGACCAGGCGGACGAGACCACGGACGAGGACCTCGCCCTGGACGAGCTCGTCCCGGACTCCGCGAACCAGCCCTACGACATGCGCACGGTGATCGAGACCGTGGTGGACCACGGCCAGTTCCTGCAGGTGCAGGAGCTCTACGCCCCCAACGTGATGGTGGGCTACGCCCGCGTGGAGGGCCACACCGTGGGGATCGTGGCGAACCAGCCCCTGCAGTTCGCGGGCACCCTGGACATCGCCGCCTCCGAGAAGGCCGCGCGCTTCGTGCGCACGTGCGACGCCTTCAACATCCCCATCCTCACGTTCGTGGACGTGCCGGGATTCCTGCCCGGCACGGACCAGGAGTTCAACGGCATCATCCGCCGCGGCGCCAAGCTCATCTACGCCTACGCGGAGGCCACGGTTCCCCTGATCACGGTGATCACCCGCAAGGCCTACGGCGGGGCGTACATCGTGATGGGCTCCAAGAAGCTCGGCGCGGACATCAACCTGGCGTGGCCCACCGCCCAGATCGGGGTCATGGGTGCCCAGGGCGCGGTGGAGATCCTCCACCGCCGGGACCTGAAGGCCGCCCAGGAGAACGGCGAGGACACCCAGGCCCTGCGCGCCGAGCTCGCCCGCCAGTTCGAGGAGGAGCTGCTCAACCCGTACCAGGCCGCCGAGCTGGGATACGTGGACGCCGTCATCTGCCCCTCGGAGACCCGCGAGCAGATCGCGAAGGGACTGCGGGCGCTGGCGGACAAGCGGGCCTCGCAGCCTGCCAAGAAGCACGGGAACATCCCGCTGTGAGCACCGGGAACCGCATCGGGGCGGACCACCGGTTCGAGGCCGTGGCCGCCCTCCCCGATACCGAGGACACCCAGGAGCCGTTGTTCACCGTGACGCGGGGAAACCCCACGGCGGAGGAGCTCGCGGCCCTGGTCGCTGCCCTCGGCACCCTCTCCGGGCCGCAGCAGCCCTCCGCGGTGCGACCGTCCAGGATCACCCGCTCCCAGTCCCGGCGGGTCCGCCTGGGCCTGCGGCTGCGCCCCGGCCGCGGGGCGTGGCGGTGGACGCAGCCCGAGCGCTAAGCGCTAGGAGTCCGCGCAGAGCGGCCCGGCACCGGCTCCGAGCACCGTCGTCACACACTGCGTGCATGGCGGTGCTCCTGCGGGGGAACCAGTGGACATGTCCATCGACGATAATGTTCCGGTGTCCTCCCTTGCCGTCTCCTCCCTCGTGTCCCTCGCCGCGATCCTGCTGGTCAGCGGCGTCGCCAAGATGCTCTCTCCCCGCTCCAGCCGCTCCCTGCTGGGTTCTGCCGACCTGCCCGCGGCCCTGAGGGCCCCCTGGCTGCAGGCCGCCCTGCCCTGGGCCGAGGTGGTCCTGGCCGCCGGGCTCGTGCTCGCGTCCGGTCCGTGGCTGGTGGCCGTGGCGGTTGCGGTGGTGCTCGTGTTCGCCGCCTTCACGGTGGTGGTGGTGCGGGGCACCCGTGCCCCTGACCCCGCCTCGTGCGGCTGCTTCGGCGCGCTGTCCACCGCTCCGGTGTCCTGGCGCACGGTGGTGCGCAACCTGGTCTTCACCCTCGTGGCCGTGCTGGCCCTCGCGCTCTGCCTCTCCGGCTTCCAGGGCCCCGTGGTGGCCCTGCCGTGGCGGGGTGTGCTCGCGGGCGCAATCCCCGTCCTGTGCGTTCTCGTGATCCTGTGGAGCGAGCACCCCGCGGACGGCACACGCAGTCCCCGGGACCTCTCCCGGGTGCCCCCGCTCCCGCCGGCCCCGCCCCAGGACGGCGACGCCGCGGCGTCGGCCCCCGCGCAGGGCGCACCGGGTCCGGACGGGGCGCAGGAGCCCGGGGACTACGAGCGCCTGCCCATTCCCTACGCCTCGCTCCAGGACGCCGACGGCGCACGGGTCACCCTGCGCGGGCTGGCCGGGAGCCGCGCGCGCGTGCTGGTGGGTGTGAGCACCACGTGCGGGTGGTGCGCCCCGGCCATCGAGCGGATCTCGGGCACGGGCCAGGACCTGGGACCGGTGGCCGTGCACGCCGTGGTGACCCGGGAGTCGGAACGGGACGTGCTGCCCGAGGCCCTGCGTGCACGCACCCTCGTGGACGACCGGCAGGAGATGGCCGCCGTGTTCGAGCGCCCCGGCAACCCCTGGGCCGTGGTGCTCGGCGCGGACGGGCTGCTGGCCGGCGGACCCGTGGCGGGCAGCGGGCCCGTGCTGGAGCTGCTGGACGAGCTGGCGGAGCGGTTCGAGGACTGAGACCCGCAGTGCTCCCCATCCCGCCCCGGTGTGACTAGGGTTACATATCGTGACCACACCAGACAGCACACCCCAGTCCCCGGAACCCCTCGCACCCCTGGGCTCCGCCCGGCGCACGCCCACCCCGGTGGACCAGCTCGCCGAGACCTACTTCCACGAGTACCTGGCCCTGGACCCCAGCGCGGCCACGTTCCACGGCTTCCCTGGACACGAGACCGAGTACCCGGACTTCGGTCCCGCCGGCCGCGCCGCCCGCGCCGAGCTGGTGCGCACCACCCTGGCTCGCCTGGACGGGGTGCAGCCGCAGGACGACGTGGACCGCGTGACCCTCCACGCCCTGCGCGAGCAGCTCGAGCTGCAGCGGGACAGCCACGCCGCGAACCTGGACGTCGCGGTGGTCAACAACATCGAGTCCCCGGTGCAGAGCATCCGCCAGGACATCGACGCCATGCCGCGCGAGACCGAGCAGGACTGGCGCCACATCGCGGGGCGCATGGCCAACATCCCGGCGGCGCTCACCCAGTACCGCGCGGGGCTGGACGAGGCCGTGGCGCTGGACCGCCCGCCGTCGGCCCCGCAGATCGTGGAGGCCTCCCAGCAGGCCGAGCAGTACGCCTCCGACGAGGGCTTCTTCGCGGGACTCGTCCGGGACCCGAGCGCCCCGGAGTCCGTCCGCGCAGAGCTCGCCGAGGCCGCCGACGCCGCCCGCGCGGCGTACCGGGACATCGCCCGGGTCCTGCGCGCGGACTTCGCCCCGGTGGCGCGCCCGTCGGACGCGTGCGGGCTCGAGGACTACAGGCTGCACCTGGCCTCCTTCCTGGGCTCGCGCAGGGACCCCCGCGAGGTCTACGACTGGGCAGTGGAGCAGCTGATCGCGCTCGACGCCGAGCAGCGGGAGGTGGCCGAGCAGATCCGCCCCGGGGCGGGCATCCAGGAGGCCATGGCGGCCCTGAACGCGGACCCGGCACGGCAGCTGCACTCCCCCGAGGAGCTGCAGGCGTGGATGCAGCGCCTCTCGGACACCGCCCTGACCGAGCTCGCGGACACGCAGTTCGAGATCACCGGTCCCATGCGCACCCTCGAGTGCCGGATCGCCCCCACCCAGGACGGGATCATCTACTACACGCCGCCGAGCGCGGACTTCTCCCGGCCCGGGCGCATGTGGTGGTCCGTGCCGGAAGGGGTGGAGCAGCACAACACGTGGGAGGAGACCACCACCGTCTACCACGAGGGCATTCCGGGCCACCACCTGCAGTGCGCCACCGCCCTGGCCAACGCCGGGGAGCTCAACGAGTGGCGACGCATGGGCATCTGGGTCTCCGGGCACGGCGAGGGGTGGGCGCTGTACGCGGAACGTCTCATGGAGGAGTTGGGCTACCTCTCGGACCCCGGGGACCGGATGGGCATGCTGGACTCCCAGCGGCTGCGCACCGTGCGCGTGATCTTCGACGTGGGGTTCCACTGCGGGTTCGAGATCCCCGAGGCCCTGGGCGAGATGCTCGGCGGAGCCCGCGCGGGCGAGGTGTGGACCCCGGAGGACGGCTGGGCGTTCCTGCGCCACAACGTGGCGATGGCCGAGTCCACCCTGCGCTTCGAGTGGCTGCGCTACATGGGCTGGCCCGGTCAGGCCCCCTCCTACCGGATCGGTCTGCAGATGTGGCTCGACGCCCGCGAGGAGGCCAGGGCCAGGGAGGGCGCGGACTTCGACCTGAAGCGCTTCCACAGCCGTGCCCTGCGCCTTGGCTCCGTGGGGTTGGACACACTCCAGTACGCGCTGGCGCTGTAGGGGGCGGATCCACGGGGAACTCCCCCGGTATTCCGAGAATGCGGCGTCACACTTCGTCACGAGCCCTGGGTGGTTTATTCTCCCCCGCCCTAGGGTGGCCGGTATGAATTCCGCAGAAAGTACCCGGCGCCTCCCGGCTTGGACGGCGTCCTTCGGGTGGCAGATCCTCGTCGCCCTGGTCCTGGGCGTTCTCCTCGGGTCCCTGGCCGCCGCCATGGGCGGGGACCCGGAGGAGAGCCCCAACTGGCTCATGACCACCCTGGACACCATCGGCTCCAGCTACGTCACGATCCTCAAGGCGGCGGTGGTCCCCCTGGTGGTCACCGCCGTGATCTCCTCGATCGCGAACCTGCGCGACGTCTCCAACGCCGCCCGGCTGGCGTGGAAGACCCTCATGTGGTTCGCCATCACCTCCCTGATCGCGGTGGTGATCGGCATGGTCCTGGGCGTGGTCATCCAGCCCGGCATCGGCACGGGCCAGGCGCAGCCCGAGACCTACTCCGGCACCGAGGGCTCGTGGCTGGCCTTCCTCAAGGGCCTGATCCCCGTGAACGTGCTGGGCCTGGAGACCACCTCTAAGGTGCTCGACCCCGAGACGGTAAAGACCACCGTGAACTTCAACGTGCTGCAGATCCTGGTGGTGTCCCTGGTGGTGGGCGTCGCCGCCCTGAAGGTGGGCAGGGCGGCCGAGCCGTTCCTCACCCTCATGCAGTCCGGGCTGGCCATCATGCAGAAGGTCGTGTGGTGGATCATCCGCCTCGCACCGCTGGGCACCCTGGGACTGATCGGGACCGCCGTGTTCGAGTACGGCTGGGGCTCCATGGGCTCGCTCGTGAAGTTCGTGCTCACCATCTACGCGGGTCTGCTGCTGGTGGCGTTCGTGGTCTACCCCGTGCTCCTGAAGCTCAACGGGCTTCCCGTGCGGCAGTTCTTCGCCGGGGTGTGGCCCGCCATGCAGCTGGGCTTCGTCTCCCGCTCCTCCCTGGGCACCATGCCCGTGACGCAGCGCGTGAGCGAGTCCAACCTGGGCGTGCCCTCCCACTACGCCTCCTTCGCGATCCCGCTGGGCGCAACCACCAAGATGGACGGCTGCGCCGCTGTCTACCCCGCCGTGGCCGCGATCTTCGTGGCGCAGTTCTACGGCGTGGACCTCACGCCCATGCACTTCGTGCTCATCGCCCTGGTGTCCGTGCTGGGCTCCGCGGCGACCGCCGGGACCACCGGCGCCACCGTGATGCTCACGCTCACCCTCTCCACCCTGGGCCTGCCCCTGGACGGTGTTGGGCTGCTGCTCGCGGTGGACCCCATCGTGGACATGGGCCGCACCGCGCTCAACGTCACCGGCCAGGCCCTCGTGGCCGCCGTGGTCTCCAAGCGCGAGGGCATCCTGGACCTGCACCGCTACAACGCCCCGCTGGCGGGCCGCCCCTTCAAGGACGACGACGCCGCCGCGGCCCCCGATCCCGCCCTGCCGGTTCCGGAGCCCGCCCGCGCGGGAGCCGCCCCGGAGACGGACGGGCAGCGCACCGAGTAGTCCACCGAGGCGCACGCGCCGACGCCCTCCGCGGAACAGGGGCGGCCCGGGAATTTCCCGGGCCGCCCTTCTGCGTGCCGGGGAAGCCGGGGGCACACCCCGACCCGCCACGAGGGGATGCCACCCCCGAGGGGGCCGTCGCCGCCCCCCTCCAGGCGGCGCCCGCGGGCGGGCCGTGGTGGAAGCCCCACCGGATTCCGATTCCTCATCCGCAGCGAGTTGTGCGACACGCGTGCACAAACCGGCGCTAGCCTGGGGTGATGGACCGATCGGACATCCCCCTGGGCGTGCGCGTGGAGCTGGCGCACGCGGAGATCCAGGCCACTGCCCGGGCCCACCACGTGGACGCTCTGCTGGTCAAGGGGTACGCCGCCGCCCCCGGTCTGTACGCCCCCGGGCGGATCAGCAGCGACGTGGACGCACTGGTCCACCCCGAGCACGCGCAGCGGATGGTGGAGGCGCTGCGCTCACGGGGCTGGGAGACGGTCTCCACGTTCCGCTCCGGATCCCTTTTCCGTCACGCCCAGACCATGCGCCACCCCTCCTGGGGTCTGGTGGACGTCCACCGCTCGTTCCCCGGTTTCGAGCTGGCGCCCGGTGAGCTATTCGACCGGCTGTGGAGCAGGCGCGTGCGGCGTGAGATCGCGGCGTTCCCGTGCGACGTCCCCGCCACCCTGGACCACGCCCTCGTGATCCTGGTCCACGCCGCCCGCAGCCCGGAGTCCCGGCAGCAGGACGTGGGCCACCTGAGTGAGGTGCTGAACCCGGAGGACTGGCGGCTGCTCGAGGAGCGGGCCCGAGAGCTGTCCGCGAGCGTTGCCCACGCGGCGGCCACCGGACACCTCGCGCGCTACCGCGACCACCCCTCCCACGACCTCTGGCTGGTGCTCTCCCAGGAGGGTTCCCGCTCCCAGGAGTGGCGTGCCCGCATGCGGGCGGCCACCACACCGTGGGGGAAGCTGCGCGTGGCGCTGCGAGCACCACTGCCCAACGTGGACCACCTGCGCATGGACCTGGAGCGCGAGCCCACCGTGGTGGACATCGCGCGAGCCACCCTCGCGCGGCCCGCCACGGCCGTGCGGGACCTGGTGGGCGGGCGCGCGAGACGCCGGGTGGATGCGGAGGGCGGCGCGGCGTCGTCCGGGGTGACTCCGGACCCGCACACCGCGGAGTCGCCCGGCCCCGACCCGTCCCCCACGGCACCGACCCTCCAGGACCAGGCCTCCGCCGGGGAATCCTCCTGGGCCCACGGTGACCCCCCCGGGGACGTCCGGCGGGAGCAGACGGGAAGTCCATCCAGCTGGCTCGTCCGTGCGGACGAACCGGGGGAAGAAGGCTCCGAGGTACACCGCGCGAGTCCACCGGGCACCCTGCGCCCCGCGCCGGACGTGGCAGCCGTGGAGCTTCCCGAGATCCCGGAGGTCCCCGGATCCGGGGGCGTCTGCCTGGCGCGTGTTCCGGGCGGGCGGCCCCTCGTCCTGAACGACTCCGCGGCCCTCATCTGGAGCGCCGCCCTGAACGTCCCGGAGAACGAGGTGGTGGACGCCGTGGCGCGGACCACGGGCCAGGAGCCCGAGACCGTTCGCCCGGACGTCCTGCGGTTCACGTCTTCCCTGGTCACACAGGGGTTTCTGCGGCGCGGCTAGCCGTCCGGGTCCCCGCTCCGAGCCGAGTGGTTGCTAAACTTCAGACGATTGCAACATCCACGGTGCCATGTCATGGACACCGCGCCCCCGCGCGGGTCCACGCGGCACCGACCCGGCCACTTCGTCCCCCGACGCCCCCACCCCCCAGGACTGACATGACCGTACTCGACTTCCTGCGCCTCACCCGCGCAAACCTCCTACTCCTGCTCGCCGCCATGCTGACGGGACTGGTGCTGGCATTCGGCCTGGCCCTGCTGCAGCCCAAGGTCTACACGTCCTCCTCCACGGGCTTCGTGACCACCACGGGCAGCAGCTCCCTGGGGGATGTGCTCAACGGGGACGTGGCCGCGCAGAACAAGGCGAGCGCGTACCTGCCGCTGATCTCCTCCCGCTCGGTGGCGGAGAAGATCTCCCAGAACCCGGACCTCGGTCTTGCGGCGGGGGACGTGGCCGGACACCTCACGGCGAGCGTGGTCCCCAACTCCGCGCTCATCAAGGTGGACGCCACCGCCGACCAGCCGGAGAAGGCCGCATCGCTCGCCAACTCGGCGCTCGAGGCCACCGCGGACGTGGTGAAGGACCTCGAGGGCTCGGGCTCCCCGATCCGCGTGGTCCCGCTGGAGGACGCCCAGGTGCCCGGGGCGCCGTCGAGCCCCAACATCCGCAACTACCTGCTGCTCGGGGCCTTCCTCGGTCTGCTGGCGGGCTACGCCGTGGCGCTGCTGCGCAAGGTCTCGGACGTGCGGATCCGCACGTCCCACGAGGTCGAGGAGCTCACGGACGCCGGTGTGCTGGGCATCCTCCCCAAGACCCCCTCGCTGAAGGGCAACAACCGTGGCGAGGTGGAGGACGACGCCGCCCACGAAGCCGTGCGCCAGCTGCGCACCAACCTGCGGTTCGTGAGCGTGGACAACCCGCCCCGGTGCGTGGTGGTCACGAGCCCCAACCCGGGTGAGGGCAAGTCCACCGTCACCACGGCGATCGCCAACTCGTTCGCCCACGCCGGGGAGCCGGCCGTGATCGTGGACGCGGACCTGCGCCGCCCCACGGTGGCCGGCGTGTTCGGGGTGGACGGCTCCGTGGGCCTCACCCAGGTGCTCTCGGGCCAGGTGACCCTGCAGGACGCCCTGCAACAGGTCCCCGGGTCCTCCCTCATGGTCCTGCCGGCGGGCCGCATCCCCCCGAACCCCTCGGAACTGGTGGGCTCGCAGCGCATGAAGCAGGTGCTCGCCGAGCTGCGAAGCACCTACATGGTGTTCGTGGACGCTCCTCCGGTGCTGCCCGTGACGGACGCGACCCTGCTCGCCGCGGCCGCGGACGGAGCCATCCTCGTGGTGGAGGTGGGCGGCACCCGCAAGGAGCAGGTGGACCTCTCCGCCTCCATGCTGCGCCGGGTGTCCGTGAGGCTTTTCGGGTCCGTCCTGAACCTCGCCCCCGCCCGCGGTGTGGGCTCGTCCCACTACGGCTTCGGCTACGGCGGCTACCGCCGCGGCTACTCGTCCTACTACGGCGAGGCCAAGAAGTCGTCCCGGGGCTTCCGCTCCAAGGCGCGCCGGAAGTCCAAGGCCGGTTCCGGCCCGGCCCGCCGTGAGCGCTCGACCGCCGGCAAGTGACCCGGACCCCCTCGGCGTGTCCAGCCGCGGGGAGGACCCCGGCATGACGGGTGACCGGGGCCGGGAGTCCGGGACTGCGGGAACGGGGCGGAAACCGGTGGTGAGCGTGGTCATCCCGTGCGGCGGCGACCTCCGGACCCTCCCCACGCAGCTGGCGGCACTGGTGTCACAGGTGCCGGGACCTGCGGTGGAGGTGCTGGTGGTCAACAACGGCGCCCCGGGGGATCTCGATGCACTGGCGGAGCAGTTCCCCGATCCGCCGTTCGAGCTGCGAACAGTGGACGCCACGGACCGCCGCGGTTCCTCCTACGCCCGCAACGTGGGTGCCCACGCCGCACGCTGCGAGCTGCTGATGTTCTGCGACGCGGACGACGTGGTCTCCACCTCCTGGGTGCTCGAGGGGGTGCGGGCGTTCACCGTGGGCCCGGTGTGGAGCGGCGTCGCCGTGGCGCTGCCGGACCGTGCCTTCCACGGGGGCCCCGGCCCCGTGCAGGCGCTGATCGACCCCACGGGCGAGGAGCCCCCGGCGGTCCCGGACACGCCCGAGCGGCCCACGGTGCTGCTGGGCGGCAACTTCGGCATGACCCGACGGCTGTTCCACGACCTGGGCGGCTTCGACGTCTCCGTGCCCCACCACGGGGACGACAACGACCTCGCGGCGCGGGTGCGCCTCGCGGGGTTCCGCATCCCCCACGTGCTGTCGGTGCGCATTGCGTACCGGCAGGCCGAGGGCGCCGCGAACGCGTTCCGCCAGGCGTACGCGGACTCCGTGGCCGCAACCCTGCTCGCGGTGCGGACGGACCCGGAGGTTCCGGCCCTGCGCGCCCTGGCGGCTGCCGGGATCCCGGTCCTGCGGGCGCTGGGCTTCCCGGCAGGAATGCTGCTGCGGCGCCAGTGGGAGCCGGTCGCGCTGGTGACCCGCTGGTGCCACGTGCTCGGCGCCCTGGACGGGGCGCTGCGCTACCGCGTGCTCCACCGCGTCCCGCCCCGCAAACCGGGGGTCGGGCTGGACGCGCCTCAGTCCTGAGCGGCGGCGTGCCCCGGTAAGCGCGTCAGCTCCGCAACCACCGCGCGGATCCGGCGCACGAAGCGCTCCTCCGAGAAGCTGCGGGCGTGGTCCCTGATGGCGTCCTGGTCCCAGTCCTCGGGGTGGAAGCGGTCCAGGACCTTGCCGATGGCCTCGGGCGTGGGCTCCTCGAAGAAGGCCCCGGTCATCCCCGGGACCACGGTGTCCAGGTACCCCCCACCCCGCAGGGCCAGGGTGGGGCGTCCGAAGGCGAAGCCCTCCAGCGGGGTGATCCCGAAGTCCTCGTGGGAGGCGGCCACCACGGCCATGGCTCCCCGGTACAGTCCGCGCATCTGGGCGTCCGTGAGGTTCGAGAGCATCAGGACGTTCTCGGGGCACTGCTGCCGCAGCTGCTGCTCCAGCGGACCCGTTCCCACGAGCACGAGCCGGCGCTCCGGGCGCCGCCGGAACGCCTCCATGACGCGGTCCACGTTCTTGTAGGGCAGCAGCCGGGACACGGACAGGAAGTACTCGCCGTCCCGGGCGAATCCCGCCATGGCGGGGACGGGCTCGGTGCGCGTGTCGTCCTGCATCCGGTGCGGGGGGTGCTCGATCTCCACGTCCCGCCCGTACACCTCCTTGATGCGGTCCCGCACCACCGTGGAGTTGGCCACCATGTGCTTCACGGCGCCCATGGCGCGGCGGTCCCACCGCTCGAGCAGCGGACGCGCGCACAGCATGGCCCAGCCCATGGGCGAGGACGACGGCGCCGCCCCCAGGTACTGCTCCAGGAGGTAGACCCAGCGGGCCGGGGTGTGGCAGTACACCTGGCGAACACCGTCCGTGCGGAAGCCGTGGGCCCAGCCACTGGTGGAGACGAGCACCACGTCCGCCGGGACCCGCATGGCGGAGGCCGCGAACGGCAGCAGCGGCAGCGCCCAGCGGTGGTGGTGGCGCAGCAGCGCCACCCGGTTGAGGGGGGACGTGATGATCGTGGCGTCCCGGAACTCGGGGTAGGTGCCCTCGGGGTCGTAGAGCGTGGTGTAGATGGGGGCCTCGGGGAACGCCCGGTGCATGGCCAGCACCACCCGCTCCGCTCCCCCGCGCTGGGTGAGGTAGTCGTGGGCGATGGCCACAGCGGGCCGCGCGGACCCGCCCCGGCCGGTGCCGCCCTGACCGACGGCGCCCCGGACCGCGTGGCTTGTGGTGTCCGGCCCGGCCTCCGTGCGCCGCGCGGCGGCGGTCCCGTCAGCGGGGAGGCGGGGTGCCGTGGCGCGCCCACCGGGACGCGGCGGCGTCGTGGGGCGGGTCGGTGCTGCGGCGGGGGAACCGTGGGCCATGGGGGGCGATCTCCTGATCGGATGGGGGTCCGAGGGGTGGGGCTGCGAGCGGGGTCTCAGAACGCGGCACCGGCGCGACGGGGATGGCGGGTCCCCGCGGCGTCCGCCGCCTCCACGAGCAGGGCCACCGTCTTCTCCGCCACCCACGGGGGCAGGTGGTCGGAGACGGCGTCCACGGCGGGACACACCAGGCGCAGCGTTTGCTCGGTGACCAGCTTAGCGGTGAGCCCCACCAGGACCCGCCAGGCGGAGCGCTCGGACGGCGCGGCGGCCGCGGCGGATCCGTGGAACTCGCCGAAACGACGTCGGGCGGCCCCGGCGTGGAGGGCACGCCGCGCACGCAGCAGGGTGGTGGTGGCGCCCATGAGGTGGTCCACGATCAGCTCGGGGGCCACGAGGACCGGGATACCCGCCTGGTGCAGCCGGAAGCCGTAGTCCACGTCCTCCCAGCCGTAGCCGCGGTAGCGCTCGTCGTAGCCGCCGAGGGCGCGGGCGGTCCCGGCGCTCACGGACACGTTGCCGCCCCACAGCCGCCAGGCGTCCTCGGGCGGGGTCTGCCGCACCGCCGCGAGGGAGCGGCGTGCGGCGGCGTTGCCGTAGGAGCGGGCGAACGCCGTGTCGGGGAGGACGTTGCGGCACGGGCCCACCACGCCCACCGGGCCGGGGGCGGCGTCGTGGCGCCGGACGTGCCCGGCCACGAAATCGGGGCCGGGGTCCAGGTCGTCGTCGCAGCGGATCAGGACGTCCCCCGCGGCGTGGCGCAGCCCAGCGTTCAGCGCGCCGGCGCGCCCGGCGTTCTCGGGCAGGACCACGGGCCGTAGCGTGAGCACTCCGCGCCCGGACCACGCGGCGATCACGGCCTCGGAGCCGTCCACGTCCCCGTCCACCACCGGGACCACCTCGAAGTCCGCACCGCGCTGGCGCTCCAGCGCGGCGAGCAGCACGGGCAGCCGGTGCGCGCCGCCGCGCGTGGGGACCACCACCGAGGCGCGCGGCGTCATGCCAGCACCCCCAGGTCCGCGAGCAGCTCCGCAACCCGCGCGCGACCGGCGGCGGGGCTCCACAGCTCCTCCCAGCGGCGCCGTGCGCGGCCGACGACGGCGTCCCCAGCGTCCGTGCCCAGCTCGCGGAGGGCACGGTGCAGCACGCGCGCGAGCGAGCGGGGATCCCCCGCGCGGGCGGTGTAGGGGTGCTCCGGGCCCACAACCTCGGGCAGGGCGCCGGCGTCGCTGACGACCACGGGGACGCGGGCGGCCATGGCCTCGGCGGCCACCAGGCCGAAGGGCTCCTCCCAGGTGGAGGGGCACGCCAGAACGTCGATCGATGCCAGGAAGGAAGACCGCTCCACCCACCCATGGTGGAACACCCGATCCCCCAGGCTTAGGAGCGCGCGTTCGACCCGTTTGGCACCCGAGCGGTCGACGAAGAGGGGTGCCCCTCCCACCTCCAGCCGAGGTGAGGGCGAGAAGTCCAGACCATCCAGCAGCTCCATCGCTGAGACGAGCGCCTCTATCCCCTTCTCCGGCGCCAGTCTGCCGAGGTAGCCGACCACGGGAGCATGATCGGGTGACCGGTGACGCCTGGTGGTCATCGCGATGTCATCTGTCCAGTTCCCCAGAACACGAGCGTTGGCTCTCACCGGCCCGGGCAGGAGAGAACGCGTCGAGGTGGATGGCACCACGAGAGCGCCAGCCCTCGGAACCGCCGCGGCGAGCAGGGGAACCTGACCACGGGTGGGATTCCGATGGAGGTGAACAATCCGTCGGGGCAATCCCGCGGTAGCGGCGGAGGGCCGCAATCCATGGCACCACACAGATACTCGAGGATCACCACCTCGGGCGGTTTCCACGGCCCCCCGCAGGGCAGGAACCGATCCCGCCCACGCCCCACCGTGCCCCACCGCGTGGGTGACCACTGCGTGGCCCGCGGCTCGTGCCTCGGCCGCAAGTCGGCCCGGTGTTTCGGGAGCCACAACGATGGCACGCAGACCGAGGTCGGAGAGGGCCGCCGCGCACGCCAGGAGCATCACCTCCCCGCCGCCGATCTCACCGTGCCCGGCCGCGAGCACCACCCGCCGGCTCACGAGATGCTCCCCGCGACCTGCCCGCGGGCGAGTCTGCGGGCCCACCGGTCCAGGCGCTCCTGCTCCCGCTCGCGGCGCAGCTCCGCGTACTGGACCGCCAGGTGGTGCCCGGCGAAGCCCAGGACCAGGGTGCCGGGAATGGCCAGGAAGACCTCGCCCAGGTTGGTGGCGCACACCGCCACCGACACCAGCGAACCCTCCAGCCACACCGATCGGCGGGCCGTGGGCAGCGCCACGAGCGCGACGAACGTGGCCGCGAACAGGCCCACCAGCAGTGCCAGCCCGATCCACCCGGCCTCGGCCCGGATGGCCAGGTAGGAGTTGTGGAAAAAGAAGGTCATTCCGTCCACGTCCACCCGTGCGGTTCCTGCGCCGTGACCGGCCCAGGGCGACTGCGTCACCATGTGCTCCTCCTCTGCTGTGATGCGCTCGCGCAGGGCGTCGGATCCCTCGCGGTCGTGGAACGGGCCGATCGTGGCTGTGGAGTCCGGCAACCGGAGGATCCACAGGACCACCCCGGCCACCCCCAGGACTCCGAAGACCCTGTTGAGCTTGCCTCCGAGCACCATCCACAGAGCTGCGATCCCCGCCGCGAGCAGCGTGGTCCGGGAGAGCGTGAGGACCGTGGCCGCCAGACCCACCAGGACCACCACCACGGTGGTCTTGGCGGAGGGGAGGTAGGGAATGCTCAGGAGCAGCATGGTGAGCAGGAACAGTCCGGCCGTGTTGGGATCGCCGAACCACCCGGTCACCCGGCCCTCGTAGGCGCTGGAGCCGATGGTGGCCATGGCGTACAGCCCGGCGACCGTGATTCCCAGCGCCAGCCCGCGGGCCACCATGAACAGGGGGATCCGCCCCGAGGAGAGCACCAGGGCCACGGCGGCCCACAGTGCGATGCTCCCGATCCGCCGGGTGTCCAGATCACCGTGCAGCAGCGACGCCACCCCCAGCCACACGGGCACCGCCACCACCAGCACGGGGAACCACGGGGGTCTGGCGGGTGCCGTGGCGGGGAAGAACAGGGACACCAGCACGAGCGGCACCAGGGCCAGCGAGCTCAGCGGCAGCCCCGTGCCGGGCACGTCCACCCCCTCGCACACCGCGGCCGCGAACAGCAGCAGCACGGGGATCGCGGAGGAGGCACCGCGGGGCACGCGGGCCGTCTCCACGCCGGTGAAGCGGTCCCGCAGCAGCGCGCTCACCGCCGTGGGGCGCTGCGCCTGACGGGTGTGGCTCCCGGTGCCGGCGCGGTCCCGGTGCGTGCCGTGGTGGGTGGTGCTGGTGCTCATGCGTGGACCTCCGTGTCCCCGAGAACCTCTCGGTAGGTGCGGCTCACCGCGCTCGTCATCTCCGCCACGGCGGGCCAGTCCGGGGGCAGCCCCGGACGCTCCGCCGGATCCAGCTGCTGGGCCACGAGCCGCGCCACCCGGTCCGCGAGACCGGGCGGGTCTGCGGCCGTGAGGCAGCGCGCGGGCAGGATCTCCCGGTTGCCGCCCACGTCCGTGGCCACGGTCCCCGCACCGGCGGCGGCGGCCTCCAGCAGGCTGTAGGAGCAGTTCTCCCACCGGGACAGCTGGACGAGCACGTCGTGCTCCGCGAGCGCGCGGGTGGGGTCCACCACGCCGGGGGTGCTCACCCGGTCCGCGAGTCCCCGGGAAGCGGCGAGGGCGCGGAGCCGCTCGTGCTCCGGGCCGTCCCCGGCGAGGGTGAGTGTGGTGCCGGGATGCTCCGCCCGCAGCGCGGCGGTGGCCGCCACGAGGGCGGCCAGGTTCTTCTCCGGGGCGAGCCGGGCCAGGGAGAGAAGCCGCGGCCCGGACCCGGCCTCCGGGGACCTGGGCGCTGCGCCCGGGCGGGGCCGGTCGATGCCGTTGCGGATCACCGTCACGTCCCGGGCGTGCCAGCGCAGGACCATGGCGCGGGCCGTGGCCTCGGACACGGCGATCCGGGCGTCGGTGCGCCGCAGCCGCCGGGTGTGCAGGGCCGCCATGGCACGGGCCCGCGCGGGGTCCGCGTGGTAGAGCGCGGCGTCCCCGGCGATGCCATGCTCCGTGCTCACCAGTGCGGGATGTCCCGGGCCGGGTGCGCGCGGTCCCCGCAGCACGGCGGCGCACAGGAGGTCCGCGTAGGCGAGGTGCGAGTGCACCACCGCGGGGCGCAGGGTCCGCACCGCGTGGCGCAGGGTGGCCGACGACGCCGCGGCCGCCCGCGCCGTCGTCAGGGCACCGGCCGCTCCGCTTCCTCGTCGCGGGAGGGCATCGAGCGCCCCCGGCCCGAACGGCCCCGTCAGCACGGCCGCACCGGTGGACCGCAGCTGCCCCGCGAGCCACCCGGGCGGGCAGAGCACCGCCAGGCGGAACCCGGGGATGCCGGCGCTGGCCGTGTCCAGCACGTGGCGGGCCACTCCCCCGGGTTCGGAGACGGGGACCACCCACAGGGCGAGGGGATCAGCCATCAGAACCACTCCTCCAGCCGTTCCAGGGCGGTCCAGAACCCCTGGCCGCCGTCCACGTGGCCCATCCAGATCTCGGGGATGAACCCGGCGGTCGGGCAGTGCCGGTCCAGCCGGGCGGCGAGGTCCGCGAAGTCCACCTCGCCCTCGCCCACCTGGACCCCCTCGCCGTCCACGCCGGTGGCGTCCACCACGTGGAGGTGGGCGCTCAGCGGGGCCAGGCGCTCCACGACGTCCGGGAACGGGATGCCCAGGAACGTGGCGGCCAGTTTGCTGTGGGAGACGTCCAGGGTCAGGGGGACGTCGTACGCCTCGCTGAACCGAGCGGTGTCCTCCGGGTCCACGAACAGGTTGTGGAACTGCTGTCCGCCCAGCAGCCACGGGAAGGGCGGCAGGGTCTGGGCAGTGAGGCGCACCCCGGAGGTGTCCAGGTGGGTCAGGGCCCGTCCGATCCGCTCGTAGCCGCGCTCGCGCTCGGAGGCGGGAATGTGTCTCGTGCGGGTGAAACCGCCCATGGTCAGCACCACGAGCGGCTCCTCGGTGCCCTCGAAGAACGGCACGAGCTCGCGGGTGCGGTCGATCGTGCGCTGCACCTCGTGCAGGGACCGGTGCCACACGTCCTCGTCCGCGCTGGCCAGGTCCACCAGGAAGTCGCCGGGGAACAGGTCCGGCAGGTGGGTGGTGAAGGCGTGCGGGAGGGGCCGGTCGAAGACCTCGGCGGGCGGGACGTCCAGGTCACGGGCGGAGAAGTGGAACTCCAGGAAGTCGGGGGTGCGCCCCGCGGTGAGCGCGGCGGCGTCGTGGTAGCGCACCGGGATGCCCCACGGCCTGCGGAACGCGTAGTCACGGGCGGCGGCGGGTCCGGAGCCCAGGTCCCCCGGGTAGAAGAAGTCCCCCGCGGGAATGCTGCGGGGGGCCACACGGCCCAGCAGCTCCGGCAGGCGGTCCGGCTGCAGACCGCGCCCGGGGCTGCGCACGGTCACGTCCTCGGGGCCCACGGTGTGCCCGCGGGGCACGGCCCGCGCGGCCACGAGGGACTTGGCGAGGTTGAGCCGGTTCATGGACTCCCCCGGGGTCACCGTGCGCGGGCGCGCGGAGCCGATCGCGGCCTCCACGTCCCGGATCTGCTCGACCATCCGGGCGAACTCGTCCGGCAGCAGCGAGACCGTGTGGTCGTTGCCCTCCATGGACCGGTCCACCGTGAAGTGCTTCTCCACGATGCGGGCGCCGCGGGCCACCGCGGCGATCGGCACGTGGAAGCCGCGCTCGTGGCCCGAGTACCCCACGGGGCACCCGCCCAGCTCGGCGAGGCGGTCCATGTGGGCGAGGTTCAGGTCCTTGTAGGGCGCCGGGTAGGTGGACTGGCACTGCAGCAGCGCGAACCGTGCGCCGGTCCCGCGCAGCACGGCCACGGCGTCCTCGATCTCCCGCTCGCTCGACATCCCGGTGGACACCAGCAGCGGCACACCGCGGGAGCCTGCGTCGCGCAGCAGTCCGTGGTTGGTGAGGTCCGCGGAGGCGATCTTGAACGCGGGCACACCCCAACGCGCCAGCACCTGCACCGAGGGCGCGTCCCACGGGGTGCACAGCGCGTCGACGTCCCGCTCCCGGCAGTGCTCGAGCACCTCCAGCATCTGCGCGGCGTTCAGCGAGAACCGGGACAGCTGCTCCAGGGTGTACTGGACCGCGAGGTCCTCCCCGTCCGCGGCGGCCCCGGCCTGGCGGTAGAGCGCGTCCATGTCCCGCAGCTGGAACTTCACCGCGTCCGCGCCGGCCTCCTGCGCGAGGTCCACCAGGTGCTTGGCCAGCTCCACCGAGCCGTTGTGGTTGTTGCCGATCTCCGCGACCAGCAGCGCCGGGTGCCCCGGGCCCACGGTGTGCCGCCCGATCCGCAGCTCACCGGTGGGCGGCTGCCGTCCCTCGGCCGGAGCACCGCGCCGCCCGGGCCCGGCCGCGGGCAGGCGGGTGTCCACACGGACTTGCCCCGTCACGCGGCACCTCCCGCGGCCCGGACCGTGGAGTCCCCCGCGAGCTCCCGGGCCTGGCGTTCGAGGTACCGCTCGGCCAGCTCGAGGTCCTGGAACGTGTCGATGTCCACGCCCTCCTCCTCGGCCATCACGAACAGCCCGATGCTCCCGCCCAGCCGGTTGTCGTGCGTCTCGTAGATCTCGGTGCGCGTGAGGTAGAGCGAGCCGGTCTCGCGGTAGCGCCGGTCCGTGGGCCCCATGTCCTGGCGCCGGGGCCGCGCGTCCACCGGGTAGGCGGCCCGCGGCGGGTCTGAGAGCTCCCACAGGAACGGCGCCACCGGCACCACGCCCACCATGGAGTCCACCCCGGAGCGGATGAACTGCTCCACCGCCCGGTCCAGGGTGCCCGGCTGGCGCACGGGCGAGGTGGCCTGCAGCAGCATCACCGCGTCCGGGCGGCGGCCCTGCGCGGTGCGCGCGTCGATGGCGTGGCGGATCACGGGCTCCGTGGGCGTCTCGTCCCGGGCGAGCTCGGCGGGGCGCAGGAAGGGGACGTCGGCACCCGCGTCCCGGGCGACGTCGGCGATCTCGGGGTCGTCCGTGGAGACCAGCACGTCCAGCTCCGGGCGGGCGGCGAGCGCCTGCTCGATGGTCCACACCACGAGCGGACGCCCGGCCACGCGGCGCACGTTCTTGCGCGGCACGCCCTTGGAGCCGCCACGCACGGGGATCACGCACAGGATGTTCACGGGGCCTCCTGGGGCTCGGGGTTCTGCTGGTCCACGACGCCGCCCGCCGCCTCAGCGAGGATCCGCGCCACCGCGCGGGCGGACTCGGTGCGCGGCACCTCGGGGGGCGGGGTGGCCGGGGCGCGCCCCGTGGCGGATCCGGCCCCCGCGGCGGTGCCGTCCCAGCGCGCCATCGCGTAGCGCTCCCAGAACGCCTCGAGCCAGCGCGGCGGTGCGGGGTGGGTCACGCGCGCGGGCAGCCCGCGGGCGGCGGCCTCGAGCACTCCCGTGGAGAACACGGAGGCCACGGGGGCGTCCACCGCGGGGAGCGCGGCCCCGGCCCGGTCCACGGTGAGACCCTTCGCGCGCCACGCGGTGTGCTGGGCGCGGGAGAGCTTGTCCCGCTCCCCGGGGTGCGGCCGGTACACGGCCCCGGTGACGGTGCAGAAGTGCCGGGCGGCACGTGCCACGTCCCGGCGGGGCAGCTCGGCGCCGTGGAGCTGGCCCAGGAACACGGGCCGGTGCTCGGCGGCCGCGGCCGGGGCGCGCAGCTCGGGCCGGGCGGCGGACCACAGCAGCTGGGAACCCACCACCCGGACGGCCACATCCGGGCGCTGCCACGCGAGGAACGCCGCGTCCTGCTCGGAGAACGCGAGCAGCAGGCAGTCCTCGGGCAGGGGCGGGGCGAAGGGCGTCAGCAGCCCGTGCTGGACCACGGCGGAGCTCGCCCCGGTGCTCAGGGCCCAGCGGTGGGCCGCGGCACCCGCCGGCAGGTAGGCGCCCACGGAGAGCACCGCGCGCAGCCCGTCGAGCACGTCGGGCCGCGGCGCCGCGGCCGGGACGCGCACGCTGCGCCACAGCCCGGGGTCTTCCCCCCGCGCCGCGAGGGCCCCGGTCACGGGCTCCGTGGAGACAACGGCGGCGTCCGTGCCCGCCAGCCACGCGAGCGGGCGCAGCACCGAGGCCAGCTGGGTGGGGGTCTGGGCGTCCAGGGCGAGCAGCACGGCGGGGTGCTCCCCGCGCCACGTGAGCCACAGGGGCTCGCCCACGGCGTCGGCGTGGTGGCCGGCGAGCGGGAGGGGGCTGGCGCGCAGGCCCGCCCGCACCCGCGTGGCCGCCAGGCGCACCGGACGGGTGGACTCCTGCCACTGCCGCCACGCCCGCAGGTCCCGCGGGAAGGCGAGCCGGTGCGGGGGAACGTTTTCCACGATCATGCCCAGCACCTCTCGATCGCTGCAGCCCGGTGGGCGAAGGTGTGCTCGGCGAGCGTCCTGCGGCGCCCGCGCTCGCGGATGCGCTCGGCCCAGGCCCGGTCCGTGCGCGCGCGGCGGGCGTGCTCCACCAGCTCCTCCGCGCAGCGGTAGACGAGGGTCTCCGTGCCCACCTCGTAGAACCGGGCGACGTCCGGGCGGTCCACGGCCTGCAGCCCGGCCATGCCGGGGACCTCGAACGTGCGCATGGACAGCCCTGCCTGCGCCCCGTGGGAGTTCACCGCCAGCAGGCCCTCGGACTGCACCCGGTACGCCTCCGCGAGCGGGATGTCCCGCTCCGCGGCGAGCGCCGGGCGGGCCCAGCGCCACGTGCGCAACCGGTCCGCGGGGTGGTGGGACCAGCCGCGACCCCACGTGCGCACCGGGACACCGGCGCGCTGCACGTCCAGCAGCAGCCGCTCCCGGGTGGGGTACCAGGACCCCACGAACACCACTTCCTCGCGGCGCGTGGCGGTGGACGCGGCCAGGTGGGGGTCGAAGCCGTTGGGGACGAAGTGCGCGTCCACGCCCTCGCGGGCGAGCAGCGCGGTCTCGTCCGCGCTGTAGCTGAGCACGGGGCCCACGGCCCGCAGGAAGTCCAGGGAGTGCTCCTGCCGCGCGAGGTCGTCGTAGAGCCACAGCGTGCTGGGGATCCCGCGCCGGTGCAGGTCCTCCCACACGCGGGCGTCGAGCATGTCCCCCTTGATCACCACCACCCTGTCCGGGCGGAAGGCCGCAACGACCCGCAGGGTGCGCTCCGAGGCCCACGCCCGTGCCGCGGTCTCCCCGCCCAGTCCCAGGCCGGAGACGCGCAGGCGGGCGGGGAGCTCGTGCACGAGCTTGTTGCGCACCTTGGAGCCCAGGGTGGCGTAGCTGTCGTAGCAGTGGGTGGCCACGGTGTAGCCCAGCCCCTCGAACGCCGCGGCGATCGAGCGGTGGTAGCCGTGGAACGCGGGGCTCACGAGCAGCAGCCTGGGGGCGCGGGTCATCGCCGGCCCCCTGCCCCCGGGCGCAGGCCCGGGTGGATCAGAGCGAGCTCCTCGCGTGCCACCCGCAGGGGGTGCACGTCGCGGCCCGCGGCGGCCCGGACGGTGTTCACGGCGAGGTTCACCCCGGTGGCCGCGGTCAGTGCCGCGGTCAGGGTGCGGGGACGGCCCCAGCGCCGCGCGTACCTGGACCGGGCGGCCACGAGCCAGGCGCGGCGGCGTCGTGCGTCCGAGGATCCCCCGCCCGCGTGGGTGACCGTCACGTCCCCCGCCACCAGGGACGGGACGCCGCGCTCCCGCAGTCTGCGCTGCAGGTCCACCTCCTCCGCGTTCATGAAGTAGCTCTCGTCGAAGCCGCCCACCGCGCGCACCTCGGCCACGGGCAGCAGCAGGGCCGCGCCCGTCACCCAGTCCACGCTCGTGGTGCCGGGGCCCGCGGCGCGCGTGTCGTGGCCCACGGCCTCGTGGAGCACGCGCGTGTGCCGCCAGCGGGCCAGCGGAGAGAGCCACTCCACGGTCTGGTGGCCCACCGTGGGGAAGTGGCGCCCAGCGTGCTGCTCCGAGCCGTCCGCGGAGCGCACCCGGGGGGCGACGACGCACGGCTGCCACGGGCGCGCGGCCTCCAGCAGGTCCGCCACGAACCGCTCCCCCACCTCCAGGTCCGAGTTCAGGACCAGGGCATACGGGGTGCTCACGCGCTCCAGCGCGGTGTTCACGTTCGCGCCGAAACCGCCGTTGCGCGACCGGCGCAGCAGCGTCACGGGGCGGGCGCGGTCCTGCGCCACGGCGGCGGGAGGGGTGCTCGGCGCGGGGGCCTGCGGGGAGCGTGCGGGGGCGGCGCGCTCGGGTGCTCCCGGGCCGGTTGCGGCCTCCGGGGGGAGGACGAGCGGCTCGGGCGAGGCGTCGTCGGAGACCACGATCCGCAGCCCGGGCACGTCGCGCTGCGCCCGCAGCTGCGCGAGCAGCGCGAGCGTGGGCCCGGGGGCGCCGTAGTGGGGAACCACAACGGTGACGAGCTCGGACGCGGGGGCGTCCTGGTGGGGGGTGATCACGCGTTCTCCCTGGTCAGGGTGGGGAGGGGGCGGTTCCGCCCATGGGGGCACGGGCGGGACCGATGACATTTCATCCTATCGGGTGCCGGGCCAGAGCCGGGGAGCGGGAGGTCGGCCCAGCACCCGGTAGCGCACGTGCCCGGCCACGATCCCCCACGCCCAGCCGAGCGCGTGGGCCCGGTCCCGCCGCGGCACCCGCCAGGCACGGGCCGTGAGTGCCAGGGCCTCCCGGACGGATCCCGTGAAGGACACCGGGTGGCGGGTCCCCGTGTCCGCCAGGCGGGTCCACAGCAGCATCTGGCCCTGCGCGTACCGGAACGCCTGCCGGGCCCGGCCGCGGTGGTCACCGCGCTGGGTGTACAGGATCGCGGTGGTGTGCACGGCGTGCAGCCGGTGTCCCCGGGCCGTGACCCGGCGGCAGAAGTCCACGTCCTCGTGGCCCGCGGGGAACGACTCGTCGAAGCCTCCGACCTCGGCCCACACGCGGCGCTGGACTCCCAGCGCTCCGCACAGCACGTAGTCCACCGTGCCGAACACCGTGCGCAGCCCGGACTCCCGCGGCCCGCACCGGCCGTCCGTCACGGGCACCGCGTCCGAGCCGACCACCGGGGCGTGCTCGAGCGCGGCGGCGAGCTCCGCCACCCAGTTCTCCTGCACGCGGTCGTCCGCGTCGCAGATGAGGATGCGCTCGGCGCGGGCCGCGTGGCAGCCACGGTTGCGCGCGTGGCTCACCCCCTGCCGGGTGTGGGCGGGAACCACCCGCAGCCCGCACGGGAACGCGGACTCCCACCGCCGTGCCACTTCCGCCGTGGCGTCCGTGGAGCGGTTGTCCACCACCAGCACCTCGAACGGCGGGGCGGCCACCTGGTGGGCCAGGGTGTCCAGCTGCACTCCGAGCGTCGCGGCGGCGTCGTACGCCGGGACCACCACGCTCACCTCGGGCACGGACTCCGCGCCGCCCGGTTCCTCGGCGGGGTCGTTGACCGCGGGGCCGAGGAGCTCTCCCAACGCGCGTCGGAACTGCCGCTCGCCGTAGGCCGCGACCACCTCCGTCCGGGCCGACGCCGCCCGGCGCTCCGCCGCGGGCCGGTCTGCCAGCACGTCGAGGACCGCGCGGGCGAAGTCCTCCGGGTCCTCGGCGACCCCGGCGAACCACTCCCGCAGGCCCACGCCCTCGGCCCCCACGGGGGTGGTGACCACGGGCACCCCGGCGGAGAGCGCCTCCACGGTCTTGAACTTCAGGCCGGCGCCGAGCCGCAGCGGCACCACCACGGCGGCGGCTGCGGCATAGAGCGGGTCCAGGTCCGGGACGAAGCCCAGCAGCTGCACCCCGTGCTCCCGCGCCGCCGTCACCAGTCCGGGGTCTGCGCCGGCCCCGGCCACCCGCAGCCGCAGGTCCGGGTGGTGGCGCCGCACCAGGGGGAGCACGCGGGTGGCGAACCACAGCAGCGCGTCCCTGTTCGGCTCGCGGGACAGCAGGGCCACCATGAGCAGCTCCGGCGGGGTTGTGGCCGGGGCGCGCCGCACGTCCGCGTGGCGGCGCCCCAGCGGCGGGGTGAGCACCACCACCGGCACGGGGCCGGCTGGCAGCAGGCGCGCATCCTTCGTGGAGAGCACCGCCACCGCGTCCGGTGTGCCCTCCCCGGGTGCCGCGCCGGTGAGCACGGTCTCGGTGCGCCGCGCGCAGTGACCCGCCCACGCCCAGCGGGCCCGCAGCGCGAGCGCTGCGGGGGTCGTGCCCGTGACCGCGTCCCCCAGCCGCTGCGCCACCTGGGAGAGGACGTCGTGCAGGGTGACGCACACCCGCGCCCCGGGGTTCACCCGCCGGACCCACGGCACGAACACGGCCTGCTCCTGCCACTGCAGGTCCACCACGTCCGCCGCCGCGACCGCCCGCTCCACCGCCGACGACGCCGTCAGGCGGGTCACGAACCAGGGCTCGGCCCGGCCCGTGCGGAGGTAGGTGTGGTGGCGTCGCTGCCACGGTGTCTCGCGCCAGCCCGGAGCTGGCTCCACCACGATCAGTTCGTCGATGCGCGGGTGGGCGTCCTGGGTTCGCAGCGATGCGCCGTGCGGCACCACCACGGTGAGGTGCGCGGCAGGGTCCAGGGAGGTCACGACCTCCCGCAGCAGCAGACCCCCGGCGTGGCGCGGGCAGCGTTCCGGCAGGGCGTCGGCGATCATCACCACCCTGGACGCGCGGTCCCGCGTCACGCGAGCCTCCCCAGCTCCACCAGCCGCGCGAACTCGCCGCTCTCGCGCAGCAGGTCCGTGAAGGAGCCCTCGCTGACGATCCGCCCGTCCGCCATGAACATCAGCCGGTCCGCGTGCTTGACGGTCGAGAGCCTGTGGGCCACCACCAGGATGGTCATGTCCCCGCGCAGCGAGTCGATGGTGCGGGTGATCCTGTCCTCCGTGACGTTGTCCAGGGCGGAGGTGGCCTCGTCCAGCACCAGCACGTCCGGGTCCCGGTAGAGCGCACGGGCGATGCCCACGCGCTGGCGCTGGCCCCCGGAGAGCCGCACCCCGCGCTCCCCCAGCCTGGTCTCGAGGCCCTCCGGCAGCTCGGCGACGATCGCCGCGAGGTCCGCGCGCTCGACGGCGCGTGCGAGGGCGGCGTCGTCGACCTGGTGGTCCTCGAGACCGTAGGCGATGTTCGCGCGCACCGTGGCGTCCATGAGGAAGACGTCCTGGGGCACCACCCCGATCTGGGAGTGCCACTGGCCCACGTCCTCCAGGATGTCCCGGCCTCCGCACGTGACGGCTCCCCGGGTGGGCCGCAGCAGCCCCAGCACAAGGTCCAGCAGCGTGGACTTCCCGGCCCCGGAGCCGCCCACGAAGGCCACCGTGGTCCCGGCCCGGATGCGGGTGGAGACCCCGTCCAGCACGGGCCGGGGGGCGTCCGGGTAGGCGAAGGCGACGTCCCGCAGCTCGATGTCGCCCGCGAATGGCGGGCCCCCGCCACGCTGCGGGCGGTGCTCGTCACCGGCGGCGAGGTCCGCCAGCTGCTCTCCCAGGATCTCCAGGCCCACGGCCCCGGCGCGGATGGCCGCGGTGGTGGCCAGGGCCCGGTTGAGCACGGGGATCATGCGCACCGCGGCCACCGCGAAGACGCCCAGGACGCTGAGCGCGGGTTCCGGTTCCATGAGCGCGAAGAGCAGGGCCGCAACCAGGGCGACCCCCACCACGAGAGCGATCTCCAGCACGTACTTGGGCAGCTCCGAGACGAGAGCCATGCGGCGGCTGGCCCGCGCGTTCTCGGCCCGCGCCTGGGCGTAGGCCGTGACGAAGCGCTGGGCGGTCCCCGTGAGGCGGGACTCACGGAACCCGTTGACCCCCGGCATGAGGGCGTCCCACGCGGCGAGGTCGCTCGCGGCGGTGTCCAGCGCGATCCGCCGCTGGGCGGGCCGCAGCACCCGTTGCGTGGCCAGGGACACGGAGCCGAAGAAGACCACGGCGAGCACGGCCGCCCACGGGGAGGACACGAACAGCACGATGCTCACGGCCACCAGGGTCAGCAGGTCCGGGACCAGGGTCAGCAGTCCCATGATGAGCTGGTTGAACGTCTGGGGGACGGCGGAGGACAGGGCCCTGTGGACCTCACTGAGGCGTCGCCGCCGGTGGTCCGCGTAGGAGGAGGCCATGTACCGGCGGAAGAGCTCGGCCCCCGCCTCCGCGCCCATGGCGGTGGAGTGCCCCAGCAGCCACCAGCGGAAGCCTACGGTGAGCAGGGACTTCACCAGGAAGGCGCAGCAGATGACCGCGGCCATGGCCACGATGAGCACCGCGGTGTCCCGCGTGTGCAGCCACTGCCCCAGGACCGCGGGCACGCCGGTGTCGGTGCCCGCGCCGGTCACGAGCCGCATGAGGGGCAGGGTGGCCGCGACCCCCAGCATGTCCAGGGCGGCGATGCCCAGCGAACCCAGCACTGCACCCACCATCCACGCCCTGTAGGGCCTGCCCAGCAGACCGAGCGCCCGGGTCAGCTCCGCGGCGGTCGCGCGCCACGATCCCAGCGCCGCCCCTTCCGCCGACCGGCCTCGGGGAGTCCCCACCGTCCGCCCTACACTGTCAGCCATGCCTCACCTGCTCTTCGTCTGCCACGGCAACGTGGCCCGTTCCCCCGCCGCGGAGGTGATTGCCCGGTCCCGGCTCTCGCCCCGCTCGGACTGGTCCGTGTCCAGCGCGGGGATCGGGGCGCTCACGGGCCGCCCGATCGCGGAGGACGTGGCCCGGGCCCTCGCGGAGCACGGCCACGATCCGAGCGGCCACGCCGCCCGCCAGGTGGACCGGGAGGTGCTCGCCCCCGCGGACCTCGTGCTGTGCATGGCCCGGGAGCAGCGCGCCTGGCTGCTGGACGAGTTCCCGCGGGACGCGCGGAAGATCCTGGTGTTCGGGCGCGCGCACCGGCTGAGCGGGAGGGCGCCGCGCCACGTGGCGGGCCTCGAGCACCTGCTGCTGGCACAGGAGCCGGCCACCGCGGACGACGACGTCCCGGACCCCTACCGGCGCGGTCTCGCCGCCGCGCGGGAGACCGTCGCCCGCCTGGAGCACGGCGTCGCGGAGGTCGTGGGCCTGCTGGGCGCACGGTGAGGAGCCGGTGACCGCGCGGGGGCACGGCGTGGGAGCACCCGCGGCCGGTGCTGCGCCCGGCACTCAGTACGCCCCGTTGCGCGTGAGGACCGCCTTGGCCGTCTTGAGCACGATGATGGCGTCCCCCACCAGGGACCAGTTCTCCACGTAGGACAGGTCCAGGCGGGCGCTCTCCTCCGCGGAGAGGGAGGAACGGCCACCCACCTGCCACGGGCCCGTGATGCCGGGCTTGACCTTCAGCCGGCGCAGCATGTGCTCGGGCAGCTGCGCCACCTCGCTCGCCAGCTGCGGGCGCGGACCCACCACGGCCATGTCTCCGCGCAGCACGTTGAACAGCTGCGGCATCTCGTCCACGGACCACGTGCGCAGCACCCGTCCCACGGGGGTGACGCGGGGGTCGTCGTGCAGCTTGAACAGCGGACCGGCGCCCTGGTTCGCGGGGTGCAGCCGCGCCTGTTCCGCGGCGGCCCCCTCCCGCATGGAGCGCAGCTTGTACATGGTGAACACGCGCCCGTCGATCCCCACGCGCTCCTGCCGGTAGAGCACGGGCCCGCCGTCCTGGAGCTTCACGGCCAGGCCCGCGAGCACGAGGAGCGGGAGGGAGAGGACCACTCCGAGCACCGCCACCACCAGGTCGAAGGCGCGCTTGAGCGCGTACTTGGCGCCGGTGAACCGCGGGGTGTCCACGGTCATCAGGGGCAGCCCCTCCACGGGACGCCAGTGGATGCGCGGACCCGCCACGTCCGTGAGGCGGCTGGTGAGCACCAGGTGCACGTCCGAGTCCTCGAGCTGCCACGAGAGGTGGCGCAGGAACGCGCGGTCGGTGTGGACGTCGTCGGCCACGATCACGCTGCGCATGCCCGTGCGCTCCAGCAGCTCCGGGATCCGGTCCCGGTCGCGCAGGTTCGGCAGGGACGTGCCGTCCCCGAGCACGAGGGTCTCGGGGGCACCGGGCTCGGGACAGACCACCGCGCGCACCCGGTAGCCGGCCGCGGGGACACCGCGGATGTGCTCGGCGGTCCACGTCACGGCCTCGCGGGAGCCGATCAGCAGCGAGTCCTCCAGCATGGCGCCCGAGCGGCGGCGGCGCACCAGGACCTGGCGCATCCCCCACCGCCCGAGGACGAGCAGCAGCAGCCCCAGGGGCAGGGCGATGGCCAGGAACCCGCGGGCCACGTCCACGCGCAGGAGCACCGCCACCATGGACAGGCCGCCGAAGAGGACGAAGGTGGCGTGGGCGATCGCGCGGTACTCCTCGTCCCCGAAGCCCAGCAGGTGGCGGGAGTACGCCCGGCGCATGCCCAGCGCGAGCACCCAGCAGGCGGCGATCAGGGCGGAGATGGCGGGATATGTGAGCCAGGTGACGCCCACCACGGTGGTGGAGGCGGCGTGGGTGAACCGCAGGATGTTGGCCAGAGCCATGGCGAGACCCACCGCGAGCAAGTCGCACAGCAGGGCGAACCGGCGGTAGGTGACCCACCAGGGGCGGTGCGGGCGGGAACCGGCGTCGCAGCCGAGTGCGGCGGCGAGGACGGTGTGGCGGGAGCTCCAGTCGTGCGCGGCCTCTCGAAGGCTCACCCGATCACCTCCTGGACCCACGGACTGCTCGTGCCACTGTAGCAATCTTCATGCAGGATAGTGGATCTGTCCCCTTGTCAGACATGGTTTCCCCTCGACCGTGGGACGCCCCCACTCCCGGGCAGTTGCCGCCACGACCAGTCCCAGCCGCATCGGGCAGGTGCATGGGGTTGAATGCAGGTGTGCACACAGCCCCCCACGTCGCCTTCTCCTCGCACTCGCCCTCCCTGCCCCTCACCGTGATGGCCGCCCCCGTGACGGTGGCGCTGCCGGAGGTCCTGCACCCCCACGAGCGGCTCGTGCGCCGTGCGTGGTCCCGCTGCCTGGCGCTCCCGGGCCTCCCTGCGTCGCACGGTTCCGAGGGGCTCACCACCGCCGCCCGCGCGGCCCTCGACGCCCTCACCACCTCCGTGACCCTGCGGGGCATCGAGCGGCACCGGGGCGAGGCACTGATGTTCCACGCGGCCGGCCTGGCACACCCGGCCACGGGCGCCACGGTGGTGCTCGTGGCGGCGTCGGGCACCGGGAAGACCACCGCCGCGACCCGGCTGGGCCGGGAGCTGGAGTACGTCAGCGACGAGACGGTGTGCGTGGACCCGCAGAGCCTCGCGATCGCGCCGTACCCCAAGCCGCTGTCCGTGGTGACGCGCCCCGGTGAGCCCAAGGCGCAGGTGGGTCCGGACGAGCTGGGCCTGCTGCCCGTCACGCAACGGCCCCGCATGCATGCGCTGCTCACCCTGGAGCGCTCGCCCGCCACCACCGTCCCGCACGTCACCGAGCCGCTGCCCCTGGTCGAGGCCCTGGCCGCGCTCGTCCCGAACCTCTCCGCACTGCCCTCCCTGCCGGACCCGCTGCGCACGCTGGTGCGCGTGGTGGACGCGTGCGGCGGGGTGCGGGCGGTGCGCTACCGCGAGATCGACGACGTCGCCGCGCGGCTCGTGGACCTCGCGGCGGCCCCCGCGGTCCCCACGGTGCGCACCGGCACGTGGACCCACTGGGAACCGACGCCCGCGGAGCACGCCGAGCCCTTCGTGCCCCCGGTCCACGTGCGCCCCGACGAGCTGCCGGACACCCTGGTGCCCGGGCCGTGGGTGCAGGCACTGGAGAACCCCGAGGACCCCTCCCAGCTCCTCCTGCTGCTGCCCGAGAGCCTCGTGGTGCTGGCGGGGATCGCCCCCGCGCTGTGGGGGGTGTGCCGCGAGCGCGGCGCCCGATCGCCGCGCGAGCTCACCCGGGCGCTGGTGGCGCTGTGCGGGCCGGTCCCGGACGCCGAGCGGCTGACCCGCGAGTGCGCCGCCCACCTGCTGGGCCTGGGGGTGCTGCGCCCCGGGCCGGGCAGGACGTGAGCGCCTAGAGTGAGGGGCGTGGAACCTCCCCTGATACTCGCGTCCCGGTCCCCCGCACGGGCGGGCCTCCTGCGCTCGGCCGGCATCCCGTTCGACACCGTGGTCTCCCACGTGGACGAGGACGCCCTGGTGGCCGCCCAGGGGCCCCTGTCCCCGCGGGACACCGCGCTGGTCCTGGCCCGTGCCAAGGCGGAGGCCGTGGCGCAGCTGCCCGGCAGCGCGGGGCGGCTCGTGGTGGGCTGCGACTCCGTCTTCGAGCTGGACGGGGAGGCCCTGGGCAAGCCGCACGATCCCGCGGTGGCGGTGGAGCGCCTCACGGCCATGAGCGGGCGCACGGGCACGCTGCACACCGGCCACTGGCTCGTGGACGCACGCCGGGAACCCGCCACCGGGCAGGGTGTGCTGCGCTCCGCGGACGTCCACTTCGCACCCATGACCGCCACCGAGATCCGCGACTACGTGGCCACCGGGGAGCCCCTGGAGGTTGCCGGCTCGTTCACCCTCGATGGCCACGGCGCGGTGTTCGTCCGCGGTGTGACCGGGGAGCCCAGCACGGTGATCGGCCTCAGCCTCTCCGCCCTGCGGGAGCTGCTGGGCGCCGCCGGGGTGGGCCTGACCTCCTGGTGGGAGGCCACCGCACACGGCGGTCCCGAGGATTTGTAGGACTCCCACAGCCACACCCGCCGCGGGGCGCCCGGCTTAGGCGTTCACCCGGGCGGGGCACTAACCTTTCGGCAGAGAGTCGACAAGGAGTTCTTACGTGACCACCACCCCAGTGCAGTCAGACACCGCCGCACCCCGTCCCGTCACCAAGGTCCTGGTGGCCAACCGGGGGGAGATCGCTGTGCGCGTGATCCGCGCCGCACGGGACGAGGGCATCGCGTCCGTGGCCGTGTACGCGGACCCGGACCGGGACGCCCTGCACGTGCGCATGGCGGACGAGGCCTACTCCCTGGGCGGGACCACCGCCGCGGACTCCTACCTGCGCATCGACAAGGTGCTCGACGCCGCCCGCCGCTCCGGCGCGGACTCCGTGCACCCCGGCTACGGCTTCCTGTCCGAGAACGCGGAGTTCGCCGCGGCCGTGATCGCCGCCGGGCTCACCTGGATCGGTCCCCCGCCCGCGGCCATCGCCCAGCTCGGTGACAAGGTGGCGGCCCGCCACATCGCGGAACGCGTGGACGCACCCCAGGTCCCCGGCACCGCGGACCCGGTGAGCTCCGCACAGGAGGTCCTGGACTTCGCGGACCAGTACGGGCTGCCCATCGCCATCAAGGCGGCGTTCGGCGGCGGCGGGCGCGGCATCAAGGTGGTGCGCGAGCGCGAGGCCATCCCGGAGCTCTACGAGTCCGCCGTGCGCGAGGCCACCGCGGCGTTCGGTCGCGGCGAGTGCTTCGTGGAGCGCTTCCTGGATGCGCCCCGCCACGTGGAGACCCAGTGCCTCGCGGACCGCTTCGGCAACGTGGTGGTGGTCTCCACGCGGGACTGCTCCCTGCAGCGGCGCAACCAGAAGCTCGTGGAGGAGGCCCCCGCGCCGTTCCTCACCGAGGAGCAGAACCACCGGCTGTACGAGTCCTCCAAGGCGATCCTGCGAGAGGCCGCGTACCAGGGCGCCGGCACGTGCGAGTTCCTGGTGGGCCAGGACGGCACCATCTCCTTCCTGGAGGTCAACACCCGGCTGCAGGTGGAGCACCCCGTCTCGGAGGAGGTCTCCGGCCTGGACCTGGTCCGCGAGCAGTTCCGCATCGCCCGCGGCGAGGCCCTGGGCTACGACGACCCGCAGATCCACGGCCACAGCTTCGAGTTCCGCATCAACGGCGAGGACGCCGGGCGCAACTTCATGCCCTCCCCCGGAACCCTCACCACGTTCACCATGCCCTCGGGCCCCGGCGTGCGCGTGGACTCCGGCGTGGAGGCCGGCGAGACCGTGGGCGGCAGCTTCGACTCCATGCTGGCCAAGCTCGTGGTCACCGGAGCCACCCGCACGCAGGCCCTGGAGCGCTCCCGCCGGGCCCTGCAGGAGATGACCGTCGAGGGCATGCCCACCGTGGTCCCGTTCCACCGCGCCGTGGTCTCGGACCCCGCGTTCGCCACCCCGGACGACACCCCGTTCACCGTGCACACCCGGTGGATCGAGACCGAGTTCGACAACCGGATCGAACCGTTCTCCGCCGCCCCCGAGCCCGCCGGGGACGAGCCCGAGCGGCAGAGCGTGGTGGTGGAGGTGGGCGGCAAGCGCCTCGAGGTGGTGCTGCCCCAGCTCGCGGGGGCGGCCCGTCCGGCCGCCGCGGCCACCAAGCCCCGCAAGCAGCGCTCCGCGCGCGGCGGCTCCGCGGCACGCGGCGCCTCCGGGGACTCCCTGACCTCTCCCATGCAGGGCACCATCGTGAAGATCGCCGCCGCGAACGGGGACCACGTCTCCGAGGGCGACCTGGTCGTCGTGCTCGAGGCCATGAAGATGGAGCAGCCCCTGACCGCCCACAAGTCCGGTGTCCTGCAGGGCCTGGACGTCTCCGAGGGGGACACCGTCTCCGCGGGCACCGTGCTGGCGAGCATCACCTCCTGAGCCCTCGCCCCCACTCCCCTCACCGCGGACGCCGTAGACGCTGAGGACACCGCAGGGCGCCCAGAGGCCCCGGAGCACCGACCCCGGTCGGAAGGCTCCGGGGCCTCTGCCGTGCCGTGGGCGCCCCGTTCTCGGGGCGTCACGGTGTCTCACGAAATGAGACGGGAAGTTCACCATGTGGTCAGACCCCTCCTATCGTTGAGAAGTTCTCTTATCCGTCGTCCTGTGAGGTGCACCATGTCCACGCCCGCATCCGCCGCGGAAGCCGCTCCGCCCGCGGCAGTCCCCCGCGTCCCCCGGAGCCGGGTGATTCTGGCATCCCTGGTGGGCACGACGATCGAGTTCTACGACTTCTACGTCTACGCCACCGCTGCCGTGGCCGTGTTCCCCGCCCTGTTCTTCACGGGCAACGACGACACCGCCAAGCTGCTGGCCTCCATGGCCACGTTCGCCGCGGCGTTCTTCGGCCGGCCCATCGGCTCCGTGATCTTCGGCCACTACGGTGACCGGATCGGGCGCAAGGCCACCCTGATCGGCGCCCTGCTCACCATGGGCATCGCCACGTTCCTGATCGGCGTGCTCCCCACGTACTACCAGATCGGAATCTGGGCTCCGCTGGTCCTCACCCTCCTGCGCTTCTGCCAGGGCGTGGGCCTGGGCGGCGAGTGGTCCGGGGCGTCCCTGCTGGCCACCGAGTACGCGGAGGAGGGCAAGCGGGCACGCGCGGCCATGTGGCCGCAGCTGGGTGCCCCGTTCGGGTTCATCCTGGCCAACGGCTTCTTCCTGCTGCTCACGGTGCTCATGCAGTTCGGCACCGCGGGCCAGGGCCTCGGCACAGACCACCCCTTCCTGGTGTGGGGCTGGCGGATCCCGTTCCTGGCCTCCGTGGTGATCGTGCTCCTGGGCCTGTGGGTGCGCGTGAAGCTCGAGGAGACCCCGGTCTTCAAGCAGGCCGAGCAGCGCGGCGAGAAGGTCCAGGCACCGGTGCTCGCCGTGTTCAAAACCTCGTGGGTGCAGATCGTCCAGGGCACGTTCATCATGCTGGCCACCTACGTGCTCTTCTACCTGATGACCGCGTGGGTGCTCTCCTACGGCATCGGCAAGCCCGCCGCCGGCGGTCTGGGCATCCAGTACCGCACGTTCCTGGTGCTGCAGCTGCTCGCCGTCCTGCTGTTCGCCGCCATGGTCCCGGTCTCCGGGTGGCTCGCGGACCGCTTCGGGCGCCGCTCCTCGCAACTGGTGATCACCGCGGCGATCCTGGTCTTCGGTCTCGCATTCGGCCTCATCATGGACCCCGCGCTCGTGGGCACGGGTGAGAGCGCCTCCCTGGTCCGGGTGCTGGTCTTCCTCACCGTGGGCATGACGCTCATGGGCCTGACCTTCGGCTCGATGTCCGCGATCCTGCCCGAGCTGTTCCCCACCAACGTGCGCTACACCGGCTCCGGGATCGCCTACAACGTGGCGTCCATCCTGGGCGCGGCCATCACCCCGTTCATCGCCGTGAAACTCAATGCGAGCTTCGGCGTGGGCTCGGTGGGCCTGTACCTGTCCTTCGCCGCCGTCATCACGCTCGTGGCCCTGTGGTTCTCCCCCGAGACCCGCCACGTGGACATGCACACCGTGGGCTCCCGCCCGCTCGCGGACTGAGCCGGTCCCGCCCGCGCACGACGACGCCGCGGTGACCTCCCGTGCGGAGGGTCACCGCGGCGTCGTCGTGCCCGCGGCCCGCAGGCCGGGGCGCCCGCCGGTCAGCGGTGCACGTGCAGCCGGCGCGCGGCCTCCGCGATGGTGCCGGAGAGGGAGGGGTACACGGCGAAGGTGTCCGAGAGGTCGTCCACGCCCAGGCGGTGGGTGACCGCGAGCGCGATCGGGAAGATCAGCTCGGAGGCCCGCGGGCCCACCACCACGCCGCCCATCACGGTGCCGCTGCCGCGGCGGGCGAAGATCTTCACGAAGCCGTCCTCCACGGCCATCATCTTGGCGCGGGGGTTGGTGGAGAGGTCCATGGTCATCCCGGTGAACATGGTGGGGTCCGCCTCCACGTCCGCCTGGCTGATGCCCACGGAGGCGATCTCCGGGGAGGTGAAGATGTTCGAGGCCACCTCGTCCGTGCGCAGCGGGTGCACGGTGTCACCCAGGATGTGGGCCACGGCGATGCGGCCCTGCATGGCGGCCACGGACGCCAGCGGGAGCACGCCCGTGCAGTCACCGGCGGCGTAGATGCCGGGCGCGGTGGTGCGCGAGACGGTGTCCACGCGGATGTGGCCGCTCTCGCTCATGGCCACACCGGCCTCCTCGAGACCCATGTCCGCGGTGTTGGGGATGGAGCCCACGGCCAGCAGGCAGTGCGAGCCGCGGATCTTGCGGCCGTCCGAGAGGGTGACGCGCACGCCGTCGCCGGTGTTCTCCACGGCGTCCGCGCGGGAGCGGGAGAGCACCCGCAGGCCGCGGCGCTCGAACACGTTCTCCAGCACCCGGGCCGCGTCCGAGTCCGAGCCCGGCAGCACCTGGTCGCGCGAGGAGATCAGGGTGACGTCCGAGCCCAGGCCGTTGTACGCGGAGGCGAACTCCGCGCCGGTGACGCCGGAGCCCACCACGATCAGCTTCTCGGGGATCTCGGTGAGCTGGTAGATCTGCTTCCAGTTGAAGATCCGCTCACCGTCCGGCTTGGCGGTCTCCAGCTCGCGCGGGTGCGCGCCCACGGCCAGGAGCACCACGTCCGCCGCGAGCTCGTAGGGCTCGTCGTCGGAGGGCTCCACGACCACCGTGTGGCGGTCCACCAGCCGCCCCCGGCCCGGCACCACGCGGACACCCACGCGCTCCAGGCCGCGCTTGATGTCCCGGGACTGTGTGGCGGCCAGGCGCAGCAGCCGCACGTTGACGGTGTCCAGGTCCACGCGGAGGTTGTTCAGCTCCTCGGTGGCGTCGAGGTCGTCACCCACGTGCACGCCCAGGTCGTGGGCGGACGCGAAGCGGTTCATGGTGTCCGCGGAGGCGATGAGCGTCTTGGACGGGACCACGTCCGTGAGCACGGCGGACCCGCCCATGCCCTGCTCCTCCACCACGGTGACGTCCGCCCCGAGCGACGCCGCCACGAGAGCGGCCTCGTAGCCACCGGGGCCGCCGCCGATGATCACGAGCTTCTGGTCCGCGAATTCCCTCTGCACAGTCATGTCAGCCATGCGGCCCAGCTTAGCCGGGCGCACCCACACGCAGCGCTCGCGCGAGCTGTCCTACAGTGGGGCCATGACCACCACGGCAGAGACCACGGACCCCTTCGAGACGGCCCGCCGCGCCGCGGACACCCTGCGCGAGCGCACCGGGGTGGCGGAGCACCGGATCGCCCTGACACTGGGCTCCGGCTGGGGCGGGGCCGCGGACCTGCTCGGCGAGACCGTGGCCGAGGTCCCCGCCCAGGAGATCCCCGGGTTCTCCCGTCCCGCTCTGGAGGGCCACGGCGGCACGCTGCGCTCCCTGCGGCTCGCGGACGGCACCCACGCCCTGGTGATCGGGGCGCGCACCCACTTCTACGAGGGCAAGGGTGTGCGGGCGGTTGCCCACGGGGTGCGCACCGCCGCGGCGGCCGGGGCACGGACCATGATCCTCACCAACGGCTGCGGCGGACTGAACCCGGAGTGGGGCCCCGGCACCCCGGTGCTGATCGGCGACCACCTCAACCTCACCGCCCGCTCCCCCCTGGAGGGCGCCACGTTCGTGGACCTCACGGACCTCTACTCCCAGCGGCTGCGGGACGTGGCACGCGCGGTGGACCCCTCCCTGGACGAGGGCGTCTACGCCCAGTTCCCCGGTCCCCACTACGAGACCCCCGCCGAGGTGCGGATGGCCAGGGTGCTGGGGGCGGACCTCGTGGGCATGTCCACCGCACTGGAGGCGATCGCCGCGCGGCACGCGGGGCTGGAGGTCCTGGGGATGTCCCTGGTGACCAACCTCGCGGCCGGGATCGGCGGGGAGCCCCTCTCCCACCAGGAGGTGCTGGAGGCCGGCCGCGCCGCCGGCCCGCGCATCTCCCGGCTGCTCGCGGAGATCGTGGCCCGCCTGTGAACCGCACCTGCACCGGGTCCGTCGCGCGGGCCGCACGACGGTCCGACGACGGAATGTCACCAAGTGCCGGTGCAACCCACTAGACTGGCACCACGACAGTACTGGGCCCGCCACGGCGGTCTGAAAGGGTGAACTCATGGTCAGAAGAGCAGAAGCCGAGACGCACGCGAGCCGTCAGCACTCCGCCGGACACACCGCGGAGGACGGCAGCCACGCCGCGCGGGGCGAGCACACCAGCCGCAGCGCGCACCAGTCGCACGGCCGCCGGATGCCCCAGTACTCGGGCGAGGGCCAGGTCGTGCAGAACGCCATCCTCTTCGGCGGCGGTCTGATCACCATCCTGGTGAGCCTCTGGCTGTTCAGCTCCTACCCCGAGAACTGGTTGTGGATCTTCCTCGGCATCCTGGCCTACGGTCTGGCCCTGATGGTCCCCACCCTGTTCCTCAACGGCAGCACCGCCACGCACTCCACCGGTGGCACGGAGACCACCCTGGACCTGCCGCGTGACGCCTCCCAGATGGCGCAGCGCGCCGTGGGCTCGGGCGAGCAGAAGCAGGACCGCGCCGTCTGACCCGCACCCCACTCCTCGAAGAGCCCCGCTCCGTCCCCGTGACGGGCGGGGCTCTCGCGCATCTGGCCGACGGGTAATGGCCTGGATTCTCATCTCACGCCGAAACATGGTTCTTATATGCAAGCCGCAGGGGGTCGCCCTCACATTCCCGTACGCGACGGCGGCCTGCTCATGAGCCGCACATCTAGTTCTTTGAACTCCGGTAAATATGCACCAGCGCCGGGGTGACGCCGATGATGAACAGCGCCGGAACTGATAGCTGGACCCAGGTGGGCGTGGCTCCTCCGCCCAGGACAAGCCCAAGGGCGAACGCAGCCACCAGGGGGAAGATGAAGACAAGTTTCGGCGGTTTTTTTGATTCCATCTCTTTTAGTTCTCCTTGCCTCGGTAAGGGAGGGGCCTTGTTCGCCGCACTCAGCGTCAGCAACAACATCGCGGGGAACACATCTCTTTGCTCCGTCGTTGCGTCTCCCAAGGGGTGCGTCTTCTATCCCCCTGACGTTCTGGATTGATCAATTCCCGCCACCAGAGTTTGCACCTGTGCAGCCAAAGTTATGATCCCGCGCATTTAGCATGCATTTCCTACAAATGCCGTGCTTTACGGCAAGTTCAGGAAACGACATGCAAGTTGAAGTAGATCATGAATGGTGCGCCGATCACAATAACAGCACAAATTCCTATCTGATATTTCAGAGAATTTAACCCCATAAATTTTCCACCGTTCTTCTGATGCTCTTTTGGCAGCCCACCCTTCTTCAGAGCAATAGTATTTCGCACAATAACGAATACGGAGAAAATTATGAGGGCTGCAAGAAAAACAATATTTAAGGATTTCAATTTTGATCCCTCAGGAATGGTCGCGGAATGAAGGCTTCATCCCCGTACGAATCTCAGCCTTCGGTGCAGACGGCGGAGTCATGTCCGGCCAGCGGGTCGTTCTCCAGGCGCGCGGTCGTCCCGGCTGCTCGAACATGGGGAGCCTCCCATCAATGGAAATAGCAGTGACCCGAGAGTAGCCCCCACCTGCCTCGAAAACATGAAAATCGATGATATGCATCACTCCGAGATGCCATGTTGCGGCATTTTCGTACCGAGGTGGGGCGGCCTTACACCCGGAGCTTTTGCGCACACTCCATCAGTGGCTCTTGCCTGGACGACCAACGACCGCAGACCCCTCGCAAAGATTTTCTCGTCCGGGAACTACTTCGGCTCTTCCCCCGAAGCGCCAGTGGGGCGTGGCCCCTCGAGCACCGCGACCGCCTCGCGGGCCACTGTGCGACTGTCCCGCGGGGTGAATCCCGCATCCAGGACCGCGGAGATGTCCAGCACGCTGTTCACCGGCCGCGGCGCACCCCAGTCCTGTCCTCCCCCGTACTCGTCGGTGCTCACCGGGGCGACCCGGTCCGGGTCGTAGCCGAGGTCCTCGAAGACCCATCGGGCCACGTCCGCCCACGTGCACGGCTCTCCCGAGCCCGTGAGCTGGTAGGTCCCGTACGGGGCGCCGGAGTCGATCAGGTGCAGCGCTCCCGCCGCGAGGTCCGAGGCTGCGGTGAGTCTCCCGTGCTGGTCGTCCACCACCCGCGGGTCCATGTCTCGAGCGGCCAGCTTCGCCATGGTCGCCACGAAGTTCTTCCCCTGGCCGACCACCCAGCTGGTGCGCAGCAGGTAGTGCCGGGGGCACGCCCGCACCGCGGTCTCCCCGGCGGCCTTCGACTGCCCGTACACGGACAGCGGCGCCACGGGATCCCCCGGGGCGTAGCAGGAGCCGAGCGGCAGGGCGCCGTCGAACACGTAGTCGGTGGAGTAGTGGACCAGGGTGGTCCCGGCACGGGCGCAGGCCGCGGCGAGCGCTCCCACCCCGGTGGCGTTCGCGGCCCACGCGGTGGCGCGACCCCTGGGGGTCTCGGCGTCGTCGACAGCCGTGAAGGCGGCCGCGTTGACCACCGCGCGGTAGCGGCGCAGGGCATCCCCCGAACGGATCTCCCCGGGCCAGGAGGCCGGGTCCGCGAGGTCCAGCTCCGTGCGCGTCCACGCGGTGAACGGCACGCCCCGCTTCGAGAGCAGGGCGGTCAGCGCGAGGCCCACCTGGCCGTGGGCACCCAGCACGAGGACCGGCGCGGGGGCCAGCGGGGCGACGTCGGCGAGCGCGGGGTGCGCACGGTCCTTGGCGGAGAGCTCGGCCTGAGTGAGCGGAACGGGCCACTCGATGCCCAGCTGCGGGGCCCCGAGGTTCACGAAGGAGTACTCCGCCACGGCGTCCGCGGACCAGTGGTCCGTGACCAGGTAGGTGTAGGCGGTGGCGTCCTCCAGCGTCTGGAAGGCGTTGCCCACGCCGCGCGGCACGAACACCGCGGTGCCGGGCGTGACCTCGTGTGTGACCACGGTGCCGAAGCCCGGCCCCTCCCGCAGGTCCACCCAGGCCCCGAAGATCCGGCCGGTGGCCACGGAGACGTACTTGTCCCACGGCTCGGCGTGGATCCCGCGCGTGGTGCCGCGGGAGCCGTTGAACGAGATGTTGTTCTGCACGAAGGAGACATCCGGCAGACCCGCGGCCACGGCCTTGGCACGCTGCCAGTTCTCCTTGAACCACCCGCGGGCGTCCCCGTGGACCGGCAGGTCCACCAGCAGCAGCCCGTCGATCGCGGTGGTCCGCACGGTGACGTCCTGAGCGCTCACTGTCCCGTCCTCTCGTAGGCCGCCTCGGTGGCGGCCTTGACCGGTTCCCACCAGTCGCGGTGCTCGGTGTACCAGGTGATCGTGTCCGCCAGACCGGCGGTGAAGTCCGTGAATTGCGGCTGCCAGCCGAGCTCCGCGCGGGTGCGGGAGCCGTCGATCGCGTAGCGGCGGTCGTGCCCGGCACGGTCCGTCACGTGGTCGAAGGCGTCCTCGGGCTCGCCCATGAGCCGCAGGATCTCCCGCAGCACGGTGAGGTTGTCCCGCTCCCCATCCGCGCCCACCAGGTACGTGCGCCCGGGCTCCCCGGCCTCCAGGATGCGCATCACCGCGGCCGAGTGGTCCGCCACGTGGATCCAGTCCCGCACGTTCGCCCCCGCGCCGTACAGCCGGGGCCGCTGCCCCGTGAGCACGTTGGTGATCTGGCGCGGGATGAACTTCTCCACGTGCTGGAACGGGCCGTAGTTGTTCGAGCAGTTGGACAGCGTCACCTCCAGCCCGAACGAACGCGCCCAGGCGCGCACCAGGTGGTCCGACGCCGCCTTGGTGGCCGAGTACGGACTGGACGGCCGGTAGGGGGTCTCCGCCGTGAAGCGCTGGGGATCGTCCAGGGCCAGGTCCCCGAAGACCTCGTCCGTGGACACGTGGTGGAACCGGGTCCCGTGGCGCCGTGCAGCCTCCAGAAGCGTGTAGGTGCCCACCACGTTGGTGCGCAGGAACGGCTCGGGGTCCCGCAGGGAGTTGTCGTTGTGGGACTCAGCGGCGAAGTGCACCACGGCGTCCGCCGCACCCATGAGGTCGCCGACAACGCCCGCGTCCGCCACGTCCCCTACCACCAGTTCACAGCGGACCGGGTCCGCCTCAGCCAGATTGGCGCGGTTGCCCGCGTAGGTGAGGGCGTCCAGCACCGTGACGGTGTGCTCCGTGTGCGCCAGGACGTGGTGCACGAAGTTGGCGCCGATGAACCCGGCGCCGCCGGTCACGAGGAGGTGTCCCATGATTGTTCATCCTACGGGCACATGGTGGCCCACAATCGACGCACGCCCCGGGACCGGGACGGGGCCCGCGCCGGGCAGGGCCCCATGCCGAGGCGGGCGCGCGCCGGAACCGGATGGGCACCGCACCGGGGAGACCCGCCCGCCGGGGTGACCCCCGTTCGGGGCGGACCTCCCGTGACCGGGGTGCCCGGACCGCTCAGCCCCGCGCGGCGGCGTCGCCCGTTGTGGCCGGGGCGGCGCCCGCCCCGGCCGCACCGGCGGTCTCCGGGACAGGGAAGACCGCGTCCAGCACCTCGCGGGTCCAGGCGAGGATGTCCCCGTCCACGAGGTCCTTGCCGCCGATGCGCGCCGTCTTGGGCTTGGGCACCAGGGCCATGCGGACGTCCGTGCCCGGCACCGGCCGCAGCTGCGCCCCCGGGTACATGCGCGTCAGGCGCATCTCGCGGGACTCGGTGAGCTCGGCGGGTGCGAAGCGGATCATGTTCCCCTGCGTGGCCACGTCCGTGAGCCCGGCCGCGCGCGCCCGGATCCGCAGCCGCGCCACGTCCAGCAGGTTCTGCACCGGGGTGGGCATGGGGCCGTAGCGGTCCGTGAGCTCCTCCCCGGCCTCCGCGACGGCCTCCTCCGTGGCGGCGTTCGCGATGGTGCGGTAGGCCTCCAGGCGCAGCCGCTCGCCGGGGACGTAGTCGTGGGGCAGGTGGGCGTTGACCGGCAGCTCGATCTTCATCTCCGCCGGGCCGGTCTCCTGGTCCCCGCGGTACTCGGCCACGGCCTCCCCCACCAGGCGCAGGTACATGTCGAAGCCCACCCCGGCGATGTGCCCGGACTGCTCACCGCCCAGCAGGTTGCCCGCGCCGCGGATCTCGAGGTCCTTCATGGCCAGCTGCATGCCGGAGCCCAGCTCGTTGTGCGCGGCCACGGCCTTGAGCCGCTCCAGGGCGGTCTCGCTGAGCGGCTTCTCCGCGGGGTACAAGAAGTACGCGTACGCGCGCTCCCGCCCGCGGCCCACGCGCCCGCGCAGCTGGTGCAGCTGGGAGAGCCCGTAGCGGTCCGCGTGGTCCACGATCAGCGTGTTGGCGTTCGCGATGTCCAGGCCGGTCTCCACGATGGTGGTGCAGATCAGCACGTCGAACTTGCGCTCCCAGAAGTCCACGATGATCTGCTCCAGCCGGGACTCGCCCATCTGCCCGTGGGCCACGGCGATCCGCGCCTCAGGGACGAGCTGCGCGAGCTCCTTGGCGCGGGCCTCGATGGTGGAGACCCGGTTGTGGATGAAGAACACCTGGCCCTCGCGCATGAGCTCGCGGCGCACGGCGGCGGAGACCTGCTTGTCCGTGTAGGGCCCCACGTAGGTGAGCACGGGGTGGCGCTCCTCCGGCGGGGTGGCCAGCGTGGAGGTCTCCCGGATGCCCGTCATGGACATCTCCAGGGTGCGCGGGATCGGGGTGGCGGACATGGCCAGCACGTCCACGTCCGTGCGCATGGCCTTGAGCTTCTCCTTGTGCTCCACGCCGAAGCGCTGCTCCTCGTCGATGATCACCAGACCCAGGTTCTTGAACTGCATCTCCTTGCCGAGCAGCCGGTGGGTGCCGATCACCACGTCCACCGCGCCCGTGCGCAGCCCCTCCATGGTGGCCTTGGACTCCTTGGCGCTCTGGAAGCGGGAGAGCGTGGCCAGGCGCACGGGGAAGCCGGAGAAGCGCTCCGCGAAGGTCTCCGTGTGCTGCTGCGCGAGCAGGGTGGTGGGCACGAGCACCGCCACTTGCTTGCCGTCCTGCACGGCCTTGAACGCGGCGCGCACCGCCACCTCGGTCTTGCCGTAGCCCACGTCCCCGGAGATCAGCCGGTCCATGGGGATGGGCCGCTCCATGTCCGCCTTGACCTCGTCGATGGTGGTGAGCTGGTCCGGGGTCTCGATGTACGGGAACGCCTGCTCCAGCTCCCGCTGCCACGGGGTGTCCGGGCCGAAGGCGTGGCCCTTGGACGCCATGCGGGCGGAGTACAGCCGGATCAGCTCGTTGGCGATCTCCTTGACGGCCTTCTTGGCGCTGCGCTTGGTCTTGTTCCAGTCCGCACCGCCCATCTTGGACAGCGACGGCGCCTCCCCGCCCACGTACGAGCTCACCTGGTCGAGCTGGTCCGTGGGCACGAACAGCCGGTCCCGGGGCCCGTTGCGCTTGGAGGGCGCGTACTCCAGCACGAGGTACTCGCGCACGGGCTTGGGCTGGCCCGGGCGGATCATGGCCCCGGCGATGGGCCGCTGCACGAGCTCCACGAACTGTCCGATGCCGTGCTGCTCGTGGACCACGTAGTCGCCCTTCTGCAGGGACAGGGGGTCCACCTGGTTGCGCTTGCGCCGCTGCGGAAGCTTGCGCTCCGCGCGGGTGTCGTAGGTGGTGGAGCGGCCCAGCACGTCCGCCTCCGTGAGCAGCGCGGTGCGGGTGGCCTCCAGCACGAAGCCGCGGCCGGCGCGCGCGGTGGTCAGCTCCACCAGACCGGGCTGCGGCACCTCGGTGATCGTCTCGAACCGGGACGCGGGGACCTCGGCGCCCTGCAGCAGCTCCGTGAGCCGCTGCAGCGGCCCGGGCCCGTCCGTGACCAGCACGATCCGCCAGTCCTCGCGCGCCCGCTCCCCCAGGAAGGCCAGCACGGCGGGGACGTCCCCGGAGAACCGGGTGGGTTCGCGCGCGGTCACCGTGAGGGTGTCCGCGTCCGTGTCCGCGAGGCGGACCTCCTCGTCGGAGGTCTCGGCGTCCACCTGGGAGGCGGTCACGGCATTGACGTTCAGCCCGGTGACGGACCACCAGCCCACGGAGCGCTCCAGTGCGAGCTCCCGCACATCCGCCACGGTGTGGAAGGAGCCCGCGGCGAGGGTGCGTGAGGCGCCGTCGTCCGCGTCCAGGGCGGCGTCCAGGTCCAGGGGCGCGTCGCTGCCGCCGGAGGCGGAGTCCCACGCGGCCATGAGGAACTCCTCGTTGGTGGCCACGAGGTCGTGGGCGCGGGCCCGGACCTTCTCGGGCTCCAGCACCACGGTCATGGAGCCCTCCGGCAGCAGGGACACCACCTGGACCATCTCGTCCGCGAGCAGCGGGGCCAGGGACTCCATGCCCTCCACGTACTGGCCCCCAGCAATGCGCTCGAGCATCTCCCGTCCCCCGGGCAGCTGGTCCTTGAGCTTGGCGGCCCGGGACTGCACGGACGGCGTGATGAGCAGCTCGCGGCACGGCGGGGCCACGACCACCGAGGGGTGCTCGGCGGTGGTGAGGGTGCGCTGGTCCGCCACCGCGAACCACCGCATCCCGTCCAGCTCGTCCCCGAAGAACTCGGCACGCACGGGGTGCTCCGCCGTGGGCGGGAAGACGTCGATGATCCCGCCGCGCACGGCGAACTCCCCGCGGCGGGTGACCATGTCCACGCGCGAGTACGCGGCGCCCGCGAGGTCCGCCACGAGGCCCTGGAAGTCGTAGTCCTCCCCCGTCCGCAGGACCACCGGCTCCATCTGCCCGAGTCCCGCCACCACGGGCTGCAGCACGGAGCGCACGGGAGCCACGACCACGCGCAGCGGCTGCTCGGACGGGTCCCCGTGCTCCAGCCGGCGCAGCACGCTCAGCCGCTGCCCCACGGTGTCGGAGCGCGGTGACAGCCGCTCGTGGGGCAGGGTCTCCCAGGAGGGGAAGTTCGCGATCTGCTCCGCCGGGAGGTATGCGGCCAGCCCGGCCACCAGCTCCTCGGCCTCACGGCCCGTGGCGGTGACGGCCAGCAGGACGGGCCCGGCGGCGTCGTCCGCGCCGTCCCCGGCGGGCGACGCCGCACCGGCGCCGTCCGCGAGACCCGCGGCGATCTGCGCGAGCACGGGGGCGCGCAGCCCGTCCGTGGCGCTGATGATGGTCTCCGCCGAGCGCTCCGCGAGCGGGCGCCCCGCCTGGGTGCGGATGTTCGCGAAGCCGCGGTCCTCGGCGAGCGCGGTGAGCAGACCGGTCAGGGACATGGGTGGGAGGCTCCTGGGGAGTGGGGTGCGGGTTCCGTGGGCGCGGGGGCCGGGTCCGCCGCCCGCGTGCGCGGGGCGGACCGATCGGGCCCCAGCCTACTCGGGGCCTCGGACACCGCCTTGGACACGCTGCCGAGCGGCGGGCGGGGGCGCGGTGCTCCTACGCTGGGGGCATGAGCGCTCCGCAGAACCCCGTCCTGTCCGGCACCACCGTGGCCGTGACCGCCCACCGCCGCGCCACGGAGCAGGGGGGTGCGTTCGAGCGCCACGGGGCACGCGTGGTCTATGCCCCCGCGCTGAAGCTGACGCCCACGGACGAGGACGACGCCGTCCTGGCCGCCGCGCGCGAGACCGTCGCCGCCGCGCCGGGCACCGTGCTGGTCACCACGGGCTACGGGCTCACACGGTGGCTGTCGGTGGCCGAGGAGCACGGGCTGCGCGAGGAGCTGCTGGCCGCGCTGCGGGCGAGCACGGTGCTGGCCCGCGGCGCGAAGGCCAGGGGGCAGCTGCAGGCCCTGGAGATCCCGTGCGCGTACACGGGCTCCTCCGGGCGCACCGCGGAACTCGTGGACCGGGTGCTCGCCCAGCCCCCGGCACAGGGCCCGGTGACGGTGCAGGTGCACGGGACCACCGACGAGGAGCAGCTCGACCGGCTGCGCGCGGCGGGCCTGGAGCCCCGCGTGGTGGCCCCCTATCAGTGGGCCTCGGCGGACGAGGGCTCCCGCCTGGCCGGTCTGGTGGCGCAGATCGTGGCCGGGGACGTGGACTACGTGACCTTCACGGCGGCACCCGCCGTGGACGCCCTGTTCGACGCCGCCCGCTCGCGCGGTGCGTACGACGCCCTGCTCGCGGCGCTGCGGGACGGCCGGTGCACCCCCGTGGCCATCGGCCCGGTGTGCGTGCAACCCCTGGAGGAGGCGGGCGTCCACGGCGCGGTGGTCCCCGAGCGGTTCCGGCTCGGGGCCATGGTCCGGGCCGTGTGCGATCACGCCGCGGGCGGCGCCTGCCGGTAGTGCTCGGTCACGAGCTCCCCGAGCTCGGGCGGGACCTCCCCGGGATCCACCAGCAGGGGCTGGGCGACCACGTCCGCACCGGCGTCCAGGGTGCGGCCGTGGAAGAAACCCGGCGCCAGGAGGTACGGAGCGAGCAGGACCCGGCCGGCGGCGTCGTCCGCGGAGGGCTCGGGCAGACGCGCGATCTCCGTGCGCGCGGCGGCCACCGCCTGCGGCAGCGTGGGCTCGGCGGCGGAGAGGTAGGCGGTGCTCACGGGGTGGCCCAGCTCCGCCGCGAGCAGCCGCGCCACCGCCTCGCAGTCGCGGCCCGCGCGCGGGTCCGAGGATCCCGCAGAGACCATGACCACGCGGTCGCGCTCCCCCAGCTCCGGCGCGTCCGTGGCACGCAGTGCCTCCGTGAGCCGCCGGGCCAGGACCACCGCCAGCCGACGGTCGGGGCCCAGCGCGGCGGCCACGCGGTGGTCCGGAGAGGCCTTCACCGCGCGCGCCATGTCCACGAACACGTGGTACCCGGCGGAGAGCAGCAGCGGCACCACCACGGCGTCGCGCCCCGCGAGCTCGCGGGTGCGGGAGTCCAGGTCCGGCTCCTGGACGTCCACCCAGGTGTCCACCACGGTGGTGTCCGGCAGTGCGTCCCGCACGGCCGCCACGAGGGCCGCCACGGCACGCTGGCCGCGCGGGTCCCGCGTGCCGTGGGCGCACGCGAGCAGGACGGGTGAGGAGTCCTCGGAGGTGTTCACCCCTCCATTGTGGCCGCTGCCCGGTGTCCCCGCACGCGTCGCCGCACAGGGGTCAGCGGCGCATCGCGTCCGTGTAGCCCACGCTGGCGTCCACGGACCGCTGGCGGGACTCCAGCCACCGCATGCCCCCGGGCAGCCCCGCGATCCTCGCCTTGAGGGTGACCCGCCGCTGGCTGGGCATCATGCGCGCGGCCATCTGCAGGTGGCGCCTCGCGTCCTCCCTGCGGCCCTCCCGCATGGCCTGCTCCGCGTTCGACGCCGCCGCGAGCGGGGAGCCGTTCCGCAGCCGTCGCAGGAGCTTCTCGCGCTCCTCGGGGCTCAGCTCCTTCTCGAAGCGCGCGAGGGTCTTGCGCAGCGCCATCTCCTCCCCCGCGCCCATCCGGTCCCGCTGCGACTGCATGGACCCGCCGGACCAGGCGAGGACCGAGGTGACCTGCTCCACCCGATCGAAGCGCCACCCGCTGTACACGGCGCGCAGCCACAGCTCCCAGTCCTCCACGAACACCTGTTCGGGGTCGAACACCCCCACCTCGTCGAAGAAGCTGCGGGGGAACAGCCCGCTGAGGCTGCCGATGTTGTACTCGAGGATCACGCTGCGTTGCTCCTCGCGGCCGGGCATGCGCTCGCGGTAGACGGGACGGTCCGCGTTGATGCCGGACGGGGTGCACTGCCAGGCGTTGGCGTAGACCACGGTGCGCTCCCCGCCGGGGTTCGCCCGCACCTCGCGGTAGCGGTCCAGGAGGGTCTCCAGGTGGTGCGGAAGGAGCTCGTCGTCCGCGTCCAGGAAGGTCACGAAGTCCCCGCTGACCTCTTTGAGAGCCGTGTTGCGGGCCGCGCCGCAGCCCGCGTTGGGCTGGGAGAGCACGCGCACCACCCGGTCCGGGCGGGAGACGGCCTCGTAGCCCGCCAGCACCTCACGGGTGCGGTCCTGGGACCCGTCGTCCACCACGAAGACCTCCACCCGCGGATGGGTCTGGCGCAGCACGCTGCTGATCGCCTGCCCCACGATGTCCTGACCGTTGTAGACCGCGATCACCACGCTGATCAGCGGTGCGTCCTGTGCTGCGCCCTCGGCCGTGTGCTCTGCCATGTGTCCCCCCGTGCTGCCGGCGTGCCACGCCGGTGTCCGCGCACGGCCTGCTTCGACGGCCGCGCGATGCCTGTCCAAGTGTAGGAACGCCCGGGTGGCGTCCAGCGCCGTTTTCGTCCACACAACGGGGCACGTTTGTCCCGAAAACACCGTTTTCGCCCTCCGGCCCGCGCGCCGCTGACTAGAGTTTTCCCGTCATCACCGGCACAAGGGGGTTGCCGCGTGCATCCGGGCACCACCGGACGATGCGATGTTCAAGGGGAGAGTTGTGAATCTGAGTCAGTATGCGCGCTGCCTGCGGCGCCTGTGGTGGATCGTGGTCCTGACCACCGTCCTCGGCGCCGTGGCCGGCGCCCTCTCGGCCGTGGCCGTGCCGAAGTCCTACGAGTCCCAGGCGCAGGTCTTCGTGAACGTGGCCAACCCGCGCTCGGTCACAGACCTGCAGATGGGTGAGCAGTTCGCGGTGGCACGGGCCGGCTCCTACGCCAAGGTGGCCACCACCAGCTCCGTGCTCCAGCCCGTGGTGGACGAGCTCCACCTCTCGCAGACCCCCGAGCAGCTCGCGCAGTCCGCCGTGACCGCCACGAACGAGCCCAACACGGCCATGATCACCATCACGGCCACCGGCTCCTCCGCGCAGCAGGCCGCAGACATCGCCCAGTCCACCGCGGAGAGCCTGGTGCGCCAGAGCCAGGACCTGGAGACCATTCCTCCCGCCACGGACGGGGGTGCGCCCGCCCGGGTCAAGCTCAACGTGGTCCAGACCGCCGCGGTCTCCCCGGGCCCCGCCGGCCCGTCCCCCGCGGTGAACACCGCTCTCGGGGCACTCGTGGGGCTCATCGCGGGTCTGCTCCTGGTGCTGTGGCGGGGTTCCCGGGCGCGGTCCCAGGCCGCCGGCCACCGCCGCGCCGGGACCGTGGAGGGGGACCACCGATGAGCACCGAGAACCTCGCCAGCAGCACCGTCCGCACCACCGCGCGGGACGTGGTGGTGGTGTGCCCCACCGAGTACGGGGGGCAGCTGGAGCACGCCGCGGACCTCGCACTCGCACTGGACGACAGCCCGGCGGTGCGCCGCGTCACGCTGGTCTCCCGCCGCGGGGCACGGTCCTACCTCGGGTGGGACGAGCAGCACCCCGTGCGCGTGGTCGAGACGGTCCCGCCGCGCCGCACGGGCACGCCGTCCTCCCGGGCCGCCGCGGTGGCCCGGGCCGGGCTGCAGGTCCTGGACCTGCTGCGGGAGCACGTGGCGGTGCGCCGCGCGGCGCAGCAGGCGGGGAGGGACGCCGTCGTCGCCCTGGACTCCACCAAGTACCCGGCTCCCGGGCTGCTGCGGGCGCACCGCACCCAGCGCACGGTCGTCTTCGTGCACAACGCGCAGCCGCACTTCGACCTCGGCTCCGCCTCCGCACGGGAACGCGTGCTCATGTGGCTGGAGCACTCGTGCGCCCGGCACGCCGACCGTGTGGTCACCCACGGTGCCGAGCAGGGGGAGATCGTCCGCGGCTACACCGCCCGGCCCGTGAACGCCGTGGACCTGCCCGTGTCCTCGCGCCTGGACGGTGACCCCGCCGGCGAGAGCTCCCACCGGGAGTCCCCCGCCCACGAGCCGTACGCCCTGTGCCTCGGCGAGGTGCGCGCCAACAAGGGGATCGAGCTGGCCATGGACGCCGCGGGGCACGCCGGAGTGCCGCTGCTGGTGCGCGGTGCGGCGGAGAGCCCCGAGCTCGGCCAGGACCTGCTCCGGCGGGCCGCACAGTACCCGAGCGTGGACTTCGAGGACCGGTTCCTGTCCCGGGACGAGTTCGCCGCCCACCTGCGCGAGGCCGCCGTGATCGTGCTGCCCTACACGCACTTCGACGCCCACTCCGGGGTGCTCGCCAAGGCCATCGGCACCGGCACGCCCGTGGTGGCCTCGGACCTCGCCTCGCTGCGCGCGCAGGCGGGAGACTTCCCCGGCTTCGTGGGGGTGGACGTCCACGACCGTGACGCGTTCGGTGCGGCCCTGCGCGCCGCCTTCGACGCCGCCACGTCCGACGACGCCGCCCGGGTCGCCGGCACACGGGACGCCGGCACGCCGGACCGCGGCGCCGCAGACCCCCACGCCGACTGGTGGCCCTCCGTGGCCGCCGTGCTCGGCACGAACACCGCCACCACGCCGCGGCCCCGCCGGGGCACCGGAGACGGTGCCGCGGCCCACGGGCACCGGGACGCAGCGGACCACTCGTGAGCTCCGCCGCCGCCCCCGCGCCCGCACGCGGTCGCCACGCGGCCGCGGTGCGTAGCTCGGCGTCCGCCTCACGCCGCCGCGAGCGGCGCGCCGGCCTCGCCGGGGCACTGCGCGCCACACCCGGCACCCGCCTGGACCGGGCGCTGTCCGGCGCGCTGCTGGTGCTCTCCGCCCTGCCCTACGCCGCCGTCCCGCTGGGGTCCAACACCAACCTGCCGCTGTCCAGCGTGGTGTCCGTGGTGCTCGTGCTGCGCTGCGCCCGGCACATGCCCGTGATGTGGACCGCCCTGCTCGTGGGCGCGGTGCCGTTCTTCGCCTCGGCCGTGCGCATGTTCCTGACCCCCGAGCCGCTGCAGATCCCCGGGTCCATCACGTGGCTGGTGTTCACCCTCCCGTTCGCGGGCACGGCCGCGGCCGTGATGTTCCTGGGGCCCCGGGCCATCGCCTGGCTCAGCTGGACCGTGCTGCTCTCCGCCGCGTTCACCCTGGTCCAGAAGTACGTGTTCCTGGACGCCCTGGGGGTGATCCCCTTCGAGTCCCTCTACAGCCTCCCCGGCTACGCGAACGTGTCCGACTTCAGCGAGACCTTCCTCACCTACGTGCGACGGCCCTTCGGACTGTTCCCGGAGACCTCCTTCATGGTGGGCTCCCTGTCCCTCATGGCCATGGCCCTGGTGGTCCTGGTGCGCCACCACCGGACCACCATGACCCCGCGGGACGTCCTGTCCCTGGCCCTCGTGCTGTGGGCCGTGGCGATCTCCGGCTCCGGCGCCGCCGTGGTGGTGCTCGGAGTGGTCATGATCGCCGCCGTGGCGCCGTACGCGGTGCGCCGCGCGTGGGCCGCCGTCCTGATCGTGCCGCTCGGCCTCGCGGGCGCCGTGTTCGTGGGCCTGGGCGTGCTCCAGGACCGGCAGGACTCCTTCAACTGGTCCTGGGCGGACCGCGGGTCCTCCCTCACGGCCGGCGTCCGCTACCTGCTCTCGGATCCCGTCACGTTCCTGTGGGGCGTGGGCCGCGGCAACACCAACGCACTGTTCCTGACCGGGCGGATGCCCCTGGGGGACCTGCAGCACTACAACCCGCTGCCGGACATCTACTCCGTGATCGGGCGGGTGCTCCTGGAGAGCGGCATGGTCTTCGGCCTGGCGCTCATGGCGTGGATGGCCGTGCTGTGCCTGCGCTCGGGGGGACGCAACCCCCTGTGGCTCGGGGCGTGCACCCTCCTGGTGTGGCTGGTGGTGGCGGGCGCCACCACCAGCTACGACTCCGCGTTCTGGGTGTGGGGCACCGCCGGTCTGTGCCTGGGCCTCGAGCTCACCAGGGGCGAACGGGCCACCGCCGCCCAGGACGCCCCGCTGCCTGGCACGCCGCCGCCTCCCGCGTGAGCACCGAGAATCCACCGACCGCCACCAGAAAGGACCGCCGCGTGCGCGTTCTCCACATTGTCAACGACGCCGAGACGGGCGGGGCCCAGACGCTCATCGAGCAGCTGCTGCTTGCCCGGCAGCCCGAGGACGAGGCCCACCTGCTCGTGCTCCTCTCCCCCGGCGGCCTCTCCCCGCGGCTCGAGGTGGCCGCCACGAGCACCACCTACGCGGGGATGACCCGCCGTTCCGTGGTGCCCGCCGCCGCCATCCGCGAGATCCGCCGTCTCGTGCGGGAGCTGGGGATCGACGTGGTGCACTCCCACCTGCACCAGTCGGACCTGCTCAACGCGATCACCCCCCACGGCGCGGTGCGCGTCTCCACCCTGCACTCCAGCCTCAACGTGGCCTCGGGCTCGGTGGCCGGCGTGGTCTGGAAGCTCGTGGCCCGGCTGTCCACCCGCCTGGACGCGGTGGTGGCCTGCTCCCGCTCCGCCAAGAACTTCGCCGTGGACTTCGGGTACCGCTTCCCGGCGGACCGGATCCGGCTGATCCACAACGGGACGGTCACCGCGGCGGCCCCCGTGCCGGAGCCCGAGGGCCCTCCCGTGGTGCTGCACCTGGCCCGCTACGCCGAGGCCAAGGACCACCCCGTGCTCTTCCAGGCCTTCGCCCGGGTGCTGCAGACCCACCCGGAGGCGCAGCTGGTGTGCGCGGGGCACCTGGTGGACGACGACAACACCGAGCTCACGGACGAGCTGCACCGCCTCGGCATCCGGGACAGCGTGCGCCTGCTGGGGTCCGTGGGTGACGTGCGGTCGCTGATCCGCTCGGCCCACGCGGTCGTGTTCTCCAGCAACCACGAGGCGCTGCCCATGGCCGGCATCGAGGCCCTGAGCGAGGGGGTCCCCGTGGTCACCACGGACACCGGGGACGCCGAGGTGCTCGCGGTGGAGCGCGAGTCCGTGGTCCCGGTGCGCGACCCGCAGGCGCTCGGGGACGCCGTGAGCCGGTACCTCTCCCTGCCGCGGGAGCGGCGCGCGGACGTGCGGCGGCGCAGCTGGGAGCTGGCGAGGGAGCAGTTCGACGTGCAGCGCACCTCCGAGCGCTACCGCGAGCTCTACCGGGAGCTGCTCGGGGCCCGCTGAGGCCCGCCGCCCGCACCGCGGGCGCACCCACCGAACGACGACGCCGCCCGGGTTCCGGGCGGCGTCGTCGTTGCGTGCGGGGGGTCGGCCCCTGTGCGCGCGCTCTGGCTCCTCAGGAGGTGCGCCCGGCACCTCCCCCGGTGCCGGCGTCCGGCTCCGAGGTGGCGGCGGCTCCCACGGGTGCGAGGCCCACGGTCTCGGCGGCCTCCGCGGCCTCGTCCGGAGCCGCACCGCCCTCGTTGATGGCCCGGTCACGGCGTCGGATGATCCGGAACGCCCCCAGGAACACCGCCCCGAGCACCACGGCGCAGACCGCGATGGTGGGGATGGGGGGCAGGACCCTGCCCAGGGCCGTGAACGCGGCCACCGCGACGGCGGCGCCCGCGGTCATCAGCGCCCAGGTGCGCACGAGCCCGGCGGTGACGCCGCTGGGCTCGGCGCGCTCGCTGAAGAGGACCTGCACCGGCACCGCGAGCAGCAGCGGCCCCACCGAGGCCAGCATCACGAGCTGGAGGTCCCCCGTGGTGGCCGCGAGCCACACGGCGGGAAGGGTCACCACGAGGGTGGCCAGGCTGATCAGGGAGGCGAGCAGGGGGCTGCCCCGCAGGGTGAGCACCAGGTTCGGGACCTGGCCCAGCGCCTCCCCCAGCACGCCCACGACCACCATGGCCAGGGCGGGAGCCGCGAACGCCATCGGATCGCCCAGCCACACGGTGAGCAGCTCCGTGGGGATGGCCAGCAGAGGCACGCTGAGCAGCAGCCCCACCAGCAGGGAGATGGTGGTGGCGGTGCGGATGTGCTCCGCGGCCTGCGCACCCTGCGACTTCTTGATGGGGTACGCGAACGGCAGGGAGATCCAGCTCACCACCAGCCGGGAGCTCTGGAACACCCGCATGAGGGCGCCGAAGGCCGTGGCCGCGTGCAGGCCCAGGGCTGGGCCCACGATGAACAGGGGCAGCTGGTACACGCCCAGCAGGGACAGCGAGCCGATCGAGAGCACCGAGGACATGCGCAGCAGGGGCCGCCCCTGCTCCCGCCACGCGCCCGGCAGCGTCCGGGGCACGCCGAAGCGGCGGTGGACCCCCCAGAAGCAGACCAGCGGCGGGATCAGGATGGAGACGCACTCCACGAGCACCAGCGCGATCAGACCGCCGTGGAGGGGGATCAGCAGGGCATACCCCGCACCCCTGGCGAAGATCGAGACCACCGCGGCCTTGCGCTCGATGTCCGGGCGGTTCAGTGCCCACAGGATGGAGTTGCAGGCACGGCCCAGCACGGAGAAGAACAGGGTGAACCCGGCCGCCAGCAGCAGCGGGACCACCGCGTGGCGATCCTGCTCGGGCACCTTCACGGTGGTCAGGTACAGCGGGAACACCGCGAAGTAGACGGCGGTGAGCGCCACCGCCAGCACCAGGAACACGCCCAGCGCCACTCCCACGAAGCTCCTCCGCCGCTCATGGTGGGCGGCGTCGTCGGGCAGGTCCGTGAGGGTGCGCACGATCCCCGTGCCCAGGCCGAAGTCGGACATCGTGAGCAGCTGGATGGCACCGAAGGTGATGACCCACAGGCCGTAGGAGTCCGACCCCACGATCGCAATCGCGAACGGGTACAGCAGCAGCAGGCCGAAGATGCTCGTGAACCCCGAGATGTAGTTCCACAGGATGTTGGTCCCCACGCGGGACGCGCCGGTCTCGGACGAGGTGGTGGACGCGGCGGACGAATCAGTCATAACCGGTTTACAGGGCCTTCCACTGGGTGAAGAGTTCATCGAGCTGGCGGGCGATCTCGTCCCGCGCGGTGCGGGAGAGGACCGAGTGGTCCACCCCGGCCACGGGCCGGTCCACGATGTGCCGGCCGCGCCGCTGCAGCCGGTTCACCGCCCGGTCCGCGGTGGTCTCGCGGTAGCGTGCCTCGTCCTGCGGGCCGACCAGCAGGACCACGTCCCGGTCCCTGCTCGCCCGGTCCAGGACGTGGTCCGGGATGGACGCCGCGGGGCAGCGTCCCATGAGGTTCCACACGCGCTCCGGGGTGTGGTGGTGCACCAGGGCGGAAGCCGTGCGGCGACCCTGCGTGAGCCCCTCCCGGGTCCACGTCCCGGCGTGGCCGAGCAGCCGTTTCACGGAGGCGGTGGCCGGGTGCGGGCGGGTGCGGGCGGGCTCGGCGCCCCGCGTGTCCGCGGCGGCGGCCCGGGCGCGCAGGGTGGCGTCCCCGTCGTAGCTGTGGCGCAGCTCGTCGAAGAACGCCTGACGCATCCGCCACTCGTTCTGGTTGATGAGGATCAGGGAGCGGGCCGCGATCCCCTCGGGCTCGCGCGCCGCCCGCAGGGTGGCCCACGCCCCCGAGCACAGGACCGTGGCCACCACGTCCGCCGCCGGGAACACCTCCGTGAGCCACTGCGCCTGCTCCCGCAGGGCCTGGGCGTTGAGGTAGCGGTAGGGGTTCGGGTCCCGGTCGGACCACAGCAGCGCGCGGTCCCCGGCGCCGTCGCGGTCCGCCCGCAGGCTCGCCACGCCCTGCCCCGCGAGCCTGCGGGCGGTCTCCGACCACAGCGCGGAGCCGTCCCGCGGCTCGGAGGCACCCGGGGCGAAGAACGTCACCGGCTTTCCCGGCCACGGGGAGATCGGAGCCCGCCCGGCGGCGACGCCGTCGCGGGCCGATTCACCGGACGCGCCCGGCGCGTGGGCCGCAGCCGCGGCGACCGGGCCGGTGAGCACCCCGGGGTACCCGCGCGGGGAGACCTGCACGATCTCCTCGGCGCACGCGACACCCCCCGGGGACTGGAACTCGTTGCGCGTGGGACCGCGGCCGTCACCCGTGAGGGGGTGCAGGGGTGAGCGGGGGAACCGCCACAGCAGGTCCTCGAGGACGTCGTAGTGCACCCGCACGTCGAGCGACTCCACGCCGTACATCACCTTGGCCCGCGGCTGGCTGGTCTCGCGGTAGACCTCCACGTTGGGGGGCAGCTCCCGCATCCTGCGGGGATCCGGCAGCCCGGCCAGACCGGCGGCCTGGTCCTCCGTGAGCCACAGGCCCATGAGGTCCACACCCTCGCCCACGGGGATCTCGGGCAGGGTGGCGCGGCGCAGCCGGGACCACTGGTTGACGAACGTGGCCCCGCCCACGGGCTCCCACGCGATCACGTGGTCGAACTCCTGCGCGATCCCCGCGAGCAGCGCCGCACCCACCCGGTACCCGATCGCGTGGACGGGCAGGTCCTGGACGCCGCACAGCTCACGCGCCTGGGCGGTGGCCGCCAGGATGTCCGAGCGCCACACCCCGGGCAGGTCGTCGGCGGGTGTGAGGGCGTGCGAGTCCCCCACCCCCCGGTAGGCCACACGGGCCACGCAGTAGCCGGCCCCGGCCAGGAGCATGGCCAGCTGGCGCACCGCCCGGTAGCTCTGCACGTGCTCGCGGCCCACCGGCGGCGCGATCACCACCAGCCCGCGGACGCGCCCGTTCTCCGGCGTGTGCACCCACGTGAACGTGGCGTCCGAGCCCATGCCCGTCCAGCACCCCGCGCCCAGCACCCCTGCGGGCCCCGAGCCGGTGGTGGGAACCACCGTCTCCTGCATCTGTGTCATGGTCATTGCTCTCTCCCCAATTCTCTCCCCGTTGCACGGGATCAGTGCGAGTCCGCCCGCTCCACGAGCGGCACCTCGACCCCGTAGATCTCTCCCAGTCGTTGCCGCTGGACCGTGTGGCAGTTCTCCCACAGCGCCGCGCGCGTCCAGCGCGCGATCTCGTCCCTCGTCCGTTCGTCCGTGACCTCGTCCCAGCGTCCGGCGACCTCCTCCGGCGTGTCCACGACGAGCGGCAGCCCCGCGTCGTCGAAGACCCGGATGCGTCGCACGATCACGGGGATGTCGTTGAGCGCGGCCTCGAGCACCGTCAGGGGGAAGCCCTCCCACCTGGCGGTGTGCAGGTACACGTCGGCGCGCCGCAGGTGGCGGCGGACGTCCTCCTGGCCCACCCAGCCCGTCACCTCCACACCGTGCTCGCGCAGCATCTGCGCCACCTGCTCGTCGCCCCCGCCGATCCACAGCGGGGTGATGTCGTGCCCCGCCGCGCGGATGGCCTCCACGGCCTGCACGAAGAACACGGGGTCCTTCTGCGCCGCCAGGCGCCCTGCTCCGGCGACCACGAGCCGCTCGCCCTTCGCGGGCCGTGCCCGCACCTCGCCGTAGGGTTCGGCGATGTTGGGCACGTACACGGTGTGCGGGGCGATGGGCCCCCAGTGGGCCACGTTGTTCTCGGCCTTGGAGCACCCGGCGAGGACGTCCGTGCGCGCGGCGAGCGCTCCTTCGAGCATCCAGTAGGCCAGGCGCACGGGCCGGGAGCGGTCCAGGCGCGAGAAGGACCAGGCGTGGGGCGTGTAGACCTGTTTGATCCCGCCCAGTGAGAGGTCCACGAAACGGTTCCGGACCAGCCGGTGCCCCCTCCCGCCGCTCCGGGGCCCGCCCGCGCGGGGGGCACCGGCGACGGCGGACGGACCGTTCCCGCCGCCGGGCAGACCGGGCTCCTCGGAGCGTTCCCCCGGGCGGACCGCGCGCAGCTGCATGGTGGACGGCGCGGCGCTCAGCAGGTCCCCCTGGCGCTCGGCCCGTGTGGTGGGCGCGTGCGGGGCGTTCAGCGGGGAGAGGGTGTCGCGGCGTCGGCGCGGGAGGTGGCCCACGGCCAGGCGCGCGTACACCCCGGCATAGCTGGAGTGCGAGTGGATGACGTCGGGCTTGACGTCCCGAATGGCCCAGCGGGTGGCCTTGATGTTGGCGAGGTGTCCCCCGGGAAGGGAGCGCACCGATGCAAAATCACCGTCCCAATGGGCGTCCAGGTTCACGGCCTCGGGGCGCAGGTGGCACAGCAGGTGGTGCTCGCACTCGGGGGTGGCACGGGCGTAGTCGCGCACGGCGGCGGCCACGCCGCCGCCGAAGGCCTCGACCACGTGCAGCACCACCCGGCGACGCGCCGTGGGCTCCGGAGCACCGGCCCGCGGGTCCTCCGCGGGGGTGGAACCCCACGTGGTGCGCTGGCCGGACCTCGGTCCGGACAGGCGTAACTGATGCAAAGACATGTTCCCCCAATGGCTGCGCTCCCGCGGTGGCACCCGCGGCACGACGATGGATGTGCGCGTCATCGCGCCCAGGGCGGGATCCCCATCCCGCCGAGCCAGGCCGTACCGCACCCGAGGACGCGGCGGCCGGTGATCAGTCTAGAGAGCCGACCGTGGCGGAACTTGCGTTCAGGCACATGATCCGTGCCCCTTCTTTGGCGGACACTGCCCGTGTGACGCGTCCCCCGCGAAGGCGGTGCCCCCTGCGGCGGGCACCCGGAGGGGTTGGCCCGCTCCCCCCGGGCCCCGCGACTACGATGGGCCCAGCACCCGCAACGGGACCACCACCCGACGGGCACCGACGAACCGGCACCGACCCCCGAGGAGCACCATGTCTGTCAACGCATCCACCACCATCAAGGCCCCCGTGGAGACCGTCGTGAAGACCTTCACGGACGAGGCGTTCGCCCGCCACGTCAGCGAGCTGGCCGGCACGCAGTTCGAGTCCTTCGAGGTCAGCGGGGACACCTCCACCGCCTTCACCGCCACCACCGTGCGCAGCATGGGCTCCGACAAGCTGCCGGACGCCGTGAAGAAGTTCGTGAAGAACGGCGTGAAGTTCACCCAGGTGGACACCTACGACGCCCCGGCCGCGGACGGCTCCCGCGCCGTGCGCTCGGAGATCAAGGCCGCGGGCATCCCCGTGGGCGCCACCGCGCAGCAGAGCATCAGGCCCATGGGCGAGTCCGAGACGTCCGTGGACGTCACCGGCGAGGTCCAGGCCAGCATCCCGCTGGTCGGCAAGAAGATCGCCGCGGCGGCCGAGCCCTACATCGGCAAGGCCCTGACCTTGCAGGCCCGCCAGGCGGAGGCCTGGATCGCCCAGCACTGAGACCGAGCACGGCACACGCGTGGCCGGGCGGCGCCGACGAGCCGCCCGGCCACGCGCCGTTCCACGAACCTCACGGGCCGGACGACCGGCCCAGATGGGAGACACCCGACGTGACCACCGACACGCCGCCATCCACCAAGCCCGGCGCATCCGTCGCCGCGTTCCTGCGCCGGGACACCACCGGCGGCCTGCTGCTGCTGATCGCCATGGTCCTCGCCCTCGTGGTGGCCAACTCCCCGTGGGGGGACGTCTACTTCGGGCTCCGGGACGCCAAGCTGGGCCCCGGGGACGTCCCCGGCCTGGAGCACACCGTGGGCCACTGGGCCTCGGACGGACTGCTGGCCATCTTCTTCTTCCTCACCGGGCTCGAGCTGAAGACCGAGTTCGTGGACGGGGAGCTGCACAACATCCGCAAGGCCGTGCTGCCCGTGGTCGCCGCGTTCGCCGGCGTGCTGGTCCCGGCGCTGATCTTCCTGGCCGTGAACCTGACCACCGGGGCTGAGACAAGCGCGCTGCACGGCTGGGCGATCCCCACGGCCACGGACATCGCGTTCGCGGTCTCCGTGCTGGCGGTGGTGGGCTCGTCCCTGCCCGTGGCCATGCGCACGTTCCTGCTCACCCTGGCGGTCGTGGACGACCTCATCGCCATCGTGATCATCGCGTTCGTCTACACCGAGAGCGTCAAGTTCCCGTTCCTGCTGGGCGCGGCAGTGCTGCTCGCCGTGTTCTGGGTCCTCACGCACCGCTTCATGGGCTTCTTCATGGCCAAGCACTGGGCCGCCTGGGCGATTCTGCTGCCCATCGGCGTGCTCACGTGGTGGCTCGTGTACGAGTCCGGGATCCACGCCACGATCGCCGGCGTGCTGCTGGGCTTCATGGTTCCCGTGCTGAAGCAGACGCCGCGGGTGATCCGCCGCGAGGACCCTCGCCTGGGCCTGGCCCCGGCCCTGGAGCACCGCTTCCGGCCGCTGTCCAACGGCCTGGTGATCCCGGTCTTCGCGTTCTTCTCGGCCGGCGTGGCCGTGGGCGGCTGGGAGGGCATCTCCTCCGCCGCCCGGGACTCCGTGGCCCTGGGCGTGACCGCCGGGCTGGTCTTCGGCAAGCCCATCGGCATCTTCGGTGCGTCCTGGCTCATGGATCGCTTCACGTCCGCGGAGAAGGACAAGGACTACACGTGGGGCGACATGCTGGGGCTCACCCTGCTGGCGGGCATCGGCTTCACTGTGTCGCTGCTGGTGGCCGAGCTCAGCTTCGGCGAGGGCAGCCCCCACGGGGACCACGCCAAGGTGGGCATCCTGTGCGGCTCGCTGATCGCGGCGGTCGTGGGTGGCGTGGTGGTCACCCGCAGCAACCGCAAGTACAAGAAGATGCGCGCGGCCGGCCAGGACCCGGACACCCTCGACTGATCCCCGCCCTCCCGCACGACGACGGCGCCGCCCCCGGTTCTCCGGGTGCGGCGCCGTTCTCGTGGGCCAGCCCCGGGCGAGCCGCCCGGCGTGGTGGGCGGGGGGGGGGCCGGCGCACAGACGGTCGCGCGGCGTGGCGGTCAGATGTCCCGAAGCGCCCGGGGGCGGCGGGGGCTCACCCGGGGTTGCGGGCGTGGAAGTGCTGCTGGGCGGCCAGGAGGTCCTGCTCGGTGAGCATCTCCACGGCGTCCGCGGCGTCCGAGACCAGCAGGGGCAGCTCCTTGGCCTCCGCCCCCGTGAAGCGCCTGAGCACCCAGTCCGCGGTGTCCATCCGCCCCGGGGGTCGGCCCACGCCCACGCGCACCCGCACGTAGTCCTTCCCGCCCATGGCCTTGGTGATGTCGCGCAGCCCGTTGTGCCCGCCCTCGCCGCCGCCGCGCTTGAGCTTCACCGCACCGAAGGGCAGGTCGATGTCGTCGTGGACCACCACGAGCTCCGGCAGCCCCAGCGAGTAGTAGGAGGCCAGCGCGCTCACCGGCCCGCCGGAGAGGTTCATGTAGGTCAGCGGCTGGGCCAGCACGAGCCTCGGAGAGCCCGGCCGCATGCGCGTCTCCGCGACCACCGCGCGGGCCCGGTGCGCGGAGAGCTTCGCCCCCGCGCGGGAGGCCAGCTCCGCCACCACCGCGGCGCCGATGTTGTGCCGGGTCCCCGTGTACTTCTCGCCCGGGTTGCCCAGGCCCACCACCAGGGTGCGATCCGTCATGCCGTGCTCCTCGTCCGCGGCCCTCGTGGAACTCCCCCGGTGGCCGCTCTCGTGTGCTCGTGCCGCGCCGCCCGCGCGGGGCGTGGGCCCCGGGGACGACGACGGCGGTGGGGCGCCTCGCGCACCCACCGCCGCTCGTCGACCGGTCACGTCACGGGAGCGTGCGCGACCGGTGCGGGAATCACTCGTCGTCCGAGGACTCCTCGGCGCTCTCCTCGGAGGACTCGCCCTCGGACTCCTCGCCCTCACCCTCGGACTCGGTCTCGGGCTCCTCGCCGAGGTCCTGCTCGATGGGCTCGGAGACGTTGACCACGAGCAGCTCGGGGTCGGAGACCAGGGTGACGCCGGAGGGCAGCGTGATGTCCTTGGCGTAGACGTGCTCGCCGGGCTCCAAGCCCTCGATGTCCACCTGGGCGTGCTCGGGAACCTTGAGGGCGTCGGCCTCGACGACCAGGACGTTCTCCTCCACGTTGTGGATGGCGGTCGGGGCCACCTCGCCCTCGACGGTCACGGGGATCTCGACCTCGACGCGCTCGCCGCGGCGGACGGTCAGCAGGTCGATGTGGAGGATCTCGGGGCGCACGGCGTGGCGCTGGATCTCCTTGATCATGGCCAGGTGTCCCTCACCGTCCACGTTGATCTCCAGGACGGCGTTCGGGTTGCGGGAGGCCAGCATCATCTCGTGGCCGGGAAGGATCACGTGCAGCGGCTCGGCGCCGTGGCCGTAGATGACCGCGGGGATCTGGTCGTTGGCGCGCACGCGGCGGGCGTAGCCCTTGCCGAAGTCCGTGCGCAGGGTTGCGGGGATGGTGACGATGTCCACCATGGTGGTTCTCCTTCGATCGCGGGTCAGTGTGGTTACCGCCGGACCGTTCGGAGCTGCTGTGCCGGGTCTCCCGCTGCGGGGAGGAGCACCACTCCGGACGGCCTCCGACCGACGTGGTGCGGCACCCCCGTTCGCGCGCCCGCCCGGGACCGGGGTCCACCGGTGCGCGGCGCATCTCAAGGATCCACAAGCCGTCGTCGATAACGGGGCGCTCGCGCGCCCCCTCGCCTTGGCAACCGGGCCACGATACCACGCGGGGGTGCGCGGGCGGCGTCGCCCGCCGGAGGCGCGACCGGCCCCGGGGCGGGCCACGAACCGGGTGACAGGTGACCCCCAACCGGACCACGGGAGGCGCCCGCGGCGGCCGGGACGTGTCCCCAGATTGGTACCAAATCATGCATTTCGACAGGATTGCCGCAGGTGAGGAGGTATCTTGGGGTCTCAGCGGGCGTGAATCTCGGGGGAGATGAACACCGTGGTGCGGGACCGCCTCTGACTCGGTCCACCGCACCCGAGCGGGCGCGTGGGGCGTTCCGCGTCGAACGGTTTTTTGGGGGAAGGTTCGTCGACCGTGTTCAAGCAGGCCACTCACACACACCACCACGCCTCGTGGCGGCGCAGCTACCAGCGGGAGCTGCGCGCCTACGACGCACTCTCGCTGCTCGTGGCCCTGACCATCGCCCAGGCCCTGCGCTTCGGGTGGCTGGAGGGGCTGCTGCACCTGGAGAACCTGCCCGTGCCGTACTGGCTCGTGGGCCTGCTGCTCGCTGTCCTGTGGTGGAGCTGGCTCGAGCTGCGCGGCACCCGCGAGGTGCGGCTGATCGGCAACGGCACGGAGGAGGCCAAGCAGCTGGTCACCGCGTCGCTCACGCTGTTCGCGGCGATCGCCATCGTCTCCTACGCACTGAACGTGCCCACCGCCCGCGGCTACATCCTCTTCGCGCTGCCCCTGGGAACCGTGGCCCTGCTCGTGGGGCGAATGTGGGCGCGGCGGCAGCTCATGCGACGCCGCGCGAACGGGCAGAACATGTCCCGCACCATGGTGGTGGGCCGCTTCCCCGGTGCGGTGGAGCTCGTGGGTGAGCTGCAGAGCCGGCCGGACGCGGGCTTCGACCCCGTGGCCGTGTACATGCCCACCTCCCACCACAGGCTTCCGCAGACCCTGGAGTCCGTGGAGCTGCCCGTCAACGCCCTGGCGGCCCAGGAGCGGCCCAGCGTGCAGGACATCCTCCGGGCGTGCCGGGAGCACGACGTGGAGACCCTCGTGCTGGCCGCCTCCGTGCCGCTGACCACCACGGAGATCCGGCACCTGGGCTGGGCACTCGCGGACGAGCGGATCCGGCTCGTGATGAACACCGGGCTCACGGACGTGGCCGGGCCGCGCATCCACACGCAGCAGCTGGCCGGGCTGCCCCTGATCCACGTGGCCACGCCGCGGTTCACGTGGGCCAAGAAGCTCGTCAAGCGGGTCATCGACATCGTGGGCTCGCTCACCGCGCTGATCCTGCTCTCCCCCGTGATGCTGGTCCTCGCCGTCCTGGTCAAGGCGCACGACGGCGGCCCCGCCCTCTTCGCGCAGGAACGGGTGGGCATCGACGGCACCCGGTTCAGGATGCTCAAGTTCCGCTCCATGTACGTGGACGCGGAGGAGCGCAAGGCCGCCCTCGCGGCCACCAACGAGTCGGAGGGCGGGGTGCTGTTCAAGATGAAGGACGACCCCCGCGTGACCCGGCCCGGCAAGTGGATGCGCCGCTACAGCCTGGACGAGCTGCCCCAGTTCATCAACGTGCTCAACGGCACCATGTCCCTCGTGGGTCCGCGCCCGCCGCTGGCCAGCGAGGTGGACAAGTACGAGCAGCACGTCTACCGCAGGCTCCGGGTGCGCCCGGGGATCACGGGGCTGTGGCAGGTGTCGGGGCGCTCCGACCTGGACTGGAACCAGACCGTGCGCCTGGACCTCTACTACGTGGAGAACTGGTCCCCCGTGCAGGACCTGGTGATCATGCTGCGCACCGTCCGCGCGGTGTTCGCCTCCGACGGTGCCTACTGAGCCGCCGCACAGCGCTCTCCCACGGGCCGCGCACCTCATCGTGAGGTGCGCGGCCCGTTCCGTTCGTGCCCCTCCAGTCCGGGCCTTCTCCAGCCCGCCCCCCTCCCGTCGCACCCCCCAGCTATGGCCCCGGGCTCCCTCCCAGGCGCCCCTCTCCCCTGGTGGAGGTGCTGCGCGGTGCCGCGATATCAAATCGTTTTCTTTCGGAAATTGAACGGAGATCCACGTCAGCACGGGAACAAACCCCTGAAATTCGCCGCGAACACCTACACTTTCCAGTGCGTCCCCCCAGGCTGCTTCCCTTCCCCCGTACGGAGCGGTCTGTTCCCCCCAACGCAGTAAGGCTCCCCGTATGACCTCCCCCCGAAAGACAGTGCTGCCCGCCGCCGTGACCGCGGCCGTGCTGGCGTTCACCACCTTCCTCCCCGCCGTGGCGAGCGACGACCCGCACCAGAACCTCAATCCCCGCAAGGGCGACGTGGTCTCCGTGGAGACGAAGGAGCTCGCCACCGTCGCGGAGGATCCCGAGCTCCCGGCCGCTCCTCCCAGGACCGGCGACAAGAACCCCGGCGCCACCATGGGCCAGAAGATGAAGTCCATGGCGGAGACCACCAAGCTCTCCGCCGCCTCGGAGAAGGAGCTCGCGAAGGTCGAGTCCACCGTCCTGGGCGACGACGCCGCCTCACCCAGCCCGGCGCCGTCGGGCACCGCGTCCGGAAAGGCCACCCCCGGGTCCTCGGAGAGCGCGTCCGCACAGGCCGCCGCCCCGAACGGCGTGGGGCCCGCGGGCTCGATGTCCCTCGTGATCCGCGCGGGCACGTGGCGGCCCGCGGGCATCGCCGGCATGGACGTCTCCGGCTGGCAGGCCGCCGTCAACTGGAGCGCGGAGTACGCGAACGGCGCGCGCTTCGCGTACGTCAAGGCCACCGAGGGCATCGGCTACCGCTCGGAGGCGTTCAACGACCAGTACACCGGCTCCTACGCCGTGGGCATGAACCGCGGGGCCTACCACTTCGCCCTGCCGAGCCAGACCACGGGTGCCGAGCAGGCGGACTTCTTCGTCAACAGCGGCGGCGGGTGGTCCGCGGACGGGCGCACCCTGCCCGGCCTGCTGGACATCGAGTACAACCCGTACGCCTCCCTGGGCGACACCTGCTACAACATGTCCGCCGCGCAGATGAACGCGTGGATCAGATCCTTCTCGGACCGGTACAAGGAGCGCACCGGGCGCCTGCCCGCGATCTACACGACCACCGACTGGTGGTCCACGTGCACGGGCAACACCTCGCAGTTCAACAACCAGCCCCTGCACCTGGCGTCCTACAGCACGGTGACCCCCACCTGGATGCCCAACGGGTGGACCGGCTACGACCTGTGGCAGTTCTCGGACAACGGTCCGTTCTCCGGCGACTCCAACGTGTACGCGGGCTCCTGGGCGCAGTTCCAGTCCCTGGCGTCCTCCGCGAACTACAACCCCCTGGGCGGGCGACCCAACGGCTACACGGTCTCCGGCGGCATCGGCACCGTGTACCGTGCCACCGGCGGGGAGGCCCGCTGGGGCAGCCCCGTGAGCGGCGAGCGCGCGGCAGGGTACGGAGGCCGGTACCAGCAGTTCTCCCGGGCCGGGGTGCTCTCCACTGCCTACTGGCACCCCAGCACCGGCGGACACATGCTGGCCAACCGTGGCGCCATCGGCCAGAAGTTCCTGGGCGCAGGCAGCGAGTACGGCTACGGATTCCCCAGCACCGAGGAGCGCACGATCACCGGCGGCGCCTACCAGGTCTTCCGACCCACGAACGGGCGCACCACCAAGGTCATGTGGACCTCCGGCACGGGCGCACACGCCATCAAGGAGCAGGGAGCCATCGGCAAGCGGTGGGCCCAGGGCGGCCAGGAGCGCGGCATGGGCTTTCCCACCACGGACGAGTACCGCTCCGGCAACGAGATCCGGCAGCAGTTCTCCAAGGGCTACATGATCGGCTACAACACCACCACGGGGGCCGTGCGCGTGGTGCGCGGGTGACCCACCGGCCGTCCTCCCCGTGACGCGCCGACGCGCCACGGGGAGGACGGCAACGGGCCGCCCGCGTCCTGCGACGCGGGCGGCCCGTTGCCGTGAGTGGTGTGCCCCCCTCAGCTCAGTGCTCCGGGGTGTCCCCGCAGCACCACGCCCCAGGAGGGGTCCCCCTGCGGTGCAGCTCCGGAGGGAGCCTCGTCTCAGGAGCGGCCGTTGAACAGGCTCGTGACCGAGCCGTCCTCGAAGACCTCCTGGATGGCGCGGGCGATCAGCGGGGCGATCGAGAGGACCGTGAGGTTCTCGAACAGGTTCTCGTCGGGCACCGGCAGGGTGTCGGTCACGACCACCTCGTCCGCGCCGCACGTGGCCAGCCGCTCCACGGCGGGCCCGGAGAACACGGCGTGGGTCGCGGCGATGATCACGTTCGTGGCGCCCTGGTCCTTGAGCACCTGCACGGCGCCGGTGATGGTCCCGCCGGTGTCGATCATGTCGTCGATCAGCACGCACGTGCGGCCCTGGATGTTGCCCACGACCTCCTTGGAGACGGCCTGGTTGGGCACGGTGATGTCGCGGGTCTTGTGCACGAACGCCAGGGGCGCTCCGCCCAGGCGCTCGGCCCACTGCTCGGCCACGCGCACGCGCCCGGTGTCCGGGGACACCACGGTCACGTTGTCCACGTCCACCACGGAGCGGACGTAGTCGCTGAGCAGCGGGATGGCCATGAGGTGGTCCACGGGGCCGTCGAAGAAGCCCTGGATCTGCGCCGTGTGCAGGTCCACGGACATGATCCGGTCCGCCCCTGCGGTCTTGTACAGGTCCGCGATGAGGCGGGCGGAGATGGGCTCACGGCCGCGGTGCTTCTTGTCCTGGCGGGCGTAGGGGTAGAACGGGCTGACCACGGTGATGGACTTGGCGGAGGCCCGCTTCAGGGAGTCCAGCATGATCAGCTGCTCCATGAGCCACTGGTTGATGGGTGCGGGGTGGGACTGGATCAGGAACGCGTCCGCGCCGCGCACGGACTCCCCGAAGCGCACGTAGGTCTCGCCATTGGCGAAGTCGTAGGCGTCGGTGGGAACCAGCTCGGTGCCCAGCTCACGGGCGATGTTCTGCGCGAGTTCGGGGTGCGCCCTGCCCGAGAGCAGAACCATCCGGTTCGAACCCGTGTTGGTGATGCCGGTCATGTGAACTCGCTTTCTCTGACGTGCTTGGGGTTGCTGCTCGCGTGCCGCGCCCGGGTTCAGGCGCCGGTGCCGCGCTCAGGTTCTTGGGCGGCCTCCGCCGCGCGGGCCGCGGCCGTGCCGGGCCGGTGCTGCTGCACCCACCCCTCCACGATGACCTGCCTGCCCTCGGTGAGCACGAGCGCCCCGGCGGGGACGTCCTTGCGCACCGTGGTCCCGGCCCCGGAGTAGGCGCCGTCGCCCACGGTCACCGGGGCCACGTACATGTTGTCGGAGCCCATGCGCACGTGGTCCCCCACGGTGGTGTGGTGCTTGTTCACGCCGTCGTAGTTCACGAACACCGAGGCGGCGCCGATGTTGGAGTTCTCACCGATGGTGGCGTCCCCCACGTAGGACAGGTGCGGGACCTTGGAGCCGCGCCCGATCGTGGACTTCTTGGTCTCCACGAACGTGCCGATCTTCCCGTCCTCCCCGAGCACCGTGCCCGGGCGGAGGTACGCGAAGGGGCCCACGCTGGCCCCGGCGCCCACCTCGGACTCGCTGCCGTGGGTGCGCACCACGGTGGCGCCCGCACCAACGGTCACGTCCGTGAGGGTGGTGTCCGGGCCCACGACGGCGTCCTGGGCCACCCGGGTACGTCCGTGCAGCTGGGTGTTGGGCAGCACGGTGGAGTCCGCCGCGAGCTCCACGGTGTCGTCGATCCAGGTGGTGGCGGGATCCACCACGCCCACCCCGTTGCGCATGTGGGCCTCCACCGTGCGCTGGTTGAGGTAGCGGCCCAGGGCGGCGAGCTGGACGCGGTCGTTGGCGCCCTCAAGCTCCATGTAGTCCGCCATCTTCAGGGCGTCCACGCGGTGGCCGGCCTCCCGGGCCAGGCGGGGCACGTCCGTGAGGTACTTCTCGGCCTGGGCGTTGTCCGTGTCCACCCGGGACAGGGCCTCGCGCAGCACGCCGGCGTCGAACGCGAAGATCCCGGAGTTGACCTCGGTGACCGCGCGCTCGGGCTCGGTGGCGTCCTTGAACTCCTTGATCTCCGTGAACCGGCCCTGCTCGTCCCGCAGGATCCGGCCGTACTTGCCCGGCTCGGGGTGGTCCGCGGTGAGCACCGTGACGGCGTTGCCATGCCCGGTGTGGTGGGCCACGAAGGCGCGCAGGGTGTCCGCGGTGAGCAGGGGGACGTCCCCGTAGGTCACCAGGACGGTGCCGGTGACGGGCGCGGCGGCGTCGAGCACCGCGAGACCCGCGTCCACGGCGGAGCCGGTACCGGGGACGTCCGACTGGTCCGCGGTGAGGACCTCGGGCGCCACCCGGGCGATGTGCTCGGCCACGAGGTCGCGCTGGTGGCGGATCACGGCCACGATGCGCTGCGGCTGCAGCTCCCCCGCGACCTTCAGCGCGTGGGCGAGCATGGAGCGCCCGCCGATCTCGTGCAGGATCTTGGGCGTCCGGGACTTCATGCGGGTGCCTTTGCCCGCTGCCAGGACGATGATCGCGGCGGGGCTCTCCCCGGGTGCGGCGGTGTCGACGGTGCTCACGGGCCAGACTCCTCTGGGTGCTCGTGAGGCGGTGGTGGCCATCTGCGCCTCGATGTGTCGTGCGTTCCGCCACTAGGACTCGAACCTAGACTCACGGCTCCAAAGGCCGGTGTGCTGCCAATTACACCATGGCGGAGCGTTGCCACCCGTGGGCGCCAACTGGGACGCGCGGCCGTGGGCGCGCGAAAAATCACTGTAGCACCTGGGATCAGCGGCTCAGCACGGCCGTGAGACGCCCCTCGGAGAGGTCCTCCGCCCAGCCGTCGAGGGTGCGTTCGAGCTCTGCCGCGGTGCGCTCGTCGAGGCCCCGGACCACCACCGGGGCTCGGGTGGCGAGGCGCCGCACGCAGCGCCACGCGGCGTCGTCGGACTGGCCTGCGGCGCGGGAGCGAGCCACGTCCCACGCCACGGTGGTCACGGCCGGGGAGGTCACGTCCAGGGTCCCCTGCTCGTGCTCGCGGTCCAGCAGGGACAGCAGCATGGACACCTCCTCCACCGCGGTGGCGTTCTGCACCGCCAGGCGCACGCCGTGGTGGGAGGCTGCCTCCGCGAGCGCGGCGAGCATGGAGTACAGCCGCTGCCGCTGCCGCCCCCGGTGGGAGACACCGCCCAGCGCCAGGACGAGCAGCTCCGCCCCCACTCCGCGGCACAGCTCGAGGGCGTCGTCCACGGCGGCGATCACGCCCTCGTCGGGGATGTCCTCGTCCACGGCCACCGGTGCGCGCAGCAGCAGCGGTCCGGCACCCGCCTCGCGCAACGCCCGGCCCGCCTGGCGCCGCACCTGCGTGCCCATGTGGGAGCCCAGCGGGCGGTCCGCGCTCACGGTGATCTCCACCGGCCCCGGGTGCTCACGCACGCGGGCCACGGCCGTGGCCAGGTCCTGGGGTTCGTCCAGCACGGTTCCCGCGCCCTGCGGCTGCGCACCTGTCTCCTGCATACCGGCCAGTCTCCCACGCCCCGCGGGATCCCCGCGCGCCGTCGGCCGGCGCTTCGCCGGCAGGCGAGGCACGCGACGGTGCCGCGGTGCCGGCCAGGCGGCGTCGTGGTGCCCCGCACCCGGGGACGACGCCGCCCGCCCGGGTCCACGCACGCTTGTATCCTTGGCGGGTGGCTCATCTGATCGGCGGAGAAAACCTGCACCTGGAGTACCCCACCAAGACCGTGTTCGACGCGGTGACGGTGGGGATCAACGAGGGCGACAGGATCGGCATCGTGGGCCGCAACGGGGACGGCAAGTCCACCCTGATGCGCCTGCTCGCGGGACGGATCCGCCCGGACTCGGGGCGCGTGACCGTCCGCTCGGGAACCACGGTGGGCATGCTGGACCAGGCGGACACCCTGGACCCGGAGCAGACCGTGGGCCACGCCGTGGTGGGGGACGTCCCCGACCACGTGTGGGCCGCGGACCCGAAGGTGCGGGACGTGGTGGAGGGACTGGTCTCGGACGTGGACTGGGACACCCCCGTGGGCCAGCTCTCGGGCGGGCAGCGCCGCCGGGTGGCACTCGCCGCGCTGCTCACCGGGGACTGGGACGTGGTCTTCCTGGACGAGCCCACCAACCACCTGGACGTGGACGGCATCACGTGGCTCGCGAAGCACCTGAACTCGCGGTGGTCGCGCACCTCCGGCGCGCTGGCCGTGGTCACCCACGACCGCTGGTTCCTGGACGCGGTGTGCACCGACACGTGGGAGGTCCACGACCGCACGGTCGAGCCCTTCGAGGGCGGGTACGCCGCGTACGTGCTGCAGCGCGTGGAGCGGGACCGCCAGGCCGCCGTGGTGGAGCAGAAGCGGCAGAACCTCATGCGCAAGGAGCTCGCGTGGCTGCGCCGCGGCGCACCGGCGCGCACGTCCAAGCCCAAGTTCCGCATCGACGCCGCCAACACCCTGATCGAGGACGTCCCCCCGCCCCGGGACTCGGTGTCCCTGTCCCGCATGGCGGTCTCCCGCCTGGGCAAGGACGTGGTGGACCTGGAGGACGTCTCCGTGAGCTTCCCCTCCACGGACCCGGCCCACCCCGGGGACACCCCGGTGCTGCGGGATGTCACCTGGCTGATCGCCCCCGGCGAGCGCACGGGCATCCTGGGCGTCAACGGCGCCGGGAAGTCCACCCTGCTGGGCCTGGTCACCGGGGACGTGCAGCCCACCTCCGGGCGGGTCAAGCGCGGGAAGACCGTGAAGATCGCCACCCTCACGCAGCAGCTGGCCGAGCTCGCGGACGTCGCGGACGAGCGCGTCTCGGACGTGGTGGCCCGGAAGAAGACCTCCTACGTCACGGACGGCAGGGAGATGACGCCCACCCAGCTGCTCGAACGGCTCGGCTTCAGCTCCGCGCAGCTGAAGACCCCGGTGAAGGACCTCTCCGGCGGGCAGAAGCGGCGCCTGCAGCTGCTGCTGATCCTGCTGGACGAGCCCAACGTGCTGATCCTGGACGAGCCCTCCAACGACCTCGACACGGACATGCTCGCCGCCATGGAGGACCTCCTGGACACCTGGCCCGGCACGCTGCTGGTGGTCTCCCACGACCGCTACCTGCTGGAGCGCGTCACGGACCAGCAGTACGCGGTGGTGGACGGCCGCTTCCGGCACCTGCCCGGCGGCGTGGAGGAGTACCTGAAGCTCTCGGCGTCCTCCGCGTCGGGCTCGGCCGCCGGCTCCACCGGCGCGTCCAACCCGCTGTCCGGTGGCACCGCCTCCTCCGGCGCGGCCGGCACCTCGGCCTCCTCCCCCGCGGGCGACGCCGCCGCGTCCCGCCCCGCACTCGGCGGCGCCGAGGCGCGCGCGGCCCAGAAGGAGCTCGGCGCGGTGGAGCGCAAGCTGCAGAAGCTCCAGCGCGAGGTCGAGGACCTGGACACCACCATGGCCGCCGCCGACCCCTCGGACTTCGAGGGACTCGGCAAGCTCGCGGCGCAGAAGTCCGAGCTGCAGGACCAGGTGGACGAGCTGGAGCTGCGCTGGCTCGAGCTCGGCGAGGCGCTGGAGCAGTAGCGGCCGGACTCAGTCCGTGCGGTCCGCCACCGTGGGCCACGCCGGGAAGGGGTCCGGGAACCGCGACCACGCCGCGGGACCGGCGGCGAACTCGTCGTCCGTCAGGGCGGCGTCGTCGAGCGCGGCACTCAGTGCCGGGGCATCCAGGTCCAGGCCGATGATCCCCAGGTCCTGTCCGAGGGCCAGCAGCTCGTCCCCCTGCCCCGTGTCCTCGTCCCGGGCGAGCGGCGAGAACGAGATCATCCGGCCCACGTGGTCCCAGCGCGCGGTGACGTGCGGGCGCGTGGCCAGGCGGCAGAAGCCCGCCGAGCGCAGCACCGTGCCGAACTCGCCCGTCTCGATCCGGTGATCCAGCAGCCGGGCGAGCCTGCCGGGGTGCAGGGGGCGGACGTTCTCGTGGCGCACGGCGCACACCCGGGGGTCCGTCATGTGGGGGTCGTGCTCGCCGTTGAGCAGGGTGACCCACCCGGCGCGCTCCTGGGCGACGTCGTAGGGGGTGCCGCCCGCGAGTGCGGCCGCAACCCACGTGTCCGCGCCACCACGGTGCAGCTGGACCCGGGCACGGGGGGCGAGGTGGCTGAGCAGGGACATGGTGGTGGACAGCTGCGGGGTGTCCACCACCTCCCAGTTCACCAGCACCACCACGGAGGCGAACTCCACGCCCAGCACGTTCAGCAGGGCCCGCGCGGTGTGGCGCCACCAGGCGGGCGGGCCGGCGGGGCGGAGCACACAGTCCTCGCGCTGCAGGTCCTGGAGCAGGTGCGCGGCGTCCACCACGCACACCACCCCGGTGAGCACGGCCCCGGACCCGGCGCCAGCGGTGGCGCCGATGAGCTCGGTGACGTCCGTGTGCTCGGGGAACTCCACCAGCGCACCCGCGGGACGGGTGCACCACGGGACCAGGCCCAGCGCCTCCGCGACGGGGTCCGCAGCGAGGGCGAGGCGCTGTGCGGGGATGAGCATCCGGCGGGTGCGGCGCGCGACCTCGCGCGCGAAGTGCGAGCGCTCGGGCGGGCAGGCGCCCACCACCGCCACGACGTCGACCGAGTCCATGGGTGCCTCCTGCGTGCTGGGTGGACGGGACCGTTCCCGCCACTCGGGGCTACATGATAACCATTCTCATAACGCTTCTGCACGCGGCACGGGCACGGCCCCGTCCGAAGAGGATCCGGACGGGGCCGCGCTCAGGGCCAGGGACTCACTCGCTCCAGCCGTTGCCCCGGATGATCTCCACGAAGTCGTCCCGCTCGAACCCGGGCTCGAAGTGCTCCAGCACGTCCGCGTTCATGGTCCCGAACGTGGAGCCCGGACGGTGCGCCATCCCGTGGTGGAACGCCGTGAGGATCCGGTTCTTGAAGTCCGGACGGGGGTGGGCCGCCACCACCGCACGGCGCTGCGCCTCGGACACCTCGTCGAAGTGCATCCCCAGCACGTCCGTCTCCACACCGGCGCTCACGAGGGCGACCTCGGGTGCCATGAACTCGGGGATCCCCGGTGTGGTGTGCAGGGCGATCCCGAGCCACGCGCTGTGCGCACGCTCCCGCGAGGTCCCGCGCTCCATGAGGAACTCGAAGACCTCGTTGGCGCCGTCCACCTCGAAGCGCAGGGTGGAGTCCTTGTGGTCCTCGGTGAGACCGCGGTCGTGGAACATGGCGCCCGCGTAGAGCAGCTCGTGGTCCACGCTCAGCTCCTGCGCCTGCCCGATCAGTGCCCCGAAGAAGAACACGCGGCGCGAGTGGTGGTACAGCAGGTCGTCCTCGGTGTCCCGCACGTACTCGGTGATGTCACGGGTCAGGGTGGTGTTCGGGACGGTGATCCCTGCGACGGTGTCGCTCATGGTGTGCTCCTTGGCTGGGATGGTCCTGCTCGGTTGGGGCGGGGTGGGCGTCCGGTCAGTCCTGGGCGTCGAGGTCCACGACCTCGAACTCCAGCAGGGACGCGCCGGTGGCCACGGGCTTGCGGGCGGCGCCGGGGGCGCTCGCGTGGGCGGCCTTGGCGTTGCCGTCCCGCCACGCCTCGAAGTCCTCCTGGGTGGCCCACGTGGTCACCACGAAGTAGCGGGTCTCCCCCGCCGTGGGCCGCAGCAGCTGGAACCCCTCGAAGCCGGGTTCGCCGTCCACCGCGTGCCTGCGCGCGGCGAAGCGGGCCTCCAGCTCGTGGCCCGAGCCCTCGGGCACCTCGATGGCGTTGATCTTCACGACGGACATGTCAGCCTCCTGGTGGATGCGGTGGTGCATCCCACTCTAGGCCCGGTCCCCGCCGCGGGTGCAGCCGTCCGTCTCCACCCGCGCACCGGGCACCGGCCCGGTGACGGCCAGGGCGTGGTGGCCCTCCCCCGTCAGCTCCGCGGCCAGGCGCGCGGCCGCGTCCGCCGAGTCCGCGAGGAAGCACACCGTGGGCCCCGAGCCGGAGACCCACCCTGACAGCGCACCGCGCGACGTCCCCAGCGCGAGCACGGCCCTCAGCGCGGGCAGCAGTTCCACGGCGGGTGCCTGGAGGTCGTTGCGAATCCGGGTCGCCAGGGCGTGCGGGTCACCGGCGGCGAGCGCCGCGAGTGCCCCAGCGGGCACCGGGTCCGGCCCCGCGGCGGTGCCGACGGACTGCGCCCCGAAGGTGGCGTCGTCGGCGTCCGCCTCGACCCCGTGCGCATCGGCACCTGGGAGACCGACCTTGTGCGCGGTGTCCCACGCGCGGTAGACCGCGGGGGTGGACAGTCCCCGGTCCTGGGGCACGAAGACCAGGTGCAGCGCGTCGGCCGCGGCCACGGGCTCCAGCTCCGTGCCGGTCCCGCGCCCGATCGCCGCGCCGCCCAGGAGCATGAACGGCACGTCCGCGCCGAGGCCCGCCCCGAGCCGTGCGAGCTCCGCCGCGGACGACGCCGCCGTGCCCGACTCCCGCGCCAGCAGCGCGTCCACCGCCACGAGGGCCGCGGCGGCATCCGCGGAGCCGCCACCCATGCCCCCGGCCACCGGAACGGCCTTGCCGATGCGCAGTGCCAGGTCCGCGGCGGCAACCCCCCGGGCCTCGCACACCGCACGGGCGGCGCGCACCGCGAGGTTCGTGGCGTCCAGGGGGATGTCTGCGAGCCGGGCGGCCCCCGACTCGACCATCCGGGCGTACCCGCTGCCGGGGGCCGGCTCCACCGTGACGGTGGTCCCGGACCCGGGCCGTCCCGCGGAGACGGCCACGGTCTCCCGCAGGTCCACCGCCAGGAACAGGGTCTCGAGCGGGTGGTACCCGTCCGGGGTGGGGGTGCCCACGTGCAGCACCAGGTTGGTCTTGGCCGGGGCGCTCGCGGTGACCCTCTCCAGGGTGTGGCTCACGGCCGGCTCCCGGCGGGGTCCGGGTCCTCCGGGGCGGGATCCGCCGCCACGGCGTTGGCCGCCTCCGCGATGCGTGCGAAGTCCGCGACGGCCAGCTTCTCCCCGCGCTGGGCCGGGTCGATCCCGGCCGCCCGCAGGATCACCTCGGCACGCGCCCCGGAACCGGCCCAGCCGCTCAAGGCCGCCCGCAGGGTCTTGCGCCGCTGCGCGAACGCGGCGTCCACCACGGCGAAGGTGGGCAGCCGCAGGCTTTCCGGAACCGGCGGCTCCCGCCGCTCGAAGCGCACCAGCCCGGACGCGATCTTGGGGGCGGGCCAGAACACGTTCTTGCCGATCACCCCGGCCTTGCCCACCGACGCGTACCACGAGGCCTTCACGGACGGCACCCCGTACACGCGCGAGCCGGGGCCTGCGGCCAGACGGTCCGCGACCTCCTCCTGCACCATCACCAGGCCGTGGCGGATGGTGGGGAAGGCCTCCAGGATGTTCAGCAGCACGGGCACCGCCACGTTGTAGGGCAGGTTCGCCACCAGTGCCGTGGGCGCGGTGCCCTCGGGAAGCTCGCGCACGCGGGCGGCGTCGCCCTCCACCACGCGAAGCCGGGACACGGCGTCGGGGAAGAAGCGCGCCACGGTCTCCGGCAGCTGCCGTGCCAGGGGCGGGTCGATCTCCACGGCCGTGACGGACGACGCCGCCGCCAGCAGTCCCAGCGTGAGCGACCCCAGACCGGGGCCCACCTCCAGGACGTGCTCCTCCGGGGACAGCCGCGCCTCCGCCACGATGCGGCGGATGGTGTTGGGGTCGATCACGAAGTTCTGGCCCAGGGTCTTGGTGGGGCGGATCCCCGCGGTCTGGGCGAGGTCGCGGATCTCCGCGGGGCCCAGGAGCGGTCCGGCCGTGCTGTGCTCGGTCACCGGACAATCCTACGGGGACGGCGGCGGGACCCCGGCCGGACGCGGAGCACCCCCTCAGAACTCCCCGTACACCGCCCGCGAGTTCTCCCTGATCCGCCGGCACAGCACGTCCAGGTCCGTGTCCAGGATCCCGGCCATGGCCCGGACCGTGTGGTTCACCATGTAGGGGGCGTTGGGCCGGCCCCGGAACGGGTGGGGCGTGAGGAACGGGGCGTCCGTCTCGCACAGCACCAGCGCCGGGTCCGCAACCCGCAGCGCCTCCTGCAGGGCCTTGGCGTTCTTGAACGTCACGGTGCCCGCGAAGGACATGTACCAGCCGTTCTCGTTGCACACCCGCGCCAGCTCCGGGTCCCCGGAGAAGCAGTGGAACACGGTGCGTTCCGGCGCCCCCTCGTCCCGCAGGATGCGCAGCACGTCCTCGTGGGCCTCGCGGTCGTGGATCTGCATGGCCAGCCCGTGCTCCTCGGCCATGCGGATGTGGGCGCGGAAGGACTCCTCCTGCGCGGCGAGCCCCTCCTCGGGCGTCTGGACCCGGTCCATGCCGGTCTCGCCCACCGCACGCACGCGGTCCTCCCCGGCGAGCGCGGCGATGGCCGCCAGGGCGTCGTCGAGCTGCCCGGCGGCCGCGAGCACCGGCGCCTCGTTGGGGTGCAGCGCCACGGCCGCGAGCACCCCGGGGACGGCCTGGGCGGCCGCCACGGCGAAGCGCGAGGACTCGACGTCGCACCCCGCCTGCACGAGCCCCGTCACCGAGGCGTCCGCCGCCGTGGCCACCGCGTCCGCCACGGAGACCCGCACCAGCCCGTCCTGCATGTCCAGGTGGGTGTGGTTGTCCACCACCGGGGAGGGCAGCGGCTCGGGCAGGGGCGGGAACACCAGGTTGCGCCTCTGGCCGTGGACGTCCGTGGCGGCCCGCCGCTCGGTGCCCTCGCCGTTCGGGGCATCGGCCGCGAGCGCGTACTCCTCCGGGCGGTAGGCCGCGGGGGTCTCACCGACCACAGGCTCGGGGCGCTCGCCGGGGTTCCACAGGGACTCGCTCAGGGGTGTCTCGATCACGCCCCCACGATAGGCGACGACGCCGCCCGCCCGGCCCCGCGGAAGCACGCCGGAGCACGCGCACCCGGCCACCGGCCCGTCGATGCACGTCCGCCCCGGGTTTCCTGAGAACATGGTGAGCAGCACCCCCACCCCCCCTGCCCGTGAGACGAGGAATGATGGAGCAGTTCGCCGCCCGCACGAAGGCCGTCCTGGATCGCATGAACGCGGTCATCGACGGCAAACCCGCCGAGACCCGCACCGCGCTGACGGTCCTGCTGGCCGGTGGCCACCTGCTGGTGGAGGACGTCCCCGGCGTGGGCAAGACCATGCTGGCGCGCACGCTGGCGGGGGCGATCGGCGGGTCCGTGAACCGCATCCAGTTCACCCCGGACCTGCTGCCCACGGACATCACGGGCGTCTCCGTGTTCGACCAGGCCCGCCGGGAGTTCGAGTTCAAGCCGGGCCCGGTGTTCGCGAACGTCGTGATCGGCGACGAGATCAACCGCGCCTCCGCGAAGACCCAGTCCGCGCTGCTGGAGGCCATGGCGGAGGGCCAGGTCACCGCGGACGGCACCACCCGCCGGCTGCCCACCCCCTTCATGGTGGTCGCCACGCAGAACCCCGTGGAGATGGACGGCACGTTCCCCCTGCCGGAGGCGCAGCGGGACCGGTTCACGGCCCGGATCTCCATGGGCTACCCGGACGCGGACGCGGAGGTGGCCATGCTCGCCGAGCACGGCTCCGGCTCCCCGCTCACTGGCCTGGAGCCGGTGCTGGACGTCCAGCAGGCCGCCGCCCTCGTGCGCCACGTGGCCACGCTGCACGTCTCCGGGGCGGTGCGGCGCTACATCGTGGCCCTGTGCCGCGCCACGCGCACCCACCCCCACCTGCGCCTGGGCGCGAGCCCTCGCGCCGCACTGCAGCTGCAGGCCACCGCCCGCGCGCAGGCGGCCCTGGCGGGCCGGGACCACGTTCTCCCCGACGACGTGAAGGACGTCGCCGTCCCCGTGCTCGCCCACCGCCTCATCCTGGAGCGGCGCTCGGGCGCGGACAGCGCCCAGGACATCGTGCGCACCGTGCTCGACGACGTCCGGGTCCCCACCGAAGACGCCCCCCAGTCCCGATGAGGGCCCCCGCTCCCACGGCGCGGGTGGACTCCCGCGCCCGGTTCACGGTGCGCGGCTGGTGCTTCCTCGCGGCCGCGGTGCTGTCCCTGGCCGCGGCCACGTGGCTCGGGCGCAAGGACGTGCTCGCGCTGTCCCTGTTCCTGGGCGCGGTCCCGCTGCTCTCCGCGCTGGCCATGTGGCTGGTCACCCCGCGCGTGCTCCTCAAGCGCTCCGTGGACCCGCCGCTGGTGCCCCTCGGCGACGCCGCCCAGGTGGCGCTGCGCGTGCGGCGCCGCCCGGCCTTCGGGCGCTCCCGTCCAGCCGGTGCCACGAGCGCCGAGCGCGCCGCGGTGGACGTGCACGAGACGGTGGACCCGCTGCTGGGACGGGACCAGGACGTCTCGGTGCCCGTCTCGGGGGTGCCGGTCACGTACACGGTGCGCCCGCGGCGTCGGGGGATCCACGAGCTGGGTCCCGCCACGGTGCGCGTGAGCGACCCGTTCGGGGTGGTCACGGAGCTGCTGGACGTGGCCGAGCACACGTCCCTGCACGTGGCTCCCGACCCGCAGGAGCTCACCGAGCAGCCGGTGGTCCTGCACCGGGAGAGCGGCCGGGACCCCTCCCGCCGAGCCCAGCCCCAGCCGGGTCCTGACAACGTGTCCACCCGCGAGTACCGCCACGGCGACCCCATGCGACGGGTGCACTGGGCGGCGTCGGCCCGGCACGACCGCCTCATGGTGCGCCAGGAGGACCCGCGCAGCACGCGGCGCACCGTGCTGGTGCTGGACGGCGTGGACCAGCACTGGCCCGGGGAGCGGGTGTGGGCCGGCGTGCTGGCCTCGACCCACGAGTTCGAGTGGGCGGTGGGTGCCGCCGTGTCCGTGGTGGAGCACCTCACGCGCCGCGAGACCGTGGTGTACGCGCTGGACGACCAGGGCCGCGCGCTCCCCCGCGGGGACGCCGAGCCCGCGGAGCTGCGGGACACCGCGGTGGGGGACGCCGCAGCCACCGAGGTGGTCCACGGGCTCGCCCGGGTGGCGCTGACCGCGCGGCCCGAGCCGGAGGTGGCCTCCGACCCGCTGACCGCCCGCCTGGAGCGGGAGGGGCTCTTCCACCCCGTGCTGCTGCTCACCGGCGCGCTCCCCGCGGCGGCGGCGCGCCGGTACGTGCAGACCTTCACGGGCAGCGCTTCCTGCGCCGTGGTGATGGTGGTCCACGCCCCGCTCGCGCGCCCGGAGGCCGCGGATGTCTTCGACGCCGCGGGCTGGTCCGTGGTGCTCGTGAGCCGCTGGACGGACGTGGACGCCGCGTGGCTGGCCGTCACCACCGGCGGCTCCCTCATGGCCCCGCCGCCCCCCGAACCCGGAACCCCCCAGCTGAGCATGGACGACGTCATGGGCCGCACACGACGGAGGACCACCGCATGAGCTCCCCCGAATCCCCCCGCCGCTCCCCGTGGGACCGCGGCTCCGAGGCGCCCGGTTCCGGCGTGCCCGACTCCCGGTCGTCCGACCCCCGCATCACCCCTTCCGGGACGTCCTCGTCCGACGCGGGTGCTCCCGTGGGGAGCACCGGGGCCACCGCAGCGTCGGCCCCGGGAGGCACGAGCTCCTCCGGGCCCGAGACGCGTTCCGCGGGCACCGCACCCGCCGAGCCGCGCGCCACGACCGCTCCGCCGGCGGCGGGCACCGCCCCCGCACGGCGTGGCCGGGTGCTGCCCCGTCCGCGCGTGCTGCCCCTGAGCCTGCTCCTGCTCGCGGCGACCGCCCTGGGCTGCGTGGGCCTGGGGAGCGCGCTGAGCGGGCTGTGGTGGCTGCCGCCCGTGGCCGCCACCGTGGTCACCGTGCTGCTCGTGACGAGCGCGGCCCGGTGGCTGCGGCTGCCGTCCGCGCTGGTCACCGTCCTCGGGCTCGCGGCCCTGCTGCTCGCGCTGACCGTGGTGCACCTGCACGGCTCCGCGCTGCTGGGCTTCGTCCCCACCAGCGGGACCTTCACCGCGGCCGCCGAGCTGTGGCGCGCCTCCGCGGACTTCGTGGGCAGCAACGCCGCACCGTACGGCCGGGACCCCGGTCTCGCGTTCGTGCTGTGCGCCCTGGTGGGCCTGGTCACGGTCTTCATGGAGACGGTGCTGGTGGGCCTGCGGCTGGCCGGGCTGGCGTGCCTGGGCGTGCTCGCACTGCTGCTCGTGCCCGCCCTCACCCTGCCGGGCAGCGTGTCCGCGGTGGGTCTGGCGGCGGCGTCGCTCGCGGCCCTGGGGCTGCTCGCGGGCTCCCGTGTCTGGGGTGCCACCCGGGACCGGCGCACCGCACCCGCACCCGGGGGCGTTCCCCGGGCGCTGGTGGTGCTCGCCGGGGTGCTCGCGGTGGTGCTGCTGGTCCCCTCCGTGATCCCCGGCTTCTACAACGGCGCGTTCCCGCAGGGCAGCTCGCTCACCGCGCCGCGCGCCTCCGGGGTGGGCCCCCTGCGGGCGGTGGGCCAGGACCTGCGCTCGGCAGACCACACCCGCCGCTTCAGCTACACCACCTCGGACGGCCACGCCCAGTACATGCGCCTGCTCACGCTCTCCGACTTCTCGCAGGACGAGTGGTTCCCGGACACCCAGGACCTGGACGGGGACCTCTCCCGGCTCGCCGACGCCGCGCACGCCGCCGTCCCCCACGGCACGGAGGTCACCTCCAAGGTCACGTTCGACGACTACACCGAGCACTGGCTGCCGGCCCCCTACGCCCCGAGCGCGGTGGCCGGGCTGGGCGACGACGGCTGGGGCTTCGACCCGCACGACCTCTCCGTCCACAGCGCGGCGGCGGGAATGTCCGGGGCGAGCTACACCGTCACCTCCACCACCCCGCAGGTCACGGCGGACGCGCTGCGCCGGGCACCGTCCGCGGCGTCCGACGACGCCCTGGCCCCCTACCTGAAGCTGCCCGCCGACCGCCCGCAGTCCGTCGCGGACGCGGCCCGCCGCTTCACGGACGGCGCCCGCACGGACTACGACCGCGCGCTGGCCCTGCAGAACCACCTCCGCAAAGAGTTCCACTACGACGTCAACGCCCCACTCGCGCAGGGCTACGACGCCGGCGGTGCGGCGTCCCTGGAGAAGTTCATGAGCACCCGCGCCGGCTACTCGGGCCACTTCGCCCCGGCCATGGCGCTGATGGCGCGCGAGATGGGCATCCCGGCCCGCGTGGCGGTGGGATACCTGCCCACCACCGCGGGCACGGACGCGCAGGGTGCCACGTCCTTCCCCGTGGGCACCGGCGACTCCCACGCCTGGCCCGAGCTGTACTTCGAGGGGGTGGGCTGGGTCCGCTTCGAGCCCACCCCCGGGATCGCGGCCGCCCCGGACTACGCGCCGGAGAACGCGCCGGACGGCACCGGGCAGAACGGATCCGGGGGCGCCTCCGCCACAGCCTCCCCGAGCGCCGGAGCGAGCGGGACCCCTTCCACCTCGCCCTCAGGATCGCCTTCAGAACCGTCCAGCACGGCCCCGGCCACGCCCTCGGGGTCCCCGTCCTCGGGGCAGCCCGCACCGCCGGAGGACCGGAACGCGGCGGCAGCCGTCCCCTGGTGGGCGGTGGCCGGTGTGCTCGCCCTGGCGCTGGTGCTGCTGCTGGCGGCGCTGCCGCGGTGGCTGCGCGGGCGGCGTCGCGGGGCGAGGGTGCGCGCGATGCAGGACGCCTCGCTGCCCGCCCAGCGCCGCGCGAACGCCGCGTGGGGCGAGTTCTGCGCGCTGGCGGAGGACTACGGCGCCACGTCCCGGCCCTCCGACACGCCCCGGGTGCGCGCCCGCAGGCTCTCCGCGGGCATCCCGGCGGCCCACCCCGCGGTGGAGCGGATCCTCTCGGACCTGGAGACCGCGAGCTACGGCGCGCCGGACGCGCAGTGGCACCCGCGGGCCGCACCGGAGGACCTCGCCCGGGTGCGGGACGAGTTCCGCCACCGGGCGTCCCGCGGGCAGCAGTGGCGCGCCACGTGGTGGCCGGCCTCCCTGCGCCGCCACACCCACCGCTGACGGACGCACGACGCCGCCCGGGTTCTTCCGCGCACGACGGGACCCGGGCGGCGTCGTCCGGCTGGGCGGGCATCCCGAGCGCCCGGGGCGGCGGCGACGTCCCCCGGCCGCGGTGACCGGGCCGGGCGCAGGGTGCGTGAAACCTGTCAGTCCCGCGCGCGGGCGGCGATCACGGCGTCGTAGAGCCTGCGGGTGCTCACACCCCGCTCGCCGGCCACCTGCCGGGCGGCGGCCTTGAGCTTGATCTCGCGGGTGGCCACGAGGGCCTCGACCTCCGCGACGAGCTCCTCGGGCTCGGGTGCTGCGGCGGGGGCGGCCCCGTGGACCACCACCACGATCTCCCCGCGCACCTGGTTCCCGGTGGCCCACGCGACGAGACCGTCGAGGTCGTCGCGCAGCACCTCCTCGTGGAGCTTGGTCAGCTCGCGGCACACCGCGGCGCGCCGGTCACCGCCCAGGGCCTCCCGCAGGGCGGTGAGCATCTCGGCCAGCCGGTGCGGGGACTCGTAGAAGACCATGGTCCGGCGCTCGTCCCGGAGCTCACCGAGGTGCGCGGCGCGCTCACCCGCCTTGCGGGGCAGGAAGCCCTCGAACGTGAAGCGGTCCGTGGGCAGGCCGGAGACCGCGAGCGCGGCCAGCACCGCGGAGGGCCCGGGCAACACGGTGACCGTGAGATCCGCCTCCGCGGCGGCCCGCACGAGGGGGAATCCGGGGTCGGAGACCGTGGGCATGCCGGCGTCGGAGAGCACCGCCACGGTGCGGCCGCGCCGCACCTCGTCCAGCAGCTCGGCCGTGCGGGCGGCCTCGTTGTGCTCGTGGTGGGTCAGCACCCGGCCCGTGAAGGTGACCCCCAGCCCCGCGGCCAGGCGGTGCAGGGTGCGGGTGTCCTCCACGGCCAGGACGTCCGCGGTGCGCAGCACGTCCTTCAGCCGCTGGGAGGCGTCCGAGAGGTTGCCGATGGGGGTGCCCACGACCACCACGGCACCGCTGCCCTGCTCGGTGCCGTGGGACGGGGTGGAAGTCTGGGAGTTCACGCTCCCCACTCTACGAACCCCGTCCAGCCGGGTCACGCGCGGTGGCGCCGTGCACCGGCCGTGCGGGGCGCGTCCGGGTCGCCCCCAGGGCCCTCCCCGGCCCGCCACCTACCATGGGTCCGTGCCCTCCACAGTCCTCTCCCCCGCAGACCCCCCGTCCACGGACGACCCCACGCGCACCCTGAGCGAGCGCCTGCTGCCCGCCGTCACGCGGCTGCCGCGGTACTGGTGGGTGCCCCTGGCACTCGTCACCCTGCTGGGCGGGCTGCTGCGCTTCGTGGGACTGTCCTCCCCGCACGCCGTGGTCTTCGACGAGACGTACTACCTCAAGGACGCCTACTCGCTGCTGCTGCACGGCACGGAGCAGCAGTGGCCCACCGGCGCGGACGACGGCTTCGTCTCCGGCGCCATCCCGGACACCGAGGGCCATCCCGCGTTCGTGGTGCACCCGCCGCTGGGCAAGTGGCTGATCGCGGTGGGACTGTGGCTGTTCGGCGCGGACGACCCGTTCGGCTGGCGCTTCTCCGCCGCCCTCGTGGGCACCCTGTCCATCGCCGTTGTCTGGTGGGCCGGGTGGCTGCTCTTCCGCTCGGTGTCCCTGGCCACCGTGGCGGCCCTGCTCACCGCGCTGGACGGGCTGCACCTGGTGGAGTCCCGCCTGGCGCTGCTGGACGTCTTCCTCATGTTCTTCCTGCTGCTCGCGTTCGTCTTCGTCCTCCTGGACCGCGACGACGGACGACGCCGCCTGCTCGCCCGCATGGACGGCTCCGCGCTGGGACCGTGGCTGGGTGTGCGGTGGTGGCGGATCGCGGCGGGGGTCGCGTGCGGCGCGGCGGCGGCGGTGAAGTGGAACGCCCTGTTCTCCGTGGCGGCCCTGGGGATCCTCGTGGTGCTGTGGGACATGAACGCCCGCCGGGTGGCCGGGGTGCGGCGCTGGTTCACCGGCGCGGTGCTCAAGGACGCGCCGTGGGGCGTGGTCACCCTGCTCGGCGTGGGCACCGTGACGTACGTGCTCACCTGGTCCGGCTGGCTGCTCACGGACAGCGGCTACGACCGCAACTGGGCCGCCCTGAACCCCGGGGAGGGCCCGCAGTGGCTGCCCCCGGCCCTGCGCTCCCTGTGGGAGTACCACGTGGCGGCGTACTCGTTCCACACGGGCCTGGACGCCCACCACACCTACATGGCGGGCCCGGCCACCTGGCCGTTCATGCTCCGGCCCACGTCCTACTACTACGAGTCCCCCGGCGCGGGCACGGACGGCTGCACCGTGGACTCGTGCAGCCAGGCGATCCTCAACCTGGGCAACCCCGCCGTGTGGTGGGTGGGGGTCCTGGCGGTGCTGTTCGGGGTGTGGCTGTGGGCGGTGCGGCGCGACTGGCGCTTCGGGGCCCTGGTGGGCGTCTACGCCGCCGGGTACCTGCCGTGGTTCCTGTACCCCCACCGGACCATGTTCTTCTTCTACGCCCTGTCCTACTTCCCCGCCATGGCGCTGCTGGTCGCGGGGGCGGTGGGGGTGCTCACCGGAAGACTGGGGGTGCCGCGTGCGGGGGCCACTGCGGGCACGGTGGCCGCGGCGGAGCACGAGCACGTCACGGGACCCGTGTGGGCCCGGCGCTGGCGGATCGCCACCGCGGTGCTCCTGGTGCTGGTGGTGGCCCTCGCCGTGTTCTTCTGGCCGGTGTGGACCGCCCAGACCATCCCGTACGAGCACTGGCGCTGGCGGATGTGGTTCACGTCCTGGATCTGAGCGGACGCGCCCGCCGCCGGGTGAGGACCATGGTGAGCAGCGCCCCCGCGAGCGTGACCACGGCCACCGTCACGGCCGCGTCCACCCAGAACTGCGTGGGGTACAGCCGGATCAGGGTGTCCGAGACGCGGAAGGTCCACGTGCCGGAGCTGAAGAACAGCGAGTGGAACGCGGTGAAGAACCGCTCCCACCCGAGCAGACCGCCCACGGCCGCGCCCGCCAGCAGCGCCACCGTGAGCCACGACCCCGCGAACCACGCGGCGGCGGCGGTCCCCGGTGCACGGCGGTGCAACCACCATCCCGCCAGCATGCTCAGCACCAGCAGCACCACCGCGAGCAGCAGACCCCCGTGCAGCACGTGCTGCACGTCCGTCATGTGGGAGACCTCACCGGGGGTGAAGGCCATCCCGCCCTCCGGGCTCACCAGTCCACCCAGGTACTCGGGCGGTGCGAAGTTCATGACGTAGTCCAGCCCGTAGGAGCCGAACGTCATGCGCTCCCCCAGGTCCATCCCCCAGCGGTCCGCGGGGAAGCCCGGGCGGTGGTACTCGAACCACAGGAAGGCCGGAGAGGCCACGAGCCGCACCGCCAGGCCCAGCCACAGGACGGGCAGGGCCAGCGCCAGGAACACCTGCAGCACGCGCTGGAACGGGGTGGGGCGGGGCTTGCGAGCCGCCGTGGCGGAGCTCATAGCGGGCGTCACCAGTTCCCGTGCCAGTTCTCGTCCGCGTAGTGCGCGTACGGGATGTTCCAGTCGCCGTAGCCGTCGTCCGGGTTGGGCTGGGGGTAGTTGGTGTTGACCACCTCCACCATGTCACCGGGGCGGAACGTGTCGAAGATGTAGGAGGCGCCCTCCGGGGGCATGCCCACGCAGCCGTGGGAGATGTTGGCCACGCCCAGGTACGGCCACGCCGAGGGCAGCGCCTGGTGCACGAACTCCCCGCTCCAGGTCAGCCGGGACACGTTCGAGGCGTTGAAGGGCGGGTAGTAGTGCGAGTCCCCGGGCTGCAGGTGCAGCGAGGAGGCGTTGAAGGAGTAGGAGGCCGCCTGCTCCAGGATGACCTTCTTGCCCGTGGTGGAGGGCCACTCGGGGTCGCCCAGGGTCACGGGCCAGCTCCCGGTCTGCTTGCCGTCGACGTAGGCCACCAGGGTCTTGGTGTTGTTGTCCACGTAGGCGCGCTGCTCGGGGCCGGTCTTGAACGTCACGGTCTTGTCCCCGTTGCCGATCATCCCGTTGCCCAGGTCCGTGCCCAGGATGTTGGCGCTGACCTTCACGGTGGAGTTGGGCGTCCAGGTCTTCTCCGGGCGGAAGCGCAGCTTGGTGTCCGAGTACCACCGGAACTGCCCCTTCTCGTGGGCGCCGTCCACGGTGATGGCCTTCTCCACGGCGTCCCTGTTGGTGACGGGTTCGGAGAAGTTGAACTCCACCACCTGCCACACGCCGTAGGTCTGCCCGTCCTTCACGTTCAGGGCCACGTCCGCCTCGTGGGCGGCGTCCACCGTGGTGAAGGTGCTCTTCCCGGAGCGCTGCTGGTCCCCGTTGTGGGCGGTGTAGGCCACGGTGTAGGTCTGCTCGAACTCCAGGGGCGCGGTGGTCCGCCACTCGCGGTCGCCCTCACCCAGCTCGCCCGCGACCGTCTCGCCGGAGCCGGTGGCGGTGACCGTGACGTCCGAGAGGGTGCCGGTGTCCGCGTGGACCACCACCGGATCCGCCGGGTTCACCGCGGTGGCGTCCGCGGCGGGCCTCACGGTGGCCGCCGGTGCGGCGGTGGTGCCGTCACCCGAGGTGGCGACCGGGGAGCCCGAGGCGCCCGGGGCGGCGTCGTCGCCCCCGGAGCCGCAGGCGGTCAGGCCCAGCACGGCCACGAGGCCCAGGGACGTCAGGGCGGCGCGGGACCGGCTCACGGAGCGGGGCGGCGCGGCGGATGGGCGGGAGGGCAGCGAAGGCGTCATGGGAACCTCGTGGTGGGGGTGGTCAGCCGACCGCGTCCCCTCCGGCCCCGGTACTCACGGGCGGCGCCAGTGGGGCGTGCGCAGCTCGTCCGGGAGCGGTACGGAACGCGGGAGCGGCTCCGACTGCGTATTTGCGTTCGCAATTGAACGCGTCGGTCCAGGATACTCGCTGCCGGTGACGCGCTCGACGGCGCGCGGGGTGTCCTGCTCCGACGGCGCGTCCGCCACGGGGGCCGCGTCTCCTCGGGGAGCCGTGTCCCGGGAGGGAACGTGCCGGGAGGGCGCGGGGACGGTGCGGTCCGGCGTGGCGGCGGGGCGGTCCGTGCCGGGCGCGCGGTCGGAGTCGCGGGGGCCGCGGTAGGAGACGTCGCGCAGCACGCGGACCCCGTGGGCGGTCCCGGAGGGCGTCCCGTGCAGGCTCTCGGCAGCGTCCCCTGCCGTGGGGTCCCCCGCCGGGTGGGCCGCGCCGGGGGCGTCCCCGGAGCCCTCCCAGTCCGCCGCGGACTCCAGGCGCACCACCCGCCACCCGCGCGGGGCGGTGAGGGTGTCCGCGTGGACCGGGCACAGGTCGTAGGCGTGGGGCTCCCGGCGCGCGGAGAGCGGGCCGATCACCGCGGTGGAGTCGGCGTAGACATAGGTCAGGGTGCAGACCGCATCCCTGTTGCAGGTCTGCTTGGAGCAGGCACGGCCCGTCGCGGCGGGTGACACGGGGCTCAGCGTCCCCGGCGGCGCAGCCGGCGCCGCTCACGTTCGGAGAGCCCGCCCCAGATGCCGAACTTCTCGTCGTTGGTCATGGCGTAGTCCAGGCACTGCCCGCTCACCGGGCACGCCTCGCACACCCGCTTGGCGTCCCGGGTGGAGCCGCCCTTCTCGGGGAAGAACGCCTCGGGGTCCGTCTGGGCGCACAGGGCGTCGGTCTGCCACGCGAGCTCCCCCTCGGCATCTCCCTCGCTGACGGAGTACAGTCCGGCCACTGCCTGCCACACGGAGGCGTCCACGCCCTGGGCGTCGTGGGGCTCGGTCCCGGAGAGGTTCTGGGGGGTCTGGACGGGGGGTTCGGGCTCGCGGCGCCGCGGCCGGTCGGAGCGCAGCAGCACGTCACCGGCGACCTCGGGGTGGGCGGCCAGGAAGGCGGAGGCGAGGTCGTCCAGCGTGGTGACCCCGGCCGCACCGCGGGCCTGGTCCACGGGGTCCACGAACCAGTCCACGGGAACGGCTCCACCGTCCGCTTCGGGCTCCGAGTCCTCGCGACCGTCGATCCGGCGGCGTGCGGCCTCTCCCATGTCAGTCCTTCCGTCCACGCGTGCTGCTGTCTCGGTGCCCTCAACCAGCCCGGTTGTCCCGGCCGGGAGGGCGCGAACCGCGAGCGGATCCATGCTCCGCGAGCCGGGTGGACCCCCTAATTACACGCGTGTAAGTCGTGGGGAGTCAAGCCGAGTATCCTGGGGCTCCCGGGTGCCCCGGCGCGTCGTCCGCGGTCCCGGGGTCCCCTCACTTACCCTAAGGAGTTTCCGCGTGGGACGCACACCGAGAGACCTCGCGCAGGCCCTGGCGGCCCTGGCCCAGCGCCCCACCCCCGCCCTCGTGTGGCGCAGCGGCGCGGAGCGCGTGGAGCTCTCCGGGCGCGTGCTGGTCAACTGGGTGGAGAAGACCGCGGGACTGCTCGTGGACGAGCTGGACGTCACCGCCTCGGACCTGGTCACCGTCTCCCCCGTGCCGCACTGGCGTCTGGTGGTCATCGCCCTTGCCGCACTGCGGGTGGGTGCCCGCGTGGAGTTCACGCACCACCCCGAGCCGGACGCCGTGGTCCACGCGCAGCTGGAGACCGCACCGGACCACGACGCCGCCGCGCAGCTCACGCTCACCGTGGCCGCCGCCGCCCTGGCCTTCGCGTGCGCCGAGCCGGTGGCCGAGGGCGAGGTGGACTTCTGCGACGAGGTGCGGGGCATGCCCGACGTCTACTCGGGCTTCGAGACGCCGGAGCCCGAGGACGTGGCGCTGGGCTCGGGGACCACGCACGGGAACCTGCTGGCCGCTGCCGCGGCGGCCGCGCCCGGGGCGACCCCGGGGATCGTCCACCTGCCCCTGGCCGACGGCTGGGAGGACACCGAGCTGCTGCGGCTGCTGGGAACCGTGGTGGCAGGGGGTGCGGTGCTCGTCACCGCGCGCGCCGAGGACGCCACCCCGGACGTCCTCGCCCAGGAGCGCGCGGAGCCCGCGCGGGACTGAGAGGTTCCCCCGACCGGGTCCGACCCGACGGGTGGCACCGGGGGGGAGCAGGGCTGAGGCGCGCAGCGCCGGAGGCACGCCGGGTCAGAGGCGCAGCGGGTCAGGAGGCT
>NZ_JAUMTZ010000008.1:82938-114080 GCF_030530945.1 Kocuria sp. | reverse complement strand
GAGCATTCGACTGTTAATCGAAGGGTTACTGGTTCGAGTCCAGTCGGGGGAGCAACCAAGCCGGGCCTGCCCTGCGGAAACGCAGGGCAGGCCCGGCTTTTTTGTCATGCAACCCGGCCGCCTCCTCTGAACGGTGGGGATTCGACGTCGCACCACGCGTGCGCCTGCCAGGCGCCCGAGGCGCATCCGGCCAGCTCGGCACTCGGGGGCGGCGGTGCATGATCTCTGGCTGCGAGGGTTCAACCAGTGCAGAGGCAACCCGTGCGGGTGTCCGGGTTCCTGTTGACGAGCGCGAATAATTCAGAAAACGGTGGGTAGCAGGACGAAAACCGCTGTTGCGGCGAGCAGCACGTAGTTCAGCACGCATCAAGCCCGGCATGCCCCTGTCACAGCGCAGGCGTTGCCAACGGCTACCTCATCACCTGGGGCGACCAGCAACCGCCGCTGCCGGTGTAGCTCGAACGAAGGCACGTGGCGCAAGCCGGGGAACGGTTACCTGAAGGTGCCCAAGCGTTCTTGAACGTGCCTACAGGGTGGACCTTACGGTGCCTACATGGCCACCACGATGCGCGCCATTGCCATGATCACGTCCCTACCTGCGACCGATCCCCACGCCCTCGTCCAGGTTGAACTGCCTGTGTCGACCCCGGGGCCACTCGACCTCCTTGTGCGAGTCAAAGCAGTATCAGTCAACCCCGTCGACGTGAAGATCCGGGCGGGTGCCGGCGACCAGGACACACCCAAGGTTCTCGGCTGGGACGCCGCAGGCGTCGTCGAACACGCCGGGGACGATGTCACGGGATTCACGGTCGGTGACGAGGTGTTCTATGCCGGCGACTTGACCCGCCCCGGCACCAACTCTGAGCTGCACGTCGTGTAGCACCGCCTCGTGGGCCACAAGCCCACTTACCTGTCGTTCGCGGAAGCCGCAGCTCTTCCTCTCACTGCGATCACCGCATGGGAAACCCTGTTCGACCACATGCACCTGAGCAGCGAGTCGACAGGAACGTTGCTCGTCATCGGTGGTGCCGGTGGTGTTGGTTCGCTCGTCATCCAGTTCGCGAAGCAGTTCACCAACCTCACGGTAATAGCCACGGCCGCGCGCCCGGAGTCTGCGGCGTGGTGTGAGCGTATGGGCGCGGACGCCGTCGTCGATCACGCCGAGCCTCTTGCGCCGCAGCTGCGAGAGCACGGTGATACGGATTATGTGTTCAGCGCCTACACGATCGGGCGCGAATCTGATATTTCGGAAGCGATGGCCCCCCACGGCCATCTCGTGCTCATAGACGACCCCGAGACGTTCAACATCGGCGCGTTCAAACCACGCTCCATCACGGTCACCCCTGAGTTCATGTTCACCCGCTCGATGTTCACCACAGCCGACATGAACGCCCAAGGCAGTGTGCTCGAGAAAGTCCGCGGCGCCGTCGAGGCCGGCGACATCGTTTCGACGCTCACAAGCGAACTCGACGGCATGATCCCGGAGGCGCTACTCGAAGCGCACCGTGTTGTCGAAACAGGGCACGTCACCGGAAAAATTGCCGTCACTTTCTAAACGCTCCCTGGTCCAGTCGGGGTCCGTGCATCAGACGGGGCCCGACTGGACCGCAGTCGGCACGCGCCGGTCGTAGCTCTGCTGGGCATTCACCACGCTGGCCTTGTGCTGCTCCGACCATGCCCGCAACCCCGCGAGAGGTTCAATGAGAGTGGCACCCAGATCGGTCAACTCGTACTGCACCGTCACCGGCGCCGTGTCGAACACCGTCCGCCTCACCAGTCCATCCCGCTCCAGCGTGCGCAGGTTCTGCGTCAGCATCTTCTGCGAGATGCCCTCGATCGAACGTCGCAACTCATTGAACCGTAGCGGCCCCTGCTCGAGGCGGCCGATAATCAACGCCGTCCACTTGTCCGCGACCCGGTCAAGAATTCCCCGGCACGGACAAGCCTTCGCATACACATCAGCCTCGGTAGTCACCATGAGATACCTATACCATTCTCCCGCGAGCTAGCTGCGGGTTAACCATGCGGCAGGATCGAAGGTGTCCTCACGGTGCCGGTGGGGCGTCTTCTACCGTCAAATCCACGAATAGCGTGGAGTGAGAGCGCAGCAAAGGTGGTGACGCGACCAACGAGCGCCCCGCAGTGACCGTTCTCCCACGACATCTGCGGGTGGGCGACTGGGCGCGATAACGCGTTCGGCTACCCGCGCCCTCGTAACGAGCGGGCGTCGGAGTAGCCCACGGCATGTGCCGCAGATTCCCAGGACCAGCCTTGTTCGTGCAGGCGGGTTGCATGTTCGAGCCGGACGGCGGAGGCGTAGGCCTGTGGGGTCAGACCTGTCGCGTGGACGAAATGACGCGCGAGGGTACGGCCGCTCACCCCGAATTGGCGCGCAAGTTCCGTGAGAACAGGCGGCTTGTGGGATGTGTCGTCGAGGATGTCCTGCGCCTGATGCGTGAGGTGATCCATGTGGTTGCGGTGGGTGAGCGTCACGGAACTCTGCGAGGCGTTGCCAGGGCGCCATGTCGGCACGACGAGGGCGCGAGCGATGCGAGCCGCCACCGCCGGCCCATGGTCGTGCGCAACGAGATGAAGGCACAGATCGATGCCGCTGGCGATGCCGGCTGACGTGTGCAGGCGCGGGCCGCACGTGAACAACACATCCTCGACGACGTCGACCTCGGCGTGGCGGCGGAGCGAGGCAACGAGATCATGATGCGTCGTGGCCGCCTGCCCGGTGAGGATCCCAGCCTGCGCGAGAGCCAGTGAGCCGGCACAGATGCTGGCGACGTGGCCACCGTCCTGCCAGTGCCGCGCAACGTGCTCCCTGAGCGCTGACGTCAGACCCTCGGGTTGGAGCTGGGTCTTCCACCCGGCCACGATGACGAGATCGCGACGTTTCAGCGCTGGCCATATCGTCGGGGCCATGAGTGCGAGACCTTGATGCGATAACGCAGGCGTGTCCGCTCCGACGAACATCACCTGGTAGGCGCGTGTCACGAGATCGTTCGCGGTGGAGAACACCTGAGCGGCCCCGGCCATGTCCATGAGATGTACTCGTTGCGGGAGCACGATCAAGACACGGCGGGGCCGCTTCTCAATAGTCATGGACGCCAGCTTGCCACGACCTCCGCAATCGTGGTGATCCGCGCAAATCGGCCCGAAAGCGCGGCTGCGGTTCGTGCGATCAGGTCATCGGCCGGGAGAACTCCGCTGCACTCTGTGAGAGGGAGGGGATGCGTCGCCGTCGCGTCGATGACGACCTCTACGGAATAGCCCATGTCGGACGCGAGGCGCGCCGTGGTTTCGACGCACTGCTCCGTTCGGATACCCACAATCCTCAGGTGATCGACTTTGCGCGACATGAGTTGTTGACCGAGATTCGTCGTCGTGAAGGCGTTGTGACTCGTCTTGAGCACGGTGATGTCTCCCTCGCGCCGCTTCAGCCCTGGCTGAAGTTCGATGAGGCCGTTGACAGGGTCGAATGGGCCATTGCTGCCCGGAGCGGTGTGGAGCACCCACGCAACGACGTGGTCAGCCTCTCGGGCAGCGTCGACCAATCGGGTGATCCGTTTGGTGATGTCCGGTGCGGAGATGTCAGCCCACGACGGCTGCTGACGGAAGGACTCTTGTACATCGATAACGATGAGTGCTGTGGTCATGCCCCCAGTCTTCGGCGCCCAACCACTTCCAGCCAGGGTCGGCGTGGACTCGATTCGGAACGATCAAGACATCTTCGCTAGCAGGCCGTTGCCAATGAAGTGAACGGCAAACGGGAAACTCTGTTGCTTGTCCCGTCCGCGTTCGGTGAACTCGCTCACACCCCTGCCGATGTGTAGCTCAAACGAAGGTTCTGCACCGTGGAGGTGGGCCCGTAGCTCAACCCACCGTTTGCGCACGGGGCACGGATGGTTCACGGATCCGGTGAGCTCGTTGCGGTCACATGCCTTCGAGGACTACTTGCTCTCGACGTGTCCTCGGGAGGTGGCGGAGTTGTCGAGTGCATCGACCGCTCGCTGCCAGGTGTCGTCTCCGGGATCGAGCTCCGAGCGCAGGTACGCCACGACCATGGCTCGGACCACGGCGACACGGTCACGGTCCTCGTCGGAGGTCTCAGCGGCATCGAAACCCGAGATGCCACCGAGCATGTGTTCCGCCCCCGCCATGATCAGGTGGGTCTTGGGGCCGGGGCTGTCGGTGAAAGCATCACTGCGCCACGAGGAGCGAGATGCGAAGAACGGGTGGGCGTCGTTCTCTCCCGTCACGATGAGGGCCGGTGGCGTCATGTGGGAGAAGTCAGTTCCCGTCAGGGCCGGGTAGATCTCGCGGACCTGGCCGTCGAGGTCTGAACCTCGGCCGGGCGCTGCCATGAGGACTCGCGCAGAGATGCGTTCCTCGGTCTCTCCCCAGACCGAGCCGCTGGTCGGGTCGACGTTCATCATGCCCGAGACGGCACCAATGGTGTTCCCGCCCGCAGAGTGGCCCACAGCGGCGATGCGTGCACAGTCGATCCGGCCCTGCAGGCCCGGGACTGCATCCTCGATCTCCCGGAGATGGTCCAGGACCCGAACGATGTCGTGGGCGCGTTCCCGCAGGTACAGGGGTGCGTCGGGGTCGGATGCCTCTCGCAGACCGAGATAGTTGGCGTCCAAGTGGTTGGGGCGGACCACCACGAAGCCGTGCGCGGCCCAGAAGTTGACGAGGGGGTCGTACCCGTACATCGACCCCACAAATCCCGACGGCCCGTGTCCGTGCGAGAAGATGATCACGGGGAGGTCGGTGCCCGCGACGGGGAAGGTCACCGCCACCTCGAGAGCCGTGCGGCGTTCGGGAACGTTCATAGTGATGGGGCGGACGGTGCAGACCGGGGTTGCCTCACCGACGGGGATTCCCCCGGAGTCGACGGACGGGTCGAAGGGCGATGTCTCACTCATGGGTGCTCCTTGAGGGGGCGACGGTTTTGCTCACCAAGGGTGCCCCCGAACGCCCACATCAGCAACATCGAGCGCGCAGTCACGTTCTGAACCACCGCGGCGGGCCGGCAAATCAATCCACCCTGTCAGCGCTCCTGGTCACCGCTGTTCACGGTCGTCCCTCGGCCCTCCTGGCCGCGGCCCGTTTGACGAAGGGTGTGCCCACGTAGGAGCCGAGGACGAGCCCGGCACCGATGCTCAGGGTGGACAGCAACGCCGTGGCGAGCTGCAGCCCGGCGTCGGGCGTCTGGCCCACCAGGTTGAGCAGCGAATCGGCCACTGCCAGGGACGGCAGGAGCGCGCCGCAGAACGCAGGGACGGCAAGGACGGTCGATGAGGTCTTCAGCGGATACGCCAGGATGGTGCAGATCGCTCCAAGAACCGCTGCGGAGACGAAGGTTGCGAACAGAGCGGTGAACCCCGCCGCTGTCAGCGCATGCTGGAGCGTTCCCGTGAGGGCGGCCAGAACCAGCGTGTAGGGAATCATTCGAGCGGCCACCCCCTGCCCGATCGTGTTCGCCGCCGCTGCCACGGTGGACGCGATGACGGCACCAACCGCGCCCAGGGGTACGAGTCGGATGGCGGAGGGGTCCACGTGCAGATGAAACCACGACTGCGTGATGACGAGACCGGCGGGCATCCCCAGCAGCACCCCGAGAACGGTGAGGACGATCGACAGGACGCGCGCGTTGGCGGGTTCGCGGAACCCGGTGATCGCGTCCTGCGCGCAGCTCACGATGAGGGGGTGCGGCAGCAGCAGGACGATGAGAGGTGCCACCATCGTGGCCGTCTGCGCTGCCGTCAGCCAGCCCAGTGACAGCACGACCGAACCGGCCATGATCCCCAGGCTGGACTGAGCCACCACCAGGAAGAACGACGGCGGCGACAGCCGCTCCAGCAGGTGGGCCACCGACGTCACGGCCAGGACGAGCGCGAACGCCCAGGGAGCGGCACGGAGGTCACCACCGGCGAGCAGGCAGAGCATGAAGCCCAGGACACCCGTGGCGAGCAGTCGCCAGCCCCACGACCACCGGGCACCTGAGCCCTCGACGTCGGCAAGGGTGGCTCTGGCGTCGTCGATTCCCATGCCGTGCCGCACGATGGCGTCCACGAGCTTGTAGATCCGGTCCACGACGGTGAGGTTGCTCGTGATCCCCCGGATGATGCGCATCTCGGTGACGGGCGCCTCCCCGTCAGGCATGTACTGCAGCCGCACCGCGTCAGCGGTGGTCTCCATCTCGAGGGGAGCGAGTTCCCACGTCGCGGTGACGGCGACGACGGCCACCTCCGCCTCCCGCGAGTTCGCACCGTTGCTGAGCATCACCTGAGCGAGGTCGAGTGCGAACGACATGACCTGCATCGCGGGGTACTGGTGCGCCCGCGGGGACGGGGTGAGGCCGGAGTAGATCGACCCGTGCAGCAGCGCCCGGATGTCACCCTTCTGCACCGGGGTGGTGGTCCGCTGTGCGCGGTCGATCTGCTGGAACGTGGTCGCCGTACTCGTGCCGTGCGCACCCCGGCCGGGTTCACCGCTCGGACGTGGTGACGACTGCCGAAAATGGCCCGTTCCCCGAGGTCTTCTCATGCGTGGGAGGGGGCACCTGGGGCGGCATCCCACGCGTCCTGGAGCGCCGTTCGGTTGCGCGTGATGAGGTCCTGGAGATCGGTGTCGTACAGCGAGTCGGGAACGTCCTGGGAGAAGATCTCCAGAACGCAGGGCCCCGTGTAGCCGGCATCGACCACGGCGTGCAGGAGCTCCCCGGTCGGGATGTCACCGGTGCCGATGCTCCGGCGGTCCATGCCCGAGCGGGGTGTGCGCCAGTCACTGACCTGCAGGATCGAGATGAGCTCAGGATGCGCCTTGAGCCCGTCGACGAGCCGCGGGTCCTGCCACAGGTTCCACGTGTCCACGCAGATGCCCAGATCGGGTGAGCCCACGCGCTCGATGAACTCCACGGCCTGCGCGTACGTCCAGATGCACGTCTCCTGGTTGAGGGAGATGGGGTTGAGCGGCTCGATCGCCAGGCGCACCCCGAGGTCGAGAGCCACGGGCATCACGGCGCGGTGGAACTGCACGGCGTCGTCCATCGCCGCGTGCATGTCACCGCCGAGAGCAGGGCCGGTGTTCGTGACGAACACCGCTCCGGGGGCCTCGGGGGCCAGACGTTCGATGCTCCGCCGATAGGCGGCGATGCGCTCGTCGAGCTTGCGAGGCTCCGGCTGCGAGACGCTCGGGGTGGCCGTGCGCACCGCAGGCTGGACCGAGCACACCGTCAGCCCGCTGTGGCGGAGGGCCTCGAGCTGTTCGTGCTCCCGGTCGTCGTCGAGCTTGGCCTCGCACAGTTCGAGGTGTTCGACGCCCGCGGCGGCGTAGTGCTCGAGGTCCTCCTCGAAGGTCCACGGCTGGGTGGTGAACTCGTTCATGGCGAACGGCAGGGGGAAAACGCTCATCGGGGTCAGCCTTTCGCGGTGAATGCGGTGACGGCCTGGAGGAACTTCTCCGGCTCGTCGAGGAAGAGGCCGTGGTGGCTGTGCTCGAAGTCGACGCGCGTCGCGTTGGGCAGGTGTTCCGCGACCCAGGCAGGTCCACGCCAGTCGAAGACGATGTTCTCCTTGGCGATGCACACCAGTGAGGGGGTGTCCAGGTGCGGGATGACGTCGCGCCAGTCGAGACGTGTGTGTGCCTCCATGACGGCGCCGCGCACCTCGGGGCGGCAGCGTGACATCTCGGCGAGGAAGAGCTCCCGCTCCTGCGCTGTGGGCTCACGGCGCATGATCGCACCGAGCTGCTGCTCGTCCTGGCCCGCGGGGTCGGCGTTCGTGGTCGCCTTGAGGGCGGCCAGAGCGGCGTCGTCCCAGCACTGTGAGTGGCACCACGGCCAGTCGAGGTCCATGTACTGGCGGGGAGTCTGGTCCACGTAGATCGCGCGGGAGACCCGTCCGGTGCCGAACATCTCGAGGTATCCCCAGATGATCGGGCAGCCCAGCGACCAGCCCAGCACCACGGCGTCGGTGAGGTCGAGGTGTTCCAGCAGATCGGCGAGGTCCTTGGACAGCCGCGACATGCGGTAGCCGTGATCGGGTGAGTCCGAGGAGCCGTGCCCGCGCAGGTCCAGCCGGACGACCCGGTGGGTGCGCGCCAGGCCGGGGGCGACGCCGTCGAAGAAGCGCCCGGAGAACGTCCAGCCGTGGATCATGACGAGCGGCCGACCGGAACCCTCGTCCGTGTACGAGAGACGTACCCCGTCCGTCGTGGTGAACTCGTGACGTGAGGGTGCGCTGCTCACAGGATCGGCTGCCCACCGGTGACGGCGACACGAGCGCCCGAGACGTAGCTGGCCTCGTCGCTGGCGAGCATGACGTAGACCGGGGCGAGCTCACCCGGCTGGCCGGCGCGGCCGATCGGGTACTCCGAGCCGAAGTTCTCGACCATGTCCGGCGCCATGGTCGCGGGAATGAGCGGGGTCCAGATGGGGCCGGGTGCCACGCTGTTGACCCGGATGCCCTTAGGGGCCAGCTCCTGCGACAGAGAGCCCACCATGTTCGCGATTCCAGCCTTGGTCGCGTTGTACGCCAGCAGCACGGGCGGCGGCGTGTCCGAGTTCACCGACGTGGAGCCGATGATGGCCGAACCGGCCTTCAGGTGGGGCACGGCGGCCTTCACGAGGTGGAAGAAGGCCGACAGGTTCGTGGCGATCGTGAAGTCCCACTCGTCGTCCGGGACGTCGAGAATGGACTGGCGAGCCATCTGGAAGGCAGCGTTCGACACGAGGACGTCGAGACCGCCGAGCTCGTCCACGGTGCGCGCCACCACGTCACGGCAGTGCTGCGGCTTGCTCAGGTCGCCGGGCAGCAGCACCACGCGACGCCCGGCCTCGCGGATGAGCTGTGCGGTGCTCTCTGCGTCCTCGTGCTCGTCGTAGTACGCGATGGCGACATCTGCGCCCTCACGGGCGTAGGCAATGGCCACCGCGCGGCCAATGCCGCTGTCGCCGCCGGTGACGAGTGCCCGTTTGCCTGCGAGACGTCCGTGACCCTCGTAGGACTTCTCGCCGTGGTCCGCGGGGGGATCGAGCTTCGTCAGGCTGCCGGGCCAGTTCTGCTGCTGCTGGGGGATGTCCACGGGAATCCTTTACATGTGATGGGTTTTTCCCAACTCTAGGCAGAGCGGGACGAGAGGTGAACCAGCTCGCCAGGAGAGACGAGTCACAGGGCGGGTCTGGGGCAGACGTCCAGTTCGGGGGAGGTGCCCCCGAGCCGCTGCGCTCGCGGTCTGGACGGCTCATGGTCGGGACGGTTTGCGGCCGGGGCGGCCCGATGGCGCGAACTGTGCCCCGGATCAGTGGTGCGGGTCCGCCCTCCCGGGTCTAGTGTGTGAGTGCGCGAGCGGGCCCGGCCAGAGGCACTGGATACTGCCCCGGCGCGCCCCTCCAGCCCTCCAGCTCAAGGACGTTCGTAATGACCGGTTCTGACTCCACCGCTTCCCCACAGTCCGCGGCCTCCGCGCACGGCGCCACTGCGACCCGGCGGAGCCCGGAACCGCGGTCCTCAGCGACGCAGGCCTCCCCGCCGCAGGCACTGGCCCCCGCTCCCACCCCGCGGCAGATGTGGCGTGACGCGTACGGCCGCTCCGCCATCCGGGCCCTGCAGACGCTGATCCTGGCGGTGGTGGTCGGGCTGGTCGTGTGGCTGGCCGTGACCCTGAAGATCGTGGTGCTGCCGCTGCTCCTGGCTCTCATCATCGCTTCGGCCATGCACCCGATCATCCGGTTCCTGCGCCACCGGGCCGGCTTCACCCGCGTCTGGTCGGCCATCACCGCCCTGCTGGCCATCCTGGTGGCGCTGGCCGCTCTGCTGTTCGGCATCGCGCTGACGGTGCGCAACGAGTGGTCCGACCTTGCAGAGAAGGCCCAGGAGGGCGTGAACCAGCTGGTGGACATCCTGACGGGCTGGGGCGTTCCGCTGGACAGCACCCACCTGAACGAGTACCTCTCGGGGGCCACCGAGTTCCTGAAGAACAGTGGCGCGGAATCCAGTGCGCTGTCCGGGGTCTCCGTGGCCACGGAAATCCTCGCCGGTGCGCTGCTGATGATCGTGATGCTCTTCTTCTTCCTGCTGGACGGGGACCGGATGGCCGCCTTCCTCGTGGGGTTCCTGCCGGAGCGGCTGAAAGAGCGGGCCACGGAGGCCGGGCGTGCCTCCGTGCACGTGCTGGGCAGGTACATCCGCGGCACCGTGATCATCGCCGTCTTCGCCGCGGTGTGCGACCTGATCACGATGCTCGTCATGCGGGTGCCGCTGGCCTTCCCCCTGGCGGCCCTGATCTTCCTGGGGGCCTTCATCCCGATCGTCGGCGCCCTGGTCACCGGGCTGGCGGCGGCACTGGTGGCGCTGGTGGCGGCCGGGCCGGCCGCCGCGGTGGTGCTGGTCGTCGTGGTGATCCTGGTGAACCAGATCGAGCACCACATCCTGCAGCCCAAGGTCATGGGCACCGCCCTGAGCCTGCACGGCGTGGTGATCATCTCGGCCCTGGCCATTGGCGCGCACGAGGGCGGGGTGGCCGGTGCGCTGCTGGCGGTCCCCCTCACGGCGGTGCTCTGGGCCAGCTTCAAGACCTTCCGGGACATGCGCGACACCGTCCCGCGCGCACTGCCCGCGGAGGACGACGACGAGGCGGCACCGGCCGTGCGGGCCTGAGCCCCAGATCCTGTCGGCGACTGGAACAGCTGTGGTTCCGGGAACCTCGGTCTGAACACGAAAGCTTGAGAGTGCCTGAGCTCTGGACACCGCGGCGCCGGCCCCGCGGGTTCAGTTCATGCCGGGACCCTGGCTAGTGGTGAGCGCGGTCCCTGCTTGCGGAACAGCACGTGCCTCACGGGCAGGTGCAGCCGGATCGGGTCTTGTAGGTCAGGGCCGAGATGTAGACCTGCTGCTGGTTCACATCAACCGTGGTGCCGGTGCCCGGACTGTTGTTGATGTACCGGAGGGTGATCGCGGACAGCGGACCGGGTGCCGAGAACTGCGCGAGTCCGGCGGCGCTCGTCAAGTTGTCGTAGTTTCCCCCGGAGCTGGTGCTGGTCGCCGCGGCGGTGGGATACGCAGAGCTGCCGCTGATCGTGAGGATGCCAGATGAGGCAGGAACGGTGGAGGGCGTGAATCCCGTGACCTCCACACTGTCCCGATACTTGTCGGCGGCGCTTCTGAACTGGGTGTCGATGTCGTTCACGGAGAGCCTGACGCAGTAGACCGGTTGCGGGAACGTGATGGTCACGGTCTGCCCCTGGGCATTGGCGCCAGACTGGTTCAGCACCAGGTAGGTCCCGTTCTTGACACCGTTGGTGATGGTGGCGGTGGAGAAGTTCGTCGAGCCGATGCGTGTTGACCCGTTGGCCGCGGCGGTCGCAGTCACACCGTTCGTCGCGGAGGCGGATGTCCTTCCACTCGAGCTCGCACTCCACTCCGCGGTGACGTCCTCGCAGCCGGGGGATGCGGCATACGCCGGTGCGGCTGCCGCGGCGACGATGACGGGCAGAGACCATGCCGCCCCCTTCGCGAGAGTGCGGCGCGGAAGAACGTTCGTCTCTGGCATAGTTCCGTCCCCAGAACAGTCGGCATTTTCTTGCGTCCCCATCGGATGCTACCGGCAGGGAGACCGCGCCCCTGGGCTGGCAGGCCATGAGGCAGAAGATTGCACACCGTGCTGGCCCTCCTGATTCCACGGTGATGTGCCGCGGGTTTTTCACGGGTGGGGATCAGTGCTTCTCCCGTTGCCGGAACCCCTGAATCCGGGCAGGCGGATGTCACGTACAGTGAAACGCCGTTGATGTCCCGACAGCCGTGACGACCCCAGGTGGGTGATCAGACCTCGTGACCCTGGCCTCACGCCGCCTCTGCACGGTGGCCGCGGTGATGTACTCCGCGTGGCTCGTGGCACCGCTGCTGGACCCCGGGCTGCACCCGTGGACCTCCTACGCCTCCGAGTTCCTCGTGCCGGACCGCCCGGCGGCGAGTCTGCTGCGCACCGCCGACGGGATCTGCGGCGTGCTCCTGGTGGTCATCGCGGTTCTCTCCTACGCCCGGGTCCGTATCCTGTGGCGCGGGCTGCCCGCCGGCCTCGGCGACGCCGCCTCTACAGTGCCCACGGACCGGCGCTCCCGCACCGCCGTCCGGGCGTGGTGCGCCGCGCTGGCGCTCGCCGGAACGGCCACGGTGGTGGACGCCGTCAATCCCATGACGTGCGCGCCCTCCATCTCCGCCGCCTGCGCCGCCGCCGAGGCCGCCGGAACCCTCCCGGTCCAGCACGCGGTGCACACCGTCTCCTCGTCATTGGCCGGAGCCGCCTTCGCGGTGGCCATGCTGGCCTCCCTCGTGCTGAGCTCGGCCGCGGACCGGCTCGTGCGCCTCACCAGCTGGGCGGGGATCGTGACGATCGTGCTGTCCGGGGCGGACGCGCTCCTCACCCGCATTCCCACGGAGGGGATAACCCAGCGCCTCTCCATGATCGCGATCGTCGTGTGGCTCGTTGCCGCGGCGGGAACACCCGTGGTGGACCGGCTGCGTCCCCGGCGCGGGCGGGCCGCGGCGTGAGCGCCCAGGGTCGTGCCGGACTGCAGGGGGGCGTGGTGACGGTCTCCGTGCTCGGGCGGCCCACGCGCCTGCTGGACGTGGGTTCCGGCCCGGTGCTGCTGTGCTCCTCGGGTGTGGCGTCCGTGGTGTGGGACTGGCTGCCGGTCGCCGCGCTGCTGCGGGACCGGTTCCGCGTGGTGGTCGTGGAGCGCCCCGGTTATGCACCAGGGGACCCGGTACCTGCGCACCTGCCGGACCTCGCCGAGGAGGCCGCCCGCCTCGTCGCCGTCCTGGAGGCGCGGGAAATCGCAGGCCCCGTCACGGCAGTGGGGCACTCGTTCGGTGCCGCGGTCGCGGAGGCCGCTGCCCGCCTGCACCCCGAGCGCGTCTGCTCCCTGGTGCTGCTGGACGGCTCCGTTCCCGAGGCGGAGGGCGTGGCCGCCGGGGACGACGCCGCCCGGGCCGCCCACCGCTTCCGCAGCCTCACGCGTCCGGCGGCGCTGTCCCGGCCCGTGGGGTGGGTGTGGCGGGTTGTCGCAGCGGCGGTGTTCACGGCACTGGTCCCCGCGCGGCGCACGGTCGTGGGCAGTGCAGATGACAGTGCTCGCGGGCGCACGCGGCAGCGGCACCCGGAGGCCCCGGCCTCCAGCACGCTGGCCGCGTCCCTGCGGGAGCTCGCGGGCTACCGCTCGTGCATGCGCGAGCTGGTGGCGCTGCGGAGCGCGGTGCCGCTCGCGCCGGAGCTGCCGGTGCTCGTAGTGGCCGCGAACGGTCGCCTGCCGCGCCGTCGTCCCTCCGCCTGGGTGCGCCACGTGCTGCGCCAGGCCCGCGCGCTGGACCGCGAGGCCCGCGTGACCACTCGGGTGGTCTCCGGCTCCGGGCACTTCGTGATGCTCGACCGTCCCGTCCGCACCGCGGAACTCGTCACCGAAGCCGCCGGACGCTGATTCCCCGCGGCCACCCGCCGCCCGCTGGGCCCGCGCCGCCCGGTGCGGCGCTCCCCGCATGTCCGTCCCTGTCTGCCCTGGAAAGGGTTTTGTCCGGTTATATGAGAATGATTATCATTATGGCATCATGCGCACCTCACCACGCCTGTCTCCCCGCGGCCACGCGCTCCCCGTCCTGGCCCTGGTCCTGGCCCTGGGCGCGTCCATTCCCGCGGCCATCTCCTGGGGCGCCGCCCCCATCCCCGTGGGGGACACCGCCCGTTTTCTCCGGGCCGCCGTGACAGGTGGGGCGATTCCCGCGGCGGACTTCACCGACTACACCGTGGTCCTGCAGCTCCGCACCCCGCGGGTGCTGCTGGCCGCAGTGGTCGGGGCGGGGCTGAGCGCCCTGGGCATCGCCGCGCAGGCCATGGTGCGCAACCCCCTGGCGGACCCGTTCATCCTGGGCGTCTCCTCCGGCGCGGCGGTGGGTGCGAGCGCCGTCGTCTCCTGGGGACTGTTCGCCGCGCTCGGGGGACTGGCGCTCAGCGCGGCGGCATTCCTGGGGGCCCTGGCGGCGTCGGTGCTCGTGTACCTGCTGTCCCGCACCCCGGGCGGTGTGGCCCCCGTGCGGCTCATCCTCACCGGTGTGGTGCTCTCCTTCGGATTCCAGGCGCTGATGTCCGCGATCGTGTTCTTCGACGCGAAGGGCGACGCCGCCCGCACCGTCATGTTCTGGATGCTCGGCTCCCTGGGCGCGGCCACGTGGGAGCAGCTGCCCCTGCCGGTCCTCGCCACGGCGCTGTGCCTGGCCTGGCTCGCGTGGCGCGCTCGGGACCTGGACACCCTGGCCATGGGGGACGGCTCCGCCGCGAGCCTGGGCGTGGACCCGGATCGGATGCGGGTCCAGCTGTTCGTGCTCACGGTCCTGGGCACCGCCACGCTCGTGGCGGTCTCCGGCACCATCGGGTTCGTGGGACTCGTGGTCCCGCACGCCACCCGGATCCTGCTGGGCCCGGCGCACCGGCGCACCGTGGTTCTCGCGCCGCTGGCGGGAGCCCTGTTCATGGTCTGGGTGGACCTGCTCAGCCGTGTGGCCGCCCCGCCGCGCGAGCTGCCCCTGGGCGTGGTCACCGCGCTGGTCGGCGTGCCCGTCTTCCTGGTGCTGGTGCGGCGCTCCGGCTACGTCTTCGGGGGCTCGCGGTGACCGCGCGCGCGGCCGGCCTGGAGCTGCGGGAGCTGCACCTCGACGTCGCCGGGCGCACCGTGGTCCCGGACCTCTCGCTGGACGTGGCTCCGGGCGACGTCGTGGGGCTGGTCGGCCCCAACGGCTGCGGGAAGTCCACCGTGCTGAAGGCCCTCTACCGCGCCCTGGTGCCGCGCGGCGGCGCGGTGCTGGTGGACGGGGACCCCCTGCACCGGATGCGCCACCGGGACTCCGCCGCCCAGATCGCGGCGCTGCCACAGGAGGAACGGGTGGAGCTGGACTTCCTGGTGGCCGAGGTGGTGCGCCTGGGTGCCGCGGCCAACCCCCGGACGCCCCGCGAGGAGCTGGACCGCGCCGTGCAGGAGGCCATGGAGTGCGCCGGGGTGCAGGAGCTGGCCCACCGCAGCGTGCTGGGACTCTCGGGCGGCGAGCGCCAGCGGGTGCTCATCGCCCGTGCCCTGGCCCAGCGGACCCCCTACCTGCTGCTGGACGAGCCGACCAACCACCTGGACCTGCGCCACCAGACGCACCTGGTGCGCACCCTGCGGGGCACCACCACCGAGCGCCCGGCCGTGCTCATGGCCCTGCACGACCTCAACCTCGCGGCCGCCCTGTGCGACCGCGTGGTCGTGCTGGCCGCGGGCCGGGTGGTCGCGGACGCCCCGCCCCACGAGGCACTGCACCCGGACACCGTGGAGCGCGTGTACGGCGTGCGTCCCGTGCTGGTCACCCGTCCCGACACCGGGACACCCCATCTGCTGTTTCCCATCACCCGAGAGGATCCCTCATGACCACACCCCCTGCACCGCAGCCCACCACCCCGGCGGACTCCGCCCCGCCCTCCCGCTCCGTGACCCGGTGCAGCCCGGGCGGTGGGCGCGGGAGCAGAACGGGCGGCGTCGTCGGCCGGCGTGCGGGGCGGCGCACCACGCCCCTGGCCCTGGGTCTGGCCGGGTGCCTGCTCCTGACCGGCTGCGGCGCCCAGGTGCAGAAGGACGCCTCCGCCGGTGCGGAGAAGACCATCGAGAACTGCGGGCAGCGCAGCACCTACCCCACGCCGCAGAAACCGGTGGCGTACGACGTCTCCGCGATCGAGAAGATGTTCTCGCTGGGTCTCGCGGAGCAGATGCGCGGGATCGTGCTCCCCCAGACCGTGAGCAGCGTGGTGGAGAAGTCCCCGTACCGTGACGACTACGGGAAGGTGGAGACCATCTCGGACACGGTGCTGGGCCAGGAAGCCGTGGTGAGCGCGCGGGCGGACTGGGTGTTCGCCGGCTGGCAGGCGGGGTTCAGCGAGACCCGCGGCGTCACCCCGGACTCCCTGCGCGACGTGGGGATCAACTCCTACATGCAGCACGAGACCTGCAGGGGCTACAAGGGGGACACGTCCGATCCCGACCCCCTGGCGGCCACGGAGCAGGACCTCACGGACCTCGGGACGATCTTCGGGGCGGAGGACCGCGCGGAGAAGCTCGTGGGGCAGCTGCGGGAGAAGCGGCGCGCCCTCGAGGAGTCACCGCGGCCCGCCAAACCCGCCCGTGTGTTCGTCTACGACTCCGGGACCTCCGAGCCGTACACGGCAGGCCGGCGGACCGCCCTGAACGGGATGATCCACCTGGCCGGTGCCGAGTCCGTGACCAAGGACCTGGACGCCCGGTGGGACACCGTGGGGTGGGAGTCCGTGGTCACCAGCGTCCCGGAGGCGGTCGTGGTGGTGGACTACAACAAGCAGCCCGTGCAGGAGAAGATCGACTACCTCAGGAACCGGTCCCCGATCAAGGACTCGCCCGCCGTGAAGAACGGCAGGATCTACGTGATGGACTACGGGGAGGCGGTCTCCAGCCCCCGCAACATGGACGGCGCGCAGAAGCTCGCCGACTACCTGCGCTCGGAGGGTCTGCGGTGAGCCGGCTCGGGGAGCGCGCCCCGCAGTCCGTGGCGGAGCTGGTGGAGCTGGCCCGCGGGCACCTGGACAGGGAGCACTCGGGTGCCACGGAGGGTCCCGAACCGGTGGCCCGCAGCATCTTCGCCGTCCAGCACGGCACGCGCCTCGCGGCGGAGACCGAGCTGTACCGCAACCAGTACGTCCTCGTGCGGGTCGACGGGGCCTTCGGCGGCTGTGCGGTGGAAGCGCACGAGCTGACCCCGGAGATCCCTGAGCTCTCCGGGCTGACCGTGCGGGAGTTGCTCGCGCACCCCAGCCTCCCGGTGCGGGTTGCGGTGCTGGACGCGTGGCTCGCCGCACGGGCGCCCCACCGTGCGGATCCCCGCGCGCGCCGTGTGACCCTGCCCGCAGGCACGCCGGACGAGCGCGCCCGGGCCAGGGACAGCGCCGTCGCCGGGCTGCTGGCGGTGCGGCCCGGCCAGCGGATCGCCCTGATCGGCGTGGTCAACCCCCTGGTGGCGGCCCTGCGCGCTCGCGGTGCGCAGGTGCTGCCGTGCGACCTCACCCTGAGGGAGACCCTGTGGGGAGACCCCGTCAGCCGGGACATGGAGGAGGTGCTGGCCGTGGCGGACGCCGTGCTCGCCACCGGCATGACCCTCGGCAACGGAACGTTCGACCGCATCCGCACCCGGTGCCTCGACCGGGGGATCCCGCTGGGGATCTACGCGCAGTCGGCACCGGCAGTGGCCCGCGAGTTCCTGGGGTGCGGGGTCACCGCCCTGAGCGCCGAGCCGTTCCCGTTCTCGCAGTTCAGCGCCCAGGAGACGGAGCTGCACCTCTACGGCGCGGCAGCGGACGCCGGTCGGGCCGGGAACGACGCCGCGGGGGAGCGCGGGCGGTGACCGCGGCGTCCGCAGCGTCGACCGCGCAGGGTGACGCCGCCCTGAGCGACCGCCAGATCACCGCCCGCATCCTGCCCCTGCTCGCGGCCTGCGCCCTGGGGCTCGTGCCGTTCACCGTCTACTCCACCTTCCTCGTGGAGATCACGCGGGACGCCGGACAGGGTGCCGCGCTCATGGGGTGGCTGCGCGGCACGGGCGGTGTGGCCGCCCTCGTGGTGGGGCTGTCCTGCGCACCGCTGCTGGACCGGGTCTCCCGCGGGACGACGGCGGCCGGGGCGCTCGGCGTGCTCGCTCTCGCGTGCGTGCTGGGGGTGCTCGGATCGGCGTGGTCGTGGGCGGGCTTCTGCCTGCTCGTGGGCGCGGCCACCGCCGTGCTGAACCCGGCCGTCTCGGCCATGGCCGCGGACCGCTTCCGGGACGAGCGCACGGCCGGGCGCGCGGCCACCCAGGTCTCGGCCACCATGACACTCACGGCCATGCTCGCGGCCCCGTTGCTCGCCGGTCCTGCCGTGCTGTGGGGGTGGCGGGGAGACCTCCTGGCCACGGCCGTCCTCGCCGCGGTGACCGGGGCCCTGCTGCTCCGCCGGAGCAGGGCGGACGGCGCCGCTGCCGGGGGCTCGCGGCCCTCGGCCCCCACGGGGTACGCGTCCGGTCTGCGGGTGGCGTGGACGCTGCCCGGAGTGCCCGCCGTGCTGCTCGTCTCCACCCTGCGCACCACCGCGTTCATGGGTCAGCTGGCCTACCTCGCGCTCGTGTACTCCGAGCGCTTCGCCACGGGCCCCGGGGCCTTCTCCCTGGTGTGGACGCTGTCCGGCCTGGCGTTCTTCCTGGGCAACTGGTTCGGGGGTCGCGCGCTGCGCTCGCAGCCGTCCGCGCGCCGCGCCGCGTGGATCGCCTGCGGCGCCGCGCTCGTGGGGGCCGGGGCCGTCCCGGTGGTGTTCCTCGCGCCCGTCCTCCCCGTAGCACTGCTGGCGACGGCGCTGCTCGCCGCCTCCCACGCGGTGGTCGCCGCCGTGGTGACCACCGTGCTGGTCCGTGCCTCGTCGGCGCACCGCGGCACCGTTCTCGGCCTGAACGGCGCGGGCCAGAGCCTCGGCGTGTGCCTCGGCGCCACGGTGGCGGGGACCGGTCTCGCCGTGGCCGGCTGGGAGGGAGTGGGCACCGCGCTCGCGCTCGTGACCCTGCTGGCCGCCCTCGCGGCCGGCCGGGCGGCCCGGGTGCTCGGGGGGCTGGAACGCTCGGGGCGGCACGGGGGAGGCGCCCCGTGAGGGCGTCGAAACCGCGCCCGCCACTGCCCGGGCGGACCGGGCGCGGGCGGTGCATCGCCCACCACGGCGAGCTCGTGCAGGGCAGCTTCCCGTGCGGCGCGGGCTCGGCACCGGGACTCGTCACGGTCCCGCTGCCGCAGCTGGGGGCGTGCGCGCAGTTCCAGCCCAGTGCCCGCCCCGGGGTGCGGGCGGGCCACGGGCTGGGAAAGGCGCGGCGTGCCGCGCAGCTGACCCTGCGGCTGTGCCGTGAGCGCCAGGTCCCGTGCCCTCCCGGGGGCCGGCTGAGGATCGAGAGCGGGATCCCGCCCGGGTGGGGCATGGGTTCCTCCACCGCGGACGTCGTCGCCACGATCCGCGCGGTCGGGGACTGCTGCGGTCTGCGGCTGTCCCGCCGCGAGGTCAGCGAGCTGGCGCGCCGGGCGGAGACGGCCTCGGACCCCCTGGCCTACGGGTGCGTGCCCCTGCTGTTCGCCCACCGCCACGGGCGGGTGATCCGGCACTGGCCCCGGGCGTTCCCCCGCGTGCACGTGGTGGGGTGCCGTGTGCCCGGCGGGCCGGTGGAGACCCTGGACGTCGGCGGTGGTCAGTACAGCCCCCGGGAACGGCGGGAGTGCCTCCGGATCCTGCAGCGGGTGGACCGGGCGGTGTCGGAGCAGGACGCCGCTCTGCTGGGCGAGGCCGCCACCCGCTCCGCGCTGCTGAACCAGTCCCGCCTGCCCAAACCCGCACTTCCCACCCTGCTCGCCGTCTGCCGGGAGACCGGGGGAGTGGGTGTCCAGGTGGCCCACAGCGGCACGGTGTGCGCCGTGCTGGTGGACGCCCGCCGGCCGGGAGCGGCCCACCGGGCGCGCGAGGCCCGCACGGCCCTGGACTCCCTGGGCCTGGAACGCACCGTCGACATGATCTGGGGTGGAGCATGACAACCGCACCGCACGACGACGCCGCCCTTCCGGGCCTGCTCGACCACGCCGCCCAGGCCGTGGGTGCACCGGACCTGATCCGGCTGCGTCCCGGGCTGCTCGCGCTGCGCTTCGAGGTGATGAAGGTGCAGTCCGCCCGGGGTGCCGTGCGGCAGCTGGTCGCGGAGGGCCGAATCGCCCGCGGGGACACCGTGGTGGACTCCTCCAGCGGCGTCTACGCCCTGGCCCTCGCCCTGGCGTGCCACGAGGCAGGTCTGCAGTGCGTGGTGGTGGGTTCCACGACCGTGGACGAGACCCTCCGGCTGCAGCTCGGGATGCTCGGCGCTCGGCTGGAGCAGATGCCTCCCTCGGACTCCCTGCGCGCGGACCAGGACCGGCGGGTGGCCCGGATCCGGGACCTGCTCGCCCAGCACCCGGACTGGCACTGGATGCGCCAGTACCACGACGCCGTGCACTACCGCGGCTACCGGGACCTCGCCCTCGGTCTCGGACGACGCCTGCTGCGGGAGGGCCACCGCGCCGTGGAGCTGGTGGCTCCCGTGGGGTCGGGGTCCTCCAGCGGGGCACTGGCCCTGGGCCTGGCGGAGTCCGGGCTGGAGGTTCGCCTCACGGGCGTGCAGCCGTTCGGCTCCGTGACCTTCGGCTCGGAGGACGTCCAGGACCCGGACATGCTGATCGCCGGAATCGGTAGCTGCATCGAGTTCCGCAACGTGCGCCGCGAGCTCTACCGCGAGATCCACTGGGTCAGTGCGGAGGTGGGCCGCGCGGGGGCCGTCTCGCTGTGCCGGGACCACGCGCTGTTCGCGGGGCTCAGCTCCGGGGCCGCGTACGCCGTGGCCGGGCACGTGCTGGGGCGAGCACCGCACGGCCACGCGCACCAGCCCGCGCCGGAGGCGCCATCCGCGCCAGGGGCCGGGCAGGACGGGGACACCTCCTCGGGCCGCTGCGTCCTGATGGTCTGCCCGGACACCGGTCACCGCTACGCCGGGCCGGTGTTCAGGGGCCACGAGGACGTCCCGCCGGTCACGGACTTCACCCCGCACCGGCTCACCGCCCGCGGGCAGACACCCCGGCTGCCGTGGTCCTGCGTGGACTGGGGCGGAACGGTGCGGTGGCCTCACCGCGGGACGCAGGGCCTCAGATGATCCGCTCCTCCCGGGCACGGCTCACGGCCGCGGTGCGGTTGTCCACGCCGAGCTTGTCGTAGATGTGCACGAGGTGGGTCTTCACCGTGGCCTCGGAGATGAACAGGCTCGTGGCGAGCGCCCGGTTGCTCGCGCCGGTGGCCAGCCCGCGCAGGATCTCGATCTCCCGCGGGCTGAGAGATACGCCCGGCGCCCGGACCCGGCTCATGAGCCGCGCCGTGACGGAGGGGGAGAGCACGGGGCGGCCCGCGGCGGCGTCGTGCACGGCCCGGCCGATGTCCTCCGGCTGCGCGTCCTTGAGCAGGTAGCCGGTGGCCCCGGCCTCCAGGGCGGCGACCACGTCCGCCTGCGTGTCGTACGTGGTGAGGATCAGTACGGGGGGTCCGCCCGCGGCCACGATGCGCCGGGTGGCCTCCAGTCCGCCCATGCCAGCGCCCATCTGCAGGTCCATCACCACCACGTCCACTCCGGACTCGGGGGCGGCGAGGACGTCCAGTGCCGCGCGTCCGTCCTGGGCCTCCGCGCACACGGCGATGTCCCCCACGGACTCCAGCACGGCGCGCAGCCCCGCGCGCACCACGGGGTGGTCGTCCACGAGCAGCACCCGGGTGCTCATGCGGTGGCCCTCCCGTCCTCGGAACCGTCCCCGGCGGCAACGGTGCACGGCAGCCCCGGGGCGAGTGGCAGCCGCAGGTTCACGGCGGTGCCGTGGTGCGGCCCCGACTCCACGGTGAGCTCCGCACCCAGCTCGGCGGCGCGGCGTCGCAGGTGGGCCAGCCCGTAGGAGTCGCCGGACCCGTCCGTGTGCAGGGCGCGGGGGTCGAAACCGGTGCCGTCGTCCACCACGTCCAGGGACACGGCGTCGTCCCAGCCTGCGAGGGTGACCACCGCGCGGGAGGCGTGGGCGTGGGCGGTGACGTTCGCCAGGAGGGACTGGGCGGCGCGGATGAACAGGCTCTGCTGCGGAACGCTCAGGTGGGGGAGCTCGCCCTGGATGGAGAACTCGCACCGCAGGGCGCCGTCCGCCGCGCGGGCGGCGGCCTCCGTGCGGCGGCACACCTGCTCCAGCGCCGCCGGCAGAGACTCCGTGAGCGCGGGGGAGGCCAGGTCCCGCACGAAGCGGCGGGCCTCGGCCAGGTTGGCGGCCGCGGTGTCCTCGATCGTGGTCAGGCGGGCGGACACCGTGGTGAGGTCCTCCCGGGTCAGGGACTGCCGCGCGGCGCGCGAGACCAGCACGATGGAGGTCAGCCCCTGCGCCAGGGTGTCGTGGATCTCGCGGGACAGCCGCTCGCGCTCCGCCGTGGTGCCAGCCGTGCGCTCCTGCCGCGCCAGCTCCGCCCGCGTGGACTCCAGCTGGCGGATCACGCTCAGGTGCCGCTGGGAGTCCCGGTACAGGGCCCGGTAGCCGTAGCTCACCAGCAGGGCGACCACCGCCCCGATCACCGGACCGACCACCATGGCCGCGCTGAACCCGCCCGCGGGCGCGTGCAGGTGCTGCGAGTACCCGACGACACCCACGAGCACCGCCACACCCGCGAGGGCGACGGTCGGGGGCAGCAGCACCGGGTAGAGGAAGAAGAGGGGGAAGGCCACCCAGGAGAAGTCCGGGCTCTGCAGCGCCAGGGCGATCCACACGAGTGTGACCGTGGCCAGCCACGCCGGGGCAAAGCGCATTGTGGCGGGGTCCGCCGTGCCGCGTGCCACGTGGTTCTCGGCGATCGTGCCTGCCAGGTAGACCGAGGCGAGCGCCACCGAGCCCGCAGTGGCCGCGACCAGCCCAGCAGTGTGACCGGCAGGCCACCGGGACAGGGTCTGCGCGAGTGCCAGAGCCAGCAGTGCCGCGAAGCCCACGTGCAGGGTGACCCGCAGCACCCGCAGGAGGCCGGGCGTGGACAGTTCGTGGGGCACGGGGACCTCTTCGGGACGGCGGGGGAGAACGCGGGGACGTGCTCTGCGGCCATGCTACGCACGGGTGGGCCGGACGGGATCAACCGTCCGGTTGATCCCGGGGTCCACCGGGTGTGGGTGCGAGGTTGGACCGAGTTGGCGATCCGCCGGGAGCCCGCGGCCACGAGACTGGTGGGTGCTACGGAAAACCACCAAGACCCCGGGAGTCACCCCATGTTCCTGTCCCTGCGGGACATCGCGTTCGCGAAGGGCCGCTTCGCCCTGCTGGCCACCGTGGTGGCCCTGATCACCCTCCTGCTGGTGCTGCTCACGGGCCTCACCAACGGCCTGGGCCACCAGAACACCTCCGCCCTGGAGCGGCTCGGCGCGCAGCGCCTCGTCCTGAGCGCTCCTCCCGGCGGCGCCTCGGAGCCGTCCTTCACCACGTCCTCCATCGACCGGCAGCAGCTGGAGGGCTGGCGGCAGGCCGTGGGGACGGACCACGTGGAGCGGCTGGGCATCGTGCAGACCAGCCTGCGGGCCGGTGGGCAGGGTGCGGGAGACCGCGCCGCGGCGTCGCCCGCGGACGCCACCGCGGCCGCCGGCATGGCGCTGGAGCCGGGGAGCAAGCTGGCGTCCGGGCTGACCGTGGACTCCGGAGCCGCCCGCGCCGGGGACGGCGAGGCCGTGCTGAGCCGCGCCCTCGCCCGGGACGTGGGCGTCGCCACCGGGGACACCGTGACCCTGGGCGGCCGGGCACTGACCGTGGCAGGTGTGGTCGAGGACGAGTACTACAGCCACGTGCCCGTGGTGTGGCTGAGCACCACGGACTTCCCCGCCGTGGCCCACGCACCGGACGGCGAGGTGGCCACCGCCCTGGCCCTCACCACGCCCGACGTGCCCGCGGCCACCCCCGGGGACACGCAGACCGTGCCCCTGAGCACCCACGACGCGCTCGCCGCCCTGCCCGCGTACCGCTCCGAGCGAGGCTCGCTGCTCATGATGCAGGGATTCCTCTACGGGATCAGCGCCCTGGTGGTGGTCTCGTTCCTGACCGTGTGGACCATCCAGCGCACCCGCGACATCGCCGTGCTGCGCGCGCTCGGGGCGAGCCGTCGCTACGTGGTGGGCGACTCCCTGGTCCAGGCCGCCGTGGTGCTCGCCGTGGGCGTGCTCCTGGGCGGCGGGGCCGGGCTGCTCGGCGGTGCGCTCGCCGGCTCGGCCGTCCCGTTCGAACTCTCCGCCGCGAGCGTGGCCGTGCCCGTCGCGGGGGTCCTGGCCCTCGGGCTCGTGGGCTCCCTGCTGGCCGTGCGCCGCGTCTCCACCGTTGACCCGCTGATCGCCCTGGGAGGCAACTGACCATGCCCGTGACCGACGTCGACGCCCGCCACCGCGCGGCCGCCCACCCCACCCACCGCGGGAACCACCACGCACCCCGCCACGACCGCACCACCCCGCGCGGCACCCGCCATGCCGTTCCCGAGCCGTTCGACGACGACGCCGCCGCGCTGCGTCTCACGGGCGTCACCCTGGAGTACCCGGACGGCACGGACGCCCGCGGTGAGCCCCGCACGGTCCGAGCCCTGGACGGGGTGGACCTCGAGCTGCACCCGGGGGAGATGACGGCGCTGACCGGGCCCTCCGGCTCCGGGAAGTCCTCCCTGCTGGCCGTGGCCGCCGCCCTCGCGCGGCCCACCGCGGGCACGGTGACGGTGGCGGGGCGGTCACTGGGGGAGCTGCCCGAGAAGGAACTGGCCCGGATCCGGCGCGGGCACACCGGCATCGTGTTCCAGCAGCCCAATCTGCTCGCCGCCCTCACCGCCCGGGAGCAGCTGGCCCTGGCCGCGCACGTGGCCGGTGCCCGTGGGGCGCGGCTGCGCGAGGCCCGCGGCCGCGCGGACGAGCTGCTCGAACGGGTGGGGCTGGTGGACTGCGGTGACCGCCGCCCGCACCAGCTCTCGGGAGGTCAGCGCCAGCGCGTGAACATTGCCCGCGCCCTGATGAACAGTCCCCGGCTGCTGCTCGTGGACGAGCCCACGGCCGCCCTGGACCAGGAGCGCTCCCGCAGCGTCATGGAGCTGCTCGCGGACCTCACCCACGGCCTCGGGCTGGCGAGCCTCGTGGTCACCCACGACACCGAGTTCGTGCCGCTGGCGGACCGCTGCGTGGGCATGGCGGACGGTCGTCTGCGGTAGGTGCCAGGAGCCCTGGAGCGTAGGCGCACATGGCCGATTGGTGCGCAAGTGAATGGTATTTTGAGAGCAGATCGACCTTTATCCACCACCACGTACTCATCGGAGGCGGCATGAGCCATGCAGTGGGCCCCAACAGCGGCCACACACCCAGGGCAGGAACTCGCACCACCAAGCGGCCCGGCGCGGCATCCATCACGGACGTCGTGAAGGTCTTCCTGCGGCTGCTCCCCAAGCAGCTGAAGGACGAGGCCCAGCTCGCCGCCCTCGAGCTCAAGGAGAAGGGCATCAAGGTGGGCGTGGGTGCCGCGTTCGCAGTGGTGGGCCTGGTCTTCCTGCTGCTCGCCACCATCGCGCTGATCGGCGCCGCGATCGCCGGTCTCTCCCACGTGATGCCCGCGTGGCTGGCCGCGCTGCTGCTGGCCGTGGTGTTCATCGTGGTGCTCGCGGTCCTCGCCCTGATCGGCGTCTCCAAGATCAAGAGCGCCCTGCCCCTGCTGCCCGAGAAGACCATCTTCGGGCTGCGCTACGACCTCGGCGTGGTCAAGGAGGGCTCCGCGTACAACGAGGGCCGCGTCCAGCGCGACATCAACGAGGCCGAGCAGAAGAAGCAGCGCGAGAAGGAGGAGGCCGCCAACGATCCGAACCGGGTCAAGCCGGTCAAGCCCACCGAGGAGCAGCTGCGCAACCGCCTGAAGCTGCGCCGCGAGCACCTCAAGAGCCTGCGCGACGACGCCCAGAACCGTGCCGAGTCCGTGCAGGCCGCCACGCAGGGATTCGTGAACCGCACTTCCCGCACCGTCTCCGCCACCCAGGAGTCCGTGAAGAACACCTTCGCCTCCAAGGGCGGAACCCAGGGTGTGCGACCCGCGGGCTCCACCTCCGTGCAGGACCGGCTGAGCGAGCGGTGGCAGCCGCTGGCCGTGGCCTTCGCCGCCGGCACCACCTTCCTGGTGTTCCTGCGCAAGCTGCTCAAGAAGTGATCCCGCTCCCCGCCGCACGGTGACCGCGGCGGGCAGCGGAGACAGGGCCGGGTTCTCGTGACCCGGCCCTGTGCGTACCCGGGGCACACCGCGTGCCCGTGATGGAGAACGGACGGGGAGCATGACCCAGTGGATCGCGGTGGCCCTCGCCATCGCCTCGGCCGTGTGCCTTGCGGTCGGGACCCAGACGCAGTCGGCCGCCGTCACGGGGGAGACCTCCGGTGCGCTGAACCCCCGCAACCTGGTGGCCCTGCTGCGCAACGGCCGCTGGCTGCTCGGCAGCGGGCTCCTCGGCCTGGGCACGGCCCTCAACGTCTCGGCACTCGCCCTGGCCACCGTCACCGTGGTGCAGCCCATCGGTGTGATCGCCCTGGTCATCACCACGCTCCTGCACGCGCGGCACGGCAGGCTGACCATCAACCGCAGGACCTGGCTCGCGGTGGCCCTGTGCACCCTCGGCGGCGCAGGCGTCGTGGTGTGCGCGGTCGCCGCCACGGACCCCACGCGGCGTCCGGGCGCGGGGGCGGAGAACACCGTGGTGTTCATGCTCCTGGGGCTCGTGGTGCTCATCGGGATCGCGGAGGTGGTGCTGCGGCGCCACCGCATCAGCATGTTCTACGTGCTGGGAGCTGGTGTGCTCTACGGCTTCGTGGCCGTGCTCGTACGGCTGACCGTGACCGCGCTGACCTCCGGAGGACTCGGCGCCGTGAACTGGCTCGGTGTCCTCATGCTGGTCGTGGCCGCCGTGCTGGGCGGCTGGATGGTCCAGGGAGCGTACTCCAGCGGGCCCCCTGACCTGGTGATCGCCGGTCTCACGGTGGTGGACCCCATGGTGGGTGTGGCACTGGGGCTGCTCGTGCTGGGGGAGGCCGGTCCGGCCCTCACCGGTGGGCTCGCCGTGGGCATGGGTCTCGCAGGAGTGGTTGCTATAGTCGGCGTGGTCCTGCTCTCGCAGTTCCACCCCGAGGTCATCCAGCGCCGAGCGGCCGAACGCGCCCGTTCCGGGACGCGGGATGGCGGCACCGGCCAGCAGGCGGCGTCGTCCACGGCGGACTGACGCCCCGAGCGACGACGAACGCACGGAAAGTCCACGCCTTGAAGATCCTGATCACCGCAGAGACCTATCCGCCCGACGTCAACGGCTCCGCCCAGTTCGCCCGGCGGCTCGCCCACGGCCTGCTCGACCGGGGCCACGAGGTGCACGTGGCCGCCCCCATGTCCACCAGCGGACGCTCCCGGACCGTGAGCGATCACGGAGTCGTGGAGCACCGCTTCCGCTCCCACCACGCGTTCACCCACCCGTACTTCCGGCTCTGCTTCCCGTGGGAGATCGCCCGCGAGGTCACGCGCCTGCTGGACGAGCTGCGCCCCGACGTGGTCCACGTGCAGTGCCACTACATCCTGGGGCGTCTGATGGTCCGCGAGGCGGCGCGTCGCGGCATCCGGGTGGTGGGCACCAACCACTTCATCCCCGAGAACATCGAGCCCTTCCTTCCCTTCCCGCAGTGGTTCATCCGGGGCTACCGCAAGGTCTCCTGGTGGGACATCGCCCGGGTCTACGGCCAGTGCGACGTGATCACCGCACCCACGCCCCTGGCGGTGCGCACCATGGTGGACAACGGCGTGGCGGACCGGGCGGTCGCGGTGTCCAACGGCATCGACGCCGGTCAGTACGAGGCCGCCGCGGACGAGAACGTCCAGCACCCCGGGCACCCTGTGGTGCTGTTCTGCGGGCGGCTGGCCGTGGAGAAGAACGTGGACCAGCTCATCGAGGCGCTGGCCCTGGTCCCCCGGGAGAAGAACGTCCACGCGGAGATCGTGGGGGAGGGGGAGCAGCGGGAGAAGCTCGTGGCTCTGGCCCACGAGCGCGGCGTGGCGGACCGCGTGCACTTCCTGGGCTTCCTCCCGGACGAGGAGCTGCGCCGGGCCTACCTGCGCGCGGACGTGTTCTGCCAGCCGGGGACCGCGGAGCTGCAGTCCCTGGTGACCCTCGAGGCCATGAGCGCGTCCACGCCCGTGGTGCTCGCCAACGCGCGAGCCCTGCCCCACCTGGCGGACGAGGGGCGCAACGGCTACCTCTTCACGCCGGGGGACACACAGGACCTGGCCCGCAAGCTGCAGCTCGTGCTGGACGCCTCTCCCGAGACCCGCCGGGCCATGGGGGAGCACAGCCACGAGATGGTGGCCCAGCACTCCTTCGCCCGCACCCTGGACACGTTCGAGCGCATCTACGGCGGTGCCGCGCGCTGACCCGTCGCCTGCCGACACCGCGTCCCACGGGTGGTGCGGCCCGGCGCCGTGGTGCACCGCCCCGGTGGGGTACCGTGGAGCCGCGGCCGGTGACCGGCCGCGAGGGGCGGTAGCTCAGCTGGTCAGAGCAGAGGACTCATAATCCTTGGGTCGTGGGTTCAAGCCCCACCCGCCCTACAGCATCCCGTGCACCCCGCAGTTTCCTCACGGCCCGGTGTCCGGGAGGGGCAGCAGCACGGACGGCCTCATGTCCGCCACGAACTGCAGCGGGTTCACGTACTCGCCGTCCTCCCGCACCCCCCAGTGCACGGCCGAGCCCGCCGGTCCGTGACCCGGTGCGGCAACCGTGGCGACCACCTGGCCGCGGGCCACCCGGTCCCCCGTGCGCACCGAGGCGGAGACGGGCTCGAACGAGGACAGGTGGCCGTCCCCGTGGTCGATGGTGAGCACCTCCCGGTCCACGACCTTTCCGCTGAAGCTCACCACCCCTGCCTGCGGTGCGCGCACGGGGGTGCCCGGGGGCGCGTGCAGGTCCACCCCGCGGTGGCCCGGGAGCCAGCGCTTCGCGGGTGCCTCGAAGGAGCGCTCCACGGCCGGTCCGGGGGACGCCGGCCACGCCCACCCGGCGTTTCCGGCGGCGGCCTCCGCCGGGGTCCCGCCCGTGACCACCGCCCCGAGCAGGAGCACGAAGGTCACGAGGGTGCGTCGAAGCCCGGAGTGCGTGAGGGAGCGGTCGGTGGACGGGGGCCGCTGGGCGGGAACGGGAGCCATGCTCCCAGGGTGGCGCGGCGGCGTCGTCACACGGGGCCGGACGGGCGGGTGTGGAGCGGGTGTGCCGCGGCATGCTGTAGGCTGGCCGGTGCAGTTGCCCTGCCGTTGTACCCTCATGCCCGCTCGCGGGTGCGGGAGAGCGGCGGACGGCTGACTTCGCGCGCGAAGGAGCCCGGCACGGATTCGTTCCGTCCGGGTGCGTGCCCCTCGGTCCGCTCGGACTCCCGGCATCGGGAGACCACGGTACGGGGCGCGTCGGACCCGCTCCACGAGCACGGTCCGCGCATCGCGCCAGGGACCGGAACCCCCGGTCGAGAACCGTCAACCCACGGTGGCCCCCGGGCCGCCGGATAGCCACGAGGAGACGACATGCCCGTCGTTACCATGCGCCAGATGCTCGACAACGGCGTCCACTTCGGCCACCAGACCCGTCGCTGGAACCCCAAGATGAAGCGCTTCATCTTCACCGAGCGCAACGGCATCTACATCATCGACCTGCAGCAGTCGCTGGGCTTCATCGACAAGGCCTACGAGGCGGTCAAGGCCACGGTCGCCCACGGTGGCACCATCCTGTTCGTCGGCACCAAGAAGCAGGCGCAGGAGGCCATCGCGGAGCAGGCCACCCGCGTGGGCATGCCCTACGTGAACCACCGCTGGCTCGGTGGCATGCTCACCAACTTCCAGACCGTCTCCAAGCGCATCGACCGCATGAAGGAACTGGAAGAGGTCGACTTCGACGACGTCGCCGGCTCGCAGTACACCAAGAAGGAGCTGCTGCTGCTGCGCCGCGAGAAGGAGAAGCTGGAGCGCACCCTCGGCGGCATCCGCAACCTCACCAAGACCCCGTCCCTGATCTGGATCGTGGACACCAAGAAGGAGCACCTCGCGGTTGACGAGGCCCAGAAGCTCGGTGTGCCGATCGTCGCGATCCTCGACACCAACTGCGATCCGGACGAGGTCGCGTTCCCCATCCCGGGCAACGACGACTCCATCCGCTCCGTGTCGCTGCTGACCCGCGTGGTCGCCGACGCCGTGGCCGAGGGTCTCATGGAGCGCCACAACGGCAAGTCGAACGCCGCCGAGGAGCCCATGGCCGAGTGGGAGCGGGAGCTGCTGGAGCAGCACGAGGAGCAGAAGTCCCAGGAGTCCGCTCCGGCCGAGCAGGCTGCCCCCGCCGCCGAGGCGCCCGCCGAGACCGAGCAGAAGGACGCCCCCGCCGCCGAGTGAGGCCGCGGGAGGTGTTCACCTCCCATTCTTCCCGGTGACCCACAGTGGTGACCGGAACCGCCCGGGCGTCCCAGGACGCCCGGGCGGACACCACCGACAACAGAGGAGTTCACATGGCGAACTACACCGCTGCTGACATCAAGGCCCTGCGCGAGCGCACGGGCGCGGGCATGCTGGACGTCAAGAAGGCCCTGGACGAGGCCGACGGCGATCCCCAGAAGGCCCAGGAGATCATCCGCGTCAAGGGTCTGAAGGGTGTGACCAAGCGCGAGGGCCGCTCCACCGCCGAGGGCATCGTGGTGGCCCGCGCGGAGAACAACGTGGGCTACATGGTCGAGGTCAACTCCGAGACCGACTTCGTGGCCAAGTCCGCGCCGTTCGTGGAGTTCGGCAACAAGGTGCTCGACGCCGCCGTGGCCGCCGACGCCGCGGACCTCGAGTCCCTGCTGGCCACCGAGGTGGACGGCAAGCCCGTGTCCGAGCTCGTGACCGAGACCGGCGCGCTGCTGGGCGAGAAGGTCGTCGTGCGTCGTGTGGCCCGCGTGGCCGGTGACCACGTGGCCGTGTACCTGCACAAGACCTCCAAGGACCTCCCCGCCCAGGTGGGTGTTCTGCTGGCCGTGTCCGGCTCGGACGCGGAGACCGCCGCGCACGACGTCGCCGTGCACATCGCCGCCATGTCCCCCGCGTTCCTCTCCGAGGACGACGTTCCCGCCGAGACGGTCGAGAACGAGAAGCGCGTGGCGGAGGAGACCGCCCGCAACGAGGGCAAGCCGGACAAGATCATCCCGAACATCGTCCAGGGCCGCCTGAAGGGCTACTACAAGGACGTCGTGCTGGTGGACCAGGACTTCGCCAAGGACTCCAAGAAGACCGTGGGCCAGGTCCTCTCCGAGGCCGGCGCCACCGCCACCGCGTTCGCGCGGTTCCGCGTGGGGGCCTGAGACCCTGACGTCCGCCGTTCCCGCTGAGCGCGGGAGCGGTCGTCGGCGCCGTCGCGGGAGACCGTGACGGCACCGCACCCGCAGCGGCGGGGCCCA
>NZ_JAUMTZ010000008.1:61540-82928 GCF_030530945.1 Kocuria sp. | reverse complement strand
TGGGCCGCCGCCCCCCCCCCCCGCGGGGGGCGGCCCGCGGGGGGGCGGGCGGGGCCCCCCCCCCCGCTTCTGTATGCTGGATGGCGGTCTGCCACGGGTGGGCCACGTCCACGTCGCGCAGCACCCCGGGAGGATCCATGCCCACCACGAACGAGTCCGAGCCCCAGGACGAGGCCCTGCGGATGAGCCGGGACACCCGGCGTGCGGAACCGGCGCGGCGCCGCGTGCTGCTGAAGCTCTCCGGTGAGGTCTTCGGCGGTGGCAGCGTGGGTGTGGACACCGGTGTGGTGCGCCAGATCGCCGAGCAGATCGCCGAGACCGTGGGCCGCGTGGAGACCTCCGTCGTGGTGGGCGGCGGCAACTTCTTCCGCGGGGCAGAGCTCTCGCAGGCCGGCATGGACCGCTCCCGCGCGGACTACATGGGGATGCTGGGCACGGTGATGAACTGCCTGGCCCTGCAGGACTTCCTGGAGCAGTGCGGTGTGGACACCCGCGTGCAGTCCGCCATCAAGATGGAGCAGGTCGCGGAGACCTACATCCCGCGCCGGGCCATCCGCCACATGGAGAAGGACCGCGTGGTGATCTTCGGTGCCGGGGCCGGGCTGCCCTACTTCTCCACGGACACCGTGGCCGCGCAGCGCGCCCTGGAGGTGCACGCCACCGAGGTGCTCATGGCCAAGAACGGAGTGGACGGCGTCTACACCGCTGACCCCCGCAAGGATCCGGGCGCGCAGCGCCTCGCGAGCCTGACCTACGACGAGGCCCTGGCCCGTGACATCCGCGTGATGGACCAGACCGCCTTCGCCCTGTGCCGCGACAACAACGTGACCATGCGCGTGTTCGGCATGGAGGGTGCGGGCAACGTGACCCGCGCCGTGCTGGGCGAGGAGATCGGCACCCTCGTCACCCCCTGACCTTCCCGGTCCCCGCCTGCGCCGCAGGATCCTGCGGCGCGGGCTCGACCGTTAGAGTGGAACCACGTTCCGTCGCCGCCGGGGTGAGTGACCCCGGCCCACCGTCGCATAAGGAGAACCACCCGTGATCTCAGATGTCCTCTCGGATGCCACCACCCGGATGAGCAAGGCGGTGGACGCGGCGAAGACCGACTTCTCCACGGTGCGCACCGGCCGCGCGAACCCCTCCCTGTTCTCCAGCCTGCTCGTGGAGTACTACGGCACGCCCACCCCGCTGCAGCAGCTGGCGTCCTTCCAGACCCCGGAGGCCCGCACCCTGCTCATCACGCCCTACGACCGCAGCGCGCTCAACGACATCGAGAAGGCCCTGCGGGACTCCGACATCGGCGCGAACCCCGCGAACGACGGCAACGTGATCCGCGTGGTCATGCCGGAGCTCACCGAGGAGCGCCGCAAGGAGTACGTGAAGATCGTGCACACCAAGGCCGAGGAGGCCCGTGTGTCGGTGCGCAACATCCGCCGTCACGCCAAGGAGTCCATCGAGAAGCTCGTCAAGGACGGGGACGTGGGCGAGGACGACGGCAAGCGCGGCGAGAAGGACCTGGACGCCGCCACCAAGAAGCACATCGACCAGATCGACGAGCTGCTCAAGAACAAGGAAGCCGAGCTGCTCGGCGCCTGATGCCCCCAGTCGACTCTCCCCGCCCGGACACCCGCGACTGCGCGGGGGGTTCCGTCACGCCCCCGGAGGAGGGCACCACGGGACAGGACCTTCTGGACACGGGGTCGCGGCGCCGCGTGCTGCCGCGCTCCTTCCAGCGCAGCGGGGAGCACAAGGCTCCCTCCCGTGCGGGCCGGAACCTGCCGGCAGCGGTGGGGGTGGCGGCGGTGCTCATCGCCGCCCTGGTGACCGGCCTGTTCTTCGTGCCCCTCGTGCTGGCGCTGCTGGCCGGCGCCGCCGCAGGGATCGGTGTGTGGGAGATCGCGCGTTCCCTGACCTACAAGGGCGTGCAGATCCCCAAGGTTCCGGCGGTGATCGCCGCGGTGCTCATGCCGCTCGCGGCGTTCTTCGGCGGCGCCGAGTGGCTGTCCATGGCACTGGTGCTGGCCGTGACGCTGGTGGTGGTGTGGCGCGCCTTCGGCCCCCGGCCGGGGATGATGCTCTCCATGATGGGCTCGGTCTTCGCCCTCGTGTGGGCGTCCTTCCTGCTCAGCACCGCGGTGCTGCTGTACCACTCCCCGGACGGTCCCCAGAAGGTCCTCACGGTGATCCTCCTGGCCATCAGCTCGGACACCTTCGGCTATGCCGTGGGCGTGGTGTGGGGCAAGCACCCCATGGCCCCGAAGATCTCGCCCAAGAAGTCCTGGGAGGGCTTCGCCGGTTCCATGGGCGGGGCCGTGGTGGTGGGCGTGCTGTGCGCCGCGCTGCTGGGCATCCCGTGGTGGCAGGGTGGCGTGCTGGCGGTCGCCATCGTGGCCGTGGCCACCGTGGGCGACTTCTCCGAGTCCATGGTCAAGCGCGAGATCGGGATCAAGGACATGGGCACTCTGCTGCCCGGCCACGGCGGCGTGATGGACCGGATCGACTCCATCCTCTTCGCCGTGATCACCGGGTACGTGATCTTCGAACTGTTCGCCGTCCTCTCGTGACACGGGCGCAGGCGCCCGCCCGGTACCCCCGGTGCTGCCGCGCGGACGTGCGCCCCGACTCCTGAAAGGCCTCGCATGACCGCACAGGACCGCTTCCCCCGGCTCCCGGAGCGCGGCTGGGGGTACGACCCCGCCCAGGTGGACGACTTCCTGGACCGGGTGGGCGCCGTCATGGCCGCCACCGGCCCCGTCTCTCCGCCCGAGGACGCCACCGGTCCATCCTCCCCGTCCGACGACGCCGCGGCACCGGTCTCCGGGGACGGAACCGTCCGTCACGTGGGATCCCGCCAGGTGCGCGAACGGGTCTTCGACCGCGCCCGCCAGGGGTACGACCCCGCCGCGGTGGATGCGCACCTGGACGAGCTGGAGGACGAGCTGTTCGCCCGCGAGTGCCGGGCGTTCGTCGCCGAGCACGGGGTGCAGCGGTGGAACGAGCACGTGGAGCTGCTCGGGCAGCAGCTGCTCGGCCGGCTGAACCGCCCACGCACGCAGCGCTTCCGCAGGCCGGAGAAGCACCGCACGGTGGGGTACTCGGTGGCGGACGTGGACGTGCTGTGCGACTCCCTCATGGAGCACCTGCGCGCCTCGCCGGACGTGGACCCCCGGCTGCTGCGCGACGCCGTGTTCCGCCCGGCCCAGGGCCAGCGGTGCTACGAGGAGCAGCAGGTGGACGCGTTCCTGGACCGCGCCGTGGAGTTCGTGCTGGCCGTGCGGACGGAGAACCGGCGCCGCGCGTGAACGGGACGTGCACACGGGCGGATCACCAGTGGCCAGGAACTCCGGGTGCGTAACAATCCAGCGTTCGCGAACCCGCGTGGTGTGAACCTGGTGCCGCGCGAGCAAGGACTCCTAGTGTGGTCTGAATCACACCAGGAGGTGCGCATGGCATCAACGTCCCCCGTCGACCCGAACGGCTCCGCAGCCGCAGCGGGCATCGACTTCCCCGCAGTGCAGTGCTCGGAGCAGTTCCAGCACCTGCGGTCCACCCACCGCTCCTTCGTCTTCCCCCTGGCCGTCGCGTTCCTGGTCTGGTACCTGCTCTACGTGGTGCTGGCCATCTACGCCGCGGACTTCATGTCCACCAGAGTCCTCGGCAACGTCAATCTGGGGCTGGTCCTCGGGCTCCTCCAGTTCGTGACCACTTTCGCCATCACAGCCGCGTACGTGCGCTTCGCCAACCGTAGGCTGGACCCGCGGGCCACGGCGCTGCGCGAGGAGCTCGAGGCGCAGCCGGTGGTCGGCACCCCCAACTCCGAGGAGGTGCGGCCATGACCGCGCTGGCCCAGTCGACTCTGCCCGCAGTCCACCTCGCGGAGAAGGCCTCCGCCACGGTGGGCAACCCCGCGATCAACATCTCGATCTTCCTGGGGTTCGTGCTCGTGACCCTCGTCGTGGTCATCAGGGCCTCCGCGTCCACATCCACGGCCGCCGACTACTACGCCGGTGGCCGTTCCTTCTCCGGCACGCAGAACGGCCTGGCAATTGCGGGGGACTACCTCTCCGCGGCATCCTTCCTGGGCATCGTGGGAGCCATCGCGCTGCAGGGCTACGACGGCTTCCTCTACTCCATCGGCTTCTTCGTGGCGTGGCTCGTGGCCCTTCTGCTCATCGCCGAGCCGCTGCGCAACACCGGCAAGTTCACGATGGCTGACGTCCTGTCCTTCCGGCTGCGGCAGCGGCCCGTGCGGGTGGCGGCGTCCATCTCCACCCTGGCCGTCACCTTCTTCTACCTGCTGGCACAGATGGCAGGAGCCGGCGCGCTGGTGTCCCTGCTGCTGGGGATCGGCTCCCGGGCGGGGCAGTCCCTCGTGATCGTGGTGGTGGGCGTCATCATGATCGTCTACGTCCTGGTGGGCGGGATGAAGGGAACCACCTGGGTGCAGATCATCAAGGCCTGCCTGCTCGTGACCGGTGTGGCGGTGATGACCGTGTGGATCCTCGCCATGTTCGGGTTCAACTTCTCGAGCATCCTGGGCGCGGCGGTGGAGACCAACCAGAACCCGGCTCTGCTGGAACCGGGTCTGAAGTACGGTGTCAGCGAGACCTCCAAGCTCGACTTCATCTCCCTCGGGCTCGCCCTCGTGCTGGGCGCGGCGGGACTGCCGCACGTGCTCATGCGCTTCTACACGGTGCCCACGGCCAAGGAGGCCCGCCGTTCTGTGGTCTGGGCCATCACGCTGATCGGGCTGTTCTACCTCTTCACCCTCGTCCTCGGTTTCGGGGCCGCCGCACTGATCGGTGCCGAGCGCATCAAAGAGGCGCCGGGAGGGGTGAACTCCGCGGCCCCGCTGCTGGCCTTCGAACTGGGTGGCTCCGTGCTGATGGGGCTCATCGCCGCGGTGGCGTTCGCCACCATCCTCGCGGTGGTCGCGGGACTCGCCATCACGGCGTCGGCGTCCTTCGCCCACGACATCTACACGTCGGTGCTGAAGAAGGGAACCTCGGACCCCCGCCAGGAGCTGCGGGTTGCCAAGACCACCGTGGTGGTCATCGGGCTGATCTCCATCGCCGGCGGGATCGGTGCCCAGGGGCAGAACGTGGCGTTCCTGGTGGCTCTGGCGTTCGCGGTGGCCGCCTCCGCGAACCTTCCCACCATTCTCTACTCGCTGTACTGGAAGCGGTTCACCACCCGCGGCGCGGTGCTGTCCATGTACGGCGGGCTGCTGCTGTCCGTGGTGCTGATCGTCCTCTCCCCGGTGATGTCCGGGGCGGAGACCTCCATGTTCCCGGACGCGGACTTCGCGCTCTACCCGCTGTCCAACCCGGGCATCGTCTCCATCCCCGCCTCCTTCCTCCTGGGGTACGTGGGTTCCCTCACGGAACGGCGTCGAGAGGACCCGCTCAAGCAGTCGGAGATGGAAGTGCGCTCCCTCACGGGCGTGGGAGCGGAAAAGCCGGTGACCCACTGATCCGGAGGGGAGCGAGAGTGTGAGACGCCTCTCAAAGTCAGGAGACGGGACTTATAGTCCGGCTAACTGGTAGTAGACTGAAAGGTAGTTCGCTGACCAGAGCGACCGCGGGAAACCGTGTGCTTGTGCAACGAAAACCTGAGGTGGAGAAATGGGCATTTTTAGCTGGATCATCCTCGGTCTGATCGCTGGCGCTCTCGCCAAGCTGATCCTTCCGGGCAAGCAGGGTGGCGGGATCATCGTCACCATCATCCTGGGCATCGTGGGCGCGTTCCTCGGTGGCTGGCTGGGTTCCATCATCCCGGGCCTGCACGCCGGGATCGACCGGATCAGCATCGGCACCATCATCACGTCCGTGATCGGCGCGATCATCGTGCTGCTCATCTACGGCGCCGTCGTCGGCCGCCGTCGCTGAAGCACTCCCGGGTCCTCGTGACCCGTTTCCCCAAGGGCGTCACCGCACGGTGGCGCCCTTGGTGCATCTGCGGGGTCCGTGCGACCCGGGGGATACTGGGGGCATGAACCGCGCACCCGCCATGACCCCGGACCTCGACCTCGCCACCCGGGACGCCCCCCGCAACCTGGTGATCCTGGGCTCCACGGGTTCCATCGGTACCCAGGCCCTGGACGTCGTGGCCTCCGCCGCCTCCCTGCGCCGGCCGAGCACCGGGGCGGCCCACCCCCCGTTCCGCGTGCTCGCCCTCGCCGCGGGCGCGGGCAACCTCGAGCTCCTCGCACGGCAGGCCGTTGCCTGGCGCGTCGCAGTGGTGGGCACCAGCGGCACCGCGGACGACGCCGCCCGCCTGCGTGAGCTGCTCGCGGCCGGCGCGCGGGCGGCGTCGTCGGCCGTGCCCGAGGTGCTGCACGGCCCGGAGGCGGCCACCCGCATCGCCGAGTGGGAGGGCGCGGACGTGGTGCTCAACGGCATCACGGGCAGCATCGGGCTGGCGCCCACGCTCGCGGCGCTGCGCGCAGGACACCGCGTGGCCCTGGCGAACAAGGAGTCGCTGATCGCCGGGGGACCGCTCGTGAAGCGCGCCGCGGCCGCGACGGGTCTCACGGACGCACTGATCCCCGTGGACTCCGAGCACTCCGCGATCGCGCAGGCCCTGCGCGGCGGCACGGCCGGGGAGGTGGACCGCCTGGTCCTCACCGCCTCCGGGGGGCCGTTCCGCGGGATGGGCCGCGCGGAGCTGGAGCACGTGACCCCGGAGCAGGCGCTGCGCCACCCCACGTGGGACATGGGGGTGATGGTCACCACGAACTCCGCGACCATGGTCAACAAGGCCCTGGAGGTGCTCGAGGCGAGCCTGCTCTTCGACGTCCCCCTGGAACGGATCGACGTGACCGTGCACCCGCAGTCCGTGGTGCACTCGATGGTCCAGTTCACGGACGGCTCCACCCTGGCGCAGGCGTCCCCGCCGGACATGCGCCTGCCGATCGCGCTGGGACTGGGCTGGCCCCACCGCGTGACGGGAGCCGTGGCTGCCTGCGACTGGAGCACGGCCGCCACCTGGACGTTCGAGCCCCTGGACGCGGAGGCCTTCCCCGCGGTGGAGCTCATGAAGCACGCCGGTGCCCTGGGAGGGACGTGGCCCGCGGTCTTCAACGCCGCGAACGAGGAGGCCGTGCACGCGTTCCACCGGCGTGAGCTCGGCTTCACCGGGATCGTGGACGTGGTCGCCGCCGTGGTGGACGAGCACCGCGGAACCACCGAGCCCACGCTGGAGGACGTCCTGGAGGCGGAGCGGTGGGCGCGGGCCCGGGCGGGGGAGCACAGCGCACGACGGCGCTGAGCCCCGGCCGAGTGCGCGCGGCCCGCACGCCGTGCTACGGTTTTCACGGATGACGAGATCCGGCGCGAAGCTCTGGCTGGCCGGACGGCAACCCTCTCCCGTAGCGGGGTGCCCCAGATGACCATCCGGCCGCGGTTCGAACAGATCACGGCAAGTGCGGTTTCACGTCGAATGGCACATGTCTGATCACTGCTCTCATCCATGGGGGACTTTCGCTCCGCGGGACCGGAACCCCACCTTGGAAAGGCATGATCGTGCGCAGCAAACGACTGCTCCCCGTAGCACTGGCCACCGCCCTGGGCCTGACCCTCACCGCGTGCGGTGGCGGCTCCGACAACACGGACCCGGCCGCCGACGGCAAGATCACCATCGGCATCGTGGGCTCGACCCCCGTGCAGGACGCGCTCAAGGAAGTTGCCGCCGAGCACGACGTCTCGGTCGAGTACGTGGACTTCAGCGACTACAGCCAGCCGAACCCCGCCCTGAAGAGCGGGGACATCGACATGAACTGGTTCCAGCACATCGCGTACCTCGCCGACTACAACAACAGCTCCGGGGACACCATCACGCCCGTGGGGTCCACCTCCATCTTCCCGCTGGGCCTGTACTCCAAGACCGCGAAGTCCGTGGCGGACCTCAAGCAGGGCGACGAGATCGCTGTTCCCAACGACTCGATCAACCTCTCCCGTTCCCTGAACCTCCTCAAGCAGCAGGGTCTCGTGTCCTTCACCAAGGACACCATCGCCCCCACGGAGCAGGACGTGGACACCGAGAAGTCGAAGGTCAAGGTGCGTCCCGTCTCCGCCGAGCAGACCGTGCTGTCCATGGACTCGGTGGCCGGTTCCGTGGTGAACAACGACTTCCTGGACCGCGCGAACCTCGACCCGAAGAACGCGCTCGCCCAGGACGACCCCAAGTCGGACAGCGCCAAGGTCTACGACAACCTCTTCGCCGCCACCGAGGCGAACGCGGACAACGAGACGCTCAAGGAGGTCGCGGGCTTCTACTACGACAAGAAGGTCCAGGACGCTGAGAAGAAGGAGACCAAGGGCACCGCGGTCCCCACCAAGGTGGACCAGCAGGAGCTCAAGGACCTGCTGGCGCGGTACTCGAACGACCTCAAGGGACAGACCAAGTGACCGCAGCCGGAACGGCGGACACCCTGGTCAGCTTCCGGGACGTCAGCAAGGTCTTCGTCACGGGCTCCCGGAGGCGTCCGCGAGAGGTCACCGCGGTCGACTCCGTGGACCTGGAGATCAGAAGGGGCGAGATCTTCGCCGTCATCGGCTACTCCGGGGCGGGCAAGTCCACCCTGGTGCGGCTCATCAACGGCCTGGAGCCCGTGTCCTCGGGTTCCCTGGAGGTCGCGTGGCGGCAGGTGGACGGGCGCTCCGAGGCGCAGCTGGCACCCGTCCGGCGCGACATCGGCATGATCTTCCAGCAGTTCAACCTGTTCACCTCGCGCACCGTGGCGGGCAACATCGAGTACCCGCTCAAGCGTGCCGGGTGGAAGCCGGAGGACCGCAGGGCCCGCGTGGCCGAGCTGCTCGAGTTCGTGGGACTGCAGGACCGGGCGGGCAACTACCCGGAGCAGCTCTCCGGCGGGCAGAAGCAGCGCGTGGGGATCGCCCGGGCGCTCGCCACCAGCCCCGAGCTGCTGCTCGCGGACGAGTCCACCTCCGCCCTCGACCCCGAGACCACGCAGGAGGTGCTGGGTCTGCTCCGCAGGGTCAACCGTGAGCTCGGCATCACCATCGTGCTGATCACCCACGAGATGGACGTGGTGCGCGCCGTCGCGGACCGGGTGGCCGTCATGGACAGCGGTCGTGTGGTGGAGGTGGGAACCACTGCGGAGGTCTTCGCGCACCCGCGTGCCGAGACCACCCGCAAGTTCGTGTCCTCCGTGATGCGCACCGTGCCCCGCGGGGACGAGCTCGCCAAGCTGCGGGCCGAGCACCCCGGCCGACTCGTTCTCGTGGACGTCACGGACGGCGCCAGGATCGGTGCGGTGCTCTCCGAGGCCGCCCGCGGCGGGGTGGACTTCGACATCGCGTTCGGCGGGATCTCCATCCTGCAGTCGCAGTCCTTCGGGACGCTCACCGTCTCCCTCACCGGGGACGACGACGCCGTGTCGCGCACCGTCGACGCCCTGCGTTCCGTGACCACGGTGCAGGAGGTGACGTCCTGATGCAGTGGTCCACAATGGGTCCGCAGCTGCTGAGCGCGACCGGACAGACGCTGTACATGGTCTCCGTGACCCTGGTGCTGGCCGGGGCGATCGGTCTGGCCGTGGGGATGGGGCTGTACGTCACCCGGCGGGGGAGCATCCTGGAGAACCGCGCGGTGTTCACCGCCCTGAACCTCCTGGTGAACTTCGTGCGGCCCATCCCGTTCATCATCCTGCTCGCCGCGCTGGGCCAGCTCACCGAGTCCGTGGTGGGGTCCCGGCTGGGGCCGAACGCCGCGATCTTCACCATGACCATCGGGGCCACGTTCGCGGTGGCCCGGATCGTGGAGCAGAACCTCATGACGGTGGATCCGGGGGTCATCGAGGCCGCCCGGTCCATGGGCGTGTCACGGTGGAAGATCATCACCACGGTGATCCTGCCCGAGGCCCTCGGCCCGCTGGTGCTGGGGTACACGTTCCTGGTCATCGGCATCACGGACATGTCCGCGATGGCCGGGGCCATCGGTGCCGGCGGCCTGGGCGACTTCGCGCTGCGGCTGGGCTACCAGCGCTTCAACGACGAGGTCACGTGGGCCGCGGTGATCGTGATCATCATCCTGGTCCAGCTCGTGCAGTTCTTCGGCAACTGGCTCGCGCGCAGGATCATGCGCCGCTGACAGGTGCACGAGAGCCCGCGCGGCTCACCACCCGCCGCCCCCGGCCGCCCGCAGCGCGCGCCGGGGGCGGCGTCGTCTGCGGGTGGCGAAAGCCGCTGCACCGGGTCGGATGCGTGGGGCACAATGGACACTGCACCACGCGGGGCGCCTCATGGCTCCGCACGTCGATTCCCCTGGAGGAAATTCGTGACCTCGGTCAACCTCGGCATGCCCGCAGCGCCCCAGCCCGTCCTCTCCCCGCGGCGCAGGACCCGCCAGATCCGGGTGGGCTCCGTGGGCGTGGGCTCGGACAGCCCCATCAGCGTGCAGTCGATGACCACCACCCCCACCACGAACATCAACGCCACCCTGCAGCAGATCGCCGAGCTCAACGCCGCGGGCTGCGACATCGTGCGCGTGGCGTGCCCGTCCCAGGACGACGCCGACGCCCTGCCCATCATCGCCAAGAAGTCCCCCATCCCGGTGATCGCGGACATCCACTTCCAGCCCAAGTACGTGTACGCCGCCATCGACGCCGGCTGCGCGGGCGTGCGGGTGAACCCGGGCAACATCCGCAAGTTCGACGACCAGATCGAGGGCATCTCCCGCGCCGCGGAGGCCGCCGGGGTCTCCATCCGCATCGGCGTGAACGCCGGCTCCCTGGACAAGCGGCTCCTGGAGAAGTACGGCAAGGCCACCCCGGAGGCCCTCATGGAGTCCGCGGTGTGGGAGGCGTCCCTGTTCGAGCAGCACGACTTCCACGACTTCAAGATCTCCGTGAAGCACAACGACCCCGTGACCATGGTGCGCGCTTACCAGCTGCTCGCCGAGCGCGGGGACTGGCCCCTCCACCTGGGCGTCACCGAGGCCGGGCCGGCCCTGCAGGGCACCGTGAAGTCCGCCACCGCCTTCGGCATCCTGCTGTCCCAGGGCATCGGGGACACCATCCGGGTGTCGCTGTCCGCGCCCCCGGTGGAGGAGGTCAAGGTGGGCAATCAGATCCTGCAGTCCCTCGGCCTGCGCCCCCGGAAGCTGGAGATCGTCTCCTGCCCCTCCTGCGGGCGCGCCCAGGTGGACGTCTACAAGCTCGCCGAAGAGGTCAACGAGGGGCTCGCCCACCTCACGGTGCCGCTGCGAGTGGCCGTGATGGGCTGCGTCGTCAACGGCCCGGGCGAGGCGCGCGAGGCGGACCTCGGGGTGGCCTCCGGCAACGGGAAGGGCCAGATCTTCGTCAAGGGGGAGGTCGTGAAGACCGTGCCCGAGGACCAGATCGTGGAGACCCTGCTGGCCCAGGCCAACGAGATGGCCGAGAGCATGGCCCTGGACGAGAACGGCCAGCCCGTGGAGGGCGCCCCGGTCGTGACCGCCGGGTGATCCTGCGCCGCACCCCCCGGGTCCTCCAGCCATCGGCGGTGGACCCGGACGAGCTGGACCGGCTGCTGGCCCGTGACCCCGTCTCCTCCGTGTTCGTGGCGTCCCACGTCCAGCAGGTGCGCCGCAGCCGCGCGAAGCACCCGCCCGTCTACGGGGTCACGGACTCCTCCGGGGAGCTGGTGGGCGCGTGCTGGGCGGGGACCAACGTGGTCCCCGTGGTGCTGGACCGGACCGGGGCGGACCTCGTGGCGGGTGTCCTGCTGCGCGGCGGGCCCCGATTCGCCTCTTTCTTCGGCCCCGCCGAGCCGGTGCTCGCCCTGTGGGAGCGGTTGCGGCCCTCGTGGCCTGCCCCGTTCCACGAGCGCCCCGTGCAGCCGCTGCTCGTGATGGACCGGGACCCGGATCCCGGGCTGCTCACCGGACCCGCGGGTGAGGTGCGGTGGGCCACCGAGGCGGACTTCGACCGGGTGTTGCCCGCCGCCGCGGCCATGTTCACCGAGGAGGTCGGGTACTCGCCCCTGGACAGCGGCGCGGAGGGGTACCGCAACCGGATCCGCTCCCTCCTGCGGGATCGCCGCAGCATCGTGCTCACCGACCACCGGGGCGCGGTGGTCTTCAAGGCGGACATCGGGTCCCTGCACGGGAACGTGTGCCAGATCCAGGGCGTGTGGGTGACCCCGGAGCGGCGGGGCCTGGGGCTGGCCGTGCCGTGCATGGCCGCGGCCGTGGCACTCGCCCGGACCCGGGCGTCCGTGGTCAGCCTCTACGTCAACTCCTACAACGCGCCCGCGCTGGCCACCTACCGCCACGTGGGGTTCGAGCACCACGGCGACTTCGCCACCATCCTGATGTGAGCCGCCCGTCCGGCGGGTGTCCGTGCGCCGGGGGATAGACTCGCGGGGACATCCGCAGTTTCGATCGGCCCGGTCACGGGCGGTTAGGACCTATTCGTGCCGCTTCGCCTGAGTTCCCTGTTCCTGCGCACCCTGCGCGAAGACCCGGTGGACGCCGACGTCGACAGCCACAAGCTGCTGGTGCGCGCCGGCTACATCCGTCGCGCCGCACCCGGGATCTACACCTGGCTCCCGCTGGGGCTGGCCGTGCTGCGCCGTGTGGAGGCCATCGTGCGCGAGGAGATGGACGCCATCGGTGCCCAGGAGGTCCACTTCCCGGCCCTGCTGCCGCGTGAGCCCTACGAGGCCACCAACCGCTGGACCGAGTACGGCGAGAACCTTTTCCGCCTCAAGGACCGCAAGGGCGCGGACTACCTCCTGGCTCCCACCCACGAGGAGATGTTCACGCTCCTCGTGAAGGACATGTACTCCTCCTACAAGGACCTGCCGGTCATGCTCTACCAGGTCCAGACCAAGTACCGCGACGAGGCCCGCCCCCGCGCGGGTCTGCTGCGCGGGCGTGAGTTCATCATGAAGGACTCCTACTCCTTCGACGTGGACGACGCCGGGCTGGACGAGTCCTACGCCAAGCACCGCGCCGCCTACGTGCGGATCTTCGAGCGCCTGGGCCTGCCCGTGGTCGCGGTCTCAGCGACCTCCGGTGCCATGGGAGGATCCCGGTCCGAGGAGTTCATGCACCCCACGGCGGTGGGGGAGGACACCTTCGTGCGCTCCGCCGGCGGGTACGCCGCGAACGTGGAGGCCGTCACCACGGTGGTCCCGGAACCCGTGGACGCCTCGGACGTGCCGCCCGCCGAGACGCACCGCACCCCGGACAGCCCGACCATCGACACCCTGGTGGCCCGCTCCAACGAGCTGCACCCCCGTGAGGGGGCGCCGTGGACCGCCGCGGACACCCTCAAGAACGTGGTGCTGTCGGTCACCCTGCCCGAGGGCGGGACCCAGCTCGTGGCAGTAGGCGTCCCGGGGGACCGGGAGGTGGACCTCAAGCGCGTGGAGGCCGGCATCGGCCAGGCGCTCCAGGTGGGTGGTGAGATGGAGGTCGCCGCGGCCACGGAGGACCAGCTGCGCGCCGTCCCGGAGGTCGTGAAGGGCTACATCGGCCCCGGTCTGACCCTGGAGGACCCCCTGCTGGGCAGCGAGTCCCGCACCGGCATCCCGTACTTCGTGGACCCCCGCGTGGTTCCGGGGACCTCCTGGATCACGGGTGCGAACGTGGCGGAGACCCACGTCTACCACCTCGTGGCCGGACGCGACTTCACGTGGGACGCCACCCTGGAGGCCTGCACCGTGCGCGAGGGCGATCCCGCGCCGGACGGCTCCGGCCCCCTGGAGATCGCCCGCGGCATGGAGATGGGGCACGTGTTCCAGCTGGGCCGCAAGTACGCCGAGGCCCTGGGTCTCAAGGTGCTCGACAGCAACGGCAAGCTGGTGACCGTGGCCATGGGCTCCTACGGCATCGGGGTCACCCGTGCCCTGGCCGCGGTGGCGGAGTTCTACCACGACGACAAGGGCCTGCTGTGGCCACGTGACCTGAGCCCCGCGGACGTCCACGTGGTCGCCACGGGCAAGGGAGCGGAGGTCCTGGAGGCCGCGGAGGAGATCGTCGCCCACCTGGAGGCCGCGGGCACCACGGTGCTCTTCGACGACCGCCCCAAGGTCTCCCCGGGCGTGAAGTTCCGGGACGCCGAGCTGCTGGGCGTGCCCACCGTGCTGGTGGTGGGCCGCGGTCTCGCGGACGGTGTGCTCGAGCTCAAGGACCGCCGGACCGGTTCCAGCCGGGAGATCCAGCGCGACCAGGTGGTTGCCGAGGTCACCGCCGAGCTGCGCGGTCAGGACGGCCCCGCGGCCGAGACGCTATAGCGGCGGGGCCCGGCACTCGTGGCGCTCCCGCTCCTCGCGGGCTCCGGGCTGGAGTCCGCGGCACCGGAACTCGTGGTGCTGCTGGTGGTCACCGGACTGGCCGCGGGGTTCGTCGACGCCGTGGTGGGCGGGGGCGGTCTGCTCCAGCTGCCGGTGACGCTGATGATCCCGGGGCTGTCCCCGGTCCAGGCGCTGGCCACGAACAAGATGGGCTCGGTGTTCGGCACCGCCACCTCCGCGCTCACCTTCTACCGGCGGGTCCGGCCGGACCTGCGCACCGCGCTGCCCATGGCGGCGGTGGCCTTCCTGGCCGCCGGCCTCGGGGCTGCCCTGGCAGCAGCCCTTCCCGCGGCCGTGTTCAAGCCGGTCATCGTCCTGGCGCTGGTCGCCGTGCTGCTGTTCACCGTGCTCAAACCCTCCATGGGGCGGGCCACGGCGCTGCGCCACGCCGGTTCCCGCCACTACGCTCTGGCGGTGGCCCTGGGTGCGGTGATCGGCTGCTACGACGGCGTCATGGGCCCCGGCACGGGCTCGTTCCTGGTGATCGGGCTGGTCTCGCTGCTGGGCTACAGCTTCCTGGCCGCGAGTGCCAAGGCCAAGATCGTGAACCTGGCCACCAACCTGGGCGCCCTGGTGGTCTTCACGGCACACGGCTCGGTGCTGTGGGGGCTGGGCCTGGTGCTGGGGCTGAGCAACATGGCCGGCGGCTACCTGGGCGCCCGCACGGCCGTGGCACGGGGCAGCTCGTTCATCCGCGCGGTGTTCTTCGTGGTGGTCGCGGTGCTGATCGTGAAGCTCGGCTGGGACGTCCTCGCGGGTCGGTGAGTCCCGCGGTCCCGCTCAGGAGCGGCCCGGCAGGGCGGCCACGGGCTGTTGCGGGTCCAAGGTCTGCGCGGTGCGCGCGGTCTCCCGCAGCGCGGTGACGGTCCACGCGCGAACGTCCCCGGGCGACGACGCCGCCAGCGCCCGCACCAGGGCCTCGCCCGCCTCGCGCTGCGCCCTCCCGGCTGCCCGGGCGGGGTCCCGCTCGAACTCGTCGGGCAGTCGGTAGAAGCCCCCGGCGGGCGGGGGAGCGCAGGTGAGCAGCGGGAGCACACGCCGATCCTCCAGTGCCCGGTCCGCAACCTCTGCAGCGTTCTCCGCCGTCCCGCCGCTGGCCTCCCCGAGACGAGCTCCCGCCGCCTGCGCCACGTAGCCCGCGCGGTCGAGCGCGGTCAGTGCGGCCGTGAGATCCGTGCCGCAGTCCGGAGAACCGGGGGATTCGTGGTCCGCGCCCCGAGTGGGCGAAGCCGCTCCTGGAACGGGGGAGGCCTCCTCCGCTGCTCCGGCGGTGGCCGCTCCGGTGCTGGGTGCCGGCGAGGCCGCGCCGTCCGTGACGGGGCTCCCCGCGCCGCGACCACCGCCCTGCGGGGAGGCCGCCCACCACGAGGCCGCGATGGCACCAGCGGTGGCGGCGAGGTCCCCGTCCGCGCTGGTGGTGGCCGTGCGGGCCAGCTGGTCCGCGGCGTCGTCCAGCGAGTCGAGTGTGGCCGCGGTGTCCTCGCGCTCGTCCAGCCGGTGCTGCTGCGCGGGGGTGGCGGCCGGGCCCAGCGCGTCCAGCTGACGGGTGAGGATCTCGTCGGTGAGGAGCCGCGAGTCGTGGCGCACCCCCGTGCGCACCGCGTCCACCGTGGCGCGCGCGCGGAGGCGGGCGGCGTCGTCGTCGGACAGGGGGCGCCAGTGCGCCCAGGCGCCCACCGCGAGCACGGCCACCAGCGCCGCGGCGAGGCACAGGGCTGTCAGGGGCAGGGCGCGGCGGCGCGGTGCGGTTGCGTGGGAGCTCACGAATTCCTCCGGGGGACGGGTCTGCCCCATGATAGGGAGAGGCACCGACCGGCACAGGCGCCCGCCCGCCGGGCACCCCACCAGGAGAGGACGCATGACTTCCGAGCAGAACGCACCCGTACGAGCCACCGTGGAACCGGTGGTGGCGGCCGCCGGGCTGCACCTGGAGCGCTGCGAGCTCACGGGCCACGGCCCGGCACGCACGCTGCAGGTGCTCGTGGACCTGCCGGACGGCACGGACGCCCTGGACCTGGACCGGGTGGCGGCCGTGGCGCAGGAGATCTCCGAGGCCCTGGACCGGGACGACCCCGTGCCCGGCCCGCCGTACCAGCTGGAGGTCTCCTCGCCGGGGGCCACCCGCGAGCTGGAGACGCCGCGGCACTGGCGGCGCACGGTGGGCCGCCTGGTGCGCGTGCGGCCCGTTGAGGGAGAGCGGTACACGGCGCGGCTGCTCGAGGCGCACGAGGACCACGCGGTGCTCCAGCGCTCCCACCAGCCCAAGAAGGGCATGCCCGTGAAGCTGCTGGAACCCGAGCGCGTGCCCTACGCACAGGTGCGCAGCGCCCGCTCCGAGGTGGAGATCTGAGGTCCGCCCGGGGATGTAGCATGACCCGGAAGAGAACACGACGAAACACCCGTGCAGCAGCGCACCGCACAGCCCCGTGCGGCGCGCTGTTTGGTTCCCGGCCGCATGGCGCGGAGCCCGGCGTGGCATGACGGAAGGCCGCACACATGGACATCGACATGAGCACCCTGCGACTGCTCGAACGCGAACGCGACATCCCCGTGGACGTGCTGATCCCCACCATCGAGCAGGCGCTGCTGCTGGCCTACATGCGCTCGCCCGGCGCGATCGACGGCGCGCGCGCGGAGGTGGACCGCCGCAGCGGCCACGTGACCATCTTCGCCCCGGAGCTGGACGAGGAGGACCGCCGGATCGGCGAGTTCGACGACACCCCCTCCGGCTTCGGCCGCATTGCCGCGGCCACCGCCCGGCAGGTGATCCTGCAGAAGCTTCGGGACGTGGAGGACGACAACGTCCTGGGCCACTTCAAGGGCCGCGAGGGCGAGCTCGTGGCCGGGCAGATCCAGCAGGGCAACAACCCCCGGATGATCCAGGTGGACCTGGGGACCGTGGAGGGTCTGCTCCCCCCGCACGAGCAGGTTCCCGGTGAGACCTACCGACACGGCGAGCGCATCCGCGCCTACGTGGTGGAGGCCAAGCGGGGCTTCAAGGGCCCGTCCATCACCCTCTCGCGCTCCCACCCGGACCTCGTGCGCCGCCTCTTCGAGATGGAGGTCCCGGAGATCGCGGACGGCTCCGTGGAGATCGTCACCCTGGCCCGCGAGGCCGGGCACCGCACCAAGATGGCCGTGGTCGCCACCCGGCCTGGCGCCAACGCCAAGGGGGCGTGCATCGGGGACATGGGCTCGCGCGTGCGCGCGGTCATGAACGAGCTCGGGGAGGAGAAGATCGACATCATCGACTTCGCCGACGACCCCGCGGAATTCGTCGGCAACGCGCTCTCTCCCGCGCGGGTCTCGCGCGTGGACGTGCTGGACGAGGCCGCCCGGTCCGCCCGCGCGGTGGTCCCGGACTCCCAGCTGTCCCTGGCCATCGGCAAGGAGGGGCAGAACGCCCGGCTCGCCGCGCGCCTCACCGGGTGGAAGATCGACATCGTCCCCGAATCCCGCGCCGCGCAGCGCTGAGCGCCCCGCAATTCGGGCGAACCGCACGCGGCGCGCTAGACTGGGGGTTGATCAGACCAGCCACCCGTGGTGCTCGTGCGCGCGTCAGCGCCGCGCGGAACCGCCGGGTGGGGCACGAGGAGCGACGATGAGCACCACGAGTCTTCGCACCTGTGTGGGGTGCCGCGTCACCGCGCACCCTGATCAACTCGTCCGCGTGACGTTGGAGGACTCCGAGCACGGCCCCCGGGTCGTGGCGGACCTCCGGCGTCGAAGGGGAGGCCGCGGGGCCTGGGTGCACGCCACCCGGGAGTGCATCGCAGATGCGGTGCGGAAACGGGCGTTCAACCGCGCGTTCCGCACCTCCGTCAGCGCGCACGACCTCGCGGAGCAGCTCCGCGTGCTCCTGCCCGTGCAGGAGCACGACCACAAGGAAAGCGAGTCGGAAGACCATGGAAAACCGATGAGTGCCGGCCGATGAGTGCGTCAGCGTACTCACCACGCAGCCGCGCAGGGCACGCATGCACCACGCCCGTGCCCGGTGGCGACTTCAACGGAAGATAAACGGTTCGTACCTGTGTCGGTGCGGACCGAGACAGGAGAACAGTGGCCAAGCCCCGTGTCCACGAGCTCGCGAAAGAGCTCGGAATCACGTCCAAGCAAGCAATTTCCAAGCTGCAGGAACTCGGTGAGTTCGTCCGTGGCGCCTCGTCCACGGTGGAACCGCCCGTAGCCAAGAAGCTGCGTTCGGCGTATCCCGCCGGTGGCGACGCCGCCGCGCAGCCCAAGTCCGCGCCCGCTCCGAAGAACCAGGCGGGCCAGGGCCAGAAGAAGACCGCGGCCAAGCCGTCCTCCGGCCCCAAGCCCGGTTCCCGGAGCTCCGGTGGAACCGACGGTGCTGAGAAGCCCGCCGTCGCTCCCGCGGCGAAGGCACCCGAGGCGGGCGGCTCGCCCGCCGGTGAGCGCCCCTCCTCGGCTCCGGAGAGCTCCGCGCCCCGGCCCGGCGGCGCCATCCCGGGTCCCCGCAAGGCGCCCGCCGAGGGCGGCGCCAAACCGGGCCAGTCCGCGCCCCGTCCGGGGAACAATCCGTTCGCGTCCCAGCAGGGCATGGGCCGCTCCTCCGAGGGTCGTTCCTCCGAGGGCGGCGCCCAGCGGGGCGGCCCCCGCCCCGGTGGCCAGCAGCGCTCGGCCAAGCCCGGCGCCCCGCGTCCCGGCAACAACCCGTTCGCCGCCCAGCAGGGCATGCGCACGAGCAACTCGGGGCAGGGCGGGCCGCGTCCCGGCGGTCCCCGCCCGGGTGGTCCCCGCCCGGCACAGGCCGGTCAGGGCGGCCCCCGTCCCGGTGGGCCGCGTCCCGGCGCCGCGCGCCAGGGCCAGGCTCAGGGCGGTCCGCGTCCCGGCGGTCCCCGCCCCTCACCGAACATGATGCCCGGCCACACCACCGGTGTGGCCCCCATCGGCAGCCGTCCGGCTCCGGGCAGCGGTCCCCGTCGCGGCGGTGGCGGCCCCGGTGGTGGGCCCGGCGCCGGTGGCGGCTTCCGCGGTCGCGGTGGTCGTGGCGGCACCCAGGGCGCCTTCGGTCGCGGCGGAGCCCGCGGCAAGCACCGCAAGTCGAAGCGGGCGAAGCGCCAGGAGCTCGAGCAGATGAAGGCACCCACCGTCGGTGGCGTGTCGGTGCCCCACGGTGACGGCAGCACGGTGGTGCGCCTGCGCCGCGGTGCCTCCCTGACGGACTTCGCCGAGAAGATCAACGCCAACCCGGCCTCGCTCGTCACGGTGCTGATCCACCTGGGCGAGATGGCCACGCAGACCCAGTCCCTGGACGAGGACACCTTCCAGCTGCTGGGCTCAGAGCTCGGATACCAGATCCAGATCGTCTCCCCGGAGGACGAGGAGCGCGAGCTCCTCGAGTCCTTCGACATCGACCTGGATGCCGAGCTGGAGGCCGAGGGCGAGGACGTCCTCGTCCCGCGTCCGCCGGTCGTGACCGTCATGGGCCACGTGGACCACGGCAAGACGCGTCTGCTGGACGCGATCCGCAACACCAAGGTGATCGAGGGCGAGGCCGGCGGCATCACCCAGCACATCGGTGCGTACCAGATCTCCACCGAGGTGGACGGTCAGGAGCGTCTGATCACGTTCATCGACACCCCGGGTCACGAGGCGTTCACCGCCATGCGTGCCCGTGGTGCCCAGGTCACGGACATCGCCGTGCTCGTGGTGGCCGCGGACGACGGCGTCATGCCGCAGACCGTGGAGGCCCTGAACCACGCCCAGGCGGCCAACGTGCCGATCGTGGTCGCGGTGAACAAGGTGGACAAGCCGGACGCCAACCCCGAGAAGATCCGCGGCCAGCTCACCGAGTACGGTCTCGTGCCCGAGGAGTACGGCGGCGACACCATGTTCGTGGACGTCTCCGCCCGGGAGAACCTCAATATCGACAGCCTCCTGGACGCCGTGGTGCTCACCGCCGACGGTGCCCTGGAGCTGCAGGCCAACCCGGACAAGAACGCCCGCGGCGTGGCCATCGAGGCGAACCTGGACAAGGGCCGGGGCGCAGTGTGCACCGTGCTCGTGCAGTCCGGCACCCTGAAGGTGGGCGACTCCATCGTGGCCGGCGCCGCGTACGGTCGCGTCCGCGCGATGTTCGACGAGACGGGCCAGCCGGTCGAGGCCGCGCTGCCGTCCCGTCCGGTGCAGGTCCTGGGCCTGTCCACCGTGCCCCGCGCCGGGGACACCTTCCTGGCCACCCAGGAGGAGCGCACGGCCCGCCAGATCGCGGAGAAGCGCGAGGCCGCGGACCGCAACGCCCAGCTGGCCAAGCGCCGGAAGCGGATCACGCTCGAGTCCTTCGACGAGGCCGTGGCCGAGGGCAAGATCGACACCCTCAACCTCATCATCAAGGGTGACGTGTCCGGTGCCGTGGAGGCGCTCGAGGACTCGCTGCTCAAGATCGACGTGGGCGACGAGGTCCAGCTGCGCGTGATCCACCGCGGCGTGGGCGCCATCACGCAGAACGACGTGAACCTGGCCACGGTGGACAACGCCGTGATCATCGGCTTCAACGTCCGTCCCGCGGAGCGCGTCACGGACCTCGCCGAGCGCGAGGGCGTGGAGATGAAGTTCTACTCGGTCATCTACAACGCCATCGACGAGGTCGAGAGCGCGCTGAAGGGCATGCTCAAGCCGGAGTACGAGGAGGTGGAGCTCGGCACCGCCGAGATCCGCGAGGTGTTCCGCTCCTCCAAGTGGGGCAACATCGCCGGTGCGTACATCACCAAGGGCGTGGTGCGCCGCAACGGCAAGGCCCGTCTGGTGCGCGACGGGAACGTGGTGCAGGACAACCTCACCATCGACTCGCTGCGCCGTTTCAAGGACGACGCCACCGAGGTGCGCGAGGGCTACGAGTGCGGTATCGGACTCGGATCCTTCAACGACATCCACGAGGGCGACCTCATCGAGACCTGGGAGATGCGCGAGAAGCCGCGCGACTGATCCCGGTCCACCGCCCGCCCCGTTCGCGCGGGGCGGGCGCCCCGACCGACCGCGGTGCCGGGGGGGCCCGGGCCACCCGGCGGGGGGCCGGGGCGCCCCCCCCCCCCCCCCGGCCCCCCGGGGGCGCCCCGGGAACC
>NZ_JAUMTZ010000008.1:0-61530 GCF_030530945.1 Kocuria sp. | reverse complement strand
CGCCCCCCGCGGCCCCCCCCCCCCCGGGGGGGGGGGGGGGGGGGCCCCCCCGCCGCCGGGGGGGGGGGGGCCGGCGGCCCCGGGGGGGGGGGCCGCGCCCCCCCGGCCCGCACAGCCGGCGCCCCGGGGTGCCCCGCTTCACGCGGGCGTGCCCGGTGCGCCGACCCCAGGATTTCGCAGCGCCCCCGGTGCTGCCAGAACACGAGGAGTTCCACCATGGCCGACGCCGCACGCGCCGCCCGCCTGGCCGATCGCATCAAGGTGATCGTCGCCCAGGCTCTCGAACGCAGGATCAAGGACCCCCGCGTCGGTTTCGTGACGGTCACGGACGCCCGCGTGACCAACGACCTGCAGCACGCCACGCTGTACTACACCGTGTACGGGGACGAGGAGCAGCGCGCCGAGACGGCACGCGCCCTGGAGTCTGCCAAGGGTGTGCTGCGCGCCGAGGTGGGCAAGAACATCACCGCCCGGCTGACCCCCACGCTCACGTTCGTGGCAGACGAGATCCCCGCGGACGCCGCGCGCCTGGAGGACCTCCTGCGCACGGCGCGGGAGAAGGACGCCCAGGTGGCCGAGCAGGCCCAGGGCGCGGCGTACGCGGCGGGGGAGGATGCCTACCGCACCTCTGACGAGGCCGACGCCGCCGGGTCCGAGAACACGCCGCGGGACTGACACCGGTGGCACCAGGACAGGACGTCCCGAGCCCGGCCCCCTCCCTGCCGAGGGTGGCCGGGCTCGTCGTCGTGGACAAGCCGCTGGGCTGGACCTCCCACGACGTCGTCTCGCGGATGCGGCGGCTCGCGGGCACCCGGAAGGTGGGTCATGCCGGAACACTGGACCCGGCGGCGTCGGGCGTGCTGGTGCTCGGCGTGGAGAAGGCCACCAAGCTGCTCACGTACGTGACCGGCACGGACAAGACCTACCGCGCGGGCATCCGCCTGGGCGCGGCCACCGTGACGGACGACGCCGAGGGGGAGGTCACGCGCACGGCCTCGCGCCAGCAGCTGGCGGGGGTCACGGACGAGCGTCTCACGGCGGCGGTCGCGGAGCTCACGGGTGAGATCCAGCAGGTGCCCTCCGCCGTGAGCGCCATCAAGGTGGACGGGCAGCGCTCCTACGCGCGGGTGCGCAACGGCGAGGACGTGACGCTCGGGGCCCGCCCGGTGACCGTGAGCTCCTTCGAGGTCCACTACGTGGAGCGTGTGGCGGCAGACGGGGACGCACCCGGGTGCATCGACGTGGCCGCCACCGTCACGTGCTCCTCCGGGACCTACATCCGCGCGCTGGCCCGGGACATGGGGGAGGCACTCGGAGTGGGGGGCCACCTCACGTCCCTGCGCCGCACGCGCGTGGGCTCCTTCACCCTGGATCAGGCCCACACCCTGGAGGAGCTGGGTGAGCAGGTCGCGGCGGGCGGCACCGTGGCCACCCTGCCGATCGCGGAGGCTGCCCGGAGGCTGTTCCCGGTGCGGGAGCTGGACGCGGAGCAGGCCACGGACCTCTCGCACGGCCGGCGGATCACCGCCACCCCGGACGAGGTCCTGGGTGGCGCGGGTCCCGGCGCCACGGTGGCGTGCTTCGCACCGGACGGCACCCTGGTGGCCCTCGCCGAGAACCGCGGGGGAGCCGGGAAGAGGTACGCCACCTCGGTCCTGGGGATCACCGTGGGAACCCGCTTCTCCGCGGGCGCCGCTGCCGGGGACGTCGTCGCGGACGTGCTCCCGGACCGGCGTACGGACGGAATGGAGGCATAGGTCATGCTGTGGGGATACGACGGCTGGTTCTGGGCCTCCGTGGTCCTGGGAGCTCTTTCCTGCGTGGTCTGCCTGGTGCAGGCGCTGCGCGGTCGCGCGCCGGACGACTGGACCCAGGGATCCGTGCTGGTGCTCGAGGCGTTCCTGCTGGTCTACTGCGTGGGCTCCGTGCTGCTGCCCGTCCTGGGGCCCGCGGCCTCCGGCAGCCTGCTGGAGTACTGGGGCTACCTGCTCACCGCGCTGCTGATCCCGGCCGGCACGTTCGTGTGGTCGCTGGTGGAGCGCTCCCGCTGGTCCACGCTGATCCTCGCGGCCGCTGGGCCCGTGGTGGTCGTGATGGTCTACCGCATGAATTTCATCTACTACTACCAGTGAGCCGCCCCGGGCGGCCGTTCCGCCCGTCCCCGAAAGGACCATGATGGATCGCGAGTCCTCCCACAGCACCCTGCAGCAGCGCTTCGGCCGCTCCGGGCCCCGGCGCACGGACCGCAAGAGCTCGGGCTTCGGGCGGGTGCTGATCGTCGTGTACTGGGTGTTCTCCCTCTCCGCGGGCGTGCGCTCCCTGTACCAGCTGGTCACGGAGTTCGGCGTGGCGCCGGTGGCGATCCTGCTCTCCACGCTCTCGGCGGCCATCTACGTGCTGGCCACCGTGGCGCTGTCCCGGACGGGTGCCGGGTGGCACCGCGTGGCCACCTGGGCGGTGGGCGCGGAGCTCGTGGGCGTCCTGGGAGTGGGGCTGCTGAGCGTGGCCGATCCCGGCCTGTTCCCCAAGGCCAGCGTGTGGTCCCACTTCGGCCAGGGGTACGGCTACGTGCCGCTCGTGCTGCCCGTGGTGGGTCTCGTGTGGCTGTGGCTGACGCGGCCCTCACGCCCGGAGCGGTAGGCTCTACCCGTTGCGTCACCCACCCGGAAGACATCGAGGAGAACTGTGATTCGCTGGAGAAGCCTGGACGAGGTCACGCCGGGGTTCGGTCCCTCCGTGGTGAGCATCGGCAACTTCGACGGTGTCCACCGCGGCCACCAGGAGGTCTTCGCGCGCCTGCTGGAGACCGCCGAGCAGCGCGGTGCGCGCTCCGTGGTGGTCACCTTCGACCCCCACCCGGCCCTCGTGCACCGTCCCGACTCGCACCCCGGTCTCATCATGGGTCTCGAGGACAAGCTGGACGCGCTGGAGCAGACCGGCGTGGACGCGGTGCTCGTGCTGCCCTACAGCCTCGAGTTCTCCGAGCTGAGTCCCGAGAGCTTCGTGGTGGACTACCTCGTGCGCCCGCTCGGCGCCGTGTCGCTGGTCATCGGCTCGGACGTCCGGCTTGGCCGGAACAACTCCGGGGACCTCGGCGCCATCACCGAGCTGGGGCGCGAGCACGGCTTCGACGTGGTGGTCGTGCAGGACGTCCCCGGCACCCCCGCTGGTGGCGACGGCGCCCGCGCCGGTGCCGAGAGCCGTCGCGAGGACCGCCGGTGCTCCTCCACCTGGGTGCGCTCGTGCCTGGAGGCCGGGGACATCGAGGGCGCGGCCCGGCTGCTGGGCCGCCCGCACCGCATGCGCGGCGAGGTGGTCCACGGAGCGGCGCGGGGCCGTCAGCTCGGCTTCCCCACGGCGAACCTCGCGCCCGCGGCCACGGGCTTCGTTCCCGCGGACGGCGTGTACGCCGGGTGGCTCGTGGACCAGGACGGCACCCGGTGGCCCACCGCCATCTCCGTGGGCTCCAACCCCACCTTCGACGGTGTCACCCGGCAGGTCGAGGCGCACGTGATCGACCGGCCCGAGGAGGCCGTGGAGGACTTCGACCTCTACGGGCAGACCGTGGTGGTGGAGTTCGTGGAGCGGCTGCGGGGCATGGTGGCCTACCGCGGCATCGACGCCCTGGTGTTCCAGATGCGCGACGACGTCAACCGCACCCGCGACATCCTGCGCAGGCACTCCCGCGACGAGCACTGAGGCACCCGGGCGCCGCAGAACCGCCACCGCCCGGCACCGGGCCGTGGCCCACGACGACGCCGTGACGCCGGTCGCGGGGCACGGCACCCCGCGACCGGCGCACCTCACATCTCCTCGTGGACCGCGGGGTCGAAGCCCGAGCCGCTGATGCCCGTGTGCATCATGCGCAGCCGCTCCATCTGCTCGTCCGTGAGCTCCCACCCGAAGACGTCGATGTTCTCCGCCATGCGCCCGGTGTCCGAGGACTTCGGGATGGGCACGATCCCTGACTGCACGTGCCAGCGCAGCACCACCTGGGCGGGGGTGCGGCCCTGGTGGCGTGCGATCTCCGCGAGCCACTCGCTCTGCAGCAGGTCGGTCTTGCGTCCCAGCGGGGACCACGCCTGGGTGAGGATCCGGTGCTCGTCGTGGAACGCCCGCAGGGCCTCCTGCTGGTACTGGGGGTGCAGCTCCACCTGGTTCACCACGGGCATCTCCCCGGTCTCCGCCTCCAGGCGCAGCAGGTGCTCGGGGAGGAAGTTGGAGACGCCGAGGGAGCGGACGAGCCCCTCGTCCCGGGCCTCGCGCATGGCCTGCCACGTCTGGACGTACAGGTCCGCGGACGGGTTGGGCCAGTGGATGAGGTACAGGTCCAGGTGGTCCGTGCCCAGCCGCTCGAGGGTCCCCTCCAGGGAACGACGAACTCCGTCGCGGCCCTGGTCCCGCCCCGGGATCTTGGAGGCCAGGAACACCTCGTCGCGGGGGATCCCGCTGCTGCGGATCCCGCGGCCCACGCCGCGCTCGTTGCCGTAGTTCACCGCGGTGTCGACGAGCCGGTAGCCCCGCCACAGCGCCTCGGGGATCAGGGCCTCCGCCTCGGCGTCGTCCATGGGGTAGGTCCCGAATCCCAGCTGGGGGATCTCGTGGCCGTCGCGCAGCACGTGGGCGGCCGCGTCCGGGACCGCGTCCCGCAGGTCCTTGGTCTTCTCGTCACTCATGGGTTCCTCTGTTCTCCTCGACGTGTGGGTGGACGGTTCTGGGGCGTTCTCCAGGAGGGTAGCGCCGCTGGGGGCGGCTCAGTCGTCGCGGGAGCGACCCGGCAGCGCGCCGAGCAGTGCGGTCACGGCGTCCGCGCTGATGCGCGCCACGAGGTCCAGCTCCATGTGGAACTGCTGGTCCGCGGCGGGCCCGCACAGGTCCGAGACGCCGCGCACGGCCAGGAAGTCCACCCCGCGGGTCTCGCACACCTGCGCCAGGGCGGTGCTCTCCATGTCGGTGCTCAGGGCCTCGGGGAAGGTCTGCCGGGTGCCACCCACGTTCTCGGCGGTCACGAACGAACCCCCCGCGAGCATGCTCCCGCGCCACAGGGCGTGGCCTTCGGCCGGCACCAGGGTGCTCGCGGCGGCCGCGAGGGCGGGGGAGGCGCCGAACGCCTCGGGCATTCCCGGAACCTGACCGGGCGCGTAGCCGAAGGCCGTGGCGTCCGCGTCCGTGTACCGGAACTCGGTGCCGACCACCAGGTCTCCCACGTTCACGTCCGCCCGGAGCCCGCCGCAGGAGCCGGCGGAGACCACCGCGCTCGGCTCGAACCGCTCCAGCACCGCGGTGGCGGCCGACGCCGCGTTGACCAGTCCGATGCCCGTGCACACCAGCAGCACGGGACGTCCCGCGAACTCCAGGGCGTGCAGCCGTGCCGTCCCCACCCGCTGCGGGTGCGCGCAGCGGGCGGTGGCGGAGTCCAGGAACGGGGCGGCCTCCTCCGGCATGGCCACCAGCACGGCTGGTGCGCCCACGCACGAGGCGAACAGGGCGGCGTCGTCGTGGGCCACGGAGGTGGCCGACGTGGGGGATTCGGCGTTCGTCGTCTGCATGCCGCCCATTGTCCCAGGTCCGCGCCCGGGACGGTGCGGCGTCCCGGTGAGGTGCCCGCGGACCGCATCCGTTAGACTGGTCAGTGGTCTGACTGCGGTCCGTGGCGGTCGGGCCCCGGGCACGTCCCGGACCCCGGGCGGGAATCGAACGCACCGGGCGGTCACGGTACTAACTCGAGGAGTTACCCATGGCACTGGATGCCGCGATCAAGAACCAGATCATCACCGAGTACGCGACGCACGAGGGCGACACCGGTTCGCCCGAGGTGCAGATCGCCGTTCTGTCCCGTCGGATCTCCGACCTGACCGAGCACCTGAAGATGCACAAGCACGACCACCACACCCGTCGCGGCCTCATGGCCCTGGTGGGACGCCGTCGTCGCATGCTTGACTACCTGCGTCGCACTGACATCGCCCGCTACCGTGCGCTCATTGAGCGCCTCGGCCTGCGCAAGTGATGTGAGTCCCGGGGATTCCCCGCGCTCCGCACCGGAGCGCGGGGAATCGCCACACCCGGCGCTGCTCGTGACGAGCACCGCCCGGGCCCGCAGCAGCGGGCCGCCCGCGGGCAGAGACCCGCGGGAGCACACCGAAGAACCCCAGCAGCTGTGCAGCCGCGCCGCATGTCGCGGTCCTCGACAGTGGCTTTCGCAACGCGAGAGCGGTGCGAGCGCCTCGATCGAAGACCGGTGTGTCGCGCGTGTTGCGCACCACGAAGAAATGGAGGTGACCCGTGGAGGGTCCCGAGATCCAGAGTGCAGAAGCCGTCATCGACAACGGCTCCTACGGAAAGCGCGTCGTGCGCTTCGAAACCGGGCGTCTCGCCCGTCAGGCCGCAGGCTCGGCCATGGTGTACATCGACGAGGAGACCTCGATGCTCTCCGCCACCGCGGTGGGCAAGCACCCCCGCGAGGGCTTCGACTTCTTCCCCCTCACGGTGGACGTCGAGGAGCGCATGTACGCCGCGGGCCGCATCCCCGGCTCGTTCTTCCGCCGCGAGGGCCGTCCGTCCACGGATGCGATCCTCACGTGCCGCCTGATCGACCGCCCCCTGCGCCCCGCGTTCGGCAAGGGCCTGCGCAACGAGGTGCAGGTGGTCGTCACCGTCATGTCGATTGCCCCGGACGAGATCTACAACACCGTGGCCATCAACGCCGCCTCCATGTCCACCACCCTGTCCGGGATGCCCTTCCAGGGGCCCGTGGGCGGCGTGCGCATGGCCCTCATGGCCCAGGAGGACGGCGGCCACCAGTGGATCGCCTTCCCGAAGCACTCCCAGCTGGAGAACGCCGTGTTCGACATGGCCGTGGCCGGGCGTGTGGTGACCACCAAGGACGGCGGCCAGGACGTGGCCATCATGATGGTCGAGGCCGAGGCCACCGACAACGCCTGGGAGCTCATCAAGGGCCAGGGCGCCGTGGCCCCCTCCGAGGAGCTCGTGGCCGAGGGCCTCGAGGCGTCCAAGCCCTTCATCAAGGCGCTGTGCGACGCCCAGGCGGACCTCGCGGCCCGCAACCCCAAGCCCGAGCTGGACCTGCCCCGCTTCGGGGGCTTCGGCGACGACGCCGCCGAGGCCGTGAAGGACTTCGCGGGCGAGCGCATGGCCCAGGTCTACTCGATCGCCGGCAAGCAGGAGCGCGAGGCCGCCACGGACGAGCTGCACCAGTCCACGCTGGCCGAGCTCACCGGCGAGGGCAAGCCCTTCGAGGGCCGTGCCGACGAGGTCAACGGCGCGTACCAGGCGCTGACCAAGCAGACCGTGCGCCAGCGCATCCTCAAGGACAAGGTGCGCATCGACGGCCGTGGCCTCACGGACATCCGCCAGCTCAGCGCCGAGGTGGACGTGCTCCCGCGCGTGCACGGCTCCGCGCTGTTCGAGCGCGGCGAGACCCAGATCCTGGGCGTCACCACGCTGAACATGCTGAAGCTGGAGCAGCAGATCGACTCGCTGTCCCCGGTGAAGAACAAGCGCTACATCCACCACTACAACTTCCCGCCGTACTCCACGGGCGAGACCGGCCGCGTGGGGTCGCCCAAGCGCCGCGAGATCGGCCACGGCGCCCTCGCCGAGCGTGCGATCACCCCCGTGCTGCCCACGCGCGAGGAGTTCCCGTACGCCATCCGCCAGGTCTCCGAGGCGCTGGGCTCCAACGGCTCCACGTCCATGGGCTCGGTGTGCGCGTCCACGCTGTCCCTGTACAACGCCGGTGTGCCGTTGCGGGCCCCCGTGGCGGGCATCGCCATGGGCCTGGTCTCGGACACCGTGGACGGCGAGGTCCAGTACGCGGCCCTGACCGACATCCTCGGTGCCGAGGACGCCCTGGGCGACATGGACTTCAAGGTGGCCGGCACCTCCGAGTTCGTCACGGCCATCCAGCTGGACACCAAGCTCGACGGCATCCCCGCCTCCGTGCTGGCGTCCGCACTGACCCAGGCCCGTGAGGCCCGCCTCTACATCCTGGACGTGCTGACCTCGGTCATCGACGCCCCGGACGAGATGAGCGAGTTCGCCCCGCGCGTGATCTCCGTGACGGTTCCCGTCTCCAAGATCGGCGAGGTCATCGGCCCCAAGGGCAAGATGATCAACCAGATCCAGGAGGACACCGGCACGGACATCTCCATCGAGGACGACGGCACCGTGTACATCGGTGCCACGGACGGCCCCTCCGCCGAGGCCGCGCGCTCCGCGATCAACGCGATCGCGAACCCGCAGGTCCCCGAGGTGGGTGAGCGCTACCTGGGCACCGTGGTCAAGACCACCACGTTCGGTGCGTTCGTGTCCCTGACTCCGGGCAAGGACGGTCTGCTGCACATCTCCGAGATGCGCAAGCTCAACGACGACAAGCGCGTCAACGAGGTGGACGACGTCCTCTCCGTGGGCCAGAAGGTCCAGGTGGAGATCACCAAGGTGGACGACCGCGGGAAGCTGTCGCTCGCCCCGGTGGTGGCCGAGTCCGACGCCGCGGCCGACGACGAGAACTGAGCAGAGGGTCTTCACGCATCGATGACATTCGTCGACCTTCCCCTGGAGGCGGGCGTTCCCGCGGAGCACGGCTCCGAGGCGGACGCCCGCCTTCGGGCGTCTGGAGATCCTGACCGCGGTCGGGGCTTCACCCACGTGGTCCATGACGACGCCGACGGCGCCGTCGTCACGCGCACCGTGCTCCCGTGCGGCACGCGCGTGCTCACCGAGCGGATGCCGGGCCAGCGCTCGGTGTCCGTGGGCTTCTGGGTCAGCCTGGGCTCCCGCGACGAGGCGCCTGGCATGCTCGGTTCCACCCACTTCCTGGAGCACCTGCTGTTCAAGGGCACGGCCCGGCGCAGCGCCCTGGAGATCGCGGAGGCCTTCGACCGCGTGGGCGGGGAGTCCAACGCGTTCACCTCCCACGAGCACACGTGCTACCACGCGCGGGTGCTCTCGGAGGCGCTGCCCATGGCCGTGGACGTGCTCACGGACATGGTCACGGGAGCCGTCCTGGACCCCGAGGAGTTCGACCGCGAGCGCGGCGTGATCCTCGAGGAGATCGCGATGGACCGGGACGACCCCACGGACTTCGCGTTCGAGCAGTTCACGGCGCAGGTGTTCAACGGCTCGGCGCTCGCGCGTCCCATCGCGGGCACCTCGGAGGAGATCCGCGGGGTGGCACGGGACGCCGTGTGGCGCCACTACCGGGAGGCCTACCGGCCGGAGAACCTGGTGGTCACGGTGGCCGGCGGGCTGGAGCACGAGGCCGTGGTGTCCCTGGTCCGCGAGTCGCTGGCGCGCGCAGGCTGGGACCCGGACGCCCCGGGCCGCCCGGGTGCACGGCGCCCCACCGCTCCGGCGGTGCTGCGTCCGGTGACGGGCACCCGGTTCCACGACCGGCCGGTGGAGCAGGCGAACGTGGTGCTGGGCGGGTCCGGGCTGCGTTCCGGGGACGAGCGGCGCTTCGCGATGACGGTGCTCAACGCCGCTCTGGGCGGTGGGATGTCCTCGCGGCTGTTCCACACCATCCGGGAGCAGAAGGGGCTCGCGTACTCCACGTTCTCGTTCTCGGGCTCCTACTCGGACGCGGGGTTCTTCGGCATGTACGCCGGGTGCACCGCGGAGCGGGTGGACCGGGTGAGCGAGCTGATGCGCGCGGAGCTCGACCGTCTGGCCCAGGACGGAATGGACGCCGCGGAGCTGGCGAAGGTCGAGGGCCAGCTCAGCGGTGCCACCGTGCTCGCGCTCGAGGACACGGGATCGCGCATGTCGCGCCTGGGCTCGGCGGAGCTGAAGACGGGCAAGTTCATGGACGTGGACGAGTCGCTGCGGCGGATCCGCGCGGTGACCTCCCAGGACGTGCAGGACCTGGCGGCCCGGTTGTCCGGGGACGCCACCGTGCGCACGGTGGTGGGCCCCGGGGCCGGAGAGACACAGGAGTGAGGCGGAGGACGATGCAGCAGAAGACCAGGGTGGCCGTGCTGGGCCGCGACGGCCGCATGGGCTCCGAGGCGGTGCGCGCCGTCACGGACGCGCCGGACCTCGAGCTCGTGGCCGCGCTCGGGCGCCAGGACGAGCTGGAGGAGCTGGTCCGGGCGGAGGCACAGGTGGTCGTGGACCTCACGGTCCCGGCCGCCACGCAGGAGAACGTGCGCTTCGCGGTCTCCCACGGCATGCACGCCGTGGTGGGCACCACGGGGTGGGACGACGCCGCCCTGGCGCAGCTGGAGGCGCAGCTCGCCGACTCGCCGGGGACCGGGGTGCTGATCGCCCCGAACTTCGCGGTGGGTGCGGTGCTCGCCATGAAGTTCTCGGAACTCGCCGCGGCGTTCTTCGAGTCGGTGGAGGTCGTGGAGCTGCACCACCCGCGCAAGCTCGACGCGCCGTCGGGCACGGCCGCCCGCACCGCGGCACTGGTGGCCGCGGCCCGGGAGGCCGCGGGTGTGGCGCCCTCGCCGGACGCCACGGAGTCGGACCCGCACGGTGCGCGCGGAGCGGACCTGGGGGGCGTGCACGTGCACTCGGTGCGCCTGCAGGGGCTCGTGGCGCACCAGGAGACGCTGCTCGGGAACACCGGGGAGCAGCTCACCATCCGTCACGACTCCTTCGACCGCGCCTCCTTCATGACCGGCGTGCTCCTCGGTGTCCGGTCGGTGGCCGGGCACCCGGGGCTCACGCACGGGCTGGACGGCTACATGGACCTCGGGCTGTGACCCGGGGGACCGGCCGCGGCGGACTGCGCTGGTGGGCCGCGGGTGCGATCGCGCTGCTCGTCCTGACGGTGCTGCTGCTGCCCATCTCCGCGGGCTCGAAGACCTGGATCATCGCGGTGCTCGTGTTCGCCGCGGTGTTCACGGTGCTCGAGGCCGGTTCAGCCGGTCGTGTGCTGGCGGCACTGATGGTGGCCCTGCTCACCGTGTACCTGGGGCTCTCGTTCCAGCGCGCGGTCCTGCTGCTGCTCAGCCCGGGGTGGATCGCCAAGCTGCTGGGCGTGGCCATGCTGGTGATTCCCGCCGTGGGAGCGTGGGCCATGGTCCGGGAGGTCCTCTTCGGGGCCCGCACCCAGCAGCTGGGCCGGGAGCTCGCCGCGCGCGGTGAGCTGCCCGCGGACGACCTGCCGCGCACCCCCTCCGGACGGTACGTGCGCTCCGCCGCGGACGAGCGCTTCGACGTCGTCCGCCGGGAGGTCGAGGCGGACCCCGCGCGGTGGGGCGGCTGGTACCGCCTGAGCCTGGCCTACTCGGCCAGCGGGGATGGCCGGCGGGCGCGCGGCGCCATGCGCACGGCGATCGCCCTGCACCGGGGCGCGGACCCCGAGACCGTCCTCGCCGGGTCGGGACGGTAACCTGTGGACATGACACTCGAGAGCACCCCTGCGCCGAAGGACCGCCCTGCCCCGCTGTTCGGGACCCTGCTGACGGCCATGATCACCGTGTTCCGCGAGGACGGGTCAGTGGACCTGGAGGCCACCGGTCGGCTGGCCGAGGAGCTCGTGGACGACGGCTGCGACGGCCTGGTGGTGTGCGGGACCACCGGCGAGTACTCCACCATGACGGACGAGGAGAACCTCTCCGTCTTCCGGGCCGTCAAGGACGCCGTGGGAGGCCGGGTGCCCCTGCTGGCGGGCACGGGCTCCAACGACACCGAGCACTCCCGGTACCTGTGCCTCGAGGCCCAGAAGATCGGCATGGACGGCCTGCTCGTGGTCACCCCGTACTACAACAAGCCCACCCAGGCGGGCGTGGAGGCGCACTTCCGCTCACTCGCGGACTCCGTGGACACTCCCGTGATGGTCTACGACATCCCCGGGCGCTCGGGGATCCCGATCGAGCCGGAGACCATGATCTCGCTCGCGTCCCACCCGAACATCGTGGCCGTGAAGGACGCCAAGGCGGACTTCGTGGCCGCGGCGCGCGTCATGGCGGAGACCGACCTGCTGTTCTACTCCGGCGACGACGCCCTCACCCTTCCGTGGATGGCGCTCGGCGCCGCCGGGCTGGTGGGCGTGACCACGCACGTGGACACCCCCCGCTACCGTCGGCTCGTGGATGCCGTCCTGGCCTCGGACCTCGAGACCGCGCGCCGGCTGAACGCCGAGCTGCTGCCCGTGGTGCGCGCCACCATGATGCGCGTGCCCGGTGCGGTGGCCGCCAAGACCATTCTTCAGTGGCAGGACCGCCTGCCGAACAACACGGTGCGCCTGCCGCACGTGACACCCACGCAGGCCGAGCTGGAGCAGATCCGAGCGGATCTGAGCACGTCGGTCGTTGCGGACACTCTGATCAACTAAAGACGAAAGGGGTCTCATGACCCAGTGGAACACCACCGACCTCGCCAAGCCGCCGGCACTCGCGAAGGACACCCTCCGCGTCACGCCCCTGGGCGGGCTGGGTGAGGTCGGACGGAACATGACCGTGTTCGAGATCAACGGGCAGCTGCTCGTGGTGGACTGCGGTGTGCTCTTCCCCGAGGAGACGCAGCCCGGTGTGGACCTGATCCTGCCGGACATCAACAACATCCGGGACCGCCTGGACGACATCGTGGCCATCGTGCTCACCCACGGCCACGAGGACCACATCGGCGCGGTGCCGTACCTGCTCAAGCGCCGCCCGGACATCCCCATCATCGGCTCGCAGCTCACCCTGGCCCTGATCGAGGCCAAGCTCCAGGAGCACCGCATCAAGCCGTTCACCATGGCCGTGCGCGAGGGTCAGGTGGAGAAGCTCGGCGAGTTCGAGTGCGAGTTCGTGGCCGTGAACCACTCCATCCCGGACGCCCTGGCCGTGTTCCTGCGGACCAAGGCCGGCACCGTGCTGCACACCGGCGACTTCAAGATGGACCAGCTGCCCCTGGACGGGCGCATCACGGACCTGCGCCACTTCGCCCGCCTCGGCGAGGAGGGCGTGGACCTGTTCCTCACGGACTCCACCAACGCCGAGGTCCCGGGGTTCATCGCCTCGGAGAAGGCCATCGGCCCCGTGCTCACGGACGTGGTCTCCCGCGCCAAGCAGCGTGTGATCGTGGCGTCGTTCTCCTCGCACGTGCACCGCGTGCAGCAGGTGCTCGACGCCGCCGTGGCCAACGGGCGCAAGGTGGTCCTCATGGGCCGCTCCATGATCCGCAACATGACGATCGCGGAGAAGCTCGGGTACCTGGACGTCCCGCCGAACGTGCTGGTGGACCAGAAGAAGGTCGGGGACTACCCGGACGACAAGCTCGTGATCATGTGCACCGGGTCCCAGGGCGAGCCGATGGCCGCGCTGTCCCGCATGGCCAACGGGGACCACAAGGTCCAGGTCAACGCGGGGGACACCGTGATCCTCGCGTCCTCCCTGATCCCGGGCAACGAGAACTCAGTGTTCCGCGTGATCAACGGGCTCATGCGCCTGGGCGCCCACGTGGTGCACAAGGGCAACGCGAAGGTCCACGTCTCGGGCCACGCAGGCGCCGGTGAGCTGCTGTACTGCTACAACATCGTGGAGCCCGAGTACGTGATGCCGGTCCACGGCGAGATCCGCCACCTGATCGCCAACGGCGAGCTCGCCCGCGAGACCGGTGTTCCCGAGGACCACGTGATCCTCGCGGAGAACGGCACCGTGGTGGACATGCACGCCGGCAAGGTCCGCATCGTGGGCCAGGTGGAGTGCGGGTTCATCTACGTGGACGGCTCCTCCGTGGGCGAGATCACGGACGCGGACCTCAAGGACCGCATGACCCTGGGCGAGGAGGGCTTCATCTCCGTGGTCACCGTGGTCAACCGGGACACCGGCAAGATCGTCTCCGGTCCGGACATCCACGCCCGTGGCGTGGCGGAGGAGGACAAGGTCTTCAACGAGATCCGTCCGAAGATCGCGGCCGCGCTCGAGGAGGCGCTGGGGGAGAGCGGCAAGAACCACAACTCCCACCAGCTGCAGCAGATCGTGCGCCGCACGGTGGGCTCCTGGGTGGCCCGCAAGCTGCGGCGCAAGCCCATGATCGTCCCGGTGGTCGTGGAGGCCTGAGCCCCCGCACACCGTGCATCGGCCCGTCCGGAACCCGTTCCGGACGGGCCGATGCACGTCCGGGTACCCTGGAGCAATGGCTCCACGAACCTCCCCCGCGCGCTCGTCGAAGACCACATCCCGGTCCAAGACCACGGCGCGCGCCCCCCGCAACGGCACGAAGACCCCCGCACGCTCCACCTCCACCGGGCCCTCCGCCGGCACCACCGCGCTGCAGGGCGTGGTCCGCGCGTGGTCGGGGGCCGGGCACGTGGTGGGAGCCGCCGTTCGCCGGGTGGGCACCGTCCGCACGGACATCGCCCCCGAGGAGCGTCGCGACGGCGGGGCCCTGGTGTGGCTCGTCCTTGCGGTGGTGCTCGCCGCAGTGGAGTGGTGGAACCTGCGCGGAGCGGGCTTCGCCCCCGTGGCCGTCCCCGCCTCCTGGGTGCACGCGGTGGCCGGTGGCACGTTCGGCTTCATGGCGCTCGTGCTGCCCATCTTCTGCTTCTGCTTCGCCGTGCGGGTCTTCCGCCACCCCGAACCCACGCAGGCGAACAACCGCGTGGCCATCGGACTGCTCGCCCTCACCGTGGCGGGCTCCGGCGCGGCCCACGTCCTCGGCGGCGCACCCGGTCTGGGCGAGGGCTTCGAGGCCGTCTGGCGTGCCGGCGGCTTCGTGGGCTTCCTCGCCGCGGATCCCCTGTCCGCGCTCATCACCCGGTGGGGCGCACTGGTGGTCTTCGCCCTCCTCGCCGTGCTGGCCCTGCTCGTCATGACGGCCACGCCCGTGGGGGAGATCGGGCCGCGCCTGGGTGAGCTCTACCGTCGCCTCACGGGGCAGACGGAGCCGCGCGGAGCCGACCTCTCGGCCCCCGAGCACGACCGCTCCTACCTCGACCCCGTCGTCCCCAAGAACGCCAAGCGCGCCGGCAAGGCGGAGCGCCGGAAGCAGCGCCAGGACCTCGACCGCTACGACGGCGACGAGGCCTTCGAGCGCGCCGTGGTGGACGAGGCCAACCGGCGGGAGGCGCGCGGGGCGGCGTCGTCTGGCGTGTTCGACGTGGGCTCCCACACCCCGCGTTCCGAGCGGGGCGCAGGCTCCTCCGCCGCACGCTCGGCGGCCGCAGAGGTGCAGGTCACCGAGGACATCCCCCGCGCGGACCCCGGGCCCCGGCCCGGCCAGAAGCGACCCACCAGGTCCCAGCAGGAGGCACAGAAGCTGCGCGAGGACCAGGGGATCGCCCCCGCGGCGGACACGGCCGCGGCGTCGGACGCCCCCGCCCTGGACGTCACGGCGGAGGCTGCCCCCACGCGCACGCACACCCCGAGCACTCCCATCCCGGCCCGCTCGGAGCAGCTGAAGCTGCAGGGCGACGTCGCCTACACCCTCCCGCCCGCCGCGGACCTCGTGCAGGGACCGCCCGCGAAGGAGCGCTCCGAGGCGAACGACCAGGTGGTGGCCGCTCTCACCAGCGTGCTGGACCAGTTCAAGGTGGACGCCGAGGTCACGGGCTTCTCCCGCGGCCCCACGGTCACCCGGTACGAGATCGAACTGGGCTCCGGGACCAAGGTGGAGCGCGTCACGGCGCTGTCCAAGAACATCGCCTACGCCGTGGCCTCCGCGGACGTCCGCATCCTCTCGCCCATCCCGGGCAAGTCCGCGATCGGCATCGAGATCCCCAACTCCGACCGCGAGACCGTGGCGCTCGGCGACGTGCTGCGCTCGCAGAAGGCGCGCGCCTCCGAGCACCCGATGGTCATGGGGGTGGGCAAGGACGTGGAGGGCGGCTTCGTGCTGGCCAACCTCGCCAAGATGCCCCACATGCTCGTGGCCGGCGCCACGGGCGCAGGCAAGTCCTCGTTCGTGAACTCCATGATCGTCTCCATCCTCATGCGCTCCACGCCGGACGAGGTGCGCCTGGTGATGGTGGACCCCAAACGCGTGGAGCTCACCGCGTACGAGGGCGTGCCGCACCTGATCACCCCGATCATCACGAACCCCAAGAAGGCGGCCGAGGCCCTGCAGTGGGTGGTGCGGGAGATGGACGCGCGCTACGACGACCTCTCGCACTTCGGCTACAAGCACATCGACGACTTCAACAAGGCGGTGCGCAACGGCAAGGTGCAGCCCGAACCGGGCTCCAAGCGCACCATCCGCCCGTACCCGTACCTGCTGGTGATCGTGGACGAGCTCGCGGACCTCATGATGGTGGCGCCCCGGGACGTGGAGGACGCCATCGTGCGCATCACCCAGCTGGCGCGTGCGGCAGGCATCCACCTGGTGCTCGCCACCCAGCGGCCGTCCGTGGACGTGGTGACGGGACTGATCAAGGCCAACGTGCCCTCCCGCATGGCGTTCGCCACCTCCTCCGTCACGGACTCGCGGGTGGTCCTGGACCAGGCCGGCGCGGAGAAGCTCATCGGACAGGGCGACGCCCTCTTCCTGCCCATGGGCGCCTCCAAGCCCATGCGCGTGCAGGGCGCGTGGGTCTCCGAGTCGGAGATCCACAAGGTCGTGGAGCACGTGAAGTCCCAGATGGCGGTGCACTACCGCGAGGACGTGGTCCAGGATGCCCCCCAGAAGACCATCGACGAGGACATCGGGGACGACCTCGACGTCCTGCTGCAGGCCGCGGAGCTCATCATCACCTCGCAGTTCGGCTCCACGTCCATGCTCCAGCGCAAGCTGCGGGTGGGCTTCGCCAAGGCGGGCCGGCTGATGGACCTGCTCGAGTCCCGCGGCGTGGTGGCCGCCTCGGAGGGCTCCAAGGCGCGCGACGTGCTGGTCAAGCCCGACGACCTCGCCGCCACCCTGGCGCTGATCCGCGGGGAGGAGCCGCCCGCTCCTCCGGCCCCCTCCACCGGGGCGCACCCCGCGCCCGCGGGCGGTTCCGTGGACTACGGCGCGGACCCCGTGGAGGCGTCCCTCGCGGACGTGGCCCACGACTACCACGACGGTTCCGACGAGTCCGAAGACGCATGGGAGTTGACTGGACGATGAGCTCACCCGAGACCACCACAGCACCGCGGGAGCCGGCCCCGAACGGCTCGAACTGGAACCTGCCGAACGCCCTCACGGCGCTGCGCATCGTGATGGTGCCGTTCTTCGTGTGGTTCCTGGTGGCCGGCGGTCCGCTGGGCCAGGAGTCACCGGGCATGCGGTGGGCGGCGGTGGTCACCTTCGGCCTCGCCATGCTCACGGACAAGCTGGACGGGGACATCGCCCGTGCGCGAAACCTCATCACGAGCTTCGGCAAGATCGCGGATCCCATTGCGGACAAGCTGCTCACCGGTGCCGCCTTCGTGGTGCTCTCCGTGCTGGGGGAGCTGTGGTGGTGGGTCACCATCGTGATCCTGGTGCGCGAGTGGGGCATCACCGTGATGCGCTTCGTGGTCATCCGCTACGGCGTGATGGCCGCCTCGAAGGGTGGCAAGACCAAGACCGTGCTCCAGACCGCCGCGCTGATCGCCCTCCTGCTGCCTCTCGCCCCCCTGGTGGGCCAGTGGTGGCTGTGGTTCGCGTGGCTGCTCACCGCCCTGGCCCTCATCGCCACGGTGGTCACGGGCGTCGACTACGTGGTCAAGGCCGTGCAGCTGCGCCGCCGCGCCCTGGGTGGGAGGGCGGTGTGACGGCGTCGCCCGGACCCACCCCGGCCGGCGACGCCGCCGAGCGCCGCTCCGAGCACGACGCCGCCTCGCTCGTACGGCGCGCCGCGCACCGGGGAGTCACACTGGGAACCGCGGAGTCGCTCACCGGCGGTGCAGTGGCATCCGAGATCGTGACGGTCCCGGGTGCCTCGGCGTGCTTCGAGGGGAGCGTGGTCAGCTACTCCCACGCCGTCAAGGAGCGCGTGCTGGGCGTGCCCCGCGAACTGCTGGCGGAGCGTGGGGCCGTGGACCCGGACGTCGCCCTCGCCATGGCGCGCGGCGCCCGTGCCGCGCTCGGCGTGGACTGGGCCGTCTCGACCACCGGTGTGGCGGGACCCGAGCCCCACGACGGCCACGCCGTGGGCACCGTCTTCATCGGGGTGAGCGGTCCCGGTTGCGAGCACGTGGAGCGCCTGCAGCTGAACGGGGACCGCGCCCGGATCCGGCAGCTCACCGTGCGCCGGGCCCTCGACACACTGGCGACTCAAATGCCATTCCCAGGGCACGCCTAGTGCAATTCACCCCGTGAGCGGGAACAATTGAAACTGCAAGCACGTTATGACAGACAGAACTTGAGCTGCAACGGCTCAGGAACTGCGAGATCGTCGCGCTGACCACAGCGTGCCGAGCCCCGTTCGTTGATACGAGGAGTAGGCAATTCACATGACGAAGCAACCCGTGTCCGTCAATGGTGTCGTCCGTTGGAAGGACGTGGGTATGGCAGATGACGTCACCGCGGAGACCCACGAACCCAAGGTGGGCGTCCTGCGCCAGGAGATCGGGGAGGTGCTGCGCAGCGTCCGGCAGCGCCAGGGACGCACCCTGCGGGAGGTCTCCCACAGCGCGCGTGTCTCCCTGGGCTACCTGAGCGAGGTGGAGCGGGGCCAGAAGGAGGCGTCCAGCGAGCTGCTGGCGTCCATCTGCGCCGCCCTGGAGGTCCCCATGTCCCAGATGCTGCGCGAGGTCGCGGACCGGCTCGCGTACGCGGAGGGCAACTTCATCCCCGACACCGTTCCCTCCGAGCTGACCGAGGAGTTCACCCGCGAGGTGCGTCAGCTGCGAGGCGGCACCTCCGCCGGGGCGCGCTGAGCGCCTGAGCCGAATCCTGGGGCTGGCCGGCGGGCTCACACCAGGGCCTGCCGGGTGGTGGACCAGCAGTCCACCGCACGTGCCCCTGGCACCCCACGAGCGGACCCGTCCTCTGGGCGGGTCCGTAGCACTGCCCGGCTCGGTCGCACTGCACGGCTGCGGTGCGCCGTGCCGACCGTGGCAGTCCATGCCACTGTGCGGCTCACGCCGTGCGGTGCCGTTGCTGCCGCGCTCCTGCTTGCGTGTCCCTGGTTCCGTGCCGCACCCCGCAAGAGGCCCGAACCACCGCCCACCTTCCGTGCCCCGAGGAGACGATGCCCATGCGAGTCAGCGCGTTCTGGGAGCTGATGGCCCACGAGTTCGGAACCGGCTACTGCCGGGTGCTGGCCGGGGATCTCGTGCTCACCGAGGTCGGTGACCGCACTGCCCTGGAGGCACTCGAGGCGGGGGTGGACCCCAGGGCCGTGTGGTTCGCCGTGTGCCGCGCCCAGGAGGTCCCGGAGTCGCGGTGGTGGGGGCCGGACCAGCCGCCGCGCCCCTGAGGGGCACCCTCCGACGCCCGAGCTCCCCGGGCCGTTCCCACCCTGTTCAGGGGTGCTCCGGGCCGGGTGCACGAGCCGGATGCGCCGGGGCCGGTTCGAAGGTATATTCGAAGGGCGTCACGCGCACTCCACAGGTCGGGCCATCCCTTATGGGTGTCGGACCCCCTGGATACCGTGGACCGCGACGACAACGACTGGCCCGTGACCCGGGCCCCCGAGATCCGAGGTGAATCATGGCAGCCAAGTCCAAGGGCGCATCCGCTCCCGCGCCCTCTCAGGTGGCGGGCTCCGATCGTCAGAAGGCACTCGACACGGTGCTCTCCCAGATCGACAAGAACTACGGCAAGGGCTCGGTCATGCGGCTGGGCGACCGCCCTGCCTCCAAGATCGAGACCATCCCCACCGGGTCCATCGCGCTGGACGTGGCCCTGGGCATCGGCGGCTTCCCCCGCGGACGCGTGGTGGAGATCTACGGCCCGGAGTCCTCGGGCAAGACCACCGTGGCCCTGCACGCCGTCGCCAGCGTTCAGAAGGCCGGTGGGATCGCCGCCTTCATCGACGCCGAGCACGCGCTGGATCCCGCCTACGCCGAGAAGCTGGGCGTGGACACCGACAACCTCCTGGTCTCGCAGCCGGACACCGGTGAGCAGGCCCTGGAGATCATGGACATGCTGGTGGGCTCCGGGTCCATCGACATCATCGTGATCGACTCGGTGGCCGCACTCGTGCCCAAGGCGGAGATCGAGGGGGAGATGGGCGACAGCCACGTGGGTCTGCAGGCCCGCCTGATGTCGCAGGCGCTGCGCAAGATCACCGGGCGGCTCTCCCACACCAACACCACCGCCATCTTCATCAACCAGCTGCGCGAGAAGATCGGCGTGTTCTTCGGTTCCCCGGAAACCACCACCGGTGGCAAGGCGCTGAAGTTCTACGCCTCGGTCCGTGTGGACGTCCGCCGCATCGAGACCCTCAAGGACGGCGCGAACCCCGTGGGCAACCGCACCCGCGCCAAGATCGTGAAGAACAAGATGGCCCCGCCCTTCAAGCAGGCCGAGTTCGACATCCTCTACGGCCAGGGCATCTCCATCGAGGGCGGGCTCATCGACATGGGCGTGGAGCACGGCATCGTCAAGAAGTCGGGTGCCTGGTTCACCTACGAGGGGGACCAGCTGGGGCAGGGCAAGGAGAACTCCCGGCGCTTCCTCAAGGACAACCCGGAGCTGGCGCAGGAGATCGAGCGCAAGATCCTGGTGAAGCTCGGGATCACCGAGGACCCGGACCAGGCCTCGCAGGATCCCCAGGGTCTCGACGCCCAGACCGGTGAGATCGATCCGGACGCGGCATTCTCACCGCAGTCGGACGATTCCGAGCTGCCCGCGTTCTAGGGCTGATCCGGCATGGAGCACTCCGCACCTCGTGGTGCCCGGCGCCGCGCCGCCTCGACCTCCCGTCGGGGCGGCGCGGCGTCCTCCGTCGGTGGCCCCGGCGACGTCGGGACCACGGCGGAGTCCCCGACGGATCCCCGTGAGGTGGCCCGGGCCATCGTGCTGCGCCAGCTCGCCGCGTCCGCCAAGTCGCGGCGGCAGCTCGAGGACAAGCTCGCGGACCGCGACATCCCGGAAGACATCGCCGAAGAGGTCCTGGACCGCTTCGAGGACGTGAACCTCGTGGACGACCGCGCCTTCGCCGAGATGTTCGTCCGCTCCCGGGCGGAGACCCGCAAGCTGTCGCGTTCGGCGCTGCGACGCGAACTGGCGCAGCGCGGCATCACCGGCTCCCTCGCGGACGAGGCCCTGGAGCAGCGAACGGACGAGGACGAGACGCGGGACGCCCACGCCCTCGTCCGGAAGAAGCTGCCGGCCCGGGTGGACCTCACGGACCGCCGCGAGCAGGACCGGCTCACCCGCCGGCTCGTGAGCATGCTGGGGCGCAAGGGGTATCCGCCCGGGATCGCGTTCGGCGTCGTGAAGGAGGAGCTCGCCCAGCTGGGAGCCGGGGACGACGACTCCTCGGACCCGGCAGGTGCCGAGGTCTGGGACACCCCGTGACCGGCTCTGCCACTGGGCCCGGGACGCTCTCCGTCGGGGCACCGGGACGATTTGACCCCCTCCCTACCATGAGGGGATGACCCAGATGCCCTCCGCCGTCCAGGACCTCGAGACCGTCCCCTCATCCGGTACCGCGCCCGCGTACGAAGTGCGCACCCTGGGGTGCCAGATGAACGCCCACGACTCCGAGCGGATCACGGGTCTGCTGGAGAGTGCGGGCTACGTCCCCGCCGTGGACCGGGACCCGGACCTCGTGGTGTTCAACACCTGCGCCGTCCGGGAGAACGCGGACAACAAGCTCTACGGCCAGCTCGGTCAGCTGGCGCCGGTGAAGCGGCGCAACGACAGGATGCAGATCGCCGTGGGCGGGTGCCTCGCACAGAAGGACCGCTCCACCATCGTGGAGCGCGCCCCCTGGGTGGACGTGGTCTTCGGCACCCACAACATCGGCTCGCTGCCCGTGCTGCTGGAGCGTGCCCGCCACAACGAGCGGGCCCAGGTGGAGATTCTGGAGGCGCTCGAGACCTTCCCCTCCGCGCTGCCCACCAAGCGCGAGCAGGCATACGCGGGGTGGGTCTCCATCTCCGTGGGCTGCAACAACACCTGCACGTTCTGCATCGTGCCCCAGCTGCGCGGCAAGGAGAAGGATCGCCGCCCCGGGGACATCCTGGCGGAGGTGCAGGCCCTGGTGGACTCGGGTGCCGTGGAGGTCACCCTGCTCGGTCAGAACGTGAACTCCTACGGCGTGGAGTTCGGGGACCGGGGTGCGTTCGCCAAGCTCCTGCGCGCGTGCGGTGACATCGACGGCCTGGAACGGGTGCGCTTCACGAGTCCCCACCCCGCGGCCTTCACGGACGACGTGATCGATGCCATGGCGGAGACCCCCAACGTGATGCCGCAGCTGCACATGCCCCTGCAGTCGGGCTCGGACGCCGTCCTCAAGCGGATGCGCCGTTCGTACCGGTCCACCCGTTTCCTGGGCATCCTCGAGCGGGTCCGCGAGCGCATCCCGCACGCGGCGATCACCACGGACATCATCGTGGGCTTCCCCGGGGAGACGGAGCAGGACTTCCAGGACACGCTCGACGTCGTCGCGGCCTCCGAGTTCTCCTCGGCCTTCACCTTCCAGTACTCGATCCGCCCGGGGACGCCCGCGGGAGAGATGACCGACCAGGTCCCCGCCGCGGTGGTGCAGGAGCGCTTCGAGCGGCTCACGGCCCTGCAGGACTCGATCAGCGCGAAGCTCAACCGTGAGCGGGTGGGCACCGCGGCGGAGGTGCTGGTCAGTGCGCAGGCCGGACGCAAGGCGGAGAGCACCCACCGTCTCTCCGGCCGAGACCGTGACCAGCGGCTCGTCCACTTCAGCGTCCCCGAGGGGTGCGAGACGCCCCGTCCGGGTGACCTGGTGACGGTGCCCGTGACCGGTGCCGCCGCCTACCACCTGCTGGCGGACCCGCGCGACGCCTCCGAGTACGCCCTGCGGCGTTCGCGCGGCGGGGACGCCTGGGAGGCGGCGCAGGCGGAGTCGTGCGGCGCGCCGTCGTCCGCCGGAGCCCCCGGAGCATCCGGGGCCGTGGGGCTCGGAATGCCCACGCTGCGGAAGCCCTGAGGGGGTGCCCGGCATCAGCGCCCGGTGGCGCCCCCCGCTCGTGGCCGTGGTGGGGCCCACCGGGACCGGCAAGTCGGACCTCGGGATCGCACTGGCGCAGCGGCTGGGCGGTGAGGTGGTCAACGCGGATGCCCTGCAGCTCTACCGCGGCCTGGACATCGGCACCGCCAAGGTGCCGCCTCAGGAGCGCGGGGGCGTGCCCCACCACCTGCTGGACGTGCTCGACATCCACCAGGAGGCGTCCGTGGCCGCGTTCCAGCGGGAGGCGCGGCGGATCGTGCGCGAGATCACGGACCGCGGTCGCGTCCCCGTGCTCGTGGGCGGCTCCGGCCTGTACGTGCGGGCGGTCGTGGACGACATCGAGTTCCCCGGCACGGATCCCGCGGTGCGGGCGGCCCGGGAGGAGCAGCTGCGCGAGCGGGGCAGGGGGCAGCTGCTCGCGGAGCTCGCGGCGGTGGATCCGGAGTCCGCGGCCCGCGTGAAGGACGACCGCCGCCTGGTGCGGGCCCTGGAGGTCCACGACGTGACGGGGCGGCCGTTCACCTCGTTCATGCCGCGGCGGCGCTACGTGGTGCCCACGGTGCAGGTGGGGCTGCACATGGATCGCGAGGTGCTCAACGACCGCCTGGCCAACCGTGTGGACATCATGCTCGAGCGGGGGTGGCTGGACGAGGTCCGTGAGCTGGCGGCAGTGGGACTGCGGGAGAGCCCCACCGCAGGCAAGGCGCTCGGCTACCCGCAGCTGCTGGCTGTGCTGGACGGCCGCAGCACTCTTGCGCAGGCCCGGGAGGAGACGGTCGTGGCCACGCGCCGGTTCACCAAGCGCCAGCGCACGTGGTTCGGTGCGGACCCCCGGGTGCACTGGCTGCACGCCGGGGACGCGGCGGGACCGGACGCCGTCGTGGACCGCGCGGTGCGGCTGGTGCGTGCTCAGTATGATGACGCGCATGAGTGAATCGACCGAGGGGACGGCACACGGGGTGTCCAGGCACGAGCTGACGGGTGCGCGGGTGGTCAAGGCGCACGGGACGGGCAACGACTTCGTGGTGTTCACGGACGCGGACGGCGGCAGGGACGTGTCCCCGGAGACCGTGCGCGCGGTCTGCGACCGCCACATGGGCCTGGGCGGGGACGGCCTGATCCGGGCGGTGCCCAGTGAGCACGTGCCCGAGGGCCGTGAGCTGCTGCGCACCGAGCCCCGTGCGGAGTGGTTCATGGACTACCGCAACGCGGACGGCTCGGTGGCCCAGATGTGCGGCAACGGTGTGCGCGTGTTCGTGGACCACCTGGTCCGCGAGGGGCTGGTGTCCCTGCCGCGCGGGGCCCGGCTGCGGATCGGCACCCGGGCGGGCGTGCGCACGGTGGCCCGCACCTCGGACGGCTACGCCGTGGACATGGGTCCCTGGAGCTTCACCCACGGGGACGAGGCCCGCGAGCGCGGTTCCGACTGCGTGGTCACCGCCGCGGGGCTCACGGTGCCGCGCCCGGGTGTGTCGATCGACATGGGCAACCCGCACACCGTCGTGGCCCTCTCCGAGGGTGAGAAGCTGGACGGTCTGGATCTGCACACGGCGCCGGTGGTGGAGCCCGCACCCGCGCAGGGCACGAACGTGGAGTTCGTGGTGCCCCTGGAGCACGAGGACTCCGACGTGGGGCGCCTGGAGATGCGCGTGCACGAGCGCGGCGTGGGGGAGACCTTCTCGTGCGGCACCGGAGCGTGCGCGGCCGCCGCGGCCACCCGCTTCTGGGGCGGCCCGGACTCGCCCGACCGCTGGTTCGTGCGCGTTCCCGGCGGGGTGCTGTCCGTGACCTTCGCCCCCGCTCCGGACGGCACCGAGCACGTGGTGCTCGCGGGTCCCGTGCGGGTGGTCGCCGAGGCCCGGCTGGTCTGAGCCGCGGCCGACACCGCACGGTACCGGGCGCCGTCGTCCGTCGCGTGCGGCGGGTCAGTCCCGCCGCACCGTGATGACCCGGAAGCCCTTGTCCGTGGCGGCGCGCGCCACGGTGAAGTCCGGGCCGAGGGTGTCGGCGAGCCACCGCTGCAGGCTGTCCCCGCCGAGGTTCTTCTGGACCACGAGCCACGCGGTGCCCCCGGGGGCGAGCCGGGGGAGCCACGTGGTGAGGATCTCGTGCAGGGCGTTCTTGCCCACCCGGATGGGGGGATTTGACCAGATGGTGTCGAAGGTGCGTCCGGGCGGGACGTCCTCCGGCAGGTGCGTCTCGACGCCGGAGAGGCCCAGGTCCCGGGCGTTGGCGGCGGTCAGCCGGAGGCTGCGCTCGTTGACGTCCACGGCCGTGACCGTGGCCTCCGGCGCCGCCTGCGCGAGGGCGATGCTCAGTGGTCCCCAGCCGCAGCCGACGTCCAGCAGGGACGTGCCCGCCGGGTCCGGCACGTGGCGCAGCAGGGCCGCGGTGCCCCTGTCCAGGTCCGCGGGGGAGAAGACACCCGCGGCCGTGCCCACCTCCACCTCGCGGCCCCGCAGCGTCACACGGATCCGGCGCGGCCGCTCCGGGAGGTCGGGGTCGGTGACGAAGTAGTGCTGCGCGGGAGGTTCGAGGGCCATGGCTCCACATGCTAGTGCCCGCCGAGAGCGTGTCCGGGCCCGGCGCTAGACTGGGCCGTCCCATGAACAGCGCAGATCAAGGAACCATGACTGACTCTTTCTCCCACCGGAAGCCCGCGTCCGAGCACGCGGAGCACACCGGGGACCTCTCCGGCGCCGAGCTCGAGGACGTCGTCTCGCGCGTCCTCGCCCGTGCCCGTTCCCGCGCGGACGCCCCTGCCGCGGACCCCGCCGCCCCCGTGCCGCGCGCGGGCCACGACCACCTCGGCCGGGCGCGCGAGCTCGCGCCCGAGGACGAGACCCACGTCCCCTCCGACGGGGACCAGCAGGACCTCGCGGAGCGCCACGCCCTGCGCCGGGTGGCGGGGCTGTCCACCGAACTCGAGGACGTCACCGAGGTCGAGTACCGCCAGCTGCGCCTGGAGCGGGTGGTACTCGCCGGGCTGTACTCCAGCGGGACCCTCGCGGACGCGGAGAACAGCCTGCGGGAGCTCGCCGCGCTCGCCGAGACCGCGGGCTCCGAGGTCATGGACGGCATGCTGCAGCGCCGGGTGAACCCGGACCCGGGCACGTACCTGGGCTCGGGCAAGGCGCTCGAGCTCAAGGACGTGGTGGCGGCCACGGGCGCGGACACCGTGATCGTGGACGCCGAGCTCGCGCCCTCCCAGCGCCGTGCCCTGGAGGACGTGGTGAAGGTCAAGGTCATCGACCGCACCGGGCTGATCCTGGACATCTTCGCCCAGCACGCCAAGTCCAAGGAGGGCAAGGCGCAGGTGGAGCTCGCCCAGCTCGAGTACATGCTTCCCCGGCTGCGGGGCTGGGGCGAGTCCCTGTCCCGCCAGGCCGGTGGTCGGGCGGCCTCCGGCGAGGGCATCGGCAGCCGCGGTCCCGGCGAGACCAAGATCGAGCTGGACCGCCGCCGCATCCGCCAGCGCATGGCCAAGCTGCGCCGTGAGATCGCGGCCATGAAGCCCGCCCGCGAGACCAAGCGGCTGAACCGCCGTCGCAACGCCGTTCCCTCCGTGGCGATCGCCGGGTACACGAACGCCGGGAAGTCCTCGCTGCTGAACCGACTCACCGATGCCGGGGTGCTGGTGGAGAACGCCCTGTTCGCCACCCTCGACCCCACGGTGCGCAAGGCGCAGACGCCGGACGGGATCGGCTACACGCTGGCGGACACGGTGGGCTTCGTGCGCTCCCTGCCCACCCAGCTCGTGGAGGCGTTCCGCTCCACGCTGGAGGAGGTGGCGGACTCCGACGTGATCGTGCACGTGGTGGACGCCTCCCACCCGGACCCCGAGGGCCAGCTCAAGGCCGTCCGCGACGTCCTCACGGACGTGGGCGCGAACGACATCCCGGAGATCGTGGCGCTGAACAAGGCCGACATCGCGGACCTCGTGGTGCTGGCCCGGCTGCGCAACCACGAGCACCCCTCGGTGGCGGTCTCCGCCCGCACGGGGGAGGGCATCGAGGAGCTGCAGCGGCTGATCTCCGCCGCCATTCCGCGCCCGGACCACGAGCTGGACCTGCTGATCCCCTACGTCCACGGCGAGGTGGTGTCACGGCTGCACGCCCAGGACGCCGAGATCCTCAGCACCGAGCACACCCCGGAGGGCACCCGGCTGCACGTCCGGGTGCGCCAGGACCTCCTGGCGGACCTCGAGGCGTACCGCTGCGACACCGCCGCGGGTCGGGACGAGCCTGGTCAGGACGCACCGGAGCGCGGCGTGCCGGACCATGGTGACCCCGCCCGGGAGGCGACGGCCGCGGAGCACCCGGCCGGGGCGCCGTCGTCGGAGGACCAGCCCAGCGCATGAGCACGGCCTTCATCGACGAGACCGGCAGGGACGTCTCGGACGTTCGCCCGGAGTCGCTCCCGGGAGGGGCCGACGCACTGGAGCTGCTGGACGCGGCGGTGGCCGCACTGGGTGGCCAGCGCCGCGACGGCCAGCGGTTCATGGCCGCCAAGGTGGCGGAGGCGCTGGAGACCGGGCGGCACCTGCTGGTGCAGGCGGGCACGGGCACGGGCAAGTCCCTGGCCTACCTCGTGCCCGCCCTGCTGCACGCCCGGAGCTCGGACAAGCCGGTGGTCGTGGCCACCGCCACCCTCGCCCTGCAGAACCAGATCACCGGCCGGGACGTCCCCCGGCTGCTGGACGCCCTCGAGGACGAGCTGGAGGAGCGCCCTGCGGTGGCCCTGCTCAAGGGCCGTTCCAACTACGCCTGCCTGCACAAGGTGGAGGGCGGGTACCCCGAGGACGAGGACGCCGCCCTGTTCCCAGTCGTCGGGAGCACGGGCGGGAGCAGTGCGGGGAGCGAGCGTCCCCTGGGCGGCCTGGCCCAGCAGGTGGTGCGGCTGCGCGAGTGGGTGGAGACCACGGACACGGGGGACCGGGACGACGTCCAGCCCGGGGTCTCGGACGCGGCCTGGCGCCAGGTCTCCGTCACCGCCAAGGAGTGCCTGGGCCGCAAGTGCCCCCTCGTCGAGGAGTGCTTCGCGGAGCGGGCCCGCGCACAGGCAGGCGAGGCGGACGTGGTGATCACCAACCACGCCCTGCTGGCCATCAACGCCTTCGAGGGCCTCGCGGTGCTGCCCGAGCACGACGTCGTGGTGGTGGACGAGGCCCACGAGCTGCGGGACCGCGTGACCGGCGCGGTCACGGCGTCGCTGTCGGCGGCCGCCGTGCGCGCCGCGAGCACCGCGGTGCGCAAGCACACCGCCGCGTCCAGCGACGCCCTCGAGCGCGCGGCCCAGGCGTTCGACTCTGCCTTCGACGGCGAGGAGTCCGGTCTGCTGCCCCGCGGCTTCACGGAGGAGCAGGTCTACGCGGTGCGCGGCGTGCAGGACGCCGCCCGCACCGGCCTGAGCGACACCAAGGGGGAGAGCAAGGGCGAGGACGCCGGCCGCCACGCCGCCCGCTCCCGGCTCTCCGAGCTGCTGGACACCGCGGAGCGGATGCTCGGAGCCGACACCGCCCACGACGTCCTGTGGATCTCCCGCACGGGGCGCTGGAGCCCCACCGAGGGGTACGTGGGCACCGCCGCGGGAGAACCGGCCTCGCTGAACATCGCTCCGCTGAGCGTGGCGGGGGCTCTGCGCGAGGGCCTGTTCGACGGGCGCACCGTGGTGCTGACCTCGGCCACCCTCGCCGTGGGCTCGTCGTTCACGAGTGTGGCGGGGTCGCTGGGACTGCAGGGCCCGGGAGCGCCACCCTGGCGCGGTGTGGACGTGGGCAGCCCCTTCGACTACCGCAGGCAGGGCATCCTCTACGTGGCCAAGCACCTCAGCAAACCCGGCCGGGGCGTGTCCCCGGAGCAGCTGGACGAGCTGCTCGCCCTGCTCGAGGCCTCGGGAGGGGGAGCTCTCGGACTGTTCTCGTCCCGCCGGGCGGCCGAGGAAGCCGCGGAGACGCTGCGAGAGCGCACCGAGCTGCCCATCCTGTGCCAGGGAGACGCCTCCCTGCCGTCACTGGTGAAGGAATTCACGGACGACCCCGCAGCGAGTTTGTTCGGCACCATGAGCCTGTGGCAGGGCGTCGACGTGCCCGGTCAGTCGTGCCGGCTGGTGGTCATGGACCGCATCCCGTTCCCCCGCCCCGACGATCCCCTCGGCACGGCTCGCACCCGGGCCGCCGAGCGCGCGGGGGGAAACGGGTTCATGTCGGTCTCCGCGTCCCACGCGGCGGTGCGGCTGGCGCAGGGGGCCGGGCGGCTCATCCGCGCGAGCGGTGACCGCGGGGTGGTCGCGGTCCTGGACTCGCGCCTGGCCACGGCCCGCTACGGCTCCTTCCTGGCCCGTTCCCTGCCACCGCTGTGGCCCACCACGGACCGGGACACGGTGCTCGGGGCGCTCTCGCGGCTCAGTCGCGGCTGAGCCGGACCGGAGACCCGGAGGCCCCGGGGCCCCGGAACCCGGGCAAGCTCCGGGCGGCCCGGTCACGCGGGCAGCCGCTGCCTCAGAGGGAGCGGAACACGGAGACGACCTTGCCCATCACCGTGGCGTGGTCCCCCAGGATCGGCTCGTAGCGCGTGTTCTGGGGCAGGAGCCATGTGTGGCCGTCGCGCTGACGGAAGGTCTTCACGGTGGCCTCGTCGTCCAGGAGTGCGGCGACCACGTCCCCGTTCTCGGCGGAGTTCTGCTGGCGCACCACCACCCAGTCACCATCGCAGATGGCGGCGTCGATCATGGAGTCTCCCGAGACCCGCAGCATGAAGAGCTGGCCGTGGCCCACGAACTGGCGCGGCAGGGAGTAGACCTCCTCCACCGACTGCTCCGCGGTGATCGGACCGCCGGCCGCGATGCGGCCCACGAGCGGCACGGGAACCATGGCGGCGTCGTCCCCGGCGGCCGGGAGGTCGCCCATGGTGTGGACGAACGGCGGGGTGGTCTCCTCCGCATCGGCGGCGGGTCCCAGGTGCCGGTCCAGCTCTTCGGCGCTCAGGGGACGCAGCACCTCCATGGCCCGCGGCCGACGAGGGTCCCTGCGCAGGTACCCCCACTTCTCGAGCTGGCCCAGCTGGTGGGTCACGCTGGAGAGCGAGGCGAGGCCCACGATGTCCCCGATCTCGCGCATCGAGGGCGGGTAGCCGCGCGTGACGATGGAGCGCTGCACCGCGCCGAGGATCTTCGCCTGGCGGGCGGTGAGGGGACGGGCGCGAGGGGCGGGCGTGTGCTGCGGGGAAGTGGTGCTCACGTGCGGGGTCCTTTCGCCGTGCCGCACAGCGCGGGCCCGGGGGTCGGGCCGCGGACCGGGGTCCGCTTATGCGTGTCGGAGACATGGGGTCGACTAATCACCTGTGTGACCTCGAGCTTAACCCGTGGGTACGCACGCGTTCAAATATGTGTTCGAAACAGCTCTCGACACCCTTCGTACATCCGTGCTAGAAATGACGGCAGTCGTTCGAACGTGTGTTCTAGGAATGGGGCACTTTTCGAACACCGCCGCCCCGTGGGCGGCTCCCCGTCAGACCACCAGGAGGCAGCCATGACCGCACTCATCATGCCGAGGTCCGTCCGCACCGTCGCCCCGGCGCTGCGCCGCGGGGTCCGCTCCGTGAGCGGTCGCGCCGCGAGCGTCCTGCCCCGCGCGGCGGCCTCCGGGCCCACCACGGCAGCGCCAGTCCGGGCAGCAACCGGGCGGACGGCGGCACCGCGCCGGATGCGCCTCACGCGCCGGGGTCGGCTGGTCCTGGTGGGCCTGCCGTTCGTCACCGGGGCCGCCGCACTGCTCGTGGTCGCCGCCGTCTTCCTCCTCCCCGCCACCGTCAAGGCCTCCACCGACTCCGTCCCCGAACCCGTCACCCAAAGCGTCACCGTGCAGGCCGGCCAGGGTCTGTGGGACGTGGCCCTCGCCGCGGACCCCGAGCGCGACACCCGGGAGGTCATGGGGGACATCGCGGAGCTCAACGGGCTCACCTCCCCGGGACTGCGCGCGGGCCAGGTCCTCGAGGTGCCCGCCCGCTAGACTGGACCGGTGAATTCACCCGCCGAACCCCTCGCCTCCCTCCCGCTGCGTGACGACCTCCGGGGCATGTCACCCTACGGCGCGCCCCAGCTCGAGGTGGAGGTGGCGCTGAACACCAACGAGAACACCCATCCGGTGCCCGCCGACGTGGTCGAGGCCATCACGCAGCGCGTCCACCGTGTGGCCGCCTCGCTCAACAGGTATCCGGACCGCGACTTCACGCAGCTGCGCACGGCACTGGCCGGGTACCTCGGGCACGGACTGGCCCCCGAGAACATCTGGGCCGCCAACGGCTCCAACGAGATCCTCCAGCAGATCCTGCAGGCATTCGGCGGCCCCGGGCGCTCCCTGCTGAGCTTTGTCCCCACCTACTCCATGTACCCGCTGCTCGCCCTGGGAACCGGTACGGAGTTCATCGCCGGGCAGAGGGAGGCGGACTTCTCGCTCACCGCGCAGGCGGCGGCCCGCCAGGTCACCGAGCACGCTCCGGACGTCGTGTTCCTGTGCTCTCCCAACAACCCCACCGGGACCGCTCTGGGGCTGGACGTGGTCGAGGCCGTGTACCGGGCGGGAGAGGCCCACGACACCGTGGTGGTCGTGGACGAGGCCTACGCCGAGTTCGCCCGAGAGGGGACCCCCTCGGCGCTGACCCTGCTGCCGGGGCGCCCCCGGCTCATCGTCTCCCGCACCATGAGCAAGGCCTTCGCGCTGGCCGGTGCGCGGCTGGGATACTTCGCCGCCGCGCCCCACGTGGCGGACGCGATGCGGCTGGTGCGGCTGCCCTACCACCTCTCCACCGTCACCCAGGCCACCGCGCTTGCGGCCCTCGGGCACCACGGGACCCTCCTGGCCACCGTGGCGGACGTCAAGGAGCAGCGTGACCGCATCGTGCGCGAGCTGGACGGGTTGGGCCTGACCCCGGCCGCCTCGGACTCCAACTTCGTCTTCTTCGCGTGCGGCACGGACGCCCACGCCATGTGGGAGGGGCTGCTGGAGCGCGGGGTCCTGGTCCGGGACGTGGGCATCCCCGGGCACCTGCGGGTGACCGCAGGGACAGACGCGGAGACCACCGCGTTCCTCGACGCGGTCCGCGCGTACCTGGGCCGGAGCTGATTCCTCCGCCCCGAGCCCGGGAGCGTCAGCGGCGCGCGGGCCCGTCCTAGACTGAGCAGGGCCACCGAGCCGCGGGCGGCCACGCGAGACGAGGAGTTGCCAGCACACATGAGTGCCTTCCAGACACCACGCACCGCCACGGTGGAGCGCACCACGAGCGAGTCCACGGTCCGGGTGCACCTGGACCTGGACGGCACCGGGACCTCCAGCATCCGCACCACGGTTCCCTTCTACGACCACATGCTGACCGCACTGTCCAAGCACTCGCTGATCGACCTCCAGGTCGAGGCCAGCGGCGACACGGACATCGACGTCCACCACACGGTGGAGGACACCGCGATCGTCCTCGGGGAGGCGCTCAAGGCGGCGCTGGGGGACAAGCGCGGCATCCGCAGGTTCGGCCAGGCCACGGTTCCGCTGGACGAGTCGCTCGCCTCCGCCGTGGTGGACGTCTCCGGGCGGCCCTACGTGGTGCACACGGGCGAGCCCGAGGGGCAGCAGTACCACCTGATCGGCGGCCACTTCACGGGCTCCATGACCCGGCACGTCCTCGAGTCCCTGGCGCACCACGCGGACCTGTGCCTGCACGTGGAGCTGATCCGCGGCAGGGACCCGCACCACATCGTGGAAGCGCAGTTCAAGGCCCTGGCACGGGCCCTGCGCGAGGCAGTGGAACGTGACCCCCGCGCGGCGGACGCCATCCCCTCCACCAAGGGTGCCCTGTGAGGCCCGGGGAGGCGGCGGCGTCGGACGCGGCCCAGGTGGTGGTGCTGGACTACGGCGCCGGCAACGTGCGCTCCGCCGTGCGCGCCCTGGAGGAAGCGGGGGCCCGGGTGCGACTGAGTGCGGATCCCCGGGAGGTGCTGGACGCGGACGGTCTGGTGGTGCCTGGCGTGGGAGCCTTCGAAGCCGTCATGGACGGTCTGCGCGCGGTGGATGCGCCCCGGCTGATCGACCGCCGCATCAGCGGCAACCGGCCGGTGCTCGGCATCTGCGTGGGACTGCAGGTCATGTTCGAGCGCGGCGTGGAGCACGGGCACGAGTCCGAGGGGCTCGGCCAGTGGCCCGGCACCGTGGAGCGCCTGGCGGCCCCCGTGGTGCCGCACATGGGCTGGAACACGGTGCGCCCGCCCGAGGGTTCCAGCCTGTTCCGCGGGATCGAGGACGAGAGGTTCTACTTCGTGCACTCCTACGGTGTCCAGGACTGGGCCTTCGACCAGAGCATCCCGCAGATGTCCCCGCCCGCCGTGACCTGGGCGGAGCACGGTGCTCCGTTCGTCGCGGCCGTGGAGAACGGGCCGCTCACGGCCACGCAGTTCCACCCGGAGAAGTCCTCGCACGCCGGGATCGCCCTGCTGCGCAACTGGATTGCCACGCTGCCGCGCACCGGCCGCCTGGCCACGTCCGCCGCCGCGGCCCCGGGGGAGGGAGGGGCATGACCGCGTCCGTCCTGGTCCTCGTGGCCGGAGCCTTCTTCGCGGGCGGGGCCATCTCGTTCGCGCAGCAGCACAAACCACGGTGGTCCGTGCTCCTGCTCGGGCTCGTGAGCGCGGCGCTGATCCTCTACGGCGCCTACTCGTGGTTCACCAGCGTGTGAACCACCCCACCCCGCCCGACCACCCCGGCGCCTCCGGCGCCCACACGAGGAGAGACATGAACGAGACCACCGACCGTCGGCTGGAGCTGCTGCCCGCCGTCGACGTGCAGGACGGACAGGCCGTGCGCCTGGTGCAGGGCGAGGCCGGTTCGGAGACCGGCTACGGCGATCCGCTCGAGGCTGCGCGCGCCTGGCAGGAGGCGGGGGCCGAGTGGCTGCACCTCGTGGACCTGGATGCCGCGTTCGGGCGCGGGGACAACATCGACGTGCTGCGCGGCGTCACCCGGAACCTGGACCTGAAGATCGAGATGTCCGGGGGGATCCGGGACGACGAATCCCTGGAGCGGGTGCTGTCCCTGAACCCGGCGCGGATCAACCTCGGGACCGCCGCGCTGGAGAACCCCGAGTGGACCCACCGCGTGATCGCCGAGCACGGTGACCTGATCGCGGTGGGTCTCGACGTCCGCGGCACCACGCTCGCCGCGCGCGGCTGGACCCGTGACGGCGGCGACCTGTGGGACGTGCTGGCGCGCCTGGAGGCCGACGGCTGCGCGCGGTACGTGGTCACGGACGTCACCAAGGACGGCACGCTGCGCGGACCCAACACCGAGCTGCTCGCGGAGGTGGCCCGGCGCACCGAGAAGCCCGTGGTGGCCTCCGGCGGCATCTCGTCCCTGCAGGACATCGAGGCGCTGCGCGCGCTGGTTCCGTCCGGGGTGGAGGGCGCGATCGTGGGCAAGGCCCTGTACGCGGGCAGGTTCACCCTGACCGAGGCCCTCGACGTCGCCGGGCGCCCGAGTGCCTGAGGACGACGCCGCCCGCCCGCTCCCGGCGCACATCGCCGCCCAGCTGCGCTCCGCCGGCGGCACCGAGGACACCGGTGGCCAGGCGTGGGCGGGCCGGAACCTGGGGGAGGGCACGAGCCAGACCCACCAGTTCCCGGACGACCCCGGGCACGCGGATCCCGATCTGGACTCGGCGCTGACCGCGTGGCGAGCGGCGCAAGCAGGGGAGCAGGAGGTGGTGGCGGCGCTCGTGGGGGTCCGCGTGTTCGTGCCGATCGTGGCGCAGGTGTCCCGCTCGCACATCACCGAGGGGGGACTGGTCGCGGACAAGGAGGCGGACATGGCCCTGGTGGGGCTGCAGGCATCCGACGGCCGCAAGGCCCTGCCGGTGTTCACCTCCACGGAGGCGTTGCGCACCTGGAACCCCGAGGCGCGTCCGGTGGCCGCGGACATCCGGCGAGCGGCGCTGTCCGCGGTCCAGGACGGTTCCGCGCTGCTGGTGGTGGATCCGGGCTCGGACCCGGCGTTCGTGCTCCGGCGCCCCGCCCTGTGGGCCGTGGCCCAGGGGCGCGCCTGGACACCGTCCTACCGTGACTTCGCGGTGGACGACGCCGTCACCCGGGCTGCCCTGGGGGCGCCCGGCGTGGTGTCGGCCCTCACCGGCCCGGGGGAGGGGCTGGACGCCGTCCGGCGGGACGGCGGTGTGCTCCGCGGCGGCGCCGAAGGGCCAGAGCTGACGGTGTCACTGCAGCTGCGCTCGGGTCTTTCCCGGGAAGCCGTGGCCGCCGCCGTGCAGGCATTCCAGGAGCGGCTGGCCGCACAGGAGGTCGTGGCCGAGAACGTGGACTCCGTTCAGGTGCGGCTCACCTCCTGAGGCTGGAACCCGTCGCCCGGCGCGGAATTTGCCCATGGGCAGGTGAGTCGGACTCAGCCGTAGACGGGGCCCGTGAACTTCTCCCCGGGGCCCGCACCCGGGGCGTCGGGGAACGCGGAGGCCTCGCGGAATGCGAGCTGCAGCGACTTCAGGCCGTCGCGCAGGGGTCCGGCGTGCTGGGAGCCGATCTCCGGCGCCGCGGCCGTGACGAATCCGGCCAGGGCGATGATGAGCTTCCGGGCCTCGTCCAGATCCTTGAGCTCCTCGGCGTCCTCTCCCGCGGCGAGGCCGCACTTCACGGCGGCCGCGCTCATGAGGTGGACCGCGGCGGTGGTGATGACCTCCACGGCGGGGACCTCGGCGATGTCCCGCATCTGCGCGGTGACCTGCTCGACGGTCTCCTGGGGCAGGTCGCCGGGCTCGACGGCGGCGCGCGCCGCGGCGTCGTCCGCGGGCTGGGAGGCGGTGAATTCGAAGCGCTCGGGGCGCGGCTGATCGCACATGGCTCCACTGTAGAACAGGCGGCGGACGGGGAACCCTCAGGGGTGGCTGGCGCCCGCGGTCCACCGTGGGGTAGCATGGATGGCAATGTGCAAGCGGAGGCGACTCCCACCCGCCATCGGCCCGGAACGTGATGTCCGGGAATCGGATGTCCGGGTCTCGTGACCGAAGGGTCGCACCACCGGCAACGGTGTGTGCAGTTCTGTCGGTCCTGGTGTGGTTTCCACCTCCGCTCGCGCGTGCCGCAGCGGAGGTTTTTTCGTTGCGGGACAGGACCTCAGCACGGGGAAACCCACGAACACCAGGAGATCGGCATTAGCGAGCCACGCATCAATGACAGAATCCGCGTCCCGGAAGTCCGTCTGGTCGGACCTGGCGGCGAGCAGGTCGGCATCGTGCGCGTTCAGGACGCGCTGCGGCTGGCCCGTGAATCGGATCTCGATCTGGTCGAGGTCGCTCCCAATGCCAAGCCCCCGGTGGCCAAGCTCATGGACTTCGGCAAGTACAAGTACGAGGCCGCCGTCAAGGCCCGCGAGTCCCGCAAGAACCAGGCCAACACCGTGCTCAAGGAAGTGCGCTTCCGCCTGAAGATCGACACGCACGACTACGAGACCAAGGTGGGCCACGCCAAGCGCTTCCTCGGCGCGGGGGACAAGGTCAAGGCCATGATCCAGTTCCGCGGTCGCGAGCAGCAGCGCCCCGAGATGGGTGTGCGTCTGCTCGAGCGGCTCGCGAACGACGTCGCCGAGGTGGGCGCCGTGGAGACCAAGCCCCGCGTGGACGGGCGCAACATGGTCATGGTGATCGGCCCCCTGAAGAACAAGGCCGAGGCCCGCGCGGAGGCCCGCAAGCAGGCGCAGCGTGAGAAGTCCCAGGCGGACAACGAGCGCAGGCAGCGGGTGAACACCTCCGAGCCGGAGGCCGTGAACCAGTCCATCGGGGATGCATTCCCCGAGGAGCTGCGCCGTGCGGCGTCCGCGCCCGAGGCCGAGACCCCCGCTCCCGAGGCACCCGTGGAGAGCGCTCCGCTGGCCGCCGAGGACGAGGTCACCGCCACGGTGGCGCCGGCCAGTGAGACCGCGCAGGTCGAGACCCCCGCTACGGAGCAGACCGCGCCCGAGGCCGAGGTGGCCGAGACCGCACCTGAGGCGGCTCCGGCGGAGACCCCGGCCGAGGCCACGCCCGCTGCGAGCAAGCCCGCGCCCAAGCCGGCCGCCGCGAAGCCTTCGGCGCCCAAGCCCGGGGCTCCCAAGCCCGGTCCGGCGAAGAAGTAGCGCGGCACCAGAACTGACAGCGCCGGGCGTGCAATCGCCCGGTACCAGCGTGGTCGCGGCCGAGTGCCGCGACCCACCGGTGTGCCCCACCGGTTGACGTAGAAGGAGACGGCCACCATGCCGAAGATGAAGACCCACAGCGGAGCCAAGAAGCGCTTCAAGCTCACCGGCTCGGGCAAGGTCAAGCGCCAGCAGGCGAACCGCCGCCACTACCTGGAGCACAAGTCCTCCCGCCTGACCCGCCGGCTCGCGGGCGACCAGATCGTCGCCACCCCGGGTGAGGCCAAGGCCATCAAGCGGATGCTGGGCAAGTAAGCCCTTCTCGCCGTCCACTCAGCAGTTCGCCGCTCGTCAGCGGCGGGTAGACATGTCCCGGGACGCACCGGGACCAGATCGTTAGGAGTACACACGTGGCACGTGTGAAGCGGGCAGTCAACGCCCACAAGAAGCGTCGGGAAGTCCTGGAGAAGGCGTCGGGTTACCGCGGGCAGCGTTCGCGCCTGTACCGCAAGGCCAAGGAGCAGATGCTCCACTCGTACACCTACTCCTACAACGACCGCCGGAAGAAGAAGGGTGACTTCCGTCGGCTGTGGATCCAGCGCATCAACGCCGCGTCCCGTGCGAACGGCCTGACCTACAACCGCTTCATCCAGGGCCTGAAGGCCGCTGAGGTCGAGGTGGACCGTCGCATGCTGGCCGAGCTGGCCGTGAGCGACGAGCACGCCTTCGCGGCCCTGGTCCAGGTGGCCAAGGACGCCCTGCCGGAGGACACCTCCGCGCCGCGCACCGCCGCCTGAGCGCTGCCGTGACGTTCGTCGAGCGCCTGGAAGACCGGCTGCTGTCCAACCCCCGAGCTGATCGGGTGCGGGACGTGGCCGCGTTGACCGGGCGCTCGACGCGTTCCAAGCGCGGTCTGTTCCGCGCGGAGGGTCCGCAGAACGTGCGGGAGGCCGTGCGCTGCGCCCTCGACCCCCACGGGGACCCGGCGCTGCCCGCCCTGGACGCCGTCTACGTGACGCGCCAGGCGCTCGAGCGCCACCCGGAGATCGCCGCGGACCTCGAGACCCTGGACGGGCGCGGCGGGGTGTTCCTGCGCGCCGTGACACCCGAGGTCCTGGGTGCCATGACGGACGCGGTCTCGCCTCAGGGGATGCTCGCGGTGTGCCGGGTGCCGGACACGGACGTCACCGCGCTGACCGCCACGGACCTGCTCTGCGTGCTGGTCCGGGTGCAGGACCCAGGAAACGCGGGCACCGTGATCCGCGCGGCGGACGCCGCCGGTGCGGGCGCCGTGGTGCTCACCAGCGGCAGCGTGGACCCCTTCAACCCCAAGGCCGTGCGCTCCACCGCGGGCTCCCTGTTCCACCTGCCCGTGCTCACGGGAGTGGACCTGCCCGACCTCGCCGCCTCCGCGCGGGACCGGGGGCTCAGGCTGCTCGCCGCGGACGGTCGCGCCGAGGTGTCCGTGGACGAGCTCGCCGACGCCGCCCTGCTGCGCTGGGCGGACCTGCCGCCGTCCGGGGGCGCGGCTCCACGGGCCGATCCAGGGGAGGGCTTCGCGGTCGCCGCCCGCCCGCCCCGGCTGGAGGACCCCACGGCCTGGCTGTTCGGCAACGAGGCGCAGGGGCTCAGCGACGACGAGCGGGCTCTCGCGGACCTGGCCGTGGCTGTGCCCCTGCACGGGCGCGCCGAGTCCCTCAACGTGGGCACCGCCGCCACCGTGTGCCTCTACGCCTCCGCGCGCGCCCAGCGGCGCCGGGCGGGGGAGACCACCGCGGCGCGGGAGTCCGCGGGCGGCGTCGTCCCCGCGAACGGGGCCACGGCGTGACGGCTGCCGGGCCCACGCGCGTGGTGGGTGCCGCCCTGCTGGACGCGGTCACGGCCCCCACGCGGGTGCTCGCGGCCCAGCGTGCCTACCCGCCCGCGCTGCGCGGGCTGTGGGAGTTCCCCGGCGGCAAGCAGGAGGCGGGGGAGTCCCCGCGGGACGCGCTGCGCCGCGAGTGCCGGGAGGAGCTGGGCATCGCGGTGGACGTGCTGCGGGAGGTCACCCCACCCGACCCCGAGGGCTGGCCGCTCTCGGACTCCGCGGTGATGCGCGTGTTCACCGCCGTGGCCGTGGACCCCGACGACGCTCCCGCGCGCCTCGAACGCTCCGTCGCCTCCGGGGCGGACCACCTCGCCGTGCGCTGGTTGCAGCTGCGGGAACCGGCCGCCGTGCTGGGGCTGCCGTGGATCCCCGCGGACCTGCCCATCGTGGCGGCGCTGCTGGAGGCGCTGCGCACGCCCTGACCGCGTCCTGCCCGGACGAGTGGCGCCCCACGGGCGGCCCCGTCGAGAACGGCGGCGACGGCGGTCGCACCGCCATCCACTAGACTGGCTCTGCCCGTCCGGCCCCCGGCCACGGGCCCACACGCCACCGCGCCGCAGCACGCGGGGCGCTGCGTGAGACCCCGTCCGCGAGCAGGAACGCGAGAAACCATGTCCGAGAGCACACCGACCGCGGTGGACCCCACCGACGAGGCGGGCGTCACCGCCGCCGTCGAGACGGCCCTGGAGGAGATCGGCGCGGCCGCCGACCTCGCGGAGCTGAAAGGCGTGCGCCTGGCGCACACCGGGGAGAAGTCCCCGCTGGCCCTTGCCAACCGTGCCATCGGCGGCCTGGACAAGGCCGAGAAGGCCGTCGCGGGCAAGCTCGTGGGGCAGGCCCGCGGCCGCGTGAACAAGGCCCTGGCCGCGCGCACCGCCGAGCTCGAGGCAGAGCGGGACGCCCGGATCCTGGTGGAGGAGGCCGTGGACGTCACCGCGGCCACGCGGCGTCGTCGGCTGGGCGGGCGGCAACCGCTGAACACCCTCATGGAGCACATCGGGGACATCTTCGTGGGCATGGGCTGGGAGGTCGCCGAGGGCCCGGAGCTCGAGCACGAGTGGTTCAACTTCGACGCCCTGAACTTCCAGCCGGACCACCCCGCGCGGCAGCTGCAGGACACGTTCTTCGTGGACCCGCCGTCCTCGCACCTGGTCCTGCGCACCCACACCTCGCCTGTGCAGATGCGCTCTCTGCTGGAGCGGGAGCTTCCCGTGTACGTGGTGTGCCCCGGCAAGACTTACCGCACGGATGAGCTGGACGCCACGCACACCCCCGTGTTCCACCAGGTGGAGGGCATCGCGGTGGACGAGGGGCTGTCCATGGCGGACCTCAAGGGCACGCTCACGCACTTCGCGCGCACCATGTTCGGCCCCGAGGCCGCCATCCGGCTGCGCCCCAACTACTTCCCGTTCACGGAGCCGTCCGCGGAGCTGGACGTGTGGCACCCCACGGCCAAGGGCGGGCCCCGCTGGATCGAGTGGGGCGGCTGCGGGATGATGCACCCCAACGTCCTGCGGGCCGCGGGCATCGACCCCGAGCGCTACTCCGGCTTCGCGTTCGGCATGGGCATCGAGCGGACCCTGATGTTCCGCAACAACGTCCCGGACATGCACGACATGGTCGAGGGCGACGTCCGCTTCAGCGAGCACTTCGGGATGGAGATCTAGAGCATGCGTATTCCCCTGTCATGGCTGCGCGAGTACGCGCCCGTCCCCGAGGACGCCACCGCCGAGGACGTCCTGGCCACCCTGGTCCGGGTGGGACTGGAGGAGGAGGACGTCCACCGTCCCACCGACTCCCTCTCCGGGCCCGTGGTGGTGGGCCAGGTGCTCACCATGGAGCCGGAGACCCACTCGAACGGCAAGACCGTCAACTGGTGCTCAGTGCGCGTGGTCCCCGAGGGCCGGGAGCAGACGCTCACGGGCAAGGGCATCGACCCGTCCGGTGTGCAGGGCATCATCTGCGGCGCCCACAACTTCTCCGTGGGGGACAAGGTGGTGGTCACCCTCCCCGGCGCCGTGCTGCCCGGCGACTTCCGCATCTCCGCGCGCAAGACCTACGGGCACACCTCCGCGGGCATGATCGCCTCCGTGCGCGAGCTCGGCATCGGCGAGGACCACGACGGCATCCTGGTGCTCTCCCGCCTGGGCCTGGACCCCGAGGTGGGCTCCGACGCCATGGAGCTGCTGGGACTGTACGACTCCGCCGCGGAGGTCAACGTGACCCCGGACCGCGGCTACGCGTTCTCCATCCGCGGGATCGCCCGCGAGTACTGCAACGCCGTGCGCGCGCCCTTCACGGACCCGGTCGAGCAGCTTGCTCACACGGTGCCCGCACCCACCCAGGACGGCTTCCCGGTCACGATCGCGGACGACGCCCCCATCCGCGGACGTGCGGGGAGCAACCGGTTCGCGGTGCGCGTGGTGGAGGGCGTGGACCCGTCCCGCCCCACCCCGCCGTGGCTGGCCTCCCGGCTGCGCCTGGCGGGCATCCGCTCCGTGAGCCTGCCCGTGGACATCTCCAACTACGTGATGCTCGAGTACGGCCAGCCCATCCACACCTACGACGCGGACACACTGCGCGGCGGGATCACCGTGCGCCGCGCCCGTCAGGGGGAGCACCTCACCACCCTGGACGGCAAGGACCGCGCCCTGGACCCCGAGGACCTGCTGATCACCGACGAGTCCGGTCCCATCGGGCTGGCCGGCGTCATGGGCGGGGAGGCCACCGAGGTCGGCGGCTCCACCACACGTGTCCTCGTGGAGGCCGCGCGCTTCGACGAGGTCTCGATCGCCCGCACCGCCCGCCGCCACAAGCTGCCCTCGGAGGCGTCCAAGCGCTACGAGCGTGGCGTGGACCCGCAGCTGGCCCCCGTGGCCGCGCAGCGCGTCGTCGACCTGCTCGTGGAGCTGGCCGGCGGGTCGGACACCGGACGGGTCACGGACGTGGACCACACGACCGCCCCCGCCAGCATCGAGCTGCCGGCCGGGTACCCCGCGGCACGCGTGGGCGTGGACTACTCCCCGGAGGTCGTCGTGGGCACTCTCGCGGCAATCGGCGCGGAGGTCACGGAGACCGCCGACGGCTGGACCGTGACCCCGCCGTCCTGGCGCCCGGACCTCACCGACAAGGAGGACCTGGTCGAAGAGGTCGCCCGTCTGGACGGCTACGACCGCATCCCCGACCGCCTTCCGGTGGCACCCCCGGGGCGCGGCTTCACGCGCTCGCAGGCGGCCCGCCGCCGCGTGGCCAACACCCTGGCGGCGGCCGGTCTCACCGAGGTGCTCAGCTACCCGTTCGTCTCCCAGGCGGACAACGACCTCTGGGGCAGCGCGGACGGCTCCCACGTGCCGTCGATCAGGCTCGTCAACCCCATCAGCGAGGCGCAGCCCCTGCTGCGCGTCAGCGTGCTGCCCGGGCTGCTGGAGGTGCTGCGGCGCAACCACTCCCGCGGGTTCCGGGACCTCGCGCTCTACGAGATCGGTCACGTGTTCCTCGCGGACGGCCACACCCCGGACACCCAGCCCGTTCCCCCGCTGGGTGCGCGTCCGGGGGAGCAGGACCTGGAGCGGCTCGACGCCGCCGTCCCGGCCCAGCCGCGCAAGCTCGCGGCCGTGCTCACCGGCAACGACACCGTCCCCGGGCCCTGGGTCACCCCCCGCGCCCTGGACTGGCAGGACGCCCTGGACGTGGCCCACCTGGCCGCGCGCAGCGTGGGTGTGGAGCTGCGGGTCACCCAGGGCCAGCACGCCGCGTTCCACCCCGGGCGCACCGCGCAGCTGAGCACCTCCGACGGTGCGGTGATCGGTGTGGCCGGAGAGCTGCACCCCAAGCTCGTGGCGACGCAGGGGCTGCCGGAGCGCACGTGCGCCGTGGAGCTGGACCTCTCCGCGCTGCTGGACCACGAGAGCGCCGCCGTGGCCGCCCGGCCGATCTCCGGCTACCCGGCGGCCACGCAGGACGTGGCGCTGGTCGTGGCCGAGGACGTCCCGGCGGCGCGGCTGCTGGAGACGGTCCGCCGGGGTGCCGGCGAGCTGCTGGAGACCGCGGAGGTGTTCGACGTGTACTCCGGCACGGGCATCCCCGAGGGCAGCAAGTCCGTGGCCATCGCCCTGCGCTTCCGCGCCCCGGACCGCACGCTCACCGCGGACGAGGCGTCCGAGGCCCGCCAGGCCGCGGTGGCCGCCGCCCACCGGGAGCACGGCGCCGAGCTCCGCTCCTGATCCTTCCCCCACCCCGAGGAGCACCGTGACGCAGAACCCCGAAGACCTGATCGCCTTCACCGAGGACCAGCACGAACGCGGCCCCGCCCCGAGGGGCTGGGCGATCGTCCTCGTGGTGCTGGTGGGGGTGGTGGCCACCGTGGCACTGGGGCTGGTCTCCGCGCTGTCCTTTGCCAGGGCCTCGCACCTGCAGGAGTGGGCGGGGGAGTCCATGGTGGTCTCCGGGACCTACCAGACCCTCACCAACGACCTGGACACCAGGGACTACAACGGGATCTACTCGGGCGCCATGCCCAAGAACGACCTCGTGGGCAAGTACCCCTTCGACAACCGGCTCAACGACCCGGTGAAGAAGGCGGCGGGGGACCAGATCACCTTCCGGGGCACCCAGACCGGTGCCCAGGACTCCGACTTCCCCCACGAGGTGGACGCGCTGCTCGCGGTGCGGGACGGCAAGCTCACCGTGGTGGAGACGGACGAGCCCGGAACCTGGGGTGCGGACGGGGTCACGCAGGAGACCGTCACGGGCCAGCGGCTGCGCGCCGGGGGCTGGGCCCTCGGCGCGCTGGTGTGCGCCGGCCTCACGGTGTGGGGTGTGCGGCGAGTCCACCGCGGCGGGGTCCGCGCGGACGTGTGAGCTCCTCCGCTCAGGGCACGAGCAGCAGCTTGCCCTGCGTGGCGCGGGACTCCAGGTCCCGGTGGGCGGCGGAGGCCTCCGCGAGCGGGTAGGTGCCGCCCACGCGGACGGTCAGGGCGCCGTCGGCCACCGCGTCCGTGAGCTCGCGCCACCGCCACCGGCGCTCCTCGGCGTCGCGCAGGTAGTAGGCCAGGGACGGGCGCGTGACGTACAGCGCGCCCGAGCTGTTGAGCCGTTGCAGGTCGAACGGCGGCACCTGCCCCGAGGAGCCCCCGAAGAGCACCGTGGTCCCGCGGACGCTGGTGGCCGCGAGGGACTCGTCGAAGGTGGCGGCTCCCACGGAGTCGTAGACCACGTCAGCGCCGGCGCCGTCGGTGAGCTCCCGGACCCGCGCCGCGAAGCCGTCGTAGCCCAGCACGTGGTCCGCGCCGAGCCCGCGCGCGGTCTCCGCCTTCTCCGGTGTGGAGGTCAGCGCCACCACGGTGGCCCCTGCGCGCCGGGCGAGCTGGACCACGAGGCCGCCCACCCCGCCGGAGGCCGCGGTGACCACCGCGGTGTCCCCGGGGCCCAGCGCCACGGTGGAGCGCACCAGGTAGTGGGCGGTGAGCCCCTGCAGGGGCAGGGCCGCGGCGATCCATGGGTCCATGCCCGGCGGAACGGGCAGCAGCTTCGCCGCGTCCACCGTGAAGTACTCGGCGTAGGTGCGGGACGCCTCGGCGGTGGCCACGAGCTGCCCGGGGGCCATTCCCGTGACCTCCTCACCCACGGCGACGACCTCCCCGCACCCCTCCGCGCCCGGGGTGAACGGGTAGTCCACGGGGTAGACGCCGGAGCGCTGGTAGGTCTCGATGAAGTTCACGCCCGTGGCCACGGTGCGCACCATTGCCTCGTGGGGCCCCGGCGCGGGCACCTCGCGCTCGTCCGGGCGCAGCACCTCCGGCCCGCCGGCCTGCGCGGCGGTGACGGTCTGCATGCTCGTGGTCATGGGGAGCTCCTTCGTGGGTCCGGGCGGGCTGCTCCCTCCAGTGTCCCGTCCCGGGGTGCGCCCCTTCAAGGTGCGGGTACGCATGATGAATAATATTGAGTGCGGTGCATAGAAATACGCTATGGTGGGGGCATGACCTACAGCGCAGCCATCTCCGGGGCCACCGGGTACGCGGGCGGGGAGGTGCTCCGCCTGCTGTGCGGGCACCCCGACATCGAAATCACCACGGTGACCGGGCACTCCACCGCGGGGGAGCGCCTCGGGCGGCTGCAGCCCCACCTGCACGCGCTCGCGGAGCGGACCGTCGTGGAGACCACGCCCGAGAACCTCGCGGGCCACGACGTCGTCTTCCTGGCCCTGCCCCACGGCGAGTCCGCCGCCGTGGCCGCCCAGCTGCCCCCGCAGACCGTGGTGGTCGACGCCGGCGCGGACCACCGCCTGAGCTCGGCCGCCGCGTGGGAGCGCTTCTACGGCACCGAGCACGCCGGCTCCTGGCCGTACGGGCTGCCCGAGCTCGTCGTGGACCCCGCGGGCCGCAAGCAGCGGGACGCGCTGCGCGGGGCCACCCGGGTCGCGGTGCCGGGCTGCTACCCCACGGGCTCCCTGCTGGCCCTGGCCCCGGCGCTGGCCGCGGGACTCGTGTCGCCACGGGACATCGTGGTGGTCTCCGCCTCAGGCACCTCCGGGGCGGGCAAGTCGCCGAAGCCGCACCTGCTCGGCGCGGAGACCATGGGCGGGATGTCCCCGTACGGCGTGGGCGGCGGCCACCGCCACACCCCGGAGATCGAGCAGGGGCTCGCCGCCGCGTGCGGCGAGGACGTCACTGTCTCGTTCACTCCCACCCTGGCCCCCATGCCCCGCGGGATCCTCACCACGGCCACGGCCGTGCTGCGCCCCGGGGTCGACGACGCCCGCGTGCGCGCCGCGTACGAGCTCGCCTACGCGGACGAGCCCTTCGTGCACGTGCTGCCGCAGGGGCAGTGGCCCACCACCAAGGCGGTGCAGGCGTCCAACCACGTGGCCCTGCAGCTGGCCGTGGACCCGCACGCCGGGCGGCTCGTGGTCAGCACCGTCATCGACAACCTCACCAAGGGCACGGCGGGTGCCGCGGTGCAGTCGCTGAACCTGGCTCTGGGGCTGCCCGAGACCACGGGCCTCACGGCTCAGGGCGTGGCCCCGTGAGCGGCGTGGCGCGCCCCGGGGGGCCGTGCGCATCAGGAAGAGACACGGATCAGGAGCAGTCATGACAGAGTCCCACCCACTCGACCCGACCGGTGCCGGGCCCCTCGGCACGCACCCGGACGCCGGTGCGGGTTCCGCGGCCCCGGACGACGCCGTGACCGTCTCCACGGCCGCCGGTGTGTGCGCCGCCGCGGGCTTCACCGCGGCCGGTGTGGCGGCCGGGTTCAAGGCGTCCGGCGGTGCCGATCTCGCCCTCGTGGTGAACAACGGCCCGGAGCACGCCGCCGCGGCGCAGTTCACCTCCAACCGCGTGGCGGCCGCCCCGGTGCACTGGTCCCGCGAGGTCCTCCGGCAGGGCACGGCGCGCGCCGTGGTCCTGAACTCCGGTGGCGCCAACGCGTGCACGGGGCCGCAGGGCTTCCAGAACACCCACACCACCGCCGAGCTCGTGGCGCAGGGCCTGGGCGTCGGAGCAGGGGAGGTCGTCGTGTGCTCCACCGGGCTGATCGGTGAGCAGCTGCCCATGGACGCGGTGCGCGCGGGCGTGCCGGCCGTCGTCGCGCAGCTCGGCCCGGGCCGGGACGCCGGGCTGCGGGCGGCGGAGGCCATCATGACCACGGACACGGTGCCCAAGCAGGCGTGCGCCACTGGTTCCGGGTGGACCGTGGGCGGCATGGCCAAGGGCGCGGGAATGCTCGCCCCGGGGCTGGCTACCATGCTCGTGGTGCTCACCACGGACGCGCTGCTGACCGGGGACGCCCTGTCCGCGGCACTGCGGGAGGCCTGCCGGGTCACCTTCAACCGCACGGACTCGGACGGCTGCATGTCCACCAACGACACCGTGGTGCTCATGGCCTCCGGGGCGTCCGGGCGCGTGCCCGGGCAGGCGGAGTTCACCCGTGCGCTGACCGCGGTCTGCCACAGCCTCGCGCAGCAGCTGATCACGGACGCGGAGGGCGCGTCCCACGACATCGCCGTCACCACCGTGGGGGCGGCCACCGAGACCGAGGCCGAGGAGGTCTCGCGCACGGTGGCCCGCTCCAACCTGCTCAAGACCGCGGTCTACGGCAACGACCCGAACTGGGGCCGGGTGCTCTCCGCGGTGGGCACCACCCGCGCCCAGTTCGACCCGGACCGCCTGGACGTCACCATCAACGGGGTGACGGTGTGCCGCAACGGCAGCATCGGCGACCCGCGCGAGGGCGTGGACCTGGCGGCGTCGCGCGCCGTGGACATCGTGGTCGACCTGAAGACCGGGGACCAGCGGGCCACCGTGTGGACCAACGACCTCACCCACGACTACGTCGAGGAGAACAGCGCCTACTCGAGCTAGCGCGCCCCACCATGACACGACTCAGCGACGACACCAGGTACCGGACCGCCCGCGCCAAGGCGGAGACCCTCATGGAGGCCCTCCCGTGGATCCAGCGCTACGCGGGATCCACCATGGTCTTCAAGTACGGCGGCAACGCCATGGTCAGCGACGAGCTGCGCCGGGCGTTCGCGGAGGACATCGTCTTCCTGCGCCACGTGGGCATCCGTCCCGTGGTGGTCCACGGCGGCGGCCCCCAGATCAGCACCATGCTCGACTCCCTGGGCATCGCCTCCGAGTTCCGGGACGGGCTGCGCGTGACCTCCGAGGAGGCCATGACCGTGATCCGCATGGTGCTCACGGGCCAGGTGGGCCGGGAGCTCGTGGGACTGCTCAATGCCCACGGCCCGTACGCGGTGGGCATGTCCGGGGAGGACGCCGGGCTGCTGCAGGCCCGGCGCGTGCGCACCGGTTCGGACGGCGCCCCGCTGGACCTGGGTCTGGTGGGCACGGTCACGCGGGTCAACACGGCCGCGGTGGAACAGCTGCTGGACATCGGCAAGATCCCCGTGATCGCCTCGATCGCCCCGGAGCTCGTGGACCCGGAGGAGGACGCCGCCGCCGGCCCGGGTGCGCTCACGGGCCAGGTGCTCAACGTGAACGCGGACACCGCGGCCGCGGAGGTCGCGGTGGCCCTGGGGGCGGAGAAGTTCGTGGCCCTCACGGACGTGGAGGGTCTCTACGCGGACTGGCCGGACCGGTTCTCGCTGATCTCCTCGCTCAGCGCGTCCGAGCTGCGGGAGATGCTCCCCACGCTGGAATCGGGGATGATCCCCAAGATGCGCGCGGCCCTGCGCGCCGTGGAGGGCGGCGTGCCGCGCGCGAGCATCGTGGACGGGCGCTCGCCGCACTCGTCGCTGCTGGAGATCTTCACTGACACGGGCATCGGCACGGAAGTCACACCGGACGGAGAGGACGCATGAGCCACCAGGACGATCTGCTGCAGCAGTACCGGGAGAACCTGCTGGGGGTGTTCGGGGACCCCGCGCTCGTGCTCGTCTCGGGGGAGGGGTGCCACGTCACGGACGCGAACGGCACCCGCTACCTGGACCTGCTGGCGGGCATCGCGGTCAACGCCCTGGGCCACGCCCACCCGGCCTGGGTGCGTGCGGTCTCGGAGCAGGCGGGCACGCTCGCGCACATCTCGAACCTGTTCACGTCCCCCGGGGGCGTGGAGCTCGCCCGGCTGCTCACGGAGGTCACGGGTGCCCCGGAGGGCTCGCACGTGTTCTTCGCCAACTCGGGCTCCGAGGCGAACGAGGCGGCGTTCAAGCTGGCGCGCCGCCACGGCCTCGCCCACCCCGACTCCCGCGGCCGCCCGCGCGAGCGCGTGATCGCCCTGGAAAACGCGTTCCACGGCCGCACCATGGGCTCCCTCGCGCTCACGGCCAAGCCCGCCTACCGTGAGCCCTTCGAGCCGCTGCCCGCAGGCGTCTCTCACGTCCCGGCCACGGTCGAGGCGCTCGACGCCGCCCTGGACGACACCGTGTCCGCCGTCTTCGTGGAACCCGTCCAGGGGGAGGCCGGCGTGCGCGGGCTGCCGGAGGGCTTCCTCGCCCGCGCCCGGCAGCTGACCCGTGAGCGCGGCGCTCTGCTGGTCGTGGACGAGGTGCAGTCCGGGATGGGCCGCACCGGCGCCTGGCTCGCTGCCACCGCGCAGCTGCCGGCCGGGGAGTTCCCGGACGCGGTGACCCTGGCCAAGGGCCTCGGCGGCGGCTTCCCGGTGGGAGCGCTGCTCACCGCGGGCCCCGAGGTCTCGGGACTGCTCACCGCCGGCCAGCACGGCACCACGTTCGGCGGCAACCCCCTGGCCATGGCGGCGGCGCTCGCCACCGTCACGACCATCCGGGACGAGGACCTGCTCGGCAACGCGCGCCGGGTCGGCTCCCGGCTCGCCGGGCAGCTGCGCGAGGTCCCCGGGGTCACCGGGGTGCGCCAGCACGGGCTGCTGCTCGGCGTGGACCTCGTCCAGCGCGACCCCGACGACGCCGTGGCCCCGCGTCTCGTGGCCGCCGCCCGCCGCGCGGGGTTCATCGTCAACGCCACCGGCCCCGCGACCGTGCGGCTCGCCCCGCCGCTGATCATCACCGCGCAGGAGACCGACACCTTCACCGCGGCACTGCCGGGGCTGCTGTCCGAGGTCCAGGCCACCTGAGCCCACCCACCCTGTCCACCGTCCGTTCCCGCCGAAACCGGCCCCGCCACCGAAGGAGAACCCCGCGTGCTGCGTCACTTCCTGGTCGACACCGATCTCACCCCCGAGGAGCAGGCGGAGGTGCTGGACCTCGCCCTCGCCCTGAAGGCGGACAGGTTCTCACGCCGTCCGCTGGCCGGGCCCCGCACGGTGGGCGTCGTCTTCGACAAGACCTCCACACGCACCCGGGTGTCCTTCGCCACCGGCGTGGCGGACCTCGGCGGCAACCCGCTGATCATCAACCCCGGCGAGTCCCAGCTGGGGCACAAGGAGAGCGTCGCGGACAGCGCGCGCGTGCTCTCCCGGATGCTGGCCGCCGTGGTGTGGCGCACCTACGCGCAGTCCGGGCTCGAGGAGATGGCCGAGCACAGCACGGTGCCCGTGGTCAACGCCCTGTCCGACGACTACCACCCGTGCCAGATCCTCGCGGACCTGCTCACGCTGCGCGAGCACTTCGGGGAGCTGGCCGGGCGCACCCTCACCTACGTGGGGGACGCCGCCAACAACATGGCGAACTCCTACCTGCTGGGGTGCGCCACCGCAGGGATGCACGTGCGCGTGGCAGGACCGCAGGGGTACCTGCCCAGGGAGGACGTGGTGCGCGCGGCCCGCGAGCGCGCCGCGCGCACGGGCGGCTCCGTGCTGGTCACCGCGGACGCCCCGGAGGCGCTCGCGGGTGCGGACGCCGTCGTCACCGACACCTGGGTGTCCATGGGGCAGGAGGCCGAGAAGGCCGAGCGCGCGGAGATCTTCCGGCCCTACGCCGTGACCGCCGACGCCATGGCGCTCGCGGCGGAGCACGCGGTGTTCCTGCACTGCCTGCCGGCGTACCGCGGCCTGGAGGTCGCCGCGGAGGTCATCGACGGGCCCGCCTCCCTGGTGTGGGACGAGGCCGAGAACCGGCTGCACGCCCAGAAGGCCCTGCTCACGTTCCTGCTGGACTCCTCGGGGCTCTCCGCGGATCTGCCCGCCGCCCTGCGGAGGGAGGAGACCCGGTGAGCGGCATCCCCACCACCAAGACGGCCCGGCAGGCGCGGATCCTGGAGCTCGTGACCGGTGGAGACGTCCACTCGCAGGCGGAGCTCGCGGAGCTGCTCGCCGCGGACGGCATCCAGGTGACGCAGGCCACGCTGTCCCGGGACCTCGTGGAGCTGGAGGCCGTCCGGGTGCGCTCCGCGCGCGGTGGAACAGTCTACGCGATGCCCCGGGCCGGGGCGGACAGGTCCCCGGCGAGCGGAATCACGAGCGAGAGCTCGGAGGCCAAGCTCGCGGCCCTGTGCCGGGAGCTGCTGGTCACGGCCGAGGGCAGCGCGAACCTCGTGATCCTGCGGACACCGCCGGGAGCCGCCCAGTACTTCGCCTCCGCGATCGACCGCTCGGTCACCCCCGAGATCCTGGGGACCATTGCCGGGGACGACACCATCATGGTGGTCAGCCGCGATCCGCGGGGCGGCGAGGAGCTCGCCCGGCGGTTCCTCGACCTCGCCCGCTGAGCGGCCCGGGCGTCAGGCCTGACGCGCCTCGTACTCCTCGAGCAGGGGCAGCAGGTGCTCCCGCCCGAAGACCCGGGCCACGTCCTGCGCGTGCTGGTGGCCGCTCGCCTGCCCGGCGCCCGCCTCCAGCAGGGCGCGGGTGATCGTCTCGTTGCCGCGGAACACGGCGCAGACCAGCGCGGTGAAGCCCATGTCGCTCACGCGCTCGGTGTCCGCCCCCCGGGCCAGCAGCATGGCCACCGTCTCCTCCTGCTCCAGGTACGCGGCGAGGTTCAGCAGGGTGTCGCCCCTGTCGTTGGTGAGGTTCACCGGCACGCCGGCGTCGATCGCGGAGCTCAACAGCTGCGTGTCGCCGCTGCGGGCGGCGTCGAACAGGGAGGCCACGTAGGCGAGCTCCTCGTCGGTGAACCGGGGGGTCTGGGCTTCGTGCTGCGGATTGGTCACGGAACGTCCTTCGACACGTGTGGGCCACGCTCCCGTGGCCCGGATGCGGGGTGAGAGGGCGCCGATCCGGGTCCCGCGGTGGGGGCGCGCGGACGGGCGCCCTCCAGTCTCCCACGCTCCGCCGGGGCCCGCCGGGACGTTTGACTGGGATATCCGATACGGGCAGTATCACGTGGTAGAACTCACACTTCTCCCGGAGGACCCATGACCAACCTGGCCACCCTGCTCACCTCGTCGGCCGCGAAGTACGGCTCGGACCCCGCTGTCATCCTGGGCGATCTCCACCTGAGCTACGCGCAGCTGGACGACCTCTCCGCCCGGGCCTGTGCGCTGCTCGCATCCAACGGCATCCGTCCGGGGGACCGTGTGGCCCTGGTGCTGCCGAACGTGCCGCACATGGCCGTGCTCTACTACGCCGTGCTGCGCGCCGGGGGCATCGTGGTGCCGCTGAACCCGCTGCTGACCCCCCGCGAGCTGAGCTACCACTTCCAGGACGCGGGTGTCTCGTTCGTGCTCGCGTGGGAGGACATGGCGGAGGCCAGTCGCCGGGCCGCGGCGGACGTCGAGGGCCTGAGCGTGCTGCCCATCAGTGCCCGCGGCACGGTGGAGCACCTGCAGTCCGTCGAGCCGCGCACCGAGGTGGCCGAGCGCCAGGACTCGGACACGGCGGTGCTGCTCTACACCTCCGGGACCACGGGGCGTCCCAAGGGGGCGGAGCTGACCCACAGCAACCTGCGCACCAACGCGGAGATCGCCGGTGAGCTGTTCGACCTGAAGAACGGGGACGTGATGTTCGGCGGGCTGCCGTTCTTCCACGTGTTCGGCCAGACCGTGGCCCTCAACGGGGTGGTGGGCCGCGGTGCCGCGGTCACTCTGCTGCCGCGCTTCCACCCGGCCGAGGCGCTGGAGGTCCTGCGCCGGGACCGCGTGAACATCTTCGCGGGTGTGCCCACCATGTACGTGGCCCTGCTGCACCAGGTGGGCAGGGGGGAGGACGCCGCGGCGGGGATCGATCTGCGAGCCGGTGTCTCGGGCGGGTCCGCCATGCCCGTGGAGGTCATGGCCACGTTCGAGAAGGTTTTCCACACCACGGTCTTCGAGGGCTACGGCCTGTCGGAGACGTCCCCGGTGGTGTGTTTCAACCAGCCCGGGACGCCGCGCAAGCCCGGCTCGATCGGCACGGCCGTGCGCGGCGCCGAGCTGCGGGTCGTGGACGGCGAGGACCGTGAGGTGCCCACGGGTGAGGTCGGGGAGCTCGTGGTGCGCGGGCAGTACGTCATGAAGGGGTACTGGAACAAGCCGGAGGCCACGGAGGAGGCCATGCGCGGCGGCTGGTTCCACACCGGTGACATGGCGCGCCAGGACGAGGACGGCGCCTTCTTCATCGTGGACCGCAAGAAGGACATGATCCTGCGCGGCGGGTACAACGTGTACCCGCGGGAGATCGAGGAGGTCATCTACCAGTTCCCGGGCGTGGTGGAGGCCGCCGTGGTGGGCGCACCGAGCGAGAAGCACGGTGAGGAGGTGGGCGCCGTCGTCGTCTTCGAGTCGGGTGTGCTGGACTCCCGGGACCGGGAGGAGCTCACGCGAGAGCTGGACGCCTTCGTGCAGGAGCGGGTGGCCAAGTACAAGTACCCCCGCATCTACCGCCTGGTGGACGAGCTGCCCAAGGGGCCCACGGGCAAGATCCTCAAGCGCGAGCTCACCCTCGATGCATAAATACTGACAGTTGTGTATAGTCATGCATGAGGCGCGGGCACGACCCGCGCAGGCAGTGTCGTCGTTGAGCAGTGTGTGAGGAGAGCGCCGTGAGTGATCGCGTTGTATTGGCCTACTCGGGCGGACTGGACACGTCCGTGGCCATCGGCTGGATCGGTGAGGCCACCGGTGCCGAGGTCATCGCCGTGGCGGTGGACGTCGGGCAGGGCGGGGAGGATCTGGAGACCATCCGCCAGCGCGCGCTGGACTGCGGTGCCGTGGAGGCATACGTGGCGGACGCGCGGGACGAGTTCGCGAGCGAGTACTGCATGCCCGCGCTCAAGGCCAACGGCCTCTACATGGACTCGTACCCTCTCGTCTCGGCGGTGTCCCGCCCGGTGATCGTCAAGCACCTGGTGGCGGCCGCGCAGCAGTTCGGCGCCACCACCGTGGCGCACGGCTGCACGGGCAAGGGCAACGACCAGGTCCGCTTCGAGGTGGGCATCCAGACGCTCGGCCCGGACCTCAAGTGCATCGCACCGGTCCGGGACCTCGCGCTGACCCGGGAGAAGGCCATCTCCTACGCGGAGAAGAACGACCTTCCCATCGTGACCACCAAGAAGAACCCCTTCTCGATCGACCAGAACGTGTGGGGTCGCGCCGTGGAGACCGGCTTCCTGGAGAACATCTGGAACGGGCCCACCAAGGACGTCTACGACTACACCGACGACCCCACGTTCCCGCCCGCCGCGGACGAGGTCGTGATCACGTTCGAGAAGGGCGTCCCCGTGGCGCTGGACGGCGCCCCCGTGACCCCGCTGCAGGCCATCCAGGAGATGAACCGCCGCGCGGGCGCCCAGGGCGTGGGCCGGATCGACATCGTGGAGGACCGGCTCGTGGGCATCAAGTCCCGCGAGATCTACGAGGCCCCGGGTGCCATGGCCCTGATCGCCGCGCACCGGGAGCTGGAGAACGTCACGATCGAGCGCGAGCAGGCACGCTTCAAGCGGACCGTGGGCCAGCGCTGGACCGAGCTCGTGTACGACGGCCAGTGGTTCTCCCCGCTGAAGAAGTCCCTGGACGTCTTCATCGAGGACACCCAGACCTACGTCAACGGCGACATCCGCATGGAGCTGCACGCCGGGCGGGCCACCGTCACCGGGCGGCGCTCGGACACCGGGCTGTACGACTTCAACCTCGCCACCTATGACGAGGGGGACTCCTTCGACCAGTCCAACGCCCGCGGCTTCATCGAGCTGTTCGGGATGTCCTCGAAGGTCGCCTCCCGCCGGGAGCAGGGGCTCGCCGGGAACTGAGCACCCACGGCTGCGGCGCACCGCGGCCACACCGCCCCCGCGGCGGACCACGACGGCCGGGCTCCTAGACTGGGGCCCGGCCGTCCACTGCGCCGGGCGCCGTCGTCACCGGCCGCGCGCACCACCCAGCACACGTCACCGAGGAGCACCATGGCCCAGCACGCACAGCACGGAACCAACGAGGGTGCCCTCTGGGGCGGCCGCTTCGCCGGGGGACCGGCGGACGCGCTCGCGGAGCTGAGCCGCTCCACCCAGTTCGACTGGCGGCTCGCGCCGTACGACATCGCGGGTTCCCGCGCCCACGCGAGGGTCCTGCACACCGCGGGGCTGCTGGACGAGACCGAGCTCGCGGGCATGCTGGACGCCCTGGACCGCCTTGAGGCGGACGTGCGCAGCGGAGCCTACGCGCCCGCACCGTCGGACGAGGACGTCCACGGGTGCCTCGAGCGCGGACTCATCGAGCGCGCCGGTGCCCAGTTGGGCGGGAAGCTGCGCGCGGGCCGCTCCCGCAACGACCAGATCGCCACGCTGGGCCGCATGTACCTGCGCGACCACGCCTCGGTCATCGCCCGCAACCTGCTGGAGGTCGTGGCCGCGCTCGTGGCCCAGGCGCGCCGGCACCCGGACGCCCCCATGCCGGGGCGGACCCACCTCCAGCACGCGCAGCCCGTGCTGCTGTCCCACCACCTGCTCGCGCACGCGTGGGCGGTGCTGCGGGACGTGCAGCGGTTCGTGGACTGGGACCGGCGTGCAGCGGTCTCGCCGTACGGCTCCGGCGCGCTCGCCGGCTCCTCCCTGTGCCTGGACCCGAACGCGGTGGCGGCGGAGCTCGGCTTCGACTCGGCGGTGTTCAACTCGATCGACGGCACCGCGTCCCGCGACGTCTACGCCGAGTTCGCGTGGGTGTGCGCGATGGCCGCGGTGGACGTCTCCCGCATGAGCGAGGAGGTGACCACGTGGGCCACCAAGGAGTTCTCGTTCGTCACCCTGGACGACGCCTTCTCCACGGGCTCCTCGATCATGCCCCAGAAGAAGAACCCGGACGTCGCGGAGCTCGCGCGCGGCAAGGCGGGTCGGCTCATCGGGGACCTCACGGGCCTGCTCGCCACGCTCAAGGGACTGCCGCTCGCGTACAACCGGGACCTGCAGGAGGACAAGGAGCCGGTCTTCGACGCGATCGACCAGCTCGAGGTGCTGCTGCCCGCCGTGGCGGGGATGATGGCCACCCTGCAGTTCCACACGGAGCGCCTGGCCGAGCTCGCCCCGCAGGGCTTCGCGCTCGCCACGGACGTGGCCGAGTGGCTCGTTCGCCAGGGCGTGCCCTTCCGCGAGGCGCACGAGATCTCGGGCGAGGCCGTGCGGGTCTGCGAGGAGCGGGGGATCGAGCTGTGGGACCTCACCGACGAGCAGTTCGCCGCCATCTCGGCCCACCTCACGCCGGGGGTGCGCGAGGTGCTCACCGTGGCCGGTTCGCTGGCCTCCCGCAGCTCCCAGGGCGGCACCGCCCCCGAGGCCGTCGCCCGTCAGCTGGAGGAGCTCGAGGACCGGCTCGCGGAGGTGCGCGCCTTCGCGGACCGCGAGCCCGTCGTCTCGTGACGGCACCCCTGACGGAGCTGCTCCTGGCCCCCGCGCCCGACGTCGCTCCCCGGCTCCTCGGGGCCGTGCTGGTCTGCAACCGGCCCGGGGGCACGGTGGCGCTGCGCCTCACGGAGGTGGAGGCCTACGGCGGGCCGGCGGACTCGGACCTCCCGGACCCCGGCGCGCACACCTACCGGGGCCGCACGGCGCGCAACGCCTCCATGTTCGGCCCGCCGGGCCACCTCTACGTCTACTTCACCTACGGGCTGCACCACGCGGTGAACTTCGTGTGCCGGCCCGAGGGCACGGGCGGGGGGATCCTGCTGCGCTCGGGCGAGGTGGTGCTGGGCGCCGAGGCGGCCGTGCGCCGTCGGCTCGCGCACCGCAGCTCGGAACCCACCGCCGCGGCCCTGGCGCGCGGTCCCGGCAACCTCGCGCAGGCCCTCGGCCTGGACCGGGGGGACGACGGCGCCGCGCTCGCCGACCTCGGGACCGCACCCGATCCGGTGGCCCGGGCACGCGAGGAGGTCGCGGCGCGGGGGCCCGCACCCTGGACGGGTCTGGTGCTGGCGGAGCAGGCCCCGAAAGAGCTGCTCGCGACCCCGCGCACCGGTGTCTCGGGGGAGGGCGGCACGGACGCGTTCCCGTGGCGCTTCGCGCTGTGCGGGGAGCCCACGGTCTCGCCGTACCGCAGGGCGGCCGTGAAGCGGCGTCGCACGCGGTAGCGCCGCGGAGCCCGGCTCGTGGCGCGGCGGATACCATGGGTGGGTGACTGAATCCGTGGAACAGATGATCGACCGGTTGTGCGCCAAGATCCCCGACCACCCCGAACCGGGGGTGCTGTTCCGTGACCTCACACCGCTCTTCGCGGACGGGCCGGGCTTCCGGCGCACCGTGGACGCCCTCGTGGACGCCTTCGACGGCCAGTACGACTGCGTGGCCGGTGTGGAGGCGCGGGGCTTCATGATCGCCGCGGCCGTCGCCTACGCCTCCGGCGCGGGCATCATCCCCGTGCGCAAGGCCGGGAAGCTGCCTCGCGAGACCATCTCGCAGTCCTACGCGCTGGAGTACGGGACCGGGACTCTGGAGATCCACACGGACGACGCCCCCCGGGGTTCGCGCGTGCTCGTGCTGGACGACGTCCTCGCCACCGGCGGCACCCTGGGGGCGGCCGCGTCCCTGCTGACCCGCGGCGGGTACAACGTCACCGGCTTCGGCGTGATCATGGAGCTCACCGCGCTGCGGGGCCGTGCCCAGCTGGGCGGGCACCGGATCCGCGCGCTGCTGCGCGTCTGAGGCACCCGCCTGTCCCGGGCGGCCGGTAGGATGGTCGATCGCCGGTTGAGCGACCGGCTCCGTCGGCAGTGTGCATGAGGTGAAGTGCGTGGAGGATTCCGCATCCGTGGGAGTGTCCCGGCAGCTCGAGCTGGAGCGGCGCTACGTGGCCGGGGCCTACGCCCGGCTGGACGAGCTGCGAGCGCTCAGCGACCGTGAGCTGAGCAGGGTCAGGACCACCCAGTTCGGGGGTGGCCACCAGGCGCGCTCCGAGCGTGACGCCTTCGCCACCCACTACGAGGACCGCCTGGCGCAGCTGAACTCCGTGGACGAGCGCCTCGTGTTCGGCCGCCTGGACACCCGGGGCGACGAGCGCCACTACGTGGGGCGGCTCGGGCTGGCCACCGAGGACCACCGGCGGCTCGTGCTGGACTGGCGTGCCCGTGAGGCCGCCGCGTTCTACCAGGCGACCGCCGCCACTCCCATGGACCTCGTGCGCAGGCGCCACCTGATCATGGACGGGCGGGAGGTCACGGCCCTCGAGGACGACGTCTTCGATCCCGAGGCCGTCACGGACGCGGACGTGGTCCACGGCGAGGGCGCGCTGATCGCCGCGCTGAACTCCGAGCGCACCGGGCGCATGACCGACATCGTCGCCACCATCCAGGCCGAGCAGGACCGCATCATCCGCGCCCCGCTCTCCGGCGTGCGCGTGGTCCAGGGCGGACCCGGCACGGGCAAGACCGCCGTGGCCCTGCACCGTGCCGCCTTCCTGCTCTACGAGCACCGTGAGCGGCTCGCGAAGTCCGGGGTGCTCATCGTGGGGCCCTCGTCCTCCTTCCTCTGGTACATCGAACGGGTCCTGCCCGCGCTCGGGGAGACGGGGGTGGTCATGTCCTCGCTCGCGGACCTCTACCCGGGTGTGCACGGCGCCGTGGAGACGGATCCATGGGTCACCCGCTGGAAGTCCGGGCTGCACATGGTGGACGTCGTGGCCCGCGCGGTCGCGGACCGGCAGAAGGTCCCGGAGCGCTCGCAGTGGCTCACGGTGGACGGCCACAGGGTCAAGCTCTCGCGCTCCCTGGTCCGCCGAGCCCGCGAGCGGGCCCGCGCCACGGGCAAGCCGCACAACGAGGCCCGTGAGACGTTCGTGAAGGTGGTCATCAAGGAGCTCGCCCAGAAGCTGGGGGAGGAGCTGAACGAGAAGGCCGGCTCCACCATGGACCGCTCGTACCTCAAGGAGGACCTCCGTCAGTCGCGCGAGGTGCGGGTGGCTCTCAACCTCCTGTGGCTGCCGCTCACACCGCAGCAGCTGGTCTCCCAGCTCTTCGGCAAGGAGCGGTACCTGCGCTCCGCCGCGCCCGAGCTCGACGACGCCCAGGTGGCCCGCCTCCTGCGGCCCGTCGACGCCCCGCTCACCGTGGCGGACGTCGCCCTGCTGGACGAGGCCGCCGAGCTGCTGGGTGACTTCGAGTCCGCCGGGATCAAGGTGCGCGGGGACCGCAACCTGGAGGAGCGCAAGGCCCAGGAGTCGGCGCAGAAGGCCCTGGAGGCCATGGCCGAGGGTTTCGAGGACATCGGGGCGCAGGGCGTGGTCACGGTCGAGCAGCTCACGGCGTTCAACGCGGAGGCGCCGCACCGCATGACGGCGGCGGAGGCGGCGTCGTCGGACCGCACGTGGGCGTACGGGCACGTGGTGGTGGACGAGGCGCAGGAGCTCTCTGCCATGCAGTGGCGCGTGCTCATGCGCCGGTGCCCCATGAAGTCGTTCACCGTGGTGGGGGACATCGCGCAGGCGGGCAACGCCGGTGCGTCCCGCACCTGGCGTGAGGCGCTCGAGCCGTTCGTGGGGGAGCGCTTCGAGGTCGAGGAGCTCACCGTCAACTACCGCACGCCGCAGCCCATCGCCGACGCCGCCGTGCGGGTCGCGCGCGCGGCGGGCCTCAGCGTCTCGGACCCCACGGCCGTGCGGGACGGGGAGCCGCCCGCGCTCGCCGTCGTCGGCACGGACGCGGAGGCGGTGGCCGAGGTCGTCGCCCGCGTGGGCGGGGAGCTGGACCGGCTGGCCGGAGGACTCGTGGGAGTGGTGTGCCCGGGGCGTCGCATCGGCGAGGTCGGGTCCGCGCTGGACCGCGCGTTCCCCGGCCTGGTCGCGGCGGGAATGCGCAGTCTGGACCGCAGGATCATGGTCCTCACCCCCTGGGACGCCAAGGGTCTGGAGTTCGACTCCGTGGTGGTGGTGGAGCCCGCCGAGGTGGCCGCGAACCCCGCCGGCGGCGCGGGCAACCTCTACGTGGCCATGACCCGGCCCACGCAGCGACTGCACCTGGTGGCGGCCCACGGCATGCCCGCAGGGCTGGCGGTCCAGGACGGCCTGGACGGCGAACCGGCCTGATAAATTGGTGCGCGTGTCAACCACCGATCTCAGCGCCCAGCACAACGATCCGTCCTTCTCCTCCCTGTGGGAGGAGCTGAACTGGCGGGGCCTGGTCCAGGTCTCCACGGATCCGGAGGCGTTGCAGCGTGCGCTGGACGGTGAGCCCATCACCTACTACTGCGGCTTCGACCCCACTGCGTCCTCGTTGCACCTGGGGCACCTGGTGCAGCTGCTGCTACTGCGCCGGCTCCAGCTCGCCGGCCACCACCCCATCGGCCTGGTGGGCGGCTCCACCGGTCTGATCGGGGACCCCCGCCAGAGCACCGAGCGCGTTCTCAACCCCCGGGAGACCGTGGCGAAGTGGGTGGACCTGCTGCGCGAGCAGGTGGAGCGCTTCCTCTCCTTCGAAGGGGCCAACCCCGCCCGGATGGTCAACAACCTGGACTGGACCTCGCAGCTGTCCGCCATCGACTTCCTCCGGGACATCGGCAAGAACTTCCGCGTGGGCACCATGGTCAAGAAGGACATCGTGGCCAAGCGCCTGAACTCGGAGGAGGGGATCTCCTACACCGAGTTCAGCTACCAGATCCTGCAGGGCCTGGACTTCCTGAACCTCTACCGCCAGTACAACTGCGTGCTCCAGACCGGTGGTTCGGACCAGTGGGGAAACCTCACCTCCGGCACGGACCTCGTGCGCAAGACGGAGGGCGCGGCGGTCCACGCCATCGGCACGCCGCTGATCACCAACTCGGACGGGACCAAGTTCGGCAAGTCGGAGGGCAACGCCGTCTGGCTGGATCCCGAGCTGACCTCGCCGTACGCGTTCTACCAGTTCTGGCTCAACACCGCCGATGCAGACGTGGTGGACCGGCTCAAGGTCTTCACCTTCCGCACGCGTGAGGAGATCGCAGAGCTGGGGCGGCTCACGGAGGAGGAACCGCACCGCAGGCAGGCGCAGCGCGTGCTGGCGGAGGACGTCAACACCCTCGTCCATGGGGAGGCGGCCACCCGGCAGGCGGCGGAAGCGTCCGCCGCCGTGTTCGGCAGGGGTTCCTTCGAGGAACTGGACGAGGCCACGCTCGCGGCTGTCGCTCAGGCACTTCCCGGCACGGAGGTACCGGCGGCCACGTCGTTCGACGTGGTGGACCTGCTGGTGGCCACGGGTCTCTCCGAGTCGAAGTCCGCTGCGCGGCGCACTCTCAAGGAGGGTGGGGTGTCGGTCAACAACCGCAAGATCGCCGGTGAGGATGCGGAGCTCAGTGCCGCGGATCTGCTCCACGGTCGCTTCGCGCTTATCCGGCGGGGCAAGAAGAACCTCGCGGCGGTCACCGTCACCGCCTGACGAGTACCTCCCCGCCCGGCCTTGAGCCAGGTGGTGGTTGAGGGAGGGCGGGGTAAGTCAGCCCATGCGATCCACGCGTGCCACCCGAGCCGGGAGCGGTCTTTGCGCCGTTCCCGGCTCGTGTGTAGTGTGTTCCGAGTCGTCGCGGCGGGCCACCGAGAAGGTGGCAGGCCGCGAGGGTGACCGGCAAAGATCAGCCCGAAAGTTCGGACCTTGTTCATGCTATGGTTACCTGGTTCCCGTTCGAACGGCGCGGGCAGCTTGAGAAGTCAAGTTGACACGCCGAAGAGACAGGAACTAAGATTACTGAGTCGCTTCGGGAAGAAGCCGGAACGGTGAAGACCGCGAGCGACCACAAGATGTGATCAGCCGGAGACGGTCTGGTCTGACAACCGATCGTGGTGGTCCTGTGAGGGGCGCCTGGATGTGGTGTGTTGTTTGTCA
>NZ_JAUMTZ010000001.1:493783-544340 GCF_030530945.1 Kocuria sp. | reverse complement strand
TCGCCGCGGGGTCCACGGTCGGAGCGGGGGCCGCGGTCGCGGTCGCCGCCGCGGAAGCGGTTGCCGCCACGGGGCCCGCCGCCGCCGGGTCCACGGTCCTCCTGGATGCGGATGGGCGCGCCGTTGATCTGGGTGTTGGACAGCTTGTCCAGGGTGCCGGCCGGCAGGTTCTCCGGCAGGCCCACCAGGGTGAAGGTGGGGCGGATGTCGATCGCGCCGATCTGCGAGCCGTTCAGCCCGCCCTCGTGGGTGAGGGCGCCCACCACGGCACCGGGGACCACGCGGTCCCGGTGGCCCACGGCCAGCTTGTAGGTGCGCATACCGGCCTCCTCCCCGGGGGTGCGGCGGTTGCGGGGCCCGTCCCCGCGGTCCCGGTCACGCTGCTTGCGCTGCGGCGGCTCGGGGAGGTCCTCCACGAAGAACGGGCGCCCGTTCTGGGCGATCACGGCCAGCGCCGCGGCGATCTCCTCGGCGTCCACGTCGTGCTCGGACTCGTACTGCTCCACCATCTCGCGGAACAGCGAGAGGTCCTCGGACTCGATGGTCTCCGTGATCTGCTGCGCGAAGTTGTCCTTGCGGGTCTGGTTGACCTCGTCCGTGGACGGCACGCGCATCTGCTCCACCGGCTGGCGGGTGGCCTTCTCGATGGCCCGCAGCAGGTACTTCTCGCGCGGGGTCATGAAGAGGATGGCCTCGCCCTTGCGCCCCGCGCGGCCCGTGCGGCCGATGCGGTGCACGTAGGACTCCGTGTCGTGGGGGATGTCGTAGTTGACCACCAGGGAGATCCGCTCCACGTCCAGGCCACGGGCGGCCACGTCCGTGGCCACGAGGATGTCGATCTTGCCCTCGCGCAGGGAGTCCACCGTGCGCTCGCGCAGGTTCTGGGGGATGTCGCCGTTGATGGCGGCGGCGGTGTAGCCGCGGGCCTTGAGCTTGTCGGCGATCTCCTCGGTGGCGGCCTTGGTGCGCACGAAGACGATGACGCCGTCGTAGTCCTCGACCTCGAGCACCCGGGTCATGGCGTCCAGCTTGTGGGCGCCGGTGACCTGCATGTAGCGCTGACGGGTGTTGGTGCCCGTAGTGGTCTTGGCCTTGACCGTGATCTCCTGGGGGTCCCGCAGGTACTGCTGCGCGATCCGGCGGATGGCCTTGGGCATGGTCGCGGAGAACAGGGCCACCTGCTTCTCCACGGGCGTCTGGGACAGGATGGTCTCCACGTCCTCGGCGAAGCCCATGCGCAGCATCTCGTCCGCCTCGTCCAGCACCACGTACGCGATGTCCTCGAGCTGCAGGGAGCCCTTCTTGAGGTGGTCGATCACACGGCCGGGCGTGCCCACGACCACCTGCGCGCCGCGCTTGAGCCCCGCCAGCTGCGGACCGTAGGAGGAGCCGCCGTACACGGGCAGGACGGTGAAGTCCTCCAGGTGGGTGGCATAGGAGCCGAAGGCCTCGGCCACCTGCAGGGCGAGCTCACGGGTGGGGGCCATCACGAGCACGCGGGTGGTGCGCTGCGGGCCGTGCAGGTCCGAGAGCTCCGCGAGCTTGGACAGGGCCGGGACCGCGAACGCCGCGGTCTTCCCGGTTCCGGTCTGGGCGAGGCCCACCACGTCCCGACCGCTGAGCAGCGCGGGGATGGTGGCGGCCTGGATGGGTGAGGGGTACTCGTAGCCCACCTCGTCCAGCGCCGCGAGCACGCGGGCGTCCACGCCGAGCTCGGCGAAGGTGGGAGGGGTGGGCTCGGAGGAGCCGTCCGCGGCGGGAGCGGGTGCCTGGGCGGCGTCGCCGTCCGTGCGGACCTCGTGGGTCACGGGCGCGGCGGTGGGCTCACCCTGCGGGGCGGAGTGGTCGGTGTCCGAGTGGTCGGGAGTGGAATCGGTGGGCACGGAAGAACCTCGCTTCGGTGGAGTGGAGTGGATGTCACCGGTGCGAGCGGGGTGTCCGCCGAAGTCCGAAAACCGACGTGCCGAGGACGGCGAAACGGTTGCTGAGGACATGGAACCGGGATGATCGCTGCCCACTCTATCGCACCGGCCGCTCCGCCACGGGTCTGACGCGGGCCACCACGATGTTCTGCTCGTCACTGACCACGGCGTACTGCTCGCCGTAGACCTGCTGCGCGTAGCCGGCGACGTCCTGCGGCGGCGCCCCGCCCCACGTCCCGTCCTCGCGGTCCACGACCACGTACTGCGGCGCGGGGTCCCCGCCGTTGCCGATCCAGTGCACCCGCGTGCGGCTCACCAGCCTGTTCATGAGGGACAGGTCCGTGCCCACGCTCGCGTCCCGCGGGATCTCGGCCACCGCGGCGGTCTTCGCCTGGGCGCGCGGATCCGGCTGCCACGCGGCGGCCCCGCCCAGCTGGGCCAGCGGCTGCTGGGTGCCCACTGCGAGCGCCACCGTGAGTGCGACCCACGGTGCGGCCGTGGAGAGGACCCACAGCACGGTGGACTCCCGCACCGCGACGTTCCTCCGGGGCCGCTGCCCGCGCTCCTCGTGGCGGAACACACGGGCGGCGTCCGCGCGCAGCCGGGCGACGGCGTCCACCAGGGCCACGAAGACCACGGGCATCAGCACCGCGCTGTAGTGCCACCCCGGCCCCCAGTACCCCTCGTTCGGGGAGAGCATCCGCCACGCCAGCGTGGGCACCGCCACGAGCGCCAGCGGCGAGCGCACCGCCACCACCGCGCCGGCGAGCAGCAGCATCAGCCACGTGACCAGCTTCTGCGGGGGCACCACCTGCAGGATCACGGCGCTCGCCGGATCCCGCAGCAGCCCGGTCACGTCCAGCTTGTCGGCGTAGGCGAACGTCCCCGCCGGGTTCAGGGCGGGCAGCACCACGGTGACCGCGAGCACCGTGGCCGCCACGCCCCACACCACCAGCGCGAGCCCGCACACCAGCGACCGCCTGCGCCCGGTGGTCCAGCCGTCCGATCTCCCCTCCTCGGCGGTCCACCCGCCCGCCCTTCCGTCCTGGGACGGCGGGGCTTTGGCGGACGACGCCGCCCGGTCCGGTTCCGCGGCGCGGGCCACCTCCCAGGGTGGGCGCCTCCCCGCGGCCCCGGGGGGCGCCGCCCCACGGGAGGGCGAGGGCTGGACACCCAGGGCGACCCAGCGGCGTCGTGCGGCGGGCAGCCACCGGGACAGGGCGGGGCGTGCGGCGTGGGCGAGCATGAGCGCGCCGATCGCCGCCACCGTGATGCCGAGGTCCTCCTTGACCAGCGCCACGGGCGCGCTCCACAGGGCCGCCGCCACCCACCGCCGCTCCCGCAGCGCGCACAGCCCGGCCGCGAGCAGCGGGACGGCGAGCGCGATCTCGTGGAACTGCACGGCCACCGCCTGCTGCAGCCCGAAGCTCAGGGCGTAGGCCACGCCGAGCGCCGCGGCGGGAGCGAGGTGCAGCACCCGCAGAGCGCCGCGCGTGACGAGGGCGGCGGAGATCCCGAACAGGACGTCCTGCGCGAGCATGGGCGTCAGCGCCGAGGGGAAGATCCGGTAGACGGGCGCCAGCACCACCAGCAGGGGGTGGAAGTGGTCCCCCAGCAGGTTGAAGCCGTGTCCCTTGAGGTCCACGGTGGGGCCGTCCCCGGCGGCGTAGGAGGACAGCAGCTGGGTGAAGATCGCGTTGTCCCACGAGGGCACGTCCCACCTGAGCCACTGGCTCCAGGACAGGGCGCAGTACAGGAGGGTCGCCACGCCGCCGACCAGCAGCGGGAGCAGCCGCGCCCACCTGCTCCGGCGGCCCGGGTCCGAGACTGCGGCCGCGCCGGACGGGAGTGCGGCGCCGGGCGGTTCTGCGGCGGTGTGGTGGGGGCGGGCCATCGCGCGTGCCTCCGGGGTCTGAGGGGCTTGGGGGGGGCTGGGGGGTCTCTCCGGGCTTCTCCGTGCGGGGCCACGTGCACCCACCACGGAGGGCAGTGGAGGGCGTCCGGGCGCAGGGAGCACGCGGGGACGACGCCGCTCGGGCACGTGCCGCTCCCACCGGCCCCACGCGGCAGAATATCGCGGGCGCACGCCCCCGGAGCTCCCGCTTCCCGGGTGTTTCCCCCACCGGTGACTCGTAGTCGGCGCACTGGTGGCGCGGCCATCCCCCCCCTGTGCTGCCCCGCGGTCACCCGAGCAGATGTCGGAACCGCGTGCCAGCATCGGGACATGACCACGCGGGACAGGGTCCAGGACGCCCAGAACGGAACGAGCGCCGCCCCCGCCCGCGCCCGCTGGACCCCGGACGGTCCCCTGCACCTGGGACAGACCCTGCGCGTGCTCGGGCGCGGCGCGGAGGACCCCACAGTGCGGGTGCTGGGCGAGAGCTGCGCCTGGATCACCACCCGCTGCGGCGGCCTGCCCGTGAGCGCCCGCTTCTCCCGGCCGCAGGGAACCCCGGGTGAGAACCCCCTGCTGCGGGACGTGGTGGTGGAGGCGTGGGGACCCGGCGCCCACGCCTGGCTGCCCTCCGCCTCCGGGTGGGTGGGTGCCCGCGACTCGTGGGAGGAGTTCGAGTCCTCGCCGTCCTTCGAGGCCCTGCCGGACTCCCTCCGCCGGGCCCGGCACACCCACCCCGGGCTGCGTCTGCCGGCCACGGGTGCGGTGCTGGACCGGGCCGTCGTCGCCGTCCTGGAGCAGCGGGTGACCGCCCTCGAAGCGGTGCGTGCCTACCGTGCGCTGCTGCGGTGGCACGGGGAGCCCGCGCCCGGACCCGCACCTGCCGGGATGCGCGTGGCTCCCACCGCGGCGCAGTGGCGGAGGGTGCCGTCCTGGCAGTGGCACCGCGCGGGCGTGGACCCGGCACGCTCGGCCACCGTGATGCGCGCCGTGCAGCGGGCCCCCGCGCTGGAGCGCCTGGTCCTCGAACCGGACCCCGCACGGGTGCGCACGGCACTGCAGTCCATCCCCGGCATCGGCCCGTGGACGGCGGCGGAGGTCACCCAGTGCACCCACGGGGACCCGGACGGGGTGAGCGTCTACGACTACCACCTCGCGGACTACGTCTGCTGGTTCTTCGACGGCGCCCCGGGCTCCGACGAGCGGATGCTGGAGCTGCTCGAACCGTGGCGCGGGCACCGGCAGCGGGTGGTGCGCCTGCTGAAGGCCAGCGGCCACCGCAAACCGGCGTTCGGCCCCCGGCTGAGCCCCCAGGACCACCGCCACCACTGACGCGACGCAGCCCGGGTCAGCTCCGTTCAGGTGTGCCTGTCCTACGTGGCGGAACCGCCGAACGAGGGCGCACACTCCTCGCATGACTCAGCACACTCTTCCGGAACCCCACATCGAGAGGACCGGGAACCGGCTCAACAGACTGCGCGCGGGCGTCCTCGGCGCGAACGACGGCATCGTGTCCGTGGCCGCCACCGTGGTGGGCGTGGCCGGGGCCACCACCGCCACCGGGCCCGTCCTGGTGGCGGGCACGGCCGCCGTGATCGGCGGGGCCCTGTCCATGGCCATGGGCGAGTACGTGTCCGTGTCCAGCCAGCGGGACTCCGAGGAGGCCCTCATCGAGAAGGAGAAGCGGGAGCTGCGGGAGATGCCCCAGGCGGAGCTGGACGAGCTCGCGGAGCTCTACCGCGAGCGCGGGCTGAGCGAGGCCACCGCGCGCCAGGTGGCCCTGGAGCTCACGGAGAAGGACGTGCTGCGCGCCCACCTGGACGCCGAGCTGGGCATCGACCCGGACGACATCGCCAGCCCGTGGGCCGCCGCCGTCTCCTCCGCCCTGGCCTTCTTCGTGGGGTCCCTGCTGCCGCTGCTCGCCATCCTCCTGCCGCCCCCGCACTGGCGGATCCCGGTGACCTTCGCGGCCGTGCTCCTGGCGCTGGCCCTCACGGGAACCCTGGGCGCACGCCTGGGCGGCACCCCCCGCGTGGGGCGCGCCACCGTGCGCGTGGTGCTCGGGGGCGCGATCGCCCTGGGCGCCACGTTCCTGATCGGCTCGCTGCTGGGGGTCTCGGCGGCCTGAGCCGCGGTGGGCCCGGTTCCTCCCCGGCAGACCCCCCCCACGACGACGCCGCGGCAGTGCACGAGGGCGGCTCCCCTTCCCGGGGAGCCGCCCTCGTGGTCTCCGTGGCTCCGTGGCCGCCCAGGGCCGCGGTGCGCGGAGAGTCCTGTCAGTTCTGCGGGGCCTCCGGCGCGGCGGCGGACTCGGCCTCGGCGGCCTGCTTCTCCACCTCGGCGCGGACCTCGTCCATGTTCAGGTTCTTCACCGCGTCGATGACCTGCTCCAGCGAGGAGGCCGGCAGGGCACCGGGCTGGGAGAACACCAGGATGCCCTCGCGGAACGCCATGAGCGTGGGGATGGAGGAGATCTGCGCGGCCGCGGCGAGGCCCTGCTCGGACTCGGTGTCCACCTTGCCGAACACGATCTCCGGGTTCTTCTCCGAGGCGGCCTCGTAGGTGGGCGCGAACTGCTTGCAGGGTCCGCACCACTCCGCCCACCAGTCCAGCAGGACGATGTCGTTGTCGGAAATGGTCTGTCCCAGGGTGTCCTGGGTGATGTCAACGGTAGCCATGTCCCCGACACTAGGGCCCTGGTCCCGCCCGGTTCCAGACAGTTCACTGGTGGCACAAGGAACGCCCCCCCACCCCGGGCGGCGGGCAGGAGTGCACGGCCGGAAGACGCCGGGCGAGAAACCGTGACGTGAAAAAGGGGCCTTCCGAACCGTGTGGTCCGGAAAGCCCCTGGTGAATGCCCGCGGCATTCTTCTCGGTGGCAGGTGAGGGATTCGAACCCCCGTAGGCAGTGCCAGCTGATTTACAGTCAGCCCCCTTTGGCCGCTCGGGTAACCTGCCGAGACGCCCGCCCGCGCAAATGTGCAACGCGGTGAAGCACCTCAACAGTACACGGCGGAGCGCGGGCGTCCCAAATCACCCGCGAGCACCCCGGGTGCCGCCACGGGAGAGGCGGGGGCCACCCACCCCGCGGCGCGCCTGCCGCTGTTGACCCACGGTGATCAGCAGGCTGATCATGAACGGTGGACCAGCCACGACCTGCAGCCGTTCCCCCACCCGCCGGGCGGGGCCCGCTGGCTGCGACGAAGGAGACGGACCACCATGGTGGACACCACGAGCAGCACCCGCGCCATCGTTCTCGGGGGCGGCGGATCAGCAGGCATCGCCTGGGAGAGCGGACTTCTCAGCGCACTCCTGGAGGCGGGGGTGGACCTGGGCGCCGCGGAACTCGTGGTCGGCACCTCCGCGGGATCGGTGGTCGCGGTGAACCTGCGGGCCGGCCGGATGGACGAGACCACCCTGCGCGGGCAGCTGGCGCAGGAGGCCCCCTCCCCCGGCCGGGCGGCGTCGGCAATGCCGGAGTTCTCCGCCGAGCGGTTCATGGAGCTGATGGCCGAGGCCGCCCGGGAGGCGACGAGCCCCGAGGCGGGGCGCGCGGCGATCGGGAAGCGGGCGCTGGTCGCCGCCGTAGCACCCTCGGAGGAGGAGTGGATGGCCCAGATCGCGGCCCAGCTGCCGCAGCAGTGGCCCGAGGGCCGCGTGGCCGTCACCGCCGTGGACACCGCCACCGGCGGCCTCGCGGTCTTCGACGCCCGCAGCGGCGTGCCCCTGGAGCGGGCGGTGGCCGCGAGCTGCACGGTGCCCGCCGTGTTCCCCCCGGTGCACGTCGACGGCCGCGCCTACATGGACGGCGGAATGCGCTCGGCCACGAACGCGGACCTCGCGGCGGGCCACGACCGGGTGCTCGTGGTCTCGTGCAACCCGGAGCCACCCACGAGTCCCTTCGGGCCCACCCTGGAGCAGTCGCTGCGCCTGATCGAGGAGAGCGGCTCGGCGCTGCACGTCACCGCGGACGCCGCGAGCCGCGCGGCGTTCGGGGCCAACCCGCTCGATCCGGCGCGTCGGCTACCCTCGTTCGAAGCCGGTCTCGCGCAGGGACGTCTGCTCGCTGACCGCACCAGGCAGTTCTGGGACGCGTGAGCCCACGGCACCCCGCGCTCCCCCGACCGCACCCCACCAGCCGAGGAGCAGACAGTGGCAGCAGAATCATCGTTCGACGTGGTCAGCAAGGTGGACAAGCAGGAGGTCTCCAACGCCCTGAACCAGGCGCAGAAGGAAGTGGCCCAGCGCTACGACTTCCGCGGCGTGGGGGCGGAGATCGACTTCTCGGGAGAGAAGATCCTGATCAAGGCCAACTCGCAGGAGCGCGCCGAGGCCGTGCTGGACGTGTTCCAGTCCAAGCTGGTCAAGCGCGGGATCTCCCTGAAGTCCCTGGACGCCGGTGACCCGTACCCCTCCGGCAAGGAGTACCGCATCGAGGCCTCCGTCAAGGAGGGCATTGCCCAGGACCAGGCCAAGAAGATCACCAAGCTCATCCGGGACGAGGGCCCCAAGGCCGTGAAGGCCACCATCCAGGGAGACGAGCTGCGCGTGTCCTCCAAGTCCCGCGACGACCTGCAGGACGTCATCGCCCTGCTGAAGGGCTCGGACCTGGAGGTGGACCTCCAGTTCGTGAACTACCGCTAGGACGGGCGGCCTCCCCCGGCGCGGGCCATGTTCTCGAGCCGCGCGATCCGGTCCTGCGTGGCCGGGTGGGTGCGGAAGAGACCGGTGACGGCCCCGCCGCGGAAGGGGTTCGCGATCATCAGGTGGGAGGTGTTGACCACCCGCTGGTCCTCCGGGTCCATGGGTCGCTGCGCGGCCCCGCCCTCGATCTTGCGCAGCGCCGAGGCGAGTGCCAGGGGGTCGCCGGTGAGCCGTGAGCCGTCCTCGTCGGCGTCGTACTCGCGGGTGCGGGATATGGCGAGCTGGATGACGGTGGCGGCCAGCGGCGCGAGGAACGCCATGAGCAGACCCACCAGGGCGTTTCCGCCGCGGTTGTCGTCCCCACGGCCGCCGGCTCCGCCGAAGATCGCCGCGAACTGGAGCATCTGCGCGGCGGAGGTGATCACGCCCGCCACGGCGGCGGCCACGGACGAGGTGAGGATGTCCCGGTTGTAGACGTGCATCAGCTCGTGGCCCAGCACGCCGCGCAGCTCCCGCTCGTCCAGCAGCTGCAGGATGCCCTCGGTGCAGCACACCGCGGCGTGCTCGGGGTTGCGCCCGGTGGCGAAGGCGTTGGGGCTCATGGTGGGCGCGATGAACAGGCGCGGCATGGGCTGACCCGCGGCCTGGGAGAGCTCGTGGACGATCCGGTACATGGCCGGGGCCTGCTGCGGTGTCACGGGGACCGCGCGCATGGAGCGGATGGCGATCTTGTCCGAGTTCCAGTAGCTGTACGCCGTGGTGAACAGCCCCACCACCGCGAACAGCACGATGAACACCGAGCTGCGGGTGGCGCCCGCGATCACCCACCCGATGCCCAGCAGCACCACCCACATCCCGCCCAGCAGCAGTGCGGTCTTCAGTCCGTTGTAGTGCCGGTGCATGCAGGTGTCTCCTCGGGGTCGGCGGGTGGCCCGTGGGCTCCCGGGTGCTGGGTGCGATCCGCGGCGGGGACCGCGGGCCGGTTCTGTGGCGGGGTGGCGCGGGTGCGCGGGGATCGTCGGCTATGGGAAGAGCGGGCACCATGGAAGGCCGATGGAGCCCCCGGTCACCACGCAGATGACGTCCGACGGGCTGGGTTCGGGCCGGATCCCGGGGTCCGGAGCGACAGTCGGAGCGGCCGTGGTGGGCACTGCGGCAGAGGGCGCTGCGGTGGGGACCTCGGCGGACGGCTGTGCGGTGGGCGGCACCACCTGCGCGCTCGGGGACGTCGCGGGAGGAACCGTGACCGGCAGGCTCGGCTGCGGCGAGGGCGTGGACGGCACGGCCCCTGGATGCTGCGTCCCCGGCAGGAACGGGGTTCCCGCCCCATCATTGCGGGGGCTCTGGGGAGCACTGGCGCCCGACGACGCTCCGTCGCTCCCGGACCCGCCACCCGTTTTCTGCCGGGTGCCACCCTGCGCCGCACTCGCCGCCGGGGCCTCGGGTGCGGCGGATCCCCCCGCAGCGCCACCACGCTCGCCGGAGGGCCGGGTGGAGTCCGCGGGAGCGGCGTGGTCGCTGGCCGCAGCGGTGCTGCCAGGCCGTGGTGCGGCGTCCCCGGTCCTCGCAGCGGCGGGGCTGCTCGCCCCGGTCGCCGCGGTGCCGGACGCGCCGGTGCTCGAGGTGGCCTCGGGGGAGCTCGCCACGGCGGGGCGGGCCTCATCCTCCCCCTGGGCCACGGCCACGATGCCCACCGCGGCGGCCGCGGCCACCAGCAGCGCGGCTCCGGCCACGGCCCAGCCCGTGGCGGTGCCCGCGAGCGTGGTGGCCCCGCCGGAGGATCCCGGTCCCGCGGACGCGGCCCCTGCACCCGTCCCGGGCGCGGGCTCACCCATTGGAGCCGCAGCATGGGGTGCGGCACTCCCGGGGACGGGCCCGGCGGCGTCGTGCGCGACGGCGTGCGTGCCCGCGGAGACGGCGGTGGCCGTGGCCGTGCCCGCACCCCAGAGGGGCAAACCCGCCAGGATCTCGGAGAGGCGGCCGCCCGCACCGGACCACAGGGGCAGGCCCGCGAGGACCGGCAGGATCCAGCCGCGCATGCCCAGCCCCAGGTCCTGCAGCTGGAGGTACTCGGCGGTGCAGCGGCGGCACCCGTCCAGGTGCTCCTGCACCACCGCGGTGCGCGAGGGAGTGAGGGAGCCGCGGGCGAACGCGCCCAGCTGGGACGAGTACCTGTGGCAGTCCTCGAGCGCCTGGGCGGAGACGTGCTCCTGCATGTACGCGGCGCGCAGCCCCTCCCGGGCGCGCTTGCCCAGAGCGGATACGGCGTTGGGCTGGGACCCCACCACGGACGCCACCTGGCGCGGTCGGCGGCCCTCGACCTCGAGGTACCAGAGGACCTCCTGCCACCGCTCGGGCAGGGAGGCGAACGCCCGTGCCACCACGGCGGAGTCCACCTGGCGCACCACGATGTCGTCGAAGAACTCCACGCGGTCCAGGGGCCCCTCCGGCTGGGGGTCCTCCGGGCGGGTGCGGCTGAGGTCGTTGGCGCGGTCCGCGGCGAGGCGGGAGACGGCCGTGACCAGGTAGGCGCGCAGGAACTCGCGCGGGCCGCGGCCCTCGCGCAGCAGCCCGAGCACACGGGTGAAGGCCTCGGAGACCAGGTCCTGGGCGTCGGCCTCGTTGCGGGAGTGCATCCGGGCCACGGCCAGGGCCGCTCCACGGTGGCGCTCGAAGAGCTCTCCGAAGGCGGAAGTGTCCCCCTCGCGCACGGCGGTGAGCAGGTGCTCGTCGCTGGCGGGGAGCTCGTCGTGGTCCGCGAACCCGTGGGATCCGGAGCGTGGGCTGTCTGGCATGACACTCTCTCGAGAGGTGTGGGGTGAAGTGCGTTCTCCCCATTGTGGCAGTCGCAGGCGGAGGGCGGCAGTCGGCGACCTCGCATTGCGGTCGGCACGCGTGGCAGCCGGTGCGGTCGGGGACGAGACCGGCCCCCCGCCGATCCCGTCCCCGTCTCCTAGTACCGCGCTCCTCCCCCCTCACCGGGCAGCCCACCCGGCGCGGAGCCGCTCTAGCCCGCCGCCGCCACGTGATGTGTCCCCGTACTGGCCGTGGCGGCGGCTCGGCGGCCCCAGAGCGATCGGACCGTCCGGAATCTTGTGCAGCCCGCACGCGATTCACTGTGTAGACGCGCGGGCCCACGGATCGTGACGCGAAAATCGAAAAACTTTTTTCGGAAGTTCTCCGACCGCTCCCGGGGGCGTTTCGTGCAGCCCACGGATGGGGCCTCGGCAGCCTGACCGATGCCCGCGCGGCCGTGGCGCACGGCATGGCGGGAGGCGCCACGGCCGGTCCGACAGCGAGTTAGGTCACACTAACTATTGTGAATGACTCAGAATAAGGCTAGGGTGTGAGCCATGGAGACCACCGTGGAGCCCGCGCCGCACCCCTCGCGGGACGAGTGGAGCTCGCACCTGCGCTCGCACGGGCGCAGGGTCACCAGGCAACGCCTGGCGGTGCTCGACGCCGTGGAGTCCGTTCCCCACGCCACCGCCGAGGACACGGTGCGTCAGGTCCGTTCGGTCCTGCCCAACATGTCCGTCCAGTCGGTGTACGTGGTGCTCGCGGACCTCGCGGCCATCGGCATGGTCTCCAAGTTCGAACCGCCCGGGTCACCGGCGCGGTACGAGATCCGCACCGGGGACAACCACCACCACGCGTACTGCATCCGCTGCGGTGTGGTGGAGGACGTTCCCTGCACGGTGGGACACGCCCCGTGTCTTGTGCCCTCCGAGGACCACGGCTTCCAGCTGCTGTCCGCGGAGGTGGTGTTCCGGGGCATCTGCCCGCGGTGCCAGCAGGACACCGCGGAGCAGAGCGCCACGGTCCAGTAACGTCAACTTCTTCGTCGGATCCCATCCATCACCCAGGAGGAACCATGTCTGACACCACTCCCCACGAGCACGGACTGCGCAAGACCGGTTCGTTCACCACCGACCAGGAGGGCCTGCCCGTTCCCACGAACGCGGACGCCCACTCCCTGAGCGTGGGCGCGGACGGGCCCATCGTCCTCCACGACTCCTACGTCGTGGAGAAGCTGGCGGCCTTCGACCGCGAGCGCGTGCCCGAGCGCGTGGTCCACGCCAAGGGCGCCGGCGCCTTCGGCGAGCTCGAGATCACCGAGGACGTCTCCCAGTACACCAAGGCCGCCGTGTTCCAGCCGGGCACCAAGACCCCCATGCTGGCGCGCTTCTCCACCGTGGCCGGCGAGCAGGGCTCCCCGGACACCTGGCGCGACCCCCGCGGCTTCGCCCTGAAGTTCTACACCACCGAGGGCAACCTGGACATCGTGGGCAACAACACCCCCGTGTTCTTCGTCCGCGACGGCATCAAGTTCCCGGACTTCATCCACTCGCAGAAGCGGCTGCCCGGTTCCGGCATGCGCGACAACACCATGCAGTGGGACTTCTGGACCCAGTCCCCGGAGTCCGCCCACCAGGTGACCTACCTCATGGGCCCCCGCGGCATCCCCAAGACCTACCGCCACATGAACGGCTACGGCTCCCACACCTACCAGTGGAGCAACGAGGCCGGCGAGCGCTTCTGGGTGAAGTACCACTTCGTCTCCGACCAGGGCACCGAGGGCCTCACGGGCCCCGAGGCCGAGGAGATCGCGGGCAAGGACGCCGACGCGCACCGCCGCGACCTGTTCGACTCCATCGAGAAGGGCGACTTCCCGTCCTGGACCATGTACGTGCAGGTCATGCCGTACGAGGACGCCAAGACCTACCGGTTCAACCCCTTCGACGTCACCAAGACGATCTCCAAGAAGGACTACCCCCGCATCAAGGTGGGCAAGTTCACACTGAACCAGAACCCGCTGAACTACTTCGCGCAGATCGAGCAGGCGGCGTTCTCCCCCAGCAACACCGTGCCCGGTGTGGAGATCTCCCCGGACAAGATGCTGATGACCCGTGTGTTCTCCTACCCGGACACGCACCGGCACCGCATCGGCGCGAACTTCGCGGACCTGCCCGTGAACTTCCCTTACCGCTCCGAGCAGAACTCGTACTCGCAGGACGGCCCCATGCGGTACACGTTCAAGCACCCGAACCAGCCGGTGTACGCGCCCAACACCAAGGGCGGGCCCATCGCCGGTGTCGGTCCGGCCGCCGCTGACGAGATGCGCTGGGAGTCCGACGGCGAGCTGCTGCGCACCGCGGCCACCCTGCACTCCGAGGACGACGACTTCGGCCAGGCCGGCACGCTCTACCGCGAGGTCTTCAACGACGAGGAGAAGGCCGAGACCGTGGAGAACATCGCCGGTCACATCGGGGACGTCACCGACGCCACCATCAAGGAGGCGGCCTTCCAGTACTGGGAGAAGGTGGATCCCGAGCTGGGTCGGCGCGTCCGCGAGGCCGAGGCCCGCAACGCCGGATCGGACGCCTACGGCATCTGATCCCCGCCACTGAGCGGGCGCCCCTGGCGCCCGCCCGGTACCAGGCCCCGTTCCCGCTCTGGCGGGGACGGGGCCTGTCTCACTGCCCGGAGGTACCCTGCCCCCGGTCCCGCCCGGCGGCGTCGTCGGCCTGCTGCGCGGGTGCCTGCTGCTCGCGCTGGGTGATGAGCTGGAGCATCTCCCGCAGCTGCTCGGTGGGCAGCGTGGCCACCGGCGCCATGGCGTTGAGGCAGATGGCCGCGGCACCGCCGTCCAGCGCGAACTGCAGCACCTGCCGCGAGGGTGCCGAGCGCACGGTGAGGGTGGGGTCCAGCGCGGCCACCTCCGCCGCGGAGGTGAACACCAGCAGCGTGTCGGGGGTCTCGCCCTTCCGCTCGGGCTGGACCATGACCGGCAGGGCGCTGTCGTCCTGGTCCCGCGTGCCGAGCAGCAGGTGCCCGTCCGGGTTGAACAGGGCACCCAGGACGTTGGCCATGTTGTCGTCCAGCAGGGCCTGCTTCAACGGCTCGTTCTGCGGGGAGCGGGCCACCCACTCGATCTGCTCCCGGGGGATGCGCAGGGCGTGCTCGGCGGCGGGATCCACCACCACCTCGTCGTACTGGGCGTCCTGCGCCACCATGGCCATCACGGCGGCGGCACGCTGGCGCAGCAGCGCGGGCTTCTCCCGCTGCGACCCGGTGGAGCTGCGGGAGAGCATCGCCTGCGCCTGCTCCGCGGCCGTGTAGACCGCCAGGGCGCGGCGCCCGTCCGGCTGGGAGACCGTCTGCACCCGCAGCTGGGAGTCGGGGCCCACGGGCTGGCCGTCCGGGCCGGGAACCATGTCCGAGCCGGAGATGTCCAGCAGCACCGTGCCCGCGAGGGCCTCGCGCAGCGCCCCGGCCAGGGCACGCTGGCCGTCATCCGTGGAGCACGCCTGGGCGGCGGCCCGCAGCCGCGGGTGCACGTCCCCGTGCTCCGGGTCCTCGGAGGGCGCGGCGTACGGCAGCTCGATGCCCGCGCTGCTCGCGAGCTCCACAGCCCACAGGGGTGTGCGCTCCTGGGTCCGGGGGAACTCGCGCAGCTGCGCCAGGACGTCCTGCGCGGTGTACGAACCCTCCTGGGCGTAGGCGTGCGGCATCTCGTCGAAGGCGTAGGAGGCGCTCGTGCGCAGGGTGGGCTCGGGCCAGTTCTCGGCCACGATGGTCACCGCCACCGAGAACCAGCTGCCCCGGCCGGGGACGTGGCAGGTGCGCTGCAGCTGCGCGAGGGTCTCCAGCACCGGGCTGTCGGTCTTCACGGGCCCGGCCGCGCCGGGGATCACGCTGCCGCTGCGGTTCTCGACCACGCGCAGGTGCACGCGGCCACCCTGGGGCTTGAACTCCACGAGCATGGAGTCCCACCCCGGCTCGGTGCGCAGCACGGACATGACCCACTCACCCACCCGTGCCACGAGGTCGCGTTCGCCGGGGGTGGGATCCGCCGCGGTGGGCTGGGGTGCAGAACTCATGTGGTGTCACTGTCCCTTCGACCCGTCCGTGCCGGGTCAGCTCGTCAGGAGGCCGCGCGGTGGCTTCCGGACGTGCCGGGTCCGCGCGCGGGACCAGCCTAGCCAACGCCGCGCTCCCTCCCCCCGGACCCGCCGCCGCGTCCCGCGCGGGTGCCCGGGCCGCGGGGCAGTGCGCACCGTGTGGGAGTCCGCACCAGTTGTTAGCCTGGGGCCATGACGAAAACCTTGCAGGAGCTGATCGACGCGTCGATCTTCATCTCCACCGAATACCAGGCAGTGCTGGCGGAACTGTCCCAGGGCGCGGAATGGGACGTGGACTTCTCCGCGCCGTCGTTCACCCTGCAAACCACTCCCCCGGTCACCCTGACCCCGTACCTGCTGGGCACGGAGTCCGCCGCGCGCGGGTCCTTCGTGTGGTCCTGGCAGGAGCTCGGCCACTTCGACCCCCGGGTGGTCTCCGCGGCGGTGCAGACCAGGCAGGCCGGAGAGCGTCAGGGCGTGGCGGAGCTGACCACGGACGAGCTGCCCCTGCAGGACGGGCTGGCCCGCCGCCTCACGCTGGCCGCCAAGGCCGCCACGGGTCTCTACGCCCACTACCCCGCCCGCGCCGGGGGCAACATCACCGCGTGGCTGCTGCTGGACGGCCCCCAGTTCGACCTGCCCCGCCTCACCGAGCAGCGGATGATGCAGGTCATCGGCGAGTCCCTGACCACCGGCACGGCCGTGGACCACAACGCCGCCGTGGCCAGCTACGCCCGGCTGCGCGGCGCCCACGTGCAGTGGGACACGGACGCCACCTGCGTGGTCACCGTCCACGACGGCGCCCAGCGCTTCTGGTTCGACGAGCACCAGATCACGGGCGTGGAGCCCGCCGAGCCCACCGTGGGCGAGGCCGAGCTGCGCGAGCTGGAGCGCCAGGCGCAGACTCACCGCGAGGCCCTCCTCGAGGACCGGCGCGCGGCGGTGACCCGCGCCGAGCAGCTCGGGGAGCAGCAGCGCGCCGAGGCCGCCGATCGCAAGCGGCGCGAGCGCGCGGAGGCCGACGCCGCGGCGTCGCCCGCGCCGGTGGACTCCCGCGAGGAGCCGCTGCCCAGCGAGCTGGCTCCCGAGGACATCGAGGCGCCCGAGCCCGAGCAGCCCGAGGGGGACGTGGCCGTTCCCGCGAGCCAGGTCCGGGACGCGGACCTGCCCTTCGACCAGGAGCCCACGCGCGCGCCCGCCGAGCCGGGACGCGTGGAGACCACCGTGCTGCCCGGCTCCCGCGAGGATGCGGCCACCGCCGGGCCGCAGGCTTCGCCGCACCCCGACACCACCGCCATGTCCCGCGTTCCCGATCCGGACTTCGCCGCGTCCCAGCCGGGCGCACCTGAGGTGGCCGAGCGCGAGACCGTGGTGGAGGAGTTCGAGGAGCGCACGGTGACCCGCGAGGAGACCCCGGTCCGCGAGGACGTCCGGGAGCGCACGGCCCGCGAGGAGCGCCCCCTGCGGGAGGAGCACGAGGAGCTCGTGGAGCGCGAGACCGTGGCCGGCCCGGGTGCCGCGGACGACGACCTCACCGCCCCCGCCGTGGTGGACGGCCAGGAGGTCGAGACCAACGAGCAGGCCGAGCGCAAGGGCAAGAAGAAGCGCGGGTTCCTCAGCCGCTTCTTCGACCTGTAGGCCCACCATCCCGTCCCCGGCCGTCACGGCACGTCCGCCCGGGGATAGGATGCTGCGATGACCGACACCGCGACCACCGGCCCGGACCCCGACCACCACGCTCGGGCCCGGGCCGGAGTCGGCTACGGCTTCGGCGCCTACGCCCTGTGGGGGCTGCTGCCCCTCTACTTCGTGCTGCTGGCCCCGGCCACCCCGTACGAGATCGTGGCCATGCGCATCCTCTTCTCGCTGCTCTTCTGCCTGCTGCTGCTCGCGGTGACCGGCGGGCTGCGGGACTACCTCCGGCTCTTCCGTGACCGCCAGGCCGTGCTGGCCCTGGGCGCGGCGGGAGTGCTGATCGCGGGGAACTGGCTGCTCTACACCGTGGCCGCGACCACCGGGCACACGCTCGAGGCGTCCCTGGGGTACTTCATCAACCCCCTCGTGGCCATCCTGCTGGGCGTGCTCGTGCTGCACGAGAAGCTGCGCCGGATGCAGTGGGCCGCCATCGCCGTGGGCGCGGCCTCCGTGCTGGTGATGTCCGTGTTCTACGGCGCGGTGCCCTGGCTGTCCCTGGGGCTCGCGTTCACCTTCGGGTTCTACGGGCTCGTGAAGTCCCGACTGGGCTCCCGCTACTCCGCCCTGGTGACCCTGAGCGGGGAGACCACCATGATCGCTCCCCTGGCGCTCGCCGCCGTGGCCGTGCTGGGTTCTCAGCACCGGCTCACCCTGGTCACCGAGGGCGCGGGGCACTTCCTGCTCCTGCTCGCGGCGGGCGTGATCACCGCCGTCCCCCTGCTCCTGTTCGGCGCCGCCGCCTCCCGGCTGCCCCTGAGCACCGTGGGGATGATCCAGTACGTGGCACCCATCGGCCAGTTCATCCTGGCCGTGGCGCTGTTCCACGAGCAGATGCCGCCCGAGCGCTGGGCAGGCTTCGGGCTCGTGTGGGTCGCGGTGGTGCTCCTGGTGCTCGACGCCGTCCGCGCGCCTCGTGCACCCCGCCTCGCCCGCCGCTCCGGCAGCGGCTCCGGCAGACCCTCCGCGCCCCGGGACTGAGCCGGCCTCGCAAGCCCCGCACGACGAACCGCCCCGGACCCGTGAGACGGGTCCGGGGCGGTTCTGGGTGCCGGAGGTTCCGGGAGCGGGTCAGACCCGCTCTGCGGTGCCCGGGCGCTGCGCGGCGGCGTCGCCCTCCGGCGACGGCACCCGCTGCTGCTCCTCGGGGGAGAGGTCCAGCTCGTCCGGGTGCTCGGGCGAGCGCCTGATGTTTGCCACGGCGAGGGCGAGACCGCCCCACACCGTGACCATGGCGATGCTCATCATGATGATCGCGCCGATGCTCATCGGTTCCCTCCTTCCGCGTCACCGGGGGCGAACCCCGCGGAGGCGCTGTGTTCTGCGGTGTCCCCGCGACCGGTTCCGGTGACCGACGGCGCACCGGCCCAGGGCGCGGAGCGCTGCACCACGGTGCCGTGGTGGATGGCGTTCAGCGAGAAGTCCTGGTCCAGCGCCACCGTGCGGCCGGCGGTATCCCGGTAGTGGGTCAGGGGCTCGTGCTGGGCGATCTCCTTCCGGTCCAGGTACGCGTCCTGGATGGGCGGTGCCGGGCTGGTGAACGCCTCGGCGGTGCGCCTGGACCAGGGCAGCTTGGCCAGCAGGTACGCGACGACCACCAGGGAGAGGGCCATGCCCCACCCGAAGGTGTTCACGAACCACTGGGGCATGTCGTTGTACCCCTTGGAGATGGTCTGACTGACCTGGTCGATCAGGATGTAGCCCAGGATCACGGGGGTGAGACCGCCGGCCATGATCATCCAGGTGCGCCCCAGCTTGAAGGAGGACACCGAGTTGATGTGGTCCCGCAGCGTGGGCAGCGCCGTGAACCCCGCGGTGAGCACCAGCACGGCCACCAGGGCGGCGGCCACGATGCCGAAGTTGTTCACGAACGAGTCCACCACGTCCAGCAGGTTCAGCCCCGTGGTGGTGGGGAAGAACAGCAGGGACACGGCGGCCAGGGGCACCACCACGACCACCACGGAGGTGACGCGGGAGAGCCCGAGCTTGTCACGCACACCGGCCACGATGACCTCCACGATGGAGATCAGGGACGTGAAGCCGGCGAACGTGAGGGCACCGAAGAAGAGCACGCCGATCAGGGTGCCGAACGGCGCCTGGGAGATGATGGCCGGGAAGGCGATGAACGCCAGGCCGATGCCCGAGGTGGCCACGTCCGAGACCTGGGTGCCGGAGGCGTGGGCCATGAAGCCCAGTGCTGCGAACACCCCGATGCCGGCGAGGATCTCGAACGAGGAGTTCGCGAAGCCCACCACCAGCGCGGAGCCGGAGAGGTCCGAGCGGGGCTTGAGGTAGGAGGCGTAGGTGACCATGATGCCGAAGCCCACGGAGAGCGAGAAGAAGATCTGCCCGTACGCGGCCACCCACACGGAGGAGTCTCCCAGGGCGGACCACGAGGGGGTGAACAGCGCGTTGAGGCCGTCGCTGGCGCCGGGCAGCGTCACCGCGATCCCCACCATGATCAGGAACATGACCACGAGCAGCGGGATCAGGACCACGTTGATCTTGCCGATGCCGTTCTGCACACCGAGCATGAGAACCACCAGCATGACCAGCCAGGCGATGGCGGTGGCGGTGAACACGGGCCAGATGAAGTCGAAGCCGATGGTCACCTGGTCCGAGACGTGCATGTAGTCCTTCATGAAGAAGGAGGCGGGGTCCGAGCCCCACGCCTTGGAGAAGGAGAAGACCGTGTACTGCATGGCCCAGCCGATGATCAGGGCGTAGTACAGGGCGATGACCACGCAGATGGCCAGCTGCCACCACCCGATGGTCTCGAGCTTGCGGTGCAGCCGCCGGTAGGACAGGGGTGCGGAGCCGCGGTAGCGGTGGCCCACGGCGTAGTCCAGCATGAGCAGAGGGATCCCTGCGGTCAGCAGCGCCACCAGGTAGGGGATGATGAAGGCGCCGCCGCCGTGGTCGAACGCGACGTACGGGAAGCGCCAGATGTTGCCGAGGCCGACGGCTGAGCCGATGGCCGCGAAGATGAACATGGTGCGCCCGGAGAATGCTTCCTTGGCGGCGCCACCACGCGGTGAGTCAGTGGACATACGGGTACCTCGTGAAGGTGTGCATCCATGCACGCGCGCCGGGTGGGGCGCACGCCAGTGGATCAGGAACGGATGGATCTCACAGGGAACTCAGCCCTGGCGGTGCACCACCGCGTGGGCGAATTCGATCAGTGCCGCCTTGGCCACGGAGTCCGGCAGGGGTGCCAGGGCCTCGATGGCCTCGTCCGCCCACCGGTTGGCGATCTGCCATGCCTCGGCGGCTGCGGAGTGGTCCGAGACGGCCGCCACGGCGGTGGCCAGGGCGGCGTCGTCGGTGAGGTCTCCGTCGATCAGACGGAGGACGTGGGCTGCGGAGGCGGCGGCCTCCGGGTCGGGTCCGGCCGCGTCGCGGCGCAGCAGCAGGACGGGCAGGGTGTCCACACCCTCGCGCAGGTCCGTGCCGCGGGTCTTCCCGGAGACGTCCGGGTGGCCGGTGAGGTCGATGATGTCGTCCGCGAGCTGGAACGCGAGGCCCAGCTTCTCGCCGTAGACCACCATGAGATCCACCACGGAGCGCGGGGCGCCGCCGAGCAGGGCGCCGTACTGGGCGCTCGCGGCGATCAGGGAGCCGGTCTTGCCGGCGAGCACCTGGATGTAGTGCTCCACGGGGTCCTGGCCCTCGGCGGGGCCGGTGGTCTCCTTGAGCTGGCCGATCACCAGGCGCTCGAACGTGGTGGCCTGGATCAGCAGCGGCTCCTGGCCCAGTGCGGACACGAGGGCGGAGGCACGGGCGAAGATCATGTCGCCGGTGAGGATGGCCACGGTGTTGCCCCACACGGTGTGCGCGGTCTCCACGCCGCGGCGCAGGGGGGCGGAGTCCATCACGTCGTCGTGGTAGAGGGAAGCCAGGTGGGTGAGCTCCACGACCACGGCGGCCTCGACGACCTCGTCCGTGACGGTGCCCGCGGCCTGGGCGGCGAGCAGGGCCAGCAGCGGCCGCACGCGCTTGCCGCCCGCGCTGAGCAGGTGGCGGGCGGTGACGTCCGCGAGCCCGTCAGCGGAGCGCACCGCGTCTCCCAGCCGCTCCTCCACGCGCCCGAGCGAGCGCAGCATGAGGGGGCCCAGGTGGGGGTCCTGGGCGATGAGTTCGAACCCCGCGGGCAGGCGCAGGGAGCCCTCGGGGCGGCTGGGTTCAGTCACGGTCCACCACTCTATCGACAAATCAGGTCGCGGGGGTCAGGGCGTCCAGGACCGCGATGGCGCGGTCGGTCACACTGCGAGCGGGGCGGTCGGAGAGCTCGGTCATCACCTGGACCGCGAAGCGCATGAGCGCGGGGACGCGCATTCCCGCGTGCATGGCCGCGGTGAGCACCGCGGGGTGGCCGATGAGCTCGGCGAGCGCCCTGCCCTGGGTGAAGTGCGCTCCCCACTCGGCGCGCACGAGCCGCGGGTAGCGGGCCAGGGCGTTCTCGCGCTGCTGGGGCCCGTTCGCGGCGGCCGCGTCCACGATGCACTGCGCCGCGAAGAGTGCGGACTCCATGGCGTTGGAGATCCCCTCGCCGTTGAACGGGGAGACGAGCCCGGCGGCGTCGCCCAGGAGCATGAGCCCGGGGACGTAGTGGGGTGTGCGGTTGGCGGCCATGGGCAGGGCGGCGGAGCCCACGGAGCCCACCTGGTGCTCGGGGTCGAAGGTCCACTCGGGGGGCATGGAGGCGGTCCAGTCCCGCAGCACCGCGCGGTAGTCCAGGGAGCCGAAGGCAGGTGAGGTGTCCAGGATGCCCAGGCCCACGTTGGCGGTGCCGTCCCCCACGCCGAACACCCAGCCGTAGCCGGGCAGCAGCGGGCGCTCCGCGGCGGAGCCGTCCTGCAGCTCCAGCCAGCCCTCCATCCAGTCCAGCTCGGAGCGCGGGGAGCGGTAGTAGGTGCGCACGGCCACGCCCATGGGGCGGTCGGTGCGCCGGTGCAGTCCCGCGGCCACGGCGGTGCGGGTGGAGTTGCCGTCCGCGGCGAGCACGAGGTCCGCGCGGTGCTCCTCGGTCTCGCCGGTGCGGCGCCCCGTGGCGGGGTCCAGCACGGCGGCACTGACGCCGACCACGCGGCCGGTGACGTCCCGCAGCACGTCCTTCACGGAGCGGCGCTCCACCACGGTGGCCCCGGCGCTGCGGGCGTGGCGCACGAGGTCCTCGTCGAAGCCCGCGCGGGTGCGCACCAGCCCGTAGGAGGGGAAGTCCGTGAGCTCGGGCCACGGGAACTCCACGGTGCGCCCGGCGGCCACGAGCCGCAGCCCCCGGTTGCGGGTGTACCCCTCCGCCTTCCCGTGCGGCACGCCCATGAGCTGCAGCTGCCGGACGGCACGCGGGGTGAGCCCGTCCCCGCACACCTTCTCCCGGGGGTAGGAGGACTTCTCCAGGACGGTCACGTCCATCCCCTGGCTCGCGAGCCAGTACGCCGCCGTGGCACCGGCGGGGCCACCCCCGCTGATCAAGACCTTCACTGCGCCGCAGCCCTCCGCGTTTCCCGGCTCCGGGGCGCGCACCGGTGCGGCGCGTGCCCCCTGGACGAATTCGTCCTCATTGTGTCACCGCGCTCCGACGCCCCGAGCCGCCGCGGGTGCGCCCCGGGCGGGCTTCCCGTGGTCCGCGGGCGGAACGGGCCGGTGGCGGGCGCGTCCTATGCTGGTGGGCGATGACTCCTGAGCTTTCCGCGCCCCGCCTGGGCGCCCTGACACTCCCCCTCTCCGACGTCCCCTCGGCCAGGGAGTTCGCCCGCCACCCGGACGTCCGCCGCCTGCTGGACGGCCGCGACCCCGCCACCTGGATCATGGGCGGTCGCGGGCTCGTGGGGCTCGGGCGCACCGCGGCGTTCCGGGTCCGCGGCGGCACCCGGTTCACCTCCGCCCGCGTGTGGTGGGACGCCGTGCGCCAGGACGCCGCGGTCGAGGACCGGGTGGAGCGTCCCGGCTCCGGGCTGCTGGCCTTCGGGGCGTTCGCCTTCGCGCCGTCCTCCGCGGCGGTCTCGGGGCTCGTGGTCCCCGAGCTGGTGGTGGCCACGGACGACGACGCCGCCTGGCTCACCCTCACCGCCTCCGGCACCGCCGTGCCCACCCCCGAGGACGTCGACGCCGCCTGGCGCCGTCTCGTTCCCGCCGTCCTGCCCGACCGCGCGCCCGCAGACGGTGACGCGGCGGCATCGGAGCCCGCCGTGGAGCCCGGCACGCTGGACGAGGAGCAGTGGATGGCCGCCGTCGCGGACGGCGTGGGGATGATCCGGGCGGGCGAGCTGGACAAGCTCGTGCTGGCGCGGGACGTGGTGGTGGACACCGGACGGCCCATCGAGCTGGGTGCCGTGCTGGGGCGGCTGAGCGAGCGCTTCGCCACGTGCTGGACGTACTGCGTGCGGCTCGGGGACGAGAACTCCGCGGAGGAGGGCGCCGGGCGGCTGCTGGGCGCCACTCCCGAGATGCTGGTCCGGGTGCACCGCGGCACGGCCTCCGCGCGCGTGCTCGCCGGGACCCTGGACCGTCAGGACCTCCCCGAGGGTGCGGACCCCGAGGACTTCGCGGTGGCCGAGCTGGCCGGTTCCGACAAGCAGCGCCGGGAGCACCGCTTCGCCGTGGAGTCGCTGGTGGCGGGGCTCTCCCCCTACGCGGACGAGGTCTCCGGCGGCGAGCAGCCCTTCATCCTGGACCTGCCCAACGTGTGGCACCTGGCCTCGGACGTCACCGCACGGCTGCGCGCCGGGGTGGACGGCACCCCGCCCTCCGCGCTGGAGCTCGCCGAGGCCGTGCACCCCACGGCCGCGGTGTGCGGGACCCCCACGGACACCGCCGGAGCGGTGATCGAGGACCTCGAGCGCACGGACCGCGGCCTCTACGCCGGGCCGGTGGGCTGGCTCGACGGCTCCGGCAACGGCGAGTGGGGCATCGCCCTGCGCGGGGCGGTCCAGCTGGACGCGCACCGGGCCCGGGTCAGCGCCGGGTGCGGGATCGTGGCCGAGTCCGACCCCCGCGCAGAGCTCGCCGAGACGTGGGCCAAGCTGCGCCCCATGCTGGAGTCGCTGCCCGCACGGTGAGCGGGACGCGGCGGGCGCACCGGGCGGTGCGTCCGGGCGGGGAGCGGCGGCCTCGCCGGACGCGGCGGACGGATGGGCCGGGCGGGGTCCGCGGGGTCAGCGCATCCCGGAGGGGCGCACCGTGATGACCTCCACCTCGGAGGTGCGCTGCGCGTCCACGGCCAGGCGCACGGCCGCGGCGATCTGCTCGGGCTGGATCCACTCCTCCGGGCGGTACGGCTGACCCATGTGCTCGTGCAGCTCCTCCTGCATGTCCGTGGCCACGCGGCCCGGGTGCACCGAGGTCACGCGCACACCGTTCTCCCGCTCCTCCTCGCGCAGCGCGTCCGTGAGGGCGCGCAGCGCGAACTTGCTCCCGGAGTACAGGGCGGAGGACGCCCGGGAGGTGAACCCGGAGCCGGAGTTGATGGCCACCACGTCCCCGCGGGCTGCACGCAGCTCGGGCAGGGTCAGCCGGGTCAGCTGCGCCACGGAGACCACGTTCACGTCGAAGATCCGCTCCCACGTCTCGCGCGAGGCCTCCGCCACGGCGGCCTGGGGCGCGATCCCGGCCGAGTGCACCAGGACGTTCAGTGCCGCGAACTCGTCACGCAGGGGCGCCCAGGCGGCGGCCACCGCGGCGTCGTCGCTGACGTCCGCGACGAACGCGCGCGTGCCCGGGCCCAGCCCCGCGAGCTCCTCGCGCACGCGCTCCACGTCCGCGGTGGAGCGCCCGCCCACGAGGACCACGTGGTCCCGGGCGAGCTCCTGGGCGACGGCCCGTCCGATGCCGCGCGTGGCACCCGTGACCAGGGCGGTGCGAGGGGTTGTCTGCTGTGCCGTGGGTTCGCTCATGCGAGCCATGCTAGCGAGCGGCCCCGCCGTCACCGGCCAGCGTTACCGGCCAGGTGCTGCTCCGCGGCCCGGGTCCCCGCGCGTCGGGCCGCGGTGTTGAAGTCCCGCAGGGTCTCCCGCTCCAGCACCACCTCCACCACGCGGCGACCCACCACCGGAGCGGCGAGCGCGGCCGCGAGCTCGATGGCGGTGTCCACGCGCACGTGCTCCACGCCGTACGCCGCGCACAGCTCCGCGATCCCGGCCCGGTGCGGGGTGCCGAAGAACCGCTCCACCGCCGCGGTGTAGCGCTCGTCCCGGCCCAGCCCACCGTGCTCCAGGGTCTGGAAGATCCCACCGCCGGAGTCGTTGACCACCACGGTGTGCACGTCCGGGACCTTCTCCCCGGCACCCACCAGGAAGCCCCCGGCGTCGTGCAGGAACGTGAGGTCCCCCATGACCGCCCGCACGGGCCGACCCGTGCCGAGGCCCACGCCGTGGGCGGTGGCCACGGTGCCGTCGATCCCGGCCAGCCCGCGGTTCGCCACCACGGGCACCGGGTCCGCGGCTCGCGCCACGAGGTCCATGTCCCGCACCACGGTGGAGGAGCCCACCACGAGCACCGAGCCGTCCTGGCAGCTCGCGTCCCACACGGCACGCGCCACGTGCAGGCGGGTCAGTCCCTCCTGGGCGTCCGCGCAGCGCACCACCGCGGCGTCCGCGGCCGCCCCGGCCTGCCGCCACGCGCGGAACCACCCGGGAGCCACGGGCCCGACGGCGCTCGCCGCCTCCCCGAAGGAGCGCACGGCGGTCTCGGGGCGGCGTCCGGGCACGAACCAGGGGGCGGGCCCGGGACGCACCGCGAGCACCCGCACGTCCGGGCGCCGGAGCAGGGCGGCCACCGAGCGGCTGAGGGTGGGACGGCCCACGAGGACCACGGTGTCCACCCGCTCCCCCAGCGAGGAGGTCAGCAGGCTCTCGTAGCAGGCCAAGGCGGCCTCCCCCGACCGGGCGTTCGAGGACGGCTCGGCCAGCAGGGGGATGCCGTGGGCCAGGGCGAAGCGCGCGGTGGCGGCCCCGGCGCCGTCGCCGGCGAGGACCACGGGGTGGGAGGTTCCCGTCCCGGCCGGTGGCACGGGCTCAGGGGTCGGGGTGGAGGGCAGGAACGGCTCGGGCACCACGGACCACGGGTGCGCCACGGGCTCGGTGGCCGTGCCGGAGCGGACGCGCCGCAGCTCGCGCGTGAGCTCACCGGCCCAGTCGGCCAGGTGGGTGTGGTCGGCGTCGGAGACGGGGTGGAGGGGGTCGCGCAGGGCCACGTTGAGGTGCACGGGACCCGGAGCGTCCTCGCGGTCCCCGGACAGCGCCGCCAGCGGGCGGCGCAGCAGGTACTCCAGGTCCTCGCGGTGGTCCTCGTCCGTGAGGTCGGAGCCCTCCGGTGGCAGCAGGTCCACGGCGGCGCGCACGAAGTTGGCGAACATGCCCGGCTGCTGGGTGGTCTGGTTCGCGCCCGTGCCCCGCAGCTCGGGGGGCCGGTCCGCGCTGAGCACCACCAGGGGCACGCCCGCGTGGGAGGCCTCCATGACGGCGGGCAGCAGCTCCCCCACGGCCGTGCCGCTCGTGGTGACCACGGCACAGGGGTGCCCCGTGGAGCGGGCGATTCCCAGGGCGGTGAACCCCGCGTCCCGCTCGTCGATCCGCACGTGCACGCTCAGCGCGCCGCTCGCGTGGGCGGCCGCCGCGGCGTACGCGAGCGGGGCGGAGCGGGACCCCGGGGAGACCACCAGGTGCCGCATCCCGCGCAGCGCGAGGGCCCGCAGGACAGTGGTGGCGGAGAGCAGACTGGGCGTGATCACGCCGCCGACGCTACCCAGCCCCGCCGACACGCAGAACGGCGGCCCTCCGCGCGGGCCCGGTCGACGGCGTCGCGGTTCTGGGCGGACGAGACCGCCCCCCCCGGGCAGCGGGCTGTCGGGGGCGGTGCGGGGCGGGGTGACCCGGGGGCTCAGATGTCCCAGTCCCCCGCGTCCACCCGGAGGTTGCCGAGCACGCCCGGGGTGCGGGCGCCGTCGTCCTGGACCATGCCCGCGGCCTGGGTGCGCCCGGACTGCGGGTCGATCAGCAGGAACGACCCGAGCGCGTGGGAGCGGGTGTAGGCCGTGGTGAACAGCGGCTCGGCCACGCGCAGGCTCACGCGGCCGATGTCGTTGAGCTCGAACGCGGACACGGACTCCGCCGCGAGGCTCTCCAGGTTCAGCCGACCGTCCAGGGAGCCCACGATGCCGCGGACCACGCGCGTGCCGTGCTTGAGCAGGACGCGCTGGCCCTCGCGCAGGGGCTGCTCGTCGTCCAGCCAGCACACCACGGCGTCCACGGACTTGGAGCCCTCCGGCGCCGCGGCGGGCGCGGCGATGAGGTCACCGCGGCTGATGTCGATCTGGTCCGCGAGGCTCAGCGTCACGGACTGCCCGGCCACGGCGCGCTCGGCGGGCGCGCCGGCCACGTCGATGCGGGTGACCGTGGTGGTGCGGCCCGCGGGCTGGACCCGCACGGTGTCCCCCACGGCCACGGACCCGGAGGCCACCAGACCGGCGTAGCCGCGGTAGTCCGTGAACTCCGGGGACAGCGCCGCGGACTGCGGGCGGATCACGGTCTGCACGGGCAGGGCGAACTGCTCCTCCCGGGTGAGCTGGGAGGCGTCCGGGAGGTTCTCGAGCCACTCCAGCAGGGAGGGGCCCTCGTACCAGGGGGTCTGCGCGGAGCGCTCGGCCACGTTGTCCCCGCGCAGGGCGGAGACGGGGATGGTCCGCAGCGCCAGCACGCCGAGCTCGTCCGCGAGCGCGTGCAGGTCCCGGTCCAGGGCCTCGAAGGCCTCCTGGGCGTCGTCCACCAGGTCGATCTTGTTGACCGCCACGATCAGGTGCGGCACCCCCAGCAGCGCGGCCACGGCCAGGTGGCGGCGGGTCTGCTCCACGATCCCGTGGGTGAGGTCCACGAGCACGACCAGTGCGTCCGCGGTGGACGCCCCGGTGACCGTGTTGCGGGTGTACTGCACGTGCCCGGGGCAGTCCGCCAGGATGAAGCTGCGCGCGGGGGTGGCGAAGTAGCGGTAGGCCACGTCGATGGTGATGCCCTGCTCGCGCTCGGCCCGCAGCCCGTCGGTGAGCAGCGCGAGGTCCGCGGAGCTCAGCCCCCGGGACTCGCTCACGCGCTCGATGGCCTCCAGCTGGTCCACCAGGATGTTCTTGGTGTCGTGCAGCAGCCGCCCCACCAGGGTGGACTTGCCGTCGTCCACGCTGCCGGCCGTGGCGATCCGCAGCAGGCTCGCTGTGTTCTCGGTGCTCATCTCTAGAAGTAGCCCTCTCGTTTGCGGTCCTCCATGGCGGCCTCGGAGACGCGGTCGTCCGCGCGGGTGGCGCCGCGCTCCGTCAGCGTGCTGGTCATAACCTCGGCCAGCACCTCCTGGGCGGTGGCGGCCGGGGACTCCACGGCACCCGTGCAGCTCATGTCCCCCACGGTGCGGTAGCGCACCGTGCGGGTCTGCACGGTCTCCCGCTCGCGCGGCTGCACGTGCTCGCCCACGGCCAGCCACATGCCGTCCCGGCTCACCACGTCCCGCTCGTGGGCGTAGTACAGGGAGGGCAGATCGATGCCCTGCTCGGTGATGTAGGACCAGATGTCCAGCTCCGTCCAGTTGGACAGCGGGAACACCCGCACGTGCTCACCGGGGCGGTGGCGCGTGTTGTAGAGGTTCCACAGCTCCGGGCGCTGGTTGCGGGGGTCCCACTGGCCGAACTCGTCCCGCAGGCTGATGATCCGCTCCTTGGCGCGGGCCTTCTCCTCGTCCCGTCGGGCGCCGCCGTAGACCACGTCGTGGCGGCCCTCGGTGATCGCGTCCAGCAGGGGAACGGTCTGGAGCTGGTTGCGGGTGCCGTCCGGGCGCTCGGCCAGGCGGCCGTCGTCGATGTAGTCCTGCACGGACGCCACCTCCAGCCGGATCCGCAGCCGCTCCACGGTGCGGTCCCGGAACTCCAGGACCTCCGGGAAGTTGTGCCCGGTGTCCACGTGCAGCACGGGGAACGGGATGGGTGCCGGCCAGAAGGCCTTGGCGGCCAGGTGCAGCATGACCACGGAGTCCTTGCCGCCGGAGAACAGCAGCACGGGGCGCTCGCCCTCCGCCGCGGTCTCCCGGAAGATGTGGATGGACTCGGCCTCCAGCCGCTGCAGCTGGGTCAGTGTGGTGGTGTTCACAGGTGGATCCCGCATTCCGTCTTGCCCGCACCGGACCAGCGCCCGGCCCGGGGGTCTTCTCCGGGGGCCACCCTGCGCGTGCACGGGGCGCACCCGATGGACGGGTAGCCCTGGCTCAGCAGCGGGTTGACCACCACGAGGTTGGTTTCCGCGTACTCGACCACGTGGTCGAAGCTCCAGTCCACGATGGCGTTGATCTTCACCATCTGGTGGTGCTCGTCCCACTCCACGGGTGCGGCGTTCGCACGGTGGGGGGTCTCCTCGCGGCGCAGTCCGGTGACCCACGCCTCGTAGCCCTCCAGCGCCCTGTCCAGCGGGGCCACCTTGCGCATTCCGCAGCACAGGCCGGGGTCGCGGTCGTGGAGCTTGGCGCCGTACCTCTCGTCCTGCTCCGCCACGGTGAGCTCGGGCAGCAGGGTGCGCACGTTCACGGGCCACTCGCTCGCGAACCGGTCCCGGGTCTGCAGGGTCTCCGGGAAGTGGTAGCCGGTCTCCAGGAACAGCACGTCCACGTTCTTCAGGTGGGTGCTCACCAGTGCGGGCACCACGGTGTCCGAGGCCATGGAGCACGCCACGGCCAGCTTCTTCCCGAAGGTCTCCGCGGCCCACGCGAGCACCTCGTCCGGGTCCGCGTCCCGCAGCCCGAAGCGCGCCTGCGCGTCCTCCACGAGGGCCTTGAGCTCCTCGGTGGAGCGGGTGCGCCCGGGGGCGGTTGTCGTGTCGGTGGTGGTCATTGCAGTGATTCCTCCTGGGCGCTCAGGGCCCACTCGGCGAAGCTCTGGTGCGGCTCGCGCTCCCGCAGGAAGGTGCGGGTCACGCGCTCCACGTAGTCGGGGAGGTCGTCCGCGGTCACCTTGAGCCCGCGCACGGTGCGGCCCAGGCCGCCCTCCTCCCGGTCCGGGGAGGCCAGGCCGCCGCCCAGGTGCACCTGGAAGACGTACTCCTCCCCGATGTACTGGCCCTTGAGCCCGATGTCCGCGGTCTGGATGCGGGCGCACGAGTTGGGGCAGCCGTTGACGTGCAGTGAGATGGGTGTGGGGATCTCCACGTCCGTGAGCCGCTGCTCCAGCTCGTCGATCACCCGGGCCGCCAGGCCCTTGGTCTCCACGAACGCGAGCTTGCAGAACTCGATGCCGGTGCACGCGATGGTGGAGCGGCGGAACGGGCTGGGCTTCGCGTGCAGCCCGTGCGGCGCCACGGCCTCGATCAACCCCTCCACGTTGTTCTCGGGCACGTCCAGCACCAGCACCTTCTGGTGCGGGGTGAGGCGGATGCGGGTGGAGCCGGCGGCCTCGGCGGCGTCGGCCAGGGCCACCAGCGCGTCCCCGGAGAGCCGGCCCGCGGTGAGCGCGAAGCCCACGTACCGGTTGCCGTCCACCTGCTCGTGCACGCCCACGTGGTCCGCGTGGCCCACCGCGCGCTCGGGGGCGGGGCCGTCCGGCAGCGCGCGGCCCAGGTACTCGTCCTGGAGCACCTGGCGGAACTTCTCGGTGCCCCACTCGGCCAGCAGGAACTTCAGGCGGGCCTTGGTGCGCTGCTTGCGGTAGCCGTAGTCGCGGAAGATCCCGCACACCCCGGCCCACACGGGCACCACGTCCTCGCGGGACACGAACACGCCCAGCCGCTCCCCCAGGCGCGGGGACACGGACAGCGCGCCGCCCACCCACAGGTCGTAGCCGGGGCCCAGCTCGGGGTGGTTCACGCCCACGAAGCTGACGTCGTTGATCTCGTGCACCACGTCCAGGGTGGGGCTGCCGGTGATGGCGGTCTTGAACTTGCGCGGCAGGTTCACGTACTCGGGGTTGCCGATGAACTCCTCCCGCAGTGCGGCGAGGTCCTCGCTGGGGTCCAGGACCGCGTTCTTCTCCACGCCCGCCACCGGGCTGCCCAGGAACACGCGGGGCGTGTCCCCGCACGCCTCCAGGGTGGTGAGCCCCACGGCGTCCAGGCGGTCCCAGATCTCCGGGACGTCCTCCACGCGGATCCAGTGCAGCTGGATGTTCTGCCGGTCCGAGACGTCCGCGGTGCCACGCGCGAATTCCTGCGAGATCCCGCCCAGCACGCGCGCCTGCTCGGTGCTCAGCTGCCCGCCGTCCAGGCGGATGCGCTGCATGAAGTACTCGTCCGAGAGGGCCTCGGCGTCCAGCTTGGAGGTGTTCGCCCCGGCCACGCCCTGCTTGCGCTGGGTGTAGAGGCCCAGCCAGCGGAACCGGCCGTGGACGTCGTCCGAGGGGATCGAGGCGTAGCCGGTCTTCGAGTACTCCTCGATGATCCGCTGCCGGACGTTGAGGGAGTTCTCCTCCGCCTTGAACTCCTCGTTGTGGTTCAGGGGGGTGCGGCCGCTGACCTTCCACTGGCCCAGGTCGGTGCCCTTGCGGGGTCCGCGCACGCGGCCGGACTGCGCCGTGGGCGGTCTCTGCCCGGTCTCTGCGGGGGTGGTCATGGGTGCTCCTTGGGTGAGAGGGAGACGATTCGTCCCAACGTACAGAGCCCTCGCGGACCCCCACGACCCACCGTCACAAACACGTCACACAACCGGCGTCCCCGCAGGTCACACGCGCCTTTCTTCCCGCCGACGACGCCGCCGCGCCCAGTTGCCGCCGCCTCTCACCCGGGTGCCGGGCGGCGGGGGCTGGGTGGACCGGGTGGACCGTGTGGACCGTGTGGACCGACCAATGGTGCGCTGGGGGCAGGGCGGGCGCGGGCGGCGTCGTCGTCCGGGGGCGGAGGTGGTGCCGGGAACGGACGAGCGGGCGGGGCCGCGAGTGCTCGCGGTCCCGCCCGCCGTGGTGGCGCCCGGTGGGGTGCCGGCTCAGCCCTCGTAGCTCTTGGGAGCCTGCTGAGCGCGCTGCCGGAGCTCGCGCGTGGACTTGCCCTGGTAGCCGCGGTACTTGGGACCGGTCTTCCCGTTCTTGCGGCGCTTGCCCTGGTTCTCGGTCTTGCCGGGCTGGTCGCTCACGCCGCCCGGGAACTGCGGCTTGTTGCTGCGGTTCTTGCGGAACACCTGGACCACGGCCGGGCGAGGCATGGAGAACTCGCCGGGGCCCAGGCGCGTGGGCAGCGCGTAGTCCGGGAAGTACGAGCGGGGCTGCTCGAAGGAGCCGTCCTCGCCCGGGTGCTGCACGGAGATGTAGACCATGCCCTCGGTGTCGTGGACCACGGGTCCGCAGGTCTCGGCGTCCTGGGGGACCGCCAGGAACTGCTGCACGCGCCCGCGCTCGGTGCCGGAGAGGGCCACCTTGAACAGGCCGTCGTTGTAGCCGATCTTGGAGGGCGCACCGTCCGTGGAGATCCACAGGTTCCCGGAGTTGTCGAAGGCCAGGTTGTCCGGGCAGGAGATGGGAGAGACCTTCTCCTTGGGGAAGCCGCCGAAGTACGTGCCGGAGTCCTTGGTGGGGTCACCGCACACGAGCAGCAGGTTCCAGTCGAAGCGGGTGGCCTGCGGGAGGTTGTGCCGCTCGGTGAGCTCCAGGACGTAGCCGTCCCGGTTGCCGGTCCTCGGGTTGGCCTCGTCCACACCGGCCTTGCCCGCCGCACCGCGGTCCGAGTTGTTGGTCAGCGCCGCGTACACCTTGCCGGTGTGCGGGTTGGGCTCCACGTCCTCGGGACGGTCCATCTTGGTGGCACCGGCCTTGTCCGCGGCCAGGCGGGTGTAGACCAGCACCTGCTCCACGGACATGTCCTTGACCATCGACTTCCCGCCCTTGACCAGCGGCAGCCACTCGCCGGAGCCGTCGAACTCGCCGTCCGCGGGCAGGGTGCCCGTTCCGGTGATCTGGCGCTGCGGGGAGTTGCCCTTGAGCCTGGCCACGTAGAGGTCGCCCTCGGACAGCAGGGTCATGTTGTGCTTCTTGTCCCCCGCCTTGTACTTCTTGGCGGAGACGAACTTGTAGATGTACTCGAACTTCTCGTCGTCACCGGAGTACGCCACCACGGTGCCGTCGTCCCCCACGCGCACGTTCGCGCCCTCGTGCTTGAAGCGGCCCATGGCGGTGTGCTTCAGCGGGGCGGAGTTCGGGTTCTGGGGGTCGATCTCCACGACCCAGCCGAAGCGGTTGGGCTCGTTCTTGTACCCGGGGATGCGGGCGTCGAAGCGCTTCTCCACCTCGGGCCAGCGGCGGGAGGGCATGGTGGTGGGGAAGCCGTACCGCTTCTCCTCCGCGGTGCCGGAGGTGATGAAGTACTGGTGCACGTTCTCCTCGCCGGAGAGCACCGTCCCCCACGGGGTCACGCCGCCCGAGCAGTTGTTCTGGGTGCCCAGCACGCGCTTGCCCGTGGGATCGTCCTGCGTCTTGAGCAGGTCCGAGCCCGCCGCGGGGCCGTCCAGCACGAACGGGGTGGTCAGGGTGATGCGCCGGTTGCGGGCGCCCCCGCGCACGTACGTCCAGGGCTCCCCCACCTTCGCGCGGGTGATCTCCACGACGGACATGCCGTGCGCCTGGATGGTGGTGCGCACCATGTTGGCCAGGTTCGTCTTGTCGTAGCCCGTGGGGAACATGGTGTTCTCGTTGGTGTACTCGTGGTTGTTCACCAGCACGCCCGTGAGCCCGTTCGGGTCCGGGATGATGTCCAGGTAGTCGGAGTTGAAGCCGAACTGCTTCGCCTGGGCCTCCGGGGTCTGGTTCTTGGGGTCGAACTCCGGGGAGTCGTAGAACATGGGGTCGCCCCAGCGGATGATGGGCGACCAGTCGAAGCCCTGCGGGACACTGAGGTCGTCCACGGTCATGTCCACGGGCTTGATGGGCGTGAAGTCCAGGCGCGCCCTGCCCTGGCCCCAGTAGCCGTACGTGGCCTGCGCGGGCTCGGAGCTCGCGGCCACCACGCCCACGGTCAGGGCGCCGGCGGCGCCCAGACCCAGGGCCGCGCGGCGGCTCACGGCGGCGGAGATGATGTCGTGCCCGTACTCGTTGGCGGAGGTGTTGGCGTCCGGCGTCATGCACTGGCTGCCGCACTTGAGCTCGCACGTGAGCGGGCTGCGCTTGCCGTTCACATGGCCCAGCATGGGCAGCAGACGGCGGCGTTCGGGTGCTTGTGTCATGGAGTGGCTCCCTGGGTGAGACATGCATTGGCGCATGTCAGCGAGTGGTTCCGTGAGCCACCTCACCACTGCCGTGTGATCGCCGGGCGACCGCCGGGCGAACTGGAGGTGAACCGCGCCCGGTGACCGTCCGACGTCGTCAGCCCCGGTCCCGCTCCCCCGCGAGCAGCGCGTGGGTGCGGCGCAGCCTCTCCAGCCACCAGTCCCGGCGCTCGCCCGTGACGGCGTGCTCGGCGAGCAGGGCCTGGTCCACGGCGACGTCCCGCACGGGCAGGAAGCCGTCCACCGGCCGCAGCGGCTCGGCGGTGACGTCCGCCTCCATGAGCGAGAGCGTGCCGAGCCCGCACGCGTACGGCAGCTCGGGCAGTGCCGCGGCCAGGGCCACGCCCGCGCGGATGCCCACGGAGGAGTCGATGGCGGAGCTCACCACGGCGGGCAGTCCCGCCTGCGCCACGATGTCCAGGGCGCGGCGCACTCCCCCGAGCGGCGCCACCTTCACCACGATCAGGTCCGCGGCACCCGCGCGCGCCACGGCCAGCGGGTCCTCTGCCTTGCGCACGGACTCGTCCGCGGCGATCAGCGTTCCCACGCCCGCCTCCCGCAGCCGACGCCGCACGCTCGCCAGACCCTCGACGCTCGCCACGGGCTGCTCGGCGTAGGCGAGGCGGAACTCGCTCAGCGCGCTGAGGGCGGCCACGGCGGCGTCCTCGTCCCAGCCCGTGTTGGCGTCCACGCGCAGCTCGGCCTCGGGGAGGAGGTGGCGGACGGCGGCGACGCGGGCGACGTCGTCCGCAAGGCCCTGGCCGCGCTCGGCCACCTTGATCTTCACGGCGTGGACCTGCCCGTCGTAGCCGCGCAGGACGTCCGGGACGCGCTCGGCGGGGACCGCGGGGACGGTGGCGTTCACGGGAACCCGGTCACGGACGGGCTCCGGGAAGCCCTGCCACGCGGCCTCGACCCCGGCGCGCAGCCACGCGGCGGCCTCAGCGTCCCCGTACTCGGGGAACGGGCCGAACTCGCCCCAGCCGGCGGGGCCGCGGAAGACCACGGTCTCGCGCTCGGTCACGCCGCGGAAGGTGACGCGCATGGGGAGGGAGACCACGTGGGCGGAGTCGAGGAGATCGGGGAGCGCAGGAAGGGTGAGGTCTGGGGTGGGCATGGGTCCAGGGTAGGCGGAGCGGCCGGACGGCCCACCCGTCCCGGCGCCCCCCGGCTCGTCCCGGTCTCACCGGCCACCTCGTCCCACGAGGTCACGGAACCCCCGCCGACGAGGGCCAGGACACCGCGTAACAAACAAGAATTTTCGGAACGCACCTCTCGGCAATGTAAATGCATATTCATCGTCATTGGCGGCAAAAACCGCGGGATGGTGACGAATCAACCCGATCTGTTCACGGACCGGCGGTTTCCCCGCTCCCATTCCGTCACCGTCACACCTTCACTTTCGCAACTCCGACCTGTCATGGTGTTCCCAGGCCACGCATCGTGGCACGTCAGCGGCGTTTCAGGTCCGGGGGGATCCGCGCCACTTCCGCAGGTGAATCGGGGGATTCCACATGCCTGTCCACGTCCTGTCACACGCCGCATCCACGGGTGAGTTCCTGCAGATCTTCCTGCAGGGCGGCAGCCGCATGCTGCTGATGATCGCCATGGCCCTGTTCCTGGCCTATCTGCTGTTCTTCCTGGGGACGGTGTCCATCGCCAGCGCGATCACCACGTGGCACCAGATCCGGCGCCGCCCGCGCCAGGCGGCCCACCCGCGGGCCATGGCACCCATCACCCCGGAGGCGGAGCTGCCCCACCAGGAAATCCCTGGGCGGGGTCGGCACACCGTGCGAGCGGAGGGCTGACCGTGGTCCTGCTCTTCGGCCACCGCGTGGACCTGGTCCTGGTGCTCGCCGTGGTCCTGGTGACCGTGAGCGTGCTGTACGGGCTGTTCATCCTGGTGCTCTCCCGCTTCGAGCCCCGCGGCGCCCAGGACCGCAGGGTGCGGATCGAGCGCATCCCAGGGCACCTGAAGGTTGTCTTCGTGGTGCCGTGCCTCAACGAGGAGCGGGTGCTGCGCCCCAGCCTGGAGCGGCTCACCGGACTCGACCACCCGGACGTGGAGATCATCGTGATCGACGACGGCTCGGACGACGGCACCGCCGAGATCGTGACCTCCTTCCCGGATCCTCGTGTGCACCTGTTCCAGCGCACCCTCCCGAACGCCCGGCAGGGCAAGGGCGAGGCGCTCAACGCCGCCGTCCAGCACCTGCGCACGAGCGAGCTGATCGCGGGCACCGCCCACTCGGACGTGGTCGTGTGCGTGATGGACGCGGACGGCCGCCTGGACCCGCACGCGCTGGCGGACGTGATGCCGCTGTTCAAGGACCGCCGCCTGGGCGCGGCCCAGATCGGCGTGCGCATCAACAACCGGGCGCAGAACCTGCTGGCACGGATGCAGGACGTGGAGTTCGTGCTCTACACCCACGTGTTCCAGCGCGGGCGGCGCCACCTGGGCAGCGTGGGGCTCGGTGGCAACGGCCAGTTCGTGCGGCTCTCGGCGCTCAACGGCCTGGGGGCCTCCCCGTGGTCCCGGAGCCTCACCGAGGACCTGGACCTGGGTGTGCGGCTGCTCATGGACGGCTGGCAGACCGAGTTCGTCTCCACCGCGTCCGTTCACCAGCAGGGCCTGGTGGACGTGAAGCGCTGGGTCAAGCAGCGCACCCGGTGGTTCCAGGGCCACCTGCAGTCGTGGAACCTGGTGCCGTGGGTGCTGCGGGACCTCACCGGTGCCCGGCGCGCGGACCTGGTCTACCACCTGACCAGCCCGTTCCTGCTGCTGCTCACCTCCTTCCTCACGCTCGCGTTCGCGTTCTGGGTCCTGGACCTCGCGGTGGGTGTGGTCACCGGCACCGCGGTGGTCTCCGGGTGGTGGCTGTCCTCCTACCTGATCGCGTTCGGGCCGGCGCTGCTCTACGGGCTCGTCTACTGGTCCCAGGAGCGGCACAGCGGACTCTCCGCGCTGAAGGCGGTGGGGCTGATCCACCTCTACGTGCTCTACGCGGTGCTGTGGTACGTGGCCGGGTGGAAGGCGGCGTGGCGCGCGGTGCGCGGCCAGAACGGCTGGGCCAAGACCGAGCGGGTGGTCGAGAACCAGGAGCAGGTTGACGCCTCGGCCGCGGAGCTGACGGCGGAGGCCCATGCATGAGGCGCCGCGGCGTCGTCGTGGGCGTGGTCGCGGTGGTGCTGGTGCTGGCCGTGGTGGCCGTCATGAATAACCTCTGGCGCGTGCAGCCCTGGGCGGACGGCTCCACGCACGGGCGCTGGCAGGTCATGTACACGGGCTACGGCACCGTGAAGGGCACCGACGACCAGGTGCTGCTGGAACCCCACGCCGCCGAGGCCGCGAACGTGACCCACGGCGCGCTCGTGCACACCGTGGACAGCTACCAGGACGCGGACTTCGCGGTCACCGTGCGCACGGAGGAGCAGCTGCGCCGCAACGACTCCCCCAACGTGTGGGAGGTGGGCTGGGTGCAGTGGAACCTGCGCGACAACGACCACTTCTACGCGGTGGCCCTGAAGCCCAACGGCTGGGAGGTCTCCAAGCAGGACCCGGCCTACCCCGGGGCGCAGCGCTTCATCGCCTCCGGCACGGACCGCACGTTCCCCGTGGGCGAGGACCACCGGGTGGAGGTCACCCAGGACTGGCCCCGCATGACGGTCACCGTGGACGGCACCGAGCTCGCCACGGTCACCGACGACGACTCCCCCTACCGCGGGGGCGCGATCGGGCTCTACACGGAGGACGCCCGGGTGCTGTTCCGCGACTTCGAGGTCACGGGACAGGGGTGACGGTGCGCCCTGCGGACGGGGCGCGGCACGAGAAGACGGCGGGCGACGACGTCCGCGAGCCACGGGGCGCAACCGCCCCGGCTGCCGGCACGGACGACGACGCCGCGCCGCGCGTCCCAGGGCGCGCGGACCAGGAAGGCGGAGGACGATGGACGAGAACTTCAAGCTCACACGGCGGGCGCAGTGGGGGTGGCTCGCGGGGCTGGCCCTGGTGCTGGTGGTCGCACTGGTGGTGGTGTTCGGGCTGACGAGCACGTCGCTGGTGGAGGGGCAGGCATCCTCGGTGGCGAAGCAGTACACCGATCCGGCGCTGGACGGCGAGAGCTCGACCGCCGCGGAGGAGCAGCTGCCCGCGAGCTACGGCAGGGGCGAGGGCAAGTCCACTCTGGTCCTCTACGACGACACCGGCGAGTACGCAGACGACACCGCCATGTACGCGATCGCCACGGGGAACCTCCTCACCCACTTCGGCAGGACCGAGCTGAAGCCGGTGGCCCGCTACGAGGCCGGGATGCTGGAGAAGTACGACGCCGCGGTCTACCTGGGCACCGACTACCGGACCACCCTGCCCCGGGATTTCCTGGCGGACGTGCGCGGCAGCGACAAGCCGGTCATGTGGGTGGACCAGAACGTGGAGGAGCTCGCGGGCGGGGACGACGCCCAGGCGGCCCAGTTCACGGAAAAGTACGGGTGGGATCCCCGGCAGGTGTCCTCCGTGGCCAGCACGAAGGCCGCCACCGTGGGATACCGGGGCCGGTCGGTGCACCGCGAGACGAAGGGCGCCGAGGATCTCACGGTTCCGTTCACCGGCACGCGGAAGGGCGTGGAGGTGCTGGCCACCTCGCAGTGCACGGAGAGCGGCAAGCGCGTGTCGTGCACGTCCTCCGGCACCGGGCCCACGGAGGTGCCCTGGGCGGTGCGCTCGGGCAACCTCACCTACGTGGCCGAGGTGCCCCTGGACTACATCGACGCGAACGACGTCTACCTGGTGTACACGGACCTCTTCTACGACCTGCTGGGCTCCCGGGCACCCGCCGTCAAGCAGGCCGCGGTGCGCCTCGAGGACGTGGGGCCGGAGTCCGACCCCGAGGACCTGCGTCGGGTGGCGGACTATCTGGCCTCCGAGAACGTGCCCTTCCAGGTGGCCGTGATCCCCGTCCAGATCGGCAGGAACAAGGACGGCTCGGACTGGTACGGGCTGAGCCTCCAGGACCGCCCCGAGGTGGTGAAGGCCCTGAAGTACATGCAGGACAAGGGCGGGACACTCATCCAGCACGGCACAACCCACCAGATGGGCACCGGCAACAACCCCTACAGCGGGCGGTCCGGGGAGGACTACGAGTTCTACAGGTACGGGTGCACCACCACGGACACCGAGCCCTACACGTTCGAGGACTGCACCAACGACTCGTACATCACCCCCGTGGGCCGGGTGGCCCAGGACGACGTCTCCCAGTGGACCCAGCGGCTGCAGGCGGGGCGGGAGGTCATGTCCGAGGCCGGACTCGGCGACACCGCGATCTTCGAGACCCCCCACTACGGAGGGTCGGTGAACGCCTACACGGCCATGGCCCAGGAGTACGACGCGCGCTACGAGCAGGGGAACTACTACGCGAGCACCCTCACCGGAGGCACCTCCGACCCCCGGAAGTCCTACAGCCAGCAGTTCCCCTACACCGTGCACGACATCTACGGCGGAACGGTCTACCCGGAGAACCTGGGCAACATCACCGAGGGCGAGCAGAACAACCACGCCACGCGCTCCCCCGAGTTCCTGGTCTCCCGCGCCAAGGCGAACCTGGTGGTGCGCGAGTCCACGGCAAGCTTCTTCTTCCACCCGTACCTGGACATCACCTACCTCAAGGACACCGTGAAGGGGATCAAGGGGCTGGGGTACGAGTTCCGGACGGTGACGGAGCTGAAGTAGTCTGCCGCGGCCGGGTGCCGGGAAGCCCTGCCACGCGGCCTCGATCCCGGCGTCCTGGTTCACCCGGACGGGGCCGCCCTCACCCGGTGGGCCGGCGCCCCGCCCGCTCCGCAAACGCGTCGATCGCCGCCAGCACTTCGTCACTGCGCCAGAACGGGCCCAGCTTGTGCTCTGCCTTGGACTTCACGATCCCGGCGTCCGTGAGAGCGCGCAGCGGCGGATACACGTTCGGCTGCTGGACGCCCAGCTCTGCGGCAGCGGTGGCGCTGTCCAGCACGGGCCGACGGGCCAGGACGTCCAGAAGCTTCCAGGCGTTGGAGTTCTTCCGAACGGTGAGGCGGGCATCCCACTCGCTGCGGATGCGGTCGATGTCCGCCACGAGCCGCCGGGCATTGGCGACCGCCCGGAAGGACGCGGCAGAGAACTTCTGCACGATGGGCTCCACGTCCCCGGCGCGGTACGCGTCCAGCGCCGCGTGGTATCCGTTCACGTCCGCGAGCAGCCCCGCCGAGACGGGCACCGCGACATTGCGGGTGATGCCCCAGTGCCTCAGCATGGCCTGTGCCAGGGCGCGCCCTGTGCGCCCGTTGCCGTCGGTGAACGGGTGGATGGTTTCAAACTGGGCGTGCGCCACCGCCACCGTGACCAGCGGACTGGCGGTGCTCCCGTTCATGTACTGCACGAGGTCCGTCACCAGTTCCGGGATGCGCTCGTGAACGGGCGCGACGTACGCTGCCCCCGCCGGGGAGTCGGACCGGGTGCCGATCCATACGGCTTGGTCCCGCCACTGGCCAGGGGTGTGCTGCGGCTGTCCCGACATCAGCACCCGGTGCATCTCCATGATGGCCTCGGCCGAGAGGCTGTCCGCAAGCTCCAGTGCTGCCTGCATGGCCCGGGTGTTGGCCGCGATCTCCTCCGCGTTGCGGCTGCGGCGCACACCGAGCTCCGCGCTGAAGATGGCCCTCGCGGACGCCGTGAGGTTCTCGATCTGCGAGGATGACGCCGCTTCTGAGCGGAGCAACACCGGAGCGAACGACGCGACGCGTTCCCCCAGCTCTGCATCGAACCGTGCGAGTTCGTGGGACGCTTCCTCCGCGTCCAGCCGCGTGCTCTCGCTCAGCCCCGGGACCCGCCCTTCGATGAGCGGAACCACCGCAGCCCGATAGGTTTCCGTGCGTCCGCCTCTCGTGGCGTTCACACCCCACGAGGCTTGGGCGCCGGGCACCCACGCCAGCTCCTCGAGCCCGATGGCCGGCCAGCTGTGCTTGCTCAGAAGATCGCCTCCCAAAATTATGAGTAACTGAGTTTCTCATAAAATTGCGCTTCGGAGTTATGACTTCCGCTCCCCCACGGTCTCGCCGCAGAGCTGCAACCATCGGACCCCGACGCCGCCCGCACCCCTTCCGCGCGCACGGCACCCGCGCCCCCTACACTCGCAGTACCCTCCTGATCTCCACGTAAGGCCCCCAAGTGTTCAACCATGCGTCCTTCATCTGGGGTGCGGCGGACATCCTCCGCGGCACCTACAAGCAGCACGAGTACGGCGATGTGATCCTGCCGTTCACGGTTCTCTACCGCCTGGATGCGGTGCTGGCTCCCACCAAGGAGGCGGTGCTGGAGGCCATCGGCCCCATGTACGTGGACGTGGAGCCGCCCCTGGGGATGCTCCGAGCCCGCGCGGGCCACACCTACAGCTTCTACAACCGCTCACGCCATGACCTGAAGTCTCTCCAGGGGGATCCGGACAACCTGGAGGAGAACCTCCGGGACTACGTGAACGCGTTCTCCCCGAACGTGCGGGAGATCTTCCAGAAGTACCGCTTCGAGGACACCGTCGTGGACCTCGCAAACCACGACCTGCTGCTGCAGATCCTCCAGCACTTCTCCAAGGCGGACCTCCATCCGGACGCGGTCAGCAACGACCAGATGGGCCACATCTTCGAGGAGCTGATCCGCAAGTTCGCGGAGGCCTCCAACGAGACCGCGGGTGAGCACTTCACCCCGCGCGAGGTCATCGACCTCATGGTCACGCTGCTGCTCACGGACGACGAGGACCTCACCGTCCCCGGCCTGATCCGTGAGGTGTACGATCCCACGGCCGGCACCGGCGGCATGCTCTCCGTGGCGGACGACAAGATCAAGTCGCTCAACCCCTCCGCCCAGGTGAATCTGCTGGGCCAGGAGATCAACCCCGCGTCCTACGCCATCTGCAAGGCGGACATGGTGGTGAAGGGCCAGCCGATTGACAACATCGTGCTGGGCAACACCCTCACGGAGCCCGCATTCCGCAACCGCACGTTCCACTACTGCCTCTCCAATCCCCCGTTCGGTGTGGACTGGAAGCAGAACCGCCGCGAGGTGGCGCGCGAGCACACGGTCGCGGGCTTCACGGGCCGCTTCGGCCCGGGCCTCCCCCGCGTCTCGGACGGCTCGCTGCTGTTCCTCATGCACATGATCTCCAAGATGCGCGAGCCCGGTTCCGCGGACGAGACCCAGGCTGCAGGCCGCGCGGCCATCGTCCTCAACGGTTCCCCGCTCTTCACGGGCGGCGCGGGCTCGGGCGAGTCGAACATCCGCAAGTGGGTCCTGGAGAACGACTACCTGGAGGCGATCATCGGCCTCCCCACGGACATGTTCTACAACACGGGCATCTCCACCTACGTGTGGAGCCTCTCCAAGGACAAGCCCGAGGAGCGCCGCGGCAAGGTCCAGCTCATCGACGCCACGGACATGTTCGTGAAGATGCGCAAGTCCGTGGGCTCCAAGCGCAAGCAGCTCTCCGCCGACAACATCGCAGAGATCGCCCGGCTCTACCGGGATTTCGCGGAGACCAAGCACTCCAAGATCTTCCGCACCGAGGACTTCTTCTACCGCACCATCACGGTGGAGCGCCCGCTCCGGCTCAACTTCGCGTGCACGGAGGACCGCATCGAGCGCGTCATGGCCGCCAAGCAGGTCACCAAGCTTTCGGACGACGACGCCGCCGCGCTGCGTTCCACACTCGACCTTTTGTCCCAGCGCGGAGACGGCACGGTCAGCACCAACCGCGCGCAGTTCACCAACGAGTTCATGGCAGTGGCCACGGAGAAGGGCCTGCGTCTGAAGCCGGCTCTCGTGAAGGTGATCGTCAACGAGCTGAGCGAACGGGACGAGGACGGCGAGCTGCAAACCGGCCGTCTCAATACCCCCGAGCCGGATGCCACACTGCGGGACACCGAGAACGTCCCCTGGGACGAGGACATTCACGAGTACCTGGAGCGGGAAGTGAAGCCCTTCGTTCCTGACGCCTGGATCGACGAGTCCAAGACCAAGGAGGGCGCGGAGATCCCCTTCACCCGCCACTTCTACGAGTACGTCCCACCCCGCCCGCTGGAGGAGATCGACCGCGACCTGGACGAGGTCCTGGGCCGCATCCGTGCCCGGTTGGAAGAGGTCAAGAAGTGAGCAGCCCCCACCCCACGGTGAAGCTGCGTCATCTCGCCCAGTTCAACCCGCCCGTGCCCGAAGCCGTGACCTCGGATCCTGTAGCAGAGTGGCCACTGCTGCCCATGGAAGACATCGGAAACTTCACCCCGCCAACCATTACCCAGCACCGTACCTACGAAGCGCTATCCACAGGATATTCCTACCTCGAACCATCGGACATTGCGTACGCCAAAGTCACACCGTGCTTCGAGAACGGCAAAGGCCTTGATGGCGCCGACTTGGAGGGGCCGACCTTCGCCACCACCGAGGTGTCCGTTCTGCGCCCCCAACCGGATGTGTCCCAACGCTTCCTGACCTACGTCCTGCAGTCGGAAGGCTTCCGATCAGCGGCAATTGCCTCAATGACCGGAGCCGGAGGTCTCCGCCGGGTATCGGAGTCCAGTATGAAGAACTACCGGACGCCAGCGCCCGACGTGAGTGTGCAGAATAAAATAGCGGACTACCTCGACCACGAGACCGCCGAAATTGACCACCTCATAAAGGACTTACACCTCTTCCTAGATATTTCACACGCGCGAATGAAAGCCACGGTAGAGAGTCTACTGCGAGGTGAACAATTTACCCGTATAAAACTTCGCAGACTGTCCCCCATGAGGAGGACTGGCACCAGCGTAAATGCAGACTCGGAACCAGCTCACCCTGGAGCCCCCGGCATCCTAAAAACTGGGGCAGTCTCAAAAGGCTGGTTTGACCCTTCCGAGAATAAGGCTGTAACGGACCCCCGCGAAGCCTCCAGACTCACTGCACCTTTGACGGGTGACCGAGTCCTTGTAAATCGAGCAAATACGCCCGACCTGGTTGGTTCGGCGGTTTACATCGCCAATGATGCACAGAATCTTTTCCTCTCCGATAAACTTTGGTCAATCGATTTTAAAGCGGTTAACTCATATATAGCCTTGGCCCTATCCACCCGCGCCTACCGAGAGCAGATATCCATGCTTTCCGTGGGGGCAAGTTCGTCAATGCAAAATTTGAGTTACAGCGATTTTCTTGGCATTCAAGTCCCGGTGCCGGACGAGCGCACCCAGAAAGAAATTGTTGCACACGTAGATTCACTAATGTCTCGTGAGTTGGAGGTCGAAGCCCAAGCTAAGAACGCAATCGACCTTGCCCGCGAGCGCCGCGCCGCCCTCATTACGGCCGCGGTCACGGGTCAGATCGACGTCACGGCCAGGAACAGGCCCGCGGCGGAGCAGCTGGAAGACGACATCGCGCAGGGTCTGCACAGAAAGAACTAGGGAGAGCCCATGAGTCAGCAGCACCAGGAGAAGAAGCTCCAGCAGGAGATCGCGGAGTACCTCGGGGACCACGGGTGGCTCCACTCGGAGACGTCGGCCGGTTACGACAAGGAGCGTGCCCTCTTCCCCGAGGACGTCCTGGGCTGGCTCGAAGACACAGACCCGGAGAACTTGGCCACGATTGTCCCGCCCCACGGTGACGAGGCGGCAAAAACCAAGGGCGAGCGCCGCATCCTGGATCGGCTCACCAGTCAGCTCTCCCAGCCGGAGCGGGACGGCGGCGGCGTGCTGAACGTCCTCCGCAAGGGCTTCATGGTGCCCGGGGCGCGCCGGTTCAGCATGCTGCAGATGCCCCCGGCAGATGACCGCAACCCCCGCATTGCGGAGCGCTACGCGAAAAACCGCCTCCGGGTGGTGCAGGAGGTCGTGTACTCCACGCGCAAGGCGGACCGCATCGACCTGGTCCTTTTCCTCAACGGCCTGCCAGTGGCCACGGTGGAGATCAAGACGAACTACACGCAGTCCCTCCAGGAAGCCATCAAGCAGTACGAGAACGACCGCGCTCCCGCCGGTGAACCCCTGCTGACCCCCTTCCGGGGCGCGCTCGTGCACTTCGCGCTCACGGACAACGATGTGTACATGACCACCGAGCTGAAGGGCCGGGGAACGTCGTTCCTGCCGTTCAACCGCGGTCACGACCACGGCGCGGGCAACCCGCCCAACCCGCACGGCGCGCGCTCCTCCTACTTCTGGGAGGAGACCCTGGAGCGGGACACGTGGCTGAGCATCCTCACCAAGTTCGTGTACGTGAACCACCAGAAGAAGGTGGACCCCCGCACGGGCGCGGAGACGGACACCGCCCAGATCCGCTTCCCGCGCTACCACCAGTGGCGCGCCGTCAGCCGGCTCACCGCCGCCGCGCGTGTGGAGGGTCCGGGGCACAAGTACCTGATCCAGCATTCCGCGGGCTCCGGCAAGACGGACTCCATCGCGTGGACCGCCCACCGGATGGCCACGCTCCACACACCCGCCGGGGAGAAGGTGTTCGACACCGTCTTCGTGATCGCGGACCGCCAGGTGCTGGACCGCCAGCTCCAGGACGCCGTGGACCAGCTGGTGAACGCCACGGGACAGTTCCAGCCCATCACCTCCGGCTCTGAGGGCTCCAAAACCGCCCAGCTCATCGAGGCGCTGGCCGGTGGGGTGCCCATCATCGGCGTGACCCTGCAGACCTTCCCCTATGCCCTCTCGAAGATCCGCGAGCAGGGCGGCACATTCGAGGGCAAGCGCTTTGCGGTGCTCGCGGACGAGGCCCACTCCTCGCAGTCCGGCAATGCGGCCAGCGCGGTCAAGGAGCTGCTGTACCTCAACGACCCCGCTGCCGCGCTGGGCGAGGACGGCGCACCGCTCGTGGACCAGGACGGCGTCCTGGAGCCGGGAGCGGACCAGGACGCCCTGCTCCGCATGGCGGCCCAGGCGGACGACGGCCACCGGATCAGCTACTTCGCGTTCACGGCCACACCCAAGGCCAAGACGCTGGACCTCTTCGGCACCCCCAACGAGGCGGGAGAGAACGAGCCGTTCGACCTCTACTCCATGAAGCAGGCCATCCAGGAGGGCTTCATCCTGGACGTCCTGAAGAACTACACCACCTACGAGCGGGTGGCCAAGATCGCGCTGCGCGGTTCGGACCCGGACACCCTGCCCGGCGCCAACGGGACGGGCGGCAGGAAAGGCGCGGCAGCGGCGTCGTCGTCCGGCGGCGGCGAGGAGGTGGACGTGCGGCGGGGAACGCGCGCGTACATCGGGTTCGTGGAGCTGCACCCCACCAACGTGGACTCCAAGGTGGACGTGATCATCAAGCACTACCTGCACACCGTCCAGCCCGCGCTGAACGGGCGCGGCAAGGCCATGGTGGTCACGAGCTCGCGCGCGTCTGCGGTGCAGTACCAGCGGGCGTTCCAGCGGCACATCGAGCGCGAGGGGCTGCCGCTGAAGACCCTGGTGGCGTTCTCCGGCTCGCTGCCGGACCCGGACGTGTCGGTGATCGGGGACGGCGAGCGCCCCGAAGTCACGGAGGCGTCCATGAACCCGGACGTGAAGGGCCGGGACCTGGCCTCGGTGTTCAACCAGGACGACCAGCACATCCTGATCGTCGCGAACAAGTACCAGACCGGCTTCGATCAACCGAAACTGGTGGGCATGTACGTGGACAAGAAGCTCTCCGGGATCGCCGCGGTGCAGACGCTGTCCCGCTTGAACCGGCGCATGGACGGCAAGACGGACACGTACGTACTGGACTTCGTGAACGACGCCGACGAGATCCTCAAAGCGTTCCAGGAGTACTACCAGGAGGCGGTCATCAAGACACCCTCGGACCTGGACCTGGTCTCCAAGCAGCTGGAGAAGCTCAAGGCCGCCGGGATCTTCAACACCTCCGAGGTGGACCAGGTGTGGGAGGCGTGGAACAACGTGCGGGGCAAGCACAGCTCCCTCTCCCCCGGCCTGGACCCCGCCGTGGACCGCTTCATGGACCGCTGGAACCGCGCCCTCGCGGACAACGACGCCGCCGCGCGGGACGTGCTCGAAGAGTTCCGTTCCCTGCTGGGCCAGTACGTGACGTCCTACGCGTTCTTCTCGCAGATCCTGAACTTCGGGGACCCGGAGTACCTCAAGCTCTCCGTGTTCGCGGACCTGCTGGAGCGGCGGCTCAACGCCGTACTGGAGACCGAGACCCCCGAGACGGTCACCGCCGAGGACGTGGTGCTCACGCACTACCACCTGGAGAAGCAGCGCGAGCAGAACCTGGAATTACAAGATGGCGAGGCCGAGGGCCTGCGAGGCCTCACCGAGGTGGGCATGAGCAAGCAGGCGGAACGCGAACGCGCCGCCAAGACCGAGCTGGTGGAGAAGGTGAACAAGTACCTCGGCGGCCTGGACGCCAGCGACGACTACAAGGTCAACGCCGTGGATCTCTGGCTCACCACCGCCCAGGACAACGAGAACCTCCGGCAGCAGGCCCGCAACAACACCCCCATGGACTTCGCCCGCTCCCCCGAGCTGCGGGTGGTCCTGGAGGACAGCGTGTGGAGCCACAACGACCTCTCCGAGAAGTTCGCCAAGGTGCTGCAGGACATGCCCACCAGCGAACTGGTGTCCCTGGCCATGGCGGCGGGCTTCTACGACCGCTTGCGGGGCGAGGCGGGGTAGCGCGGGCCGGTGTCTGCAAAGAATGGCCAATGGGCGGATGACATGCCCACCCTGACCTGACAGCGTGGTGGAAGGCCAACCCGCGCCCCGCCATGCACGGGGCCAGACCCCCGAGGAGTGACCGTGAACCAGTTCGTGAAGTTCCTGCCCGGCATCGGCTGCCTGCTGTGCCTGGTGATCGCACTCCTCCTGCAGTTCGTGTGGCACGAGAGCACCTGGGCTCTCATGATCGGGCTGTTGGCTCTCCTGCTCAGCCAGATTCCCGCCCCGGGCACGGCGGCCCGCAAGCGCGCTGCTCAGGAGGCCGCACGGAACCGCGAGGCCCGCAAGGTCCGGGCCCAGCGGCGTCGGCTGCTGGCGGACGTGAAGGCGCACGAGCGGAACGTGGCGCGCGGGGAGGGCCCGGCGGCGTCGTCCTGAGCGGCGGGCGGTCATCCGGGGCGTTGTACGGCCACCGAAAGAAACGCGGGGCGGTCATGTCGTGCCGGAAATGTGCCGCCGCTCACCCGGACGGGGTATGAAGAACACCAGAGGTCGCCGCGGTGCCGGAGCGCACCGCACCACAGAGAGGGAGAACCCACCATGAGCACAGAGGACAGCGACGTCCTGACCGTGGAGGTCACGGACGGGATCGCCCTGGTCACCGTCAACCGCCCGGAGGTCCGCAACGCGATCAACGCCACGGTCCTGCAGGCCCTCACCCGCACGCTCGCGGAACTGGCCGAGGACGAGGGCGTCCAGGTGCTGATCTTCACCGGCGCCGGGGACAAGGCGTTCGTGGCGGGCGCGGACATCAACGAGCTCGCCGTGCGCACCCCCAAGGACGGGCTGAAGGCCACCATGCAGGGCGTGTACGAGAAGGTGGAGCAGTTCCCCAAACCCACCATCGCGGCCGTGAACGGGTACGCGTTCGGCGGCGGGCACGAGCTGGCGCTGGCGTGCGACATCCGCATCGCCTCCACGAACGCGCAGTTCGCGCTGCCGGAGACCGGGCTCGGCATCATGCCCGCGGCCGGCGGCACGCAGCGGCTCGCCAAGCTGGTCGGTCTGGGGCGGGCCACCGAGATCATCCTCACGGGACGCAGGGTGGCGGCCGACGACGCCCTGGCCATGGGACTCGTCGCCCAGGTGGTGGAGCCGGACCAGCTCCTGGACGCCGCTCGGGAGACCGCGCGGGCCATCATGGCCAAGGGCCCGCTGGCCATCCAGCTGGCCAAGACCGTGGTCCGCCACGGCTTCGACGTGGACCACCAGACCGGGATCCTCCTGGAGCGGCTGGCGCAGTCCGTGCTCTACAGCAGCGCGGAGAAGGCCGAGGGAACGAACGCTTTTCTGGAGAAGCGGGCCCCGGACTTCCGCACCGCGGCACAGAAGGACGTGAACAGGTGAGTGAGAACCCCCTGAAGGACATCCAGCACATCACCGTGGTCGGTGCGGGGGCCATGGGCTCCCAGATCGCCATGGTGTGCGCCCTGGCCGGGTACGAGACGGACGTGGTGGACATCAAACAGGAGGCCGTGGACCGCGCCTCCGAGCAGCTGCACTCCCGCATGGGCCGGAACGTGAGCAAGGAGCGCCGCACCCGGGAGGACGTGGAAGCGGCCTTCGAGCGCCTCACGTTCTCCACGGACCGGGACGCGTGCGCCGCGCAGGCGGATCTGGTGATCGAGGCCGCGGTGGAGGACCTGACGATCAAGCGACAGGTGTTCGCGGAGCTGGACAGGGTGTGCCCGCCGCACACCATCCTGGCCACGAACTCCTCGAACATCGTGTCCTCCCGCGTGGCCGGTGCCACGAACCGCCCGGAGAAGGTGTGCAACCTGCACTTCTTCAACCCGGCGCTGGTGATGCAGTGCGTGGAGGTGGTCCCCCACGCTGGGACCTCCACGGAGACGGTGGAGACCGCCACGGAGCTGGCCCGCTCCCTGGGCAAGGCCCCCGTGCAGCTGAAGAAGGAGGTTCCGGGCTTCGTGGCCAACCGCCTGCTCGGGGCCCTGCGCGCCGAGGCGCTGAAGCTCTACGAGGACGGCGTGGCCGACTTCCAGGACATCGACGTCGCCGCGAAGACCGCCCTGAACCACCCCATGGGCCCGTTCGAGCTCATGGACATGGTGGGCATCGACGTGGTCTACCTGATCCGCATGGCCGAGTACGAGCAGACCGGGGACCCCGCCTCCCTGCCCGCCGAGTCCGTCAAGGAGAAGTACGAGGCCGGGGAGTACGGGCGCAAGTCCGGCCACGGCTGGTACGACTACGACTGAGGCCACCGCACGGGGCCCTCTCCCTGCGGTGGACAGGGCCCCGCGGCGGTGCTTGTGTGTTCTGGAGCACAGTTGGAAGTGGAGGGTTCATGACGCTCAGCACCACGCCCACGGGACCCGCGCGCTCGGGTCCGCTCAGCGGCATCGTCGTGGCGGACTTCTCCCGCATCCTGGCCGGGCCGTACTGCACCATGCTGCTCGCGGACATGGGCGCCACCGTGATCAAGGTGGAGGGCCCCGAGGGGGATGACACCCGGGCGTTCGTGCCACCGAGCGTCAACGGCTTCGGCACGTACTACCTCTCGGTGAACCGGAACAAGCACTCGGTGGTGCTGGACCTGAAGGACCCGGAGGACCTCGCCACCGCGTACGAGA
>NZ_JAUMTZ010000001.1:414340-493773 GCF_030530945.1 Kocuria sp. | reverse complement strand
GATCATCGACGCCGCGGACGTGTTCATCGAGAACTTCAAACCCGGAGGGCTCACCCGCTTCGGGCTGGACGAGACCTCCGTGGCCGAGCGCTGGCCGGGCCTGGTGCACGCGAGCATCACGGGCTTCGGCACGGACGGCGGCGCCCACCTGCCGGGCTACGACCTGCTGGTCCAGGGCCTCTCCGGGTTCATGTCCGTGACCGGCTCCCCGGACGGACCGCCCCAGCGCGGGGGCGTGGCCCTGTTCGACGTGATCACCGGGCTCCACGCCGCCGTGGCCGTCCTGGGGGCCCTGCACGAGCGCACGGTCTCCGGCAGGGGCCAGCACATCCACCTGGACCTGCTCTCCTCTGCCCTGTCCGGGCTGGTCAACCAGACCACCGGCTACGCCGCGTGCGGTAACGACCCCCAGCGCCTGGGCAACGAGCACCCCAGCCTTTTCCCCTACGGCCCCTTCCCCACCGCGGACAAGGACCTCATCATCACGGTGGGCAACAACGCCCAGTTCCACCGCTTCGTCACCGTCCTGGGCCTGCCGGAGCTCGCGGAGGACCCGCGCTTCGACTCCGTGGAGAAGCGCAACAACCACAGGGAGCAGCTGCGGCCCCTCCTCAACGGCGCCCTCGCGCAGGACACCGCCGCGGTCTGGGCCGAGCGGCTGCAGGCGGAGGGCGTGCCGTGCGCGCCCATCCTGAGCATCCCCGAGGGCGTGCAGTACGCCGCGTCCCTCGGCCTGGAACCGGTGGTCCAGGTGGGCGACGGCGAGGACACCGTCCCGCTCATCAGGAACCCCGTCACCTACAGCCGCACCCCGGTCAGCTACCCCAAGGCCCCGCCCGCACTGGACGCGGACCACGACGCCGTCCTGGCCTGGCTGCGCGTGCGGCGGGCGGGCGGCGTCGTCGTCCCCCGAGAGGACACCCCGTGAACGAGCTGCTGGAGAACCCCGACTTCTTCCTGCTGGACCAGGACCTCTCCCCGGAGGAGGTTGCGCTGCGGGACCGTGTGCGCGCCTACGGGCAGGCGCGCATCCTGCCCGTGGTCAACGAGGCCTGGGAGGCCGGCGAGCACCCGCAGGAGGTGTTCCAGGGCCTGGCGGGGCTGGGGATCATCGGCACGTTCATCCAGGGCTACGGCTGCCCGGGGCTCTCCCGGCAGGCGGCGGGGATCGTGGCGCGGGAGATGGGCCGGATCGACGGCTCCGTGAACACGTTCTTCGGCGTGCACTCCAACCTGTGCATGGGCAGCATCTACATGCTGGGCAGCGAGGAGCAGCGCCAGCGCTGGCTGCCCGTCATGGCCCGGCTGGAGAAGACCGGCGCGTTCGCGCTGACGGAACCCGCTCACGGCTCGGACTCGGTGTCCCTGGAGACCTCCGCGCGCCGGGACGGGGACCACTGGGTGCTCAACGGCCACAAGCGGTGGATCGGCAACGGCCACGCCGCGGACGTGATCGTGCTCTACGCCCGGGACCAGGCGGACGGGCAGGTCAAGGGCTTCGTGGTGGAGCGCGGAGCGGACGGCGAGTACCCGGAGGGGTACGAGCCGGAGGTCATCGCGGGCAAGATCGGCAAGCGCGCCATCAACCAGGCGGACATCGTGGTCCGGGACCTGCGCCTGCCCGAGGAGAACCGCCTGCCCGGGTGCGAGAGCTTCAAGGACGTGAACCGGGTGCTCAAGGCCACCCGCGGCGGCGCCTCCTGGGAGGCCGTGGGCCACGGCATGGCGGCCTTCGAGATCGCCGCGAAGTACGCCCTGGAGCGCGAGCAGTTCGGGCTGCCCATCGCCAGCTACCAGCTGGTCCAGGAAAAGCTCGCCACCATGCTCTCGGACCTCACCGCCATGCAGCTGATGTGCACCCGCATGGCCCACCTGGCGGAGACGGACCAGCTCACCGACGCCATGGCCTCCATGGTCAAGATGACCACATCCCGCAAGGCCCTGGCCATGTGCCGCACCGCCCGGGACATGCTGGGCGGCAACGGCCTGCTCCTGGAGAACCACATCGGCCGCCACCTCACGGACATGGAGGTGGTCTCCACGTACGAGGGCACCGACTCCATGCAGGCGCTGATCGTGGGGCGCGCCATCACCGGCGTCTCCTCCTTCACGCGCACGCGGCGCTGACCGCCCCCCACGACGACGACGCCGCGCGCCGGCGAGCGCACCCCGCCGGGCCCGCCCCGGCGGACAGGCACGTGACCGGCGGCTCACAGCCGCGTCATAGCGGGGCGTGACACCATGGGAGCCGGGTCCGCCGCCTCGCGGGCGGGCCCTTCCCGTCGTCAACCGGTGAGGTTCCTGCGCCCGTGTCGTTCGCCCCCTTCCCCCCTGGACCCGGTCCCCGTGACGGAGGCCGGTACACGTTCCCGCCCCACGGCTCGTACGGCACCGGGCAGCCGGGCCCGTCCGGTCACGGCACGGCACCGGCCCGCACGGTGTCCGCCCGCACGGTCGTGGCGGCCCTGGTGGCCCTCGTGGTGCTGTGGGGCCTGGTGCCCCTGATCGCCCACGGCGGGCTGGGCACCGTCACCGGCCAGGCGCTGGACGAGGCCGCCCTGAAGCAGGCCAAGGCGGACCGCACCACCTTCTTCCCGCGCATCGTGCTGGTGGCCGCGCAGTACCTGCCCGAGGTCGTGGCCGTGGCGGCCGGTGTCCTCGCCCTGGTCTGGGCCGTGCGCCACCGCCGGTGGAACGCCGCCCTCCTCGCCGTGGGCGCGGTGCTCGCCGCCAACCTCACCACCCAGGTCCTCAAGCACGGCGTGCTGGACAAGCCGGACCTGGGGGTCCAGGAGATCGCGAGCAACTCCTTCCCCTCGGGCCACACCACCGCGGCGGCCTCTCTGCTCATGGCCGTGTTCCTGGTGGCCCCACCCCACCGCAGGGCGCGCACCGGACGCTGGGGCGCGTTCCTGGCCGCGCTGGTGGGCATGACCACGGTGCTCAACGGCTGGCACCGCCCCACGGACGCCGTGGCCGCCCTGCTCGTCGTGGCGGGCTGGGGCGTGCTGGCCGCCCTGCTGGCGCAGGTGCTCGACGCCGTGGTGGACCGCGTCCGCCGCAGCGGCACCACCGCGGCCGGCACCTACCGCAGGCTGCGCGCGGACCGGTCCCGGCGGCAGCGGGAGACCGCGTGGAGCGAGGACCGCGGGGACAGCGCGTTCGTGCCACCCGCCCGGGAGCGGGCCGAGCGGGAACGGGAGTGGGCGGCGTCGTCCGCGCGGCAGAACGCTCACGAGCACTCGCCCGGCCAGTACGCGCCCAACCAGTACGCCCCCGGCGGGATGCAGGGCAGCGGGCAGCCGTGGGCCGGTGGGACGTGGGGTGCGCCGCAGTACCCCGTGCGCCCTCGGCTGGGCACGGCGGTGGCGCTGATCGTGGTCTCCGCGGCCCTGCTGACCCTGGCCGTGTGGTGGCCCTACCCCACCGTGGCGGGGACGTTCGCCGGGCGGATCACGCTCGCGGGGGGTTATCTGGGGATTGCGGCAGCGGCGGCTCTGGGGTGGTCGCTGGTGGGGCACCGGCTGCGCCCTGCCGCTCGATGAGGGCCCAGCGGTCCAGGAAAACCCGCGCCACGCCGGCCTGGTACGGCAGCCGGTACATGGCCGCCGTGGTGGGCCCGTCCCCGGCCAGGTCCACGTCCCGCGCGCGGCGCACCGCGAGCTCCATGGTGTCGGCCTGCTGGGCCACGAAGTTCGCGGTCACGGGCGTGCCGTGGCCGGGGACGAACGCGGTGTAGCGCTCCAGGGTGGCCAGCGCCCGCAGGGACTCCACCCAGCGCTGCGGGTAGGCGTCCTCGAAGTTGGGGTCCGAGCCCTCCTCCACGAGGTCGCCGCAGAACACGACGTCGTCCACGCCCACGCACACGTCGTTGTCCGTGTGGCCGGGGCCCAGGAAGAACAGGGTGACGGGGCGCTCCCCCAGGTCGATGCGCGTGAGCGAGGGCCGCAGCCCCGTGCCCGGCAGGGTGTTGGTGGGCAGCACCAGGCGGGTGTCGATCCCCTCGCCCGCGCCCATCTCCGGCTCCTGCGTGCTCACGATGCTGCGCTGGTAGTCCTCCACCTCCGCCATGGCGCTCGCGCACGCCTTGTGGGCCCAGAACTCGGTGACCCCGGCACGCGCGAACACGGCGTTGCCCATGTAGTGGGCGTAGTGAGCATGGGTGTTGACCACGGTCAGCGGCAGGTCCGTGACGTCCCGGACGGCCGCGAGGATCTCCCGCCCCTGGCGGGGCCCAGCACCGGTGTCCACCACCAGGGCGCGCTGGGTGCCCAGCACCAGACCGGAGTTCAGTCTCCAGTTCTCGGTGCCGATCACGTAGACGCCGCGGCGCAGCTCCTGGGTGCGTGCCATGCGGCTCACTCTAACGGCAAGGCCCCACCCGCCCCGCATCCGCGGCGGGCCCCCGGTCCGGCCGCGGTGCTACCGTGTGCCGCGTGATTCCCAGCCACCCACGGTCCTCCACCGGCCCCGCGGGGCGCTTTGCGCCGTCGCCCTCCGGGGACCTGCACCTGGGCAACCTGCGCACCGCCCTGGCCGCGTGGGGCTTCGCGCGCGCCACCGGGCGTCGGTTTCTGCTGCGCGTGGAGGACCTGGACCGCGTGCAGCCGGGAGCGGCGGAGCGCAACGTGGCGGACCTGCGGGCGGTCGGCCTGGACTGGGACGGAGCAGTGGACCACCAGTCGCGGCGCATCCCCCTGTTCCTGGACCGCGTGCGCGAGCTCACCGCCGCGGGACTCACCTACGAGTGCTTCTGCACGCGCCGGGAGATCCACGCCGCGGCCTCCGCACCCCACGGCATCCCGGGCGCCTACCCGGGCACGTGCCGGGACCTCACCGACGCCGAGCGCGCACGACGACGCCGCGAGCGGCCTCCCGCAGTCCGCCTGCGCTCCGGGGTGCGCGAGTTCACCGTGCACGACCGCTTCGCGGGCGAGGTCACGGGCGCGGTGGACGACATGGTGCTGGTGCGCGGGGACGGCACCCCCGCCTACAACCTGGCCGTGGTGGTGGACGACGCCGAGCAGGGCGTGGACCAGGTGGTGCGCGGGGACGACCTCCTGCCCTCCGCACCGCGCCAGGCGTACCTCGCGGGCCTGCTGGGCCACCCCGCATCCCGCTACGCGCACGTGCCCCTGGTGCTGGGGCCCACCGGGCAGCGGCTGGCCAAGCGGGACGGAGCGGTCACCCTGCGCGAGCTCGCGGAGCTCGGCTACACCGCGGGGGACGTGGTGGCGTGGCTGGGGTCCTCCCTGGGCATCGAGCACCCGGTGCGCACGGCCGCGGACGTGCTGGAGCACTGGGACCCGGACACCTGGACCCGCGAGCCTGCGGTGTTCGAGCCGTGGCCGCCGCGAGCCGGTGGGACCACGGTGACTCGTGACCCGGGAAGGAGAGGGCGCCCGTGACGTGGGAGGTGCTGCGGCGCAGCGGCCAGGTGGGAACGCTGACGTCCAGCGAGCAGAGCGTGGCCGGGTTCTACGCCCGGTCCCTGCCGGGGGCGGCGTTCATGAACCTGCAGCAGGTGGCGTCCGCCTCCGGCGTCAGCACGGCATCCGTGACCCGGTTCGCCCGCAAACTGGGGTACGAGGACTTCCGGGGCATGGCGGCGTCGCTGCAGGGTGACGCCCGTTCCGTGCTCGAACGCCCCGGGGACCGCCTGGGGACCACGCCTGCCGCGGACGACCGGTTCTCCCGCGCCGCGGCGGACCTCCAGGCCACCGCGGCGTCCCTGGACACCGGCAGCGTGCACCGCGGGGTGGAGCTGCTCGCGGACACGACCCGTCCCGTGCTGCTGGCGGCAGTGGCATCGGGGCAGCCGCTCGTGGAGCACACCGGGCTGCTGCTGTCCTACCTCCGCGGGAACGTGCGGGTGCTCGGGGGCACCGACCGCTGGGCCCACGAGATCGCGGACCTCACCGCGCGTCATGTGGTCCTGGTGACCGCCTACGACCGCGATCCGCTCCCCGTGCTCCACCTGGTGGAGCGTGCACGGTCCATCGGCGCCTCCACCATCGCCGTGACGAACGTGGCCACCAGTCCCCTGCTGAGCAGCGCCGAGGTTCCGCTGCGCATCAGCACGGCACCGGGAACGCCCTTCGGCAGCCGGGTGGCCCTGCTGGCCGCCCTCGAGACCCTGGTGGACGGGGTGGCCGCGGCGCAGCCGGAGGGGCGCCGCCGCGCGGACGCGATCGAGCAGTCCTTCGACGCGCTGGGCATCCACCCACGGGCCACCCCTCGACTATCTGATAGCTGAGTGACATATTTGTCTCACCACTGTTGGAAAAATGACACCAGTGGTCCGTTCGCGCGTCATGGGAGGCCCGCATGTCATCTCTGCCCACCGCACTCACCGATTCCCTGCAGACCCGGGGAACGGCGTACACCCGCGAGGAGCGCTCACGACTGGGACTGGTGGGTCGGCTGCCCTCCGCGGTGGAAACCCTCGACCAGCAGGCGGCCCGCTGCTACACCCAGCTGTCCTCCTACGAGACCGACCTGCAGAAGTACATCTACCTGGACCAGCTGCACAACCGCAACGAGGTGGTCTACTACCGCCTGCTGACGGACCACATGAGCGAGCTGCTGCCCGTGGTCTACGACCCCACGGTGGGCGAGGCCATCAAGAAGTGGTCCCGGGACTACCGCCGCACCCGGGCCGTGTACCTGTCCGTGGACCGCATCGAGGACATCGAGGCGTCCTTCGACGAGCTCGGCCTGGGCCCCGAGGACGTGGACCTGCTCGTCTGCTCGGACGCGGAGGAGATCCTGGGCATCGGGGACTGGGGGGTAAACGGCACCGACATCTCCGTGGGAAAGCTGGCCGTGTACACCGCCGCCGCGGGCATCCACCCGGGACGCACCCTCGCGGTGAACCTGGACTGCGGGACCAACAACGAGACCCTGCTCAACGACCCCGCCTACCTGGGCAATCGGCACTCCCGGGTGAGGGGTGAGCGCTACGACGAGTTCATCGCCACCTACCTGAAGGTGGCCGCGAAGAAGTTCCCCGGGGCACTGCTGCACTTCGAGGACTTCGGGCCCTCCAACGCCCGGCGCATCCTGGTGGACAACGCCCAGCAGTACCGGATCTTCAACGACGACATGCAGGGCACCGGGGCGATCGTGATGGCCGCGGTGGCATCCGGCATGAAGGTCACCGGCCAGACCTTCGCGGACCAGCGCCTGGTGGTCTACGGCGCGGGCACCGCCGGGACCGGCATGGCCGACCAGATCCACGCGGGCATGGTGCGCGCGGGCCTGTCGGAGGAGGACGCCCGGGCGCGGATCTGGCTCGTGGACGTGAACGGGCTGGTGACCGACGACATGGCGGACCTGCCCGACTACCAGCAGGTCTACGCCCGCCCCGCACACGAGGTGAAGGACTGGAAGCGCACCGAGAAGGGGATCGGCCTGCTGGAAGTGGTGGGCCAGGCGCGGCCCACCATCCTGATCGGGACCTCCACCGATCACGGCGCCTTCACCCAGCAGGTGGTGGAGACCATGTGCAAGGGCGTGGAGCGGCCCATCATCCTGCCGCTGTCCAACCCCACGGAACGGATCGAGGCCATGCCCTCTGACATCATTCCGTGGAGCAGGGGCAAGGCCCTCGTGGCCACGGGAATCCCGGTGGACCCGGTGGACTACGACGGCACCCGGTACGTGATCGGCCAGGGCAACAACGCGCTGCTCTACCCCGGGCTGGGGCTCGGCGTGATCGTCTCCCAGGCCGAGCACGTCACGGACGGCATGCTTCTGGCAGCCGCGGAGGCCGTCGCCTCACAGGTGGACCCCACCTCCCCCGGGGCGTCCCTGCTGCCAGACGTAGTGAACCTGCGCGCGTCCTCCGCCACCGTGGCCGTTGCCGTGGCCCGGCAGGCCGCCCGGGACGGGGTGGCCGCCAAGCAGCACGAGGACCTCGTGCAGGCCGTGCAGGACGCCATGTGGCAGCCCCGCTACGAGTGATCCCGGCGCCCCGGTGAGTGCCCGTCCGGGCGGGGTGGCGAACGGCCACCCCGCCCGGGCCCGACCGGCCGACCTCTGCCCGGGGGTCGCGTTCCCGTCTTCTGCCGAGAGCCGTGCCGCGCCGGGAGTCGCCGGATGACGCCTGCGTACGGTGGGGAGCGCGCCACGGGGTACGCTTGTGAGCCTGCTCACGCCACCAACCCGGTGGCCCGTGGCTCCAGCCGTTTCCCGTGGGCGCAGCCCACGCACCCCCGCACCGGAAGGCACGCGCATGTCCGATCAGGCGTACCAGCTCATCGCGATCCTGGCGTACTTCGTCGCCATGATCTGCATCGGCCTGTGGGCCAACAGCAAGACCAAGGACCTCGACGACTACATGCTGGGCGGGCGCAACCTCAAGCCCGGTGTGGCGGCCCTGTCCGCCGGGGCGTCGGACATGTCCGGGTGGCTGCTCATGGGCCTGCCCGGCGCGGTGTACCTCTCCGGTCTGGTGGAGGCGTGGCTCGCCATCGGGCTGACCATCGGCGCGTGGGTGAACTGGAAGATCGTGGCGCCGCGGCTGCGGGCGTACACCGAGGTCTCCCACAACTCCATCACCATCCCCTCCTTCCTGGACAACCGCCTCAAGGGCAACACCCGCATCCTGCGCGTGATCTCCGGGGTGATCATCCTGGTGTTCTTCACGTTCTACGTGTCCTCAGGCATGGTGGCCGGCGGGGTGTTCTTCCAGTCCTCGTTCGGCACGAGCTACCAGGTGGGCATGCTGCTGGTGGCCGGGGTGACCGTGCTCTACACGTTCTTCGGCGGCTTCCTGGGTGCCTCCTACACGGACCTGTTCCAGGGCCTGCTGATGCTCGCCGCGCTGCTGATGGTGCCGATCGTGGGGATCTTCCTGGTGGGCGGCCCCGGTGAGATGGTGACCCGCATCGAGAACGTGAACCCGAACGCGCTGTCCCTGTTCGCCGGGGGCACCGCCGTGGGCATCATCTCGTCCCTCGCGTGGGGTCTGGGCTACTTCGGCCAGCCCCACATCATCGTGCGCTTCATGGCCATGCGGACCCCGGCGGACGCGAAGGCGGGGCGGCGGATCGGGATCGGCTGGATGGTCCTCACGGTGCTCGGGGCGATCGGCACGGCCCTGGTGGGTCTGGCGTACTACGGCAACCGTCCCGGCGAGGAGCCCACGGACCCGGAGGCCATCTTCCTGGACATGTCCCAGGTGCTGTTCCACCCGCTGATCGCCGGGCTCGTGCTGGCGGCAGTGCTGGCGGCCATCATGTCCACCATCTCCTCCCAGCTGATCGTCTCCTCCTCCGCACTGGTGGAGGACCTCTACAACCTGGCCGCCAGGCGCACCCCCTCCCCCAGGACCCAGGTGTGGCTGGGGCGCGGTGGCGTGCTGCTCGTGGCGGTGGTGGCCGCGGCGCTGGCGTGGGAGCAGAACTCCACCATCCTGGACCTGGTGGGCTTCGCCTGGGCCGGCTTCGGCGCGGCGTTCGGCCCCGTGGTGCTCATGAGCCTCTTCTGGCGCAAGCTCACCAACGCGGGCGCCATCAGCGCCATGGTGGTGGGTGCGGCCACCGTGTTCCTGTGGCAGTACACCCCGTGGAGCGACCTCTACGAGATCATCCCCGGCTTCATCCTGGGCGGCCTGGTGGGCGTCGTGGTGTCCCTGGCGACCCACCGCGGGAACCCGGAGATCGACCGCGAGTTCGACGAGACCCTGCGCCTCGTCCACCGCCCCGAGGAGGCCGACCCCGCGGCCGCCGCCCACGCAGCCGGTGAGACCCCCGCGGGGACGCTCTGACCCACCCCGTCCCCGGATGTCTCCACGAATGCCCCGCGCCGGGATGTGCGGGGCATTCGCACACCTGGGTCGCTCCTGGTGGCCGGGTGGCGCCGCTCAGCCGTCCCGGCGCAGCGCCCGCGAGGTCTTGGCCGTGGCCACCGCGTTCCACGGGTCCTCGGGCCACGGGTGCTTGGGGTAGCGTCCGCGCATCTCCGCCCGCACCTGGGCGTACGGCCCGGACCAGAAGGATGCGAGGTCCTCCGTGATGGCCAGGGTGGCCTTCCCCGGTGAGAGCAGGTGGAACTGCACGGGCACCCGACCGTCCACCACGCGCGGGGTCTCCGCCCAGCCGAAGCACTCCTGCAGCTTGACCGCCACCACGGGCGGGCGCGCGGGGTCCTCCTCGTCGAATACCTCCGGGTAGTCGATGCGCGCGGTGTTCCCGCTGGGCACCTCCAGGCGCCGCGGGGCGAGCTCCTCCAGGCGCGCGGCCTCGGGCCACGGCAGCAGCCGTCGCAGGGCGTCCGCCACCTTCACGGAGCGCAGCGATCCGCCCCGGGCTACGTCCCGCAGCTCGGTGGCGAGCCACTCGTCCGCGCGGGCGAGCAGGGCGGCGTCGTCCACCGCGGGCCACGGGTCTTTCAGGTGACGACGCAGCAGGGCCAAGCGCGCACGCAGGCCCACCGCGGCGTCGTCCCACGGCAGCAGGTCCAGCCCCTGGGCCGCGAGGGCCGCGCGGATGGCGGGCACGGCCGTCTCCGGGTCCGCCGTGACCGGGGTGGCGGAGAGCTCGATGGCACCCACCGCGCGCACCGAGCGGGTGACCACGCGGCCGTTCGTGAAGTGCGCCCGCGTCTCCTCGCGCGCGAGCGGGCCCGCCACCAGCTGGGCCGTCTCCCGGTCCAGGGGCGCGGCGGCGCGGATCACCGCGCCCGTTCCCGCCGCGACCCTCCCGCCCGCGCGGCCCAGCTCGGCCACGGCCAGCCACTCGTGGTGGCGCAGCGGACTGCCCGCCTCCAGCCCGGCGCGCGTTCCGGAGGCCAGGAGCCACTGGTCCCCGCGCTCGCCCACGCGCCGGGCCACCCACTCCGGCCGCGCCAGGCCCACGACGACGCCCTCCCGCAGCACAGCGGGCACGCTCACCTCCGGCGCAGTGCCGTTTCCCCGCCCCGGGGTGTTCTCCACGGAGACGCCGTCGGCACGTGCGGGATCCGCCGCCATCCGCTCGAGGCGCTGCACGTCGCGGCGCCAGCGCGCGGAGCCGTCCCCGCCGCTGGAGCGCAGCCCCCGCACGAGGGCGGGAACGTCCGCCGAGGGTGCGCGGGCGCCGTCGGACACCGCCGCGACGACCTCCGCGGCAGCGCGGGAACCCACCAGATCAGCCCCCTCCAGGAGGGCACGGCCCCACCGCGGCTCCACGGGCAGGGTGACCAGCAGACGCCCGAGGTCCGTGGCGCGGCCGTCCCCGGTCACGGCACCGATGCGGCCCAGCTCCGCCTCCGCGTCCGCGCGGGCCCGGGCGGCCAGGGGGTCCGGCAGGGGCAGCCCCTCACCACCGGGGGCACCCCACACGGCGAGCGCGAGACATGCAGAGGTGAGGTCCGCGGTGCGCACCTCGGGGACGGTGTGGGCGGGCATGGCACCCCAGGCGGCGTCGTCGTAGCAGCGCACCACCGTGCCGGGCCCCTGGCGGGCGGCGCGGCCGGCGCGCTGCTCCGCGGAGGCCTTGGAGGCGGAGACCGTGACGAGCCCGGAGATGCCGCGCCCGGCGTCCCGGCGGGGCTGACGCGCCAGGCCCGAGTCCACCACCAGGCGCACGCCGGAGACGGTGAGGGAGGACTCCGCGAGCGAGGTGCTCACCACGATCCGCGGCCGCTCACCCGGTGCGCGGCCCGCCACGGCGCGGTCCTGCTCCGCCGGGGTCAGCTGACCGTGCAGCTCCAGGACCTCGGCCGTGGTCAGCGACCGCAGCTCAGACGCCACCCGGGAGACCTCCCGCGCTCCCGGCAGGAACACGAGCGCGTCCACGGAGGGGTCCCCGGTGAGCGCGCGCTCGTGGGCGGCCGCCGTGGCCCGGGCCACGTGGGAGAGGAACGCCGGGGTGACGCCGCGCTCGTCCAGGCGCTGCGGACCGGGCGCCCACTCCACCGCCAGCGGGTGCAGCGCGGACGGGCAGTCCACCACCGGGACGGGCTCCCCGCCGCCGAGCAGCTCCGCGAAGCGGGGCGCGTCCACCGTGGCGGACATCGCCACCACGGTGAGGTCCTCACGCAGCTGCCGCAGCTCGGCGAGCATTCCCACCAGCAGGTCCGACTCCACGCCGCGCTCGTGCACCTCGTCCAGCACCACCGCGGCGGTTCCCGCGAGCTCCGGGTCCCGCAGCAGGCGGCGCAGCATGATGCCCGGGGTCACGAACTCCACCCGGGTGGCCCTTGAGGTCTTCTGCTCTCCCCGCACGCTCCAGCCGACGACGCCGCCCGGTTCCGTCCCCGTGAGCGCCGCCAGTCGCCGAGCGGCCGCCCGGGCGGCGACCCGGCGGGGCTGGACCACGACCACCCTGCGGGCCTCCCCCGCGGCGGTGTCGAGCACCAGGTTGGCGACGACGGGTGGCACCACGGTGGTCTTGCCGGTGCCCGGAGGGGCCTGCACCACGGCGGCCCCGGATCCCAGTGCCTCCCGCAGCGCGGGAACGGAGGCGGCGAAGGGGAGGTCGTGGCCGATGCGGTCCAGGTCGAAGGGGGCGGGCATGGGGTCCAGTATCGCGGAGACAGAGTGCTGCCGTCAGACCAGCAGGTAGAGCGCCCCCAGCACCGTCACCACGATCACGGCGGTTTCGAACACCCGCTGCCGGATCCGCGAGATGGCCCAGCGGCCCGCGAACGCGCCGAGCACCACGCCCGGGACCAGGAGGACGTCCAGCACCAGGGTTTGGAGGCTGATCAGCCCCAAACCCATGGACACCGGGACCTTCAGGAGGTTCATCACGGCGAAGAACCACGCCGCGGTCCCCAGGAACGCGTGCTTGGGGAACCGGGCGGCCAGGAAGTACATGGACATCACCGGCCCACCGGCATTGGCGACCATGGTGGTGAACCCACCCAGGGAGCCGTACCCCACGGCCGCGGTGCGCGAGGCAGGAGGCGGTGCGGCGTCGTCGTCCTCCCGGGAGGCGGCGTCACGGTGGCGCTGCCAGAGCGTGAGCGCCATGAGAAGCAGCAGCATGACGCCGATGACGCGCCGGACCAGGGAGTCCCCCGCGAAGGCCAGGAACACACCGCCCAGGGCGAGCCCCACGAGGACCGCCGGGAGCATGCGGACCAGCGTGGGCCAGTGAGCGTGCTTGCGGTAGGTCCACAGCGCGAACATGTCCCCCACGATCAGCAGGAGCAGCAGCGCGCCCGTGGAGGGTTTCGCGGGCAGCACGGCGGCGAAGATCGCGACGGCCAGGGTGTTGATACCCGGCAGCGCGGTTTTGGAGAAGCCCACCAGGACCGCGGCAAGGCCGAGAGCTGCCCATGCCACGGTGCTCAGATCGGGAAGCATTGCCCTGAGGTCCCTCCCGCTGGTACCGGAACAACCCGCCGCTGCTCCCCGAGCAATCTAGTCCCCAACCCGGCAGGCTCCCGCGCGATCCAACTGGTGCGCTGTGAAGTGGAGCAAATGCACGCGAGCTGCCCGAAATCTGCAGTAACGGAGCAAACGCAGCAGGGGTAGGGGGCATCACCGGGAGCAGAAGGGGCGAAGGGTGCCGCTAGGGCGCGTCGGCGGGAAGGGCGGGCATCGGCGGGCGTCGAGGACGAGGCTGGGCGGCGACGTCGGGGGGGGGCATCGTCGAGGGCGCGAGTGGCGCGCGGGATTACGTCATGTTTGTGTGAGGTATTTACCCGGGGGTGCCCCACTGGCTACTCTGCTCAGGTTAGCCTTACCAAAGTAGAGCTGAGTCCTCCCGTGCACCCCACCGTCCCGTCACGGGGCTGGAACACACCCACCGAAAGGCCCCATTCGTGAAGCGTTTCGCCCTTCCCGCCGCCGTCGTTGCCGGCGCCCTCATGCTCACCGGCTGCTCCGCGGACCAGCAGAGCTCGAAGGAGTCCTCCCCGTCCGCCACGGACACCGCAGTGACCCTGGAGCACCCCTCCGAGAAGGGTCTGAGCATCTCCTTCGACAAGAAGCCCGAGAAGCTCGTCATGGACTGCTACGCCTACAGCTCCCTGGAGGGCTACGGGCTCAAGCCGGACGCGCTGTTCGGGTACGACTGCGACAACCCATCCGTGATGGGGGACCTGGACATCAGCGGCATCCAGCGCATCGGCAAGGACGGTGAGATCGACATGGAGAAGCTCGCCGAGATCAAGCCGGACGCCGTGATCGGGCAGGGTTCGGAGAAGGGCTGGAGCTGGTTCGACGACGACGTCAACGCGCAGCTGAAGAAGGTCTCCACCTTCGTACCCCTTGCCTCAGGGGACTCCGTGGACCAGGAGATCAAGGAAACCCGTGAACTCGCCGAGTTCTTCGGCGGGGACGTGGACACCGAGCAGATCGCTCAGGACGACAAGGACTACGAGCAGGCCAAGAAGGACTTCGCGGCGGCCGCCAAGGACAAGAACCTCAACTACATGCTCACCAGCCCCACCAAGGAGACCCTCTACACGGCGGTGGGCTTCCCGCAGGCGGACCTCCTCGAGGACAACGGCGCCACGATCGTGGGCGCCGAGCCCCCCGCCAAGGGCAACCCCTGGGGCGCGGTGGCCTGGGAGAAGGCCTCCGAGTACCCCGCGGACGTGATCCTCATGGAGAACTACTCCAAGGACACCCCGTTCAGCACGGAGATGTGGGACGGGCTGCCCGCCGTGAAGGCGGACCAGTTGGGGGCGTGGAGCTCCAAGGGCGCCATGACCGCACGCCACTACGCGGACTGGCTCGAGGACGTCACCGACCTGACCAAGTCCGCCAAGAAGGTCTCCTGACCCCCTGATGTCCACCACCGTCACCGCTCCCGGGGCGCCCCACCGGGCCAGGACACCGTCCCGTTCCACGGGCGCACCTCGGCGCTGGCTCGGCCTGGTGCCCCTGGCTGTGCTGTGCGCGACCGCTCTCGTGCTCAGCATGGCCGTGGGGGCCCGGCCAGTGCCGCCCGCGGAACTGTGGCACTTCCTCACGGCGCCCGCCCCGGAGGACCCCCTCTCGCAGGTGGTCTGGCAGTCCCGCGTGCCCCGCACCCTGCTGGTGCTGCTCACCGGAGCCGCCCTGGGCGTGGCCGGCGGGCTCATGCAGGCCGTGACCCGCAACCCGCTGGCGGACCCCGGGATCCTGGGCGTCAACGCCGGGGCGTCCCTGGCCGTGGTGGTGGGCATCGCGTTCTTCGGGGTCTCCCGGATCTCCCACTACATGTGGTGGTCCCTGGCGGGGGCCGTGGTGACGTCCGTGGTGGTGTTCCTGATCGGCAACACCGGACCCGTGCGGGCAAGCCCCGTGCGCACGACCCTGGCCGGGGTGGCACTCGGGGCGGTGCTCGCAGGGTTCTCCTCGGCGGTGCTGCTCACCCACTCGGAGGTGCTCGAGCGGATGCGCGGCTGGTCCGCGGGCACCACGGCGTCCCAGTCCCTCGCAGGCGCCCTGGCCATCGCCCCGTTCGTGGTGCTGGGGCTGTGCATTGCCCTGGCCAGCTCCCGCCCCCTGGACGTGCTCTCCCTCGGAGAGGCGTCCGCGGTGGCCATGGGCGCCCGCCCGCACCGCATCCGGGTGGTGGCACTGACCGCCATCGCCTTGCTGGCCGGGGGTGCCACGGCAGCCACGGGACCCATCGGGTTCATCGGCCTCATGGCCCCGCACCTCGCGCGACTCGTGGTGGGCCCGCACCAGGGGTGGATCATGGCCTACTCGGTGCTGCTGGCCCCCACGGTCCTGGGGTTCGCCGACGTCCTCGGCCGGGTGGCCGTCCCGGGCGAGATGCCCGTGGGGATCGTCACCGCCTTCATCGGCGCTCCCCTGCTCATCCACATGGTTCGGCGCTCCCGCGTCTCGGAGGTGTGAGACCGTGACCACCCAGGAGCTCGACCCCGGACGCCGGGTGCTGCGCGTGGGGCCCGCCGCTCGCCCCCTGCTGCGCGTGGACGCCCGTTCGGTGCTCGTGTGCGCGGTGCTGTGCACGGGTGTGGTGGCCCTGTGCCTCTACGCCGTTACCACCGGCTCCGCCCGGATCGGCCTGGGGGACGTCGTGCAGGCCCTGCTCGGCCGCGGCGACCCGTACACCACCATGGTGGTGGTGGAGTGGCGCACCCCCCGGGTCCTCATGGCCGTCCTGCTCGGAGCCGGACTGGCGGTCAGCGGTGCCATCTTCCAGAACCTCACCGACAACCCCCTGGGCTCACCGGACGTGATCGGCTTCCAGACAGGGTCCTTCACCGGCGCTCTGATCGTGATGCTCGTTCTGGGCGGCAGCTCCACCGACGTGATGCTCGCGGCGCTCGCGGGCGGTCTGCTCACCGCGTTCACCGTCTTCTTCCTGTCCGTCAAGCGGGGCGCCGTGCGCGGGGTGCGGCTGATCATCGTGGGGATCGGGGTCAGCGCCGTGCTCGCATCCTTCAACACGTGGCTGCAGCTGACCGCCACCGTGGAGGACGCCGTCATGGCGGGACTGTGGGGAGCGGGGAACCTCTCGGCCATCACCTGGCCCACGTTCCTGCTCGCACTCGTGGCCTCCGCCGTTCTGCTCCTCGGCGCGCTGCTGCTGGCCCGGCCCCTGAAGCTGCTGCGCATCGGGACGCCCTTCGCCACGGCGCTGGGTCAACGGGTGCGCACGGTGCAGGTGTGCGCGGTGGTGGTGGGGGTGGGTCTCACCGCTGTGGCCACCGCCACCGTGGGCCCCGTGTCCTTCATCGCGCTGGCCGCTCCGCAGATCGCCCGCCGGCTCGTTCCCAGCGACGGTCTGGGACTGGGAACCAGCGCCGCGGTGGGCTCCTTCCTGCTGCTGCTCGCGGACGTTGTGGCCCAGCGCATCCACCCGGAGTCCCCGCTGCCGGTGGGGATCGTGACCGTGTGCCTGGGAGGCGTGTACTTCCTGTGGCTTCTGCTGAGAGAGGGACGTACCCGATGAACCGACTGCGCGTGGCGGAGGCCGCCCTCGGCTACCAGGACCACGTGGTGTGCCGCAGCGTGTCCCTGGAGATCCCGGACGGGCTGTTCACGGTGGTCGTGGGGCCCAACGCGTGCGGCAAGTCCACCCTGCTCAAGAGCCTCGCCCGGCTGCTGGCCCCTGCCAGGGGCAGCGTGCTGCTGGACGGCGAGGCCCTGCACCGGCTTCCCACCAAGCACGTGGCGCGCCACGTGGGGCTGCTCCCCCAGGGGCCGGTGGCCCCGGACGGCATCCGCGTGGTCGACCTGGTGTCTCGTGGCCGCTACCCCCATCAGAAGCTGTTCAGCCCGTGGTCCCCGGAGGACGAGGAGGCGGTGCGTGAAGCCATGGCAGCCACGGGCACGCTGCAGCTGTCGGGGCGGATGGTGGACGAGCTCTCCGGCGGGCAGCGCCAGCGCGTGTGGATGGCGGTGGCCCTGGCGCAGGGGACCCCCATCCTGCTCCTGGACGAGCCCACCACGTACCTGGACCTCAGCCACCAGATCGAGCTGCTGGAGCTGTGCCGCGAGCTCAACCGGGGCCAGGGCACCACCCTGGTGGCCGTGCTCCACGACCTCAACCAGGCCGCCCGCTACGCGGATCACATGGTGGCCATGCACGACGGGGACGTGGTGGCCACCGGCACCCCGCGCGAGGTGCTCACCGAGAAGCTGCTCCGGTCGGTCTTCGGGCTGAGCGCGCGGGTGGTCACGGACCCCGAGTCCGGCAGCCCCATGGTGGTCCCCACGTGGGGGCACTGAGCGGGGTCCTACAGTGGTACCCATGACCAACGCGCAGCTTCCCGACCGAGTCTCCGAGATCTTCGACCCCCAGCAGTGGCGGCCCGTGGAAGGCTTCACGGACCTCCAGGACATCACCTACCACCGCGGGGTGGAGCGGGACGCGGAGAACGCCGTGGTGAGGGACCTGCCGTGGGTGCGCATCGCGTTCGACCGCCCGGAGGTGCGCAACGCCTTCCGTCCCGCCACCGTGGACGAGCTGTACCGCACCCTGGACCACGCGCGGATGTCCTCGGACGTGGGTGCGGTGATCCTCACGGGCAACGGGCCCTCCGCCAAGGACGGCGGCTGGGCGTTCTGCTCGGGCGGGGACCAGCGCATCCGTGGCCGGGACGGCTACCACTACGCCGAGGGGGAGACCGCGGACTCCATCGACCCGGCCCGCGCCGGACGCCTGCACATCCTGGAGGTCCAGCGCCTGATCCGCACCATGCCCAAGGTGGTGCTCGCCGCGGTCTCCGGGTGGGCCGCCGGCGGCGGGCACTCCCTGCACGTGGTCTGCGATCTCACCATCGCCTCCGCGGAGCACGGGAAGTTCAAGCAGACGGACGCCACCGTGGGCTCGTTCGACGCCGGCTACGGCTCCGCGCTGCTCGCCCGTCAGGTGGGTCAGAAGTTCGCGCGGGAGATCTTCTTCCTCGCGGAGGAGTATTCCGCGGAGGACATGCACCGCATGGGCGCGGTGAACCGGGTGGTTCCCCACGCCGAGCTGGAGACCACGGCCGTGGAGTGGGCCCGCAAGATCACCTCCCAGTCCCCGCAGGCCGTGCGCATGCTCAAGTACGCCTTCAACCTCCCGGACGACGGCATGGTGGGGCAGCAGGTCTTCGCCGGCGAGGCCACCCGCATGGGATACATGACGGACGAGGCCGTGGAGGGCCGGGACGCCTTCCTGCAGAAGCGGGACCCGGACTGGTCCGCGTTCCCCTACTACTTCTGAGCCGCCGCGTGAGCACCCCCTCCGATCCCGACCGCTCCCCCGCATCCCACAAGGACGACGACGCCGCGGCCCGTCCCGCGCCACCCCTCACCACCGCACCGGGCGGGGACACCCTCCCCGGCCACCCGCTCCCGGCGCCCCTGAAGGCGGAGCTGCCGGGCGACGTCGTGCTCCTGGACGGACCCGTCGCCGGTGGTCCCGCGGCGCTGCTCCCTCGGCTGCGCGCGGCGCTGTCCCGGCCGGGGCCCGCGGTGGTCGTGGCCACGTCCGGCTCCACGGGTCGCCCCAAGAAGACGGTCCTGACCACGGAGGCGCTCACCGCCTCGGGCCGGGCCACCGAGCGCGCCACGGCAGGTCCCGGCCAGTGGCTGCTGTGCCTGCCCGCCCACTACGTGGCGGGGGTGCAGGTGCTGGCGCGGTCGGTGCTCGCCGGCACCGAGCCCGTGGTGATGACGGCAGAGCACTTCACCCCGGAGGCCTTCGCGGACGCCGCCGAGCGCATGAGCCACCCGGTGCGCCACGTCTCCGTGGTCCCCACGCAGCTGCAGCGGATCCTGGACCCGCACGACGGCCTCCCGGACCCCCGCGCGGTGGCCGCGCTCGCGCGCTTCGACTCCGTGCTGGTGGGCGGCTCTGCGCTGTCACCGGACCTCGCCGCGCGCGCCGCGGACGCGGGGGTGCGGGTGGTCCGCACCTACGGGATGTCCGAGACCTGCGGGGGCTGCGTGTACGGCGGCACCCCCCTGGACACCGTGACCGTGCGCGTGCTGCCCGACGAGGGCACGGGTGGCTGCGCCGAAGGCCGGATCTGGCTGGGCGGGGACGTGGTGGCCGCGGGCTACCTGGACGATCCCGCGCAGACCGCCTCCCACTTCCGGGTGGTGGACGGCCGGCGCTGGTACCGCACCGACGACCTCGGCCGCCTGGCCGAGGACGGCACCCTCACGGTCGCGGGCCGCACGGACGACGTGATCAACACCGGGGGCGTGAAGGTCTCCGCGGGGATGGTGACCTCCGTGCTGCTGGCGGACGAGCGGGTCCGGCAGGCGCTCGTGGTCGCGGTGCCCCACCCGGAGTGGGGCCACACGGTGGCCGCGGTGCTGTCCGTCCGGTCCGCGCCGGGCACAGGCCCCGCGGGTCCGGAGGATCTGGACCGGGAGGCCCTGGAGCGGGAACTCGCCGGAGCCGTCCGCGACCGCCTGGGTGCGCCCGCCGTCCCCAAGCTGTGGCGTCACGTCTCTGCCCTCCCCCAGCTGGCCACGGGCAAGCCGGACCGCAGGGCGGCCGCCGCACTGTTCACCGCGCTTCCCGGCACCGCACCCGGCGCCGTCTCCACCCCGTCATCCACCATGCCGCCCGCCTAGCCCCCTTACTGCCCACCGCGTCCTCCGCCCAGCGGATCGTCGTGTCCGCCCTGCCGTCCATCCCGCCGTCTCCACCGCCCGGGGACGACGCCGCCCGCCGACCCTCCCGGAGGATCCGTGCCCGCCCACTCCCTGGACCTGGTGCTCACCCCCGAGCACGACCGGTGGATCCGCGACCGCTGGGACGCCCTGCACGCCGCCGGGCTGCCCAGCCTGGCGGGCCACCGGGGATCCTCCAACGCGCCGCACCTGACCGTCGTGGCCGCCGCGAACCTCCCCGAACCCGCGCTGGACCGTGCCCGCGAGCTGTTCACCGGCATCCTGCCGTGCGAGCTGCCGGTCACGGGCCTCACGGTCCTGGGGTCGGGGCCGTTCGTGCTGGCCGACTCCCTCGCGGTGCCCTCCGCCCTGCTCTCGGCCGTCGAGGAGCTTGGGGCCCTGTGCGCACAGGACTCCCGCCCCCGGCGCCCGTGGGTGCCCCACGTGACCCTGGCCAAGCGCCTGGACGCCGCCGGGGTGGCCCGCGCGCTGGAGGTGCTGGGCGACGTCGCCCCGCCCGCCGCGCTGCGGCTCACCGCCCTGCGGCGCTGGGACCCGGACCGGCGGGAGACCACTGTGGAGGTGGGCTGAGCGGGGTCGGGCCGTGGTGTGTGCGGGTGCACAGCGCATGAAAGAATGAGGCGAATCCACCGTCCACTCCACGAAAGGTCGCACCGTGGCCACACCAGCTCAGTGGGTCGAGGGAGCGCGCCTGCGCACGCTGCCCATGGCCGCCGCACCCGTGATCGCCGGGACGGCCGCCGCGCAGGCGATGCACGCGGCCCACGCGCTGCCCGCAGTGCTCGCGCTGCTGGTGGCCCTGTTCCTGCAGATCGGCGTGAACTACGCCAACGACTACTCGGACGGCGTGCGCGGCACGGACGACCAGCGCGTGGGGCCCCTCCGGCTGACCGGCTCCGGTGCCGCCGCGCCGCGCGAGGTGAAGACCGCCGCGTTCGCGTGCTTCGGGATCGCGGCCGTGTCCGGGGCCGCGCTGGTGGCGCTCTCCCACCAGTGGTGGCTGGGCCTGGTGGGGATCCTCGCCATCGCGGCCGCGTGGGGATACACCGGTGGGAAGAAGCCGTACGGGTACATGGGCCTGGGGGACGTGTTCGTCTTCGTGTTCTTCGGACTCGTGGCCACCCTGGGCACCACCATCACCCAGGCGGGGCGGCTGAACGCCGGCGCCTGGATCATGGCGTTCTCCACGGGACTGTTCGCGTGCGCGCTGCTCATGGCCAACAACGTGCGGGACATCCCCGGTGACCGGGAGGTGGGCAAGAAGACCCTGGCGGTCCGGCTCGGCGATCCCAGGGCCCGCCTCACCTTCAGCGCCGAGATGTTCGTGGGGATGCTCCTGCCGCTGCTGCTGGTCCCCCACAACCCGTGGGTGCTGCTGGTCTACGCCATGAGCCCCACGGCGTTCGCCGCCGCCGCCACGGTGCTGCGCGCCACCGACCGCCGCGAGCTGATCCCCGTGCTGAAGCAGTGCGGGTTCGTCAGCCTGGGCGTTACCGTGCTCTACGCGGTGGCCGTGGCGGTCTACCAGTACGTGGGCTGACCCGCCCCCGGGCCGCCCGCGGGCTCAGATGTCCTTGCGGGCCTCGGAGTCCGTGTACGAGTCCTCGATCTCCTGGTCCTCCAGCGCCACGCGGTTCGCGGGCTTGGGGGTGCGGGAGATGAAGCGGTGGAAGTCCTGCCCCGCGGCGTAGTGCAGCCTGGGGAAGAAGATGTAGCAGATGGCGAACGCCGCGATCACGGCGGCGATCCCGGAGAACACGAGCCCCAGGCCCACCAGCATGAACAGCAGGAACAGCACCACCAGGATGCCCAGGCGCAGCAGGGAATACTTCACGAAGTTCACGGCCCCAGTCTAGGCGCCGGGGCTGGGCGTCCGCCGGGCACCCGCCGCCCGCCACGACCGGCGGCGCTCCGTGAGCCTCCCCTAGGATGATCCGCATGGGCAGAGCGATCATGATCATCGGTGCCGGAGCGCTCGCTGTGGGCGTCGTCATCTACGCACTCATCGAGTGCGCGCAGTCGCAGCGGTACGCGGTGCGCGCGCTGCCCAAGGGCGCCTGGCTGCTCGTCATCCTCCTGCTCCCCGTGGTCGGGGCCCTGCTGTGGCTCTTCTTCGGCCGCCCCCGCAACGACGCCGCCCGCGAGCCGGAGCGCGGCCGTGGCCCGGACGACGACCCGCAATTCCTGCGCAACCTGGAGCAGCGCCGCCGGCAGCAGGAGCGGGAGCGCACGCTGCAGGAGTGGGAGAACGAGCTCAAGCGCACCGGACGCGCCCCGGGAGCCCGCTCGGAGGCCGACGAGCCCCTGGACCCCTCGGATCCCCGCAACGACGAACCCGGCCCGGACACCGGCACCCAGAAGTAGAGCCGGCATGCGCGACGCCCGCCTCCCCGAACGGGAGGCGGGCGTCGTCGGGTGCGGTGCGCGGCGCGGCGCGGCGCGGTCAGCCGCTCACAGACCCGAGTAGGAGTGCAGACCCGGGAACAGCGTGTTGACCACGGCAAAGTTGAAGACCACGCACATGTAGCCTGCGATCGAGAGCCACGCGGAACGGTTGCCGTTCCAGCCGCGGGTCACGCGGGCGTGCATGTAGGCGGCGTACACGGTCCACACCACGAAGGTCCAGACCTCCTTGGTGTCCCAGCCCCAGAAGCGGCCCCAGGCCTGGTCCGCCCAGATGGCACCGGCGGCCAGGGTGAAGGTCCAGAACACGAAGCCCACCGAGTTCAGGCGGAACGCGAAGTTCTCGAGGGTCACGGAGGTGGGGACGGCGCGCAGGAAGCCCATCCGGGACTCCTCACCCGCGGCGAGCTTCTTCTCCCGGCGGGACTGCAGCAGCTGCAGGACGGCCATGGCGAAGGTGATGGTGAAGACCCCGGAGGCCGCCACGGCGATGGACACGTGGATGAGCAGCCAGTAGGACTGCAGGGCGGGCTGCAGCGGGGACACCGGGGTGGGGAACGCGATGGTGGCCAGGCACAGCATGATGAGCACCAGGCCGGAGACCATGGGGCCCACGAAGCGCAGGTCCTTGAAGACCAGGGTGACCAGGTAGACACCCGCCACCACGAGCGCACCCGTGCTGCAGAACTCGTACATGTTGGCCCACGGCACACGGTCCGCGGCGATGCCGCGGGAGACCACGGCGAAGGCGTGCAGCAGGAACGCGATGACCATGAGGGTCACGGCCACACGGGCCGCGGGGCGGCGGCTGTTGCGCCGGTAGTTCAGGGCCTCGAACTCGCCCGCACCCCTGGTGGTGTTGTCCGCGGAGGTGCGGAACTCGCCGGGGACGGCGTCGGCGGGGGCACTGCCGCGGCCGGCGGCGGTGGCCCCCTGGGAGGAAACCGGAGCCGCCGGGACGGAGGACGCGGTGGCGGAGCCCGAGGTGCGCGCCGCCGCGGCACCCGCTCCCACCAGTTCCCTGTCCGAGTCCTTCCGGGTGGCCTCGCGCTGCGCACGCGCCCGCTCGGCCTGGCCCAGGGTCTTGGAGTGCGAGGCCATGTCCCACACGAACGCCACGAACACCACCAGGTAGGTCATGGCGGCCAGGAGCATGAACCACTCGCTCCAGTTGCCCAAGGTCACATTGATTTCGCTGCCCATTGCCTCACGCCTCATCCGACGAATTCAGGTGGTACTCCCGCACACCGCGGTCCTCCCACAACGACGTCCACAGACCGGTCAGTTTCTCCGCCTCCGCGCCCAGGCGGTGGTCCTCGCCACGCGCCAGCAGTCCGTACTCCAGAACAGTACACCGGACCCCGTGGGCGTCCTCGGCCTCCACGGCCCGCACCCACGCCCGGCGCCGGGCGATGAAAAGGCTCATGATCAGCCCGGCGAACGCCACCAGGAAGGAGACGAACGCGGGGATCCGACCGGGGTCGCTGTGGATGTCCAGACCCACGTAGCGCTTCACGTCCAGGAACTCCACGCTGCCCTTGCCGCCCGGCAGCTGCGCCGTGCGGTGCTGACCGTCGAGCACCAGGGGACCCGCCGCGGAGGTCATGGAGTTGAGCTCGGTGAGGTGCTGGGTGTCCAGCACGTACACGTTCTGCGGAGTGCCGTCGTCCAGTCCCAGGTTCCCGGAGAACGCGGAGAGCACCAGCGCGGGGTTGTTCAGACCGGGGTCCGCGGACTTGGGCACCTGCCCGTCCTGGGACACTGCCGTGGGCAGGAGCATGCCCACGAAGCCCAGCTGGTCCGGACTCGCGTCCGGGACCTTGAGGGTCAGCGAGGACGTGTAGACGGAGTCCGAGGGCACCGTGACCACGGGGCCCTCGTAGGCCACCTTGCCGTTGCCGTCCTTCACGCGGATCACGGGGGCGTAGCCGTTGCCCACCAGGTACACCTTGGTGCCGTCCACGTTCAGGGGCTTGTTCACCGCCAGGTGCACGTCCTGGGGGTCCGCCCCCGGGGAGTCCCGCACGGTGAGGTCCGCGTTGAAGTCCGTGGGCTGGCCGTAGTGCTCCGGGTCCGAGGTGTCACGGTTGAACGTGGCCTGGAAGGACTTCAGCTGCACCGAGAACGGGTTGAGCCAGTCGGCGTTGAAGTTGGTGCCCGGGGTGAAGGAGTCGTAGTCCACCAGGGTGTTCACGAAGGACTCCCCCTCCACCACCACCTTCTGGCCCTTGTACCCGAACAGGGAGCCCACGGCCACGGAGATCAGCACCGCCAGCAGGGCCACGTGGAAGAGGATGTTGCCCACTTCCTTCAGCATCCCGCGCTCGGCGGCCACGGAGGGCTGCGGGGTGTCCAGGTCCTGGACCTGCACCCGGTAGCCGCGCTTCTTCAGCGCGGCGGCCGCCTGCTGGACGGCCTCCGCGGGAGTGGGCCCCGCGGCGCCGTCGCGCCCGCCCAGCATGACCTTGCGGTACTGGGGCAGGCGGGAGATCCGCTGGGGCGTGCGCGGCGGCTTGGAGCGCCACGCCCGGTAGTGCTGGAAGGCACGCGGGATCACGCAGCCCACGAGCGAGACGAACAGCAGGATGTAGATCGCCGAGAACCAGTAGGAGGAGTAGACGTCGAAGAGCTGCAGCCGGTCCAGCCAGGGGCCCATGGCGGGGTTGGCCTTGATGTAGCTGGTCACGGCGTCCGGGTCCTGCACGCGCTGCGGGAAGAGCGAGCCGGGAACCGCGGCGATCGCGAGCAGCAGCAGCAGCACGAGCGCCGTGGACATCTTGGTCAGCTGCCGCCACGCCCAGCGCAGCATGCCCACGGGCCCGAGGGCCGGGACCTCCACGTCGGAGCGCTGTGACGCCCGCTTGCGCGGTGTGCGCGCCTTGGTCATATCGGCATCACCCAATCGGTAACGAATTCGGACTGGATCCAGGACACTAGCGCGGACCACACACCGGTGGCCATGGCCAGGCCGATGAGCACGAGCACCGCGCCGCCCACCCGCTGCAGCGAGAGGCGGTGGCGGCGGAAGAAGGACATGGCACCCACGCCCCGGCGCAGCGCCAGGGCGATGAGGATGAACGGGACGCCCAGCCCCAGGCAGTAGGCGACCGTGAGCAGCGCGGCCCTGCCGGTGGAGGCCCCGTCCACGTAGGCGAGCGCCTGCACGGCGGCGAACGTGGGACCGATGCACGGCGCCCAGCCCAGCCCGAAGGTCATCCCGAGCACCGGAGCCCCCCACAGCCCGGGGGGTGGCCGGCGCTCGATCTTGCGGTCCCGCTGGAACCACGAGAACCCGCCCAGGAACACCACGCCCATGAGCACCACGAGAAGCCCGAGCACCACGGTGATCCACCGCTGGCCCAGGAACCACGCGAAGGCGCCCAGCTGGGCGAGCACCACGGACATCACCACGAACACCAGGGAGAAGCCCAGGACGAACAGCAGCACACCCCAGAAGATCCGCCCCCGCTTCTGCTCCCGCAGGTCCGCGCCGGTCAGCCCGGTGATGTAGCCCAGGTAGCCGGGGACCAGGGGGAGCACGCACGGGGACGCGAAGGAGACGAAACCCGCGAGCAGCGCCACGGGAAGTGCGGCAATCAGGGAGCCGTCGAGGATGACCTCGGCGAAGGGATTGCCGTTCATGCGGACTCGGCCACCGTGTCCTTGATGAGGGCGTCCAGGGTGGACTTGTCCGCCTTGCCGAGCACGCGCGCGGCCACCCGGCCCTGGGAGTCCAGCACCAGGGTGGTGGGCACGGCCTGCGGGGGGACGTAGTCGCTGAGGGCCAGCAGCACGGCGCCGTCGAGGTCCGTGGCGGAGGGGTAGTCGATGGAGAAGTTGCGCTCGAACGCCTCCGCGGTGGCCTCCTGGTCCCGCAGGTTCACCCCCATGAACTGGACCTTGGAACCGTACTCCTGGTGCAGGGCCTTGAGGTCCGGGGCCTCGGCACGGCAGGGCGCGCACCCCGCGTACCAGAAGTTCAGCACCGCGGGCTTGCCGCGCAGACTCTGGGCGCTGACGGTGCTGCCGTCGTACATGGCGGCGTCGAAGGACACCGGGGCCTTGCGCTGGTCCGGTGCGTACTCGCTCACGGAGCCGTCACCGGCCACGTACCCCTTGTCCCCGCCTGCGTTGGCCTGCTGGGCCAGGTTGTCGCTGCCCGAGGAGCAGCCCGTGAGCGCGAGACCCAGTGCCGCCACCACGGCGACCACGCCCGTGCGCACGCGGGTGCGGGCGGCGGACCGGGAGGAGCGGGACAGTGGTTTCACGGGGGCAGCACCTGAGACGTCGTGGGCGGGGTGAGTGGAGCGGGACATCGATTATGAGCCGGGAAGCTGGTTGACACCTGGGTAGAGGTGCGCCGCCGGCTCCCGGTAGGACACCTCGGGAACCTCCGCCGCGGCGACGTCCCGGAATGTGAAGGACGTCAGGGACGCGAGGTTGCACTGCCGCCGCCGCGGGTCGTGCGGCAGGGGGCGGCCCTCGGCCGAGAGCCGGGTGAGCCAGATGGGCAGCTGGTGGGACACGGCCACGGCCTGGGCACCGTCGCCCCCGATGCGCGCGGCCTCGCGCGCGAGCTCCCGCACGGCCGCCACCATGCGCTCCACCTGCCGCTCGTACGGTTCTCCCCAGGACGGGCGCAGCGGGTTGAGCATGTACGGCCAGTGCTTCGGCCTGGCGAGCTCCCGCCCGGTGACGTGCAGGCCCTCGAAGTGGTTGGCCGGCTCGATCAGCCGCTCGTCGGTGCGGACCTCCAGGCCCAGCTCACGGGCCACGGGTGCGGCGGTCTCCCGGGTGCGGGTCAGGGGGGAGGATGCCAGGGCCACGATGCGGTCCCCGCCCTGCACCCGCCGTGCGAGGTCCGCCGCGGCGGCCTCCGCCATGCGGGCGCCCTTCTCGGAGAGGTGGTAGTCCGGCAGGCGGCCGTAGACCACGTGCTCGGGATTGTGGACCTCGCCGTGGCGCAGGAGGTGAACGGTTGCTGAGACCATGACCCCAGTGTCTCAAACCCGGCGGGAGCCCCCAATTCGGGAGGCGCCGGGCCACCCTGCCCGCGCAGGTTCTGCCGCGCCCGGTCGGGGTGCCCCGCCCCACGCCCCGGCTTGTCGGGGTCCGGCGCCCGCCCGGTTCAGTCGAGCACGGAGCGCAACCGGGCGGCGTCGATCCGCCAGCGGTCCCAGGGCGCTCCGTCCACGAAGACCACGGGCACGAACTCCGCGTAGTCCCTGGTGAGCGCGGGGTCCCCGGTGATGTCCCGCTCCCGCATCGCGCTGCCCGTCTCCTGGCAGACCGCCGCGACCACGCCGCGGGCGTCGTCGCACAGGTGGCACCCGGGCTTCGTGAGCAGGGTGACCTCGTGCCGCGGGCGGGGGCGCGTCCAGTCCACGCCGGAGAGCAGCCCGCCCGTGCGGCGGGCCGGTGCGGCACCCGTCATCCCCGGGGCGGCGGCGTCCCGGGCCTGGCCCTGGGGCGCGGCGGAGGCGTGGGGGTCGGTCCGGTGGGTCATGGCGCCCATGCTACGCACACGGCGAAGGCCCCGTTCCCGGGAGGGGAACGGGGCCTTCGGTGCGGCGCCTACTTCTTGTTGCGGCGCTGGTGACGCGTCTTGCGAAGCAGCTTGCGGTGCTTCTTCTTGGACATGCGCTTGCGGCGCTTCTTGATGACCGAACCCATGGGATCCCTCACAGTTCTCTGGACAGTGTGTTTGCTGGGGCCGCGGCTCAGCACCACCCCGCCCCCGGGAATTCAGGGGCAACATCCGATTAACGGCAAACCACGCCCTACCATACCGCCTGACCCCGTTCGGCCCGAAAACGGGGGGCACCGCGGGTGGCTCAGGCGCTGGCCCGGCGCGCGTCCTCCAGCTCGTCCCGTCCTGCTCCCGCAGCCTGGTCCGTCCCAGCGCTCCGCGCGGGCTCCTGCGCACCGTGGGGCGACGACGCCGCGGTGCCGGCTCCCCGGGGCTCGTGCGGGGTGGCGCGGACCCGGTCCGGGTCCACCCCGGCCTCCTCGTACTGGTACTCGATGTGCTCCCGCACGAGGCGGGCGGCCAGCGTGCGGTCCCCGGCCTCCAGAGCGCCCACGATCGCGCGGTGCTCCGCGCGGATGCGACTGGAGGTGCTGCTCCACAGGGGCACGTGGCCCACCAGGGCCATGGTGTACTCGTAGATCGAGTCCCGCAGCGCGGTGAACAGCGCGGTGTCCACGGCGTTGCCACCGGACTTCACCAGGGCGATGTGGAAGCTCACGTAGAGGTCGTGGAAGCGCTTGAGGCCCAGGTCCTCCCGGTCCATCTCCGCCATCACGGCCTGCAGCTCCGCGCGCGGAACCAGGCGCTGCTCCGCCCGCCGCAGGGCCGTGGTCTCCAGCTGCACCCGGGAGTCCACGATGTCCCGCAGCGGGTGCTCGGACGTGGCCATGTGCAGCTGCAGCGCCGGTCCGGCGGAGGCCGCGGGCTCACGCACCAGGATGGGCAGGATGCCGCGGTGCTGCCCCTCGAAGAGCTTCACGATGCCCTGCGCCTCGAGGATCTTCAGGGCCTCGCGCATGGAGTTCCGGGACACGCGAAAGATCGCGGCGAGGTCCTTGTCGGACGGGAGCCGCTGTCCCAGCACCAGGTTTCCGTCGAACAGCTCGTTCTCGAGCCACTGCAGAACCTCTCGATGCGTTGCCATGAACACCACCCTAGACTCGAAGGGTGGCCGAGGCGCACATGTGGCGCTCGGCACACCCTCCGGGTCGAGTCACGGGACCGCGATCCCTCAGATGATTCCCTGCGCCACCATGGCCCGGGCCACCTTGATGAACCCGGAGATGTTCGCCCCGGCCACGTAGTTGCCGGGCATCCCGAACTCGTCCGCGGTGGCCGCGCAGCTCTCGTGGATGCCGCGCATGATCTCCTGCAGCCGGTCCTGGGTGTAGTCGAAACCCCACGAGTCGCGGGAGGCGTTCTGCTGCATCTCCAGCGCGGAGGTGGCCACACCGCCGGCGTTCGCCGCCTTGCCCGGCGCGAACAGCACCTCGGACTCCTGGAACAGGTGCACGGCGTCCGCGGTGCAGGGCATGTTCGCACCCTCGGCCACCGCCACCACGCCGTTCTCCAGCAGGGTCTTGGCCTGGCGTCCGTTGAGCTCGTTCTGGGTGGCGCACGGCAGGGCCACGGAACCGGGGACGTCCCACACGGAGCCGTCCGCCACGAAGCGGGCACTGGCGCCGCGGCGCTCGGCGTACTCGCCGATCCGGCCGCGCTCCACCTCCTTGATCTGCTTGAGCAGCTCCAGGTCGATGCCGTCGGTGTCCACCACGTAGCCGCTGGAGTCCGAGGCGGTCAGCGCCCTGGCGCCCAGCGACTGGGCGCGCTCGATCGCGTAGATCGCCACGTTGCCGGAGCCGGAGACGACCACGTCCCGGCCCTCGAAGTCCAGGCCCCTGGTCCTGAGCATCTCCTCCGCGAACATCACCGCGCCGTAGCCGGTGGCCTCGGTGCGCACCAGGGACCCGCCCCAGGACAGGCCCTTGCCGGTGAGCACACCGGACTCGTAGCGGTTGGTGATGCGCTTGTACTGGCCGAACAGGTAGCCGATCTCGCGCCCGCCCACGCCGATATCACCGGCGGGAACGTCCGTGTACTCCCCGATGTGGCGGTACAGCTCGGTCATGAAGGACTGGCAGAACCGCATGATCTCCGCGTCGCTGCGCCCGCTGGGATCGAAGTCCGATCCACCCTTGCCGCCGCCGATCGGCATGCCGGTCAGGGCGTTCTTGAAGATCTGCTCGAAGCCCAGGAACTTCACGATCCCCAGGTACACCGAGGGGTGGAAGCGCAGACCGCCCTTGTAGGGCCCGAGCGCGGAGTTGAACTCCACCCGGAAGCCGCGGTTGATGTGCACCGTGCCGTGGTCGTCCGTCCAGGGGACCCGGAAGATGATCTGACGCTCCGGCTCGCAGATGCGCTCCACGATCGCGGAGTCCAGCAGCTCCGGGTAGCGGGCCACCACGGGGCCCAGCGACTCGAAGACCTCGTCCACGGCCTGGTGGAACTCGGACTCCCCCGGGTTCCGTGCCGTGACTGCCTGCCGGATGGGGATCAGTTTCTCGTGCATGTCTCTCCTGCCGTCTTCGGGTGTCGGTGGATGGCCCTCAGTCGCGGCGCGAACCGCGACCCCTGCGCCGGAATCCCGTCAGAGTGGACAGCAGACCGCTCTGACGGCGGTGCGCCCCACCGCGGGGGCGCATCATCTCCTCGTTCCCGGGCGCCTCGATCTCCTCGAGGGCGTCACGGGTGTGGATGTCGCGGGGCTCGTCCTGCCGCTCAGCGGGGCGCTGCGCGGCCGATTCGGCGTGGACATCGTCACCCACACTAGCGGCTGCGCTCTCGGGGCCGGTTTCGGCCCCGCCCGCCGCGGCCGGTTCGACGACGCCGCCGCGCACCTCGTCCGCGCCGCCCACCTCCGCGGTGGAGGCCTCGGCCGTGGGCGCCTCTGCGGCGGGGGCGTCGGAGGCCGATGCGTCGGTGAGGTCCAGGTCCGCGGCGCCGGTGTCGTCGTCGAGCTCGGCCCCGGAGGTCTCGGTGATCTCGATCTCCGTGAGCTCCACCTCCACGGCGCCGGCCTCGCCGGCGGCCGCCCCTCCGGCGTCCGCCTCCCCCGTGTCCTGCTCCCCCGCCGGGGTTGCCGCGTCCACGACCTCGGCCGTCTCGGCCGTGAACCACGGCACGGACCGGGGCTGCGGCTCGGGGGTCGCTTCCGGCCCGGTGGTGCCCTCGGGCACGGTCTCCGGATCCGGGTCCGCCCCGGTGTCGAGCGGCGTGGCTTCCCCGAGGCCCTCGGGATCCGCCGCGGGCACACGGCTCGGGTTCGGCTCCTGCGCCTCGGGCGGGCGGGAGAGGTCCGGGGTCTCGGCACCCGGCTCCCGCTCGGAGACGGGCGCGTCCGCCGTCGTCGTCCCGTCCTGCGCCTGCGCGGTGGCCACGAGGTCGGTGAGCCACTGCACCACGGGGATGAACGGCTCCGCCACGATGCTGTAGAAACGCTTCTGCCCCTCCGCGCGGGTGGTGACCATCCCGGCGTCGCGCAGCACCTTCAGGTGCTTGGACACCGTGGGCTGGGAGACCCCGAGCTCCGTGACCAGGTCCCCCACAGGCCTGGCACCGCCGTGCAGGACCGCCAGGATGCGGCGACGTGTGGGGTCGGACAGCGCGGAATATGCATCGTGGGACATGGGAAACACCTTAGACGGACGGGCCGCGCCCGCCCCAATCGCCAGGCCCGCCCAGCACCGCGCGGCAGCTCAGTCGTACCAGGGATCCAGCCCCCAGTGGGGGAAGACCTCCTTGCGGGTGGCCATGATGCTGCGGTCGGTCTCGTCGTTCGGGTCGTAGCCGATCTCCCACGAGCGCCACCACAGGTCGATGTCGTCGCCCATGAACTCCGGGGGGTGGCCGCCGTAGGTCTCGCTCATGTACGCACGCCACGGCTGTGGCACGGGCGTGCTCAGCTCCACGGGGTGCCCGGAGGCCACCCCCACCAGGTGGGCCCAGGAGCGGGGCACCGCGTCGTGGCAGTCGTAGCCGCCGCCTCCCGTGGCGAGCCAGCGGCCCTCGCACAGCTCAGCCGCGAGGTCCGCCACGGCCAGGGCGATCTGGCGCTGGCCGTCCACGCTGACGCGCAGGTGGGTGAGCTCGTCCCGGAAGTGCGAGTCGCAGCCGTGCTGGGAGACGATCACCTCGGGGCGGAACTCGCGCGCGATCGGGGGCACCACGGCGTCGAACGCGCGCAGCCACTGGGAGTCGTCCGCGCGCGTGGGCATGGCCACGTTGATGGAGGTGCCCGCGGCCTCCCCCTCGCCGATCTCGTTCGCGAAGCCCGTGCCCGGGAACAGGGACAGGCCGGTCTCGTGCAGGGAGATGGTCATCACGCGCGGCTCGTCGTAGAAGATCGACTGGGTGCCGTCCCCGTGGTGGCCGTCCACGTCCAGGTAGAGCACCCGCTGGACGCCGTTGTCCAGCAGGTGCTGCACGGCCACGGCGCAGTCGTTGTAGACGCAGAAGCCCGAGGCCCTGTCCGCGGCCGCGTGGTGCATGCCCCCGCTGAAGTTCACCGCGTGGACCGCCCTGCCGGCGAGCAGGTCCGCGGCCCCCTGGTAGCTGCCGCCCACCAGGCGGGCACTGGACTCGTGGATGCCCACGTAGCCGGGGGTGTCCTCCGTGCCCAGGCCGCACTCCGGGATCTCCCGCGCGGGATCCTCCGAGACGGCTCGCACGGAAGCCACGTACTCCGGGGTGTGCACGAGCTCCAGCACGCCGTCCTCCGGGACCTCCGGCACCGTGACCCGCACGTTCTCCGCGGTGTCCAGCTCCAGCTCCCGCACCAGGCGCATGGTGGCGTCCAGACGTGTGGGGCTCATGGGGTGGTAGTCCCCGAAGTCGTACCGGAGCAGCTGGGGATCCCAGTAGACGCTGGTGGGGTACGGAGCGCCGTCGCCCGCTGTTGCAGAGGTCACACGACCATTAGACCACTCGGTGGGGGAGCTGTGGTGGCAGCGCACCGCGGCGGGGGATACTGGTGCTCGTCGTGCCGCACCCCGGGTCCCGGGACCGGCCGGACGCCGACCACCAGCCGTGGGAGCCTGCGAGGAGGTGCAGTGAGCGAACTGGAGATGCCGGACGCCGCGGAGGAGCACTCCCCGGAGGCGGCCAGCAGGGAACCCCTGGCCACCCGGGCCGTCCGTGGGGTCCGGGACTTCGTGGACAGGATCGCGAGCTCCTCCCCCGCCCGCCTGGCCGTGATCGTCTTCGTGATCGTGGACCTGGGCTTCGCCCTGCTGCTGTGGCTGCCCGTGGCCGCCAAGCCCGGGCAGAGCACGCACTTCGTGGACGCCGTGTTCACGGCCACCTCCGCGGTGACCGTCACCGGTCTCACCACCGTCTCCACCGCCGCCCAGTGGTCCGTGTTCGGGCAGGTGGTCATCCTGGTGGCCATCCAGGTGGGCGGTCTGGGCACCCTGACCCTCACCTCCATCCTGGCGCTCGCGATCGGGCGGAAGCTGGGGCTGAAGTCCCGGCTGATCACGCAGGACGCCCTGAACATCGGGCGGCTGGGCGAGGTCGGCTCGCTGCTGCAGATCATCGTGATCACCTCCGTGAGCATCGAGGTGGCCCTGGCCGTGGTGCTCTCCGTGGGCTTCCTCGCGGAGGGGGAACCACTCGGAACCGCCCTGTGGCACGGGGTGTTCTACGCGGTCTCGAGCTTCAACAACGCCGGCTTCACCCCGCACACGGACGGTCTGGTGCCGTACGACCACGCCGGGCCCACCGCCTGGCTCATCCTGCTGCCCGTGTGCGTGGGCGTGATCGTGGGATCCCTGGGCTTCCCCGTGGTGCTGGTGCTGCGCCAGGTGGGGTTCCACTTCAACCGCTGGAACCTCAACGCCAAGCTCACCGTGGTCACCACCGCCGCCCTGCTGCTGCTCGCGTGGGTGCTGTTCCTGGCCCTGGAGTGGACCAACCCGGCCACGCTGGGCACCAAGTCCGTGCCGGAGCGGATCTTCCAGGGCTTCTTCGCATCCGTGATGATGCGCTCCGGCGGGTTCAACCTGGTGGAGATGCCGGACACCTCCCAGGTCACCCTCCTGCTCACGGACGCCATGATGTTTGCCGGAGGTGGCTCCGCGTCCACCGCCGGGGGCATCAAGGTGACCACGCTCGCCGTCGTCTTCCTGGCGATTCTCGCCGAGGCACGGGGCGACCAGTCCGTGATCGCGTTCTTCCGCACCATTCCGGACTCCGTGCTGCGCATCGCCATCTCGGTGATCATGATGGGCGCGTCCGTGGTGCTGCTGGGCTCGAGCGTGATGGTGGCCGTGACGCACCTGCCGCTGGACCACGTGCTGTTCGAGGTCATCTCCGCCTACGCCACGTGCGGACTGAGCACGGGTGTCTCCGCGGCCTCCCCGGACGCCGGCAAGCTCGCGCTGTCCGTGATCATGCTCGTGGGCCGCATCGGCACCAACACCGTGGCCACCGCGCTCGCGCTGCGCTCCAGGCGGCGCCTGTACTCCTACCCGGAAGAGAGACCGATCATTGGCTAAGAACTCCTCACACGCCGCCCCCGTCCTGGTGGTGGGCCTGGGCCGGTTCGGCGCGGCCACCGCGCTGCAGCTCATCCAGCAGGGCCGCGAGGTGCTGGGCGTGGAGCGGGACGCGAGTCTCGTGCAGAAGATGTCCGGCCAGCTCACCCACGTGGTGGAGGCCGAGGCCACGGACATGGACGCCCTGCGGCAGATCGGCGCCGCCGAGTTCTCCTCCGCCGTGGTGGGGGTGGGCACGTCCATCGAGTCCTCGGTGCTGATCACCGCGAACCTGGTGGACCTGGGGATCGACCGGATCTGGGCGAAGGCCATCTCCCCCGCGCACGGCAAGATCCTCTCGCGCATCGGCGCGCACCACGTGATCTTCCCGGAGGCGGACGCCGGGCGCCGCACCGCGCACCTGGTCTCGGGCCGGCTGCTGGACTACATCGAGTTCGACGACGACTTCGCGATCGTCAAGATGTACCCTCCCCGCGAGACCCAGGGCTTCACGCTCGGGGAGTCCGACATCCGCTCCAAGTACGGGGTGACAGTGGTGGGCGTGAAGTCCCCCGGCGAGGACTTCACCTATGCCCGCCCGGACACCACCGTGAGCTCCCGGGACCTGCTGATCGTCTCCGGCCACGTGGACCTCATCGAGCGCTTCGCGGCCCGGCCGTAGCGGGGGACCACGCCTCCGCCCCCGGGGACGACGCCGCCGGGCCACCCCCGACCGCGCGTCCCGCGTGCCTCAGCGGCGGGGGTCCGCGGTCATGGCCCGCGTGGCCATGGCCATGACTCCGGGCAGCCCGGCCCGGGCGAAGGCGCGGCGCTGGCGCAGGGCCCCGTTGCCGTTGCGGACGATGCGCCGCACCCCGGCCTCCGCGAAGTCCCGGTCCGCGGCCGACGGGTAGTAGTCCCGCACGCGGTGCAGCAGCGAGTCCACGAGCCTCTCGCCGGGGACCAGCTCGGTGGTCGCCGGGTCCAGGACCCGGCCGCTCAGCCCCCAGCGCGCGGCCTGCCACAGGGCGATGTCCAGGTACTCCTGGCTGAGGGCCTCCGCGGGCGGGGCGTCCATCACGTGGTCCGCGAGCGCCCTGATCAGCACCGCGATGGCCACGGAGTCCTGCGCCTCGAGCTGCACGTCGCACGCGCGGATCTCCAGGGTCCCGTGCTTGTGGGACAGCCGGGCCAGCCAGCTGAGGGTGGAGGCGCTCTCCATGATGTCGAACGCGCTGAGCACGGCCACGCGCGCGTCGTGGTCCGCGAGGTCCCGGAAGTGCGGCGGGATGTCGTTGGCGATCCACCGGCGGTAGTGGATGGAGCGCCAGCTCTCGTACCCGGACTCGGCACCCCGCCACAGGGGCGAGTTGGCGCCCAGCGCCACGAGGGCGGGCAGCCAGGCGCGCAGCCCGTTGAGCGCGCGCACGGCGTCCTCCATGTCCGGGAAGCCCAGGTGCACGTGCATGCCGCTGATGTACTGGTCCGCGGCGACCGCCGGGGTGTACCCGGCGAGGCGCTGGTAGCGCTCGTTCGCGGTCACGTCCGCGGGTTCGGGGCGGATGTCCGGCGCGGCCGCGAGGCCCACCACGTCCATGCCCAGGGCGTCCGTGGCCTCGTGCAGTGCGGTGCGGAAGCCCACGAGCGAGTCCACGGCCCCGGCGGCGTCGTGGAAGACCGGGGAGGTCTCCTCGACCTGGCACGCGAGCCACTCCGGGGTGGCGGCCCCGCCGCCCGCCTCCAGGGAAACCAGCTGGGCGGACTGCTCCGCGGTGGGACGCGCCGGGAGCCTGTCCCCGCGGTCGATCAGGAGGAACTCTTCCTCGATGCCGAATGTGCTCATGGTGCTGCCGCCTTGCCTGGTCCTGTGGGGTGATCGTGGGGTGGCGGGCTCACGCTCCGCCGTGCTCCTGCTCCATCTGGTCCCCCTTGCGTGCGGAGGCCTCGGCGCCCGCGGCGACGATCTCCCGCAGGCCCTTCTCGTCGAACGTGGCGATGGCCTGCTCCGTGGTCCCGCCGGGGCTGGTGACCGCCTTGCGCAGTGCCGCGGGATCGGCGTCCTCGGGACTGAGCAGCACGCCCGCCCCGGAGACCGTCTCCTTGGCGAGCACGCGCGCGGTCTCCGCGTCCAGACCCAGCTGCTCGCCCGCGTGCTGCATGGCCTCGGCCAGGTAGAACACGTAGGCGGGACCGGAGCCGGAGACGCCCGTGACGGCGCGGATCAGGTGCTCGGGCACCTCCACCACGGTGCCCACGGCGGACAGCACGGCCTTCACGGCCTCCAGCTGCTCGGCCGTGGTGTGCTCTCCAGGGGTCACGGACAGCACTCCGCGGCCCACGCTCGAGGGGGTGTTCGGCATGCACCGCACCACCGGCTGCCCCTCCGGCAGCGCCCGCTGCAGTGCCTCCAGGGTGACACCGGCGGCCACGGAGACCACCACCGTGGCGGGGTCGAGTGCCGGGGCGACCTCCCGTGCCAGGTCCAGGACCGCGTACGGCTTCACGCCCAGCAGCACGATCCCAGCGCCGTCCACGGCCTCGCGGTTCGCGTCCTGGGACTCCTCGCCGGAGAGCACCGTCACGCCGGTGGACTCGCGCAGGCGCTGCGCGGACGACGCCGAACGGGTCGTCGCGCGCATGGTCCCCGGTTCCCTGCCGCTCTCCAGGACACCGCGCAGGATGGAGCCGTTCATGGAACCGGCACCCAGGAAGGTGAGGGTGGAGTCGCTCATCGGATCGGTCCTTTCGGGCCCGCAGCACCCGCGCGTTGCGGGACCGGGGTGGGGAACTGGGATGACGGGGCGGCCCGGCGCCGGGTGGACGCCGGAGGAACGTGGTACCGCCACTCGCTGGTGCGCCTGGCCGAGGGCGGTCCGGACGGGTGCCGGGCGCGGCCCTCTCCGACGGTACCGTGCCCCGACCACCCGCCGCGAGCACGGCGGGCACCGGTGCAGGCCCGTTGCCGCGCAGCCGGGGACCGCGGGCGGAAGGCACGGGCGGCGGTTCGGGCACCCGCGCACCGGAGGGGGCGCGGGCGGCGTCGTCCGGGACCCGCCGTTCAGACGGTCATGTGCCGGCGCGCGAACTCCAGGGACTGCGCGAGCCACTCGTCGCGCTGCTCCGGGCTCTCGGACTTGCGGGTGGAGACCTCCACGCCCACCACGCCCTGCCAGCGCTGGTCGCGCAGGTACTCGAGGGTCTCCGCGACGGGCTGGACACCCTGGCCCGGGAGCAGGTGCTCGTCCGCGAGGGTCTCCCCCGAGCCATCCGTGAGGTGCACGTGGCCCAGCCGCGTGCCGAGCTCCTTCACCGCGGCGAGCGAGTCCATCCTGGCGGTGGCGGCGTGGGAGAAGTCCCACGTGACCCACTCGTAGTCCTGGCCCAGCGGGCTGTAGTGCGGGGAGTAGACCACGGCCTCCCGCCCGGCCACGCGCCACGGGTACATGTTCTCCACGGAGATCTTGGTGCCGGTCATCCGGGAGATCTCCCGGACCCCGGCCACGAAGTTGCGGGCGTACTTGCGCTGCCACCGGAACGGCGGGTGCGCCACCACCACCTCCGCGCCCAGCTGGTGGGTGAGCTTGGCGGCCATCTGGATCTTGGTCCAGGACTTGCCCCACACCTGCTGGGTGAACAGCAGGGTGGGCGCGTGGATCGCGGAGATGGGGATCTGGTGCTTCTGCACGTTGTCCAGCAGCTGGTGGGTCAGCTGGCTCATCCGCTCGTGGGTGACCAGCACCTCCACACTGTCGTAGCCCAGGCGCCGGGCGGTCTCGAACGTCTCCGGCACGCCCTGCGGGTACAGGGAGCTCGTGGACAGGGCCACGTGGGGTCGGTAGGTCTCGGGTGACTCCGTCACGGGGTGCTCACCAGGTCCTTCGGGTTGACGGTGGAACTCGTGGCATCGCGCACCAGCCGGTCCATGCGGCGCAGGATGAGGCCCTCGCGCAGGGCCCACGGGGAGATCTGGAGGGTGTCCACGCCGAGCATGTCCATGGCGGTCTGCGCCACGACCGCACCGGCCACCACCTGCGCGGCGCGCTGGGCGGAGACACCGGGCAGGTCCGCGCGCTCGGCCACGCTCATGGCCTCCATGCGCCGGGTCCACAGCCGCAGGTCCTCCAGGTGCATCACCCGCGGCACGTACGGTCCTTGGGCGGAGGGTGCGGCGCCGCAGATCCGGGCGAGCGAGCGGAACGTCTTGGAGGTACCCACCACGAGGTGCGGGTGCCCGCCCGCCACGATCCGGTCCACCGCGGGGCGCAGCGTGGTGCGCACGTGCTTGCGCAGGGCCTTGACCCCCGCAGGGGAGGCGACCTCCGAGCCCGCCAGGTACCCGCGGTACAGCCTTCCTGCGCCCAGCGGCACGGAGGTGGCCACCGCGGGCAGGGCGTCGGTGCCGATCGCCATCTCGAAGGACCCGCCGCCGATGTCCAGGTCCAGGATCCGCCCTGCGCTCCACCCGAACCAGCGGCGCACCGCGGAGAACGTGATGGCCGCCTCCTGGTCCCCGGACAGCTCGGTGAGCGTGACCCCGGAGACGGACTGCACGTGCTCCAGCACCTGCGCACCGTTCGCCGCCTCGCGGATCGCGGAGGTGGCGAACGCCAGCAGGTCCTCCGCGCGGTGCTCCACCGCGAAGTCCCGGGCCTCCACCACGAACGCCGTGAGCAGGTCCCGGCCCTCGTCCGTGATCCGCCCCGCGTCGTCCTGGTGGTCCACCAGCCGCAGCCCCACCTTGTGGGACGCGTACGGCTCGGGGCGGGACCCGGGGTAGACGTCCAGCAGGAGCAGGTGCACCGTGTTGGACCCGACGTCCAGGACGGAGAGGCGCATGTGTGTTCCTTCGCTCGCGGGCGGAGCGGTCCCCCACGGACCGCCCCGGGGATTGCCGGGGCGGACGACGCCGCTCGCGCCGTCCGCGTTCAGCTCGTCTTCTTCGCGGGGGCCTTCCGGGTGCCCGTCCGGGAGGTGCCCGAGGAGGAGGTGCCCTTGGCCGTGGCGGTGCGCTTCGCCGTCGTGGTCCTGCCCTTCGTGCCCGCGCTCTTGGTGGTGCTCGTGGAGGTCTTGGACGCGGACGCCTTGGACGTCGAGGCCTTGGAGGTGCTGCGGGCCTTGCCGCGTGCCGGGGACTTGGCCGGCGCGGGGCCCTTGGCGCGCTTCTCCGCGAGCAGCTGGGAGGCGCGCGCGGCGGTGATCTGCTCGATCGCCTCGGCCCGCGGCACGGTCACGTTGGTCTCGCCGTCCGTGATGTACGCGCCGAAGCGGCCCTCCTTGATGACCATCCGCTTCTCCGTGAGGGGATCCGCACCCAGGTCCGCGAGCGGGGGCTTGGCCGCGGCGCGCCCGCGCTGCTTGGGCTGGGCGTAGATGGTCTTCGCCTCCTCCAGGGTGATGGTGAAGATCTGCTCCTCGGAGGAGATGGAGCGGGAGTCCGAGCCCTTCTTCAGGTACGGGCCGTAGCGGCCGTTCTGCACCGTGATGGTCTCCCCGTCCGTGTCCTCGCCCAGCTCCCGCGGCAGCGAGAGCAGCTTGAGGGCGTCCTCCAGGGTGATGTCCTGCAGGTTCATGGAGGAGAACAGGGAGGCCGTGCTCGGCTTGGGCTTCTCCACCTTCTTGGGCTTGGGCTTGCCGTTCTTGTAGTACTCGGTGGGGATCGCGTCCAGCTCCTCCTGGGTGGGCTCCGGAACGATCTCGGTCACGTAGGGCCCGTAGCGGCCGTCCTTGGCCACGACCGTCCGACCGGTCTGGGGGTTCACGCCCAGCTCCCGGCCGTCCGCCTTGCCGATCTCCATGAGCTCCCGCGCCTTGTCAGGGGTGAGCTCGTCCGGTGCGAGGTCCAGGGGTACGTTCGCGCGCACCGGGTCCGTGATCTCACCGGTCTCCGGGTCCACGGTGCCGCCGGACTCCAGGTAGGGGCCGAACTTGCCCACGCGCAGCGTGATCTCGTCCGTGATGGGGATGGAGTTCACGGCGCGGGCGTCGATCTCCCCGAGGTCGTCCACGAGCGGCTTCAGCCCGGGCTCCGAGGGGTTCTCCCCGAAGTAGAAGCCCTCCAGCCACTTGACCCGCTCGGCCTCGCCGCGGGAGATCCGGTCCAGGTCCTCCTCGAGCTCCGCCGTGAAGTCGTAGTCCACGTAGTCGGAGAAGTGCTCCTCCAGCAGACGCACCACGGAGAACGCGAGCCACGAGGGGATCAGCGCGGAGCCGCGCACCTGCACGTAGCCGCGGTCCATGATCGTGGAGATCGTGGCGGCGTACGTGGAGGGGCGCCCGATGCCCAGCTCGTCCAGGGTCTTCACCAGCGAGGCCTCGGTGTAGCGGGCCGGGGGCGTGGTGGTGTGCCCGTCCGCGGTGACCTCCGCGGCGTCCAGGGCGTCCCCCTCGGACATCACCGGCAGCCGCTTGTCCTCGTCCTTCGGAGCCTTCTTCCCCGTGTCCTGGGACAGCTCGGGGTTCACGTCCCGGCCCTCCTCGTACGCGGCCAGGAACCCCCGGAAGGTGATGACCGTTCCGGAGGCGGAGAACTCGGCGTCGGCCCCGGCGTGCTCACCGGCGGCGGAGGTGGCCGTGGCGCCCAGGCGGACGGTGGCGGTGTCCCCCTTGGCGTCCTGCATCTGGGAGGCCACGGTGCGCTTCCAGATCAGCTCGTAGAGCTTGTACTCGTCCACGGACAGCTGCGAGCGCACCTGGGAGGGTGTGCGGAAGGTGTCCCCGGCGGGGCGCACGGCCTCGTGGGCCTCCTGGGCGTTCTTGGACTTGGAGGCGTACACGCGCTTGGAGGCGGGCACGAACTCCGGGCCGTAGAGCTCCTTGGCCTGCGAGCGCGCGGCGTTGACCGCCTGGTCGGACAGCGCCACGGAGTCCGTGCGCATGTAGGTGATGTAGCCGTTCTCGTAGAGCCGCTGGGCCACGCGCATGGTGGTGCGGGAGGTGAAGCGCAGCTTGCGCGCGGCCTCCTGCTGCAGCGTGGAGGTGGTGAACGGGGCGGCGGGGCGGCGCGTGTAGGGCTTGGTCTCCAGGGAGCGCACGGAGAACTCGGCGTCCTGCAGCCCGGCCGCGAGCGCGGTGGCCACGGTCTCGTCCAGGGCGGCGGGGGCGTTCTGCCCGGAGGCCTTCAGCTCGCCGCGGTCCGTGAAGTCCTTGCCCGTGGCCACGCGGCGGCCGTCCACCGAGCTGAGCCGCGCACTGAACGGGCGCCCGGCGTCCTGGCCCTCGGGGCGGGAGAACTGACCCGTGAGGTCCCAGTAGTCGGCGGGCACGAACGCGATCCGCTCGCGCTCCCGCTGGACCACCAGGCGGGTGGCCACGGACTGCACGCGGCCGGCGGACAGCCCCGAGGAGACCTTGCGCCACAGCACCGGGGAGATCTCGTAGCCGTAGAGGCGGTCCAGGATCCGGCGGGTCTCCTGGGCGTCCACGAGGTCCTGGTCGATGTCCCGCAGCTGGCCGAAGCCGCGCTCGATGGCCTCCCGGGTGATCTCCGGGAACGTGAGCCGGTACACCGGCACCTTGGGCTTGAGCACCTGCATCAGGTGCCACGCGATGGCCTCTCCCTCGCGGTCCCCGTCCGTGGCGAGGTAGAGGGCGTCGGCGTCCTTGAGCTTGCGCTTGAGCTCGGTGACCTTCTTCTTCTTGTCCGGGTTCACCACGTAGTACGGGTCGAAGTCGTGCTCCACGTCCACCGCGAACTTGCCGTACGGGCCCTTCTTCATGTCCGTGGGCAGCTCGGAGGGCTGGGGCAGGTCCCGGATGTGGCCCATGGAGGACTCCACCTCGTAGGCGTCCCCCAGGTAGCCCGCGATCGTCTTCACCTTGGACGGTGACTCCACGATCAGCAGGCTCTTGCCCGTGCCGGCGTTCTTGGTGGCCTTCGGTGCCAAAGGTGCTCCTCGTCGTGACCCGTGGTTCGGGGCGGGTCTGTTGCTGGTGGTCGCCGTACCTTGCGGGAGCGGCGACCGGTGTGGTGCTCGTGGATCCAGGTGCTGCGCCCGCTTCCGGGACGTCAGCGTACGGTACGGGGATCACGGCACGGTAGGTCCTGCCTGGTGGACCCGACCGTGCACCGCGGTCCGGGGCGGGACACGGGGACCAGGATCACGGTCCCCGGCTCCGCCCTCTGCTTCAGTCTTGCACCTCCAGCAGGAAGCCGTGGACGATCAGCCCCTCGACCTCCCGCAGCAGCTGCTCCGCGGGGCCGTCCTCCCAGCCCAGCAGGGCCCCCAGCGCGGTGAGGATCTGCCCGGCGGCGAGCTCGCCGTCGCACACGCCCACGAACCCCGCGGCCTCACTGGAGAGGATCACGGAGCGCCGCAGCCCGGCACCCTGGCGCAGCAGGATCAGCGAAGGGTCCTCGGCACCCGGTGCGCCGTGGCGCTCCTCCGTCACGTCCGGCGCCACGGTGTAGGTCCGCCCCAGCCACGGGTGCCCGGCGGCCGTCGTCCCCGCGTTCTCGCCGAGCTGCGTGGCGGCCGTCTCCCGGGCCATCCGCACGGTCCGCTCCCACTCCGCGGCCAGCGCCGGGGCGATCGGCTGCTGGATCGGGTGCGGGACCGTCTCGAAGATCCGCGGCACGGACGACGACGCCGCGGCACCCGTCCCTGCCTCCTCTCCGGTTCCGGGGGTGGGTGCGTGCGCCCCGCCCGTGGCTTCCGGGCGGAGCGGTGACACGGCGGCGTCGCCCGCCGAGGTCTCGGCCGGGGCGTCGTCCGCGGGGCGCTGGAGCCACACCATGCCGAAGCCCACGGCGGCGACGTCGCGGGAGGCGAAGTCGTCCAGGTACGCGGCGTAGGCGCGGTCGAAGGCCTGCGGGTCGCGCTGCTGGGAGGCGTCCTGCAGCCAGGTCTCCGCGTACTCGCACGGGTCCTGCAGCTCGCGCTGGACGATCCAGGCGCCGGTGCCGCGCGGGATCCAGGAGTCGGGTCCGCGGGACCACGTGGCGGAGGGCTCCGCCTCCGGGTCGCGGGGGATCTCCCAGTTGGCCAGCAGGTGCGCGGTGCCACCGGGGTTCAGCACGGCGGGCAGTCCGCCCAGCAGGTCACGGACGATCCGGTCCCCGGGCAGCCCGCCGTCCCGGTACGTGAAGCGTTCCTCCTCCCGCTCGGCGGCGGAGCGCGGCGTGATGACGAACGGCGGGTTCGAGACCACCATGTCGAAGCGCTCCCCCGCCACGGGCTCCAGCAGGCTCCCTTTCACCAGGCGCACGCGCCGCTCCAGGTGCCGCGGGTCCACCGCGAGCGCGGCGGCGTTGAGGACCAGGTTGAAGCGGGTGGTGGCCAGCGCCCGGTCGGAGATGTCCGTGGCGGTGACGTGGTCGGCGTGGGCCAGCAGGTGGAAGGTCTGGATGCCGCACCCGGTGCCCAGGTCCAGGGCGCGCTCCACCGGCCGCCGCGGCGTGGACTGCACGAGTGTGGTGGAGGCTCCCCCGATGCCCAGCACGTGGTCCCGACGCAGCACCCCCGGGCGCTGGAACGCGCCCAGGTCGCTCGCGACGTACAGCTCCGCGGAGGAGTCCGTGGCGTACGGGCGCAGGTCCATGGCGGCGCGCAGCCACCCGTCCCGCTGCTCCGGTCCGTCCTGCTCCCGTCCGTCGTCCGCACCGGCCGCGGCCGTCTCCACCAGGCCGAGGCGCGCGAGACCCCGGGCACCCACGGCGGGCACGGCGGCGTCGAGAGCCGCGGTCTGCACCGGGTCCCCCAGCAGGAAGAACGCGACGAGGGCGGCGAGGGCGGGGTCCTGGTCACCGTGGCGTGCCAGGGCGCGGCGCGCCGGGACGGCCTGGTCCCGGGACCACGCGGACATGGCCTCCGCCCCCAGAAGCCCGCTCACGCGGTCCACCGTGAAGCCAGCGGCGGTGAGGTCCGCGTGCAGGGCGGCGAGCAGGGCGGAATCGTCCGAGCGGGGTGCGTCCGGCACCGCGCTGAACGGCGCCGGGCGGTCTGCGGTGTCCTGGGCGTGCGGGGAGACCACGGCTCAGCGACCCAGTCGGAACGCGCGGCCGGTGATGCGGGTGGGGGTGATCTCCACGACCTCGATCTTCTCCGTGTCCAGCCACGGCCGCAGCCCCAGCTCCTCCACGTGCGCGATCAGGTCCGGGTCCGTGACCATGGCCGCCGTGCCGCGGACCACCACCGAGTGCGCCTCGGCACCGGAGGTGCGGTCGATCTCCACCGCCACGTGCGGGTTCAGCTGCAGGTGCAGCACCTTGGTGCCCTTGGCGGAGCGGAAGTAGATGCGCTCGCCGTCGGCCACGATGTTCAGCGGGGTGATGTCGATCTCGTCCCCGTCGCGGGTGGCCAGGCGGGCGAACCGGGCCTGCTTCAGCAGCTCCCAGCTCTGCTCCTCGCTCAGCTCGGTCACGGGCGGGTTCTGTGCGGCGTCCTGGTGCCCGCGGGCGATGTTCATGGGGTGTGGGTGCTCGGCGTCGTTGCTCATGCCCTCCATGATTCCACGCACGGGCCGGACGGGTGAGGGGTGGGAGCGCACGGTGGAGGACAATGTCGGGGTGACGACGTCCCAGGAGATGGTGGACCTGCTCGGCCGCGGCCCCCGCCCCGAGCAGGTGCGCCACGTGCGCGAGATCCCGGAACGCGCCCCCGAGCACGCCCCGTGGCCACAGTGGCTGCACCCGGACGTCACCGCGGCGTACGAGCGGCTGGGCATCCACGAGCCCTACGCCCACCAGGTGGCCGCGCTCACCGCCCCGCGGCACACGATCGTGGCCACGGGCACCGCCTCGGGCAAGTCGCTCGTGTACCAGTCCCTCGTGCTGGACGCGGTGCACCGGGGCAAGCTCGCGGTGGCGCAGCGCCCCGGGATGCTGCACCACCCGGACGAGGCCACCGCCCTCTACATCTCCCCCACCAAGGCGCTCGCGGCGGACCAGCTCTCCTCCCTGCGCTCCCTGGGCTTCGACGACGTCCGGGCCGCCACCTACGACGGGGACACGGACCCCTCCGAGCGGCGCTGGATCCGCGAGCACGCGGACGTGATCCTGTGCAACCCGGACATGCTCCACCACGCGATCCTGCCCCACCACGCGGGCTGGTCCCGGTTCTTCCGGCGGCTGCGGCACGTGATCGTGGACGAGGCGCACTCCTACCGCGGGGTCTTCGGCTCCCACGTGGCGGTGCTGCTGCGGCGGCTCTCGCGAATCGCCGCGCACTACGGGGCGAGCCCGCGGTTCATCGGCGCGTCCGCCACGAGCGCGGCACCGCAGGAATCCTTCGCCAAGCTCATCGGTGCCGACCCCGAGGACGTAACAGCCATCACGCGGGACACCTCCCCCCACGGCTCCCGCACGGTGGTGCTCTGGGAGCCGGAGCAGTCCCCCGGCGGTTCCGACAACGGCGCCCCGCGACGCCGCACGGTCACCGCAGAGGCCTCCGACATGCTCACGGACCTGGTGCTGCGCCAGATCCGCACCATCGCGTTCATCCGCTCCCGCCGCGGTGCGGAGACCATTGCCCAGAACGCCCACCGGCAGCTGGAGGAGGTTGATCCGGCGCTGGGGCACAGGGTGGCGGCCTACCGCTCGGGGTTCCTGCCGGAGGAGCGGCGCGAGCTGGAGCAGCAGCTGCGGGACGGTCGCCTGCTGGGGGTCGCGAGCACGTCCGCGCTGGAGCTGGGCATCGACATCGCCGGGCTGGACGCCGTGCTGGTCGCCGGGTGGCCCGGGACCCGTGCCTCCTTCCTGCAGCAGATCGGACGGGCCGGCCGCGCGGGTCAGCACGCGCTGGCCGCGCTGATCGCCGGGGACGACCCCCTGGACGGCTACCTGGTGAACCACCCCGAGGCGATCTTTGACGTCCCCGTGGAGGCCACGGTCTTCGAGGCCTCCAACCCGTACGTGCTGGCACCCCACCTGTGCGCGGCGGCCGCCGAGCTGCCACTGCGCCCGGAGGAGCTGGAGCTGTTCGGGCCCACCGCGCGCGACGTGGTGGACTCCCTCACCGCCGCCGGCCACCTGCGCCGCCGCCCCACCGGGTGGTTCTGGACCCGCGCCGAGCAGCCCGCGGCCATGGTGTCCATCCGTTCCGGGGACGGGGGTCCGGTACAAATCATCGACTCCGAGACCGGGACGGTGCTGGGCACCATGGGTGCCCCGCAGTCCCACCACCAGGCGCACCCCGGAGCGGTGTACGTCCACCAGGGCAGGACCTACCTGGTGGACGAGCTGGACGAGGAGCTGCACGTGGCCGCGGTGCACCGGGCGTTCCCGGACTTCTACACCGTGGCCCGGGACGTCACCGAGGTGCGGGTGGTCTCTGAGGCCGAGTCCGCGCAGTGGGGCCCGGTGAGCATCCACCGCGGGGCCGTGGACGTGACCACGCAGGTGGTCAGCTACCAGCGCAAGCTCGTGGCCTCCAACGAGGTGGCCGGGGAGGAACCGCTGGAGCTGCCGCCGCGGCAGCTGTCCACCGCGGCCACGTGGTTCACGGTGTCCGGGCCGCAGCTGGCCGCCATGGGCATCGAGGAGCCGGACATCCCCGGAGCCCTGCACGCCGCGGAGCACGCGATGATCGGGCTGCTGCCTCTGCTGGCCTCCTGTGACCGGTGGGACGTGGGCGGGCTGTCCACCGCCCTGCACGTGGACACCGAGCTGCCCACCATCTTCGTGCACGACGGCCATCCCGGCGGTGCCGGCTTCGCCGAGCGGGGCTACGAGATGTTCCGGCGCTGGATCACGGCCACCCGTGACGCCATCGCCCAGTGCGAGTGCGAGTCCGGCTGCCCCTCGTGCGTGCAGTCGCCCAAGTGCGGCAACCGCAACAACCCCCTGGACAAGGCCGGTGCACTGAAGCTGCTCAACGGGGTGCTGCGCTTCGCGCCCTGAGCCCGGTAGGCGGTACTCGCACTGTGCCGTGGGCGCGCTCTCGGGGGACGCCACGGGGTCCAACCTGCGGATCGCACGGGGACGGACCGTGAGCCGCGCGGCGCCGTGCGACCGGCCACGCGCGGGCATCACGGCTCCCCCGGCGGCGGACCGGCCCGGGAGACCCCGCGGGCGGGGCCCAGGGGGGTCAGCGGGGGCGGCAACTCGATGGCCGCGGTGACGTCCACCGCGGTGTTCTGCGGCTCCACCACCGCGCACCGGCCCAGCTCCGCACCGTTCTCAGAGGCCACGCGGGCGGCCACCTCGCACGGGACGCCCGGCTGCAGGCCGCGGGCGACGTCCGCGGCCGCCAGCGCCGCGAGATCCGCCGCCTTGGCCGCGCGGTGGGTGGTGATCGCGGCCTGCACCACGAGGAGCAGCGCGATCAGCAGCGTGCACAGGACCGCGGCGAGGATGAGCCCGTGCACCGTCCCCGAGCCCTCGTCACGGTCCTGCACCGTCGGTCCCCTTCCCCGCCGACCCGGTGCCCGCTCCGACACGGGTGCTGGGTGGTCCGACGTCCCCGCCGCCTGCGGTGGCCTGGCCGCCGCCCACGGCGGACCCCGAGGCGCTCTCCACCGCAGCGCTCGCGTGGGCGTCGAGGCGCCACGAGCTCCACTGCCCCAGGACACCGGGGGCGGGTCCGCTGACGGTCACCGTCACCCGGTTCGCGTCCGCCGCGACCTGCACGGCCGCACTGGTCCCGGCCACGCCACGGGCGGTCTGCTCCACCACGGCGGTGTCCTCACCCCGGGCGGCGGCGCGGGCCGAGGCGCGCGCCGCCTCCTCGAAGCGCACGGTGGTCATCCCGGCCGCGGCAGCGGCCAGCAGCACCGCAAGCAGCAGCACGAGTGCGGGCATGATCACGGCGGTCTCCACGGTCACGGCGCCGCTGTCCGGGTCCGGTGGCCAGGTGGGTCCGTGCGGCCGCCCGGGAGTGTGCGGCCGGGCGGTTTCTACCGGCCGGGTGGGTCCTGGTCCTCTCATGGCAGGCACCTTTCGTGAGTTCTGGGCTCGGATTCGGGGCGCCCCACGGGACACCAGAGCGGGCGCGAAACCGGTACATCGCACAGCGCATCGGCTGCGCGCGGGGTCGAGGCACTCGGCGGGACGCCGAGCCGGGCGCCTAGGCCGGGGCCCGACGGGGTGCTGGGACCGGGCGCAGGGCTGAAACACCGGGCGGAGCTCCGGGCCAGGCGCAGGGTGCGGGGTGCTCGGCACGCAGCCGTGCACCCCGCGCCCCCGGTTCGTCGTGTTCCCGGCCGGCGCGCCTCGCGGTCCTGTGGCCCTCGGCCCTGGAGCCCGTGGCCGGCCGAGCCACTCAGATGGACAGCGCCTTCTGGATGATCCCGAGCAGCATCCCGGAGACGGAGTCCGAGGACAGCACCGCGGCCATCACGCCACCGAACGCGGCGGCGGCCAGGACGATGACCGCGTACTCCGCGGTGGAGGCCCCCAGGTCCGGGTCCTCCCAGGACAGGGGTGCCAGCTCGTCCGTGGCGGCGGCGTCGATCGCGGGATCGCGGTGCGAGGGGGTCTCGTCGGGAGCGGCGGTGAGGGTGGTGGTGGACATGGTGGTTCTCCTGTTCGGTGGGAACTGCGTGGTGCGTGGATGGTGTTGGGGTGGGCGTCTCGGTGTCGTCGGAGCCGGGCCGCTCCGTCCCGCACGGGGCGTCGGGCGGGACCGGGGTAGCGCGGGACCCGGCGGACCTCTCGTGCGCCTCCCCCGCGGGATCGGGCGGCGGCTCACGAGCCGAACACCCGGGGCAGGAGGCTCATGAGCACGGGGACCACGCCCCAGCACATGAACGCGGGCAGGAAGCACAGCCCCAGGGGCAGCACGAGTTTCACGGCCAGCGCCTCGGCCGCCCGTTCCGCGCGTCGGTACTGGGCTCGCCGCACCAGCTCCGCCTGACCCCGCAGCACGGAGGCCGAGGCCGTCGCGGATGTGGCCGTGAAGTCCAGGGCGTCCCGCACGTCGCGCAGCTCCCGGGTCAGCTCCTGCTCCCCGGGCCACGCAGATTCCCATGGCAGTCCGAGCCGCAGCGCTCCCGCAACCCGTTCCAGTTCCGGGTGGGCGGCACCCGCACAGCTCGCGGCGAGCACCCCCACGGCCTCGGAGAGCGGCAGTCCCGCGTCCAGCTGGCACGCGACCAGTTCCACGAGCGCGGCCGCGGGCAGCGGCGGGAACCCCTCGGACGACGCCGCCCAGCGCGCCCCCACCCGCGGGTCCGCGCTCGCCCCCGGGTCCGGACACCTCAGGTGCAGGGATGCCGGGGCCGAAGACACCGGACGCCCCCAACCCGGGTGAGGGACCACCGAGGACCCTCCCGCCGGGGACAGCGCCGCCCCGCGGGGAAGGGAACGGGCGGGACCGGAGGCGCGGCGGCGTCGGCGTCGGGCAGGCAGGCGGGAGCCCGGGGAGAGCCAGAGCGCGAGGCCACCGGCGGTGAGGAGCCCTGTGAGGAGTGCTGCGGTCACGACCCGGTCACCGCCTCGGCCCGGTGCATCAGGGTGCGCGTCCAGAGCCGCCCGGCGATGCTGAGTGCGGCACCCGCGGCGAGCGCCACACGGCCCCACGCGGTGGTGAGCAGCGTGGTCACGGGGTCGGTGCCCATGAGCATCCCGAGACCGAGAGCCAGGACGGGCAGCCAGGAGAGGGTCCGGACGGTGACGCGCGGCCCGGCCAGGGCGCTGTCCCGGGCGGCCTGGGCGTCCAGCTGGGACTCCACGGAGCGGGCCACGCCGGTCAGCGTCTGGGCGAGGGAGGCGCCGGAGCGCTCGGAGATCTCCCAGCACGCCGCGAGCTGGGCGCACACGGAGCGGGCGGTGTCCGAGAGCATGCGGTCCCCCACGGCGGCGGGGTGGCGCGCGAACTGGGCGAGGGCCACGGAGACGGGAATCCCCACCTGGGCGGCGGCGTGGACCTCGCGGCACACGCGGGCCAGCCAGCGACCGGTGGGGTCCGAGCTGCCGGTGCTCGCGGCCGCCTCCCCGAACACGGTGGCCGGAGCGCGCCCGGCGTGCAGCAGCGCGGCCAGTCGGCGCACCACGGTGACCCACTGCATGGCCTCGGCGGCGCGGTCGCGGCGCCATCGGGACAGCACCGACGGGACCTTGTGCGGCTCACGTTCGGAGCGGTCCCCGTCGGATCCGGTGGCGAAGAGCGCCCGCGTGCGGGACCCGGAGCCGGCGGCGCCGCTCCACACCAGCAGCGCGGTCAGCACGAGCGCACCCGTGAGCACCGCGCTCAGCACGGGACATCACGACCCCGCGCGAGCAGAGCCGCCAGGCGCGGCCAGCCGGGTCCCCGCTCGGGGTGCCCGGAGGTGGTGGTGAGGGCGGGCAGGGTGGTGAGCACACCGTCGTCCAGGTGCAGGGTGCACACCGACTCAAGCCTGCGTCCGGCGGGCGTGCGGCTCACGTGGGCCACCACGTCCAGGGCGCTGGCGGCCTGCAGATCCACGGCCGCGCGGTCGAGTCCCGCGAGCGAGCCCAGGGCCGCCAGGCGCGCCGGCACCGCCCGGGCCGAGTTGGCGTGCACGGTGCCCGCGCCCGAGTGGCCGGTGTTCAGCGCGGTGAGCAGCTCCCGCACCTCCGCGCCGCGGCACTCCCCCACCACGAGCCAGTCGGGACGCATGCGCAGGGCCTGGCGCACGAGGTCCGCGAGGTCCACGGACCCGGCACCCTCCACGTTCTCCTGGCGGGACTGCAGCCCCACCACGTGCGGGTGCCGCGGGTCCAGCTCGGCGGCGTCCTCCACCAGCACGAGACGCTGCCGCGGCGGGCACTCGGAGAGCAGCGCGGAGAGCACGGTGGTCTTCCCGGAGCCCGTGGCACCGCTGATCATGAGGTTCACCCGCGCCGCGACGGCGTCCCGCAGGACGTCCGCGACGAACGGGTGCACCGTGCCGGAGTCCACCAGGTCCGAGAGCGACAGCCGCCGGGGTGCGCGGAACCGGATGGAGAGCAGGGTCCCGCCCGTGGAGACGGGAGGGATCACGGCGTGCACCCGCAGCCCGGAGGCGGTCTGCACGTCCACGCACGGGTGGCCGCCGTCCAGGCGCCGTCCGGCGGCGGTGACCAGACGCACCGCGAGCGCCCGCACCTGGGCCTCGGTGCTGAACGGGGAGTCCACGCGTCGAATGCCCTCGGCGGTCTCCACGAACACGTTCTCGTGCCCGTTGACGTACACGTCGCTGAGGCCGGTGGCGGGCAGCAGAGGTTCCAGCGGGCCCAGTCCGGTCAGCTGCGCCTTCACGTGCTGGGCCGCCCGGACGGCGCCCACCGCTCCCAGCACCCGCCCGGTCTCCCGCACGGCGCGGGCGATGCGGGTGTCGGTGATCGCCCCGCCCTCGGCGAGCAGGCGCTCGCGCACCTGCTCCACGAAGGCGTCGTCGAGCGGGCTGTCGGTGGCGGGCTCCCGGGTACCGGTCGCGGCGCTCATGAGACGGTCTCCAAGGCTTCCGCGATGCGCGCGACGGCCTTGGCGTGACGGGGGATCCGGCCGCGGCGCAGCACGGAGCCGTCGTCGAGGTGCTGCGGCACCCGCGGGTCGAACGCCACCGCGGCCGCGCACGGAACCCCCGTGGCCTCGGCGAGGACGTGCGGTTCCACGTCCGCCACGTTGAGCCCCGCGAGCGCGGTGACGGCCGGGACGGGACCGCACGCCGTCACGGCCCGCTCGGCGGCGAGGACACCGCGCACCGTGCGGGGCGCGAGGACCACCACGGCGTCGCACCAGCGTGCCTGCCGCGCAAGCCCCCAGCGGGAGAGGTCCACCACCTGCACCGCGGCGGCGGAGCGCAGCGCGGAGATCACGGCGGCGGCGGGAACGGTGTCCGCGTGGGTGGCGCGCCGGTCCCAGGACAGGTACCGCAGCGCGTCCACCCGGGGCATGGCGGCCCAGAGCTGGTCCGCGGCCACCGCGCCGGAGAACTGGTTGAGCTCGGGCCAGCGCAGGCCGTCCTCCGTCTCCTCGCCGAGGGCCAGGTCCAGCCCCGCGCCTAGGGGGTCCCCGTCCACCAGGGCGGTGTCCGCGCCGCCGGCCGCGAGATGCCCGGCCAGCCAGCACGCCACGGTGGACGCGCCCACTCCCCCGGTGGCTCCCACCACGCCGTACACCCGCCCCGTGGCACCCGCCGTGCGGGCCTCGCCGGAGTGGGAGATCAGCTCCGCCAGCCACGCGGCCGCGTGTGGAAGGACCACCACCGCGGCGGCCCGGAAGCGGGCGGCCACCTCCCAGGCGTCTCCGGCTCCGGCGAGCGCCACGACCACGCACCCCGGCGGCACCCCGTCCCCGGGCCATCCGGCGTCCACGAGCACCACGGCCGACGACGCCGCCGCACCCGCGCTCTCGCCCGTCACCGTGAGCTGCGCCCCGGCCCCGATGCACACGGCCTCCACCGCCTCGGCCAGTTCGGGGGAGGTGGTGAGCAGCCGCACCCCGTGGGCGCGGGAGCCGCCGGTGAACGGACCGGATGATGTGGCCGGGGCCCCCGCATGGAACGGATCCGGCAGGTGCGGCGGGGGCTGGCGCGGGGCCACCGGGGACGGGACCGGCAGGGACGATGACCCCGAGGGGCTTGCGGGCGGCGCCTCAGCGGACGGGTCCGGGGCCGCGCCGGCGCGGACGGCTGCCCGCAGAGTGCGGCGGGGGTGGTCCGTGGTGAGGATCTCAGCGGCGGGAGGCGCGGTTGTCATGGCCCCACGGTCCCCGGAGGCGGAGGCCCTCGCCCCGATCTTCCGGTGAACTGTGCAGGGTCGCGGTCCTCGCCGCGGTGGTCACGGGACTGTGCAGTGCGCACGCCGTGCGGACTCAGGGTGCCCGAGAAACTGAAAGCGCCGAAGAGGCCACAGAGGACCGAGCCCATGACCCGGCAGCCGCCCGCACGTCTGGCCGGAGGGCCATTGCACCGCCACCGCGTGCATGCCAGCGTGAGGTGATGGACATCAGGCCCGTCACCCGGAGATCCGTCGCGTGGGCCCTGTTGCTGTTGGCCGCATACTGTGCCGCCGTGATGGGCTACATCTGGTGGATCTCCGCAACTTTGGTCCGCACGCTGCTGTGGTCGCTCACAGCCATGCTGCTTCTGGCCATCGCTGCGGAGCTCAGGGCGTTCCATCCACGGATCCACCACGACGCGCACACCAAGATCACCACGTACGGGGCTCGCAGTCAGGGGTCGACGACCGTTGACCGGTCGGTCAGGGAGGCTGCGAGGCTCCTGGAAACGGCGTGTCAGCGCACCGCGGAACTGGATCTCACCCAGCGGTCACCGGCGGGAGGAAAAATCTCCACCGGTCCCTCGTTCGGCTCGTGGGGTCAACGCATCCGATTCGCCATCGCGCCGGGACCACACGGTGGGGCGACCATCACCGCGACGTGTCGGCCCGTGTTCGTCCTCGCAGTGACCGACTGGGGGCGCGCTGACCGGACCATGCGCGAGTTCTTCGGGGAGATCCAGCGCGTGGCGGCCGAGACCGCCGTGGACGACCCCGCGTCCCCGCGCTGACCCGACCTCACCCCCACCACGCCCGCGTGGTCTCCGTGGGCCCGTCCAGCTCGGTGAGACCCGCGTCGGTCACGGTCACCGGCCGCTGTGCTTCCTCCCACTCACTCGCCGAGGGGAACACCACCCGCACCCGGAACCCGTCCGCGCGCCAACGTTCGCGCACGTCAGCGGGCATCTCCTCATACGCGAGCTGCGCCGCGTGCCCGCACTGGGCGGCGAGCTTGCCGCTAGAGATCCCGAGGCCGGGGGCGACCTCCACGGTCACCACCGCGTCGGTGGTTCCCGAGGTCCCGCCCTCTGGGAACTGCGTTCCGGAGACCTGCAGCTTGTGCAGTGCCTTGGGCAACGGCCGCACGGGCGCGGGCACGAACGCGCGCACGGCCGCCACACCGTTGCCCTCCGTGCCCTCACGGCTCACCGTCACGCCGGGCAGCTCCTGGACGTCCTCCCACCGTTTGCCGTCCGCCCGCCGCACGAGCTTGCGGATCGCCACGTCCGCACGGCGTCGTGCCACGGGCCGCCGGGGGCGCTGCGCGGGTCGTCCAGCAGCGTCACGACGGCGCTCGCCGCCACCTCCGCCACGTCCACCTCCCGCGCGGGGTTGCCCCGGTCCCGGTGCACCGCGAGCTGCATGGCCCAGGGGACGTCCTGCTCGGTCTCCGCCTCGTTCGTCATGGACCCGAGTCTCCCACCGCCGCCGCGGGCCCCACACCGGCTGGGCGCAGCGGGCGTTGCCCCCGCCCCGATGATCGGCGGGTGGGGAACTGCCGCTTCCCGCGCCCGGAGGCGCACCGGTTTCCGACGCCACCAGTCGCTTGTGCGTGTCACCGCACCCGGGTAGATCTGGAGGCACGCACGGAGCCCGGCACCCGGACACCTTGCGCGGGCGGTTCCCCGTCCGCGTTTCCGGGATCACCGGCCCGCCACCGTCGAGGAGAACCCATGAGCACGCTCACGGACCGCGCCCGGGAGATCGCCACCCGCGCGCACCACGGACAGACGGACAAGACCGGTGCCGACTACATCGACCACCCCCGCCGCGTTGCGGACCGGGTGCGCCACCATGCTCCCGCGGACCACTTGGAGGCCGCCCAGACGGTGGCGTGGCTGCACGACGTCGTGGAGGACACCCCCGTCACCCTCGACGACCTCCGAGCGGAGTTTCCCGCAGAGGTGGTCTCCGGGGTGGACGCCATGACCAGGCAGGCGGACGAGGACCAGGACGCCTACTACCGCAGGGTGCTCGCCGATCCCCTGGCGCGGGTGGTGAAGCAGGCGGACCTTGACGACAACACCGATCCCGCCCGCACCGCGCTCCTGGACGCGGACACCCGTGCCCGGCTGGAGCGGAAGTACGCCCACGCCCGGGAGGTGCTCGCCGCGGGGTGACCCCGCTGGCACCGCGGTGGGCACCCACGGGCGCAGCTGCGTGCCCACGTCCCGACCCCACGCAGCACCGGGTCCGTGGGCGGGACAGGCACCGGGATCGGGGTCGACCCCGCCCGGGAGCCGGGAATCCCACCCGCGGAGCTCGCCGCGGCCGCTGTCGGAGCCCCGCCGCATAATGAGGCCCATGCACATCGTGGTGGCCGCCGCCGAGCCCGGGACCTGGGTCCTGCAGGGGGTCTCCGCCCGCGGCGAGCGCGCCGGGCGGGAGGTGACCGTCACGGACGCGGAGCTGCCCGGCGTCGTCGCCCAGCGGGAGGAGGCCGCCGCCCGCGCCGGGACGCAGCCGCCCGTGTGGACCTGGCAGGACACGTCCGTGCCCGCCGCGCTGCTGTGCGCCGCCGGGGTGTGGGTCACGCGGTGCCGGGACCTGGGGCTGTGCGCCACCATCCTGGCGACCGCCTCCACCGCACCGGGCTCGGGCGTGCCCGACGACGCCGGCGAACCACGCCTGCTCGACTACCACCCCGTGCTCGAACCGTCAGACCCACGCCACGTTCCTGGACCTCGGTCTCTGGCAGCCGCGAGTAACCAGGGCTCGCTGTTCGCCGTGGCGGAGGAACGCGGCCCGGGCGTCGCGGAGCTGAGTGCCGAACTCGCGGCCCAGACCAGCGCGTGCGCCACCGCCCGGAACCCGCACCGCCTGGAACGGCTGCTGGGCCTGGAGTCCCAGGGCGCACTCGTCGCCGCGGACATGCGCCACCGCGGCATCCCCTGGAACCCAGTGGTCCACCAGGAGATCCTGGAGGAGCTGCTCGGCCCCCGCCCGGCGGGTGAGGAGCGCCCGCGGCGCATGCAGGAGCTGGCGGAGGAGGTCCGCGCAGCCCTGTCCGCGCCCACGCTGAACCCGGACTCCCCAGTGGAGCTGCTCAAGGCGCTGCGCAACGCCGGGGTGGACGTGGACACCACCCGCGCGTTCAAGCTCCAGGAGTGGACCCTTGTCAACGGCCGGCCGCAGGAGCAGCGTGTGGCCACGGTCGCGCCCGTGCTGGAGTACAAGAAGCTCTCCCGCGTCTTCTCGAACACCGGCTGGCACTGGCTGGACACCTGGGTGCAGGACGGGCGGTTCCACGCCGAGTACGTGGTGGGCGGCGTCGTCACCGGCCGGTGGGCCGCACGCGGCGGAGGCGCCCTGCAGATTCCCAAGTACATCCGGGACGCCGTGCGCGCGGAGCCCGGCCACGCGCTCGTCGTGGCGGACGCCGCCCAGCTGGAACCGCGGGTGCTGGCCATCCTGGCGCGCGACGACGCCCTGGCCGAGGCCTCGCGCGGCCGTGACCTCTACGAGTCCATTGCGCAGCAGGGCCAGGCCCGCGGCTCGGAGCTCACGGAGCGCTCCCATGCGAAGCTGGCGCTGCTCGGGGCCATGTACGGCGCCACGTCCGGGTCCGGCGGGCGGTTCATGCCGCAGCTGACCCGCATGTTCCCGCGCGCGGTGGGATACGTGGAGCACGCCGCGCGGGTGGGCGAGCTCGGGCAGCAGGTGTGCACGTACCTGGGCCGCTGGTCCCCCGCGCCGGGCCCGGAGTGGTTCGAGGTGCAGCGCGCCACGGACACGCAGGCCGGCGAGCGCCGCGCGGCGCAGGCGTCCCGCAGCCACGGCCGGTTCTCCCGGAACTTCGTGGTGCAGGGCTCGGCCGCGGAGTGGGCGCTGGCATGGCTCGGGCACATCCGCCAGGGCCTGCACGTGGCCGAGGTGGACGCGGAGCTCGTGTTCTTCCTGCACGACGAGGTCATGGTGCACTGCGCGCAGGAGCACGCGGAGCAGGTGCGGCAGGTGGTCACGGATGCCGCGGAGCAGGCGGTGCGCACGGTGTTCGGGGCGGTGCCGGTGGAGGTCCCGGTGGCCGCGACCGTGGTGACGTCCTACGCGGACGCGAAGTGACATCGGCCACAGCACTGCGGTTAGGATGAGGCGTTCCGCCCCCCAGCGTGAAGGACCCGCAGCGCACAGTGGTCAACGCCCGCAGCCCGTTCCGCCATCCGTCCTACCGACGGTGGTTCGGGGCCACCACGTTCCTGACGGTCTCCTCCAGCACCAACCTCGCGGTCTCCCTGGCCGTCATCGACGCCACCGGAGACGTGGCCGTTGCCGGCGTGGCAGCGGGGTGCCTCACGGCACTCGAACTCGTGGCCGGGATCGTGGGCGGCGGGCTCGCGGACCTGAGATCGCGTCGTTCGTTGCTGAACCGGGCCGTCCTGGTGCTGTGCGCCGCCGACGTCGCCCTGGCCGCCCTGCTCGTGGCCGTCACCCTGGCGGGCGCAGGGCCTTCCTGGGGCCTCGCGGTGACGCTCGTCACTCTCACCGCGGTGGCCTCGGGGGCCTCTGGACTGGCGGATCCTGCGCTGGACGGATCCCTCAAGACGCTGATCGCGCCCGTGGAGTACCCGCGCGCCATGAGCGCGGCTCACGCGCGAAGCGCGACACTCTCGATCATCGGGTCCCCCGCCTCGGGAGCCCTCTACGGCGTTCTCCCGGCGCTGCCGTTCGTGCTGCGCTGCGTGTGCGATGCCGGATTCCTGGTATCCCTGCGTGCCATCACTGCGGACCTGGGCCCTCCGTCGACGCCCGGTACGGACGCCCGGAGACGTGCACTGCCCCGCCAGATTCTCAGCGGGTACCGCGAGAGTCTGCGCCACCTCGCCAGTGAAGCCGCGCTGCTCCGGGTGCTGATCAGCGCTCCGCTGGTGAACCTCATGGTGTTCACCGCCACCACGTGGACCGTGTTCTCCCTGCGCGCCGAAGGGGTGCCCGCGTTCCAGATCGGCCTGGTCACGGCCGGGTTCGCGGGAGGAGGGATCCTCGGCAGCACCGTCACCCCGGTCATCACCGACCATCTTCCCGCCGGCTGGACCGCCATCCTGGGGCTGGGGTTCATGGTGCTGGCGTTCGGGGCGTTCTTCGCCCTGCCACACCGCCCTGTGCTCATGTTCGTGATCGCGGTGGTGTGCATGCTGCCCTCCCCCGCTCTCAACGGCGGACTGTTCGGCTACGTCTTCGCCCGCACCGCGTCCGGCATGCAGGGTCGCGTGCTCGCCACCTTCGGACTCGTGGGCGGGCTGGCCTCCGTGGTGGCCCCGGTGCTCTCCGGGGCCGCCGTGTCCGCCGGACTGAGCACCGTGCTGGGGCTTGGCGTGTGCCTCGTGGGACTCCTGGGCGTCCTGCTGCTGGCGACCTCCCGAGCCGTGCGCACCATGCGCCTCGAAGGGAGCCCGTGACCCGGCTCCCTAGTCCAGCACTGCGCGCACCGGACGAACCCGCAGGATGCTACTTCGCGCCACCCATCCCCGGCGCCGGCCGCTTCACGGACCGGTCCCACTCCACGGCCCACCCCAGCCGGTCGAGCACGCGGTCCAGGACCACTCCCGTGAAGCCCCACACGGTCACGGTCCCGTCCACCCCGGCCACGGAGAGGTCGAACGCCGGGGACTTGTAGGTCTGGTTCCCCCGGGTCACCGTGGCGTAGTAGCGGTGGGCGGGGTTGATGAGGTCCAGCACCGGCACGCGGAACACCAGGGAGGACTCCGCGTGGTCCACCACGTCCACGGGCGAGGGACTGCACCACCAGCCGATCACCGGGGTGACCATGTGGTTGCTCACGGGCAGCGGCACCTCGTGCAGCGCGCCGAGCACCTCCACGCCGCTCGGGTCCAGGCCGGTCTCCTCGTGGGCCTCCCGCAGGGCGGCGCGCACGTGCGGTGCACTGACGGTCCCACCGGGAAACTCCAGCGTGGTGCCCAGCTCCCCGTCCGGCGGGTCCAGGCGTCCGCCCGGGAACGCCACCTGGCCGGGGTGCGCCCGCAGGGTGGAGGCGCGCTGCACGAGCAGCACGTCCAGGTCCCGCCCCGGCCCCTCGGAGTGCTCGGCGTACGCGGAGGGCACGCGGTCCAGCGCGCCGAAGAGGATGAGCACCGCGGAGTGCCGGAAGTTCTCGCCCAGCTGCCCGATCCGCCACGGCTCGCGGTCCTGCACCAGCACGGTGTCGCCGTGGCGGGCGAGCTCCACGAGCTGCTCGCGCGGTCCGCCCGTGTGGGGCTGGGGAGTGGTCATCGTCCGTCCTCTCACGCACTGAGCGCGTGTCCCTCGGCGCGCAGCTGCCGCCGGGTGCGTCCCGCCAGGAAGCCGGCGAGCAACTCCTCGCGGCCGGGTTTCAGTTCGTAGCCGAGCAGCGCCCGCGCCGCCGCCGGATCCGTGGGACCCTCCCCGTACGAGGGGCACAGGTCCGCCACGGGGCACACCCCGCACGCGGGTTTGCGGGCGTGGCAGATTCGGCGCCCGTGGTAGATCAGCTCGTGGGACAACTCGGTCCACAGCGCGGGCGGGAACAGCGCGGCCACGTCCGCCTCCACCTTCACGGGGTCCTCCTGCGCGGTCCAGCCGAGCCGCCGGGCGAGCCTGCCGAAGTGCGTGTCCACGGTGATCCCGGGCACCCCGAACGCGTTGCCGAGCACCACGTTCGCCGTCTTGCGGCCCACGCCGGGCAGGGTCACGAGCTCCGCGAGGGAGCCGGGCACGGCGCCGTCGTACTCGTCCACGACGCGCGCGGCGAGCGCCTGGACGGAGCGCGCCTTGGAACGGTAGAAGCCGAGGGGGCGCACCATCTCCTGGACGTCGTCGGCCGGCGCCTCGGCGAGTTCACGCGGCCCGGGGTACGCGGCGAAGAGCCCGGGGGTCACGGCGTTGACGCGGACGTCCGTGGTCTGCGCGGACAGGACGGTGGCCACGAGAAGCTGCCAGGCGTCGTCGAAGTCCAGCTCCGCCACGGCGTACGGGTACGTCTGCGCGAGGATGCGCTGGATCTTCCGCGCCCGCCGGGTCCGCGCCAGGGGCGTCTCCGCCCTGGCACGACGACGCCGCGCGGCCGCCTGCTCCGCGTGCCGCGCCGGGACGAAGCGCACGTGGGCGGCGGCAGCGGGGGAGTTCATGCCCTCGATCATCCTGGCCGCCCGAGCGGGGGTCAAACCCGGGAGCGGGTGCGGTGGCGCCCACCCCGGAACCGCTGGGAGCCCGCCGGAGAACGCGCCCCGGCGATGGAGCACACCGGCCGGTCTCGTCTAAGCTGGCGGGCGAATGTGAACTGCGCCACGCACCCACCGGAAGTGGAGCGCGGCGGTCCCAGCGAAGGAGCACCATGACCCCCGAACCCACCGGATCCCAGCCGAAGACCTTCGCCCCCAGTGAGGAGTTCGCCGCCCAGGCGAACGCCACCGCGGAGCTGTACGCGCGGGCGGAGGAGCAGGGCGAGGAGTTCTGGGCGGACCAGGCCCGCGAGCTGCTCACGTGGTCCACGCCCTTCACGGAGACGCTGGACTGGTCCAACCCGCCGTTCGCAAAGTGGTTCCAGGACGGCACGCTGAACGCCGCCTACAACGCCGTGGACCGCCACGTGGCGGCAGGCCACGGGGACCGCGTGGCCCTGCACTTCGAGGGTGAGCCCGGGGACAGCGCCTCCTACACGTACGCGCAGCTGAAGGACGAGGTCTCGAAGGCGGCCAACGCGTTCGAGTCCCTGGGCGTCACCAAGGGGGACCGCGTGGCGGTGTACCTGCCCATGATCGCGGAGGCCGTGATCACCATGCTCGCGTGCGCGCGCATCGGCGCGATCCACTCCGTGGTCTTCGGCGGCTTCTCCGCGGACGCCCTGCGCTCCCGCATCGAGGACGGCCAGGCCAAGCTCGTGGTCACCGCGGACGGTTCCTACCGCCGCGGCAAGCCCACCACCCTGAAGCCCGCCGTGGACGCCGCGCTGGCCAAGGGCGGGGAGTCCGTCCAGCACGTGGTGGTCGTGAAGCGCAACGGCGAGGACGTGGCCTTCCAGGACGGCCGGGACGTGTGGTGGCACGAGGTCGTGGGGGACGCCTCCACCGAGCACACCCCCTCCGAGCAGAACGCCGAGGACCCCCTGTTCATCCTGTACACCTCCGGCACCACCGGGAAGCCCAAGGGCATCCTGCACACCACCGGCGGCTACCTCACGCAGGCGGCGTTCACGCACAAGAACGTGTTCGACCTCAAGCCCGAGACGGACGTCTACTGGTGCACCGCGGACGTCGGGTGGGTCACCGGGCACACGTACATCACCTACGGCCCGCTGGTGAACGGTGCCACCCAGGTGATCTACGAGGGCACCCCGGACTCCCCGCACCGCGGGCGGTTCTGGGAGATCGTGCAGAAGTACGGCGTGAGCATCCTCTACACCTCCCCCACCGCCATCCGCACCATGATGAAGTGGGGCGAGGACATCCCCGCCGAGTGGGACCTCAGCTCCCTGCGCCTGCTGGGCACCGTGGGCGAGGCCATCAACCCCGAGGCCTGGACCTGGTTCCACCGGGTGATCGGCGGCGGCCGGTGCCCCATCGTGGACACGTGGTGGCAGACCGAGACCGGCGCCATGATGATCTCCCCGCTGCCCGGTGTCACAGCCACCAAGCCGGGCTCCGCGCAGGTTCCGCTGCCGGGCATCGCCGTGGACGTGGTGGACGACGCCGGCACTTCACTCCCGAACGAGACGGACGGCTTCCTGGTGGTCCGCAAGCCGTGGCCCTCCATGCTGCGCACCATCTGGGGTGACGACGAGCGCTTCGTGAACACCTACTGGGGCCAGTTCGGTGACAAGTACTTCGCCGGGGACGGCGCCCGGCGGGACGCGGACGGGGACGTGTGGATCCTGGGCCGCGTGGACGACGTCATGAACGTCTCCGGCCACCGGCTCTCCACCCCGGAGATCGAGTCCGCGCTGGTCTCCCACCCCTCCGTGGCGGAGGCCGCCGTGGTGGGCGCCAAGGACGAGACCACCGGCCAGGCCGTCTTCGCGTTCGTGATCCTCTCGGACCAGGCCACCGCCGAGGGCCGGGACGCCGCGGAGCTCGCGGAGGAGATCCGCGCGCACGTGGGCACCGAGATCTCTCCGATCGCCAAGCCCAAGAAGGTCCTGATCGTCCCCGAGCTGCCCAAGACCCGCTCCGGGAAGATCATGCGCCGCCTGCTCAAGGACGTCGCAGAGGACCGCCCCGTGGGGGACGTCTCCACGCTGGCGGACCAGACGGTCATGCAGCAGATCGTGGACTCCCTGGGCGGCAAGTAGCCGCGCCCGCACCACCCCTGTCACGACGCCGCCGCGGCGCCTCTCCCCCGAGGGGCACCGCGGCGGCGTCGTGCGCGCACTCGTGTTGAATGAGGGCATGACCGAGTCACCGCTGTTCGTCCTCAACGGCCCCAACCTGAACACCCTGGGCACCCGCAGGCCCGAGGTCTACGGGCACACCACCCTCGCGGACGTGGAGGCGAACGTGCGCGCCCGCGCGCAGACCTACGGCCTGGAGGTCGTGTTCGAGCAGTCCAACTGGGAGGGCCAGATCGTGGACTGGATCCAGCAGGCCCGGACGGAGGCCTGCGGGATCGTGATCAACCCCGCCGCCCTGACCCACTACTCCGTGGCGGTCCACGACGCGCTGGAGATGTGCGAAATGCCCGTGGTGGAGGTGCACATCTCCAACGTGCACCGACGGGAGGCCTTCCGGCACACCTCGTTCGTGTCCCCGCAGGCCACCGCGGTGATCGCGGGAGCCGGTGTGCTGGGCTACGAGCTGGGCGTGGACGTGGTGGCCCGGCACCTGGGGCTGCGCTGACCCGGTCCCGCGGGCTGGCCCGCCAGCTCCGAGGGGGGCCCGAGGCCGGGTGCCGCCCGGGCGGGACCCGTGAGAGCCCCGGGAGGGCTCAGGAGGCCACGCACTGGCCGGTGCTCGCGGCCGCGGTGGCCTCCCCCGTGGCGGTGAGCGCCTCCTGCACCCGGTCCGCCGGGATCACGTACCCCGCCTCGCCCTGCACGGCCTTGGCGAACACCACCCCGAGCACCCGCCCGGAGTCGTCCAGCAGCGGGCCGCCGGAGTTGCCCTGCTCCACGTTGCCGGCGATCTGGATGATGCTGCGGGTCTGGGTCTCCCCCGTGGTCACGTTCTGCACGGGTGCCACCGCCTCACCCTGCACCGTGGCCGGGCGCAGGGTGTAGGGCCCGCCCAGTGGGTAGCCCGCGAAGGACACGGTCTCCCCCGGTGTCACGGAGCTGCGCAGGGGCAGCGCCGCCTCCGACAGACCGGGGACGCGCAGCACAGCGAGGTCGGAGGCGGCGTCGTAGTGCACGGTCTGGGCGGAGTAGACGCGGCCGTCACGGGTCTGGACCACGGGCTGGTCCACCCCCGCCACCACGTGCGCGTTGGTCACCACCGTGCCGGGCTGGGCCACGAACCCGGAGCCCGTCTGGTTCTGCGCGCACTGCGCGGCCGTGCCGTACACCTGGACCACGGACTGCCCGGCGTCCGCCACGGTCTGCGAGTCCGGGGTCTGCTGCGGATCCGGAGCCGCCTGGGACGGGAAGAGCAGCTCGTCCAGCTGCCGGATGCCCTGGGCGCCGCTGACGGCGTTGCGGGTCTCCGTCATGGCGTGGCGCACCGGGTCCGGCGTGAGGCGTTCGATGCCGCGCAGCACCTGCGAGGAGGCCACCTGCTGCGAGAGCGAGGGAATGCCCATCTGCCCCACCAGGGAACCCAGCAGGGACATGATCAGGGCGGCCACCACCACGTTGAGCACAGCACCCCCCAGCCGGTCCAGCATCCCCGCACCGGTGCGCTCCAGCGCCCGGGACAGCACGCCCCCCAGCCGTGAGCCGAGGAACTCGCCCAGCGCCAGCGCCAGCAGCACCGTGAGCAGCACGGTGGGGACCCGCCAGTCGTCGGAGACGTACGCGGCCACCACGGGTCCCGCCCAGAACGCCAGCACCGCCCCCAGCACCAGGCCCAGGAGCCCCGCGAAGGAGCGGAAGAAGCCCCGGTGGAAACCCGCCACCAGGTACGCCAGCAGCGCCAGGATCAGCAGCACGTCGAGCAGGTTCAGGGCCAGGGTCATCACGGTCCTCAGGGGTGGGGGGGGTCGCACGGGGATCGGGAGCGCGTCCGACCGAGCATACGGGGGCCGCCTGGACGAACGGTGGGCCGGGTCCGCACACGATGCCGCCCACGACGCCGCCCGCCCGCCTCAGTGCCCCGCGCGTCCCCACGCGCTCGCCAGGTCCGCGATCCCCGCCGCGTCCACTTCGGCCGGCCCCATCCGCCCCGCCCGACGGGTTTTCTCACATAGCACAACTCGGGAGTAGCCACGGCGGGTGTGAAACTCGTTACGATGGGTGGTGATCACCCCGTGCGGCCCGGTCTCGGGCCCACCCCTATCTACTGAGGAGTTTCACCTTGGATACAGACGTCCTCCGCCGCGCTCCGCTCTTCGCTTCCCTGGATGACGAGGCGTTTGCCGCGCTGACCGAGGAGATCACCGAGGTGGACCTCTCCCGCGGCGCCACCCTGTTCTACGAGGGCGATCCCGGCGACCAGCTCTACTTCATCGTCTCCGGCAAGATGAAGCTCGGACGCACCGCCAGCGACGGCCGCGAGAACCTGGTGGCCGTCATGGGCCCGGGCGAGATCTTCGGCGAGATGGCCCTGTTCGACCCCAGCCCCCGATCCACCTCCGCCACCGCGGTCTCCGAGACCCGCCTGGCCGGGCTCAAGCACGAGAACCTGCGCAAGGTCATCCAGCGCTCCCCGGAGGTCTCCGCGCAGCTGCTGCAGGCACTGGCCCGCCGCCTGCGCCGCACCAACGAGAACCTCGCGGACCTCGTGTTCTCGGACGTCCCCGGGCGCGTGGCCAAGGCGCTGCTGGACCTCGCGGACCGCTTCGGGCGTCCCGCCACGGACGGCATCCTGGTGGCCCACGAGCTCACCCAGGAGGAGCTCGCCCAGCTGGTGGGCGCCTCCCGCGAGACCGTGAACAAGGCCCTCGCCGAGTTCGTGCAGCGCGGCTGGATCCGCCTGGAGGCCCGCGCCGTGGTCATCCTGGACCTGCAGCGCCTCAAGCAGCGCTCCCGCTGATCCCCCCGCTCACGACGACGCCCGCGGCAGGTGCCGCGGGCGTCGTCGTGCGTGCGCCGTGGTCACGGCGCATCGTCTTAGGCGAGGCGCCCCAGGCGCGGCCTCCCAGGGGTGGCGTCCCAGGCGTGGCCTCCCAGGATGTCCGGGACGGACGGAACAGGACGGGCGGTGCGGGGCGGCTGCAGGTGCGGGCGATCCGCGGGGGCTCAGGCGTCGAGCACCAGGACGGGTTCGCCGTCGCGCAGGTCGAGCCGGGGGCTCCTCACCCGCAGGTCCCGGCGGGCGGCCAGGAAGGACACGGCGGAGCCCGCCTGCGCCACGGCCTCCACGGCGCACTGCACACCCGGGGTGGTCAGCTCGTTGAGCTCGAAGTGCCGGGGGTCGTCGGTCTCCGCCGAGTCCTCGGCCTGGCGGCGGAACAGCTCGGGGACCGGCGTGGACCACGGGTCCGTGAGCAGGGCCCGCGCGTCCACCCAGCCGAGCCACGCCCGGTTGCGCTGGGTGGCCAGCGGGCAGACGCGCTGCCCCACGGGGACCGCCGCGGCGAAGAAGTGCAGGTCCACACGCTGGTGCACGAAGTCCGAGGTCACCCAGTGGGACAGCGGCCGCAGGCACTCGCTGTGGAACACCATGCGGCGCCGGGCCAGCAACCCGGCGAAGGAGACGTCCTGCGCGGCCAGCTGCTCGCGCGAACGCATCCAGTCCGCGCCCTCCACGCTCTCCGCCACACCGTGCGCGTGCGCCCCGGCGAAGAGGACACCGGACTCCACGAAGGTCTTCCGGGCGGCCGTCACCACGCTGCGCCGAGCCAGGCCGATGTCCTCGGACAGCAGCCGGTGCGCCCACTGCGCGGAGGAGGGGCCGCACCAGTCCAGAGGCTCGTCGTCGGAGACCTCTGTGATCCCTCCGGGGAAGGACAGCGTGCCCATGGACCGGTGCCGCGGGCGGTGCAGCATGAGGGTCTCCACCCCGTTCTCGCCGTCGCGCACGAACACCGTGGCCGCTCCGTGGCGCGGCGCGGAACCGTGCAGGCCCAGGCCGCGCTCGAGCCACGCCCGGGCGGCCTTGGAGTACTCCCGGGGCACCGTGAAGATGCGCTCCCCCGGTTCGTGCGGCGTCATGCTCAGTGGAACTCGACGAGCAGCTCGACCTCCACCGGGGAGTTCAGCGGCAGCACGCTCACACCCACGGCGGAGCGGGCGTGCACCCCGGCGGGCCCGAAGACCTGCCCCAGCAGCGAGGAGGCGCCGTCCACCACGGCGGGCTGGCCGTGGAAGTCCGGGGCCGAGGCCACGAAGCCGGTCACCTTCACCACGCGGCGGATCCGCTGGAGGTCCTCGATCTGCGACTTCACCGCGGCGAGTCCGTTCAGCGCGCACTGCCGCGCGAGCTCAGCCGCCCGCTTCGGGGACACGGTCCCCGCGGCACCCGAGTCACTGACCACTCCGGTCTCCGGCAGCGCACCGGACACCAGCGGCAGCTGCCCGGCGGTGTACACGTGGCACCCGCTCACCACAGCGGGGGCGTATGCCGCCAGCGGCTTGGCCACCTCCGGCAGCTCGAGTCCCAGCTGCGCCAGGCGCTCCTCGTACGTCTCACCCACGATTCCGCTCTCCTTCCCCGCCGTCAGTTCTTGGGGCGCTTGAAGTAGGCGATCGGGTTGGTCTGGGTGGGGGCGGTCATGTTGCCCGCCGGGGTGTCCGCGGCCTGCGTGCCGGGCAGGACGGTCACGAGCTCCCAGCCGTCCTCCCCCCAGTTGTCCAGGATCTGCTTGGTGGCGTGGATCATCAGCGGAACGGTTGCGTACTCCCAAGTGGTCATGGCCCCCACAGTACTGGCTCCGCCACGCCGTGGTCCCCCTGCGGATCCCCCGGGAACACAGTGTGACCGCACCCTCTCCCGGCCGGGCCCAGCCGGGCCCGGCTTGTACACTGGCGCAATGGCATCTCGCAACAATTCGGGCTCCCAGCCCACCTCGGTACTGGGCAACGTCGTGGCATTCATCGCCGTGGCAGTGGTTGCCGGGGTGGTGGCGGCCGGGCTCCTGGTTCCCCCCGCCGCGGCCGCAGGTGCGGCCGCCAACGCGTCCATCGGCTGGTTCAAGTCCCTCCCCGCGGACATGGAGGCGGGACCGCTCTCCCGCAGCTCCACCGTGGTGGCCAAGGACGGCTCGGAGATCGCCACGTTCTTCGCGCAGAACCGGGACCCCGTGCCGCTGGACCAGATCTCCCCCAACATGCGCAAGGCCCTGCTGTCCATCGAGGACCGTGACTTCTACGAGCACGGCGGCGTGGACCCGTGGGGCATCGTCCGCGCGATCGGCAACAACCTCCTGCGCCCCGGCAACCGGCAGGGCGCTTCCACCATCACGCAGCAGTACGTCAACAACCTGATCATCGACCAGCAGGTCCGCAACGGTGAGCAGGCCAGCACCATCGGTGCGGACAAGGGCGTGGTGGACAAGATCAAGGAGATGAAGCTCGCCCTGTCCATGGAGCAGGAGAAGTCCAAGGACGAGATCCTGGAGGGCTACCTCAACGTGGTGCTCTTCGGCGGGTCCAACTACGGCGTGGAGGCCGCCTCCCAGTACTTCTGGGGCATCCACGCCTCTCAGCTGAGCGTGGCGCAGGCCGCCACCCTGGCGGGGATGGTGCAGTCCCCCAACTACTACAACCCCCAGGTGAACCCCGAGGCCTCCACGCAGCGGCGCAACGTGGTGCTGGGCACCATGGTCCAGACCGGTGCCATCACGCAGCAGCAGGCGGACGCGGCGGCCAAGGAGCCCATGAACCTGAGCATCCACACCACCAGTTCCGGGTGCACGGCGGCCAAGACGGCGCCGTACTTCTGCGACTACGTGGAGAACCAGGTGATGCAGTCGGATGCCTTCGGCACCACGCCGGAGGAGCGCCTGGCCACGCTGCAGCGCGGCGGGCTGACCATCCGGACCTCCCTGGACCCCAAGGCCCAGGAGGCCGCGGAGACCCAGGTCAACACCACCCAGCCCAAGGACAACAACCCGGACAGCGTCTCCACGGCTCTGATCTCCCTGGAGCCCAGCAACGGCCACGTGGTCTCTATGGCGCAGAACACCAACTACTCCGCCGCGGAGGGTGACGCGAACACCACCTACAACTTCAACGTGGACAGCTCCGCGGGCGGCGCCGGCGGCTTCCAGGTGGGCTCCACGTTCAAGCCGTTCACCCTGGCCCAGTGGATCAACTCGGGCAAGGGTGTGAAGGCCAGCATCGACGCCACTCGGCTGAGCTACCCGGCGGACTACCACTGGAAGGCGTCCTGTCTGCCCAACGGGTACAAGATCGAGCCCGGCACGAACGGCAGCGGCCTGACCTTCCAGAACGCCGAGGAGGGGTACAACAAGGTCATGGACGTGGACTACGGCATCTACAACTCCATCAACTCGGCGCTGTACGCCATGGCAGCGGATCTGGACCTGTGCCAGATCGGGGACATGACCAAGGCACTGGGCATCCACGACGGAAAGACCGGGGACCCCGTGGACACCACCGTCCTCTCCTCGCTGCTGGGTGGTTCCGTGGACATCTCGCCCATGACCATGGCCCGGGCCTTCTCCGCCTTCGCGAACGACGGCGTGATGTGCGAGCCCCGCGCGATCACGGGCGTGAAGGACTTCAGCGGCAAGACCTACGACGTGCCCGGTGACAAGTGCCAGCGTGTGATCAAGAAGGAAGTGGCGCAGGGCGTGAACTACGTCCTGCAGCAGGTGCTGGTGCGGGGCTCCGGGTACCAGCGCTCCATCGGCCTGCCCGGCGCGTCCGCGGCCAAGACCGGTACCACGGACAACTCCACCCAGACCTGGATGCTCGGCTACACCAAGGGTCTCGCCACCGCCTCGTGGGTGGGCAACTACCAGTCCGGCTCACGCTCGCTCAACGGGCTCAGCATCGGCGGCAAGACCGGCGGGTCGGGCACCGAGTGGGTGGACGGCGCCACCTACGCCGGTGGCCAGTGGCAGAACTACATGAAGGCTGTCGCCCCGAACTACGACACCTCCGCGTTCTCGGCCCCGCCGGCCAGCGTCCTGTCCACGAACAAGTGATGCACTCCTCCACTGCACCTGCCCCAGCCCCGGTCGCCCGCGTCATCGCGGGGGCCGGGGCGGGCCTTTTCGCGCTCGGTGCGGGCACCCTCGGGTGGGCCGTCCTGGTGGAGCGGCGGCGGTTCCAGCTGCGCCGCGAGACCGTGCGCGTGCTGCCTCCGGGTTCACGGCCGCTGCGGATCCTGCACATCTCGGACCTGCACACCGTCCCGGGCCAGGAGGCGAAGAAGCGCTTCGTCCACTCCCTCGCGGCGCTCGAGCCGGACCTGGTGGTGGACACCGGCGACAACCTCTCCCACCTGCGTGCCCTGCCGTACCTGCTGGAGATCCTGGAGCCCCTGTTCCGCTTCCCCGGCGTGTACGTTCCGGGCTCCAACTGCTACTTCGCCCCGCAGCCCAAGAACCCCCTGCGCTACCTGTGGCGCAGCACGGCGGGCGAGACCCGGGCCGAGGCCCCGCGCCTGCCCACGGAGGACATGCACCGCGCCTTCGACGCGCGCGGCTGGACGGGGCTGATCAACCGCTCCGCGCGGCTGCGGGTGGGGGACACGGTCGTCGACTTCTCGGGCGTGGACGACCCGCACCTGCACTACGACCGCCACCCCGGCTTCCCCGCGGGCCAGGGCTCCCCCGCGGACGTGCGGATCGGTGTGGCCCACGCGCCCTACCTGCGCACCCTGGACCGCTTCGCTGAGGACCGCGCGGACGTGGTCTTCGCGGGGCACACCCACGGCGGCCAGGTCTGCCTGCCGGGTGGACGTGCCCTGGTGAGCAACTGCGACCTGGACCCCGCGATCTGCAAGGGTCTCATCGACCACCACGGCATGCCCGTGAACATCTCCCAGGGGCTGGGCGAGTCCCGCTTCGCGCCTGTGCGCCTGTTCTGCCCGCCCCAGGCCGTCCTGGTCACCCTCACGGACTGAGGTTCCGCATGACACCGCCGCGCCTTCCGTTCCCCCGTCCCCGTGCGCCGCGCGGACCCGGTGGGTCGTCCGTACTCGGTCGGCAGACCACGGACGACGCCGCACCCGACCCCGCGGGGCAGGGCACCGGGACGCCCCTGGAGCGCGCGGTGCGGGAGGTCGAGCGGAGGTGCGGCAGCGGCGTCGTGGTCCGCGGGGAACTGGAGCGGCGGGCGGTGGCCCACGACGCCTCGCACTACCTCCTGCAGCCCCACGCGGTGCTGCGCCCGCGGAACGAGGCCGAGGTGGGGGCGGTCTTCGCCGCCGCGGCGGCGAGCGGCGCGGGGCTCACCCTGCGCTCGGGCGGCACGTCCCTGTCGGGGCAGTCGGTCACGGGCCAGCTCCTCGTGGACGTGCGGCGGCACTTCAAGGACGTGGAGGTCCTGGACGGCGGCACCCGGGTGCGCGTGCAGCCCGGCGTCACCGTCCGCCACGTCAACGCCCGCCTGGCGCCGCACGGGCGCGCACTGGGCCCGGACCCCGCGAGCGAGACCGCGTGCACCCTGGGCGGTGTGATCGCGAACAACTCCTCCGGGATGGCGTGCGGCACCGAGTTCAACACCTACCGCACCCTGGAGTCCATGGTGCTCGTGCTGCCCTCGGGCACGGTGCTGGACACCGCCGCCCCTGACGCCGCCGAGCTGCTGCGGGCACGGGAACCCGCCCTGGTGGCGGGTCTGCTCCGGCTGCGGGACCGAGTGCGGGGCAATCCTGACTCGGTGCGCACCGTCCGGCGGCTGTTCGCCATGAAGAACACCATGGGCTACGGCCTCAACTCGTTCCTGGACCACGAGGACCCGGTGCGGATCCTGGAGCACCTGATGATCGGCTCGGAGGGCACCCTGGGGTTCGTGGCCGCGGCCACCCTGCGCACCGTGCCGGTGCACCCCCACGTGGCCACGGGGCTGCTCGTGTTCCCCACCGTGGTGGCCGCCACGAACGCCGTGCCGGAGCTGGTGGACTCCCGGTGCGCCACCCTGGAGCTGCTGGACGCCACGTCCCTGGCAGTCTCCCAGCGCACCGGACTGGCCCCGCCCGCCATCATGGACATCCCCGTGGACCAGCAGGCCGCACTGCTCGTGGAGTACCAGCACGACACGCAGGAGGGCGCGCGGGAACTGGCGGACGCGGCGTCGCGCACCTTCGCGTCCCTGGACCTGACGGGTCCCGTCTCCCTGACCACCGATCCCCGCGAGCGCGCCGGCCTGTGGACCGTGCGCAAGGGGCTCTACACCACCGTGGCGGGCAACCGGCCGCAGGGCACGAACGCGCTCCTCGAGGACGTGGTGGTGCCGGTGGCGCAGCTGGGCGCCACGTGCCAGGAGCTCACCGGGCTCTTCGCCGCGCACGGCTACCGGGACTCCGTGATCTTCGGCCACGCCAAGGACGGCAACGTCCACTTCATGCTCAACGAGCAGTTCGACGACCCCGCCCAGCTCGCCCGCTACGAGCGGTTCACCGAGGAGATGGTGGACCTGGTCCTGGGCCGCGGCGGGTCCCTGAAGGCCGAGCACGGCACGGGGCGGATCATGGCGCCGTTCGTGCGGCGGCAGTACGGGGACGAGCTGCACGCGGTCATGGTGGAGCTCAAGGCGCTCATCGACCCCGAGCACCGCTTCAACCCGGGCGTGATCCTCACCGAGGACCCTCGGGCCTACCTGCGGGACCTGAAGACCGCCCCGCCCGTGGAGTCCGAGGTGGACCGCTGCGTGGAGTGCGGGTACTGCGAACCGGTGTGCCCCTCCCAGGACCTCACGCTCACACCGCGCCAGCGCATCGTGGGCCGCCGGGAGATCGCCCGGGCCGAGGAGCGCGGGGAGGCCGGGCTGGCCGCCCGGATGCGCCGCGAGTTCGACTACGCCGGGCTGCAGACCTGCGCCGTGGACGGCATGTGCGTCACGGCGTGCCCCGTGCACATCAACACCGGTGACCTGGTGCGCCGGCTGCGCGCGGAGAACCACTCGCGGGTCGCGGACCTCGTGTGGGGAGCCGCGGCACGCTCGTGGGCCGCGACCTCCGCGGGCGCGGCCTTCGCGCTCACGCTGGCCTCGCGCATGCCCGCCGCGCTGCCCGTGTCCGCCACGGGTGCCGCCCGCGCCGTGCTCGGGGCGGACACCGCCCCGCGCTACAACCCCGCCCTGCCGCCCGGCGGCCACCCCCGCTCCCGGCTGACGACGCCGCACGGAGCCTCCCCTGCCGCGCCTCCCGTCAGGGAAGGGGCGGGGCGCGCGGGAGGCGAGCGGGCGGCGTCGTCCGCCGCGGACCCCTCGCGGGGCACGGACGCGGCGAGAGCGCCGCGCGCCGTGTTCTTCCCCGCGTGCATCGGCGCCATGTTCGGAACCGCCACCGGGTCCGGCCCGAGCACCTCCGAGGCGTTCCTGCGGCTGTGCGGGCGCGCGGGCGTGGCCGTGCGCGTCCCCGAGGGCATCGACGGCGCGTGCTGCGGCACACCGTGGAAGTCCAAGGGCCTGCCCACCGGATACGCCACCATGTCCGAGCGGACCCTCGGGCTGCTGTGGGAGGCCACCGAGCGCGGACGGCTGCCGGTGGTGTGCGACGCCTCCTCCTGCACGGAGGGACTGGAGACCATGCGGGGCCTCGCCGAGGGCCACCCCCGGTACGGGGCACTCACGTTCGTGGACGCGGTGACGTTCACCGCCGAGCACGTGCTCCCCGGCCTGGAGCCGGCGTCCCCGCTGGAGACCCTGGTGCTGCACCCCACGTGCTCCGCGGTGCACCTGGGCATCACCAAGGACCTGCTGCGCGTGGCGGACGCGTGCGCGCGGGAGGTCACGGTGCCCACGTCCTGGGGCTGCTGCGGCTACGCCGGGGACCGGGGGATGCTGCACCCGGAGCTCACGGCGGCCGCCACCGCGCCCGAGGCCGCCGAGGTCCGCTCCCGCGACTTCGCCGCCCACGCCTCCCTGAACCGCACGTGCGAGCAGGCCCTCACGGAGGCCACGGGGAAGCCCTACGAGCACGTCCTGCAGGTGCTGGAGCGGGTCAGCCGCTGACGGCCCCGCCGCGGAGACCATGACACCGGGAGCACGGGCCCGGGTTGCGGGACACCTGACTGCGAAACCCGGGGATTTCACATTCTCCGAGCCCGCCCGCTATGCTGGAGCAGTTGTTCGCGGGCCCTGCCCGCACGACGCCGGGATGTGGCGCAGCTTGGTAGCGCGCGTCGTTCGGGACGACGAGGTCGCAGGTTCAAATCCTGTCATCCCGACTCGAATCCCCTTGCTCCTCCGCAACCGGAGCAAGGGGATTTTTTCGTGCCCGGAGCCCACCGTGCACGTGCGATGAACATCACGCGGTCGGAAGCGCAACAGTGGGCAACATCCGCCTCCATGCATTACCGCTCCCCATTTACGACTGCTAACGTAGGTGGTCAGGTGACCATTTGATCGCCTTCACACACATCGGACGCCTCCCCACCACGGGGGTCAGGGACGCGCCCGATTTCCACGGGGGAACACATGAGCTCTGTCCAGTCCTTGGTGCACGACACCTTCAGCAGGGTAGCCACCCTCACCACGGCGGTGGCGGCGGTGCTCGCGGCCCTGGTGCCGGCGGTACTGCGAGGTCTCTCCGACCGCGGAGACCTCCTCCTCAGCATCCTGGGCGCAGTGGTGGTCCTGCTGGCCCTCGCCTACATGCTCCAGCGGCGTCGGAACCCCGTGCGGGAAGCGGACACACAGCCCGGGACCACCGAGCGCGGCGGGATGCAGCTGCTCCTCTACCTGTCCCCGGTGATCTTCCTGAACATCGTGTTCCCGCTGGTCAGCCCGGCGATGGCCCGTTCCACGGTGGGCGGGGTGCAGATGACCCACGTGGTGCTCGCCTCTTCCATCACCGTGCCCTGGCTGGCGCAGGCGGCGTGCATGCCCGCCTACCGCGCCGTGGGATCCCTCATGGCCGAGCGCAACATGGCCGCGATCACCCGCCGGTTCTGCCAGGTGTGGCCCGCCATGTTCGTGCAGGCGCTGCCCTTGATCCTCGTGTTCGCCGCCGCCCTGTGGCTCGCCACCGGGTGGTCCGCGGGCGCCATGGGCGCGTACATCGCCCTGTGTGCCGCCCACGTGCTGTTCGTGCAGTCCCTGGTGCTGGCGAACATCGGTGAACGGCGCGGCCTGTGGGCTGCGGCATGGGGTGCCTACGCCCTGGCCCTGGCCGTCGCACCGACCCTCTGGATCCTGCCCCCGCTCGTCGCCGCGGCCACCCAGCTCGCGGCCCTGGGCCGGCAGCTGGGCCATCTGCGCCACTACGAGCGCCTGGCCACCCGCGACTTCACCGCGGACATGGTCCGCGGCCTGCTCCTCGGCGCGGTGCTGTGGGCGGACAAGTTCGTGCTCTTCCTGGCCACGGACGGCGTGTTCGAGGTGGTCGTGGTGTTCATGGCCATGCTCCCCGCCGTGCTCGCGTACAACTTCTACTTCGTGAACCTCGCACCCCGGGTGGACCGGGCCGTTTCCGGGCTCCACCGCGCCATCGAGCACGAGCCCCTGACCTCCCTCTCACGCAGCTCCTCCTCCCTGACCCGGGTGGTGGACCGCTCCGTGCTGCTCACCGCCGCGGTGGGCATGGTCCTGACCCTCGGCGCCACGCTGCTGCTGGGCGGTCTGCAGCCCCAGAACGCCGTGCTGGCCGTGGCCGTCTCGGTGGGCTCCTGGGCCTTCATGGTGCTGACCCTGCTCAGCTACGAGCTGGACTACATCGGCGAGCGCGTCACGGCCCAGGTCCTGGGTGCCGCCCACCTGGTCGTGGCGGTGCTCGCCTTCACCCTCGCGGGCACCGCCGCCGCGTACGGCCTGCTGCTGCTGGCGGACGTGGTGCTGATCGTCGTGGCCTGGAGCCGCTACCGGCGCACCTGGACCCAGCCCGAGTACACCCTGTTCTGGCGTCACGCCATCTCCTGGTGATCCCTCGGCGGCACGCCCGCCCCTCACGACGCCGCCCCAGGGGCGTCGTCCCGCAGCGCCCCGCTCCTGCCCGGGCCGCACCTCTTCCCAGCCCTTCCTCCACCCACCCGAGGAGTCCCTCGTCATGCGTCTTTTCTCCCAGCGTCCCCTGCGCCACGACCCCCGGCACCGGCTCACGACCGCCGGCGACGCCCCCACCGTCCCGGCCGCCGAGGTGGAGCACTCCCGGCAGTTCGAGGACGTGGACGTGGCCATCATCATGGAGTCCACCTACCCGTACCTCAAGGGCGGTGTCTCCGCGGTGGTCCACGACATCGTCACCGGCAACCCCGACCTCAGCTACGGAATCATCCACATCGCGTGGGACTCCGAGCAGCCGCGCGAAGACCTCTACGGGATGCCCGAGAACGTGAAGTGGGTGCGGGTGGTCTTCCTGAGCATGCAGGAGCACCGCCACGACTTCATGGCCGCACGGCCCGCGGACCTGGGCATGACCTCCCAGGAGCGAACGCAGCTGTCCCACCGGATCTTCGACGCCCTGTACGCGCTGTCGGAGGAGCGGGAGGTCGCCCCCCTGTGGGACCTCGTGGACGAGGGGTTCAACGAGCGCACGCGCGAGTACCCGCTGTGGGCCGTGCTGGGCTCGCAGGAGTTCATGGCCGCCCTCACCCAGCGCATGCCGCAGCTGAACCTGTCCCTGTCCGACTCCTTCTGGCTGCTGCGGGGCTTCTTCTCCCTGGCCTTCGCCATCCTCTCCGAGACCATGCCGCGGGCGAAGGTCTACCACGCGCACACCACCGGCTACGCGTCCCTGCTGGGCGCGGCGGCCGCCCGCGACCACGGCACGTCCTTCCTGCTCACGGAGCACAACCTGTACGTGCGGGACACCGTGAACACCCTGCTGGAGCGCAACATGGCGCTGTCCATCACCTCCGAGGACTACCGCACCTTCGACGTCCCTCCCGAGCAGCGGGCGTGGATGGCGTGGTGGATCGAGATGGGCCACTTCTGCTACCCCAGCGCCGAGGTCATCACGTACCTGTACCCCACCGCCATCACGGAGGCGGCCTCCCTGGGCACGGACATCGACCGTTCGGTGGTGCTGCCCAACGGCATGGTCATCGAGGAGTTCGAGCAGAAGTACCACGCCCGTCAGGCGGTGCTGGAGGAGATCGTCCGGGACCCGGCCGCGCACACGTGGCGGCTGGTGTACATCGCCCGCGTGGTGCCCATCAAGGGCCTCATGGACCTGCTCTCCAGCCTGGACCTGCTGCGCCAGTGGGGCTTCCCGAACGTGCACCTGGACGTGCTGGGCCCCACCGAGCACGTGCCGGAGTACTACGAGGCGTGCCTGGAGAAGATCGAGTCCCTGGGGCTGCAGGACATGGTCACCATCCACGGCACGGTCAACGTGCGGGACATCCTGGAGCGCTTCGACCTGCTGGTGCTGCCCAGCTACAACGAGGGCCAGCCGATCGTGGTGCTCGAGGCCATGGCCGCGGGCATCCCCACGGTGGGCTCCGAGGTGGGCGGCATGGGCCAGCTGGTCCGGGACGAGCTGCGCACCGCTGACGGCCGGGAGTGGGGCCCGTGCGGTGAGCTGCTGGCTCCCGGGGACGTGGAGGCCATGGCCCGCAAGGTGCAGGCCGTGATCGGGAACCTGGACACCTACCGCTCCTACGCGCTGAACGCGCGGGGCCGGGTGGAGGACTTCTTCCAGCTGCACGAGGTCATGGCGTCCTACAACAGGATCTACCGCATGCTGGGCGGGATGGACGGGCGCAACTACGAGTACGCGGGGTCCACCAGTTCGGCGGAGTCCCGCCGGTGAGCGGGGTGGGCGCCTGGATCCGCTACGGCGATCCGGTCACCCCGTCCCAGGTGGACTTCGCGGTGGAGCACTACCGCGCCGCGATCCTGCAGCCGTGGGAGACCGCGGTGGCCGCGGAGCTGAAGGCCCGCAGCCCCGGGATGACGGTGCTGTGCTACAAGTGCCTGTCCTCCACACGCAGCTACGAACCGGGCCCGGTCTACAGCTCCGGGGTCTCCCACGCGGAGGCTCCCGAGCAGTGGTTCGCCCACCGGCTGGACGGTGGGCGGATCCAGTGGCGGGGCTACGGCGGCCACTGGCAGATGGCCCTGTGGGAGCCCGCGTACCGCGAGCGCTGGGTCGCGAACGTCACGGCGGAGCTCGCGGACTCGCCGTTCGACGGCGTGATGGCGGACAACGACGTCTTCGACGACTACTACGGCCTGGACCTGCCCCTGCAGGGAATCGCCGAGATGGCGGAGATCCGCGCGGCCGCCGGGGAGCTCGTGGCGGCTGCGGGCGCGGCGCTGAACGCGCAGGGCAAGCTGCTGGTGCCGAACATCGCGGAGTCCCGCCGGGAGCCGGGGCGGTGGCGGGCGCACGCGGCGTACGGCGGAGGTTTCGAGGAGGTCTGGCTGGGCTACGGCCCGCAGAACCTCTTCGACCCCGTCACCGCGCAGGCGCAGCTGCCCCAGCTGGACGGCCCCGGGATCACCATCGTGCGGGTTCCCACGGACGGGGACGACCACCACCCCAACATGCTCTACGGGCTCGCGGCGTTCTGGATCTTCGGCGGGGGCCGCGGCGCCTACACGGCCACGGCGCACGACGACTACAGCCGCACCCAGCACGTCCCGCAGCTCGACTGGGACCTCGGGGCGGCACGCGGGGAGCCCCGGCGCCGCGGTCAGGCGTGGTCGCGGGAGTTCGAGAACGGCTGGGCGGCCGTGAACTTCCACTCGGACGGGCGGCGCCGTCGGCGGTTCCCCGTGCCCCGCGGCATGGTGGACGCCCAGGGCGCCCCGGTGGGCAGGCACGTGGTGGTCCCGCCGCACCGCGGGGTGCTGCTGCGGCGGGGCTGATCCACCACACGCGCCGCCGCGCGTGGTGGAATCGGGGCATGACGACACCCGCACCCCGTTCCCGCCCCTTCGCGCAGGTGGACGTGTTCTCCGCCGAGCCCTGCCTGGGCAACCCCGTGGCCGTGGTGCTGGACGGCGCCGGCCTGACGGACGAGCAGATGGCCCGCTTCGCCCGCTGGACCAACCTGTCCGAGACCACGTTCGTCCTGCCCGCCACCTCTTCCGAGGCCGACTACCGGCTCCGCATCTTCACACCCGACCGAGAGCTCCCCTTCGCGGGGCACCCCACGCTGGGCTCCGCCCGGGCCTGGCTCGCCGCCGGCAACGCCCCGCGCACCCCGGGCCGCCTGGTCCAGGAGTGCGCGGCGGGCCTGGTCCGTGTCCACGTCTCGGACGACGCCGCCGAGCTCGCCTTCGAGGCCCCGCCCACCGTCCGCTCGGGGGACCTGGAGCCGGAGGTGCTGCGGGCCGTGGCCACCGGGCTGGGCCTGCGCGACGAGCAGGTGGTGGCGCACCAGTGGGTGGACAACGGCCCGGGGTGGGTGGCCGTCCTGCTGCCCTCGGCGCAGGACGTGCTGGCGCTGGAGCCCGACTACACCGCCCTCGGTGAGCACAAGGTGGGCGTGGTGGGCCCCACCGCCGAGGACTGCGACCACCGGTTCGAGGTGCGCGCGTTCGTTCCCGGGCCGGAGGGGTACGAGGATCCCGTGACCGGCAGCCTCAACGCGAGCCTGGCCCAGTGGCTCATCCGCACGGGCCGGGCCCCGGCCCGCTACGAGGCCCGGCAGGGGACGCGGAAGGGCCGGTGCGGCGTCGTCCGCGTGGACTCGGACACGGACGGTGTGCGCGTGGGCGGGCGGTGCACCGTGTGCATCCTCGGCGAGGTGACCCTGTGAGCCCCCGGCTGCACGTGGTCTTCGACGGCCGCTGCGGGTTCTGCACCCGCTCGGTGGGGTGGGTCCGGCGCCTGGACCGGCACGGGCGGATCGAGCTGCACGCGTGGCAGGAACCGGGTGTCCTGGAGCGCTTCGGGCTGACCCCGGAGCAGGGCGACACCTCCGTGTGGGCCATCCCCGCCAGGTGTGGCGCGGAGGCTCCCGCACGTGGGTCCGCTCACAGCGGCGCCCGCGCGGTCGCCGCGATCCTGGACACCGCCCTGGGCACCCGATGCTTCGGCGCCCTCTACGACCTTCCGCTGGTGGGACGCGTCCAGGAGGGGATCTACCGCTGGGTGGCCGCCCACCGGGGCGGCTTCCCCGGCGTCACCCCGTGGTGCGAGCAGCACCCCGGGCGCTGCGGCTCCGGTCACTGCGGCTCTGTTC
>NZ_JAUMTZ010000001.1:390490-414330 GCF_030530945.1 Kocuria sp. | reverse complement strand
CGGGGAGCCGCCGTCGCGTGGTCGCCCGCGTTCCACCCCACATCTCGACCCCGGACCGTGGCCCTTGCGCGCCCCTGAACGGCGCCGCCGGTCTCAGCCCGGCAGCCCCTCCCGCAGGGCGCGTGCGGCGGCGGCCACGTCCGCGGCCTCGGTGACCGCCCGCACCACCACGATGCGGGTGGCCCCGGTGGCGAGCACGGCGGGCAGGCGGGCGGCGTCGACCCCGCCGATCGCGAAGAACGGTGTGTCCCCCGCGTGCTGGGCGGCGTAGCGCGGCAGTTCCAGGCCCACGGCGGCGCGCCCCGGCTTGGTGGGGGTCTCCCACACGGGTCCGGTGCAGAAGTAGTCCAGGCCGGGGTCCGCGAGCGCGGCGTCCACCTGCGTGGTGGAGTGGCACGAGCGGCCCAGCAGCACGTCCGGGCCGAGCACCGTGCGCGCCTGGGCCGTGGTGAGGTCGCCCTGGCCCACGTGGAAGACGTCCGCACCGGTGAGCAGGGCCACGTCCGCACGGTCGTTCACCGCGAACAGCTTCCCGTGCTCGCGCGCCACCTCGGCCAGGACCTCGATGGCCTCGATCTCCGCGGCGGCCTCCAGTGCCTTGTCCCGCAGCTGGACGATGTCCACCCCGCCGTCGTAGGCCGCGTGCAGGAACTCACGCAGGTCGCCCCGCTCCCGCCGGGCGGTCACGCACACGTAGAGTCGCGCGTCCCGCAGTGCGGCGCGGCGCCGGGTGCCCACCTCCCCCGCGCCCCGTCCCGGTTCCTGGACCTGTGCCTGCGTGTCTGTGCGTGTCATGGGCCCATCGTGGCACGGACGGCCGCCCCGGCGAACGGGGTGCCCCCCTTCCCCGGGTCCCCCGGCACGCGCGCGGCGAGGAGGACTAGACTGGCGGCGTCGTCCGGGCCGCGCCAGCGGCGCCGACCGACGAGTTCCACGGGAGCCCGCCCTCGTCCTCGCAGACCACCGCAGCGGGCTGAGAGGGCGTGAGCCGCCGACCGGTCACCTGATGCGGGTCATGCCGCCGGAGGGAGGAAGGATGTCCGAGAGCGCAGCCGCCCACGTGGTGGTGGCGGGGGCGGGCCTGATCGGGCTTGCCACAGCCCTCGAGCTGCGACGCCGCGGCGCCGCGGTCACGGTGGTGGACCCCCGGCCCGCGTGGGGTGCCACCCGCGCCGCCGCCGGAATGCTCGCGCCGGTGGCCGAGACCCAGTACGGCCAGGAACGGCTCTACCCCCTCATGCGCGCCTCGGCCGCCGAGTACCCCGGCTTCGTAGAGCGCGTGGCCGCCGCCACCGGGCTGCCCACGGGCTACCGCACCGAGGAGACCCTGGTGGTCGCCGCCGACGCCGCCGACGCCCGGTCCCTCTCCGACCTCGCCTCCCACCAGATCGCCTCCGGCATGGACGTCGAGGAGATCTCCACCCGCGAGGCCCGCTCCCTGGAGCCCGCCCTGGCCCCGCGGCTGGGAGGAGCGGTGCGCATCGTCTCGGACCGCCAGGTGGACCCGCGGATGCTCGCGGCCGCCATGGTCGAGGCGCTGAGCGCCCCGCACCTGGACACCCTGGGGGACGTGCCCGACGCCGGCCCCGTCACGTGGTGGACCAGCCGCGTGGACTCCGTGCAGGTCTCCCGCGCCGAGCCCCCCACGGCCACCGGCGTGGTCCTGGACAGCGGTGAGCGCCTGCCCGCGGACGCCGTGGTGGTGGCCTCCGGGCTCACCGCGAACACCGTGGGCGGACTGCCCGCGGACCTGGAGCTGCGGCTGCGCCCGGTGTTCGGGGACATCCTGCGGCTGCGCGTCCCGGACTCCGTGCTCGCACCCGGCGAGGAGCACCTGCTGAGCCGCACGGTGCGTGCCCAGGTTCTGGGGCGGCCGGTCTACATGGTCCCGCGCGCGGACCGCACCCTGGTGCTGGGTGCCACGAGCCGTGAGGACGGGCGGGAGAACGTGCTGGCCGGCGGCGTACACCAGCTGCTGCGGGACGCCCGCACCGTGGTGCCCGCCATCGACGACTGCGACGTCCTGGAGATGATGGCCCGCGCCCGTCCCGGCACCCCGGACGACCTCCCCTACCTGGGTGGCACCTCCGTGGCCGGACTCGTGGTGAGCACGGGCCACTTCCGCCACGGGATCCTGCTGACCCCCGTGGCCTCCCGCCTGGCCGCGGAGCTCGTGACCGGGATCCTGGACCCGCAGGTGGAGCACGCGCAGGACGGAGAGTTCCTCGCCGCGGTCGATCCCGCCCGCCACAGCACCCCTGACACCCCGACCGACCCCACCCTCATGCCGGAAGGACTCGCATGACCACCTCGCCCACACCTTCCACCGCTCCCCGCGAGCCGCACGACGCCGCACGTCCCGTCCCCGCCACGGGCGAGTTCCCACCGGTCCCGGACCGGGACGCCGCGGGCACCGCCACCGTGAACGGCTCCCCCGTGCAGGTGCACGAGGGCTTCACCCTCACGGACGCGGTGGCCGGGCTCACCGGCCGGGAGATCGGTCCGGACGGCACCGCTGCGGACGGGCACCCCCTGGGGATCGCCGTGGCCGTGGACGACACCGTGGTCCCCCGCTCCCTGTGGGCCACCACCGCGGTGGCCGCCGGGCAGTCCGTGGAGATCGTCACCGCGGTCCAGGGAGGCTGAGCCGTGAGCACCCCACAGCACGAACCCGCCGCCGAGAACCGGGCCCGCACCACCACCGACACCTCGGAGCCTGGCCCGCCCCCGCTGGCGGTGGCCGGCGCGGAGCTGAGCTCGCGGCTCATCATGGGCACCGGCGGCCTCACGGACCTCGCCATGCTGGAGCGGGCCCTGCTCGCGTCCGGCACGGAGCTCACCACGGTGGCGCTGCGCCGCTTCGCCCCCGGCCCGCCCCGCCCGGGCCACGCGCCCGCGGGGGGTGGCCCGGCGGCGTCGTCCGGGGCGCCGCAGGACAGCCTCTACGGGGTCCTGCGCCGCCACGGCATCCGCGTGCTGCCCAACACGGCGGGGTGCTACACCGCGCGGGACGCCCTGCTGACCGCCGAGCTCGGCCGGGAGGCCCTGGAGACCGACTGGGTGAAGCTGGAGATCATCTCCGACGAGGACACCCTGCTCCCGGACGGGGTCGAGCTGCTGGACGCCACCGAGAAGCTCGTGCGCCGGGGCTTCCAGGTCTTCGCCTACACCTCCGACGACCCGGTGCTGGCCCTGCGCCTGGAGGACGCCGGAGCCGTGGCCGTGATGCCGCTCGGCGCCCCGATCGGCACGGGACTGGGCGTCCTGAACCCGCACAACATCGAGCTCATCGCCTCCCGCGCCTCCGTGCCCGTGGTGCTGGACGCGGGCATCGGCACCGCGTCCGAGGCCGCGCTGGCCATGGAGCTGGGGTGCGACGCCGTGCTGCTCGCCTCCGCGGTCACGCGCGCCCAGGACCCGGTGGCCATGGCACGGGCCATGAGGCACGCCGTCCACGGGGGTCTGCTGGCCCGGGGCGCGGGGCGCATCCCCCGCCGCACCCACGCGCTGGCGTCCTCCCCCATGGCCGGGAGGATCGGCGCCGGTGAGGACGCCCCGCGCGGCGACTGGCCCGCACGCGCCGGTGTCCCGGACGGGGCGGCGGACGGCGCCGAGCAGCTGGGGAGCACCGACCGGTGAGCGCGCTGCCCCGCTTCGACCCCCTGGTGGCGCCCGCCGCCGAGCTCACCCGCGAGGAGCTCGAACGCTACTCGCGCCACCTCACGCTCACGCAGTTCGGCCCGGAGGGGCAGCGCCGGCTCAAGAACGCCCGCGTGCTGGTGGTCGGTGCCGGTGGTCTGGGCGCGCCCGCGCTGCAGTACCTCGCGGCGGCCGGCGTGGGAACCCTGGGGATCGTGGACGACGACACCGTCTCCGTGTCCAACCTGCAGCGCCAGGTGATCCACACCGTGGCGGACGTGGGTCGGCCAAAGGTGGACTCCGCCGCGGCCGCCGTGGCTCGGCTCAACCCGCTCGTGGAGGTGCGCACCCACGAGACGCGGCTGAGCCCGGAGAACGCGCTGGGGATCTTCGCGCAGTACGACCTCGTGCTGGACGGCGCGGACAACTTCGCCACCCGCTACCTCGTGGCCGACGCCGCCGAGCTCAGCGGAATCCCCGTGGTGTGGGGCTCCATCCTGCGCTTCGACGGCCAGGTCTCCGTGTTCTGGGCGGGCCACGGCCCGGTGTACCGGGACCTGTACCCGGAGGCTCCCCCCGCCGGGTCCGTCCCCTCCTGCGCGGAGGGCGGGGTGCTGGGCGTGCTGCCCGCCACCATCGGGTCCGTGATGGCCACCGAGGCGCTCAAGCTCCTCACCGGCATCGGCACGCCGCTGGTGGGCCGTGTCCTGGTCCACGACGCCCTCGCCCAGACGTGGCGCACCCTCACCGTGCTCCCGGACCCCCTGCGCGAGCCCGTCACGGACCTCTCCCAGGTCCTGGTGGCGTGCGGGCTCCCCGGTCCCGACGACGCCGCCGCACCCGCCCCGGGCGCCGACGTCACCTCCCCCGGGTCCGTCCTCGGGGGCACCGGAGCCGCCGGAGCGCAGGGGATCGCAGGAAGGCAGGTGGCCGGGGGCGGGGCACCCGCGGCACCGAGCGCCGTCGAGACCGTGGACGCCCCGGAGCTGGCTCGGATGCTGGCGGCCCGGGACCGCGGGGAGGCCGCGTTCACGCTGGTGGACGTTCGGGAGGACTGGGAGCGGGAGCTCGTGTCCATCCCGGGCTCCGTGGCGGTGCCCCTGGACCGGCTGCTCGTCGACGGTGTGAAGGCCCTGCCCGCCGAAACCGAGGGGGACGTGGTGCTGCACTGCAAGGCGGGGGTCCGCTCCGCCCGGGCGCTGGCGGCCCTGCGCGCGGACTACGCCCTGCGGGAGGACAGCCTCAAGCACCTGGACGGCGGGATCCTCGCCTGGATCGACCGGGTGGACCCGACGCAGCCGCGCTACTGAGGCCTACGCGCCCACCGCTGAGCGCGGAAACCCGCGCACCACCGACGATGCCCCCCCACGGGTGCCCCGGACCGCAACCGCCATCCATCGGCAGGGTCCTACCGAGTGTTAAGTGGAGCAAATGCCACCTACCCGCGAGTAGATGGCATTTGCTCCACTAATGCACACCGGAAAGCGGCAACGGGCCCCGCCCTCAGCCCAGCAGGATCACGTCCAGCGTGCGCGGCCCGTGCACACCCTCCACACGCTCGAGCTCGATGTCCGAGGTGGCGGACGGGCCGGAGATCATGGTGGTGGGAGCGGTGGGCTCCACCCGGGACATGGCCTCCGGGACCAGTTCCACCACGGTGTCCAGCGGCACGATGCAGATGTGGTGGTCCGGCACCAGCGTGATGGCGCGCCGCCCCTCGTCCGGGCGCCCAGACAGGAAGATGGTCCCCGTCTGCGCACAGGACACGGTGGAGGAGGTGACCACGGCGTCCACCCGGTTGAGGTCCCGCACGGTGAGGGCGGAGGCCTTGCGGCCGTCGTTGGGGTCCACGATCGCCCGGCGGGCGGCGGTCTCCTCCGGCAGCAGGGCGGTGTCCAGTCCCTCGGGGATCACGTAGCGCGCCGAGGCGCCGAGCTGCGTGGCGATCCGCTCCGCCACGGTCTGCGCGGTCTCCCGGAACACGTTGGCCTTGTAGTCCACGAGCCGGTCCTCGAGCATGTCCACGACCTCCTCGTGGGGCAGCTCGGAGGTGCGACGGTAGTCCCGGGGGATCTCGGGAGCCCGCGGATGGTCCCTGAGCGCGCCGTTGAGCCGCTCCAGGATCTCGGTCTTCGCGTCCGTGCTCATGCCCGTTCCCCGTTCCCGCCGCGCTGGCCGCTGCGGTCGATGTTGTCCTCCTGCGGATCCCCGGTGGCCTCCGAGGCGGCACCCGCCACGGCGTCGGGTCCGGCGCCCGGGGCGTCACCACCCGCTCCCCTGCCGGTGGCCGTGGGGGCCGGCCCCGCGGCGTCGTCGTCGGAGGCGGTGGAGGGCGCACCGGCGGGAACGCCGTCCCGCTCGAGCCGGGCATCCGTCTCGCCCTCGTGCTTCTTCCACCAGTTGCGGAAGGACTCCCTGGGAGGCTCGGGGACGTCCCGCTCGTCCGTCCAGCCACCCACCACACCGGGCAGCCAGCCGATCGCGTGGTCCCGCCCGGCGACCACGCGCCCCAGCGGCAGGCCCCGCTCGGCCAGGGACATGCGCCTGCCGGAGGACATCACCAGGGACGCGCCCTTCATCATGGCGTCCATCTGCGTGGGCAGGCCGCGGGTGGGCACGGCCTGGCGGACCCGGCGCCCGGCGCGACGGGCGCGCGCGCCCAGCTCCTGCAGCGAGCCCTCGCGGGGCGCGCCGTCCTGGCCGCCGCGGCCCTCGTCCGCGGTGAGGGACTTCTCCTCGCGCCAGCCGTCCTGCTCGCCCACCGCGGGATCCTGGGACAACGGCGCCGGCGAGGCCGCGTCCACGCGCTCGCCGTGCTTGGTGCGCACGTCCTCGTCCCGCAGGTGCACCAGGATGTCCGGGATGTTGATCTTCACGGGACACACCTGGTAGCAGGCACCGCACAGCGAGGACGCGTACGGCAGGGACGCGTTCTCCTCGGAGGTGATGCCGGTGAGCTGCGGGGAGAGGATCGCACCGATCGGCCCCGGGTAGGTGGAGCCGTAGGCGTGTCCGCCCGCCTGCTCGTAGACGGGGCACACGTTCAGGCACGCCGAGCAGCGGATGCAGTGCAGGGCCGAGCGGCCCTGGGGGTCCGAGAGCACCGCGGAACGGCCGTTGTCCAGCAGCACCACGTGGAAGTTCCTGGGCCCGTCCCCGGGGGTCACCCCGGTCCACAGGGAGGTGTAGGGGTTCATGCGCTCGCCAGTGGAGGAGCGCGGCAGCAGCTGGAAGAAGACCTCCAGGTCCTGGTAGGTGGGCAGCAGCTTCTCGATGCCCATCACGGTGATCAGGGTCTCCGGCAGGGTCAGGCACATGCGCCCGTTGCCCTCGGACTCCACCACGGAGAGGGTCCCGGTCTCCGCGATGCCGAAGTTCGCCCCGGAGATCGCCACCCTGGTGGTGAGGAACTTCTCCCGCAGGTGCTGCCGGGCGGCCTCCGCGAGCACGCGGGGCTCACTGGTGAGCTCGTCCGTGGTCCCGGGCATCTCGCGCCGGAAGATCTCGCGGATCTCCTCGCGGTTCTTGTGGATCGCGGGCACCAGGATGTGGGAGGGCTTGTCGCGGCCGAGCTGCACGATGAGCTCCGCGAGGTCCGTCTCCGTGGCGGTGATCCCGTGCTCCTGCAGGTGGTCGTCCAGGCCGATCTCCTGGGTGGCCATGGACTTCACCTTGATGACGTCCGTGGCGTCCTGCTCCTGGACCAGGCGGGTGACGATCGCGTTCGCCTCGTCCGCGTCCCGCGCCCAGTGGACCACGCCGCCGCGCGCCGTCACGTTCGCCTCGAACTGCTCCAGCAGCTCGGGCAGGCGCGCCATCACGGTCTCCTTCACGGCGGAGCCCGTGTCCCGCAGCTCGCTCCAGTCCGGGACCTCGCCCACCACGCCCGCGCGCTTGTGGCGGATGCTGTGGGTCGCGTGCCGGATGTTGGCGCGCATCTGCTCGTTCTGCAGCTCTTTTTTGGCTGCCTTCGGGAACGCCACCTGGGCGTGCAGGTTGCCCTGCCCGTGCACGGGACGCACGGCCGGCATGCCGAGGGATGTGACGCTCATCGAGTTGCTCCTGCCGAGGCGGCCGGGCGCGCCGCACGGCGACCGGCCTGGGGGATGGACAGCTCCACGGGCCCGTCCACGACGAGCGGGTTGGCCCGGGTGGAGGCGAGGATCTCCGCGAAGTGCACGGTCTGCACGGCCACGTCCCGCTTGGAGGCGGCACCGCCCAGGTGCATCAGGCAGGAGGCGTCCCCGCCCGTGCACAGCGAGGCCCCGGAGTCCTGGATGTTGCGCAGCTTGGCCTCCGCCATGGCGCCGGAGACGTCCGGGTTCTTGAAGGAGAACGTGCCGCCGAAGCCGCAGCACTCCTCAGCGTCCGGCAGCTCGTGGAAGTCGATGTCCGCCACGGAGCGCACCAGGTCCTTCTGACGGTCGCCCAGCCCCAGCAGCCGCATGCCGTGGCACGAGGGGTGGTAGGTCACGGCGTGGGGGAAGTAGGACCCCAGCTGCTGCGCGGCGTCGGTGACGCCCAGCACGTCCACGAGCAGCTCAGAGAGCTCGTAGGTGTTCGCGGCGACCAGCTCGGCCTCCTCCGCGAGGGCGTCGTCCCCGCACTCGCGGGCCACCACGGGCTGCTGGTGGCCCAGGGAGGCCACGCACGAGCCGGAGGGGGCCACCGCGACGTCGTAGTCCGTGCTGGTGAAGGCCCGCACGTGGTTGCGGATCACGGGCATGGCGTCGTCGAAGTAGCCGCTGTTCACGTGCATCTGGGAGCAGCACCCCTGCCCCTGGGGGAACACCACCTCGTGGCCCAGCCGCTCCAGGATCCGCACGGTGGCCAGGGCCACCCGGGGATACATGGCATCCACGATGCACGTGGCGAAGAGCGCGATTCTCATGTTCTGGTCTCCCAACCTCTGCCCCGGGTGGAACTGCGTGGCCCGTCCAGGCTACGCCGGTGAGCCGTGTCACAACAAAGTCCGGGAGTCCTGCGTAGTGCCGCCATCCGGGGCGGAGCGGCGGCTCGGCACGTGTGACCTGCGTCATGTAGTGTGTGTGGTCGGACCATATGGTCTGACCACTTATCGTACGACCGGTGGCCGAGGCGGCCGCTCACGTTTCCTCGGACCGGGCACCCGCCGCGCCGGCCTCTCCACCCCCGATCCCGACTCACCCCTGGGAGAACGCGTGAACACCTTCACCGCCGCGACCGACGCCGTGGGAGGCAGCGTGGGCCTGTCCGCCCTCGTGGGCTGCCTGCCCCTGCTGACCTTCTTCGTGATGCTGCTGGCACTGCGCGCCAGCGCCTACGCCGCGGGGCTGGCCTCCCTCGCGGTGGCGCTCGTGGTGGCCGTGCTGGGCTTCGGCATGCCCGTCCACCTCGCGGCGCTGACCGCCACCCAGGGTGCCGTCTACGGGCTGTTCCCCATCGTGTGGATCGTGGTCATGGCCCTGTGGTTCTACCAGGTCACGGTCCGGTCCGGGCGCTTCGAGGACCTGCGCACCATCTTCGACACCATTGGCGGCGGTGACCTGCGCATCCAGGCCATGCTGATCGCCTTCTGCTTCGGCGGTCTGCTCGAGGCCCTCGCCGGCTTCGGCGCCCCCGTGGCCATCACGGCGACCATGATCCTGGCCCTGGGCCTGAAGCCCCTCAAGACCGCCACGCTGGTGCTGATCGCCAACACCGCCCCCGTGGCCTTCGGCGCCATCGCCATCCCCATCACCACGGCCGGCACCCTCACGGACCTGAGTCCCGCCCACATCGGCGCGGTCGTGGGCCACCAGGCGCCCTTCTTCGCGTTCGCGGTCCCCTTCTTCCTGCTGCTGATCGTCGACGGCGCCCGCGGCCTCAGGCAGGCGTGGCCCGCCGCGCTCGTGGTGGGCGGCAGCTTCGCCATCGCCCAGTGGTGGTGCGCCACGCACTTCTCCTACGAGCTCACGGACGTGGTGGCCTCCCTCGTGGGCCTCGCCGCCGTGGTGGTCCTCATGCGGTTCTGGCGCCCCCGGGGTGCGGAGCAGGTGCGGGCGGACCTCGGGGTGCAGCGCCCCGAGAACGCCGCGGTGCTCACCCCGGGCCGGGTGTGGATGGCCGTGCTGCCGTACGTGCTGGTGGTCGCGGTCTTCGGGATCGCCAAGCTCTGGACGCTCGGCGTGGACGTCCCCAAGGCGCTGGCCGCCACCGACGTCAAGATCCCCTGGCCCGGCCTGCACGGGCACCTGCTCAACGCCAAGGGCGAGGCCATCACCGGCACCGTCTACACCTTCCAGTGGCTCTCCAGCCCGGGCACGCTGCTGCTGGTCACCGGCCTGGTCGTGGCGGTGGTCTACTCCGTCTTCACCCACGGCGGGATGTTCCGCCTGAGCATCGCGGACGCCCTCGCGGAGATCGGGCGGTGCTTCTGGAAGATGCGCTTCTCCGCACTGACCATCGTGTCCGTGCTGGCGCTCGCCTACGTGATGAACTTCTCCGGCCAGACGCTGGCCATCGGCACCTTCGTGGCCGGGCTGGGCGGGGCCTTCGCGTTTTTCTCCCCCGTGCTCGGCTGGGTGGGCACCGCCGTCACAGGGTCCGACACCTCCGCGAACGCCCTGTTCGCCAACCTGCAGAAGACTGCGGCACTGGGCTCCGGGCTGGACCCGCACCTGATGACCGCCGCGAACACCTCCGGCGGTGTGGTGGGCAAGATGATCTCCCCGCAGTCGCTGGCCATCGCGTCCTCCGCCGTGGGCATGCAGGGCAAGGAGTCCAGCATCTTCCGCTCCGTGGTCCCCTGGTCCCTGGGCATGCTCCTGGTGCTGTGCTGCCTGGTGTTCCTGCAGTCCAACGTGCTCGCGTGGATGCTGCCCGCGGCGTGAGCCTGTGGATACAGTGATGCAGATCCGGCCCGCCACCGCACCCCGCGGTGGCGGGCCATCGTGTGCCGTCATCGGGAGGAACCATGAGCACTACACCCGCCTACACGGTGGTGCTGGACTGGCTCGAGCACCGGCTGCGCTCCGGCGCCCTGCGCGTGGGAGACAAGCTGCCGGCCGAGCGCAGCCTCGCGGAGGACTTCGGAATCTCCCGGGCCTCGGTGCGGGAGGCTGTGCGGATCCTCGCCGCCATGGGCCTCGTCCGCTCCGCGACCGGGTCGGGCCCGCAGTCCGGGGCCACCGTCATCTCGGACCCCTCCGCCGCCCTGGGGTGGGCGCTGCGGATGCACATCGCCACCCGCTCCCTGCCCGTGGCGGACGTGGTGGCCACGCGCGTGCTGCTGGAGACGCAGTCGAGCCTGGACGCGGCGGCGTCGTCGGCACCGGGGCGCGAGGCCGCGCTGGCGCAGGCCGGAGAGCTGCTGGACCGCATGGAGGACCCGGACGTGGACGACGCCGCGTTCCACGCCCTGGACGCGCGGTTCCACCTCACCCTCGCGTCGCTGGGCGGGAACGTGGTGCTGGAGACCATCATGGCGTCGCTGCGGGAAGCCATGATCGGCTACGTGCAGGAGACGGTGGCGGCCACGCAGAACTGGCCGGAGATCCGGGACCGGCTGCGGGGGCAGCACCGGGCCGTGCTGCGCGCCACCGAGGCGCGGGACGGGGAGACGGCGGCCCGTCTGCTGCGGGAGCACATCACATGGTTCCACGGCCACGCGCCCGCGCAGAGCGCCGAGATGGACTGAGCGCGGCGGGGAGAACGGCGGGACGGAGAAACCCCGGCACCCCCTGGTCGGAGGGCGCCGGGGCCAGGCTCGTGTCCGCCCTGGACCGCTGACGCAACGGGGGTTCCGGAGCTGCACGCGAGGTGATCCAGGCCTCGCGGAACTCGTCCGGTGAGGGGGTGACGAGAACCCCCGCTGCGAACTCAGCGGTCCCCTCCCGCGGGGGCGTCCGGACGCCGTACAACCGCCCGAGCCCCTGGGGAGCGCGGGACGCCATCGCTGACGTCCACCAACCACTGTGCCGCACCCGGGACCGGGACCACCATGGCCATTCGGCCAGACTTAGACGGGAAAGCTGAACGGGGACTGTGAGTCAGTGCATCCCCGGGGTGGAGTCCACGTCCAGCGCGGGGTGCACGAGACCCCACTCGATGCCGGAGATCAGCACCTGCACCCGGTCCCGGACGGCCAGCTTCTCGCACAGGTGGGAGACGTAGGACTTCACGCTGCCGTGGGAGACCATCATGCGCTCGGCGATCTCCGCGTTGTTGAGCCCCTTGGCGATCCACTCCAGGGTCTCCTGCTCGCGGGGCGTGAGCCGGGGCGCGCCCGGGTGGGGACCCGGCGGCTGGGACATGGCGGCGTGGGTCAGCACCCCCCGGTTCTTGCCGCGCCGCACGGAGGGCACCGGCACGTCCCCCAGCACGTTGTTCGCCAGGGAGATGGCCACGGAGGGCGAGAGGGCGAGCTCGTCCTCGCGGATCAGGCTCACGGCGGAGACGATCTCGTGGTGGCGGGCGTCCTTGACCAGGTAGCCCGAGGCGCCGGCGCGCAGTGCCGGGACCACGTACTCGAGCGTGGAGAACGTGGTCAGGGCCAGCACCTTGGTGTCCGGGCACTGCCGCACGATCTGACCCGTGGCCTCGATCCCGTCCATGCCGGGCATCCGGATGTCCATGAGAACCACATCGGGGGACAGCTCCAGGCACTTCGACACGGCTTCGGCCCCCTCGGACGCCTCACCGACCACCTCGAAGCCCGGCTCCGCCCGGAACAGGCTCGCGAGAGCGTCTCGCATGAGCGGATGGTCGTCCACCAGAAGAAGCCTGCACAAATCCATGAAGCGATCATAAACTGGGCCCATGACTCAGCTCTCACGCGGCACCGACGCCGCCTCCGCCCCTGCCCGCCGCTCCTCCGTCCTGCGCGCCAGCGCCGCCGCGGCCCTCGCGGTCTCCATGCTCTTCGCCTCGGTGGGCCCCGCCCTCTCGGCCGCGGACAGCGGTTCCGTCCGCGGTCCCGGCAGTGCGCTGTGCCGGTTCTTCCCCATCTACTGCAACCCCAGGTGACCGACGCCCCCGCAGACCCCGACAAGAAACCGGGCGCCCGCGCGCGGGCCATGCCGAGCTGGCTTCGCATCGTCGCGGTGCTCTTCGCGGCGGTGGCCCTCTTCGACGACCTGCGAGCGCTGGACTGGACCTCGCTCTCGCCGAGCGCGGCGGCACTGACCTCGGCGTGGATCGTTATGAGCTACGGCGCGGTGGCGCTGCTCGCGTGGTCCGCCGCGGCCAGTGCCACGGCCATCGCCCTCTCCTACGCCCTGTGCCTGGTGCTGGACGAGTACTCCATCACACTGCTCTGCGGCTGCGTGGTGATGGTGGGAGCGGTGGCCATGCTCCGGCGCGCCGCCCTGCTCGCGCACCTCGCCGTGACGGTCGCCTGGGTGGCCGTCACGGCGTGGATGCTGGACGGCACGGACTTCTTCTGGGCGCTGGGGCTCCCCCTGGGCATCGCCGCCCTGGTGGGGGTGGCGGTGCGCTTCTTCGTGGGCGAGTACCGCCTCAACGCCCGGCGCCTCGCCGCCATGGAGGCCACCCACGAACGGCTGCGGGAGCAGGAGCGCCTGGCACTGGCCCGGGACCTGCACGACGTGGTGGCGCACGAGCTGACCCTGGTGACCATGCAGGCCGCGGGGTCCCAGCGCCAGACGGACCCGACCGAGCTGCACCGCACGATCGACACCATGGACACCGCCGCGCGCTCCGGGCTCACCGAGCTGCGGACCCTGCTCCACCTGCTGCGGGACCCCCACGGCCCAGCCCCGGACGGCGCCGCGGAGGCCGGTGAGCGCGGCAGCGCCTCCGGGCTGACCACGGGCTCGCTGCACGGTGTGGCGCAGACCCTGGAGTCCAGTCTGGAGCGCGCCGGACTGCACCCGCAGTTCGTGCTGGACGAGGGCGTGGACGACATCCCCACCTCGATCCGCGGCACCGCCGCCCGGGTGCTGCAGGAGGCCTCCACCAACATGATCAAGTACGCGCCCACGGGCTCCCCGTGCCTGGTGCGCATGACCGCCGTGGACTCCACCGTGCACATCCACACCGAGAACCGGGTCTCCCCCGGCACCCAGGAGCTCGACCACCGTGAGCTGTCCTCCGGGTTCGGGCTGCGCGGGATCCGGGAACGGGTGGCCCTGCTGGACGGCCGGGTGGACTACGGCGCCCACGACCACACGTGGCACCTGGACGTGCGGATCCCGGTGTCGTGAGAGCCGACGAGGGACCACCCACCGGAGCCGCCGCGGTCCGGGCGGTGCGGGAGGTGGTGACCCGGATTCCGCCGGGCACGGTGCTCAGCTACGGGGACGTGGCGGAGCTCGCGCTGCTCGCCACCCCGCGGGTGCCCGCGCGCATCCTGGCACTGGGCCAGGTCGGTCCGGACGCACCCTGGTGGCGCGTGGTGCGGGCGGACGGGACGCTGCCGGACCATCTGCAGATGTCCGCGCGGGAGCACTACGAGCGGGAGGCCACGCCGTTGCGGGACACCGCCGCCCACTGGGCGCAGGTGGACATGGCCCGCGCACGGTGGGACGGGCGCCACCCCCGGGACGGTGCCCCCGAGGGCGCGCCGTGACGGCGGAGCAGTGACCGCGCCCCGCTGACGGACGTGCTGCTGCGGGGGAAACCGGGGGAGGTCGTGTCCCCGTGGCTCAGAACTCGGCGGGCCCGGCCACCTCGAAGAACGAGCCGCGGGGGTCGAAGACCCGCCCGGTGAGGCGCTCGTAGGCCTCTACGTACCGCTCACGAGTCTTGGTCACGACCTCTTCCGGCAGCTCCGGCACGGGCCCGCTCCCGTCCCAGCCCGAGGCGTCCGAGCGCAGCCAGTCCCGCACGTACTGCTTGTCGAAGGACGGCTGGGAACGGCCGGGGCGGTAGGTCTCCATGTCCCAGAAGCGGGAGGAGTCCGGGGTGAGCACCTCGTCCCCCAGGGTGATCGCGCCGCGGTAGGAGTCCAGTCCGAACTCCACCTTGGTGTCCGCCACGATGATGCCCCGTTCGCGGGCGATCCGCTCCGCACTGGTGTAGATCTTCAGGGAGAGCTCTCGCAGCCGGTCCGCCACGGAGTTGCCCACCACGTCCGCCATCTCCTGGTAGGTGATGGGCTCGTCGTGCTCGCCCAGCTCCGCCTTGCCCGAGGGCGTGAAGATGGGCTGCTCCAGCCGGTCGCCGTCTCGCAGACCCTCCGGCAGCTCGATCCCGCACACCGCGCCGGTGGCGCGGTAGTCCTTGAGCCCGGACCCGGTGAGATAGCCGCGCACGATGTTCTCCACCGGGAACATGGAGAGGTTCTTGCACACCACCGCGCGCCCGCGCACGGACTCGTGCACGTCCGTGGTGAGGATGTGGTTGGGGATCCCCTCCAGCTGCTCGAACCACCACAGGGAGAGCTGGGTGAGGATCGTGCCCTTGTCGGGGATCTCGGTGGGCAGCACCTGGTCGAACGCGGAGATCCGGTCGCTCGCGACCACCAGCACGGCACCGGCCCGGTACTCGGCGTCGTCGCCGATGGCCGCCCCCGTGGGGGTCACCCGGGACTCGTCCGGGACGTAGAGCTCCCGCACCTTGCCGGAGTAGACGTGCTTCCAACCGGGGATCTCGGGGGGCGTGGGGTGCTGACTCATGCGTGCTCCTCTGCTGCGCTGTGCTGCTCCGGGTCGGAGGTGCGGTCCGACGGGGCGGACGTCTCCCCCGCGGGCGCGGTTCCCGGGACCGCCACCCGGCCCTCGGCGGCCGCCAGGGCGATGTCCGTGCGGTAGTGGGATCCGGCCAGGTGGATGTGCTGCATGCCACGATAGCCGCGCTCGCGCGCCTGCCGCAGGTCCTCGCCGCGCGCCACCACTGCGAGCACCCGCCCACCGGCGGAGACGGTCTCGCCGGACTCCCCCAGCGCGGTGCCCGCGTGGCAGACATGGGTGTCCGGCTCACGCGCCGCGGCCTCGAGACCCGTGATCGCATCACCCTTGCGCGGGGCCCCGGGATAGCCCTGGGCCGCCAGCACCACGGTCACGGACGCGCCGGACTTCCACTCGAGCGCGCGGTCCTCCGAGAGGCGTCCCCGGGCGGCGTCGAGCAGCAGACCCCCCAGCGGGGTGTCGAGCATGGCCAGCACGGACTGGGTCTCGGGGTCACCGAAACGGGCGTTGAACTCGATGACCTGCACGCCCCGGGGCGTGACGGCCAGACCGCAGTAGAGCACACCCGTGAAGGGGGTGCCGCGGCGTCGCAGCTCGTCCACCACGGGGCGGGCCACGCGGTCCACGACCTCCTGCGTGAACCCCTCGGGCAGCCACTCCAGCGGGGTGTAGGCTCCCATGCCCCCGGTGTTGGGGCCCTGGTCGCCGTCACGCACGCGCTTGAAGTCCTGCGCGGGCAGCAGCGGGACCACGTGGGTGCCGTCGCTGAGCACGAAGAGGGAGACCTCCGGCCCGTCCAGGAACTCCTCCACGAGCACCGAGCCGCCGGCGTCGAGGCACTCGCGGGCGTGGGCCTCCGCGCGGTCGCGGTCCTGGGTGACCACCACCCCCTTGCCCGCGGCCAGGCCGTCGTCCTTGACCACGTGGGGGGCGCCGAAGGTCTCGAACGCCTCTCGCACCTCCGCGAGGTCCGCGGTGGACACCGCGCGTGCCGTGGGAACGCCCGCGGCGGCCATGACCTCCTTGGCGAACGCCTTGGACCCCTCGATCCGGGCGGCCTGCGCCGAGGGACCGAAGACCGGGATCCCCGCCGCCACCAGGGCGTCCGCGACTCCGGCCACGAGGGGCGCCTCCGGGCCCACGACCACCAGATCGGAGCCCAGCTCCCGGGCGAGCGCCACCACGGCGTCCGGGTCCTGGGCGTTGAGCGGGTGCACCGGCACGTCCTGGGCGATCCCAGCGTTGCCGGGCGCCGCGTGCACCTCGTCCACGTCCGGGTCCCGCAGCAGGGACGTGATCATCGCGTGTTCGCGGCCGCCGGGGCCCACCACCAAAACCTTCACCAGCCCAGCGTATCGGCAGGGCGGCCCGGGAGGAGGGCGACGCCCCGTGGGGCGCTGTCATACTGGGTCCATGGAGACCTTCAGCTCGGATCAGGCCGTGGACCTCGCCGTGGTGCGGCGCAGCGGGTTCGTGGAGTCCCGCCACCGCGGCTCGGCCGTGGTGCTCGCCCCGGACGGCTCCGTGGCGTTCTCCGTGGGCGCCCCGCAGGAGCTGATCTTCCCGCGCTCCACCCTCAAGCCCTTCCAGGCCGTGGCCGCCATGAAGGCGGGGGCGGCCCTGCGGGGCGAGCAGGTGGCGATCGCGGCGGCGTCGCACACCGCCACGTTCGACCACCTGGACACCGTCACCTCCATCCTCAGGGCCGCCGGCCTGGGCCCCGAGGCCCTGCAGTGCCCGCCCGACTGGCCCCAGGACGAGGACACCCGCACCTGGCTCGCGCGCACCGGGCGCGGGCAGAACCGGATGTGCATGAACTGCTCCGGCAAGCACGCCGCGTTCCTGCTGGCGTGCGTGACCAACGGCTGGCCCACCGACTCCTACCTGGACCCGGAGCACCTCCTGCAGCGGCTCGTGGTGGAGACCGTGGAGGAGTTCGCGGGAGAGACCGTCTCCCACCTGGGTGTGGACGGCTGCGGGGCACCGCTGCCCGCGATCAGTCTCACGGGGCTGGCGCGCATGTACTCCACGCTGGGCCGCGCCGCGCGCAACATCCAGGCGGACGCCCGAGCCGCGACCGTGGCCACCTCCATGCTGGACTACCCCGAGTACGTGCAGGGCCCGGGCCGCTCCAACACCGTGATCATGGAGGAGCTGGACGTGATCACCAAGCTCGGCGCGGAGGGCGTGCTGGGCCTGGGCACCCGCTCCGGGTGGTCCGTAGCCATCAAGATGCTCGACGGCTCCTCGCGCGCCAACTCGCTCGTGGGCCTCACGCTGCTGGCCCACGCGGGTGCCATCTCGCAGGCCGACGCCGACCGCGTCCTCGCGCGCGTGCTGGCGCCCATCACCGGGGCCGGACGTCCCGTGGGAGCCGTGGAGCTCGCCCCCGAGCTGGTGGGGCTGCTGGAGGGGCCGGTGCCCGCGTGAGCACCCGTCGCAGGGTGGACCCCGCGGACGGTTCCCTGGCCCTGGCGCGGTGGCGCAGGGATCCCGACGCCGCGGACCGCCGCACCACCGCCACCGCCGTGCGCTACTGCCTCGAGGAGCTCGGCTCGCGCGCGGAGGGGAACTCGGTGGAGGTGCGGGTGCCCCCCTTCGGGGTCACGCAGTGCGTCGCCGGGCCCCGGCACACCCGCGGCACCCCGCCCAACGTGGTGGAGACGGACGCGGCCACGTGGCTGGCCCTGGCCACCGGCGCCGAGACCTGGGCGGATGCGGTGGCGCGGGGAACCGTGGCGGCGTCGGGAACCCGCACGGACCTCTCCGCGTGGCTGCCCCTGTTCCACTGAGCGAACTCCCAGCGGACCGCAAGACGGGTTCAGTCCCACCCGGGCACGGCGCCCGCCCGGTGCGCGATAGCCTGGGGACCATGAGCTCCGCCAGCCCACAGACCCCCGCCACCCCGCAGACCCCGGGCCCTTCCGCGCAGCCCGCGGCGGCCACGCAGGAGATGACGGCGCGCCGCGCGCCGAACCTCGTGGCGTTCATGGCCACGGGTGCCGGGGTGGGTGCGATCGCGGGGCTGCTCGTGGGGGCGCTGGGGCCCGGCTCACTGGCCTACACCCGCGCGGCGATCATCGGGTTCTTCCTCATGGCCTTCCTGATCCTGGGGGCCACCCTGGGGATCGTGGTGGGTCTGCTGCTGGACCGGATCTCCCTGCGCCGGGCCCGCACCGTGGCCGCGGAGGTCAGGGAGTTTCACGAGGACGGTCAAAGCCCCAGCTCGTGAGACACTGTCTCTCGTGGTTCGAGCTGACGGAAAACTCTCTCACGACCTTCTTCCCGGCGAGAAAGGCCCCCAGGACGCGTGCGGCGTGTTCGGCGTGTGGGCCCCCGGGGAGGACGTGGCCAAACTGACCTACTACGGCCTGTACGCGCTGCAGCACCGCGGACAGGAGTCCGCGGGCATCGCCACCTCGGACGGCGAGCGCATCTCGGTGTACAAGGACATGGGGCTCGTGTCCCAGGTCTTCGACGAGACCACGCTGAACACCCTGCAGGGCTACCTGGCCGTGGGGCACGCACGGTACTCCACCACGGGTGCCTCCCACTGGGCCAACGCGCAGCCCACGCTCGGGGCCACCCCGCACGGCACGCTCGCGCTCGCGCACAACGGCAACCTCACCAACTCGGCGGAGCTCTACGACCTGCTGATCGACAAGTCCGGGTTCCCCTCCCGCGGCGAGATGGCCCGCGGCAACACCACGGACACCGCCCTGATCACCGCCCTGCTGGCGGAGCACCCCCTGAACTCGCTCGAGGAAGCCGCCATGAAGCTGCTGCCGCAGCTCGTGGGCTCCTTCTGCCTCACCTTCATGGACGAGACCACGCTCTACGCCGCCCGCGACCCCCTGGGTGTGCGACCCCTGGTGCTCGGCCGCCTGGAGCGGGGCTGGGTGGTCGCCTCCGAGACCGCCGCCCTGGACATCGTGGGCGCGTCCCTCGTGCGCGAGGTGGAGCCCGGCGAGTTCATCGCGATCGACGAGAACGGGCTGCGCTCCAGCCGCTTCGCGGAGCCCACGCCGGCCGGCTGCGTCTTCGAGTACGTCTACCTGGCGCGCCCGGACACCACCATCAACGGCCGCTCGGTGTACGAGTCCCGCGTGGAGATGGGGCGCGAGCTCGCCCGGGAGCACGCCGTGGAGGCGGACCTGGTGATGCCCACCCCGGAGTCCGGCACGCCCGCCGCGATCGGCTACGCCGAGGCCTCGGGCATCCCGTTCGGCCACGGGCTCGTGAAGAACTCGTACGTGGGGCGCACGTTCATCGAACCCTCGAACACCATCCGCCAGCTGGGCATCCGGCTCAAGCTCAACCCGCTGCGCTCCATCGTGGCGGGCAAGCGCCTGGTGGTCGTGGACGACTCCATCGTGCGCGGCAACACCCAGCGGGCCCTGGTGCGCATGCTGCGTGAGGCCGGTGCGGCGGAGATCCACGTGCGCATCTCCTCGCCGCCCATCAAGTGGCCGTGCTTCTACGGCATCGACTTCGCCTCCCCCGCCGAGCTGATCGCGAACGGGCTCGCCGTGGAGGAGGTGCGCGCCTCCCTGGGGGCGGACTCCCTGGGCTACATCTCCGAGGACGGAATGATCGAGGCCACCAAGCAGAAGCGCTCGAACCTGTGCACCGCCTGCTTCTCGGGCGAGTACCCCACGGCGCTGCCCAAGGCCGACCGGCTCGGCAAGGCTGTCCTGGAGGCTCCCGGAGCGCACGCGGAGCCCTCCGAGGACCTCGTGAGCCCCGTACCCACCACCGACACCGCCGCATCCCCCGAGGAGACCCGCGCATGAGCCCCCAGAAGCCCCAGGACGCACAGTCCGTCACCTACGCCAGTGCCGGGGTGGACGTGGCGGCCGGGGACCGCGCCGTCGAGCTCATGAAGGCCGCGGTGAAGGCCACCCACACCTCCGGGGTGGTGGGCGGCGTGGGCGGCTTCGCGGGCCTCTACGACGTCTCGGAGCTCACCCGCTACCGCAGGCCCTACCTGGCCACCTCCACGGACGGTGTGGGCACCAAGGTGGCCATCGCCCAGTCCCTGGACGTGCACGACACCATCGGCTGGGACCTCGTGGGCATGGTCGTGGACGACATCGTGGTGGTGGGCGCCAAGCCCCTCTACATGACCGACTACATCGCCACCGGCAGGGTGGTTCCCGAGCGCATCGCGGACATCGTCCGCGGCATCGCGGCGGCCTGCGAGGTCGCGGACACCGCGCTCGTGGGCGGGGAGACCGCGGAGCACCCCGGGCTGCTCGGGGTGGACGAGTACGACGTCGCCGGCGCCGCCACCGGCGTGGTCGAGGCGGACGAGCTGCTGGGGCCGCAGCGCGTGCGCGACGGTGACGTGGTCATCGGCATGGCCTCCTCCGGCATCCACTCCAACGGCTACTCCCTGGTGCGCCGGGTGATCAACGTGGCCGGGTGGCAGCTGGACCGGCAGGTGAGCGAGCTGGGCCGCACCCTCGGCGAGGAGCTGCTCGAGCCCACGCGCGTGTACGCCTCGGACGTGCTGGACCTGGCGCGCACTTTCCCCGTGAACGGTGAGGACGGCACCACGGGTCACGGGGTGCGCGGCTTCTCCCACGTGACCGGCGGTGGCCTGGCCGCGAACCTCGCGCGCGTCCTGCCCGCCGACCTGCAGGCCACCGTGGACCGCTCCACGTGGTCCCTGCCGCCCGTGTTCCGGCTCGTGGCGGAGCTGGGCCACGTTCCCCAACCGGATCTGGAGCGCACCCTGAACCTGGGCGTGGGCATGGTTGCGATCGTGGACCCCACCGTGGCCGACGCCGCCGTGGCCCACCTGAACGAGCGCGGCCTCCCCTCGTGGGTCATGGGCCGCGTGGGCCCCGTGGACCCGGAGGCATCCCGGCACGGCAGCGACTGGGTGCAGGGCGCCAAGGGCGTGGCCGGTGGCGGGGTCCTCATGACGGGACGCTACGCGAGCTGAGAAGCTCCTGCCCGTGCCCGCCCCTGCATCCCACGGGCGGGCACGGCAGCGCAGTTGGCACCGCCCACGTGCAGACCCGGAAGCGGCTCACACGGAGCGGACAGCACGAAGGAACCACCCGCTTGCGGTGCGGGTGGTTCGTCGAGGTGAGGCGACCTGCGCTCCCGGGGCTCGCCGCGGCACCCGGTGGAGCCGGTGACGGGAACGGCCCCGCGGTGCGTGCTCGCACCCGGGGCCTCCCGTCCGCATCGGGTCAGTCGTAGTCGGAGTACTTGTCCGCGTAGGTCGAGTAGTCGTCCTCGTCCTCGGCGGGTTCCTCGTGGTTCCCGGCTCGGGATGACGGCGTGGTCCCGCGCAGCTCGCGCTGCAGGGCCGAGTAGTCGGTCTGCGGGCTGAAGTACTTCATCTCCCGCGCCTGCCGTGTCGCCTTCGCCTTTTGACGGCCGCGCCCCATGGCGTGACCCCCTCTGCGTCTCGTGTCCGATGGGCGGTGCCGTGTTCAGCACACAGTACGGCCCCGGAGTGTCTTGTCATTTTTCGTGAGTCCAGGGTACATGTTTTGAACGGTTCTCGCGTACCGCCGGGCCCGGCGTTCACCCCCGGCCGAGCGGGTCCTGCGGCCCCCCGCCCACGGGCCGGTACAGTGGGACGGCCCCGGTGCCCCCGCCCACCCCCTCCCGGACCAGAACGCAGGTTCCCATGAGCTCCTCACACCGTCCGCCGCAGGCCTCCTCCAGCCCGTATCCGCACGACACCCACCCGGGGCTCGTCCCCGGCGTCTCCGTGGAGGAGCAGCGGGTGCGCTACCGCACGGACCGCATCACGTTCGGCGTGGCCGGTGCGCTGATCGTGGGGTTCGTGGTGTGGGGTGCGGTCTCCACCCGGTCACTCACCGCGGTGTCCACCACGGCGCTGCACGCGGTGGTCACCTACGGCGGATGGGTGTTCACGCTCCTGGCCGCCGTGGTGCTGCTGTTCCTGCTCTACGTGGGCTTCTCCCGCTACGGCCGGATCCCGCTCGGCAAGGACGGCGAGACCCCCGCCTACTCCATGGGCTCCTGGATCGCCATGCTCTTCGCCGCCGGAATGGGCGTGGGGCTGATCTTCTTCGGCGTCTACGAGCCCGTGACCTACTACATGACCCCTCCCCCGGGGCGTGCCGAGCCGCAGAGCTACCACGCCATGCACTCGGCCATGGCGCAGACCATCTTCCACTGGGGCCTGCAGGCCTGGGCCATCTACGCCCTGGTGGGTGCCGCCGTGGGCTACGCCGCCTACCGGCGCGGGCGTCCGCTGCTGATGTCCGCGATCTTCGGGCAGCGGGCCCACCTCACCGTGGGCGGGCGGCTCATCGACATGTTCGCCATCGTGGGGATCCTCTTCGCCACCTCCGCCTCCCTGGGGCTCGGGACCCTGCAGATCGGGCGGGGCCTGCAGATCGTCACCGGCATCGGCGAGGTGGGCAACGGCGTGCTCATCGCGATCATCGCAGTGCTCACGTGCGTGTTCCTGGTCTCCGCCATCTCGGGCGTGGCCAAGGGCATCCGCCGGCTCTCCAACTTCAACATGGCCCTCGCCGCGGTGGTGGCGTTCTTCCTCTTCGTGGCCGGTCCCACCGTGTTCCTGCTCAACTTCATCCCCTCCGTGGTGGGCACCTACTTCGGGGAGATGTTCCAGATGCTGTCCCTCTCCGCCTCGTGGGGCCCGGAGGCGGAGAAGTTCATGCAGACCTGGACCCTGTTCTACTGGGCCTGGTGGGTCTCCTGGGCGCCCTTCGTGGGGGTGTTCGTGGCCCGGATCTCCCGCGGGCGCACTCTGCGCCAGTACGTGAGCGTGGTGCTGCTGGCGCCCACCGTGATCTGCGTGCTCGCGTTCTCGATCTTCGGCGGCACGGCCATCTGGCTGCAGCGCTCCGGCACCGACATCGCCGGTGCGGCCTCCCCCGAGGACATGCTGTTCCGGGTGCTGGACGCGCTGCCGTTCTCCACCATCACCCCAATCGCCGTGATGGTGCTGCTCGCGGTCTTCTTCATCACCTCCGCGGACTCCGCCACCCTGGTGATGGCGTCCATGTCCCAGCAGGGCAAGCCGGAGCCTGACCGGAAGATCACCGTGTTCTGGGGTGTGGCCCTGGCCGGGGTGTCCTCGGTGATGCTGGCCGTGGGCGGCTCCGACGCCCTGCAGGGACTCCAGAACCTGGTGACCGTGGCGGCCCTGCCCTTCGCGCTCATCCTCCTGGCCCTGATCCCCGCGTTCCTGCGGGACCTCTCCACCGATCCCATGAGCCTGCGCCACCGCTACGCCCGCACCGCCTTGGAGAACGCCGTGCGCCAGGGCATGGGCGAGCACGGCGACGACTTCGCCCTGGAGGTCCGCCACCAGGAGGGTCCCGCCGCGGCCGGGCACGACGTGGACTCGACCGGTGAGCGCATGAGCTCCTGGTACCAGCGCACGGACGAGGACGGGCGCCCCGTGGGCTACGACTACGAGCGGGACAGCTACGTGGACCCGGAGCCGGGCCCGGCGGCCTCGCCATCCCGAAACCGGTAGGAGGCCTGTTCAGAGGCCGGACACGGCGAAGCGCCGGGGCGCGGCCCTCCCGGCCCGCCGGTCGCGCGGTGCCCGCGGCGGCCCGGTGGGGT
>NZ_JAUMTZ010000001.1:360644-390480 GCF_030530945.1 Kocuria sp. | reverse complement strand
GGGGCACCGGGCGCGGGGCCCGGGGGCCGCGCCCCCCCCACCCGGGTCGGCGGCGTGTCCCGCGGCGGGACCGGGCGCGGCGCGGGGCGGGAGGAGGCCGTCCCGGCGCTTCCTGCTTTCCCGGCGGCGCCAGGGTCAGAGCGAGTCGCTGCGGCTCACTCGTCCACGACCTCCGCGTCCACGATGTCGTCGTCCGCGGTGGGAGGGACGGCGCCGTCGTGCGAGGCAGTGACCGTGAGGCCGTCCTCGGCGACGTCCGGGTTGACGTCCACGAGGACCGTGTCCCCGTCCGTGATGGCGCCGGAGAGCAGGCCGCGTGCCAGGCGGTCGCCGATCTCGCGCTGCACGAGGCGGCGCAGCGGGCGGGCGCCGTAGGCGGGGTCGTAGCCGGTCATGCCGAGCCACTCGCTCGCCGCGGGCGTGACCACCAGCTCCAGCCGGCGCTGCGCGAGGCGCCTGGCCAGCTGGGCCACCTGGATGTCCACGATCTTCGCGAGGTCCTCGGTGCTCAGCGGGTCGAACATGATGATGTCGTCCAGGCGGTTGAGGAACTCCGGCTTGAAGGAGGCGTTGACCACGCCCATCACCGCGTCCTTCTTGGCCTGCTCGTCCATGGTGGGGTCCACCAGGAACTGGCTGCCCATGTTGGACGTGAGGATCAGGATCACGTTGCGGAAGTCCACCGTGCGACCCTGGCCGTCCGTCAGACGGCCGTCGTCCAGGACCTGCAGCAGGATGTCGAAGACCTCGGGGTGCGCCTTCTCGACCTCGTCAAGCAGCACCACGGAGTACGGGCGACGCCGCACGGCCTCGGTGAGCTGGCCGCCCTCATCGTAGCCCACGTACCCCGGAGGGGCACCGACCAGCCGGGAGACGGAGTGCTTCTCGGAGTACTCCGACATGTCGATGCGGATCAGGGCGCGCTCGTCGTCGAACTGGAAGTCCGCGAGGGACTTGGCCAGCTCGGTCTTGCCCACGCCCGTGGGGCCCAGGAACATGAAGGAGCCGATGGGCCGGTCCGGGTCGGAGATGCCCGCGCGCGAACGGCGCACGGCGTCCGCCACGGCGCTCACGGCCTGGCGCTGGCCGATCAGCCGCCTGCCCAGGACGTCCTCCATGTGCAGCAGCTTCTCGGACTCGCCCTGGAGCATCTTGCCCGCGGGGATCCCGGTCCACGCGGAGATCACCTCGGCGATGTCGTCCGCCGTGACCTCCTCGGAGACCATGGTGTCCGAGGACGGGCCGTTGGCCTCCTCCTGCGCCTGGGCGGCGTCGAGCTCCTTCTGCGCCGCGGGGATCTCGCCGTAGAGCAGCCGGGAGGCCTCGCCGAGGTCACCGTTGCGCTGGGCGCGCTCCGCCTGCGAGCGCAGGTCGTCGATGCGGGCCTTGAGCTCGCCCACCCGGTTCAGACCGGCCTTCTCCGACTCCCACCGGGCGTTGAGCGCGTCCAGCTCCGCCTGCTTGTCCGCCTTGTCCTGGCGCAGCACGGCCAGGCGCTCCACCGAGGCGGGGTCGGTCTCGCCGTCCAGGGCCAGCTCCTCCATGGTGAGTCGGTCCACGGAGCGGCGCAGCTCGTCGATCTCCTCCGGGGCGGAGTCGATCTCCATGCGCAGCCGGGACGCGGCCTCGTCGATGAGGTCGATGGCCTTGTCCGGCAGCTGGCGGCTGGGGATGTAGCGGTTGGACAGCTCGGCGGCGGCCACCAGGGCGGAGTCCGCGATCTGCACCTTGTGGTGCGCCTCGTAGCGCTCCTTCAGCCCGCGCAGGATGGCCACGGTGTCCTCCACCGAGGGCTCCCCCACGTAGACCTGCTGGAAGCGGCGCTCCAGGGCGGCGTCCTTCTCGATGTTCTCCCGGTACTCGTCCAGCGTGGTGGCACCGATCAGGCGCAGCTCGCCGCGGGCCAGCATGGGCTTGAGCATGTTGCCCGCGTCCATGGAGCCCTCTGAGGCGCCCGCACCCACCACGGTGTGGATCTCGTCGATGAACGTGACGATCTGACCCTCGGACTTCTTGATCTCGTCCAGGACGGCCTTCAGCCGCTCCTCGAACTCGCCGCGGTACTTGGCGCCAGCCACCATGGACCCGAGGTCCAGGGAGATCAGGGTCTTGCCGCGCAGGGACTCGGGGACGTCCCCGGCCACCATGCGCTGCGCGAGGCCCTCCACCACGGCGGTCTTGCCCACACCGGGCTCGCCGATCAGCACGGGGTTGTTCTTGGTGCGGCGGGAGAGCACCTGGACCACTCGGCGGATCTCGGAGTCGCGGCCGATCACCGGGTCCAGCTTGCCGTCCCGCGCGATGGCGGTCAGGTCCGTGCCGTACTTCTCGAGGGACTGGAACGTGCCCTCGGGGTCCGGGCTGGTGACCCGGCGGTCGCCGCGGACCTGCGGGATGGCCTCAGCCAGTGCCTCGACCGTGACGCCGGCGTCCTTGAGCACCTGGGCGGCCTTGTCCTGCCCGGCGGCCAGGCCGTAGAGCAGGTGCTCGGTGGAGACGTACTCGTCCTGCAGCTCCCGGGCGTAGTTCTCCGCGGCCTGCAGCGCCTGCAGGGCGGTGCGGCTCAGCTGCGGCTGGGCTGTGGAGCTCCCGGAGGCGCTGGGCATCTCGTGGATGAGGTTGCTCGCCTTGATCGACACGGCGTCCGCATTGGCGCCGGTGGCCTTCAGGACGGCGACGGCCACGCCGTCCCGCTGGTCCATCAGCGCCTTGAGCAGGTGTGCGGGCTCCACGTTGGGATTCCCCGCGGTGGCGGCGTTCGACGCCGCTCCCGCGAGGGCCTCCTGGGACTTGGTGGTGAACTTGGTGTCCACGGACACCCCCTTCTACTTGACTTTCGGTTTATCAGTTACCTTGAGTCTACTCCGCTCAATCTGAAAAGGGAAGAGTTTTCCACAAGCAGTTCCGTCCCGCACCGCGCTAGGACCACACCCCGGAGGTGCCCCGCCGGTGGCTTCCCACCAGGTGCGTGTCCACCACGCCGATCGCCTCCATGAGGGCGTACATGGTGGTGGGCCCCACGAACGCGAAACCCCGCCGCTTCAGCTCCCGCGACAGCGCCGCACTCTCCGGCGACCTGGTGGGCACCTCGGCGAACCGCTCCGGGCACGGGGTCTCGGCGGGCGCGAAGGACCACACGAGCGCCACGAGCCCCTCCTGTTCGCGGAGCGCCACGGTGGCCCGGGCGTTGGTCACGGCCGCGCGGATCTTGCGCTCGTTGCGGATGATCCGCGCGTCCCCCAGCAGCCGCTGCACGTCCGTCTCGGTCATCGCGGCCACGGCATCCGGGTCGAAGCCGTGGAAGACCTCCCGGAACGCCGGCCGTTTGGCGAGCACCGTGCGCCACGACAGCCCCGACTGGAAGCCCTCCAGCACGATCCGCTCGTACAGCCCTGCCTCGTCCCGGACCGGCATGCCCCACTCGTGGTCGTAGTACGCGCGCAGCAGCGGGTCCGCCGCCGCCCACACCGGGCGCGCGAGCCCGTCCTCACCGACCACCAGGTCCGGGTTCTCCGCCATGCTCACGCCTTCCTCTCCGCTCCGGGGCCGACGACGCCGCCCGCGCCCTCCACGCCCCCTCGTCCGTCGACCGCGACTCGCCGCGCGCGGGGCGCGGTGATCTCGAAGAGGGCGCACTCGGCGTCGTAGTAGGCGGTGGTGAGACCCCGCGAGGTCATGCCCAGGCGCCGGCACACCGCCTGGGAGGCCGTGTTGTGGGGGTGGGTCACCGCGACCACGTGCGCGAGCCCGCAGTCCCAGGCGTGCTCCAGGACGGCACGGGCGGCCTCGGTGGCGTACCCGCGGCCCCAGGCGTCCGGGTGCAGGTGCCAGCCGATCTCCACGTCGTGCGCGGTGTCCGCACCCGAGTCCGGAATGGGCTTGAGGAGCAGGGAACCCACCGGCCGGCCCTCCCACGTGCGGGCCAGCCACACCCCGTGGAGGGGGTGCTCCCCGTAGCGGGCGCGCCAGCCCTCGATCTTCTCGCGGGCGGCGTCCTCGGTGGTGACGCGCTGGGTGCCGTCCCCGATGTAGCGCTGCACGGCGGCCCGGGAGTAGAGGTCCCGCACGAACGGGGCGTCTGCCTCCTCGTACTCCCGCAGGCTCAGGCGGGCCGTGCGCAGCGGCACCGTCACGGCCGCACCTCGGAGGTCGGCTCCGCGTCCGGTTCTCCGGCCTCGGGTGCGGCGGACGCGTGGCGCGGGGGCTCGGGGTGGGACGGCACGCGGGGTGACCGGGCGGCGTCGTCACGCCCGTGGGCCTCCATGCGGTCCAGGCGCTCGTCCTCCGTGAGGGGCTCGCCGCCGAGGCGGCGGGCCGTGACGCGCAGCTCGGTGACGGCCAGCAGGACCAGCGCCACGGCCAGGGCCACGGAGAGCACGCCCAGGATGTTGACGAACCCGTACCCGAGCTCGAGGTACCGCGCACCCGCCACGTGCGTGAAGACCGAGCGCATGCCCTCCGCGGTGGAGTCGGGGAGGAAGAACCCGAAGGCCGCGGTGACGAGCCACGCGGCAAGGGCCGTGGCCACGGCCCGGTGGGTCACCGCGTGGGACGGGTAGTTCAGGCTGTCCCGGCGCAGCAGCGCGGCGGCCACCACGTGCAGGACCAGCAGCGGCAGGGCGAGTGCCACCGCGTAGACGGGGGTGAGCGAGCCGAGCAGGCCCACCGCGGCTCGGCCGAGGGCCACCCACGCCGCGAGCACCAGAGCCACGGCCACCATGAGCACCGGGAAGGCGCGAGTGACGGCAGATCCCGGTCTGGACAGGGCGGCGGGAGCGGGGTCCGTGGAGCTCATGAGCCCATCGTAGGTCGCGCGGGGTGCCCGGCGGAGGACGTACCGTGGGGCCATGAGCACCTCAGACTTCCCCCGGGCCGTCCTCTTCGACCACGACGGCACCCTGGTGGACACCGAACCCCTGTGGGAGGTGGGCAAGCAGCGGATCGTGGCCGCCCACGGCGGGCGGTGGAGCGAGCAGGACACGCGGGACACCCTGGGCAAACCCCTGGCCGCCACCGTCCAGCGGCTGTCGGAGCTGGGCGTCCCCGGCTCCCCCGAGGAGGTCTTCCGCGAGTTCTACGGCGTGCTCGAGGACGTGCTGGCCGAGAACCCGCCCACGTTCATCCCCGGGGTCCGTCCCCTGCTCGACGAGCTGTCCGTGGCCGGGATCCCCGCGGCGATCGTCACCAACGCCACGTCCGCGGTGGCCCGGTACACCGCGGGCCTCGCCCCGGAGGGTCTGTTCCGGGTGGTCGTCGGGGACGAGGAGGTGGCGCAGGGCGTGCGCCCCAAACCGGATCCGGACGCCTACCTCCAGGCCGCCCGCCGGCTGGGGGTGGACCCGGCGGCGTGCGTGGTCGTGGAGGACTCCCCCTCGGGTGCGGCCGCCGGGGTCGCCGCCGGAATCGTCACCGTGGTGGTCCCCGGCGTGCAGGAGGTGCAGGCCGGGCCCGGCATCGTGCACGTGCCCGCGCACTCCGCGCTGACCCTGGAGCTGCTGCGCTCCTTGGCACCCCGGGCCTGACCGCCCGGTGGATTCCGCCCCGGTGCGGGCCGCACCGCGGCGGGTCCTCCCGGCAGCCACGGCACTAGACTGGCGCCGTTGACTCGTCCCCCTGCGGACATCCCCTCCCCGAAAGGCGCACATGAGCTACCCCCTGGCCGTGCTCTTCGACCACGACGGCACCCTGGTGGACACCGAGCCCCAGTGGGCCACGGCAAAGCGCGCCGTCGCCGAGCGCTACGGGCAGACCTGGAGCGTAGAGGACGACCACGCCACCCTGGGCGGCACCGTGCAGGACGCCGCGCGGAGGCTCATTGAGCGTGGCGCCCCCGACGGCGTGGACGAGATCACGGCGGAGCTGGCCCGCCACGTCATCGACAGCATGGACGGCGAGGTGCCCTTCCTGCCCGGCATCACGTCCCTGCTCGAGGAGCTGAAGGCGGCGGACATCCCGGCCGCAATCGTCACGAACGCCCTGACCTCGGTGGCAGAGACCACCGCGGCCGGCGCACCGGGCGTGTTCTCCGGCATCGTCTCCCACGACGACGTCACCCACGCCAAGCCGGACCCCGAGCCCTACCTGCGCGGCGCCGAGCTCCTCGGTGTGGCCCCGCGGGACTGCGTGGCCGTGGAGGACTCCGAGCCCGGCGCGCGCAGCGCCGTGGCCGCGGGCATGACCGTGGTGGTGGTCCCCGGGGACAAGCCCGTCCCGGAGGGTCCGCACCGGGTCTTCGTGGACTCCCACGAGGACGTCACCCTGGACTTCCTGCGCTCCCTCGAACCCCCTGCCTGAAACTCCGTGTCCTCACGTTCCGGACAGCGAAGAACCCCCGGCTCGAATCTCGAGCCGGGGGTTCTTCACGTCGGGCGCGGTGCTCAGCGCACGGACTGTCCCGAGCGGTTGTTCTGACGACGCCGCTGCGCCGCCGCCGTGGCGCGGTCCGGGACCTGCCCGGCGCCACCGCGCTGCGCGGAGTTCCCGCGAGCACCCTGGGAGCCGGAGGTGCGCGCCGAACCGGGGCCGGCGGCGTCGGCGGACCCGCGACCGCGGGAGGTGGAACGGCCGCCGCGTCCGGCGTCCCCGCGGGACTCCCCCGCGCGGGCACCCGAGGGGCGCCGCGAGCCGCGGCCCTGGCCGGAACCGCCACCCTGCTCGGAGCGCTGGGCGGAGCCGCGCCCGCCGCCGGAACGGTTGCCGCCCTGCCTGGAGCCGCCGGAGCGTCCACCCGAGCGGGCACCGGAACGCCCGCCGGAGCGGTTGCCGCCGCCGTTCTGCGCGGGGGCGGGAGCCGGATCGTAGGCCACGCGCGCGGCGCGCTCACCCACGAGCTCCTTGACGACCTCGGAGTCCGGACCGACCTCGTCCACGCGCGGCTTCACACCGGCCTTCTTCATGAGCTTCGAGACGTCCGAGCGCTCCTCGGTGGTGGCAATGGTGATCACGGCACCGGAGGCGCCGGCGCGCGCGGTGCGCCCGGAGCGGTGGAGGTAGGACTTGTGCTCGGCGGGCGGGTCGATGTGGACCACGAGCTCCACGTCGTCCACGTGCACGCCGCGGGCGGCCACGTCCGTGGCCACGAGCACGCGCACGTCGCCCTCGGAGAACGCCGCCAGGTTGCGGTCGCGCGCGCCCTGGGACAGGTTGCCCTGCAGGTCCACGGCGGGAATGCCCGCCTGGCTGAGCTTCTTGGCCATCTTCTTGGCCCGGTACTTGGTGCGCGTGAACATCATGCGCCGCCCGGTGCCGGAGGCCAGGGCCTCGATGAGCGCCTGCTTGTCGTCCGCGTGGGTGACCAGGACCTGGTGGTCCATGGTGGTCACGGCCGCCTGGGCCTCGTCCGCGGAGTGCAGCACGGGGTCCTTGAGGAACTTCTTGACCAGCACGTCCACGCCGTTGTCCAGCGTGGCGGAGAACAGCAGCCGCTGCGAGCCCTTGGGGGTCTTCGCGAGGATGCGGGTGACCACGGGCAGGAAGCCCATGTCCGCCATGTGGTCCGCCTCGTCCAGCACGGTGACACGGACGTCGTCGAGCGTGAGCAGGCCCTGCTGGATGAGGTCCTCGAGCCGGCCGGGGCAGGCCACCACGATGTCCACGCCGTCCGCGAGCGCCTTCTCCTGGCGCTTCTGGGAGACGCCGCCGAAGATCACGGTGGTGTTCAGCCCGGCGGCCCTGGCGAGCGGGGCCACGGTGCGGTCGATCTGGGTGGCGAGCTCACGGGTGGGCGCCAGCACGAGCCCGGTGGGCCGGTGCGCACGGCGGTTCACCCGGCTGGAACCGGGGGCCAGGCCGGCCAGGCGGCTGACGAGCGGCAGCGCGAACGCCACCGTCTTGCCGGAGCCCGTGCGGCCGCGGCCGAGCACGTCGCGCCCGGCGAGGGAGTCGGGGAGAGTCTTCTCCTGGATGGGGAACGCTTCGGTGATGCCGCCGCGGGCGAGATCAGCGGAGAGCGCCTCGGAAACGCCGAGGTCGGTAAAAGAATGAGACAAAGAAAGTCTTTCAGGTGTTGGTCCGCGCGAAACGATTCCGCGCGCACGCGCCTCGCAGTGGGGCGCGAACTGCGCGCCTCGGACCGGCGCGCTTCGACCCCGTGCCGTGCACGGGGGAACTGCACCATTCTACACGGACCGCCGTGCGGCGCGCACCACGGGTGGGAGCAGGGGCGGAGGTGCGACGGCGGGCGGCCGGGCGGGGACGGACGCGGCAGCACCGGGAGCCCCGAAGCCCCCTCTGCGGCCCTGCCCCGAGACGGCCCCGCCCCGGAGCGCGCGGGCTAGAGGATCCGGCGCAGCAGTCCTTCGAGGGGACCGTCCCGCAGCATGCGCACGGCCCGCTCGGTGCACTCCGTCAGGGACCATCCCTTTGGCGCGGGGAAGGGCAGCGCGAGCGACCCGACGTGGGGCCGCTCTGCCCTGGTGGCGCCCACGGCCTGCAGTGCGGGAGCGCCGGGGTCCGCGAGCACCAGCGTGTCCACGGATTTTTCTTGCGGCTGGGTCACCACAGGGTGGGCCAGGAACGCGTCCACGTCCAGGCGGTACGCGTAGGTGGCCAGCTGGTACTGGTCCCCCATGCTCGCCCCCGTGAACCCGTCCTCGGGCCACCGCTTGTACTTGGCGTCCACCACCAGCAGCGGCCGTCCGTCCCCGCCGGGCTCGTCCGCGGGCGGGCCGAGGACCACCAGGTCCGGCCGCTTGGCGGAGACGGCCTTCCACTCTCCATCGCTCCCCGGGGCGTCGGGATCGCGGAAGAACACGTTCAGCCGGTACTGCTCGGTGACGGTCATCTCGCTGCGGCCCAGGGCCGCCCTCAGGTACTCGCCGACCAGCCGCTCCCACAGCACGCTGCTGGGGTACTTCAGGTTCACGAGCACCCCCGCCGTGTGGGTGGACTCCTCCGGGTCCACGCCGTGGCGGCGGGCCAGGACCGCCCGCGCGTAGCGGTAGGCCAGTCGCGTCTCCACCGGCATCCGTTGCAGCTGGGCGGGCGGCACCCCCGACGCGAGCAGGACGTGGGCGGGTTCCACGGTGACGTCCCGCAGCTGGGCGTCGCACGTCAGAGCGCGTTCCCGGTCCTCCGGAGCCTTCGCCTCGGAGGCCACGATCTGCACGGCACCGCGGACCGTCTGCCACAGGGCGGAGTCCGCGCTGAGGGAGTCGAACTCGCACAGCACGGGCAACCTGCGCCGCGCCGTGCGCCGGATCAGTCCCTGGGGGTCCATGCGTCCCCGCACGAAGGCCAGCTCTTCCGTGACGGGCAGGAACGTGGGCCTCCGGTGCTGCAGCGCGTCCTCCGTGCGGGCCAGCAGCTGCCGGTACACGATCTGCTCCAGCCCCGGCAGGTCCGGGAGCAGGTCCACCCCGCCGGCCGGCGGGTCCCGGCGGTCCGCGCCGGTGGCGGGCTCACCCTGCACGTGGTCGATCACGCTCCACAGGAGGGACACCGGGTCCGCGGGGCCGGCAGTCCCGTCCGCGCGGGGCAGCGCGGGCAGGTCCTCGCGCAGCGTCCCACGGAGCCGCGCCGTGAGCGCCACCTCCCGCCAGAGCGGATCCTTCTCGCCGTCCTCCGCATCCGAGCCGACGACGCCACCGCCTTGCGCCCCACGGTTTGGCCCCGTTGCGGTCTCCGGGGGTGCTGTTCGTGTCCCGTCCGGGGTGTCTGACCCGCCGGAGGTGCCGGGCCCGTCCGGTGCATCGGGTGCCTCGGTGGCGGGCGCGACGTCCGCGAGCGCCTCGCCACCGTCCCCCTGCCCGGCCTCCCGCGGAGCATCCCAGTCCAGGAGGGTGTCGCTCGCGACCTGTTCCAGGCTGCGGGCCCACTCGGGTTCCAGTGCGAGGATCTGCTGCTCGTGGATCACCAGCTGCAGGGTTCCGGGGAGCTGTCCGCGCTCCCCCGGCTCAACCCCCACCTCGGAGGCGCGCGGCAGGCGGGCCACCCTCGTCTCGTACCAATCGCGGTTCCACAGCTTGGGCAGCACGTGGAGCAGGAGGATGTCCGGACTATCGCCGGGCTTTTCCCCCTGCTCGGACTCGGTGTCCTGCGCTGTGCCGGACTCTTTCGCGGTGCCGATCTCCTGCGCGGGCTGGCGACGCAAGATCGTGAGGCCCACCCCGTTGCCCCGGGCACTGACCTGGAAGAAGCGCAGGCGTCCGGCGGTTGCTGAGGCGTAGCCCTGCCGGGCGGCGGAAGCGGGCACTCCACCCGCTTCGCTACCACTCGTGGGGTTCTCCTTGGTGGGCCCCGCGACGCCGCCGGGCGGGATGTGCACCGCCGGGCCGGCCTCTGCGGAGGGGGTGCTGCCGCCCACGGGTCAGCCCTCCGACTGCGCGTCGGTGGGAGCGTCTTCGGATGCCTCGGAACCGTCGTTCTGCGGCGACGGCTGCGCGGCTGTCTTCAGCTTCCGATCAATCTCGGGGCGGCGACCCAGACCCTGGCCCTGCAGGACGATGGTCCACAGCTCGGCACCCACGGGAGCGCCGTCTCCCACGATCTTCTTGATCTTGTCCTCGTGGATGTTGAAGGTGGCCACGACCTCCTTGAGCTGGTTGAGGAGGTCCGTGGCGACGTCCTCCACCGAGCGGTCCTCCCCGAAGAAGTAGGAGTGCCCCAGGCGGGCATCCGGACCCACCTGAGTCTGCAGCTGCCTGTTCGTAGCCGCGTACCAGGTGATGAGCCTGTGGAGGTGTTCACTGCTCCCGTTCTGAGCATCCAGCTCCGCGCGCAGCCCCGGCTCGTCCAGCGGCTGCATGGTCACCCAGTGGAAACGACGCCGCAGGGCCAGGTCGATCGTGCCCACCGAACGGTCCGTGGTGTTCATGGTCCCCAGCACGTGCAGGTTCCGGGGCACCTGGAGGTAGCGGAACTGCTCGGACCGCTCCTCGACGGGCGTCTGCAGGGCGATGGTGTGGGGCGTCCGTTCAGTGAGCAGTGCCGCCCGCTTGTCCTCGGCCGCTTCTTCCCGCAGGTCTGCCCGCTTGGAGGCCTCCAGCACCAGCATGAGATCCCCGAACACCCGCGAGGTGTTGGCGCGGTTGATCTCGTCAATGAACAGCAGGTAGTCGTGATCCGGGTCTGCCGCCGCGTCCTCGCACATCTCCACGAACACGCCCGCCTCACCCGTGAAGCCCATGTCCTTCCCCGGGCGCAGGCCGCTCACGAAGTCCTCGTAGGACGTTGCCGGGTGGAACACCACCACCCGCACCCTGTCCCCGTACTGCTCTCTGAGCCCCTCCAGCAGGTGCGATTTCCCGCAGCCGGCCACACCCTCCACGATCACGTTGGTGTACTTCCGCAGATCAGCCGCGACCGACTCCGCCGTGACACTGTCCTGGACCGCCATGGCAGATCCCTCACTTTCTGAAAAATCTGCGCGATTCTGAGTACCATTACTTTTGGGCGCAATTTTGATAAACAGGCCCCGGAGGGTTTCCTCGATCTCGGGATGAGACGCCAGTTCTTGCGCTATCCCCGGTAACGCATTTTCACTCAATGCACTGGACATCTTCCTACCGGTTCCCTTGATAGAGGAAGGGGTGCCAGTGACCTCCGTTATTGCTTCGTTTATTGACTTGCAAGCATATTCGACGCGATAGTGAGGCTTTACATCCCCCCAGTGCGTACCTCTGGGGAAAATATAGATGGAGTGTTGTGTAATATCATCGATCCAATACTTTCCCTCGCGCTTCGGACACTTGGTGACCAGGTCGAAAAGGCTCACCCCCTCCTCCAGCCGCTGCTTCGCGTTGAACTCCTGCTCGTCCATGTCCTCCACCTTCGTGTCACTCTCCGCCGCTCAGGGGGCCGTACTCGGCCAGGTGCTCCACCGCCGTGTGCTCGCACTGCGGCTCGTGGACCTCCAGCAGCCGCGCCAGGCTCAACGCGTAGTGCCGGGGGCAGAGCAGCTCCACCTCTCCGCGCACCAGGGGTTCTGCCGGGTCGTCACCGCCCTCCCAGCGGATGCGGTACTCCACGGAGGCGGTGCACACGCTCTCGTCCCACGCGCACCGGGGGTTCTCCACCCCCTCCACGGTGTCGAGGTCCGGGAACCCGGTCTGCACGTCCATGCCGCTCATCGGTCCTGCCTTCCAACCCGGGACGCCGTCCCGGACTCCGTCACGGGGCCTTCCCCCTCCCGATCCAACCGCTCGTGCAGCTCCCACACCGCCCGGTCCATCTCCTCCGGGGAGAGCTCCACGCCTTCGTCCAGGAACCGGCCCCAGCGGCGTCGGAAACGCTCCTCCCGCAGCAGGGCGTCGCGGGTGACGACCAGGTCTGCAAGCTGCAGGACGGTCAGCGCGCCGTCCTCGTCCGTGTGCAGGCGCAGTGCGGAGGGGCCCGGCGGAACCAGCAGCAGCATGGGCGTGTCGGCGATTCCCACGGCCAGCCACGAGTCCCGCTCCGCGCGCTCGTCCACGGGGACCGCGCCCAGGGCGCGCAGTGGCACCAGGTGGGGCTCCAGAAGCTCCCGGGGCAGCACGCCGTCGGCGTCGTACGCCACCACGTCGGGGCCGTCCGTGCGAACCCCGATGAAGGCCGTGAAGGGTGTGCCGTCCGCCAGCTGGAAGGCCTCCGGGGCGCGGTTGCGGGGATCGAAGGCGTGCGCCAGGTAGCGGACCTGCGGGCCGTCGTCCTGCTGCTGGGCATCGCGGCAGGCGTACTCATGCAGGAAGACGTATTCCTTCTCCCTGTCCCGGGCGCGGAGCCAGGACTCGGCGTCGAGCCGGAACAGCTCCCACGGCACCGTCATGTGCGGCGTGTGCTCCCGCAGCCAGGTGGGCACCCCCGCGTCCGCGCGCAGGTCCTCGGCGCTGGCCCACTCGTCCCCGTAGCCCACCACGCCGCGTTCCGCACGCTCCAGGACCGCGTCCACGCCGTCCCCCTCCCAGGAGGCGGCGTGAGCGGCGTTCTCGTCACGCAGCCGCAGCCGTGCCTCGGCATCGGTGCGCAGCACCTGGTCCACCCACAGGACCTCGAGGTCGGGCGCGTCCGGGGCAATCCGCTCCCCCAGGACGGGGCCCACCACACCTCCGGCGAGCAGGGCCCCGTCCACGGTGGGGTGCCCGACGCCGCGGTCGTCCACGAGCAGGCCGTGCTCGCGGTCGCGGCCGTCGGAACCCCGGGCGCGCAGGCGCAGCAGCCGACCCGCCGCGCGCCCCTCGGAGCCACCCGTCCCCTGGAGGGTCGGCTCCTCTACCCGGACATCGGCGGGCACCAGGGGCGTCCCGTACGGTGCGCAGTACGCAGCACCCAGGACACGGTCCATGCGCCCGTCCGCGCCGTACGTCTCTCTCACGTGACCACCCACGGCAACTCTCCCCGACGACGTCGTTCCGGTTCCGGTCGCAGCCCGCGACCGGTGTCATCATTGTGGGCAGCCGCCGCTCAGGCGCGCATCAGGATCCGCGGCCTTCCGGGGATTCCGGACATTCCCGGACAGCGCCACCAGTACCCATGCCTCTCTGGGCATGAAGTCTCCGGCGGCTCCGCCCGGTCATACGCGGCGAGCCGATGGCCTCCGCCACGGACCCCAGGGAGGGCACCCGCGCGTGGACCCGCTGCAGGACCACCAGGGCCACGAAGCCGGTGAGCAGCTTGTCCACCATGGAGTAGGCCCCGTTGGCGGAGAAGACCGCGATAAGCAGGGACGTCCCGGCTGAGCCGAGAGCCTGCCCCAGGGTGCCCGACAGGCCGAGCTCGCGGCCAGGGAACAGCAGGAGGATCACGGGCACCGCCGTGAGGGTGCAACCCACCGCGGCGAGCACGCACAGTCGGAAGTAGGAGACCAGGGTGCGTCCCATGCAGAAGCGGTGCACCCCGTAGCCCCAGATCAGCGCCCCCACCACGTTCACGGGCGCGAAGAGCAGAGCCCCCGGGCCGTCGGTGAGGGTTCCGAACGCGTTGCCCGCCATCCCCACGGCCGCGCCGTACCACGGGCCCAGGGCGATGGCCGAGACCGCCGTTCCCGCCATGTCCATGTGGAGCGGCAACCGCATGCCCCGGTTCAGGTACTTCCCCGCCACGTTCAGCGCGAGACAGAGAAGCAGCACCGTCAGCACCACCCGGGGCGCGGGGCGCCGCGGGTGTGCGCGCTGCCCGTGGTCTGCGGTGACGTCCTCGGCGCCGGCCGAGGCCACCGCCGCCCGGGGGAGCTCGTCCGTCACCGGCCCGTGCGCGGGGGCGACCACCGGCGCCGGAGCCGCCGCCCCGGCGGGGGGTGACGGTGGCGCGGGACGGGCGCGCAGGCACCGCTCCCGCCACCGGCTGGCCCCCGCGGCATCCTCACCCAGGGCCAGTGCGATCTCCGCCACGAGATCGGCGCTCAGCCGGGTGCGCCCGGACCTGAAGGCGTCGTAGACGGTGGAGCGGGCCAGGCGGGCACCGTACTCGTCCACACCCTGCGCGCGCCGCGCCCGCTCGATCCGCTGGGTGATCCGGGCGTAGGAGACCCCTCCCGCCCGGACACGCAGCTCGTGGAGTCCACGGGCGATGTCGTCGTAGGACTCCGCCCCCGGCGCGGGGGGTTCCGGGGCACCCTCGGGGGCACTCCCGGGCCGTGTGGGCTCTGGCATGGGGACATCGTATTCACCTGCGAGGCCACCGGAGGCGCGGCACGACCGGGGCGCCGTCGGCCGCGCCGGAACCCAGGCCGGAAGGTGACGTGGAGCGTCACACCGCGGCGGCATCCCCCCCTGCAGGCAGGGGTCAGTCCTCCTCGGCCTCGGCAGCCTTCTGCGCGTCGTGCTCCTCGCGCAGCTGCTGGGCGGCCTGCTCCTCCTCCGCCTTCTGCTCGCGCACCACCTCGGTGAGCAGCTTGGTCATCTCCTTGGCCACGCCGGCCGCGGACTGGGGGTTCTGCCCGGTCACCAGGCGCTCGTCCACCTGGACGTTCTCCTCCCAGTTCTCCGCGGCCTTGACGGTGGCACCCTGCTCCTCGAGCCTGTCCTGCAGCAGGAAGGGAACCGTGTCCTGCTTGCCCACGGCCGCCTCCTCCTCGTTGGTGAAGGCCGCCACCCTGCGCCCGGACAGCAGGCCCACACCGTTGGAGAGCTCCACGTCCAGAAGGCCGGAGGGCCCGTGGCACACGGCACCCACCACGCCGCCGGCGTCGTAGACGGACGCCACGACCTTCTGCAGGTCCGCGTTGCCGGGGAAGTCCCACATGGTGCCGTGCCCGCCCACCAGGTACACGGCGTCGTACTGGGAGGGATCCACCACGGAGATCCTGGGGGTGTTGTAGAGGGAGGCCTTGACGGTCTCGTCCTGCGTGAACTGCACCTGCACGGGATCGTCCTGCTGGACCTCGTCCTGGGGCGGCTGTCCGCCCGCGATGGACGCGAAGTCCACGAAGTACCCCGCGTCCCGGAACACCTTCCAGGGATGGGAGGCCTCGGCCACGTTGTAGCCGGTGGGTTCGCCGGTCTCGCCGAGAGTGTCCTGGCTCGTGAGCACCAGGAGGATCTTCTTCATGGTCTCGATGTCCACGGGATCTCCTTTCGTGAGCGCGCGGCGCGCGCAGCGTGGCACCAACCCTAGACAGGGGCCGCCACGTGGGCGCGGGACGTTCGCTGTGGGCATGCGGCGCCGTGACGGCCCCGGAAAAGTAGCCGCTGTTAGCATGAAGCCCGATCCACGGCGGGGCGTCCCGGTCCCTGCACCACCCCCGCCTCCCCGCAACGAAAGGCACATCCCATGCGCATCTCCAACGCCATCCTGCGCGGCATCCCCGGCGCGTACATGATCCAGTCCGGCTACGGAAAGCTCGGCATGGACCCCCAGGCCGCCGAGGGCCTCAAGCAGTTCGCCGCCACGGGCGTCCCCCAGTTCGCGGAGTGGGACTCTCAGACCTTCGCCACCTTCATCGCCGGCACCGAGCTGGCCGTGGGTGCCGCTCTCGTCACGCCGTTCGTGTCCAAGCGCCTGGCCGGTGCGGGTCTGCTCGCCTTCAGCGCGGGCCTGCTCACCATGTACTTCCGCAACCCGGAGATGACCCGGGAGGACGGCATCCGCCCCTCCGAGCAGGGCATCCAGCTCTCCATGAACTCCTTCCTCGCCGCGATCGGCGCGGCCCTGGTGGTGCAGAAGTAGCGCACCGCGCGCTCCACAGATGCCGACGCCGCCGTGGTCACCACGGCGGCGTCGGCATCTTTCACGCGGGAAACAACGGCAAGGATCCTGAGGAGCGCAGGAGCGTGACTCGGGCCAGCATCTCCAGGGCGCACCCCATGGGGCATCCCCCCCCGCAGCGCGGCAGCGGTCAGGAGCCGGCTGCGGGCAGCTCCTGGACCTCGACGACCTGGGCGAGGGTGTGGGACTCCCCGGGGCCCAGCCGCACCGCGGAACCGAGCACGTTGCCCGCCTCCACGCACAGCATGTCCCGCCACTCGTCGTCCGCGAGGTCCGCGAGACCCGCGGCCTTCTCCTCCCAGGGGTTCCACACGATGGTGCTGTCGGAGCCCTCCTTGGAGACCACGAGCACACGCCCGAGTTCCGGGTCCGTGATCCGCACCTCACCGCGGTGGTGGAACACGGCGTCGGTCTCCCCCGTGAGAGTGAGGTCCCCGTTCTGGGTCCGGTCCTGGCCCGCCACCTTGTCGTGGTAGGACACGCCGTCGAAACCGCTCACGGTGACCCGCCGGCAGTCGCCCACGCGCAGGTAGGAGTGCAGGGCCTCCTCCATCTCGAAGGTCTCGGCCCCGGTGTTGGTGACCGTGAGCTCGAGCCGCAGCCGACGCCCCACGCTCATGCGCAGGCGCGCCTCGAACTCGCGGGGGAATAGGTTCCGCAGGTCCCCGGACACGTCCTGCGGCGTGAGCAGGAACTGCGCGAACGCGTCACCCTGTGCGTCCTCACCCGTGTCCACGAGCTGCCACTCGGTGATCCGCGCGAAGCCGTGAGCGGGTTCCATGTCCCCCGAGCGCCCGGGACCGAACCACGGGAAGCAGACGGGCACTCCCCCGCGCACGGCGCTGCCCACCTCGGTGCGGGTGAGGGCGGAGACGAAGAGCACGGGCTGGACCCCTGCCGGGGCCCAGGACAGCGCATGGGCGCCGTGGGACAGCACCGACCCTTCACCGGAGGCGCAGGACAGGACGAGGGGTTCAGGAAGTCGAGTCATGCCTCCAGCTTAGGGTCGCCGTCCCGCGGCGCCCTGGCGCGTGCCGGGGTCTAGCCCTCGGTGTGGTGGATCTCCTGGGGAGCATCCATGTCACGCTTGAACTGCTCGAAGGCCTCGTGGTGGGACTCGCGGCGGCGCACGAAGAACCACGCAACGCACAGGGCGATGATCCAGACGGGGAACGCGATGAGGCTGGTGGCCGTGTCAGGATCCGTGGACAGGGCCCACACGAGGAACGCGAAGAACGCCAGGACCACCCAGCACATGACCACGCCGCCGGGCATCTTGTACGCGGACTCGGCATGGCGCTGCGGGAACTTCTTGCGGTAGCGCATGTACGAGATCAGGATCATGGTCCACACGAAGATGAACAGCAGCGACGCCACCGAGGTGATCAGCGTGAAGGCGTCCATGATGGAGTCCCCCGCGTAGAGCACCGGGATGGTCAGCACCAGGATCACCGCCGTGAGCAGCAGTGCCCGCAGCGGCACGCCGGCGGAGTTCAGACCCTTGAAGAGGCGGGGCGCGGAACCCTTGGCGGAGAGCCCGAACAGCATCCGGGACGTGGAGAAGACACCGGAGTTCGCGGAGGAGGTGGCCGAGGTGAGCACCACGAAGTTCACCACGGAGGCGGCTCCGGCGAGCCCGGCCAGGGAGAACATGGCCACGAACGGGGAGGAGTCCGGGTCGATCGAGCGCCACGGGGTGACCACCAGGATGGCGAGCAGCGCGCCCACGTAGAAGATCAGGATGCGGACGGGCACGGAGTTGATGGCGCGCGGCAGGGTGACGCGCGGGTCCCTGGCCTCGGCCGCGGTGGTTCCCACGAGCTCCACGCCCACGAACGCGAACACGGCGATCTGGAAGCCCGCGACCATGCCGGAGACCCCGTTGGGGAACCAGCCGCCGTCGTTCCAGAGGTTGGACACCTGGGCCACGTGGCCGTCCGGGGAGCTGAAGTGGGTGAGGACCATGACCACGCCCACCACGATCAGCGCCAGGATGGCGACCACCTTGATGAGGGCGAACCAGAACTCCATCTCGCCGAAGTTCTTCACGCTCGCGGCGTTGAGCACGAACACGATGGCGACCACCAGCAGGGTGGGCAGCCACAGCGGGATGTTGGGCCACCAGAACTGGAGGTAGCCGGTGATGGCCACGAGCTCCGCCACGGCGGTGACGATCCAGCAGAACCAGTAGGACCAACCCACGAAGAACCCGGCCCACGGGCCGATGAGGTCCGCGGCGAAGTCCGCGAAGGTCTTGTAGTGCAGGTTGGACAGCAGCAGCTCGCCCATGGCCCGCATCACGAAGTACAGGAAGAAGCCGATGAGCATGTACACGAAGATCACGGCGGGCCCGGCCAGGGAGATGGTCCGCCCGGAGCCCATGAACAGTCCGGTGCCGATGGCCCCGCCGATCGCGATGAGCTGGATGTGCCGGTTGCTGAGCCCACGCTGCGGGGCGTCGTGGGACTGGGGCGGGGAGACCGCCGTGGAGCTGTTTGTCATGAACCCAGAGATTACACCTCGGGGCACCTGGAACGTGGCGTGGGACACACACGGAAAGGCCCCGGCTTCCAGAGGGCGGCCGGCGGCGGGGACAGCGTCACCCCAGGCCGTGGCCCGATGGTCCGCAGCCGGGCGGTGCACGAGCGGTTCACCCGCCCGCGGAAGGGGGCGCGGCGGCGTCGTCCGCTAGGCGTGCGCCCGGCGGCGGGCCGCCAGGACCAGCACCACGGAGACCGCCGAGCACGCCGCCATGCACACGAGCATGGGCACGGCGGTGGACTCCCCTCCGAGACCGGTGAGCGGGGTGACCAGCCCGGCCATGACGAACTGGCCCGTGCCCACCACGGCGGAGCCCGTGCCGGAGAGGTGGGCGTCCTGCGCGCGGCGCTGGGCCAGGGCCACGGCGTTGCCCAGCACGAAGCCCATGCAGGACTGGGCCAGGAAGACGAGCACGAGCGTCACGGTGCCCACCACACCCAGCAGTGCGAGCACCAGGTTCAGGGCGGAGCACACCGCGAGCCCCACGACCCCGGCCAGCAGCAGCGACCGCGGCGAGCGCGTGGCCACGAGCTTGGTGTTCACCACGCCTGTGACGATGGACCCGCACGCGTTGAGCGCGAAGACCACGGAGTAGCCCAGTGCGCTGAAGCCCAGGACGTTCTGGAGGACGAACGAGGCCGCGGAGATGTAGGAGAACAGGGCGCCGAACGCGAACGCGAAGCCGGCGGCGTAGAGGCTGAAGGTGCGGTCGGCGAGCACCGCGGCCGCGTTGCGCAGGATCCGCCCCGGACCACCCGTGGAGCGCGCCTCGCGCGGGAGGGTCTCCGGGATCACGAGCACCGAGCACGCGAGCATCACGGCGCCGAAGACCGCGAGGACCGCGAAGGCGGTGCGCCAGTCCGCCACGGACGCGATCACGCCGCCGGCGAGCGGGGCCACCACGGGCGCGAGGGACGTGATGAGTGAGAGCACCGAGTACAGCTGGGCCGCGCGGTGGCCTCGGGCGATGTCCGAGACCACGGCGCGCGCGATCACCACGCCCGCGGCTCCCGCGACGCCCTGCAGGAAGCGCAGCACCAGCACCAGGTGCACGTCCGGGGACACGATGATCCCCACCGAGCACAGCAGGAACAGCAGGTTTCCCGCGACCATCAGCCGGTGGCGGCCCAGGACGTCGGAGAGGGGCCCCAGCACGAACTGCCCGAGGGCCATCCCCACCATGTAGGCCGTGAGCGTCAGCTGGACCACGCTCGCGGGCGCGGCGAAGAACTGGGCCATCTCCGGCATGGACGCCAGGTACATGTCCGTGGCCATGGGGCTCACGGCGGAGAGCACGCCCAGCGACCCCACGAGCACCACCCGGTCGCGGCGCGGACTCAGCCCCAGCCGGCTGCGGACGGGCTCGGGCATGGCGGCGTCCTGGGACATGCGGCGTCTCCTGCTCATGCGGGGGCGGCGGATGGGCGGGCTCCCATCCTAGGGCCGGACCGCCGCGCCCTCCCCCGGTCGACCGCCTTAGGATGAACCACGATGGAATCCAGCGAGCACACCCCACAGTCCCCCGCACAGCCCTCCCGGGGCCACCACGACGCCGCCCTGCCCGGCTCCCCGGCACCCGGCACCTCAACACCGGGCACAGGGGGCTCCGGCACCGGCGCAACCGAGGACGGCGCCCCCGAGGGCGTGGCGTTCCCCCGCCAGCCGTACTCGTTCGTGCGGCGCGGGGACCGGCTCTCCCCCAAGCGCCAGAAGGCCTGGGACGAGCACGCCGGGGACTGGGTCCTGGACATCCCGCGCGTGCGGACCGACACGTCCGTGGACCCCTCCTACCGGCTGGACCGCGAGGCCGTGTTCGGCCGCACGGCGCCCCTCGTGGTGGAGATCGGCTCCGGGCTTGGTGAGGCGATCGTGGCGCACGCGGCCGCGCACCCCGAGCTGGACCACCTGGCCGTGGAGGTCTACAAGCCCGGCGTGGCGGACCTGCTCATGAAGGCCGCGCACGCCGGGGTGACCAACGTGCGCGTGGCACAGGCCAACGCCCCCGAGGTCCTGGAGCACATGCTGGAGGCGGCATCCGTCCACGAGCTGTGGGTGTTCTTCCCGGACCCGTGGCACAAGACCCGCCACCACAAGCGGCGCCTGGTCTCCCCGGCGTTCGCCGAGCTCGCCGCACGGGTGCTGGAGCCGGGAGGACTGTGGCGGCTGGCCACCGACTGGCAGGAGTACGCCGTGGTGATGCGCGAGGTGCTCGACGCCGCGGCCGCCGAGTTCGAGAACGTCCACCCCGGCCCGGTGGCCGACGACGAGCACCCCGACACCGGGTGGGCGCCGCGCTGGGACGGCCGGATCCTCACGAGCTTCGAGCGCAAGGCCACCGAGGCGGGGCGGGTGCCCCGGGACCTGACCTACCGGCGTCGCTGAGCGCAGCGCATAGGGTGGGGGGCACGCCGATCCCCCACCCCCAGGAGCCGTCCGTGTCCGAATCACCCCGCGCCACCGACCGGGAGCCGGGCGTTCCCCTCCCGGAGGAGAGGTCCCGGGGTTCCCGCCCGGCGCCCTCGCACACGGGAGCCCACGAGGCCAGGAGCTTCCTCTCCGAGATCAGCTACCCCCACAACATCCACCCCGCCGTGGTCCCGGGCGTGTCCGTGGAGGACCAGAAGGTCCGCTACGGGGTGGACCGGATCGTGGTGGGGGTCGCGGGCGGCCTGACCGCGGTGTTCATCGTCTGGGGCCTGCTGGACACCGGATCCCTCACCGCGGCCTCCACCGCCGCCCTGAACTGGACGATGCTCAACATGGGGTGGGCGTTCAACGTCCTGGCCATCGGGCTGCTGGTGTACCTGCTCTACCTCGCGTTCTCGCGCTACGGGCGCATCCCCCTGGGCCTGGACGGGGACCGTCCCGAGTACTCCACCGCCTCCTGGGCGGCCATGCTCTTCGCGGCGGGGATCGGGATCGGGATCATCTTCTTCGGCCCGTTCGAGCCCATGACCTACTTCCTGTCCCCCCGCCCCGGCTCCGCGGACCCCGGGACGGTGGACGCCATGAAGAAGGCCTCCGCCCAGGCCGCCCTGCACTGGGGACTCAACGCCTGGGCCATCTACGGGCTCGTGGGCGTGGCCGTGGCCTACACCTCCTACCGGCGCGGCAGGGTGCCGCTGATGAGCTCCGTGTTCGCCCCGTTCTTCCGCAACCGCGCCACGGACACCTGGGCCGGGCGCGCCATCGACATCATGGCCATCGTGGCCACCCTCTTCGGCACCGCGGCCGCCCTGGGGATCGGTGCCCTGCAGATCGGGCGCGGCGTGCAGATCTTCACCGGGCTCGGGGCCACCGGCAACGCCGGGGCGCTGATCATCATCTCGGTCCTCACCGCGGCGTTCATCGCCTCGGCCGTCTCCGGGGTGTCCCGGGGAATCCGGTGGCTCTCCAACATCAACATGGTCCTGGCCGTGGGGGTGGCCCTGTTCTTCTTCGTGCTGGGACCCACCGCGTTCCTGCTCAACTACGTGCCCTCGGTGATCGTCACCTACCTGGGGCAGCTGCCCGAGATGCTCTCCGCGTCCATGTCCGACGGCCCCGAGATGCAGCAGTTCCTCTCCTCCTGGACCACGTTCTACTGGGCCTGGTGGGTGTCCTGGGCGCCGTTCGTGGGGATCTTCGTGGCCAAGATCTCCCGGGGCCGCACCATCCGCCAGTTCGTCCTGGGGGTCCTGTTCATCCCCTCCACCATCGTGGTGCTGGCGTTCACCGTGGTGGGCGGAACGGCGATCCACCAGCAGCTGGAGTCCCGGGCGATCGCCCCGGACAACACGCCCGGCAGCCTGCCCGCCCCGGAGGAGATCTTCTTCCGGGTCCTGGACGGGCTGCCCGGCGCGGGCGTGATGGCCGGGATCGTGGTGGTCATGCTGGCGGTGTTCTTCATCACCACCGCGGACTCCGCCTCGGTGGTGGCCTCCCAGATGTCCCAGCGCGGCAACCCCGCGCCCAGGCGACGCGTGACCGTGCTGTGGGGACTGTCGATGGCCGGGATCGCCGTGGTGATGCTGCTGATCGGCGGGGAGGACGCCCTCACGGGCCTGAAGAACCTGGTGACCGTCACCGCCCTGCCGTTCACGCTGATCATGTTCGCCATGACCGTGGCGTTCCACAAGGACCTGCGGCGGGACCCCATGGTGATCCGGGAGCAGTACTCCCGGTGGGCGGTGGACAAGTCCGTTCGCCACGGCATCGACGAGTACGGGGACGACTTCACGTTCAGCGTGGAGCGTGCCCCCGAGCAGCGGTGGGCCGCGGGCGCGGACTTCGACTCCGCCGCCCCCGAGGTCACCGACTGGTACCGGCGCACAGACGAGGACGGCAACCCCGTGGGCTACGACTACGGGACGGGGGAGTTCACGGCGCCACCCGGCTCCTCGGCCACCGACCCCCGGGACTAGCAGGGAAACGTGGACGAGCCCCGCACCGCTGGCATCGGTGCGGGGCTCGTGCGGGTCACTCGGGCAGGACGCTCAGGACCGTGCCTCCCACCGGCGCGGGGCCCGACGCCGCCCGGCCGGGTCCGCGGAACGGCCCGCCCGGCGCGGTCCTCAGGCGGCTGGGCGGACGGCCGGGGCGATCCTCAGCTGGCCGCGCGGTCACCCCGCCCGCGGCGGGCGGAGGTGGGGGGCGTGTCCCCGGTGCTCTCCTCCGCCGCCCGCGGTGTGGCAGGGCGGTACAGCATCAGCGCCTGGGAGACCTTGTGCGCCCGATGGGTGCCACGGGCGATGCGCACCACGTCCCCCTCGGAACCGGCGGTGAAGATGGCATCCCGCTCGTGGCGGGCACGCCGCTCCTCCTCCAGCTCCTCGGACAGCTCCGTGACCCGCGACTGCAGCGCCTGCACCTGGTTCTCCAGCTGCAGGATGCGCTTGATGCCCTCCAGGGAGACACCCTCCTGGGAGAGCTCCTGGATCTGGCGGAGCTTCTGCACGTCCAGCTGCGAGTAGCGCCGCGCGCGCCCGGAGGCCCGGGAGGGGGTCACCAGGCCCATGCGGTCGTACTGGCGCAGCGTCTGCGGGTGCATGTCGGCGAGCTCGGCCGCCACCGAGATCACGAAGACCGGCTGGGTGAAGTCCAGTGGCATCTCAGCTCGCCGCCTCCTCAGCGAGGGACGCACGGGGCTCGAAGCCCTCGGTGGCCTTCGCGAACTCGCGCAGCGCGTCCTTGGCCGTGGCGTCGAGATCAGCGGGCAGCTGGACCTGCACGGTGACGATCATGTTGCCCGTGGTGGACCCGGACGTGAAGCCCTTGCCCTTCACGCGCATCCGACGCCCGGAGGAGGTTCCGGCGGGGACCTTCACGTTCACGTGGCCCTCGTCCAGCGTGGGCACCTCCACCGTGGCACCCAGCCCGGCCTCGGCGGCGGTGACGGGAACCGTCACGTGCACGTCGTTGCCCTCCCGGGTGAAGAACGGGTGGTCCTTGACCTTGACGGTCACGAGCAGGTCCCCGTTTCCGCCGGGACCGGTGTGGCCCTTGCCGGCGATCTTCAGGCGCTGGCCGTCCTTCACGCCCTTGGGCACGCGCACGGTGGTGGTCTGCCCGTTGCCCCGGCGCAGCTTCACCGTGGTGCCGTTGTAGGCGGAGCGCAGCGGGATCGTGGTGGTGGTGTGGATGTCCTCGCCCTTGGTGGGGGGCGCCTGGTACCCACCGAAACCACCCCCACCGGGCTGGCCGCCGAACCCGCCACCCCCGCCGAAGCGGCCTCCGCCCTGGCCGCCGCCGAACTGTGCGAAGAGGTCCTCGAAGCCTCCCCCTCCGCCGCTGGAGGTGGTGTAGCGCCTGCGGCCTCCGCCGCTGCCACCACCGCCGAAGAGGTCACCGAAGATGTCCTCGAAACCTCCACCCCCTGCGCTGCCCGCCGCCCCGGGACCGCCGGCGGTGAACCGCGCCCCGGACCCCATGGCCCGGATGGCGTCGTACTGCTCGCGCTCCTCGGGGTCGGACAGCACCGAGTTGGCCTCGGTGATGTCCTTGAACCTCTTCTCCGCAGCCGCATCCCCGGGGTTCTGGTCCGGGTGGTACTTGCGGGCCAGCTTGCGGTACGCCTTCTTGACGTCCGCTTGGGATGCGTCCTTGGAGACGCCCAGGACGCTGTAGAAATCCTTGTCGATCCAGTCCTGACTGGCCATGACGCCTCCTTTCTCGTGTTTCCACTTCGGTGCGACTCGGGGCGGGCCCCGTCATGTGGACCCGCCCCGAGGTGTTGTTCTGTCCTACGGCTGGGCCGCGACGGCCACCTGGGCCGCGCGAACCACCCGGTTGCCCACCCTGAAGCCGGAGCGCAGCACCATGGACACGTGGTCCGGCGCCACCTCGTCGGTGGGCTGCTGCAGCACGGCCTCGTGGATGTTGGGGTCGAAGCTCTCCCCCACCTCACCGATGCGGGTGAGGCCCTTCTTGCCCAGTGCGTCCTCGAGCTTGGTGGCGATCGCCGCGAACGGCCCCTCCGTGAGGTCGCCCGCCTTGCGAGCGGCGTCCACGTCGTCCAGAACCGGCAGCAGCGCGGCGATCAGCTCGCCGGAGACGAAGTCCCGCAGCTGGTCCTTCTCCCGCGCCGTGCGGTTCTTGAAGTTCACGAACTCCGCCTGGAGCCGGCGCAGGTCCTCGAGACGCTCGTCCGCGAGCCTCTGCGCGGCACCGGCTCCCGCCGGGGCGGCGTCGTCCTGGGACGACGCCGCGTCAGCGGTCTCGGCGTCCGGGGACTGGGGGGTGTCCAGGATGTCATCCACGGTCAGCCCCTCCTGCTCCTGCGACTCGGGAGCAGAGTGTTCCGGGTCCTCCGGCACGGACTCGCCGTGGCCCTTGGTGTTCTCGGAGTCGCTCATGCTCACTTCTTCCCGTCGTTGTCGTCGTCCACGACCTCGGCGTCCACGATGTCGTCGTCGCCCGCGGCCTGGGCGCCCTCGGCACCGGCAGCACCCGCCTGGGCACCGGCGGCACCCTCGGTCTGGGACTGGGCGTACAGGGCCTCGCCGATCTTGGTCTGCGAGGTCTGCAGCTTCTCGAAGGCGGCCTTGACGGCGTCGTCGTCGTCGCCCTCAAGGGCGGACTTCACGGCGTCGACGTCGGCCTGGACCTCGGACTTGACGTCCTCGGGGATGGCGCCCTCGTCGTCCTTGATCAGCTTCTCCACGGAGTACGCGGTCTGCTCGGCGTTGTTGCGGCGGTCAGCCGCCTCCCGGCGCTGCTTGTCCGCGTCCGCGTTGGCCTCGGCGTCCTTGACCATGCGGTCGATGTCGTCCTTGGACAGCGAGGTGCCGCCCGTGATGGTCATCGACTGCTCCTTGCCCGTGCCCTTGTCCTTGGCGGACACGTGCACGATGCCGTTCGCGTCGATGTCGAAGGTGACCTCGATCTGCGGCATGCCGCGGGGAGCCGGCGCGATGCCGGTCAGCTCGAACGTGCCCAGGTTCTTGTTGTCCCGGGTGAACTCGCGCTCACCCTGGAAGACCTGGATGGACACGGAGGGCTGGTTGTCCTCGGCGGTGGTGAAGGTCTCGGAGCGCTTGGTGGGGATGGCCGTGTTGCGCTCGATGAGCTTGGTCATCACGCCGCCCTTGGTCTCGATGCCCAGCGACAGCGGGGTCACGTCGATCAGCAGCACGTCCTTGCGGTCGCCCTTGAGGACACCGGCCTGGATGGCGGCACCCACGGCCACGACCTCGTCCGGGTTCACGCCCTTGTTCGGGGCCTTGCCGGCCAGCTGCGTGACCTTCTCGACCACGGCGGGCATGCGGGTGGAACCACCCACGAGCACCACGTGGTTGATGTCGGAGACCTTGATCCCCGCCTCGGCGATGACGTCCTTGAAGGGCTTCTCGGTACGGGCCAGCAGGTCCTTGGTGAGGTCCTCGAACTTGGCGCGGGACAGCTTCTCGTCCAGGTGCACCGGGCCCTCGGGGGTCACGGAGAGGTACTGCAGGGAGATGGTCGTGGAGGTCGCGGAGGAGAGCTCCTTCTTGGCCTGCTCGGCCGCCTCCTTCAGACGCTGCAGGGCGATCTTGTCCTTGGACAGGTCAGCACCGGTCTTGGACTTCACCTGCTGCAGCAGCCAGTCCACGATCCGCTGGTCCCAGTCGTCGCCACCCAGGCGGTTGTCACCGGCGGTGGCGCGGACCTGAATGGTGGAGAAGTCGTCCTCGTCCTTGCCAACCTCCAGGAGGGAGACGTCGAACGTGCCGCCACCGAGGTCGAAGACCAGGATGAGCTCGTCCTCCTTGCCCTTCTCCAGGCCGTAGGCCAGAGCCGCGGCGGTGGGCTCGTTGACGATGCGGAGCACGTTCATGCCCGCCACCTCGCCGGCCTCCTTGGTGGCCTGGCGCTCGGCGTCGTTGAAGTAGGCGGGGACGGTGATCACGGCGTCCGTGACCTTGTCGCCCAGGTAGGCCTCCGCGTCCGCCTTCAGCTTCATGAGCGTGCGGGCGGAGATCTCCTGCGGGGTGTACTTCTTCCCGTCGATCTCGGTGGTCCAGTCGGTGCCCATGTGGCGCTTCACGGAGGCCACCGTGCGGTCCACGTTGGTCACGGCCTGACGCTTGGCGACGTCACCCACGAGGGTTTCGCCGTCCTTGGAGAAGGCCACGACGGACGGGGTGGTGCGATTGCCCTCGGCGTTCGCGATGACGACGGGCTCGCCGCCCTCCAGAACGGCCACCACGGAGTTGGTGGTGCCGAGGTCGATTCCCACTGCGCGAGACATATTCGATCCTTTCGTTGGTGCTGCTGTTCCGCGCGGACCCCCCGGGGGGCTTCCGGCGGCGGAACCTCAGACTTGAGCTTTTCAGACTCAAGTTTACACGTTGAGCACTCGTTGTCAAACGAAATTGAGTGTTTATCACTCAACCCAGTGGCCTGGGCGTTCTGGCGACCCGCCTGGAAACTACCGGCGAGTTGGGTGCCCGCCGGATCCTCGTTACAATCGGAACTTTGTACGCCCACGGCGAAACCTCCGGGTTGAGCCTGGCGTCGGCAGACCACCACGTCCATGGGAGATGCGCCACAGCACGACGAGATCCTTCACTCCCCCGCTGCAGTCAGGAGAACTGTCTTGAGCACGCCACCCCATTCCCCCGAGCAAGCACCACAGGACGAACCGCCCGCCACGGCGGAGCCGGCCCCCGGCTCCACCTCTCGGAGTCGGTCCCGCAAGATCATCGACGAACTCACCTACCCGCACGGCATCCACCCGGCTCTGGTCCCGGGTGTGGGCGTGGAGGACCGCAAGGTCCGCTTCGGCACAGACAAGGCCGTGTTCGTCATCACCGCCCTGCTGATCGTGGCCTTCATCGGGTGGGGTGTGCTGGGCACGGACAGCCTGTCCACCGTCTCCTCCACCGCTCTGGCCTGGGTGACCGCGAACACCGGCTGGTTCTTCATCCTGCTCTCCACCGCCGCCGTGTTCTTCATGCTGGTCATCGGCTTCACCCGCACGGGCCGGATCAAGCTCGGCCGTGACGACGAGGAGCCCGAGTACTCCTTCTTCTCCTGGCTCGCCATGCTCTTCGCCGCAGGCATGGGAATCGGCCTGATGTTCTACGGGGCGTTCGAGCCCATGACCTACTTCGAGGGCGGAATCCCCGGCTTCTCCCACGTGGCGGAGGCCGGCAAGGACTCCATGGTGGTCTACGCCCTGGTGCAGTCCGCGTTCCACTGGGCCCTGAACCCCTGGGCCATCTACGCCGTGGTGGGTGTCTCCGTGGCCTACGGCGCCTACCGCCGCGGCCGCGCGCCGCTGATCTCCCGCGTGTTCACGGCCCTGCTGGGCCACAAGCGCGTGGACGGACCCCTGGGCAAGCTCATCGACGTCTTCGCCATCTTCGCCACCCTCTTCGGCACGGCGGCCTCCCTGGGCATGGGCGCGCTGCAGATCGGCTCCGGCATCTCGATCGTGGGCGGGATCGGCGAGCTCGGCAACAACACGCTGATCGTCATCATCGCGGCGCTGTCCGTGTGCTTCATCATCTCCGCGGTCTCGGGCGTCTCCCGGGGCATCCGCTACCTCTCCAACATCAACCTCACGCTGGCGTTCGTGCTGGCGCTGTTCGTGTTCTTCGTGGGCCCCACGGTCTTCCTGCTCACGCTCATCCCCTCCACGTTCTCCACGTACCTGGCCGAGTACCTCTTCATGACCGGGCAGTCCGCCGCCTGGGGGCCCGAGAGCGCCGAGTTCTCGAACACCTGGACCGTGTACTACTGGGCCTGGTGGCTGTCCTGGTCCCCCTTCGTGGGCATGTTCATCGCCAAGATCTCCCGCGGGCGCACCATCCGCCAGTTCGTGACCGTGGTGCTCGTGGTCCCGGCGTCCGTGTGCGTGCTGTGGTTCATCGTCTTCGGCGGCTCGGCCATGTTCTTCGCGAAGAACGGCGCCGACCTCTCGGTGGCCAACGGCTCGGAGTCCATGCTGTTCGGGCTCTTCGACCAGCTGCCGCTCACCGGTGCGACCTCCGTGCTGGCCATGGCGGTCATCGGCATCTTCTTCGTGACCAGCGCCGACTCCGCCTCCGTGGTCATGGGCACCATGACCCAGCGCGGGCGCCCGGACCCCAGCAAGTGGATCGTGATCTTCTGGGGCGTGTGCCTCGCGGGCATCGCGATCGTGATGCTCCTGGTGGGCGGCGACGACGCCCTGGCCGGCATGCAGAACCTCGTGATCGTCTCCGCGCTGCCGTTCGCCGTGGTCGTGGCCGTCATGATGGTCGCCCTCTACCGCGACCTCCGGAGCGACCCCGCCACGCTGCGCACCCGCTTCGCACTGTCCGCGGTGGAGAAGGCGGTGAGCACGGGTCTCGCCGAGCACGGCGACAACTTCGCCCTGCAGGTGGAGCACGCCGAGGGCCACCGTGCGGCGGGCGAGGCGTTCGACTCCCACGACCCGGCCATCACCGAGTGGTACCGCCAGACGGACGAGCACGGCAACGAGACCGACTTCACCTACAAGTCCCAGTGGGTCTCCTCGGCGGTGGACGACATCGCCAAGGACACCCCCGAGGGGGAGGCGCCCTGGGACCAGACCACTCCGAAGTCCAAGGAACCCGCGGAGTGAGCCGTCCGGTCGGGTGGTACTAGGACCCGGCCACATCCGAAGGGCCGGTGGGGAGCCCCGCGGGGGGGGGGTGCCCCCCCCCCCCCCCCGGGCGGGGGGGGGGGGCGCCGCCCCCCGGCGCCACCG
>NZ_JAUMTZ010000001.1:144545-360634 GCF_030530945.1 Kocuria sp. | reverse complement strand
GAGGGGTGCTCCCGGCCTCAGTGCTCCTCGGTCTCCCGGGAGTCGGTGAGGGTGCGGATCCCCACGGCGGCGAGCGCGATCACCAGGAGCCCCAGCAGGGCGAAGGAGATCTGCTGCGAGTGCACGAAACCCTGCACCGTGGCGTCGTCCCACGCACCGGTGGGCAGGACCTTGCCCACCACGGAGGCCATCACGGTCCCGACGAGCGCCAGACCCACGGCGTTGCCGAGCTCCTGGGAGGTGTCGTTCATGGCCGAGCCCATGGAGGTGTGGGACGCGGGCAGCGCCCCCATCAGCGCAACGGCTCCGGTGGTCATGATGGTGCGCATGGCCATGGTCATCATGAACATGCCGATCGCGCACCACACGAAGCCGTGGTCCACGGCGTAGATCCACACGCCCAGGCTGGCCAGCAGCAGCAGCACCGCGTACGCGGACGTGCGTCGGTGGCCCCATGCCGCCACGGCCCGGTCCACGAACGGCCCGGCGCTCATCATGCCCACCACGAACGGCAGGTTGGCGAGACCGGCCTGCAGAGGCGTCCAGCCCCACGCGAACTGGTACAGCTGGGTGGAGACGAACATGACGCCCGCCATCGCGGTCATCACGGAGGTCTGCAGGATCGCGGAGCCCCGCACGGTGGGGATGGCCAGCAGCGAGAGGTCCAGCATGGGGTCCTCCGCCGTCCGCTCGCGCCACACGAACCCGGCGAGCGCGAGCAGCCCACCCAGGAGGATCAGGAGGGTCCGCAGGTCGAGCCAGCCGAACTCGACACCCGCGGTGAAGGTGTAGAGCAGCAGGGCGAGCGCGGCCACGGAGAGCACGGCACCGGGGACGTCCGCGCGGCCCTCGCGCAGGTCCTCGGCGCGGTCCTTGTCCAGGCCCATCCGCACGCCGAGCCAGGCCACCAGCGCCACAGGACCGTTGAGCACGAGCAGCATCTGCCACGGCATGTGCTCCAGCGCCAGCCCCGCCAGGGTGGGTCCCACGGCGAAGCCGATCATGGAGACCGTCATGATGAGCCCGATCGCCCTGTTGCGCAGGTCGTCGCGGTCGAAGAGCCGGAAGAGCAGGGACATGGTGATGGGGGCGATCAGCGCCGCGAAGGCACCGGAGACCGCACGCACCGCGATGAGCTGGCCGGGGGTCTGGACCAGCAGCACGGCCAGACCCGCGAGCCCGAAGAGGGCGAGTCCCCAGGAGATCGTGCGGCGCCGCCCGAGCTTGTCCCCCAGAGTGCCGCCCACCATGAGCAGGCCTCCGAAGGTGAGGGAGTAGGCGCCCACGATCCACTGCAGGTCGGTGGGGCTGGCGTGGAGGTCCCGGCCCACCACGGGCAGGGCCACGTTGAGGATGGAGTTGTCCACCATCTCCACGAGCTGGGTGAGGCACAGCCCCAGGAGCGCGGGCCAGGCCGCGCGGAAACTCTGCGGGGCACTCGAGCCCCGGTGCCGGGCTTCGCCGGCGAGCATCTGTGACATGAAAGAGACCTTCCGTTCCTGTCGAACACTGTTCGACGCATCGAATCGTGTTCGAGAATAGAACGTTGTTTGATACCGCGCAACAGCCTGCCTATGGTGATGCCCATGACTCCCACCACCGACCCCTCCGAGGCGCCTTCCCCCGCCACGGCCCCCGCCGCCCCGCCGCGGCCGGCGGACAACCCCGAAGGCCGCCCCACGTCCGGCAACGGCCCCGCTCCCGGGAGCACGACGGCGGAGCGTCACCTCCCCGGCGGAACTCGCGGCCAGCGGGGGCGCACCGGGGCGGGGAAGCCGACGGGGCGGCGTCGTGCGTCGCTGTCCGTGGAGACCATCGTGGACACGGCCATCGCCATGCTGGACCGCGACGGCGCCCAGCGGCTCACCCTGCGCGGCCTGGCCGCGGAGCTGAACAGCGGCGTGGCCAGCCTCTACTGGTACGCCTCCGGCAAGGACGAGCTGATGGCCATGGTCGCGGACGAGGTGCTGGGGCGGGCACTGCACCGGTTCCACGAGCTGCGTGACCGGGGGCAGCTCTCCCCGGAGCAGTTCGCCGAGTTCCCTGCCCTGGAGCCGGACCCGCGGACGAGCCCGGTCACGCGCGCGGCCCTCGGGGAGCTGCGGCTGCTGTCCCTGTGCCTGTTCTCCGAGATGCTGGAGCACCGCTGGCTCGCGGGGCAGCTGCTCGACGCCGGCCCGGACGAGGAGAACGCCCTGCGCACGTGGGAGTACACGGGGCGGATCCTGCAGCGCATGGAGCTGGACGCGGCCCAGCAGTTCCACGCGTCCCTGGCCATCACGAACTACGCCTCCGGGATGGGCGCGGAGATCTCCCACCGCCAGGACCTGCGGGACGCGGAGGACGCCGAGGAGATGTTCCGGGAGCAGCTCGAGCGCTGGGACCACGTGGACACCGGCGAGTTCCCGTTCGTCCACTCGGTCCTGGACCAGTTCCGCCGCCACGACGACCGTGCGGAGTACATGGCGGGGCTGAACCTGCTGCTCTCCGGCCTGGAACGCCTGACCTGGAGCGCCTGACTCTGGGGTGCCGCCACGGCCGCGTGAGCGGGAGGGCGGCACCGCGGACCGGAGGACGGCCGGGGGCTGGCCCTCCGCCGCCCCAGGATCTTCCGTAGAGTGGGCACCATGTTCAACATCGTCACGGTCTGCACAGGCAACATCTGCCGCTCCCCCATGGCCGAGGCCCTGCTGCGCCACGAGGTGGAACAGGCCGGGCTCGCCGACCACGTCGCGGTCTCGTCCGCGGGCGTCAGCGACGAGGAGCACGGGCACGGCGTGGACCCCCGCGCTCGGGACGTCCTCGCGGAGAACGGCCTGGAGCTGCCGGAGCACCGCGCCCACGGCATCACGGACCGCGAGCTCGCGGACGCGGACCTGCTGGTGGCCATGACCGCGGACCACGCCCGTCGGCTGCGCGAGCGGCTGCCCGCCGGGGACGCCGAGAAGGTGCGCCTGATGCGCAGCTTCGACCCCGCCGTAGCGGACACGCAGACCGACCTCGACATCGCCGACCCCTGGTACGGCGGCGCTGAGGACTTCGACGCCGCGTGGGAGCAGATCCGCGCGGCAACCCCGGGTCTGGTGACCTGGCTCCGCAAGCGGACGGACGCCCGGTGATCGCCCCGGACGAGAGCTTCCAGGACGACGAGATCGCACGACTCACGGACGGCATCAACCTGGCGCGGTTGCTGCCTCCCCCCACGCGCAAACCGTTCCTGGTGGGCATCGACGGCCGCTCAGGGGCGGGCAAGACCACGCTCACCGACCAGCTCGCCGCCGTGCTGCGCCGCTCCCACGACGTGGTGGTGTTCCGGCTGGAGGACATCTACCCGGGGTGGGACGGTCTGCGACGGGGCATGGACGAGTACCGCACCGACGTGCTGCGGCCCCTGCGCGACGACCAGGACGCCCACTGGACGGCCTGGGACTGGCTCACCAGCGAACCGGGCACGCCACGGCTGACCCGTGCCGCCCAGATCGTGCTCCTGGAGGGTGTGGGGGCGTGCCACCGGGAGGCCCGGGAGCTGCTGGACACCTCCGTGTGGGTGGAGCTGCCCACCTCCCAGCGCCGCCAGCGCGCCCTTGCCCGGGACGGCGGGGCGTACGAGGCCCACTGGGAGCAGTGGGCCGCCCAGGAGGAGGAGTACCTCGCCGAGGACCCCGTGTGGGAGAACGCGGAGATCATCCACCCCGGCCCGTCCACCGAGGACCCGGCCGCGCAGGAGCGGGAGACCCCGTGAGCCCACGAGGCGCCGGCCCCGCGACTGTGCTCGTCTCCCCCGTCACCGGCGAGCCCCGGCTCGTGGACCCGGACCGCCCGCACGTCTCGCTGGAGGACCAGGCCCTCACGCGCGGAGACGGTGTCTTCGAGACCATGCACGTGCTGGACGGGCGCACCTACAAGTTCGCCGCGCACCACGAGCGGCTGCGCTCGTCCGCCACCGCCGCGGACCTGCCCGTGCCGTCCGATCGGGTGTGCCGTGAAGCCCTGGCCCTGGGTCTCGACGCCGCCGCCCCGGGTTCCCACGACCCCCACCTCAGGCTGGGGGCCGAGCACTGCGTGAAGCTCACGGTGGCCCGCGGCACCCCGGACGGGGAGCCCTGGGCGTGGCTCACCGTGAACCCGGTGCCGCCGGGAACCTTCGCGGCCCGGCGGGGCGGTGTCGCGGTCCTGCTGCTGGAGCGCGGGCACGACCCGGCTGAGGACTCCGGGCTGCCGTGGCTGCTGCCGGGCGTGAAAACCCTCTCCTACGCCGTGAACATGGCCGCGGTGCGCCACGCCCGCGCCCACGGTGCGCAGGACGCCGTGTTCATGACCTCCTCCGAGCACCGGATCCTGGAGGGCGCCACGTCCTCCGTGGTCTGCGCCCGCGTCCAAGAGGACGCCCCTCCGGTCCTCCTCACGCCCGAGCCGTCCCGGGGAGTCCTGCCGGGCACGTCCCAGGCACGGATCTTCGAGGCCGCGCGCCGCCACGGCTGGGGCGTGGAGTACGGCCCCCTCCACCCGCGGGATCTCCTGGGGGCCAGCGCGGTGTGGCTCACCTCCTCGGTGCGCCTGGCGGCCCCGGTGACCTCCGTGGACGGCCACCCGCTCCGCTCGGACCCCGAGCTGACCCGGACCCTCACGGGCTTCCTGGTGGGTTCCGGCTCCCGCTGAGATGCCAGGGGGTCACTGCCAGATGAACCGGTGGGTGCCCAGTGCCAGGGACACGGCGAGCGCGCCCACCGCGGTGAGCACCACAGCACTCCCCACCAGCACGTCCACCCGACCGTAGTGCAGCTCGCGGGCCCAGGTGCGGGGCCCGGCGCCGAAGCCCCGGGCCTCCATGGTCATGGCCAGGCGGGTGGCGCGGCGCAGCGACTGCACCAGCAGGGTGAACGCCTGCCCACCGAACTCCCGCGCCACGGCCCACGGCCCCCGCTCCCCGCCCGCGCCCCGGGCCCGGCGGGCCGAGGCGAGCACGCCCCACTCGGAGATCATGACCTCCACCAGCCGCATGGCGGCCAGTGCGGCGAGGACGAACCGCGCGGGCAGCTTCAGGGTCTGGGCCAGCCCGTCCGCGAGGTCCGTGGGATCGGTGGTGAGCAGCACGGTGATCCCGGGCAGGGCGATCGCCAGACCGCGCAGCGCGATCGCCGCGCCGGCGGCCAGCGACCCCGTGGTCACGGTGACCCAGCCGAGCTGCAGCAGCACGGGGCCGCCCGCGGTGGACAGCATGGCCGTGCCCCATCCGCTGATGAGCGCCGCCACCACCACCGGCCACAGGGTGGTGAGCAGCCGCCACGGTCGGATGCCCGCTCCCGCCAGCAGCACCAGCTGCCCGGCGAGCGCCACGGCGTTCGTCACCGGGTCCGCGCTGACCACGATCACGAGGGTGATCAGCAGCGCCCCCAGCAGCTTCACCACGGGGTTGGCGCGCGCCAGCAGCCCGGTGCGCGGGGCGAACAGGGACGGTGCGGCGGTGACGCTCATGCTCCCAGCCTCAGTTCCTCGGCCTCGAGGGCCGCCATCAGGTCACGGTCATGGGTCACGGCCACCACGGCCGTGCCCCGGTCCAGCTCGCTCACGAGCAGCTCCACGAGCTCCCGCCAGGTCCGCGCGTCCTGGCCGAACGTGGGCTCGTCCAGGATCAGCACCTCGGGCGCCGCCGCGAGCACCGTGGCCACGGACAGCCGCCGCTTCTGGCCCCCGGACAGCGTGAAAGGGTTGGCGTCCGCGAGGTCCTCCAGGCGCAGGCGGCGCAGCAGCTCCGCGACCCGGGCGGCGTCGTCGCCTCCCGCGGCCGCACGTCCGGTCGCGGCGGCCCGACGGCGCAGCTGCTCGGGGCCGAACTCGAGCTCCTGGCGCACGGTGGGGCGCAGGAACTGGTGCTCGGGGTGCTGGAACACGGTGCCCACGCGCGAGATCAGCTCGCCGCCGTCCCACAGGGACGGGTCCGCGGGCGCACCGGCCGCGAGCGCGCCACTCGCACGCACCGTGCCGCGCACCGGTACCAGCAGCCCGGCGAGGGTCAGCGCAAGCGTGGACTTGCCCGCGCCGTTGACGCCCGTGACGGCGAGCGCGCGCCCGGCGCGGACGTCCAGGTCGATGTCCTGCGCGGCCACGAGGACGTCCCCGCTGACGGCCTGCTCCGCGAAGACCTCACGGCGGCGCCACGCCGCCCGGGCACGGCGCCGCCTGCGGGCGATCGCGCGCCGGGACGGCTGCACGCGTGAGACCGCGAGCCCGCGGGCGCTCAGCAGCACACGGCCGTCCTCGGACGACGCCGCGGCGCCCGGCAACGGAGCCGCCCCTCCCGGGGCGACCACGCCCGAGGTGGCCGCACCCGGAGATGCCTCGGCTGGAGTCGCCGCGTCCGCGGTGGCACCGCCCGGAGCCGTGCCGCTCCGGCACTCCCGGCCCGGACGCTCCTCGCCCGGGGACGCGCTGCGGGCGGCCGGCACGGGGCCGTGGTGGGCCGGGCGGCGGGTGCTCGGCACCCAGCCGGGCACCCAGGTGCCCTGCTCCTGCAGCAGCGTGCGGGCGTCGCGCAGCACCTCGCGGGTGGGGCCGTCGAAGGCCACCCGGCCGCGCTCGTCCAGCACCACCACGCGGTCCACCACGGGTTCCCACAGCCCCACTCGGTGCTCCACGACCACCAGGGTGATCCCACGCTCCACCACCACGCGGGCGACGGCCGCGCAGAGCTCCTCCGCGCCCTCGTGGTCCACGCTCGCGGTGGGCTCGTCCAGCAGCAGCAGGCGGGGGCGCATGGCCATGACCCCGGCGAGCGCCAGGCGCTGCTTCTGCCCACCGGACAGCGCGGTGGTGGAGTGCTCCAGCGGCAGGTCCAGGCCCACGCGGTGCAGGGACTCGCGCACGCGCGGCCAGATCTGCTCACGGGGCACGGCGAGGTTCTCGAGCCCGAAGGCGACGTCGTCCCCCACCCGGGAGAGCACCACCTGGGTCTCGGGGTCCTGGTGCATGAAGCCGACGGCGCCTCGGGCGTCGCGGGGGTCCGTTCCGTCCACGAGCACCTCACCCGAGCGGGACTGCCCGTCCGGGTCCTGCTCAACGCCCGCGAGTGCCTGCAGGAGGGTGGACTTGCCCGCCCCGGAGGGACCCAGGAGCAGAACACGTTCCCCCACGGCGATGTCCACGGTGACGTCGCTCAGGCTGGGACTCTCCCGGCCCGGGTAGTGCCAGCCGAAACCGGCCAGACGGACCTCGGCTCCCGCGGGTGCGGTGGATGCCGGGGATTCAGGTGCCGAGGGCCCGGACGCTGTGGGGTCGGGAGCCGAACGATCGGGTGCCGAGGGCTCGGACGCCGCCGGGTCGTTCATCGACGCGCGGCGCCGGAGGCGAGCGCCCCCAGGACCCCCGTGGCCTGCAGGGCGCGCACCACGAGCCACATCAGGGCGCCGGCGATCACGGCGCCGGAGAGGGTGGTGAGCACGGCGTAGACAACCTTCTGGTCGGTGGCCCACTCGTAGTTGTACATGATGTCCTCGCTCACGCCGAGAAAGAGCCCGGAGACCGCACCGGCGACGGTGGCGACGCCCAGACCGAAACGACGGTAGCCGGTGGCCAGGAAGACCAGCTCCACACCCAGGCCCTGGACCACTCCGGAGAGGACCACGAGCCAGCCCGCGTGCGTGCCCAGGAACATCTCCAGCACGGCGGCCAGCAGCTCGCAGAAGAGGGCCGCCCCGGGCTTGCGGATGATCAGCGCGCCCAGGGTACCGGCCACGAGCCACCCGCCCACGATCAGCCCGGCGGTGGGCGGGTAGGCCACGGTGCCCGCCGAGACGACCGGCGAGAGCAGGTTGGACCACAGCCAGAAGACCACGGCGCACACGGCCGAGAGCACTGCGGCGACCACGATGTCCACCACCCGCCAGGACCTGCGTCGTGAGGAGCGTGCCGGTGAGGTGGGTGCGGTGGTGCGGGACTGCGTCATGAGATCCTCCTGAAGGCTCCAGGAGGGGAGGGGCCGCGGCCGCCCGTGCGACCGTGCCCCTGAGATACTCGACTTCCTAGCGCCGGTATGAACCGGATCAGGTTCGAGGGTCTGCGCTGACGCGCACTCTCAGCGCCGCTGCGGCGCTCCCCTGTCGTTGAGCTCCCAGTCTAGATGACGAACGGCCGGGTACGCGGGGTACCCGGCCGTTCGTCGTGGGACGGGTCCCGGATCAGATCTCGGACTGCGAGGTCTTGGCGGAGTCCTTGTCGTCGGACTCCAGCTTGGCAACCTGCCGCGAGATGGCCACCTTGATGACCGTGCCCACCACACCGGTGACCATGGCCCAGATGATGATGTCGCGCCAGGCCTCGTCCTCGTCCGGGTTCTTGGCGGGGGGCTCGTTGCCCGTGACCTTCTTCCACACCGCGGACAGTGCCTTGTTGGACAGTGCCACGCCGCCCAGGGACGCGGCCGTGCCGAGCAGATCCATCACCTTGTTCATGGGTATCTCCTTGGTTCTCGTGACGTGCCGCCGGCACCGGGTGGTCAGCGGCATCGTGTTCCTCCCCCAGCATACGAACCTCGCGGCCCGCGCGGGGACACCTTGCCGGGTGGCTCGGACGGTCCGTGTCCTCAGCGGGAGTCGTCGCCGCCCGCGCGGGCCACCACGTCCCGGAGCTCGTCCGCCACCAGGTTCTCCTCGTGCAGGTGCTTGGAGCGGTAGGCCGCCCGTCCCACCATGTGCGCGGACACTGGCACCGTGAGCAGCTGGAAGATCCACGCCAGCACCAGCAGCGGGATCATGCGGGGCTCACCGCTCTCCAGAGCCAGCGCCGTGAGCAGGAGCAGCAGCCCGAAGACCTGCGGCTTGGTGCCCGCGTGCATGCGGGACAGCAGGTCCGGGAAGCGCACCAGGCCCACCGCCGCGGCGAGGGACATGAACGCCCCCACCACCATGCACACGAGTGCCACCGCGTCCACCACCGTGTGCCAGCTCATGAGCGGTCCAGCCCCACGTTGCGGGCCACCGTCACGGAGCCCAGGAACCCCACCAGCGAGACGATCACGAGCAGCAGGATGTTGTCCGTGTTGTGGTGGTACACCATCTCCACGGCCAGCGACGCACCCACGATGGCCAGCAGCACGTCCGAGGCGATCACCCGGTCCAGCAGGGACGGGCCCTTCGCCAGGCGGTAGATGGTCCCCGCGGCCGCGAGGGCGAGGATGACTCCGCACACCCACACGGCGACGTCGAACACGGTCATGATCGCTCCTGTCCCCGGCCCTCGGCCGCTGTCTCGGTCTCGGTTTCGGTCTCGTGCATCTTCTCGGTGGGCGACTCCACGGCGCCCGTGGCCTCCGTGCGGTCCGGATCACCCTTCACGGGCAGCAGCGCGAGGTCCTCGCGGGTGCCCATGATCCTGATCCAGGCGGCCTCGATGTCCAGCGCCGAGCGTCGGAAGCTCTCCGCCTGCTCGGGCGTGGAGACGTTCAGCACGTGGAAGTAGAGGATGCCGTTGCCGCGGTCCACCTCCACCACCAGCGAGCCGGGGATCAGCGCCATGGTGTGCCCCACGGCGGTCATCAGCAGGTCGTTGTTCTGCCGCAGCGGCACCTGCAGCACGGCGTTGCGCACCCGGGGCCCCTGCGAGAGCGCCACCCAGAACACCTGGGCGCTCGCCTTGGCGACCTCCCAGACGAACGTGACCACGAACAGGGCGAAGTGCAGCACGTTGAAGCGCCCGGACAGCCGCACGGGGGGCAGGACCAGCGTCCTGGTGACCAGCACGGCCAGCACCAGGCCGAAGACCAGATTTCCGGGGCTCCAGTCCCCCCACAGTGCGCCCCAGACGACCACGAGCCACAGGATCAGGGGCAGTTCGGCCCGCAGGGAGTTGCGGGACTGCCTGCGGATGGCGGACGTGCTCACGGTGCCTCCTCGCTCACCCCGCCCTGACCCACCGGGGCCAGGACGGCGTTGACGTATCGATCCGGGTGGAGCAGGTTGTCGGCGGCGCTGCCGGCGAGGTCGAAGAGCGGGCCAGCGAAGACCGTGAGCGAGACGCCCACCACCACCAGGGCCGCCGTGGCGCCCATCATGGTCCGGGGAAGCAGCACCACGGGGGCGGAGCCCGAGAACCTGCTGCCGGGCTTGCGGGACACCACCCGGGAGGTGCGGGGGCTGCGGCCCTCCGCGGTGGTGGCGCGCAGCACGGGATCCGGGTACTCGGCGTCGTCCACGCGGCGCAGGAACACCCGGTTCCACACCCGGATCAGCGCCATGAGGGTGAGCAGCGAAACGAGCACGGACACGCCCACCAGGAGGTAGTCGAGCCAGGTCCCGCTGGCGGTGCCCGCCTCCAGCAGACCCACCTTGCCCAGGAAGCCGGAGAAGGGAGGGATGCCACCCAGGTTCAGTGCCGGGACCAGGTACAGCACCCCCAGCACCGGGGAGATCCGCAGCAGCCCCGCCAGGCGGTCCACGTTGGTGGACCCGCCCCGGCGCTCGATCAGTCCCGCCACCAGGAACAGGCTGGTCTGGATCACGATGTGGTGGGCGATGTAGTACACCACCGCGGCCAGTGCCTGCGGGGTGCCCACCGCGATGCCGAAGATCATGTACCCGATGTGGCTGATGAGCGTGAACGAGAGCATGCGCTTGATGTCGATCTGGGCGAGCGCGCCCAGGATGCCCACCAGCATGGTCAGCAGGGCCACCCACATCAGCAGACCGTTGATCTGCCGGTCCGGGAACAGCAGCGTCTCCGTGCGGATGATCGAGTAGACGCCCACCTTGGTCAGCAGACCGGCGAACACCGCGGTCACGGGCGCGGAGGCCGTGGGGTAGGAGTCGGGCAACCAGAACGACAGCGGGAAGACGGCCGCCTTGACCCCGAACGCGATGAGCAGCATGAGGTGCAGCTGCAGCTGCGTGCCCTGTGGCAGGTCCGCCAGCTTCAGGGACAGGTCCGCCATGTTCACCGTGCCCGTGGCCCCGTAGATCATGCCGAGCGATATCAGGAAGAGGATCGAGGAGATCACGGAGACCACCACGTACGTGATGCCCGCACGGATGCGCTGGGCCGTCCCGCCCATGGTGAGCAGCACGTAGGACGCCGTCAGGAGGATCTCGAAGCCCACGTAGAGGTTGAAGAGGTCCCCGGCCAGGAACGCGTTGGACACCCCGGCCACCAGCAGCAGGAACGTGGGGTAGAAGATCGAGATGGGACCCTCGTCGTCGCCGCCGGCCACGCCCTCGCTCACGGCGTAGACGAGCACCGCGAGGGAGACCACCACGGAGACCACGAGCATCAGCGCGGAGAGCTGGTCCACCACCATCACGATCCCGTACGGGGCCGCCCAGCCGCCCAGGTGCACCACCTGGGGGCCCTGGGTCCACACGTTCGCGAGCAGCACCGCGTTGAGCACCAGGGTGAGGGCCATGGCGCCCACCGTCACCGTGCGCTGGAGGCGGTTGCGGTGGACGATCACGAAGTTCAGGGCCGCTCCCAGGAAGGGGATCAGCACCGCGAGCGGTGCCAGCTGCGCCAGGTCAGAACTCATGCGTGTGCCTCTTCTCGTCCTGCTGGCGCTTCTCGGCCCTGTGGTGACCCGGCGATTCCGTGGCCTCCTCCTCGTTGTGCCGTGACGGCGTGTACCGGGCGTCCCCGTGGTTGAACTCGGAGGTGTCCTGGGGCATGGCGTCGTCGTCCTCGGCGTCGTAGGAGGACTGCTGCGCCACGCGACGGTCCTCGAGGTCGTCCTGGATCTCGTCCCGGCGGGCCAGGATCCAGGAGCGCCAGATCATGCTGAGCAGGAAGGCCGTGGTGGCCAGCGAGATCACGATGGAGGTGAGCACCAGGGCCTGCGGCAGCGGGTCCGAGTAGTCGGAGCCGTCCAGCGCGGAGTCGTAGAGCGGGGCTGCACCGGGAACTCCACTGGTGTGCAGGATCAGCAGGTTGGCGCCGTTGGTCAGCAGCATCAGGCCCAGCAGCACGCGGGTGAGGGAGCGCTCCAGCAGGAGGTAGACCCCCACGGAGAACAGCACACCCATGACTACGAGCATGGTCAGGTTCACGGTCACGGCCGCACCTCCGAGGTTTCGTCGCCGGAGACAATGGAGCCCGTGGGCACGTCAGGGTCGTCGGACCGGGTGGCGGACACGCCCGCGCCGCTGCGGGTGAGGCGGATCCTGGAGCCGCGACCGGTGCGGCGCGTCCCGGACTCCAGGGCGGCACGCTCGATGCGCTCGTCGATGCGCCCGCCGAGCGAGCGCAGGATGTCGAGGACCAGCCCCACCACGATCAGGTACACGCCCACGTCGAAGACCAGCGCCGTGACGAACTTGACGTGGCCGAACAGCGGCACGTCCCACTCGTACGTGTAGCTCTCCATGACCGTGCCGCCGAAGAGCACCGGGGTCACGGCGTAGAGGGAGGCGATCGCCAGCCCCGCGCCGAGCATCCAGCCGGCGTTGACCAGGGTGGCGCGCTCCAGTTCGTAGCGCCCGCCCGCCAGGTACCGCAGCGTGAGGGCCAGGGAGGCCATGAGCCCACCGGCGAAGCCCCCGCCGGGGTCGTTGTGGCCGGCGATCAGCAGGTACAGGGACACGATCATGAAGGTGTGGAACAGCAGCCGCGCCACGACCTCGAAGATGATGGAGCGCCGCTCCGGGGCCAGGGTGCGCCCCGCGAGCAGGAACGGGTCCGCGTCCGGGCGGGAGGTGAAGCGCCGGGCCGCCTCCAGCTGCTCCGTGTGCGCCTGCGGCGAGTGTGCCGCGGAGTCCGCCCCGCGCAGGGCCTCGAGCCGCTCCGCGTCCAGTTCGTGGCGCTCGCTGCGCAGCCGGTCCCCGCGGCCCTTCACGAAGATCAGGGAGGCGATGCCCGTGGCGGCCACCGTGAGCACGGAGATCTCGCCCATGGTGTCCCAGGCGCGGATGTCCACCAGGATCACGTTGACCACGTTCGCACCGTGGCCGATCTCGTACGCCATGGACGGGAGGTCCAGGGAGATCCGCTCGGCGCTGCGGGAGGAGATGGAGAACGCCGCCAGTGCCATCATGAACAGCCCGAAAGCCACGGCGAACACTGCCCGGAACACCCGGTGGCCCGCGCGGCGGCGGTTCCACAGCGGGGCGGGCAGCGAGCGCAGCGCGAGCACGAAGGCCACCAGGGAGATGGTCTCCACGAGCATCTGGGTCAGGGCGAGGTCCGGGGCGCCGTGCAGCGCGAAGAGCAGGGACAGCCCGTACCCGGTGACGGAGACCAGCAGGACGGCCAGGAACCGCTTGCCCGCCGTGAGCACGAGCAGCGCCGCCACGACCATGGCGATCCCCGTGGCCATCTGGGCCGGGGAGTCCGCCAGGCGGAAGTCCGCGAGCGGCGGAGTCTGGTACCAGAACAGTGCCACGAGGGGGACCACGATGGCGGTCACCAGGATGACGGAGAGGTAGAACATCAGCGAACCACGCTGGGTGCGCCCGGTGAGCCACACGGCCACCACGTCCAGCACGTTGATGACCCGGCGGTAGACGTAGTCGCCGGTGGGCAGGGCGGGCAGCCGCTTCTGGAACCGGTTGACCGGACCGCGCACGGCGTGCAGCGCCAGACCCGCGGCGATGATGAGCACGGAGAGCCCCAGCGCCGGGGTCAGCCCGTGCCACAGCTCCAGGTGCAGGTGGGACTCGGGTGCGTCCGGGAACAGGTCCCGGTAGGGCAGGATGCCCGCCTCGAGGGGCGCCGGGAAAAGGCCGAGGACCACGGTGCACACGGCCAGCACGATCGGCGCCATGAGGAAGGCCCAGGACGCCGGGGTGAACTCGCTGATCACGGACTGTCCGTCCGGGGCGGCGTCGAGCGCGGAGAACTCGGCGGACTTGCGGGCGAAGCCGCCCCACAGGAACCGGGCGCTGTAGGCCACGGTGAGGACCGAGCCCAGGGTGACCCCCGCGAGGGCGACCACCGCGGCGGGCTCGGACAGGTGCTCCACGAAGGCCGTGAGCACACCCTCCTTGGTCACGAACCCGAGCAGGGGCGGGATTCCGGCCATGGAGGCGGCGCCGATCACGGACACGGTGAACAGTTTGGGCGCCATGCGCCCCACGCCGGAGAGCCTGCGGATGTCACGGGTGCCGGCCTGGTGGTCGATCACGCCCACGCTCAGGAACAGCAGGGCCTTGAACAGCCCGTGGGCCATGACCATGCCCATGCCGGCCAGCGCGGTGTCCGCGGTGCCGAAGGCCACGACGGATGTGATGAACCCCAGCTGGCTCACCGTGCCGTAGGCCAGGATGAGCTTGAGGTCGTACTGGCGCAGGGCCACCCAGCCGCCGAAGACCATGGTCCCGAGCCCCAGCGTGAGGGTCACGGGCAGCCACCACTGGGTGTCCGCGAACCCGGGCGCCAGGCGCGCCACCAGGTAGATCCCGGCCTTGACCATGGCCGCCGCGTGCAGGTAGGCGGAGACGGGCGTGGGAGCGGCCATCGCGGCCGGCAGCCAGAAGTGGGTGGGGAACAGCGCGGACTTGGTGACCACGCCCGCGAGCACCAGCACCACGGCCACGTCCACCGCGGGGGAGCCGATCATGCCCGGGGCGGCATCCAGGACCCCGGAGATCCGGTAGGTCCCGGCGGCGTGGCCCAGCATCAGCAGGCCCACGAGCATCGCGAGCCCGCCGGCCGTGGTGATGACCAGGGCCTGCAGCGCGGCACGACGTGCCGCGAGCTTGGTGCGGGAGTAGGAGATCAGCAGGAAGGAGAGCACCGAGGTGATCTCCCAGAACACGAACAGCACCATGAGGTCGTCCGCGGTGACCAGGCCGAACATGGCCCCGGCGAACGCCACGAGCTGCCCGGCGAAGGGCCCGACGTCCTGGGCGTCCGCTTTGAAGTACCGGGCGCAGTACGCCAGCACGAGCGAGCCCACACCCAGGACGAGCAGGCACATCATCCACGCCAGGGCGTCCATGCGGAAGGCCAGGGAGATGTCCAGCTGGGGGATCCAGGGGACGGTGGTGCTCCAGCCACCCTCCGGGCCGTAGACGCGCGGGGCCCGCGTGCACAGCCACACGAAGCTCGCGAGCGGGACCAGGGCCACCAGGTAGAACCCGGAACGGCCGGTGCGCTTCAGGAGCGGGGGCGCGCACAGGGCGGCGATCCCGTGGAGAAGCAGCACCGAGATCATGGAACCCTGCCTTTCGGGCCGCAACCGCCCCACGCACCCGGGCCGGGCACGGCGGTGGTCATGGGGTCGGGGGAAGAATGTGCGGGGGTCCATCCTAACAAGACGGTGTGTTGCCACGACCCCGGACAGCGGGGCCCCGGTCCGCGGCCACCCGCGGATGGGCACAGCGTCGAGGACCCCCGGTGACCACCGCCACACCGTAGGGTGGCCCCATGACCCGCGACCGTGCCGCCACGGCCCAGCAGCACCCCGCACACCCCTCCCCCGCCGCCCAGGTCGGCTCCCGCGGTCGGGTGCTCGCCTGGTGCCTCTGGGACACCGGGACCTCCGCCTACAACTCGGTGATGCTCACGTTCGTCTTCACGGTCTACCTCACCAGCAAGCCCTTCGGCTCGCCCGAGCACACCTCCGCCGTGCTCAGCGCGGCCATGACGGTGGCCGGGTTCGTGATCGCCGCCACCGCGCCGCTCATCGGCCAGCGCGGCGACTCCCCCCGCTCCCGGGCCCGGTTCCTCACCCTGAACACGTGGCTGCTCGTGGCCTGCACGGCACTCGCGTTCCTGGCCCGCCCCGAACCGGGGTGCCTCCTGCTCGGTGTGGGCCTCGTGGCGGCCGGCAGCGTGGCGCAGGAGTTCGCCACGGTGGGCTACAACTCCATGCTCCCGGCACTGGCCGGGCCCGACCGCATGGGCAGGATCTCAGGCTGGGGCTGGGGCGCCGGGTACGTGGGCGGGATCTTCGCCCTCGCGTTCGTCCTGTTCGGCTTCGTCACCCCGGGGTTCCTGGGCATCCCCACGGACGACGCCCTCAACTACCGCGCCGTGGCCCTGTTCAGTGCCGCGTGGATCCTGGCGTTCTGCCTGCCCCTGATGCGCGCCGCGCGCACCATGCCGTTTCGAGCATACGACGCCGCCGGCCCCGCTCGTCCACCCTCGACCCCCAAGCGCCGCCCCGGCCTGGTGGGCGCCTACCGCGAGCTGTTCGCCACGATCGCCTCTCTGTGGCGAACCTCCCGCGCCACCGTCTTCTTCCTGCTCTCCTCGGCCGTCTACCGGGACGGCCTGGCCGGGGTGTTCACCTTCGGCGGCGTGCTCGCCGCGGGCACGTTCGGCTTCTCCCTCACCGAGGTCATCCTCTTCGCGGTGGCCGCCAACCTGCTCGCCGCGCTCGGCGCGTTCGTGGGCGGCCCGCTCGACGACGCCCTCGGACCGCGCGCGGTCATCACCGGTTCGCTCGTGGGCATCATGGTGGCCGGAACCGCACTGCTGCTCTGGGACGGCAAGCCGGCGTTCTGGGTGTGCGGGCTGGCGCTGTGCCTGTTCGTGGGACCGGCCCAGGCGGCGTCGCGCACGTACCTGGGCAGGCTGATCCCGCCGGGGCGGGACGGGGAGATCTACGGCCTGTACGCGACCACCGGCCGCGCGGTGAGCTTCCTGGCCCCGGGCCTGTTCGGGCTGTTCGTCTCGCTGCTGGGCGCGCAGATCTGGGGGGTGCTGGGGATCCTGGTGGTGGTGGGGGCTGGGCTGGTGCTGCTGCTGGTCACGCCCCGGCCGCCGGAGGGGCTGACCACCACCGCGGCGTGAGGGGCGGGCGCTACTCGATGACGGTGCGGTGGAAGTTCACGTGGCTGCGCGAGGCCGTGGGCCCGCGCTGGCCCTGGTAGCGGTTGCCGTACGCGCCGCTGCCGTAGGGGTGCTCGGTGGCGGAGGAGAGCTGGAAGAAGCACAGCTGCCCCACCTTGGAGCCGGGCCACAGCTTGATCGGCAGCGTGGCCATGTTGGACAGCTCCAGGGTCACGTGCCCAGAGAAGCCGGGGTCGATGAAACCCGCGGTCGAGTGCGTCAGCAGACCCAGCCGTCCGAGGGAGGACTTGCCCTCGAGGCGCGCGGCGACGTCGTCCGGCAGGGTGACCTTCTCGTAGGTGGCCCCCAGGACGAACTCGCCCGGGTGCAGGACGAACGGCTCGTCCGGCGCGACCTCCACGAGCCGGGTGAGCTCCGGCTGCTCCTGCTCGGGGTCGATGTGCGCGTACTTGTGGTTGTCGAAGAGCCGGAACCAGCGGTCCAGGCGAACGTCCACGCTCGCGGGCTGGATCATGGCGGGGTCGTACGGCTCCAGGCGCACGCGCCCGGAGTCCAGCTGGCGGCGGATGTCCCGGTCGGAGATGAGCACGGCACCACGGTAGTCCACGGCGCGTGCGCCCCAGCCACGCACGGAACACCACGGGCGGGCCGCGTGTTGTACAGTGGTGGGCGTTGCACCGGCGTCGGAGCACTTCGGCGACCGAGCGGCACACTGCGGCTGTAGCTCAATGGTAGAGCGCACGCTTCCCAAGCCTGATACGCGGGTTCGATTCCCGTCAGCCGCTCAGCACCGCACCACGAACGCCCCGAGACCCGCAGCGGTCCCGGGGCGTTTGCGTGCCGGGACCCGTCACCCGCCGTCACAGGAGCACCCATGCTGCGCACCATGTTCACCGGGAAGATCCACCGTGCCACCGTGACCCAGGCGGACCTGCACTACGTGGGCTCCGTGACCGTGGACCAGGACCTCCTGGACGCGGCGAACATTCTCCCGGGTGAGCTCGTGGCCGTCGTGGACGTCACCAACGGCGCCCGTCTGGAGACCTACACGATCGCCGGCGAGCGCGGCAGCGGGGTGCTGGGCATCAACGGCGCGGCCGCCCACCTGGTGCATCCCGGGGACCTGGTGATCCTGATCGCCTACGGCCTCATGGACACCGCCGAGGCCACGGGGTACGAGCCCCGGGTGGTGCACGTGGACCAGCACAACCGGATCGTGGCGCTGGGCTCGGACCCGGCGGACGCCGTGGTCGGGGACATGGTGCGCCCTCCCCACGCCCGGGACCACGAGCGCGCCCGGGAGGATGCCTCGCCCGCCCACGAGTAGGCCCCGTTCCCACCACCCCTCCCGGGGGTTCCGCCGAGCCGAGGAGGCGCGCCCGTGACAGGAGTCCTCTCCGGGTTCTTCGTGGTGTGGGCCGTGATCGGCACGGGGTACGCCGTGGGCCGTGCGGGCGTGCTCGGCGCGGAGGGGCAGCAGGTGCTGTCCCGGCTCGCGTTCTACGTGGGCTCTCCCCCGCTGCTGTTCACCACCCTGTCCCACGCAGACGTCCACCGCATCTTCTCCGCACCGCTGCTCGTGGCGGCGGCCTCCGCGTGGCTCACCATGCTCGCGTACGGGCTGTTCTCCCGGTTCGTCCTCGGCCGGGACGCCTCCACCGTGGTGATGGGCGCGCAGGCCGCGGGGCAGGTCAACGCCGCGAACCTCGGGATCCCGGTGGCCATGTTCGTCCTGGGGGACGCCTCCCAGGTGGCCCCCGTGATGCTGTTCCAGCTGGCCCTGAACACGCCGCTGTACCTGACGGTGATGGACACCCTCACGGGCGGTGAGCGGCCCACCGTGGGATCGGTGCTGAAGAACATCGGCACCAACCCCCTGATCGTGGGCTCGGCCCTCGGCATCCTCTCCTCGGCCACGGGCGTGACCCTCCCCGATCTCGTGATGCAGCCCGTGCAGATCGTCGCGGGCGCCGCCGTGCCCGCGATGCTGCTGGCGTTCGGGATCTCCCTGGTCCGGGCTCGACCCCTCTCGGTCCCCGGGGCGCGGCTGGACACCCTTCTGGCGACCGGCGCCAAGGTGGTGGTGCACCCCGTGCTGGCGCTGCTGCTCGCCGGGACCCTGGGCCTCGAGGGCCACGCCCTGTACGCGGCGGCGGTCATGGCGGCGCTGCCCACGGCCCAGAACCTCTACGTGGCGGCCGTGCGCTACGACCGCGCCACCACGGTGTGCCGGGACACCGTCCTGCTCACCACCGCCACATCCATGCTCAGCATGATGCTGATAGCGGCTCTTCTCTCCTGAGCACCGCGTCGCATGCCAGAAGTGACCCACACCACCCGTAGACTGTACGAATGCTGAATCGCCCGGCTTACCCCAGGGGGTGCGCGGACGGTCCTTGTCAGCAGTGTCGCTCGTCAGGGGAGGAACAACCGTGAAGTCCACTCACCGTTCACGCAGGGCCGGGAAACCGCGCGCCGTCCGCAGTGCCGCGGCCGTCGCCGCCGCGTCCGCCATGCTGCTCACGGGGTGCAGCAGCGGGGAATCCGGCCCACCCACTCTCACGTGGTACATCAACCCCGACGACGGCGGCCAGGCCGTCATCGCCCAGGAGTGCTCGGACGCCTCGGGCGGCAGGTACACCATCCAGACCTCGCTGCTGCCGCGTGACGCGTCGTCCCAGCGCGAGCAGCTCGCCCGACGCCTCGCGGCCGGTGACACCTCCATGGACATCATGAGCCTGGACCCGCCGTACGTGCCCGAGCTCGCGGAGCCCGGGTTCCTGGCCAAGCCGCCCTCGGACGTGGTCGAGGCCACCACCAAGGACACCCTCGAAGGCCCCCTCAAGGGCGCCCAGTGGAACGGCGAGCTGGTGGCCATCCCCTTCTGGGCCAACACGCAGCTGCTCTGGTACCGGGAGTCCGCCGCCAAGGCCGCGGGTCTGGACATGTCCAAGCCCGTCACCTGGGACCAGCTCATCGACGCCGCGAAGACCCAGGACAAGTACCTGGGAGTGCAGGGTGTGCGCGGTGAGTCCATGTCCGTGTGGGTCAACGGGCTCGTGGAGTCCGGCGGCGGCCACATCGTCACCAACGGCGAGGACGGTCAGGACGCGCAGGTGGACCTCGACTCGGAGCAGGGCCGCAAGGCCGCGGAGATCATCGGGACCATCGGCCGGGAGGGCCTGGGCGGACCCGGGCTCGCCACCCAGGACGAGAACGCCTCCATGATCCAGTTCCAGGGGGACAAGGGCTCGTTCATGGTCAACTGGCCCTTCATCTACTCGGCCTCCCAGGCCGCTGTGAAGGAGGGCTCCCTGGACCAGTCCGTGGTGGACGACATCAAGTGGACCACGTGGCCCCGCGTGGACGCCGACACCCCTTCCGCTCCCCCGCTGGGCGGGATCAACCTGGGGGTGGGAGCCTCCTCCCAGCACCAGGACCTCTCGTGGCAGGCCGTCCAGTGCATCGTCTCCTCCGAGCACCAGGCCCAGTACTTCGCGACCAACGGCAACCCGCCCTCCTCCGCCAAGGCGTTCGAGGACCCCGAGGTCAAGAAGGCCTACCCCATGGCCGAGACCATCCGGAAGTCCCTGGACGCCGCCAAGCCGCGCGCCCAGACCCCGTACTACAACGAGATCTCCAGCGCGATCCAGCAGGACTGGACCCCGCCCAGCGATGTCACCGAGGACACCCCTCGTGAGACCACCGAATTCATCAAGGAAGTCCTGAAGGGAGATGCGCTGCTGTGAGTAGCACCGTCGATTCTCACGCCCGCGCAGCCGCGCCCGGGAAGAGCCGCCCCAAGAAGGCTCAGCTCTCGGACCGGGCCCGCTCGGAGCGCAAGCTGGGATGGCTGCTGGCCGGCCCGGCGTTCGTGATCATGCTCCTGGTCACGCTGTACCCCATCGTCCAGGCCCTGTGGGACTCCCTGTTCTCCTTCCGGCTCACCGCGCCGGGGGACAAGGAGTTCGTGTTCCTGGGCAACTACGCCACGGTCCTCTCGGACCACGTGTTCTGGCGTGACCTGGGGGTCACCGTGCTGATCACGGTGGTCACCGTCCTGGTGGAGCTCGTGCTCGGGCTGGCTCTGGCGCTCGTGATGCACAGCGCCGTCAAGGCCACCCGCGGGCTGCTGCGCACCGCCATCCTGGTGCCGTACGGCATCATCACCGTGGTCTCCGCGTTCGCGTGGTTCTACGCGTTCGACATCACCACCGGCTACGTGAACAACTGGCTCTCCTGGCTGCCCGTGATCGGGCCCGACTTCAACTGGTTCGCCTCCGCGACCCCGTCGCTGATCGTGATCATGGCCTCCGAGATCTGGAAGACCACCCCGTTCATCTCGCTGCTGCTGCTCTCCGGCCTGGCCCAGGTCCCCGGCGAGCTCACCGAGGCCGCACGCGTGGACGGGGCGTCCGCGTGGCAGCGCCTCTCCCGGGTGATCCTGCCGAACATGAAGGCCGCCATCATGGTGGCCGTGGTGTTCCGCGCGCTGGACGCCTTCCGCATCTTCGACAACATCTTCATCATGACCCAGGGGCAGTACGGCACCGAGACGCTCTCCCTCCTGGCGTACCGCACGTCCATCGGCCGGCTCGAGATCGGTCTGGGCTCCGCCATCTCGGTGATCCTGTTCATCTGCGTGATGGTCATCGCGCTCGTGGCCATCAAGGTCTTCAAGGTGGACCTCACCGGTGGCTCTGGGAAGGGGAAGTAACCCGCCATGCTGAGCACGAAACAGAAAATCGGCTGGACGGTCATATCCGTCCTGGTCCTGGTCTACGCACTGTTCCCGGTGCTGTCGATCCTCATGACCTCGTTCAAGTCCCCCTCGGACCTGAACTCCGGGAAGTTCCTGCCCACCAAGTTCGTCGGTGACAACTACCACCAGATCTTCGCGGGCGACGCCAAGGACCTGTTCCTCCCGGCGCTGCGCAACTCGATCGGGATCTCCCTGATCGCCACGTTCGTGGCCGTGGTCCTGGCCACGCTGTGCGCCTACGCCATCGCGCGTCTGGACTTCCCCGGCAAGAAGCTGGTGCTGACCACCGCACTGATGGTCTCCATGTTCCCGGTGATCTCCATCGTCACGCCGCTGTTCAACCTGTGGCGCCAGGTGGGCCTGTACGACACCTGGCTCGGCCTGATCATCCCGTACCTCTCCCTCACGCTGCCGATCTCCATCTGGACGCTCACCGCGTTCTTCCAGCAGATCCCGTGGGACCTGGAGCGGGCGGCCCAGGTGGACGGCGCCACCACGTGGCAGGCGTTCCGCAAGGTGATCGTCCCGCTCGCCATGCCCGGCGTGTTCACCACCGCGATCATCGCGTTCTTCATCGCGTGGAACGACTTCGTCTACGGCATCGGCCTGACCTCCACCTCCGCGGCCCGTCCGGTGCCCGCCGCCCTCGCGTTCTTCACCGGCGCCTCGCAGTTCGAGGACCCGGCCGGTGCGATTGCCGCGGCGGCGATCATCGTCACGATCCCCGTGGTGCTCCTCGTGCTGGCGTTCCAGCGCCAGATCGTCTCCGGGTTGACCCAGGGCGCGGTCAAGGGCTGATCCGCCCTCCCCTTCACGCTTAGACACAGTTAGGACTGAGAAGACATGGCATCAATCACCATGGAGCACCTCGTCAAGAAGTACGACGACGGCTTCCCGGCGGTCAACGACATCTCCATCGACATCGCGGACGGCGAGTTCCTGATCCTCGTGGGCCCCTCCGGCTGCGGCAAGTCCACCCTGCTGCGCATGGTCGTGGGTCTCGAGGACATCACCAGCGGGGACCTGCTGATCAACGGCGAGCGCGTCAACGACCGCCAGCCGCGCGACCGCAACCTGTCGATGGTGTTCCAGAACTACGCCCTGTACCCGCACCTGTCGGTGTACGAGAACATCGCCTTCCCGCTGCGCCTGGCCAAGGGCCAGCACAGTGAGGAGGAGATCGACCGCAAGGTGCGGGAGGCCGCGGACACGCTGGACCTCAACGAGCACCTCGAGCGCAAGCCCGCGAACCTCTCCGGCGGTCAGCGCCAGCGCGTGGCCATGGGCCGCGCGATCGTGCGGGACGCGGACGCCTTCCTGTTCGACGAGCCCCTGTCCAACCTGGACGCAAAGCTGCGCGGCCAGATGCGCACGGAGATCGCCCAGCTGCAGCGTCGCATGGGCATCACGTCCCTGTACGTGACCCACGACCAGACCGAGGCCATGACCCTCGGGGACCGTGTGGCGGTGCTCAAGCGCGGGCAGCTGCAGCAGATCGCGTCCCCGCGGGAGCTGTACGAACAGCCCGCAAACCTGTTCGTGGCCGGCTTCATCGGTGCCCCGTCCATGAACTTCATCCCGGCCCGGGTGGACGGCGCGGTCTTCCGCACTCCCCTCGGCGAGATCGAGATCCCGGAGCGGGTGCGCACCCGTCTGGTGAACCCGCCGGAGATCGTGCTGCTGGGCCTGCGCCCCGAGCACTTCGAGGACGCGAAGTTCGTGGACGAGGCCAAGGTGGGCCACGGCACCGTGTTCGAGTCGGAGTTCACCCACACCGAGTGGCTGGGCAACCAGCAGTACGGCTACATCCAGTACCAGCAGGACGAGACCGTGCAGCACAAGCTCAACGAGCTGGCGCAGGAGCTGGACGCGGACGAGATGCCCGCGCAGGTGGTCGTGTCCCTGGATGCCTCCTCCCGCATCCGCGGCGGCTCCACCTCCAAGATCTGGCTGGACAGCCGACGGATGCACGTGTTCAACCCGGAGACCGGTGAGAACCTCACGCGTGACGCCGAGGCCGGTGCTGCTCTGACCCGTGAGGCGAACGAGGAGCGCAAGGCGGAGATCGAGCGCGCTCGACGGCGCGACGCCGGGCGCGCAGGTGCGCCCGCCGCGCAGGGTGGTGCCGAAACCGCCACGCAGGACGGCACGGAACAGGGTGCTGCGACCCAGGGCGGCTCCTCCGCCGTCTGAGGGCCCTGAGTCCGGGACCGCTCGGACGAGGTCCTGACTCCGGACCCCGCCACGGCCGGCCCCGACCAGACCCCGCCACACGCGAACGGCCGGTCCCCCACCGAGGGGACCGGCCGCCGTCGTGTCCGGGGGGGCGTGATGGACGCGACCGGCCCCGCGCCCACCCGGGGCAGCGGTGCGGCGGTGCGGCGGTGCGGCGGCGAGACGGACTGCGGGGAGACCCGTCAGGCGGTGCCCTGGCTGAACGCCCACCAGGCGAGCAGCGCGACGACCGCGAGCAGCGCGGCGGAGGTGGCGGCGTAGCGCAGGCGGGGGTAGCGGATCCGCCAGGAGACGAGGCGGGGCCAGTGGTCACTGACCTGCGCCGGGGTGGCCCGGGAGAAGTTGACGTGCTCGGCACCGCTGAGCCGGGCGAGCTCCTGGAGCGACTTCCCGTCCCAGACGGTGCCGTCCAGGGCGAGTGCGCAGCGACCGGCACCGGTGACGAACCACAGCTGGGGGCGTCCGCGGGTCCTGCCCCGCGGAGCGCGCTGCGGGATGAGCCTCTCCACCGTGACGACCTGCACGATGCGCTCGCGCGGCACGGCCCGGAAGCCCACCCAGCGGGAGAGCAGCACGTGCTCCTCGGTGAGCACCGCGAGCGCCGGGCGGAGGTAGGCGTACGCGGCCACCACCCCCACGAGGGCGAACAGACCCAGGACGCCCATGACGGGCCCGGCGGGGCGGCGGTAGTAGATCATGGCCACGGCGAGGGCCACCACGAGCAGCGGGGGCAGCGCCGCACCGATGCGACGGCCGTAGGACCCGATGCGCGGGTGGAACACGTGCTGCGGTGCTCCGTACCTCGGGGGGATCTGTCGGACGGTCTCTGCCATGTGCTGCCTCGCGCCTGCCGTTGCGGTTCCCGGGTGACCGCGCGCGCCCTCGTGGCGCCGCCGCCCGGTTCAGCCTAGTGGCTCTGGCCCCGGCAGCAGCTCCCCCGCCCCGGGCATCAACTAACGTGAGGGTCCATGGAACGCAGTGATCGCATTGTCCGGGCCGTGGGCGCGTGGTTCTTCCTCATCGTGCTGGCCGTGGCGGCCGCGGCGGTGACCATCGCGCTCGTGAACAAGTACCAGTACGGGCCGGAGACGGACGTGCGCGAGTACTTCAAGGCCCTGCAGGACGGCGACGGCGGCAAGGCCCTGGGTCTGCTCAACGCCCGTGTCCCGGACTCCAACCCCGCGCTGCTGGACGGTGAGGCCCTGAAGCAGGCGGGCAGCCACCTGGCGGACGTGCAGGTCTCCACGGTCTCCTCCGACGGGGACCACGCCGTGGTCCGCGCGACCTACCGCCTGGACGGCAGGGACGCCTCCTCGGAGTTCACGCTGCACCCCGCCGAGACCCAGTGGGGTTTCTTCACGGTGTGGGACTTCGACCCCTCCACGCTGCCCACCATGACCGTGACCATGCCTGGCTCCACGGCCGTGGACATCAACGGCGCGTCCGTGGCGCTGAAGAACTCCTCCCGCGACTTCGCGGTGTTCTACCCCGGGATCTACACCGGCTCCTACAGCTCTCCCATGATCTCCGCGGACCCGCGCGAGGTGGCGGTCAGCGATGCCACTGCCCGCACCACCATGGAGCTCACCGCCGTGCCCTCGGCCAAGCTCAAGCAGCAGGTGGACCAGCAGGTGCACGAGCACCTGGACGCGTGCGCCGGGCAGGACAGCCTGTACCCGAGCGGGTGCCCGTTCTCCTTCGAGTTCCCGGGACGCATCCAGGACAGGGTCACCTGGCGGATCACCGACTACCCGGCGCCGCAGCCGCAGCTGGGAGGCCCGCACGCGGACCGGTGGTCGCTGCCGGACAGCAGGGGCACCGCGCACATCGAGTTCACCGCGGTGGACCTGTACGACGGGCACACCACCAAGGTCTCCGAGGACGTGCCGTTCACCTTCGCCGCGGACCTGAAGGTCAGCGGGGAGAGGGTCAGCGTCACCCCGAGGTAGGCCCCGCGCCCGGCAGGGTTCCGCGCGGGTCCGCGGCTCAGTCGAGCCCGCGCAGCTCCAGGGTCAGCTCCGCCGGGGCGGCGGGGTCCACCGTGAACGGGATGCCCCAGTCCTGCTGGTACAGGTGGCACGCGGCGTGCTCCGGGATCTCCCCGTCCGGGGAGCCGTCGCACGCCGCCGCGCGGGCGGTGACGTGCAGGACGCCCTCGGTGACGCCCTCGGCCAGGCGCAGCGTGCGGGTGAGGCCCCGCGAGGTCCCCCCGCCGGCCGCGAGCGCGTCCTCGGGCGAGGACGAGACCTTCAGCTGGGTGGGATCACCCCAGCGGGTGTCGAGCTTCTGGCCCATGGGCGCGGCGAACCGCACCGCGAGTTCGAGCTCCCCGGACGCCACCGGGGTGCGCCTGCGCTGCATCTGCGCGGCGCCCTCGTCCACGGTCTGCGCCTGCTGCGGCACGGCCACCCGGACGAGCCGGTGGGCGTTGGTCTCCACGACCACCAGGACGGGTTCATCGTTGCTGGTGTCCAGGAGCACGTCCGAGGGCTCGGCGAGACCGCGGGTCAGCGTGGTCACCTCCCGGGTGGCGGGGTCGTAGCGGCGCACCGCCCCGTTGTAGGTGTCCGCCACGGCCACGGAACCGTCCGGAAGCACCGCCACACCCAGGCAGTGCTGCAACCGTGCCTGCTCCGCGGGCCCGTCCCGGAAGCCGAAGTCGAAAAGCCCCAGTCCCACGGCGGAGTCCACCTCGGGTTCGACGACGCCGTCCCCGGCCTCCGCAGGCCCCTCGCCGTCGGTCCCGGGAACCGGCCCCGCGGCGTCGTGGGTTGTGGCGGGGAAGCGCACGCTGCGCAGCGCCGAGGACTCGGAGTCCGCGACCCACAGGGTGCCGTGGGCGTCCTGCGCCAGGCCCGAGGGCTGGGCGAACCAGCTGTGGGGGGCGGGGCCGTCGCGCAGCCCCTCGTCCCCCGTGCCCGCCAGGACCGCGAGGGCACCCGTGCGGGGGTCGAAGGAGAACAGCTGGTGGGTTCCGGCCATGGCCACCACCAGGGTATCCGCGGCGTCGGACCACACGAGGTCCCACGGGGAGGACAGCGCCACCTCGGCGGGGTCGCCGTCCGGCACGGCGTTGGGGTCCACCCCGCGGGCGCGGGCGTCGTCGAGCAGGCGCTGGACGCCGCTGCCGGCGACGGTGCGCACGGCACCGGAGCCCAGGTCCACGCCGCGCAGCCGGTGGTTGACGGTGTCCGCGACCACCAGGTCGTAGCCCACCTCGGTGCGCACGCGCGGGGGCAGCACGGCAATGCCTTGGGGCTCGTTGAAGCGCGCCACCTCGCGGGGCCCGTCCGACCAGCCCCGCGTGCCCGAGCCGATGGCTCGGCGCACGGTGGTGAGGTCCGACTCGAGCTGCACCAGGCGGTGGTGCCCGGTGTCGCTGACCATGAACGAGCCGTCCGGCAGGGCGGCCACCTTGCCGGGAAAGCGCAGGTCACCCTCGGGCTGCGGGCGGGGGACGTAGGGGCCGGTGCCGCGGTGCAGCGTGCCCTTGGCCTCGTGCTCCGCCACCAGCTCCTCCACGAGGGAGGTCAGACCCTGGGCGTGGCCCTCCCCGGAGAGGTGGGCCACGATGTACCCCTCGGGGTCCACGACCACCAGGGTGGGCCACGCGCGCGCGGTGTAGGCGTCCCAGGTCTGCAGCCGGGGGTCGTCCAGCACGGGGTGGGTGATCTCGTAGCGGTCCACCGCGGCGGCGAGCGCGTCCGGGTCCGCCTCGTGCTCGAACTTGGGGGAGTGCACACCCACCGTGACCACCACGTCCCCGTACTCCTCCTCCAGCGGGCGCAGCTCGTCCAGCACGTGCAGGCAGTTGATGCAGCAGAAGGACCAGAAGTCCAGGACCACGATCTTCCCCCGCAGGCTCTGCAGGTCCAGCTGCTCACCCCCGGTGTTCAGCCAGGCCCGTCCCGTGAGTTCCGAGGCGCGGACGGGTGTGGTCATGCGTGCAGCGGTCACGGATGTCCTTCCAGGAGGTGTGCGGGGTTCTCTCCCTGCAACGTTATCCCTTCGCCCCCGCTTCCCCGTCACCGCATGACGCCGCGCACACGCCGGCGTGGGGAGGGGTATCAGCGCCGGGTCTCGTCCCGTTCCGCGAGCTGCGCCATCATCTCGTTGTACGCTCGCAGCTCGGCGTCACCCGTGCGGTCCGCCTGCCGGTCCACACGTCGGTTCTCCTTGGTGCCCTCCATGGCCCACAGCACGGCCATGATGATCGCGAGCAGGAACGTGGGGAACTCCCCGATGCCCCACATGAGCATGCCGCCCAGGTGCTGGTCCTCCAGCGCGTCGGCACCCCACGGTCGGCCCATGTTGCCGAACCACGAGGCCTGCAGCACGGTGGTGAGGCTCATGATGCTGATGCCGATGAACGCGTGCGCGGCCATGGTGGCCAGCAGGAGCACCAGGCGCATGGGATAGGTGGGCCGGCGCGGAATGGGGTCGATGCCGATCAGCACCAGGGCGAACATGTACCCGGTGAACAGGAAGTGCAGCATCATGAACTCGTGCCCCACGTGGTAGCGCAGGGTCACCCGGAAGAGGTCCGTGAAGTAGAAGAGCACGATCGAGAACGCGAAGTTGGCCGCCGCGAAGACCGGGTTGGTCACCACTCTGCCCCACGTGGAGTGCACGAGGCGCAGGATCCACTCGCGCGGACCACGGGTGCCGTCCCGGCGGGGTTCCAGGGCCTTGAGGACCACGGTCACGGGAGCACCGGAGACCAGGAACAGGGGCACGATCATGGTGAGGCTCATGTGCTCCACCATGTGCGCGGAGAACAGCACCCGGGCGTAGATGGCCACCCCGCCGCACGTGGCGTAGAGCAGCGCCAGGAGGCCCACCAGCCAGGAGACGGTGCGCAGGGGGGACCACGTGTCCCCGCGCCGCCACACCTTCACGGCGGCCCACAGGTACACCACGGCCAGGAAGACCACCACGGCCACCCAGAACCAGTCCCACCGCCACAGCAGGAACCAGTTCGCCAGGGAGGGCTCCGGGGGCAGCTCGTACCACGTGAGGATCCGTGCGGGGGAGGCGTCCGGCGCGAGGTTCTCCGGCACCGGGGGCGCGGTGCGGCTCAGCGCGGTGGCGATGCCCATGAGCAGCCCCATGACCGCCACCTCCACCACGATCACGCGCCACAGGGTGGCGGTGCGCGAGCGGGAGCCGTCCGCCACACCGGGGATCAGCCACTGCCGGTGCGCGAAGCCCGCCAGCGCCAGCAGGAGCGTGAGCACCAGTTTGCTCAGGGCCAGCAGCCCGTAGGAGGACATCAGCTGCTCCGAGGAGCCGATGCGCACGGCCGCGTTGATGATCCCGGACAGCAGCACCAGCGCGTAGCAGCCCAGGGCCACCACGGAGTAGCGGCGCAGGACCACCGCGAGCAGGGGCTCCGTGTGAGTGGTGGCGCCGCGGCGGCTGACCACCGTGGACTCCCGCGAGAGCAGCGGGCCCACCCACACCAGCACGAGGATCCCGCCCACCCACAGGCACACACCCAGCAGGTGCAGGCCCAGGGAGTTCACCGCGCCCATGTGGTCCGCGCCCCCGGCCGCGTGGCCGCTGAGGGCGAGCGCCACGAGCGCCACGAAGGACAGCGCCAGGGTGCATAGCAGCCCGAGAAGGGCACGCACCCCGAAGACCAGGGTGGTCACCGCGGCGGCCACCATCACGATGACCGCCTGGGACTGCCCTGTGCCGATCCCCGTGACGTAGTGCAGCAGCTCCTGGGTGTAGCTCGCGCCCCCACCGATCCCCGTGCCGGACACGTCCGAGTAGGTGAACACCAGCACCGCCACCGCGGCCACCGTCCACACCACGGAGGCGGCCTCCACGAGCTGCAGCACGGCCCGGAAGACCGGGTGCTCCGGCTCCCCCGCCTGGTCCCTGCTGTTGCGCGGCGGGCGCGTGCGGGAGGAGTCCGCGAAACGGGGCACCACGCCCACGGCCAGCAGGAGCCCGCCCATCACCACTGCCATGGCGATGTTCTGCACGGTCTCCACCGCGGGCAGGCCCCACCGGACGAGGGCTCCCGGGTCCGCGACCTGGCGGGGGGCGGCGGCTCCCCCGACGACCAGCGCGACGCTCATCCCGACCATCGCGGCCACCAGGACCACGGCGATGCTCCACGGGCTCACGCTCACGCCCGCGCCCTGCGGGGAGCCCGCCCCACCGGGGACGGGCGCGGGGCGCTCCCCCTTCGGGCGCGGGTTCCTGGTCCGTGCGGTGGTACTCATCGTGGCATTCCTCCGGCCCGTTGGTGGTTGTCTCCCGGACACCGGTGCGGGGCATCGGACGGGTGGCGTGTGGTGGGTGCGGGGCTCACCCGAGCAGTGCGTCCCCGATGAACCCTCCGGGCTCGCACCCGGGTGGGATCGCGAACACCGCGGAGCCGATGGGAACCGTCCAGGTGTTCAGCATGTCCAGCTCGTCCAGTCTCCGCTGGATGGGCACGAACTGCTTCTCGGGGTCCGCCTGGTAGGAGGCGAAGATCAGCCCGGTGTTCGAGACCCCTCCGGCAACGTCCCCGGACCGGCTGCGCCCGGACGCACCGCTCACCGCCAGATCATAGTTGTAGACCCTGCGGAAGATCTTCTCGTCCGGGTTGTCGCTGCGCGAGCGGCGCACGTGGCTGTAGGAGGAGATCACGGGGAACCCCAGGGGGCCCGTGGCCGCGAAGTCCGGCTCGTCGTGCTCCTGGCTGCCCGTGAGCGGTGCGCCGTCCGAGAGCCGGCGCCCCACCGCGTCCTCCCGTGCCGGGGTGTCCGCCTCGTCCCAGGTGTCCAGGTTCATGTGGATGCGCCGGATCACCAGGGAGGTGCCGTTCTCGATCCACGGCGTGAAACCGCCCTGTCCGTACACCACCTTCTCGTGCTCGGACTCGCCCGGGTACGGGTTGGCGGTGCCATCCACCTGGCCGAAGAGGTTGCGCATGGTCTGCCCGTCCTCGGTGGCCCCCACCGTGTTGCGGAACCCCTCCTGGACCCAGCGCACGGTGGCGAACGAGCGCACGTCCTTGAGCAGCACCCGCTGGGCGTGCGCCAGGGTGAGCCTGTCGTCGCAGCACAGCTGCAGGAGCAGGTCCCCGTGGCTCCACTGCCGCTGGAGCCGGTCCACCGAGAACGCAGGCAGTGGCCGCAGCCACCGCGGTGCGCGGGCGGCGTCGGCCAGGGCCACGGCGCGCGGGCCGAAGCCCACCGTGACGGTGAGCCGGGACGGGTTCTGCGCGAGCCACGGCTCCTGGTCGTTGACGGGCGCCTCCCCGCGGGTGAGTGCGGCGGCGTCGTCCGTCAGAACGCGCAGCAGCCGGCGCAGCGCGTCCCGGGTGGCACCGGAGTCCAGGTCCAGGCCCACGAACGCGCAGAACGCCTGCGGAAGGGTGGTCACGCCCGCCTGCCGGGCACCGTGGAACGGCTCGGTGCGCAGCCCGGGGCGCGGCTGCCCGCCCGCCGCCCCGAGCTGTGGAACGGTGGCGCCCAGGGCCGCCGCGGAGGCCGCGCCGATCCCCGTGGCGCCGGCGCCGGCGACCGCTCCCGTGAGCAGCGACCGCCGGCTCCAGCCCGAACGGGTAGCTCGGTTCTCAGTGGCCATGGCACTCTGGCAGCGCGGAGGACGAGGGCGAGGCCCCGGTCTGCTCGTCCGCACCGGGGGAGGACATGTCCATCCCCTCGTGGGAGGCGTGCTCGTCGTGGTCCCCGGCGGAGCTGCTCGCGTCCTCACCCGGCGCGTAGCTCTCCTTGGCCCCCGAGTAGTCCCGCACGGGCACGGTGACGTCCTGGGTGCCAGCGTCCGTGCGCAGCTGCAGGCCCAGGTCGCTGCCGGGCTGCAGGGAGCACGTGAGGCCCATGAGCATGATGTGGTTCCCGCCCGGCTCCAGCGTGACGCTCTGGCCCGCGGCGATCGTGAACCCGCCGTCCTTCTCCTTCATCTGCATGGCGCCGGTCCCGGAGTCCTTGGCGGTCTCGTGCAGCTGCACCGTCTCGGCCGTGCCCTCGGCGGCGGCACCGGTGAGCGTCACGTCCTTGTCCGAGGTGTTGGTGAGCGTGCCGAACACGGCGGTCATGTCCGAGTCCGCCGCCTTGGCCCAGCCGTCCTTCAGCTCCAGGGGTCCGGTGGCGGTTGCCGTGGCGGAGCTTTCCCCCGCGGACGACGCCGCCTGGTCCCCGCTCTGCGTGGAGCAGCCCGTCAGCGCGGCGAGCCCGAGGCCCAGTGCCGCCGCGGCGGCCAGGGCCCGGCGGGCGGGCCGCGCGGAGCCCGCAGCTCGCGGTGCCGCTGAGCGGTGTGCCGGGATGGTCGAGGCGGTGGTGTTCATGGTGTTCATGGTGCGAGTCCTTCGAAAGCTGTGGTGGGGTCGACGCCCAGAGAGCGTGAGGCCGCCGTCCGGTGGCGCCCCCTCCGGGACTGCGATCCGGTGGGCATGCGATTCGCCGGAACCACGCCGGGAGAGCGCGTGTGGCGGGCGTGCCGCTCAGGCGACGTCGACCGTGGAGGAAGCAGTGACCGCGGCGGGGCGGATGGCTGCACCCAGCCCCGCGGCGGTGCGGGTCAGCGCTGGCGGGGCCGCGTGGCCACGGCCAGCACCACGACGAGCACGACGAGGGCCAGGACACCGCCCAGGACCGGGAGCACCCAGCCGGGGACGCCGGAGCCGTTCACGTCCTCGGACGCGCCCGGTGTGGCGGCGTCGGTGCGGTCGCTGCCGGCCACGGGGGCGGGAGAGGCCGTGGTCCCGGCACCGTCACCCACCGAGTAGGTGAAGGTCCCCTCGATGGGGTGGCCGTCCTGGGACACCACGCGCCACGTCACGGTGTAGGTCTCGTCCGTATCGCCGCCCTCGCGCAGGGGCTGGGACACCTTGGTGCCCTGCACCGCCAGGGTGCCGCGGGTCATGTCCGTGCCGTGGGAGTCCGTGACCCGGACCTCGCTGCCGATGTCCTGGATGTTCCCGGAGAAGGTGAGGTCCAGCGTGGTGGGCGCCTTCTCCAGGGTGGCACCGGACTCGGGGTTGGTGCGCAGCAGCTCGTCGTGCGCACTGGCCGGGCCTGCCGTGACGAGCACGGCCGCCAGGGCCAGCAGCGCGGCGATCAGTGCCGTCGCCCACACCGGCGAGCGACGGGACAGCGGCGCCGCGCCGGCGTCGTGGTGGGAGGTGGTCAGGTGGAGCGGGAAGTGCTGAGAGGTCATGAGGATGTTCTCCTGCGCCGGTGGGCGCGTGCTGGCCGCACGGGGCGGCTAGGTGGATGCGATGGCTGCGGGGCACGGCATCGCTCCACGAGGTGTCCTGGGGCGATGCCTAGCCGAGCGCGGGAGGACCGCGGTAGCCGCAGACGCAGGAGAGCAGCAGCTGGTCGACAAGCGCCCGCGGCGAGCTCCACGAGACCCGGCGCGGCACGGCGACGAGCACGGGACGCACGACGACGCGGAGGATGCGCAGCACCCGCAGGGACAGTGCGGCCACGAGCCGGAACAGTGTGACCTCCCCACGGCGCAGCAGGGCGTAGGTGGCCAGCGCGGCGACCGCGTGTGCCGCGAGCATGCCCGCCCCGTGGTGCGCCACGTCGGGAAGACCGGAGATCACCACGGCCGGTCCGTCACCCGCGGCGGCAACGTGGTGGTGCGTGTGGTCCACCAGCTGCATCCCGCCCGCGGAGTTCGCGAAGAGGATGTGCAGCAGCGCCTGGGACAGCCCCACGGCGGCGGCCATGCTCCAGCGGGAGAGGGCTCGCCCACCCAGGAGCATGCACACGGGAGCGGCCAGGCAGGTGCTCAGCGCGATGATCAGGAGCGAGGGCCAGTTCCCGTCCACAGCGGCGTGCGAACCGGCCGCGAGGGTGGTGGCCACGAGGGCGACCACCCAGCCCCGGGCAAGCCGGTGGGCGCGAGGGGACACCGAACACCTCCGGGACGAGAGCGGCGGGAACAGGACACCCTCATTATGCGCCACGGCGCGCGCGAGTTCGAGCTCCGCCGGGGCCCCGCGCGCGCCGTGCAGAGACGGTCCACCCCACCCCGAGCGGAGCCGGGACCCCGGAACGCACGAAGGGACCGTTCACGCCGTGCGTGAACGGTCCCTCGGGTGCTGCGCGGGCAGGAAGCGCCCGCGCGCCTGCCTCACTTGGAGGAGACAGCAGCCTTGAGCTTGGAGCCCGCGGTGAGCTTGACACCGTGGCCGGCCGGGATCTGGATGGCCTCGCCGGTCTGGGGGTTGCGGCCCTGACGAGCGGCACGGTCGGTGCGCTCCACGGACAGCCAGCCCGGAACGGTGATCTTCTCACCCTTGGAGACGGAGCTCTCGAAGACCTCGAAGAGGGAATCCAGCATGCCGTTGACGGCAGCCTGGGTGTTGCCGGACTTCTCGGCGACTGCGGCGACGAGTTCGCTGCGGTTCATAGCCATGTGCTTGTCCTCCTGGACTCGATGGGCACTCTCTGGGGAAGGGACGACCGGGGGTCAGGGCCCTTCCGGTCCAGAAATTACCAGCTGGACTTGTAGATGCCGGGCAATTCGCCGCGGTGAGCCATGTCGCGGAAGCGCACGCGGGAGATCCCGAAGCGCTGGAAGGTGCCGCGGGGACGACCGTCGATCTGGTCGCGGTTGCGCACGCGCACCGGGGAGGCGTCGCGGGGCAGCTTCTGCAGACCCAGGCGGGCCTCCTCGCGGGCCTCGGGGGACGCGTTCTCGTCCACGAGGGTCTTCTTCAGCTCGGCACGCTTGGCGGCGTAGCGCTCGACGATGACCTTGCGCTGCTCGTTCTTGGCGATCTTGGACTTCTTGGCCATGGATTCAGCGCTCCTCGCGGAAATCGACGTGCTTGCGAACCACCGGGTCGTACTTCTTCATGACGAGGCGGTCGGGGTTGTTACGGCGGTTCTTGCGGGTCACGTAGGTGAACCCGGTGCCGGCCGTGGACTTGAGCTTGATGATGGGACGTACGTCCTTGTCCTTGGCCATCTCAGATCTTCTCCCCACGTGCGATGAGCTCGTTGACCACGGCATCGATGCCGCGGGCGTCGATGACCTTGATGCCCTTGGCGCTCAGGTTGAGCGTCACGTTGCGACGCAACGAGGGCACCCAGTAGCGCTTCTTCTGGATGTTCGGGTTCCACCGGCGCTTCGTGCGGCGGTGTGAGTGCGAGATGCTGTGGCCAAAGCCCGGCTGGGCCCCGGTCACCTGGCAGTGCGCTGCCATAGTGTTCTCCTCCAATGTCCAATGTCGACGAAATGACGGCGCGCATGGTGGCCGCCGGGCGGCATTCCGCCGGCAGCCGCAGCCAAGAGCGATCCGCCACCTCGAGAAAATGCCACCGTTCGCACGCCGGGCGTGATGGTTATCGACCCGCGGCAGTACCGGTGAGGGCACTCGCTACGACGAAGACGGTGAAGTTCAAGGCGCCGGTAGATGGACTCCACCACACGACAGCCTTAGATTCTAGGCTCCTGCGGACTCGCTCGCAAATACGCAGTCGGAAACGGTGCGATCGAGCACCCCCCGATCCTAGCCGGTGACCCGCACGGCGCCAATCCGGCGCGGTGGCCGTGCGGCACCGAGGGGGAGCGGAATGAGCAGCGGGGTGGCGCGCCGTCCATGACCCGGCACACCACCCCGATGCGTTCTTCCTCGGTCCCATCTCCTCACCCAGGAGATTAGGTAAGGACAGTCTTACCTAATTCCCTCGGGAGGGCAACCCCCGTCCGGCAGCGCTCAGGAGGCGCCGCGGAAGGGGTCCGCGGCGTCCCGGCGCTCCGGCTGCTTCGGGGCCCGCGTGGTGAGGGCGCGCCGGCTCGTCCCCAGCGCCTCGTTGACCACGTCCACCAGCGCGTTCACCCGCTCCGAGCGGGCCAGCGACTCGAGCATCACGGGCCGCCCCTCGGAGTCCGCGAGGGGGACCCGCCAGTTGGGGTACTCGTCGCTGGTGCCGGGCTGGTTCTGGATCCGCTTCTCCCCCACGGCGTCCACCAGCGCCACGTTGAGCAGCAGCGAGGGCGCGTCGCACAAATAGCGGTAAAGCGCGCGGATCTTCGTGGGCGCATCCGCCTCCGCGCCCTCCGGCAGGTATCCCGCGTCCTCGACCGCCGCGAAGAACGTCTCGAGCTGCTTGCGGGCGTCCTCGCGCTCCTCCTCCGGGGAGCGGGCCAGCAGACCGAGGTCCTCCCGCAGCTGCAGCTGCACCCCTTCCAGGTAGCCCGGTGTGGGCGGGAGGTCGTGGGTGTTCACCGAGGCCATGCACAGCTCCCGGTAGCGGGAGGGGTCCAGGGGCTCGTCCCCGTCCATCTCGAACCAAAGGATGGAGGTGCCGAGCACCCCCTTCTCGCCGAGGTACTCGCGCACGCTGTCCTCCACGGTGCCGAGGTCCTCCCCCACGACCACCACGCCGGCGAGCTCCGCCTCGAGGGCGAGCACTCCCACCATGGCCTCGTGGTCGTAGTAGACGTACGTGCCGTCCGAGGCATCGTTGCCCTCGGGAATCCACCACAGCCGGAACAGGCCGGCCACGTGGTCGATCCGCACACCCCCGGAGTGGCGGAAGATGGTGCGCATCATCTCGCGCCACGGGCGGTACCCGACGGCGGCGAGCTTCTCCGGGTCCCACGGGGGCTGGCTCCAGTCCTGCCCCAGCTGGTTGTACATGTCGGCGGGGGCACCCACGCTCACGCCGGACGCCATGACGTCCTGCAGGGCCCAGGCGTCGGCGCCGTTCTTCTGCACGCCCACCGCGAGGTCGTGCATCACGCCGATGTCCATGCCCGCGCGGTGCGCGGCGCGCTGGGCGGCCTCGAGCTGCTCGTCCAGCAGCCACTGCAGCCACACGTGGAAGTTCACGCGGTGGCTCAGCCGTGAGCGCGCCTCCTCGGCGTAGGGGGACTCCGGGGAGCTCGCCTCCGTCTCCCACAGCGGTGAGTCCGCGCCGAGCTCCTCCCGCAGTGCGCACCACAGGGCGAAGTCCTGCAGGGGCTGGCCCGCACTCGCCACGAAGGCCTCGAGCTGCTGCTGGCGGTAGGGGGAGCGACGCACCGTGTAGAGCAGCTCCAGGGTCTTGAGCTTCGCCGCGAAGGCGGAGTCGCGGTCGATCGAGTCGGGCTCCAGCACGGCCTTGCGCTGGATCGCGGCGAGCCGGTCCGCCACCTCGCGGTCCGCGGGGCGCAGGTACGGGAACTCGGCCACGTCCGCGATGCGCAGGTAGAGGGGGTTGAAGAACCGGCGGCTCGAGGGCAGGTACGGGGAGGGCTCCACGGGCGGTTCGGGCTCCGCCGCGTGCAGGGGGTTGATCAGGACGTAGTCGGCGCCCTCCACGCCGCTGATCGCGGCCAGGGACGCGAGGTCCGAGAGGTCGCCCACGCCCCACGAGCGCGAGGACATCACCGAGTACAGCTGGGCCATGTAGCCCCACCTGCGGCGCCCGCGCAGCCGGTCCGTGGTGCTGAGCCGCCGCGGGGTCACGGCCACGTCGATGCGCTCCCGCCGCCCGGAGCCCGTCTCGGCCTCCAGCCGGTACCACCCCAGGGGGAGGTCCCGCGGCAGGGAGTAGAGCACGCGGCTCACGCTCGCGCCGTCCACCTCCCGCGTCTCGGCGCCCGTCCCCGAAGTGGGCTCCAGCTCGCGGCTCTCCTCCGGTTCGTCCTCGGGCCACAGACTCACCCGGACGGACTCCCCCTCCGCCAGGGTGACGGCCACGGTGTCCCCGCGCTCCGCCTCCGCGACGACCACGGGGGGCAGCAGCCGCCGCCACGGCGCCAGCTCGCGCTCGCGCAGGGAGCGGGCCACGGCGTCGTCGTCCGCGACGTCCGCACCCAGCGCCGCGAGAACGCTGCGCAGGGTGGCCTCCGGCACGGTCACGGTGGTGCCGTCGAAGCCCTCGTACTCGGTGGCCACGCGGTGGTGCTCGGCCAGGCGCCGCAGCGCCGTCTGCCCTGAAGTTCCTGCTGTCTCAGCCATGCGTCCACTCTAGCCAGCGCCCACGACGCCGCCCGCTCCCGCCCACGACGCCGCACCCGCCCGCCCCGGGTCACGGCCCGCGCGTGGTTGACTGGGCGCATGGAACCCACGCTGCCCACGCCCGACTCCCCCTGGCGACCGCGCGCGGTCGTCTTCGACTGCGACGGGGTCCTCATGGACACGGAACGCGCGTGGGCGCGCGTGCAGAAGCGGGTGGCCGCGGACTTCGGCGTGCAGCTGGACGAGCGCACCCAGGTCTCCCTCATGGGCCTGTCCGCGCGCGACATCGCGGAGTTCATCGCCGAGCGGGCCGCCGCCGCGGACCGGCGTGACGGGACGCGGGCACCGGGCGTCGAGCAGGTGTACCGGGCACTCGTGGACACCGAGGCCGAGGTGGTCGGCTCCGTCCTGGAGCCACTGCCGGGGGCCGTGGAGACCGTGAAGGCCGTGGCCCGCCACGTTCCCGTGGCCGTGGCCAGCAACTCCACCAGCAGGATCCTGGACCGCAAGCTGCGGGCCGTCGGCCTCGCGGACACCCTGCAGACCTGGGTCAGCGCGGAGGACGTCCCCCGCGGCAAGCCCGCCCCGGACATCTACGAGGAGGCGGTGCGCCGACTGGGCGTGGACGCCGCGGACGCGCTCGCGGTGGAGGACTCTCCCGCAGGTGCCACCGCGGCCGGGAAGGCTGGACTCCGCGTGCTCGGGGCTCCGAACGGCCACGACGAGCCGCTCACGAGCGACTACCTGGTGGGCTCCCTCGCCGATCCCGCCGTGGGGCGGCTACTGGCCGGCTGGGACATGCCGCTGTGAGCCGAGGGATGCCGCACCAGCCGGTGCGCACCGCCTGAGCCCGGGAGCGGGGTCACGGCCGTGGCCCGCCCCCGGTGGGGCTCAGCTGTTCCAGAGGCCGTAGGTCTCCGCGAGCTCCGAGACCTTGCGGGCGCGGGCCAGGCGCGGCAGGTAGGAGCCGTCCGCTCCCCCGTGACCGGAGTCCGCGCGCTCGATCATCTCCCGCGCCCAGTGGATCTCCTGCTCGCTGGGCGCCAGCGCACGGTTGATCCCGTCCGTCTGCGCCGGGTCCAGGCAGAGCTTGCCCGTCATCCCCATGGACTGCGTGACCTTGCACGCGGCCGCCAGCTCCTCCCCGGACGCCCCGTTGCTGGGGCCGTCGATGGGCCCGGGGAGCTCTCCCACGCGCGAGGCGGTGACCAGGGTGGAGCGGGCGAACGCGAGGGCCATGGGGTCCCCCGAGGCTCCCGTGTCCTTGCGGAAGTCCCCCACGCCGAAGGCCAGGCGGAAGACACCCGGCGCGCGGGCGATGTCGTACGCGTTCATCAGGCCCACGGCGGACTCGATGAGGGCGACCACCGGCGTTCCCGCCCGGCTCATCATGGCCGTCTTGGTGATGTGGTCCGGGTGCTCCGTCTTGGCGAGCACGAGGCCCCGCAGATTGCGCACCTCGCTCAGGGCTGCCAGGTCCTTCTCCCAGTGCGGGGTGGAGATGTCGTTGATGCGCACCCAGGCGCTCACGCCCTTCTCCATGGCCGCGATCGTCTCCGCACGCGCCCGGTCCTTGTCCCCCTCCGGCACCGCGTCCTCGAGGTCCAGGATCACCGAGTCCGCCTCCGACGCCATCGCCGGGGCGAACAGCGAGGTGTCGGCCGCTGAGGTCAGCAACCACGAACGGGACAGTCGGGCGGGAAGTGCTGCGGCGCGCTGGTTGCGGTACGGGGCCATGGATCTCCTCGGGAGGTGGGGGGCTGCGGATCGTGGAACGGGCTACTCCCCCACGGGCGGGCCGCGGGAGCACGTCGTCTCAACCCTAGTCCCGGGTCCGGACGAAGCGCCGGGAGGCTCCGGCACAAATGCCCCCGCCCCCGCTTTGTGGGATCTCCACCAAGAGACCCTCCCCGGACGCGCGGGGCGCTCCGCTACGGGACCAGGGGATTGTGCCCGGCGGTGACCCGCTCCTCGGCGCGCACCGGGCCCGGAGCGGTGGCGCCGGGGGCGAACGGCGAACCACCGAGGGCCTCCCTGCCGTGCGGCGTGGTCCAGTTCTCCAGTGCGGGGCCCAGCGGGACGATCTGCGAGGGGTTGATGTCCTCGTGGACCACGAAGTAGTGCTCCTTGATCTGCTGGAAGTCCACCGTGTCCCCGAACCCGGGGGTCTGGAACAGGTCCCGGGCGTAGCCCCACAGGTTCGGCATCTCCGTGAGCTTGTTCCGGGAGGCCTTGAAGTGGCTCACGTAGACGGGGTCGAAGCGCACCAGGGTGGTGAACAGGCGCACGTCCGCCTCCGTGATGTGGTCTCCCATGAGGTAGCGGCGGCCCGACAGCCGGTCCTCCACCCAGTCCATGGCGGTCCACAGCCGGTCGTAGGCCTTGTCGTAGGCCTCCTGCGAGCCCGCGAAACCGCAGCGGTACACGCCGTTGTTGATCTCCGTGTAGATCCGGCGCATCACCGGGCGCATCTCGTCCACGAGGTCCTCGGGCCACAGCTCCGGGGCGCCCTCGCGCTGGTGGTCCCTCCACTGTGTGCTGAAGTCCTCCGTGATCTGCTCGAAGTCGTTGGTGACCACCCCGCCGGACGGGATGTCCACGATGGCCGGGACCGTGATGCCGCGCGGGTAGTCCGGGAACCGGGCGAAGTAGTTCTCCTGCAGGCGCTCCGTCCCCAGCACCGGGTCCCGGCCGTCGGGGTCCAGGTCGAAGCGCCACGAGCGGGCGTCGTGGGTGGGGCCGGGCATGCCCACGGAGATCGCGTCCTCCAGGCCCAGGAGCCGCCGCACGATTAGCGTGCGGTTGGCCCAGGGGCACGCCCGCGCCGCGATCAGCCGGTACCGGCCCGCCTCCACGGGCCAGGCTTGGGCCCCGGGAGCGAGGTGGGCGTGCTCCGGGTCCGCCACGATCCGGTCCTCGATGTAGGTGGTGTCCCGGGTGTACTCCTCCCCCGAGTGGACGTACATGCCGGCGGTGGAATGAGACTTTTCACTGTTCGTCCGGGGCATGGTGGCCTCCTGTGTCGTCTGCTTCAATGACGTGCCGCGTGCCCCCTGGTGGGGTCCGCATTCTGACGCGCTCAGCGGCACCGGGGACTACAGTGGCCCTGTCCAGGCCGTCCGCGGCAGCGACCGGGCGGCACCGGTGACCACTTCGTCTGGATACCATCATGAACCCCGTTCAGCGCCCCAGGGAAGAGCACGACCCCTCGGCCCCCTCCTCGCGGACCCCCTCGCAGGAGAGCGGATCCACTGCCGCACGCACGGCACGGCAGGAGCACGACGACCGCCCGCGGTACGGCATCCGCGTGGACCCCGCATCCGCCGAGGGTGCCGCCTCCTCCCGGGGCACCGGCACCCCGGCACCCGGGGCGGGTCACGACTCCGCCAGACAGAATGCCCACCCCAGCACGCACGGTGACGCCGCCGCACAGGGTGCGGGGACGGCGTCGGGCCCCGGGGTGGGGGACGACGCGGCGGCGCGGTCCGCGGCTGCCGTCGCCGCGCGCCGCATGGGCCGCGGGCTGTCCTTCACGGTGGTCATGCTGGGTCTGCTGTCGGGTCTCGCGCTCGTGGCCACGGGCCTGTGGATCGGGTGGGTCGTGGGCGCCACGGTGGTGGTGCTCGGCGTGCTGGGCTACGCCGTGGTGCAGACCCGCTCCCTGCCCGTGTTCCAGGATCCGGTGGAACCGGCCCGGGCCTCCTGGTCCAAGCTGTGGCTGATCCCGGTGGCCCTGCTGGCGGCCGGCCTGGGGTGCCTGGGGATGGCCTTCGTGGTCCCCGGCTGGCTCGGGCCCTCCGTGCCCGCGGACCTGCTGGACGACTACGTCCTGGCGTTCGTGGTGGGCGGGATGACCATGGTGGTGGGTGCCGGTCTGGGCTTCGGACTCGTGGCCACCGCGCGCTTCACCCGCCCGGACGAGGACGACGCGCCACTGCGGCCCACCGACTACGCCGAGCGGCTGGGCCCGCGCCGCGGTGGTGGCACCCACTACGATTCGGACTGGATCAAGCACGACCCCCGGCAGTGACCTCGTCCCCGCGTCATCGGCACGGGCACACCCCAGGAAGGGAGGGAGCGTGGACGGCTCACCCGACCCCCGCCCCGTGCCGTGGCTCAGCCCCGAGGACGAGGAGGTGTGGCGCAGCTTTGTCGCACTGTCCCACGGGATGGACCACGCCGTGGACCGGCAGCTGCAGCGGGACAGCGAGCTCTCCCGCTCCGAGTACGAGATCCTGGTCCCCCTGTCCGAGTCGGGCACCGGGGAACTGACCTCCCGTGAGCTCCTGCGGGTGCTGGGGTGGGAGCGTTCACGGCTGTCCCACATGCTCTCCCGCATGGAGCGGCGGGGGATGATCCGCCGCGCTCCCGTTCCCAGGGATGCGCGCGGCCTGCTGGTGGCCATCACCGAGCACGGGCGCGAGACCACGGGCCGCGCGGCACCCGGACACCTGTTCACCGTGCGGGAGGCGTTCGTGGACCGGCTGGACGAAGGCGAGAAGGCCGCTCTGCTGAGCATCGCCCGCAAGGTGCTGCCCCACCTGGAGACGATGGAGCCGGGCTGAGCGGCGCGTGGCACGGCTCGGCACACTCTCGTGGGCACCGGGGCGAAAAGGGCCTGTTAACAGGGGACGGGTCCTGCCACTTGGGGGATCGGCAGGACCCGTCGGACATCCCGAATCTGGGGGAGATCGGGACGCCGGCCAACCGGGGGATCATCCGGGCGCTGATTTGGGGGGATGCGCCCGGGCCACTTCGGCCGACGTCCTCACTTTATGTGGCAACTCCATCGACACGCAAGTAACCTTCGGAATTCCGGGCGGCGTGTCGGCTGACCTGCGCCGATGATTTTCCGTGTGACACGAAGCACGACTTCTTTCGTCACACAGATTTGCACGCGATTTTCTGCCCCCGGTCCCCGTCAGGAGTCCAGCAGCCCCTTCTCCAGGATCTCCTCCTTGACCGCACGCCGCAGCGTCTTGCCGAGCATCGTGCGGGGCAGATCCTCCATGGCGACGATCCGGCGCGGGACCTTGTAGCGGGTGATCTTGCGGTAGCAGTGCTCCCGCAGGGCGGCCTCGTCCAGCACGGCACCGGGTTCGAGGACCACGGCGGCCACCACGGTCTCGTTGCCGTCCTCGTTGGGTACGCCCACCACCGCGGCGTCCGCGACGGCGTCGTGGAGCTTCAGCGCGGTCTCCACCTCGGTGGGTGCCACGTTGAACCCGCCGGTGATGATGACCTCCTTGATCCGGTCCACCACGCGCAGGAAGCCGTCCTGGTCCACGGTGACGATGTCCCCGGAACGCAGCCAGCCGTCCTCCGTGAACAGCTTCGCGGTCTCCTCGGGGCGCTTCCAGTAGCCCTGGGTGGTCTGGGGACCCTTGACCAGCAGCTCGCCCTCGCCGTCCACCGGGACGTCCTCGCCCGTCTCGGGGTCCACCATCCGCACGTCGGTGCTGGGGAACGGGATGCCGATGGAGCCCGCGCGGCGGTGCTCGTTGAGCGGGTTGCAGGCCACGAGCGGCGAGCACTCGGTGAGCCCGTACCCCTCGATGAGCATGCCCCCGGTGGCATGCTCCCACGTGGCGACCAGGGGCACGGGCAGACTCATGGCTCCGGAGACGGCCACGCGGATGCCCGAGAGGTCCCGGCCGCTCTCCGCGGCGGCGTCGAGCACCTTCTGGTAGACGGGAGGCACGGCCGGCAGGACGGTGGGCATGCTCTTCCTCATGGCCCGCAGGATGAGGTCAGCGCGCACGGTGGGGAACAGCACGAGCTTGGCGCCCAGGGACATGGCGAAGGTCAGTCCGAGCGTGAGCCCGAAGGCGTGGAACAGCGGCAGCACCCCGTAGACCACCTCGTCCGAGGAGCTGTCCAGCCAGTGGCGGCCCATCAGGGCGTTGGACTCGAGGTTCCGGTGGCTCAGCATGGCGCCCTTGGGCCGGCCGGTGGTGCCGGAGGTGTACTGCAGCAGGGCGATGTCCGTGGCAGTGGGCCGCGGGTGGTCCGGGCGCAGCGGCTCGGACTCCAGCAGCGTCTTCCAGGCAATGGTCCCGGGCGCGTCCCCCGTGAGCTCGCGGCGCTGGGCGGCCAGCTTCTTCAGCGGCAGCCGCAGGCCCAGGCGCATGGCGGCGGGCATGGCCCGGGTGATGTCCACGGAGACCACGTGCTCAACGGCCAGGTCCTTGGGCATCCCGGTGATGCGCGAGGCCACCTTGTCCCACGCGATCACCACCCGGGCGCCGTGGTCCTCGAACTGGTGGCGCAGCTCCGGGGTGGTGTAGAGCGGGTTGTGCTCCACCACGATGGCCCCGAGGCGCAGCACGGCGTAGAACGCCACGATGTGCTGGGGGCAGTTGGGCAGCACGATCGCCACGCGGTCCCCGGCCTGCACCCCGAGCACGCGCAGCGCCTCTGCCACGCGCTGCACACGCTCCCCGAGCTGCGCGTACGTCATGCCCGCGCCGAAGAACTCCACCGCCGTCTTGGACCCGTGCCGGGCCACGGAGGTCTCGAGCATGTGCACCAGTGACGTCTCCGGCAGGTTCAGATCCCGGGGCACCCCGGGGTCGTAGCTCGTGGTCCAGGGGCGGGAGGCCAGGAAGTCTCGGGAATTCGCGTCAACCATGGGAGCGAGGTTACCCGCCCGGTCCTGCCGCGCCGCAGATCGCGCGCCCGTGACCCCGCGCCGTCCGTCCACGTCCGGCCCCGGCCGGACGCCCCGGTCCTGACTAGACTTCTGGGGACCCGCCACCGGACTCCCCGCCGAATCGAGGCCCCGCATGTCTCCCTCCTCCTCCGCCCGCGATCCTCTCGACGACGGCAACGCCCCCTGGACAGGTTCCTTTCCTGCGGCCCGGCCCCAGGAAACCCGCCCCCTCCCCCGCGCGGACGCCGGGCTCGCGGGAGACCACGGCGGCATGGACGGCGACACCGCCGCCTTCCCCCCTGTCCCGGCGCACGACGACGCCGCCGCCGGCCCCGGGGGCGGTGCGCCCCGCGCGGGGCGCACCGGGGTGGCCTCCGGCCGGCTGCTCCCCCGCGACCGCCAGGACGAGCCCGGCAGGCCAGTGGGGGACGGCCACCTGACCCGCCCGCAGGAGCGCATCTCCGCCGAGGCCGCGTGGGACACCATGCGTCCGGCGGTGCGCCCCGACGGTGCCGGTGCGGCCACCCGCCCCAGCGCGGAGCGCGTGCGGACACGGCAGCGCGAACGCTTCGGGGGAATGCAGTTCCTCCCCGGACTCATGGGCGTCCTGACTGCCCTCGCACTCGGCAGCGTGCTGCTGGGGATCGTCGCGGCGCTGGGGCCCGGACTGGGTGTCGACACCCCGGGCAGCGCGGGGGACGTCCTGACCCGGGCGTGGAACGGGCCCGGAAACGCGCAGCTGTGGGGCGGCGTCGTCGTCCTGGGGCTCGTGGAGCTCCTCTCGCTGCTCGCCGGAGGCTACGTGGCCGGGCGGATGGCGCGCTTCTCCGGGGTGGCCCAGGGGCTGGGCGTGTGGCTGTGGTCCCTGGTGGTCCGCGCCGCGGTCTCGGCGCTCGCGCTGCTGTGGGCGGACGCCCTCACCGGCGGGGCATCCCGCTGGGCGGTGCAGGAGGTGATCGGCGCGCACCCGGAGACCGGGGCCGTGGCGCTCGCGGGCACGCTGGTGCTGGGTCTCGCGGGGGCGCTGCTGGGCGGCGCGTGGGGCATGCGGTACCACCGAAAAGTGGACGCATGGACAATTTCGAATGCATGGGAATAGTAGACTTCCGTGGTGTAGGAGGCCTGGGCTGGGCCTCCACTGGGGAGTACGGAGGAAACAGCTATGCCTTCAACACTGGTGGCCGTTGTGGACGATCACGAGGTGGTCCGCGAGGGCGTGCGTCTCGTGTCCATGACCTCGCTGGCGGACGTCAAACTGGTGGGGTCCTCGGACTCGGTGACCACCCTGCTGGACCAGCTGGGCCGGGACCCGGAGAATCCCGCGCTCACCGCACAGGGTGCCAAGCGCATCGAGTGCGACGTGGTCCTGCTGGACCTCTCACTGGCGGACAAGTCCCGCCCGGCGAGCAACGTGGAACGGCTGCGCAGCGCCGGCATGAAGGTGCTGATCTTCAGCATCGCCGAGAATGCGAGCCTCATCCGCGAGGCCCTGCGCGCCGGTGCGCTGGGCCTGGTGCGCAAGTCCGACCCGCTCGAGCACGCCATCGAGGAGGCGCGCGCGATCGCGGACGGCAAGCCCGTGATCACCAAGGAGCTCGCGGCAGCCATCGACGGTGACGTCGAGTTCTCCCGCGCCGCCCTGTCCCCCCGGGAGCGCGAGACCCTGCGGCTGTACGCCTCCGGCTTCGCCCAGGTGCAGGTGGCACGGCGCATGGGCATCAAGCAGTCCGCCGTGAAGACCAACATCGACCGGATCCGCGAGAAGTACGCGCGCATCGGCCGCCCCGCGCCCACCAAGATCGACCTGCGCATCCGCGCCATCGAGGACGGGCTGGTGGACCCCGAGGACGACGTCACCACCGCGGAGAAGAAGCTGTGACCCACCCCTCGGGGACCCCGTGACGCTCCTGCACAGGACCTCCACCGGCCGGGACCGCTCCTACCGGACGGTCAACATCCGGCTGCGGTGGAAGCGGTTCTTCGCCACCACGGCACCGGGCGAGCTGGGGGTCTACACCTACCGCGCCCACTGGCTCGGACTGATCGGCTTCGGCGTGTTCGGAGTGACCCACCTGATAGAGGTGCTGCCCATCTACGCCCAGCAGCAGTCCTCCATCCGGGGCTGGTACACGGTCTTCCTGGTGGCGCTCGGGGTGCTCACCGGGATCACGCTCTACCTTGGTCTGCGCCACTCCGTCCGCCCGTGGGTCTTCCTGGCCTACACAGCGGTGGTGGCCGCCTCTGTCCTGGCGCTGCCCCTGGCCTGGACCGGGGGCGTGCTGCCCCAGAACCCCTGGATCTCGGGATTCATCATCCTGGCGGTGGGCGCCGCGGCCGTGCTGTGGAGCGCCCGCGCGGCGATCCTCTACATGTTCCTGCTGGAGCTCGCCTACGCCGCGGTGGCCAGCCAGGTCATCAGCGTGGACCCGCACGCCGAGTCGTGGCTGGCCGCCGGTCTCTCCCGCGTGGTGTTCGGCCTGATGCTGGTCATGATCCTCACCGGGGGCAAGCGCGGCGTGGAGCGGATGGACCTGAACTACGCCGAGGCCCTCTCCCAGGACCTCGCCATGCGCCGCAGCCGCTCGGAGACCGAGGACCAGGAGCGGATCGACCGGCTGATCCACGACAACGTCATGGCGGCCCTGCTCGACGCCTCACGCTCCCACGGTACGCTGCCCAGGCACACGCGCCAGCTCGCCGTCCGCGCCCTTGAGGTGCTTGAGGAGGAGACCAGCCGCTCCTCGGGCGCGCACACCGTGATGGTCCACGAGCTCATGGACGAGCTGATGGACGCACTGGCGCCCTGGCGCACACGGGTGCGCTTCACGCGGCTGCAGGGCCCCGTGCGGCCGGTGGGTGAGCCCCGGGCGTTCGTTCCCGCGTACGTGGCCCACGGACTGACCCAGGCCGTCACGGAGGCGGTGTCCAACAGCGCCCGCCACTCCGGCGTCCCGGTCACCACGGTGGCCATGGAGGGCGAGACGTGCGACCCCACGGACGGCAATCCCGAGGGGTTCTTCCTCCGCTTCACCATCAGCGACGCCGGACGCGGGTTCAACTACCACGACGTCCCCAACCGTCGCCTCGGGGTCCGCGTCTCCATCGTGGAGAACGTCGAGACCATCGGAGGGCGCGTCCACCTGGACACCGCACCGGGCCGCGGCACCACCGTGACCCTGGTCTGGCCCGGGGACGCGCAGCCGTGAGCGAGGTCAGACGCGCGGTGCTGGCCCCCCGGTACATGGGCCTGTTCGTCATCGCAGCCTTCGCGGCCCCGTTCTTCGACTCCCTGGGCCACCTGGACGGGACGGACAGCCCCATCAGCATGGTGGTCTCCATGTGCGCCTACGCCGCCGCCGGACTGGTGGTGGCGCTGCCCCGGTGGGACGACCGCGCCTTCCCGCTGGCCCCCACCGCACTGTCCACCGTGCTGTTCCTCGTGGCCGCCCAGCAGGGCTACCAGGCCACACCCGTGACCCTGAACGCGGGCCAGACACCGTGGTTCCACCTGGGCTTCATCGCTGAGCTCTTCGCCCTCGGCATGCGACGGCGGCCAGGGTGGGCGTTCCTGGTGTGGCTGGGCGTCACCGTGCTCTCCCTGGCCCGGTGGCCGGTGGTGAACGGCATTCCCATTCCCGTGGAGGCATACCACGTGGTGGGCGTGGCCGTGATGATCGTGACCTGGATGGTCGAGCGGCAGTACGACTACTTCATGCGCCGCCGGGAGGACACCCAGCGCATCCTCGACGCCGCACGCAGCGGCGGTGAGACCGAGGAGGGCATGCGCCGGGCCTCCAGCCGCCGCGTGGAAGAGGTGCGGCGCCTCGCCGGAGGGTTCCTGGAGCAGATCGCCCACGACCCCGCCGACGTCACCGACTACGACATCCAGCAGTTCCGCCTCACCGAGGCGCAGCTGCGCGACAGCATCCGGGGCCGCTCCATCGCAACCCCCCACGTCCTGGAGATCACCCGCGCCGCCCGCGCCCGGGGGATCGCCGTGGACATCCTGGACGAGCGCGGCACCCGGCCCTCCGACGCCGTGCTCGCCGCCACCGCCACCCAGCTGAGCGAGGTCCTCGCCCAGGCACGGACGGGCGTGGTGACGGTGCGCGCCCTGCCCCCGGGGGACACCGCCGCCGTGTTCATCGTCCACGACTCACAGAACCCGGACGACGACCCCCTGGCCGTGGAGATCGAGGACGTCACGGGGGCCGCCTCCGTCTTCTGATCTGGTGCCCGCGGCGAGCGCACTGCACAGCGGCTCGCCGGAAGCCGTGGTGCGGCGTGCCCGTCCCCAGCTCGGCCCCGGGTGTCCCCGGCTTCCGTTCCACCGTCCTAGCGTTCTCGCATGACCACCACCGCGCGAATGCTCCCGGAACCCGAACAACACACCGCCTCAGTCGCACACGGTCCGGACACGGTGGGGTCCCGCGCCGCCTTCCGCGCCGTCCGCTGCGGGGACGGCCTGGACCGCTGCCCGTGGGCAGTGGCCACGGCGGGGGCTCTCGAGGACCACGACCACCACTGGGGCAGCGCGCCCGCGAACGCCCAGGGCCACTTCGCCGCGCTCGTGCTCGAGCTCGTGGACTCCGGGCTGGCCCGCTGGTCGCAGTCCGCCCGTCACCCCGCCTGGTACCTGCACCTGGCGGACCTGCGCCCCGAACGGGTGGCGACGTTCGACGAGGACGACATCGACGACCTCATGGTCAACGCGGACCTGATCCGCAACCGCGCCAAGCTGGAGGCTGTGGTGCACAACGCCGAGGTGTGCCGGGACTGGGACGTGGCGGAGTGGACCGCCCTGCTGGAGGAGGCGGAGGTCCCGCCGTGCGGTCCCCCGCCCGGCAACGCCCTGGACCTCCCCGACACCACTGCGGCGGCACGCAGGCTCTCCCAGGTGCTGCGCTCTCGCGGCATCGTGCTCGTGGGCCCCGTGAGCGCGCACCGCTGGCTGCAGCGCACCGGCCGTGCGCCGGGCCACGTGGCCGGGTGCTTCCGGGCGGGGGTGCCGGCCACGCTCTGACGGCCCGGAGTGCCGGGGCCGGCACCTGCCGGGCGGACAGAGCCACGCCGGGGAGGGTCGGACTGGGCGCGGGGCCCGGGGCCCTGGGCCCGGGATCACTCCAGCAGCAGGGCCGGCTCCTCCACGATGCGGGCGACGTCGGACATGAACCGCGCGGCGAGCTCGCCGTCCACCACTCGGTGGTCGAAGGAGCCGGAGAGCGTGGTGACCCAGCGGGGGACCACATCCCCGTCCACGACCCACGGCTTCTGCTTGATGGTGCCGAACGCCACGATCGCGGACTCCCCCGGGTTGAGGATCGGGGTTCCGGTGTCCACACCCAGCACGCCGATGTTCGTGATCGACAGTGTGCCGCCCTGCATGTCCGCGGGCTGGGTGCGCCCCGCCCGCGCGGTCTGCGTGAGCTCCTGCAGGGCCACGGCCAGCTCGCGCAGGGTGAGGTCCTGGGCGTCCTTGATGTTGGGGACCAGCAGACCGCGGGGGGTGGCCGCGGCGATGCCCAGGTTCACGAAGTGCTTGACCACGATCTCCGCGTCCGCCCACGTGGCGTTCACGCCCGGGTTGCGCTCTGCCGCCCAGATCACGGCCCGGGCAACGACCAGCAGGGGCGAGATCTTCACGCCCTCCATGTGCGGTGACTGCTTGAGCCGCTTGACGAACTCCATGGTCCGGGAGGCGTCCACCTCCACGAAGATCGACACGTGCGGGGCGGTGAACGCGGACTTCACCATGTTCTGCGCCGTGGCCCTGCGCACGCCCTTGACCTTGACGCGCTCCACCCGGCCGTCGGTCACCGGAGTGGTGGGCGCAGTCGCTGTGCTCGGCCCGTCCGTGGTCCTGCCGGTGCGCTCGGCGTGGGCCAGCAGGTCACGCTTGGTGACCTGCCCGCCGTCGCCGGTGGCCCGGACGTCCGCGAGGTCGATGCCCAGCTCCTTGGCCGCCCGGCGCACGGGCGGCTTCGCCAGACCGGGACGTCGGGGCACGGTGTGCCCGGCCGGCTGCTCGGAGGAGCTCTCCTCCAGGGAGCGCAGCAGGGAGCCGCCGCGGCCGCGGATCTTGCCCGCGCGTTCGGCCAGGTCAGCGGCGGCGCCGGAGAGTCCCGTCTTGGAGAGCCGCCCCGCCCAGCCGGGCCTGCGGTGGGAACCGGCCTCCGCGGCGTCGGCGTCCGCGTGGCTCTGCTCCCGGGGCAGGTCCGAGTCCGTCCGCATGCCCACGCGCGTACGACGCCGCCGGCGCACCGGATCGGCCTTGGGCCCCGAACCCACGAGCGCCTGCCCCTGCGCGGGCTCCCGGGGGGAGTCGTCACGGGCGGCGGCCTCGGTGTGCGGGGCAGGAGCAGAGGGGTCCGTGCCGGCGCTGCCCGCGAGCCCGTCCTCCGGCACCGAGCCCGTGTAGCCAGGATCCGTGCCGCCGTCGGGTGTGTCCTCCGCGGAGCCCACGGCGATGATGGGCGTGCCCACCTCCACGGTCTCGCCCTCCTCGACCATGAGCTCCTGGACCGTTCCTTCGTACGGGGACGGCAGCTCCACCACGGACTTGGCGGTCTCGATCTCCACGAGCACCTGGTTGACGGTGACGGTGTCCCCCACGGACACCTTCCACGACAGGATGTCGGCCTCGGTCAGTCCTTCGCCCACGTCGGGCAGTGTGAAAACCTGGGACATCAGTTCTCCCTCCTGGGGATCCACCCCGCGCAGGACGGCGACGGGGTCACGGCTCTAGTAGGCGAAGGAGCGCTCGAGCGCCTCGAGCACGCGGTCCAGATCGGGGACGTAGTGCTCTTCCACCGTGGCGGGCGGGTACGGCATGTGCGGGGCGCCCACGCGCAGCACCGGCGCCTCGAGGGAGTAGAAAGCCCGCTCCGTGACGCGCGCGGCGATCTCCCCGCCCAGGCCCCCGAAGGTGGGGGCCTCGTGGGCGACCACGAGACGACCCGTCTTGCGGACCGAGGCGGTCACGGTGTCGAAGTCGATGGGCGAGAGGCTGCGCAGGTCCACGACCTCCACGCTGCGCCCGTCCTCCTCCGCGGCCTGGGCGGCGGCAAGAGCCACGGGCACCATGGGGCCCCACGCCACGACCGTGGCGTCCTCACCCTGGCGGATCACGGACGCGGTGAAGACGTCGCCGTGGGGAGCGCTCTCGTCCACCTCGCCCTTGAGCCAGTACCGCCGCTTGGGCTCGAAGATGATCACGGGGTCGTCGCACGCTATGGCCCGCTGCTCCATCCAGTAGGCGTCGTGGGCGTTGGATGGGGTGACGATGCGAAGGCCGGCGGTGTGGGCGAACAGCGCCTCGGGGGACTCCGAGTGGTGCTCGATGGAGCCGATGACCCCTCCGTAGGGGATCCGGATGGTCAGGGGCACCGAGAGCCTGCCCTCCGAGCGGGCGTGGAGCTTGGCCACCTGGGTGGTGATCTGGTTGTAGGCGGGGAATGTGAAGCCATCGAACTGGATCTCGCACACGGGCCGGTAGCCGCGCTCGGCGAGCCCCACGGCGGTGCCCACGATGCCCGCCTCCCCCAGCGGGGTGTCGAGCACGCGGTGCGCACCGAAGCGGGCCTTCAGGCCCTCGGTGACGCGGTAGACGCCACCCAGGGAGCCGATGTCCTCCCCCATGAGCATGACCTTGGGGTTCTCCTCCATGGCCCGGGCGAGTCCCGCCGTGATGGCCTTGGCGATGGTCAGCGTGGTCATGCGCCCGCTCCTTCCGACTCGGCGCCCGGGGCGCCGTCCTCGCTCTCGAAGCCCTCCTGGTAGTCCAGGTACTCCGCCCGCTCGGCGGCCACGAGGGAGTGCGGCTCGGCGTAGACGTGCTCGAAGCGGTCCACGAACTCGGGAGGGGTCAGGGCCAGGACGTCCGCGCGCAGCTGCCGCGCGGTCTCGTCGTTCTCACGGGTCACGGTCTCGAAGAAGGACTCCGCCACGCCGTGCGCGGTGCGCAGGTGCGCCGCGAGCCGTTCCACGGGGTCCAGCAGACCCCAGCGGTCCTCCTCCTCCCGCTCCCGGTACTTGGTGGGGTCGTCCGCAGTGGTGTGGGCTCCCATGCGGTAGGTCTCCGCCTCGATCAGCACGGGGCCCTCCCCGCGGCGCAGCTTCTCGAGGGCGTAGCGCGTGGCACCGACCACGGCGAGGATGTCGTTGCCGTCCACCCGCAGGCCCTCGAAGCCGTACCCGGCTGCCCTGGTGGCCAGGGGGACCCGGGACTGCGTGGCGAAGGGCACGGAGATGGCCCACTGGTTGTTCTGGACGAAGAACAGCACCGGTGCGTCGTAGGACGCCGCGAACACCATGGACTCGTGGATCTCACCCTCGGTGCTGGCACCGTCCCCGAAGTACGCGAGCACCGCCTCGGGCTCGGTCTCCAGGGGCGTTCCCGCGGCCTCGGCGGCCCTGCGGTCGAGGGTGGTCCCCATGGCGTAGCCCACGGCGTGGGGCACCTGGGAGGCGAGCACCAGGGTGTAGAGGTTGACGTTGTACGCCTCCGGGTCCCAGCCGCCGGCGGTCACGCCCCGGAAGTGCCTCATCAGCTCGGCCGGGGGCACACCGCGCTCGAACGCCACGGCGTGCTCGCGGTAGGAGGGGAAGATGCGGTCCGTGGGGCGCGTGGGCCACGCAGAGCCCACCTGGGCAGCTTCCTGCCCCCGCAGGGGAACCCACAGCAGGAGCTGGCCCTGGCGCTGCAGCGAGGTGCCCTCCTCGTCGATGCGCCGCGCCGCGGTCATGGAGCGGTACAGGTGCTGGAGCTCCTCCAGGGTGATGTCCCGGGTGTACGGGGACAGCAGCGGGTCCTCGGTGACGACGCCGCGTTCGTCCAGCAGCTGGTGGCGCTGGGGGATCTCGGGCGCACCCTCGGGCCGGGGGCGTGATTCCATGGTGGGTCTCGGTCCTTCCGCTGTCATCACGACCGGAGGATCACCCCGGTCGTGTCGCGCCGTGCGAGCGCAGGTTCTCGGTGCGGGTGCGGGTCTCAGTCCCGCCGGCCGGCCGGCATGGTGCTGGGGTGCGGGAACGACGCGCAGAGTTCCAGGAATCGGGAGTTCGCATCGGGTTCCCCGAAGCTTACACGGACCCCCTCCGAGCCGAACCGCCGCACGGACAGGGCGTGCTCGTCGCACAGCCGCGCGAACGCCTCGCTGTTCTCCCCCAGGGGCAGCCACACGAAGTTCGCCTGGGTCTGCGGGTGCTGCCACCCCAGCTCGTCCAGTCCGCGGAGCACGCGCTCCCTCTCGTCCACGAGGAGCTGGACCCGTTCGCGGACCTGCTCGCCGTTCGTGAGTGACGCCACCGCCGCGCGCTGCGCCACCTCCGTGACGGCGAAGGCTGGCGCGCTCTGCCGCAGGTACCGCGTGACCTCCTGCTGGGCCACGGTGTAGCCCACCCGCAGCCCGGCCAGGCCGTGGGCCTTGGAGAACGTGCGCAGGGAGACCACGTTGGGGTGCTCCCGGTACAGCTCGATGCCGTCCGCGAGTCCCTCCCCGCGCTGGAACTCCCAGTAGGCCTCGTCCACCACGACCACCACGTCCGAGGGGACGCGCCCCAGGAACTCGCGCACGGCGTCGGCCCGCAGGCTGGGGCCGGTGGGGTTGTTCGGGGTGCACAGCAGGACCACCCGCGTGCGGTCGGTGACGGCGGCGGCCATGGCCTCGAGGTCGTGGGAGCCGTCCGGGAGGTTGGGCACCTGCACGCTGAGGGCCCCGGCGAGCCCCACCGAGATGGGGTAGGCCTCGAAGGAGCGCCACGAGTAGACGACCTCGTCCGGGCGTCCGTCCTCATTGGTGCCGGCGAACGCCGCGAGCAGCTGGTTCAGGGCCCCGAGGCTGCCGGCACCCGCGACGATGTCCTCCGCGGGGACACCCAGGTGCTCCCCGAGGGCCTCCCGCAGCGTGGTGGCCGCGGGGTCCGGGTAGAGGTGGTACGCGTCGAAGGACGCCAGCGCCTCCCGGACCGCGGGAACGGCGCCGAACGGGTTCTCGTTGGACGCCAGCTTGTACGCGACCAGACCCGGGATCTCGGCCGCGGGCTTGCCCGCCGCGTAGGCGGGCAGCTTGGCGAGCGCGGCGCGGGGCGTGATGCGTCGGACCTCGCGCGGGGACGGCGACGGCTCGGGGGCGGGCGTGGATGTGTCCATGCCTGTCATGCTAGCGCCAGCACCCTCCGACGCCCGGGACCGCGGCGGGCACGGCACGGGCTCACCCCGTGCGCCCCGCGGCGGGGGCCGCGTGCTCCTCCCGGCCCTCGTAGACGTAGCTCTCGGTGCGCACGCCGGCGCCGTGGGGCACCGCCGCCGCGATCCGCTGCTCGTGCTCCTGCACCGCGGGGTGCTGCGCGGCGGAGATCCCCTGCGCGCCGAGGGTGTAGAGGCTCATCTCGTGGGCGGTGATCCCCAGCCGCGCGCCCACCGGGTCCGAGGAGCTGTCGTAGGGAGTGCCCACCCGCACGGTGGAGCGGTGCGGGGAGTCCGGGTTGGGCACCCCGTCCAGGGTGGGGACCAGGTCGTCCTGGTGCTCCACGGCCATCACCGAGGTGGTCCCCGGGATCTCGACGTCCCCCACGGGGGCACCGAAGGTGGTGACGGCGGCGACGTCGTAGAGCTTCCGGAACTCGCGGTTGGACGCGAGCCCCGCGGCGTCGATGCCGCCCAGACTGTGCCCGGAGAGCACCACGGTGTCCCCCGGGCGGATGCCCGCGTCCCGCAGCGCCTGCACGGCCATGCGCTGCGCCTGCGGCAGCTCGGTGAGACCGGCGGAGGGGGACGCCGTCATCGCCTCCCCGATGCCCTTGAGATCGTGCACCCCGGAGCCGTCCGTCCACTCCTCCGTGCCGGTGAGGACCACCGAGTACGCCGTGCGCCCCTGCTCGTCGACGGCCTTCTGGACCAGCACGGTGCTGTTGTCCACCTGCTCGGCGTCAGAGCCCGTGCCCGAGACGATGGTCTTGGCCTCCCTCACCGCGGCCGCCGTGCCCGCGACCGTGGTGGGGACGGCGCCGTCGTACGCCACGCCCGCCGGCAGGGGACGGCCCGCCGCGCCCGTCAGGTGGTGCGCGGGCCCGTTGGCCGGGGTGAGGCCCGTGAAGACCTCGCGCCGCGCCGGGCGCAGGGCGTGGGCCTCGAGCTGCCCCCGCACCCACGCTCCCGGAGAGGGCTGCGGCTCCTCCCCCGGCGCGAGGTGCCTGCCGGAGATCACGTGCCGGTACCAGGGCGGCATGCCCGGCGCCGCCGCCGTCATGGCGGCCACCACGGGCGCGAGGAGGGCCCGCTCGTCCGCGGGGTCCAGCGGCATGCAGCCGACGCGGCCGTACTCGGTGAGCAGCCCCACGCCGACCCCGCGCAAGTACTGCCCCAGTGTCATCCCGTCCGCGCGCCCCGCGCTCCCGCCCCCGTCTGCTCCGGCTCCAGCTCCGGACGACGGCGCCCCACCCGGTGCCGCCCCCGAGACACCCTCTGTGCCCGGGCGCCCCGGGGACACGCCCGTGGGTGCGAGGAGCGCGGCGTCGAGCGCGTCGTCCAGGCCTGGCCCCCGGACCACGGCGTCCGTGCCGTTCGGGCCACCCCCGCGCACGACCACCCCCAGCGCGGAGATCTCGACCCTGTCCAGGAAGTCCTGCGGGGAGGTCACGTCCGCCCGGGTGAGGGCGGCGTCCAGGTCCTCGACGGTGCGCACCGCGTCACGGACGAGGGACGAGGACACCACGCCGAGCGGCCGCTCCAGAGCAGCCGACGCGAACGAGCCGACCAGCGCGGACTCCGTCAGCTCGTAGTGCAGCCGGGCCAGGTGGAGCCGGGACGCGGTGGCCTCCACGTGCGTGACCCGCCCGAGCAGGTCTGCGACGAGGAACCGCGCACCGGACACCGCCTCCCCCAGCAGGGGCTGTCCGGTGAGCGCCCACAGCTCCAGCTCCGCCAGCAGCGGCGTGAGGTCGGTGAGCACCCCTCCCAGGTCCGCCGCGAGACGCCCCACGTCCCCGGAGGTGGCCTGCAGGGCCTCGGTGTCCACGCTCACGGGACCGGCCTCGCCGCCAGCACCGGCACCGCTGCCCGCGCCGCCGTGCACCTCGATGCTGGTGCGGGCGCCCTCGACCGCCGCGGCCGTCCGCTCCGGGGAGTCGAAGCCCTCCGCGGCGGGGCGGTGGCCGGTGTCCGGGCCGAACAGCTGGGCCTGGAGGTCCTCTGCCCGGCCCACCACCTCGGTGACCCCGGGGTCCGACTCCCCCTCGGGCGGCGAGGCATCGTGCCCCACCTGCGCGGCGCTCACCACGCACCCCCGGCGGGAAGAGGGCCGGGCACCGGCGCGCGGCCCACCGGTGCGGAGCCCAGGAGTCCAGGGCCCAGCACCGCGCCGAGCGCCGCCGTGAGCGGCCCGCCCAGGTCCACGGCGGACTCCACCGCTGCGACCCGCTCCGCGAGCGCCGCCCCACCCCACCGGAGGCACTGGGCGGTGTCCCGGCACCGCTCGACCTCCTCGCGGATGTCCGCGCCGTGGCGCTCCAGCCGCGCGCGGTAGGCCCGGGACCCGGGACCTGTCCACTCGGCGCGCACCAGGGCGGGGTCCGAGCACCGAGCGGCGAGCGCGGTGAGCCGCTCCGCTGCGTCGTCGTAGCGCCGGGAGAGTGCGGCCAGGTGCTCCTGGACGGCGGCGGACACCGCCCAGGGGTGGGCGCCGGGTGGCGCGGCGCTCGCGGCAGGTGACATGACGGGTTCCTTTCCCGCGCCGCGGGGGACCGTCCGGGCGCCTGGGGCCACGGTAGGAACGCGCGCACCGGCATCGACGCCTCGAGCGCCGGGTGTGGACGCACCCGGCGGCGGAGCCACGGGACCGGACGCGGTGCAGGGCGTCCGCCGCGGCACCGGGGTGGGCGGCCGTGGAAGAATGAGGGCCATGTCGAACGCCGAGCAGACCCTCCCGTCCGGACGAGTGGCCCTGGGCCAGCAGAGCCCCGCCATCGCGCTGGGGCCGCTGGACGGGCGGTACCGCCCGCAGACGGCCGTCCTGGTGGACTTCCTCTCCGAGGCGGCCCTGAACCGTGAGCGCGTGCACGTGGAGGTGGAGTGGTTCATCCACCTGTGCGAGCAGCGTGCGCTGCCCGGTCTGAGCCCGTTGGACGAGGAGCAGAAGGCCGGCCTGCGAGCCCTGGTCACGGACTTCGACGCCGCCTCCGTGGCCGAGCTCGCGGAGATCGAGGCCGTCACGGTGCACGACGTGAAGGCCGTGGAGTACTACATCGGCCGCCGCCTGCCCGCGCTGGGTCTGGAGCGCCTCACGCCGCTGGTGCACTTCGCGTGCACCAGCGAGGACGTCAACAACCTCTCCTACGCCCTGGGCGTGCGGGATGCCGTGGAGCAGGTGTGGCTGCCGGCGGCGAGGGGCGTCGTGGAGGCCGTGAGCGCCATGGCCCGTGACTCCAAGGCCGTTCCCATGCTCTCCCACACCCACGGGCAGCCGGCCACCCCCACCACCCTGGGCAAGGAGCTCGCGGTCTTCGCGCACCGCCTGGACCGCCAGGTCCGGCGTGTGGCCGGCACCGAGTTCCTGGGCAAGCTCAACGGCGCCACGGGTACCTTTGCGGCCCACACCGCCGCCGCACCGGACACGGACTGGCCCGAGATCTCCCGCTCCTTCGTGACCGGTCTGGGGCTCACCTGGAACCCGCTGACCACCCAGATCGAGTCCCACGACTGGCAGGCCGAGCTCTACGCGGACATGGCCCGCTTCAACCGCATCCTGCACAACCTGTGCACGGACGTGTGGTCCTACATCTCGATCGGCTACTTCCAGCAGATCCCGGTGGAGGGCGCCACCGGCTCGTCCACCATGCCCCACAAGGTGAACCCCATCCGCTTCGAGAACGCAGAGGCGAATGCGGAGATCTCCTGCTCGCTGCTGGACACCCTGGCCGCCACCCTGGTGACCTCCCGGTGGCAGCGTGACCTCACCGACTCCTCCTCGCAGCGCAACATCGGTGTGGCATTCGGGCACTCCCTGCTGGCCATCTCCAACGTGGTCAAGGGCCTGGACCGCCTGGACGTGGCCGAGGCCACCCTGGCGGAGGACCTCGACGGCAACTGGGAGGTGCTGGGCGAAGCCGTCCAGACCGCCATGCGGGCCGAGGCCGTTGCGGGGCGCGAGGGCATGGACAACCCCTACGAACGCCTCAAGGACCTCACCCGCGGCCACCGGGTGGACGCGCAGCGGATGCGCGATTTCATCGCCTCGCTGGGACTGTCCGAAAAGACCGCCCAGCGGCTCAGCGCCCTCACTCCCGGTGAGTACACGGGCCTGGCCGAGCGCCTGGTGGACACCTACGGCCTGTAGGCGTTCACCAGTTCCGGCTGGCTCGTCCGGGGCAGCGCCCCCGGGGCCGGGCCGGAACCGTACTGCGGGTCGGTCCACGCCCGCACCAGCGCGGGGACGTTCGTGGTGATCTGCTGGACCCCCAGCGCGAGGCACAGCTGGACGTCCGCGCGCGTGTCCACGGTCCACACCCGCAGCACCGACCCGTTGCGCAGCCACTGCTCCACCTGCCACGGGTTCTCCCGCACCCACTGGATGCCCGGCCCGGCGATCCCCACCTCACCGCGGGAGATCAGGGGCACCGCCGGGGGCACCACGAACCGCATGCCCGCCCGGCACAGCGCGGCGGTTGCGGCACCCACGCGTGAGGGCCGCTCGCCCAGCGCCACGGGCCCGTGGGAGAGCAGCTGGCACACGTGCCGCGGAGGGACGTAGTCCAGCAGGTGCCGCACGGCGTCCGGGTGGAAGCTCATCAGGGACACGAGCACGGTGCCCAGCCACCCGGTCTCCGGGTTCCAGCCGCGGCGCATGAGCAGCGCCAGCACCGCCTCCTCGAGCGCCTGCCCGCACGGACTGGGGTGCTTGGTCTCCACCGCGAGGCCCACCGGCCGCCCCGCCGCGAGCAGCAGGTCCAGCAGCTCGTCCAGCGTCATGAGCTGCTCGTGGGCCGCGCCGTGGGAGGCCGGGATCCGCACACCCTTCCAGCTCGTCACGTCCAGGCGGCGCAGCTGCGCCAGGGTGTGCCGGGCCACGGGCCCGGAGCCGTCGGAGGTGCGCCCCAGGTGCGCGTCGTGGTGCAGGACCAGATGGCCATCGCGTGTGAGGTGGACGTCGCACTCCACGCCGTCCGCGCCGTCGGCGAGGGCCTGCACGAACGCGGCCCGGGTGAGCTCCGGGTAGCGGCGCGAGGAGCCGCGGTGCGCGTAGACGAGGGGGCGGGCGGGGGAACTCTCGGTCAGGTCAGCCACGCCGCCAGGATAGGAGCGCGGAGCGACGCGACGTCGAGCGCCACGCGGCGCGGCCGTGACCGTGGGGTGAGCAGCGGGTGAACGATCCGGGACGCCGCGTGCAGTGCACGGCCCCTCAGACAGGACCGCCCCGGGTGGTCGTGACCACCCGGGGCGTCCGGTGCACCGCTGCAGGGAGAACTTACTTCTTCCCGCGGGACTTCTTCCCGGAGGACTCGATGGAGTCCTGCTGGGTGGCGGTGGTGCCGCCGTCGAACTTCTCGGCCCGCTCCCCCAGCGACAGGCTCGGGGGGAACTGGTCCGGGAACTCCCCGAAGGCCTCCTGCGTGGAGCGGATGACCTGGCGGGCCATCGCCAGGTTGGCGCCGCCGCCCACCACGGCGCCGAGGCCGAAGGGCAGCGCGCGGCCCAGCACGGCCCCGGACTGGCGGGCGAGGAAACGCTTGACGAACATGTTGCGGATGGTGCGGCCCACGTCGAAGCGCTTGGAGTCCTGGGAGGACTTCCCGACCATGAGCCCCCACTTGCCGGAGAGGCTCTTGCTCGCGGAGGAGCTCGAGAGCAGCTGACCCATGAGGGCCTGGCCGTCCTCACCGAGCATCAGCGCCATGATCATGGTGCGGTTCTGCTCTTCGTCCTTCGGCTCCACGCCGTGCAGCTCCGCGACGGCCTGTGCGTAGAGGGCGGTGCCCTCGAGGTAGCCGGCCACCGCCACGGAGGAGAGCCCCAGCGAGGCGATCGTGCCGATGCCCGGCACGGCCGCGGTGGCGCCCACGGCGCCACCGCCCGCCGTGACGGAACGGACGTAGAGCTTCTGGGCGCGCTTGGCGAGCTGTGCGGGGGTCTCGTCCGGGTGCTGCCGGCGCATGTGCTTGATCATCTTGACCACCCACGGGCGCTGGACGCGCAGGGTGTGGTCCAGGAACTTGCTGACGGCGGGTGCGGGTTTGCCGTTGTCGTCGAAGACCTTGTTCAGGGGGTTGATGCCCATCAGTGACACTCCTCGGAACGGGTAGGGGTCGTCCGGCCTGGGCGCCGGAGCCATCGGGATTCACTATGACACAGGGCCTCCGGCGGCGCGCACCCGGACGGGACTGCGTACGCCCAGGGCACACAGGACCCCCACCCGCACCAGCGAACGGGTGGAGCCTCAGTGCGTGCTGAACTCCGTGTACTGCCCGGTGGGCGGGCCGAAGTGCTCGTCCACCGTGATCACGGCACCCGGGGTGTCCCGGGAGATCAGGGACTTGAGGAAGTCGCCCACGGCGCGACGTGGACCTTCCGCCACCACGGTCACGGTGCCGTCCTCGTTGTTGGTGGCGGAGCCGGTGAGGCCCAGCTCCTCGGCCTGGCGCCAGCACCAGTACCTGAACCCCACACCCTGCACCTGTCCGTGCACCACGGCTTCCAGCGCGATGACCTCGTCGAGGTCGAGGGTCTCGGGGCTCCGGTCGTGGGAGGCGTGCGGGTGGATCGATGGCATCTCCATGGGCACCAGCCTAGAAGACGCTCCGGCCCGCGCGGCTGCCCGGAGGCGTGGCGCGGGCCGGAGGCGGTGGGACGCGGACCGGGTGTCAGTCCAGGGAGTCGAGGGCCTGCGCGATGGGGGTGTCCCCGTCCGCGAACTCGATGAACTTCCCGGAGGTGCCCCTGGGGTCCGCAATGGCCCGCGCGGCCACGAGGGCCACGTTGCCGCGGGCCGTGCTGCTGTCCCCTCCACCGTCGACCTTGCCGAGCGTGATCGAGCCGGAGGGGTCGTCGTCGGTGAGCGCGCCCGGGCCCAGGATGGTCCAGTCCAGGGAGCTGGCGCGCAGGTGATCGTCCGCGTCCGCCTTGGCCTGGGCGTAGGGGTAGAAGTCGTCGTCCTCGGAGAGGCCGTGGTCCTGGCCCGCTCCCATGTAGGACACCATGATGTACCGCGAGACGCCTGCCGCCTGGGCCGCGTCCATGGAGCGGATGGCGGCGTCCCGGTCCACCGCCCAGGTGCGCTCGGGGGAGCCTCCGCCGGCGCCCGCGGACCACACCACGGTCTCCTGGCCGGAGAGCAGCTCGGTCAGGGCGGCCACGTCCATGTCCTGGACGTCCGCCACCACGGGGGTGGCCCCGGTGTTCTCGATGTCCTGGGCCTGTTCCTCCTTGCGGATCACGGCGTTGACCGTCTCACCCTGCGTGGAGAGCAACCGGGCCAGCTGCAGCGCCACCTTGCCGTGGCCGCCGATGATCGTGATCTCAGACATTGCGGGTCCTCCTGTCGGAACGGGGCTGACGGGAACCGCGGAGGTCCCCGGGCCTCGTACAGCATGCGGGGAACGCCGATTATTCCGGGGCGCTCCCGGTTCTGGAAGGGGCCTCGTTCAGGAGAGGGCGGAGACCGCGAGCCCCGCGGTCAGGGATTCGACGAGCCCGCGCAGGTCCGTGTCCCCCTGCTGCAGCAGCGCGTCCGCCACGACCCCCACGAGACCGTGGACGATGAACCGGTCGCACGCCCCCGCGGCGCCGTCCGCCGGAAGGCGCTGGCGGTCCCGGACGTCCCGCAGCCCACTGACGGCGTGGCCCACCACGGCGTCACGCGTGAGGAAGCAGCCCGGCCCGGAGAGCACGGCGCGGTAGTAGTCCCGGAAGCGCTCGATGTGCTCGGCGAGGGGCGGCAGCACGGCGTCCCAGGGGTTCGGGCGCTCCCGGTCCAGGGCCTGCACCCGCGGGGGCGCACCCGCGAGCAGGCACTCGGTGGCGCTGCGCAGCACCTGGTCCCGGGAGCCGAAGTTCTCGTAGACGGCCTTGCGGCTGACCCCGGCGGCGTCCGCGATCTCCGTCATCCCCACCTGTGAGCCGCGGTGGGACACCAGTTCCACTGCGGCTCGCACCACTGCGGCGCGGGTGCGTTCGATCCGCCGGTCCATCGTTTCTCCCGTTGCATGCTCGTCCGTCGAAAGGGCCCCGCCATTCAACGCGCTCTGCAGACCCCCCGCGACACCGCAAAGGGTGAGATCGTGCCCGTCACACGGTGGTGTGCGTGACGGCCTCCACGAGGAACACCCGTCCCGTGCCCTCCACGGCGATGGTGCTCGGGCCCTCCAGGCACACCAGGGACTCGCCCGACGACGCCGCCGTGCCCGGCACCGCGTCCGGACCCGCCGGTGCGCCCTCCCGGGCCGAGGTGGACGTGCCCTCCCCAGCCGGGGTGGTGTGGGCCCGGGCCGTGACCTCACCCTCCGTGACGAGGAGCATGCAGGTCCCGGCGGTCTCGCGCACGAGCGGCTCACCGGGGGCGACCCGGGCGGAGACGAGGCTCACCGCGGGGTCCCACAGGGGGTAGACCACCGCACCGTCCGGCGCGGTGGTGGTCTCCAGCAGGGCCACGGGCTCCTGGGTGTCCCCCATGACGTCCAGCAGCTCCGGGACGTCCACGTGCTTGGACGTCAGCCCCGCGCGCAGCACGTTGTCCGAGCAGCCCATGATCTCCACGGCCGTGCCGCTGAGGTAGGCGTGCACCTGGCGGGCCGGGGTGAACAGTGCCTGGCCCGGGGCCAGGTGCACCAGGTTCATGCACAGTGCCACCAGCAGCCCCCGGTCCTGCGGATAGTGGTGGGTGAGCAGCCGGATCAGGCACCGGGCGCGCTCGGTGGACGACATGTCCGGGCTCAGCGCCAGGGTCCCCTCTTGTGCGGACACCGCCGTGTCGGGGCCCGCGGCGGCCACGCACGCGCGGACGGCGGCCGCGGCGTCGTCCTCCGGCAGCTGCAGCGCGTGGCGGACGGGGCACTCGGACTGGGCCGCAACGGCCAGCCAGGGCAGGTCGAGGTCCGCCGCGAGCGCCGCGAGGGGCTCGCGCTGCTGCTGCCCGGCGAGCAGCCACATGTCCGTGAGCGCCACCACGGTCTCGGGCTTCGCGTGCTCGTCCTTGTAGTTGCGGTGGGGCGCGTCCCGGGCCACGCCCTGGGCCTCCTCCCGCGCGAAGCCCTCCCGCGCCTGGTCGGTGGTGGGGTGGACCTGGATGGACAGGGGTGCCGCGATGGCCAGGATCTTGAGCAGGAACGGCAAGTGGGGCGCCACCTCGTCCAGTCCGCACTGGCGGCCGCGGTGGTGCACGCGGGACGGGGCGCTCGCGTGGGCGCCCATCCACAGCTCGGCCTCCGGCTCCGGCGTGGGCCCGGGGCGTCCCTGCAGGGACGCGAGCACCGAGCGGGACCCCCAGGTGTAGTGCTGGATCGGGTTGGTCATCCTCAGGAACTCGCGCATGGCACTCATGTAACCACAGCGCCCCACGAATCCCCGGGCAGCCCGTTGCGGGACGGGAACCGCCCGGGGACCGGCCCTCCGCGCTCACGTAGACTCCCGAGCGTGACCACAGATCTTTCCTCATCATTCAAGGCCTACGACGTCCGCGGCATCGTGGGCGAGAGCATCACGGCGGACAGCGTGCGCGCCACCGGGGCCGCGTTCGTGGACGTCCTGGGCCTCCCCGGCTCCACCGTGGTGGTGGGCGGTGACATGCGCCCGTCCTCCCCGGAGTTCGTCGAGGCCTTCGCTGAGGGCGCCACCCGGCGCGGCGCGGACGTCACGGTGATCGGCAGCATCTCCACGGACGAGCTGTACTTCGCGTGCGGCACCCTGGACTGCGCGGGGGCCACCTTCACGGCGAGCCACAACCCGGCGCAGTACAACGGCATCAAGATGGCCAAGGCCGGGGCTGTTCCCGTGTCCTCCGACACCGGGCTGTACGAGATCCGGGACACCGCCCAGGGCTACCTGGATGCCGGTGAGATCCCGCAGGCCGGTTCCCGCGGGCAGGTCACCCGCCGGGACGTGCTGGGCGACTACGCCCGCTACCTGCGCTCCCTGGTGGACCTGCGGGAGATCCGCCCCCTGAAGGTGGTGGTGGACGCCGGCAACGGCATGGCCGGTCTCACCACGCCCGCGGTGCTGGGCGACGCCCTGCTGGACCCGCTGCCCCTGGAGATCGTGCCCCTGTACTTCGAGCTGGACGGCACGTTCCCGAACCACCCGGCCAACCCGCTGGAGCCCGCCAACCTGGTGGACCTGCAGCGGGCCGTGCGCGAGCACGGCGCGGACCTCGGCCTGGCATTCGACGGCGACGCCGACCGCTGCTTCGTGGTGGACCAGAACGGCGACCCGGTCTCCCCCTCGGCGGTGGCCGCCATCGTGGCCGAGCGGGAGATCGCCCGGGCCCAGGCCTCGGGCGAGGAGCACCCCGTGGTGATCCACAACCTCATCACCTCGAAGGCGGTGCCGGAGCTCATCGAGTCCCGGGGCGGGCGTCCCGTGCGCACCCGGGTGGGCCACTCGTTCATCAAGGCCGTGATGGCCTCGGAGCACGCGGTCTTCGGCGGCGAGCACTCGGCGCACTACTACTTCAAGGACTTCTTCAACGCGGACACCGGCATGCTCGCCGCAATGCACGTGCTGGCCGCCCTGGGCGAGCAGGACGGCACCCTGAGCGAGCTCATGGACCGCTACGACCCGTACACCGCCTCCGGGGAGATCAACTCGGAGATCGAGGACAAGGCTGCCGCGGTGGACCGGGTGCGCGCCCACTTCGCCGCGACCGATCCCGCCGTGGCGGTGGAGGACATGGACGGCACCACCTTCACCCACCCCGAGCAGGGCTGGTGGTTCAACCTGCGCCCCTCCAACACGGAGCCGTTCCTGCGCCTGAACGTGGAGGGCCCGGACCCTGCCACCATGGAGCGGGTGCGGGACACCGTGCTGGGTCTGGTGCGCCAGGCCTGAGCCGGTCCCGCCCGGGCTTCTCCACCGCCCCGGGAAGAGCGGACGACGACGCCGCGCGGCCACCCCGGCCGCGCGGCGTCGTCCTTGCCGGGTGCGGCCGTCAGGCGGCGGTGCGCGCCTCGTCGTGGAGCATCCACAGGTCCGGGCCGAAGATCTCGTAGTGGATCGCACGGCCGGGAATCCCGGCGTCGACGAGCTGCGAGCGCACGGACTGCATGAAGGGCAGGGAGCCGCACATGTAGACCTCGGCGTCGGCGGGGACCGTCACGCGGGAGACGTCCATGCGTCCGTGGAAGTCGCCCTCGCCCTCGGCGCCCAGCCAGGACACCAGGCGGGCGTGCGGCAGCCGCGAGACGTGCTCGCGCACGAGCTCACGGCACGGCCAGGCGGCCTCGGAGCGGTCCGCGTGGAGCACCAGGACCTCCCGCTGGGGGTCCTCCCGCACCAGCTGGTCCAGGAAGGCGAGCATGGGGGTCACCCCGATGCCGCCGGAGACCAGCACGAGCGGTCCGTGGGCGTCCGGGTCCAGGACCACGTCCCCGTACGGGTTGGAGACCTCCAGGACGTCCCCCACGCGGACACCCCGGTGCAGGACGGGTGTGACCTCCCCCTGGGGGTCCTCCCGCACCACGATGCGCCGGTGGCCCGCCTCGCCGGGCACCAGGGTGAACTGGCGCGGCTGGCGCAGCCCGTCCGGGACGGTGACCTGGAGGGAGACGTACTGTCCGGGGACCGCGGGGGTCATGGGGGTGTCGTCCGCGGGCTCGAGGTCGAAGGCGAGCACCCCCTCCGCCACCTCCTCCTTGCCGGCCACCCGGAAGGGCACGAACATCACGTCGTTGGCCTGTGCGGCGTAGAGGCCCTTCTCGAGCTTGATGAGGGCATCGGCCATCAGCCAGTACACCTCGTCCCACGCCGCCACCACCTCCGGCGTGGCCGCGTCCCCCAGGTCCGCGGCGATCGCGCCGAAGAGGTGCTCGTGCACCGTGGGGTACTCGTCCGCCGGCAGCCCCAACGACGCGTGCTTGTGCGCCACGCGGGAGAGCACCTCGTCCGGGTAGGAGTCCGGGTGCGTGAGCAGGTGGGAGGCGAACATGGCGATGGAGCCGGCCAGGGCCTGCGGCTGGGAGCCGTTGCGCTGGTTGGAGCGGCTGAACATGCCGTCCAGCAGGTCCGGGCGGGCATCGAACATCGAGCGGTAGAACAGCGGGGTGATGTGGGGAATGCGCTCGGCGACCACACCGATGGTGGCTTCGATGACCGGGCGTGACTTCTCGGACAGCATGGTGGCTTCCTCTCGTCGTCATGGGACGGAAGCCAATTTAGCATTTTACATGCTGTTTATTTGGTGGCGGCGGCAGCGGCGTCCTGGCCTGGCGGGCGCAGCCCGAGCTGCACCGCGATGGGACCCACCTGGCGCGGGTTCACGAGGGAGGCGACCGTGACACCGTCGAGCTCGCGGTAGAACGCCTCGCGCGCCCCGGCCAGGGCGCGGCGCAGCCTGCACCCGTGGTTGAGCGGGCAGGCCGTCTCGTCCGCCTCGCACTCCACGATCGCGGTGTCCGCCTCGAGCTCCCGCAGCACCCGGCCCACGCTGGCCTCGCGCCCCTCGGCGGTGAGCACCACGCCGCCGGAGCGTCCGCGCTGGGAGCACAGCAGGCCCATCCCCCGCAGCCTGGCCACCGTCTTGGCCACGTGGTGGTACGGGGCGCCCACCCCCTCGGCGATGCGCTGGGTGGACAGCATGGTGTCCGGCTCCAGCCCGCCCATCAGCAGCAGCACCCGCAGGGCGATGTCCGAAAATGCCGTGAGCCGCACAGTTGTCCCTTCGTGGTCGGCCGCCCCACCCGTGACGACGCCGCGCGGCCGGTGTGGCCGCGCGGCGCGATCTTACAGGGCATCCGGGTGTGCGCCGTCATGGCCGGCACCCGGGACCGGGTCAGGCGCTCCTCAGGCGCTCCTCGAGACCGGCGCGCTGCTCGAGGATGACCTCGGGCACGTCCCGCAGCCGGGCGAACCACTCGTCGATCCCGGGCAGCTCGTGCAGCCACTCCTCGGTGTCCACGCGCAGGGCGGCGTCCAGCTCCTCGTCCGAGATGTCCAGGCCGGTGAGGTCCAGGTCCTCCTTGGCGGGCAGGATGCCCACGGGGGTCTCGTGGCCTCCGGCGGTGCCCTTCAGGCGCTCCACGATCCACTTGACCACGCGGGAGTTCTCCCCGAAACCGGGCCACGCGAACCCCCCGTCCGGGGTGCGGCGGAACCAGTTCACGTAGTAGATCCGCGGCATGTTCTCCTCGCCCATGCGCGCACCGGTGTCCAGCCAGTGCTCCAGGTAGTCGTTGGCGTTGTAGCCGATGAACGGGAGCATGGCCATGGGGTCGCGGCGCACCACGCCCACGGCGCCCTTCGCGGCGGCAGTGGTCTCGGAGGACAGCGTGGCGCCCTGGAACACGCCGTGCTCCCAGCCGAAGGACTCGGACACCAGGGGCACGGTGGTCTTGCGGCGGCCGCCGAAGACGATGGCGGACAGCGGCACACCCTCGGGGTCGTCGTACTCCGGGGCCAGGATCTCCACCTGCTTGATGGGGGTGCAGAACCGGGAGTTGGGGTGCGCTGCAGGGCGCCCGGAGTCCGGGGTCCAGTCGTTGCCCTTCCAGTCCGTGAGGTGCTCGGGGGTCTCGTCCGTCATGCCCTCCCACCACACGCCGCCGTCGTCGGTCAGCGCCACGTTGGTGAAGATGGTGTTGCCGCGGGCAATGGCGTGCATCGCGTTGGGGTTGGTGGACCAGCCCGTGCCCGGCGCCACCCCGAAGAGTCCTGCCTCGGGGTTCACCACGCGCGGCCTGTGGTCCTTGCCGAAGCGGATCCAGGCGATGTCGTCCCCGACCATCTCCGCCTTCCACCCGGGCACGGTGGGCTCGAGCATCGCGAAGTTGGTCTTGCCGCACGCGGACGGGAAGGCGGCGGCGATGAAGCGGGCCTCACCCTCGGGGTCGGTGACCTTGAGGATGAGCATGTGCTCGGCCAGCCAGCCCTCGTCGTGGGCGATCGCGGAGGCGATGCGCAGCGCGTAGCACTTCTTGCCCAGCAGGGCGTTGCCGCCGTAGCCGGAGCCGAAGGACCAGATGGCGCGGTCCTCGGGGAACTGCACGATGTACTTGGCGGGGTTGCACGGCCAGGGGACGTCCTCCTCGCCGGGCTGCAGGGGCGCCCCCAGCGAGTGCACGCACTCCACGAACGGCGCCCTGTCCCGGGTCATCTTCTCCAGCACCGGCGTGCCGATGGTGGCCATGATCCGCATGGAGCACACCACGTACGGGGAGTCGGTGATCTCCACGCCGTACTGGGGCTTCTGCGCCTCCAGGGACCCCATGACGAACGGGATCACGTACATGGTGCGGCCCTGCATGGCCCCGGAGAATCGCTTGGACAGCGTCTCCTTCATGACCTGCGGGTCCTCCCAGTTGTTGGTGGGCCCCGCTCCCTTCTGGGTCTTGGTGCAGATAAAGGTCCGCTCCTCCACGCGCGCCACGTCCTCGGGGTCGGAGAAGGCCGCGAAGGAGTTGGGGAACTTGTCCTCTGCCAGGCGCACCAGCGTGCCGGCCTCGACCATCTGCGTGGTCAGCTGGTCCCACTCGGCCTCCGAGCCGTCCGCCCAGTGGATGCGCTCCGGCCGCGCCAGCTCCGCGATCTCACGCACCCACTCCACCAGCTCGGGGTAGTCCGTGGGGGGATTCTCCAGTGACTGCCGGACCTCCGGGTTCAGTTCCGCGGTCCCGGTATGGGCAGTGCTGTTCTCAGCCATTGACATGTCTCCTCGTTGAGGCCGTCGTCCGTGCCGCGCACCCGGCGGGCAGACACCGCCTCTCCGGCCGCTCCACGTCACTGTGGAACGGCATCGAGGGCGGGTCCCGCCAGGGTGCACGTGGGGTGTGTCGGCAGTCTAACCCGGTGCCCCCGCCCCCACCGGAGGGTTACGGCCACCGCCGCGGCGGGGCGTGCGGACGGGGATTTGTGGCCCGGGGTCCACCGGGTGTACGTTGTTACCCGTTGCAACGGCCCCGGCCACCGCAGCAAGGGCGCCTGTAGCTCAACGGATAGAGCATCTGACTACGGATCAGAAGGTTGTAGGTTCGAATCCTATCGGGCGCACCACCCACGGAAGACCCCGGTTGCCTCACGGCAGCCGGGGTCTTCTGCTGTCCGGCGCACCGGTGCGCCACCACCACGTCCGCCACTTTCCCAGGATCGAGACCGCCCTGTCCTCCCCCCGCACCTCCCCCGCCCACCGTCTCCTGCTGGGCGCGGCCGCCCTGGCCCTCGCGCTCGCCGGGTGCTCGGCACCGGAGACCGCCGCACCTTCGGCCACCACCCCCGGCACCACCACGACGCCGCGCGCCACCTCTGCTGCCGATCCCACCGGCCCGGCACCCACGGCGAGCGGCGCGCCCGGGGACGCGGCGGCGTCGTCGGACGGCGGCGGGGAGAAGGCCGCGGCCGGGACGGCGCTGGCCGCACTGGACGAGCTGCCCGTGAAGGGGCGCGCACCCAAGACCGGCTACTCGCGGGACGAGTTCGGGCCGCGCTGGGCGGACACGGACCACAACGGCTGCGACACCCGCAACGACATCCTGCGCCGGGACCTCACCGGGATCACCGTGAAGCCGGGAACCCATGGCTGCAACGTGGCCACGGGTGAGCTCACGAGCCTCTACACGGGCCAGGGGATCGACTTCGTGGCCGGGGAGCGGACGAGCTCGCAGGTGCAGATCGACCACGTGGTGGCCCTGTCCGACGCGTGGCAGAAGGGCGCCCAGCAGCTCGACGCCGCCCGGCGCACCGAGCTCGCAAACGACCCGCTGAACCTGGTCGCAGTGGACGGCCCCAGCAACAACCAGAAGTCGGACGCGGACGCCGCCACGTGGCTGCCCTCCGCCACGGGCGCGCGCTGCGAGTACGTGGCCACCCAGATCGCCGTGAAGCAGCGCTACGAGCTGTGGGTCACGGACGCCGAGAAGAAGGCCATGACCACGGTCCTGGACGCGTGCCCGGACCAGACGGTGCCGCAGGCGCGGGCGGTCCCCGCCCCCGGCAACGATCCCGAGGCCGCGGCACCGGAGGCGGGCGCCCCAGAGACCGACGCGACCCCCGCCGAGGCCGCGCAGACCGAGGCGCCCGGCGCAGAGCAGACGGCACCGGCCGAGGCCGGGACCGGGGCGGACGAGCCAGCGGCCGGTGCGGGCGGCGCGGCCGGGTCCGCGCAGCGGGCGCAGACCGGGGGCGAGCCCTTCGCCCGCTGCGCCGACGCCCGCGCGGCCGGGGCGGCCCCGCTCTACGCAGGCTCCCCCGGCTACAGCTCCGAGCTGGACGGGGACGGGGACGGCGTGGCCTGCGAGACGGGCCGCTGAGCGGCGGCCCGCGCCCCGGTGAGCCCGTGGGCGAGGCCGCTCACACGCGCGGGGTGAAGAACTCCGTGAGCCGGGCGTCCGCGCCGTCGAGGGCGGCCCACTGGCCGGGAACCTCCAGCACCGCGGTGCCCGCCGTGGGGAAGCCGCTCGCCGCGTCCATCATGGCGTCCTGCTCGGAGTCCCGGGAGGCCAGGCGCAGCACCGCGTCCACCACGCCGGGCATGTGTGCGACCACCAGCAGGGTGCGCACGGTCTCCGGGACGTGGTTCACCGCGGCCACCAGCTGCGCGTCCGTGGCGTTGTAGAGCGCGTCCCACAGCTGCGGCGTGGGCGCCTTCTCCCCCAGCTCGCTGCACACCCACGTGACGGTCTGACGGGTGCGCAGTGCAGGGGACACGAGGATCATGTCGGGGGCAGCGTGCTCGGCGAGCCACCGCCCGGACGCCGCAGCCTCCCGGGCGCCGCGCGGCACGAGGGGACGGTCGTGGTCCGGGACCCCCCGCGGGAAGTCCGCCTCCCCGTGGCGCATGATCACCAGGTGCTTGAGGTCGTGGCGTGCCATGCGTGCCAGTCTGTCACGCGGCGTGCACGGCCACCGCAGACGACGCCGCCCGGCCCCGTTCCGCGCGCGGGTCCCCCCGCCCCGCGGGGCGGGTCAGATGGAGTACTCGGGTGCGGCCCAGACAACCACCTCGGGGTGGTCGTAGAACCGGTAGCCCTGCCCGCGCACGGTGCGCACGGTGTTGGCCAGGCGCCCGAGCTTGGAGCGCAACCGCCGCACGTGGACGTCGATGGTGCGCTCGGAGGGCACCTCCTCGGCGTCCCCCCAGAGGTTCTCGAGCAGCTCGGTGCGTCCCACCGTGCGCGTGCCGTTCTCCACCAGGTAGTTGAGCAGCTCGAACTCCCGGTGGGTGAGGTTCAGCAGGTCCCCGTCCAGGAACACCTCGCGCCGGGAGAGGTCGATCAGCACACCCACCCGCTGGTGGTCGATGCCGCTGCCCGCCCCGCACGCGGGCAGCGGGGTGATGGGCTCGATCACCGGGTCCGTGAAGGTGGGGTCCCCCAGGGCGCTGCGGACCACCTCGAGGTCCGTGCCCTCCGCGTGCAGCGGCGCCAGGGCCACCGCGGCGTAGGAGTCGGACTCGGGAACGGTGGCGCGGATGTACTGGCGGATGTCCTGCACGAGCTGCACCAGGTTGATCCCCCGGTCCGCGGCGGCCTGCTCGTCCACGCCCACGTACAGCACGAAGCCGCGGGCCTCCGTGGGCTGCTGGTCTCCGGCGGCGGGGACGTCGGGGGTGTAGTCGGCGGTCACCGAGCGCAGATGTCGGCGGTCCTCGGCGGTGGTGGACCCCCGGCGCATCCCGCGGTCACGGGCCGAGGACGAGGAGCCCGCCAGCCGGTGCCGCTGCGAGATGTGGACGTAACCCGGTGCGCCTGACATTAGAACCCCTGCCTCGTGAAGCCCCGATTCCCGTGAGTTCCCTGGAAAACGGCGTTATACGCCAATCGTCCGGGAAACACGGTTCGACTGGCAAGTAATATATCCGCTTTTTTCTCACATGCTGAGACTTCGGGGCCTCCCGCGTGGCCCGCAGGGGAAATCCGTTGCGCTCGGTGCATTGTGCGGGATGATCCACCCCTCCGCCGACGCCTGCATTCCAGGGTTCCCGGGGCATTCCTCAGATGTGAACTGAAAAATCACACATGTGACACGAAGTCAATGGGAAAGCATCCGTTCACCCCGCCGAGGGGAATCAGTCCACCACCCCGTAGAGGCGGTCCCCCGCGTCCCCCAGGCCGGGCACGATGTAGGAGTTCTCGTCCAGGCGCTCGTCCACGGAGGCCAGGACCACGTTGACGTCGCTGTCCGTGAGCTCGCGCTCCAGGCGCTGCAGCCCCTCGGGTGCGGCGAGCAGGCACACGCAGGTGATCTGCTCGGCCCCGCGGCGGTACAGGAACTTGATGGCCTCGCTCAGGGTGCCACCCGTGGCCAGCATGGGGTCGAGCACGTACACCTGGCGTCCCGTGAGGTCGTCCGGCAGCCGCTCCGCGTACGTGATGATGTCCAGGGTGGTGTCGTCCCGCGCCATGCCCAGGAAGCCCACCTCGGCGGTGGGGATCAGCCGGGTCATCCCCTCGAGCATCCCCAGGCCCGCGCGCAGGATGGGCACCACGAGCGGACGGGGCCGGGAGAGCGCGGTGCCCACGGTCTCGGCCACCGGGGTCTGGACGGTCACGGGCTCCACCCGCACGTCCCGCGTGGCCTCGTACGCCAGCAGGGTGACCAGCTCCTCCACCAGCAGCCGGAACACCGGGGAGGAGGTGTCCTTGTCGCGCAGCACGCTGAGTTTGTGGGCTACCAGGGGATGGTCCAAGACGGTGACTCGCATACCCAGAATCTAGCAGTCGTCCACGCGGCCCGGCCGCGGACCGGGCCGGGCGCTCCACCGGCCCGGAGCACGGCGCCGTCATGCGCCGGAATTGCCCCGGGAACCGGGAGGGCGTGCCCTATTCTCGAGGGAGGAGACGTGAGGGAACCCCCTCGATTCCCACGCACCACGACCCCCGGAAGGAACACCACACATGGCTGATCCGGTTCTCGAGACGGAGAATTTGGTCAAGATCTACGGGCGGGGAGACACCCGGTTCGACGCCCTGAAGGGCATCAACCTGGAGATCCGCAAGGGCGAGTCGGTGGCGGTGGTGGGCAAGTCCGGTTCGGGCAAGTCCACCCTCATGCACCTCCTGGCGCTGCTGGACGGGCCCACCCACGGCGTGGTGGCACTGGAGGGCAGGCCCACCGGTGACCTCAGCGCCAAGGAGCTCAACGAGCTGCGCAACTCCGCCTTCGGGTTCGTGTTCCAGCAGTTCTTCCTGACCCCCAACCAGAGCGTGCTGGAGAACGTCACGCTGCCCCTGAAGATCGCGGGCGTCCCAGCTGCCGAGCGCAAGCGCCGCGGCCTGGAGGCCCTCGAGCAGCTGGAGATGGCGGACAAGGCCGAGAACAAGGCCACGGATCTCTCCGGCGGGCAGAAGCAGCGCGTGGTGATCGCCCGCGCCCTGATCAACAACCCCTCGGTGATCTTCGCGGACGAGCCCACGGGCAACCTGGACTCCACCACCTCCAAGGTGGTGGAGGACATCCTCTTCGGGCTCAACCGCGAGCAGGGCATCACCCTGGTGGTCGTCACCCACGACGAGGACCTCGCCCGGCGCTGCTCCCGGCAGATCTACCTGGTGGACGGAGAAGTGGTGCCGAGTCTCGACAGGCCAGCGGGCGGCGTCGTCGCCGGCGGGGACCGAGCCGCGTCCGAGCCCTGGTCCGCCGCCCCGGGCACCGGCGCCCAGCAGGTGACGGAGCCCACCACGGGCGCGGTCGTCACCCTCAGCGCGGACGACGCCGCCGAGATCGCCCGCGCCGCGCAGGAGCCCGCGCGCCCCGGCCGGCACGCCGCACCCCGCACCCCCGAGCAGCCAGGAGCCACCGCGTGAAATTCATCGATCTGCTGCGCACGGCGATCGGCAACACCTTCCGGTCCAAGGCGCGCACCATCCTGACCGTGATCGCGATCTTCATCGGGTCCTTCACGCTGACCCTGACCTCCGGGATCGGCACCGGCGTGAACGACTACATCGACAAGACCGTGGCGGCGTTCGGCAACGAGAACGCGCTGTTCGTCCAGAAGGTCTCCGAGCAGTCCGCCGGGACGGGCCAGGACAGCGGCCCCACCGAGTACGACCCGGACTCCTCCGAGGTGAAGCTGGGCTTCGGCTCGGTGAGCGGTCTCACCGACTCCGACATCGACAAGATCAAGAAGATCGACGGAGTGGGCTCCGTGGACCCCATGTACATGGTGACCCCCACCTACCTGCAGAGCCCGAACGGCAAGAAGTTCCAGCTCAGCCTGGGTTCCCCGCCCGAGGCCGACGGCCTGCAGCTGGAGGCCGGCGAGGCCCCCGAGCGCAGCAAGGACGAGATCCTGCTGCCCGCCTCGTGGGTGGAGCCCCTGGGCCTGGGCTCCAACCAGGACGCCGTGGGCAAGACCGTGAAGATCGACATGCGCAACGCCGTGGAGAAGGACAAGACGTTCTCCGTCACCATCTCCGGTGTGGCCCAGGCGTCCCTGGCCGGGGCCTCGGACAACCCCATCCCGTCCGCGGACCTGAACAAGAAGCTCTACGACTACCAGACCTCCGGTAGCCCGCGCTCCGTCCCGAACTCGTACTTCACCGCCACGGCCACCGTGGACGACATGTCCAAGGTGGGATCCATCAAGTCCCAGCTCGCGGACGAGAGCATGAGCGGCAACACCGTGGAGGACCAGCTGGGCATGTTCCGGGCTGTCATCAACGGGATCGTGTGGATCCTCAACTCCTTCGCGATCATCGCGCTGCTCGCGGCGGGCTTCGGGATCGTGAACACGCTGCTGATGTCCGTGCAGGAGCGCACCCGCGAGATCGGGCTGATGAAGGCCCTGGGCATGAGCGGGGGCAGGGTCTTCGGCCTGTTCTCGCTGGAGGCGATCTTCATCGGCTTCCTGGGCTCCGCGATCGGCGCGGCCGTGGGCGTGGCCGCCGGGAGCATCATCAGCGGAGTCCTCTCCCACGGGCTGCTATCCACCCTGCCCGGGCTGAGCCTCTTCCTCTTCGACCCCCTCAAGACCGCGCTGATCATCCTGTCCGTGATGTTCATCGCCTTCCTGGCAGGCACCATCCCCGCGGTGCGGGCCGCCCGCCAGGACCCCATCACCGCCCTGCGCTACGAGTGATGGCCTGAACCGCACCATCCGCTCCACCCCCACGAAAGGACGGCAACCATGAGCACCACCCCCAACGAGCCCAGGAACCCGCAGTCGGGAGTCCCCGGGCAGGAGGGCCACACCGGCCCCGCGCAGCCCGGCCAGCCCGCTCCGTACGGCCAGGCGCCGGCCGACGGCCAGCCCGCCTCCCAGCAGTACGGCCAGGCTGGCGGGAAGTACGGCACCACCGAGTACAACCCGGGCCAGTACACCAGCGCCGTGGAGCGCCCCGCCGTGTTCGACCGGCTGCTGAAGCTCACCATGATCTCGCTCGGCGTCTACGTGGTCAGCGGCATCCTGGGCATGATCGCGGTCAACAGCATCGACTTCGTCCTGGTTTACCGTGACATGGGCATGGACTCGGCCACCGCCACCGAGATGGCAGGCAAGGTCGGTGGCGTCGGTGGCCCGATCGGTTCGATCATCTCGCTGGTCATCGGCATCGCGCTCTACCTGCTCGTCTGGAGCAACCTCAAGAAGGGGAAGAACTGGGCCCGCATCCTGGGCACGGTCTTCGCCGCCATCTCCATCCTCGGCGGCCTGTTCGGGTTCATGAACATCTTCATCTACCCGGCACCGTGGAACATCATCATGGTTCTGCTGACCGTGGTGAAGATCATCGTGGACATCCTCTGGATCGTCACCGCGTACCGGGCTCCCAACACCGCCTGGTTCAAGCAGCACCAGATCCAGCGCTGACCCGAGTGGCCCTTCCGCGCACCGCCAGGTCCATCCAGCTCTCGGGCTGGATGGGCCTGGCCCTTTCCGAGGCCGAGCGCACCGCCGCGTCCGGTGACGTCCCCATCGGCGCCGTCGTCCTGGACGCCGCGGGCCGGGTGGTGGGCACCGGCCACAACCGCCGGGAGGCGGACGGGGACCCCACCGCCCACGCAGAGGTCCTGGCCCTGCGCGAGGCGGCTGCGTGCCTGGGCGAGTGGCGGCTGGCGGGGTGCACGCTCGTCGTCACCCTGGAGCCGTGCGCCATGTGTGCGGGCGCTCTCGTCCTGGCCCGCGTGCCCACCCTGGTGTTCGGCGCGTGGGACCCCAAGGCGGGGGCGTGCGGCTCCGTGTTCGACGTGGTGCGGGACCCCCGCCTCAACCACTGGGTGGAGGTCACCGGCGGGGTCAGGGAGGACGAGTGCGCCGCACTGCTCCAGGACTTCTTCCGCGGCCACCGCTGAGCACCGGCGCCGCCGCCCAGCGCCGCCCTCCTGGCGTGCGTTGGAACAGGCTCCGCGATGGCCCTGGGGCGACCCCGGAGCATGCCGGGCGGACGACGCCGCCCGCGCACCCCGGCCGCGTACCGCACCCTCCCCGGCGGCACCGGCACCCCGGGCCCGGTTTGGAGGGGTTGCACCCCGGCCTGTAAAGTGCTGTGAGCTGGTGACGTGTCCGAGCGGCCGAAGGTGCATCACTCGAAATGATGTTTGGTGTCAAAGCCAACGTGGGTTCAAATCCCACCGTCACCGCCAACGGCTGAGGCCCCCGACCACTCCGGAGAACCGGAGCGCGGGGGCCTTTGTCATGCCCGCGCCGCCCCGGTGACTCACACCGGGATCTCCCGGTCCGGGCCGATCCGCTTCATCACCAGTGTGGAGTTCAGCCGCTGCACCCCCGGCAGCCCGCTGAGCACGGTGTCGTAGAACTTCTGGTACGCCGTGAGGTCCGGGGCCAGCACGCGCAGCATGAAGTCCGGCTCACCGAAGAGCCGCTCTGCCTCGATGATCTGGGGGATCTGCTCCACCATGGCCTCGAACCGTGCGATCACGGCGGGCACGGTGTGCTCCATGCGCACGAACACCAGGGCCTCGAACCCCAGCCCCACGGCCTCCGGGGCGAGCACCGCACGGTAGCGCTCGATGGCCCCGGAGCGCTCCAGCTCCTTGAGCCGCCGGTGGCACGAGGAGAGGCTCAGGCCCACCCGCTGCGCGAGGTCCGTGGTGCTCATCCGGCCATCGTCCTGCACCAGTGAAAGAATTTTCCGGTCACATGCGTCCATGGCTGTAATTCTTCCATTGCAGCCCCGTTTTTCCCGGAAAAAAACAATCACATTTCGCAGTGTCCGGCATAGTGTTTCGCCCGGAAAGGGGAATCACATGGATGTGACGCTGCTGGTGCAGTTCTGGGTGCTGGGCTTCCTGCTGGTGCTGACACCGGGTCCGGACTGGGCCTACGCCATCGGCGCGGGACTGCGCGCCCGCTCCGTGTCCCCCTCCGTGCTGGGAATGCTCTCCGGCTACGCGGTGGTGGCCACCGTGGTGGCGGTGGGCCTGGGCACCCTGGTCACGCAGTACCCGGTGGCGCTGACCACCCTCTCCGTGGTGGGCTCCGGCTACCTGCTGTACCTGGGCACCACGGCGCTGACCGCCACGGTGGGCGGCGTGACCACCGGGGACATCCCCTTGGCTGACAGGGGCCCCTCGCAGTTCCTCAAGGGGATGGGGGTGAGCACGCTCAACCCCAAGGGGCTCCTGCTGCTGATGGCCCTGCTGCCCCAGTTCGTGAGCCCGCACGGGTGGTTCTCCACCGGCCAGATGCTGGTGCTGGGGGCGGTGCACGTGCTCAACTGCGCCGTGGTCTACTTCGCGGTGGCGCTGCTGTCCCGCAGGCTGCTGAGCTCCCGACCGGGGGTGGGCACGGTGATCACCAAGCTCGCCGGGGTCATGATGCTCGTGGTGGGGCTGGGGATCCTGGGCGAGAAGGCGGCCGAGCTGCTCGGCTGACGTGCGCCGTCGCCCGCCGGGGGCCACGGGGGCCCCGCGGCAGGGGTCGCCACGCACCCGCCCTAGGATGTTGCGCAGACCACATCCTGCCCGCCCGCTCGTGCATGCCCGGTCCTGCGCTCCGACGCACGACCGGCGCCGGGTTGCGACCACGCGGCGGGCACCGACGACCACGAGGAGCACGGCATGAGCGACGAGCAGCAGCCCCTGGGCCACCTGGGCGCGAACGGGGAGGATATCCCGCAGGCGCACTACGTCCGCACCGGGGAGCACAGCTTCCGCACCACCCTGTACACGCAGGGAGCGTGGAGTCCCCTGGAGCAGCACATGGCGGCGTCCTCCGGGCTGCTGGTGCACGAGATCGAGCGCAACCACCCGCGGGAGGACGTGTTGCCGGCGCGCTTCTCGTTCGACATCCTGGGGTTCATCGCGGGCGGTGAGATCGAGGTGCACACCCGGGTGCTGCGCCCGGGCAGGACCATCGAGCTGCTGGAGGCCACCATGAGCAGCGGCGGGCGGGACTGCATCCGGCTGAGCCTGTGGCGGCTGAAGACCTCCGACACCCGGGAGGTGGCCGGCGGTGAGATCCAGCCGCTGACCCCGCTGGAGCAGTGCGAGCCGCTGGACATGTACGAGGTGTGGGGCGGCGGCTACATCCGCTCCCTCGAGGCCCGCGTGGCCCGCACGCCCCGCCCCGGCAGCGGTGCCGGGTGGCTGCGCATCACCAAGGAGGTGGTGGCCGGTGAGCCGTCCTCCCCCACCGCCCGGTTCATCAGCGCGGTGGACGCCGCCAACGGCCTGGCGCCACGGGCGGAGATCGGGCCGTGGGCCTTCCCGAACGTGGACCTGGGGATCCACATGTTCCGGGCGCCGGTCTCCGAGTGGGTGGGCCTGGACACCAGCGTGGACCTCGGCGGGGACGGCGTGGGCCTGACCCACTCCGAGCTCTTCGACGAGCAGGGACCTCTGGGCAGGGTGGCCCAGGCGCTGACCGTGCGCCGCACGAGCTGAGCGGGCGCGCGGGAGGAGACCGTGCGGCGTCGTCCCGTGACGTCGGATTGACGCGCCCGCCTAGAATGGCGGCTGGTTCCCAGAAGAATTCCGACGGGGCGAGAACCCCAGGAGGTCCAGGCGAGTGAGCAGCATCCAGATCAACGTGACCGACCGCGAGGGCGCACGCACGGAGGGCGTGGAGTGGAAGGACCACGAGTCCCTCATGGAGTGCCTCACGCGAAACAAGTTCCCCATCCTGGCCACGTGCGGCGGCAACGCCTCGTGCTCCACGTGCCACTCGTACCTGGACCAGGAGACCTTCGTGAAGGCCAACGTGATCCAGGAGGACGAGGAGGACCTCCTGGAGATGCTGGACGACACCCGCCACGACACCTCCCGCCTGGCGTGCCAGGTGGAGTGGTCCGAGTCCCTGGACGGGGCGGAGATCGAGATCGCCCCCGAGTGGTGAGGACCTCCGGCTGAGACGCACTTGGACACCTCGCGGCGCGTGGGTGAGAGTTGGGGCATGACAGAGCTCCGGGACGATCTCACCACACGCGCCGCGTACGTCTCCGACGCCTCGATCTACCGCCGGCTCCCCGCGGCGGTCGCGGAGCCGCACTCCGTCGCGGAGATCCGGGAGCTGCTGGCCACCGCGCGGGAGAACGGCTGGTCCGTGGTGCCCCGCGGGGGTGGGACGTCCGTGGCGGGCAATGCCATCGGCGACGGACTGGTGATCGACACCTCCCGCCACTTCCGCCGCGTCCTGGAGATCGACCCGCAGGCCCGCACGGCGCGGATCGAACCCGGTGTGGTCTGCGACCAGCTGCGCGAGGCCGCCGCCGAGTTCGGCCTCACCTACGGCCCGGACCCCTCCACCCACTCCCGGTGCACGGTGGGCGGGATGGTGGCCAACAACGCGTGCGGCTCCCACTCGGTCGCGTGGGGCACGAGTGCCGCGAACCTGGTCTCCGTCACAGTCATGCTGGGCGACGGGCGCCTGGTCACCCTGGAGGCCGGCGGCACCTCCGAGCCCGCCCTGACCTCGCAGCTGGAGCGGCTGCGCAACGACCACCTGGCCATGCTGCGCACCGAGCTGGGGCAGTTCCCCCGCCAGGTCTCCGGCTACGGGCTGCACTACCTGCTGGGCGAGAACGGCTTCGACACCGCCAAGGCGTTCGCGGGCACCGAGGGCACGTGCGGGATCATCACGGAGCTCACCGTGAAGCTCGTGGCCAAGCCCGCGCACACCGCACTGGCCGTGATGGGCTTCGAGGACGCCATCCAGGCCGCCACCGCGGCGCCGAAGTTCCGCGTCCCGGGCGTGACGACCATCGAGGGCATGGGCTCGGACCTGCTGGACGCCCTGCGCACCCGCCCGGGCCAGGAGCACGCGGGTGAAGAGCTGCCGCGCGGCGGCGGCTGGCTGTACTGCGAGGTGGCCGGGGACACCCCCGAGGAGGCGTTCGACGCCGCCCGCCGCCTGCCCGCGCTGGTCGAGGAGACCGTGGTGGACTCCGTGGTGGTGGGGGATCCTGCACAGGCCCGCGCCCTGTGGCACATCCGCGAGGCAGGCGCCGGGATCGTGACCCGCCTGCCGGACGGCGGCGAGGCGTGGCCCGGGTGGGAGGACTCCGCGGTGCCCCCGGCCCGGCTGGGCGAGTACCTGCGGGACCTCTACGCCCTGCTGGAGGAGATGGGGCTGCGGGGCATCCCGTTCGGCCACTTCGGCGAGGGCTGCGTGCACATCCGGATCTCGTTCGACTTCAACACCGAGGACGGAGTGGCCCACTACCGCCGGTTCATCGAGCGTGCCGCGCAGCTGGTGCACCGCCACGGCGGGTCGGTCTCCGGCGAGCACGGGGACGGCCGTGCCCGCTCGGAGCTTCTGAGCACCATCTACACCCCGGAGGCGCTGGACGCCTTCGCACGGTTCAAGCGGATCTTCGACCCGGAGAACCTGTTCAACCCGGGTGTGGTCGTGGACCCGGAGCCGCTGGACCGTGGCATCCGTCCCGGGCCGGGCGCCCGCACGTTCGAGCTCACCCCGGTGCACGCCTTCAGCGCGGACGGCGGCTCGTTCGGGCAGGCCGTGAACCGCTGCGTGGGCGTGGGCGCGTGCCGCTCGGACACCGGCGCCATGTGCCCCTCCTTCCACGCGACCGGGGACGAGGTGCACTCCACGCGCGGGCGGATGCGCTCGCTCGCGGAGATGCTGCGCGGCGAGCACATCACGGACGGCTGGAGGTCCAGGGAGACCTACGAGGCCCTGGACCTGTGCCTGTCCTGCAAGGCGTGCGCCACCGAGTGCCCCGTGAACGTGGACATGGCCACCTACAAGGCAGAGTTCCTGCACCACCACTTCCGCCAGGGCCTCACCGCGTTCGTGGGTCGGGGCCGGCGGCCCATGGCGCACTTCACCATGGGGTGGATGCCGTGGCTCATGCGCGTTGTCTCCCGCGTCCCCGGTGCGCTGCCGGCGGTCAACGCCCTGGAGCGCCTGGCCCCGGTGGAGGCCCTGACCAAGCGGCTCGGCGGGATCGAGCCCCGCCGCCGCATGATCCGCTTCAACAACGCCCCCCTGACCTCCTGGTTCCGCTCGCGCGGCACCCGGGCCCCCGGCCGTGACGCCGAGGAGCGCCCGTCGGTGGTGCTGTGGCCGGACACGTTCACGAACTTCGCGGCGGACGGCCCCGGCAAGGCCGCCGTGGAGGTCCTGGAGGCCATGGGCTACCGGGTGCTGATGCCCTCGGGCCCCGTGTGCTGCGGGCTCACGTGGCACTCCACCGGCCAGCTGGACATGACCCGCCGGACCCTGCGGCAGACGCTGGACGTGATGGCGCCGCTGCTGGAGGCGGGGTACCCGGTCATCGGGCTGGAGCCGTCCTGCACGGTGATGCTCCAGCACGAGATCACCGAGCTGCTGCCCGAGGACCCCCGCGCCCACGCGGTGACCGCGCTCGTGCGCACGCTGGGTGAGTTCACCGCCGCGCACCTGGAGGCCGGCGGCCCGTGGCCGTTCGACACCCTGGAGACCCGCACCGGTCCGGGCACCGCGGTGTGCCAGGTGCACTGCCACGAGAAGGCGCAGGGGGACTACTCCCCCGAGCTGCGGGTGCTGAGCACACTGGGCGTGGACACCTCCGTGGTGGGCGGCGGCTGCTGCGGCCTGGCCGGGAACTGGGGCTTCGAGCCGGGGCACTACGAGATCTCCCAGCGCCTAGGCGAGCGCACCCTCTTCCCCGCGATCCGCTCGGCAGAACCCGGGGCCATCGTGCTCGCGGACGGGTTCTCGTGCCGCACGCAGATCGCCCAGGGCACGGACGCGGAGGGCGTTCACCTCGCACAGGTGATGCAGGCCGCACTGCGCTCCGAAAAGTAGGACACTGGTGCCATGAAGACCACCTCGCCCACCCCCCGGGGCGCCCACACCACCTCCCGCCCGCTGCTCGCCGCCACCGCGCTGACCGCCCTGCTGGCCCTGTCGGCCTGCGGCTCCACGGACGAGGCACCCGCCGGTGACGCGGGTTCGGCGAGTGCCACGGCGTCGTCGTCCGCCACGAGCTCTCCCAGCGGGACGAGCGCGTCCCCCTCCGCCACGGAGTCCGCCTCCTCCAGCGGCGCACCGAGCACCGGAACCGCGCAGCCGACCGCCACGGCTGAGGCCTCCGAGGACACCACTCCCGTTCCCGCGGAGACGCGCCAGGCCTCCGCGCCGGAGGCGGGCATGCCCACCGCGAGCCCGTTAGACCAGCAGGCGGCAGACGCCGTGACCGCGGGCGAGGTGTGCAGCGCCGCGCAGCTCAGCGGCACGGCCACGCCCGAGCAGGGGGCCGCGGGACACACCATCGCGAACCTCACCCTGACCAACACGGGCTCCGCCCCGTGCATCCTGGACGGGTACGCCGGCGTCTCCTTCGTGGACGCCTCCGGCGCCACCGTGGGCGCCCCCGCGTCCCGGGACAGTGCCGGAGCGGGCGCCGTCACGCTGCAGCCGGGCGCGTCCGCGAGCGCGGGGCTGAGCATCACCCGACCCGGTGTGATCGGACAGGTGTGCAACCCGCACGAGACCACCGGGCTGCGCGTCTACCCGCCGGGCAGCCACGAGTCGCTGGTGGTCTCGTACCCGGGACAGGCCTGCGGCAACCCCAAGGTCTCCCAGCTGCAGGTCAAGGGTTTTGGCGGCTGACCCGGTCCTGAACCTCTTCTCCCCCGCCACTGCGCAGTGGTTCGACGCCGCCTTCAGCGGCCCCACGGCGGCCCAGCGTGGCGCGTGGGAGGCCATCGCGGCGGGCCGCCACGCCCTGGTGGTGGCCCCCACGGGCTCCGGCAAGACCCTGGCCGCGTTCCTGTGGTCCATCGACCGGCTGCTCACGGCCAAGGCTCCCGCCGCTGCCGAGGCCGACGACGCCGCCGCGGCCCTCCCCGCGGACCGCACCTCGGTGCTCTACATCTCCCCGCTCAAGGCCCTGGGTGTGGATGTGGAGCGCAACCTGCGGGCACCGCTGATCGGGATCACGCAGGCCGCGAAGGCCGCCGGGGGTGAGCCCCCGGAGATCTCCGTGGGTGTCCGCTCGGGTGACACCCCGCAGGCGATCCGCCGTGCCCTGCTGGCGCACCCGCCGGACGTCCTGATCACCACCCCCGAGTCCCTGTACCTCATGCTCACGTCCAAGGCCCGGGAGACCCTGCGCCACGTGGACACCGTGATCATCGACGAGGTGCACGCGGTGGCCGGCACCAAGCGCGGTGCGCACCTGGCGGTGAGCCTGGAGCGCCTGGACGACCTGCTGGAGCGGCCCGCCCAGCGCATCGGGCTCTCCGCCACCGTGGAGCCCGTGGACACCGTGGCCGGGTTCCTGGGCGGCTCCCAGCCGGTGGACGTGGTGCGGCCCCCGTCCGAGAAGGACTGGGACCTCACGGTCTCGGTGCCCATCCCGGACATGACCGTGCTGGGCGGGGCGGCGGCGTCGCCGTCCTCGGACGGGTCCCCGAACCTGGACGGGGACCTGGGTGGCTCCGGACAGGCCACGGCGTCCATCTGGCCGCACGTGGAGGAGCGGATCGTGGACCTCGTGGAGGCCCACCGCTCCACGATCGTGTTCGCCAACTCGCGCGGGCTCGCGGAGAAGCTCACCGCCCGGCTGAACGAGATCCACGAGTTCCGGCTGGAGAACGCGGAAGAGGCTTCGGGGCGGTCCGACGGGGACCGCGCGGGCGGCGGGGACCCCGTGGCTCTCGGAGATGCGCTCTCGGGGCTCCTCGCGGAGAGTGCCGCCCGAGCAGCGGGCCAGGCGGGCGGCGTCGTCCCCTCCGGGAGCGAGCGGGAACCGGCCGCGATCCCCCGGCAGAGCAACCGCCACGAGGGAGCGTCCCCCGTTCTCGCGCGCGCCCACCACGGCTCGGTGTCCAAGGACCAGCGCAGCCTGATCGAGGAGGACCTGAAGACGGGGCGGCTGCGGTGCGTGGTGGCCACCTCGTCCCTGGAGCTGGGGATCGACATGGGCCACGTGGACCTGGTGGTGCAGATCGAGTCCCCGCCCTCGGCCGCCTCCGGCCTGCAGCGTGTGGGGCGCGCCGGGCACCAGGTGGGCGAGGTGTCGATTGGGCGGATCTACCCCAAGCACCGCGGGGACGTGCGGGACGCCGCCGTGATCGCGGAGCAGATGCTGCAGGGGAACCTGGAGCCGCTCTCGGTGCCCGCCAACCCCCTGGACATCCTGGCCCAGCAGACGGTCTCCGCGGTGGCCGCCGAGGACGTGGACGTGGAGGCCTGGTACGACACCCTGCGCCGCAGCGCCCCGTTCCGCTCCCTGCCGCGCTCCGCGTACGACGCCGTGCTGGACCTGCTCGCCGGCCGCTACCCCTCGGACGAGTTCGCGCAGCTGCGCCCCCGCCTGGTGTGGGACCGGGAGACGGGCACCCTGCAGGCCCGCCCCGGTGCGCTGCGCCTGGCCACCACGAGCGGCGGCACCATCCCGGACCGCGGCCTGTTCCCGGTGTTCCTGGTGGGCGAGCAGGACTCCAAGTCCCCCAAGCGGGTGGGCGAGCTGGACGAGGAGATGGTGTACGAGTCCCGCGTGGGGGACGTGATCGCCCTGGGCGCCTCCAGCTGGCGGATCGAGGAGATCACCCACAACCGGGTGGTGGTGGCCCCCGCCCCTGGCGTGCCGGGCAAGCTGCCGTTCTGGCACGGGGACGGGCTGGGGCGGCCCGTGGAGCTGGGGCGCGCCGTGGGCCGCTTCACCCGCGAGCTGGCCGGAGCCTCGGACGCGGAGGCCCGCGAGCGCCTGGCGGTGTCCGGGCTGGACGAGTGGGCGCAGGACAACCTGCTGGCGTACCTCGCGGAGCAGCGCGAGGCCACGGAGCACGTGCCGGACGACCGCACGCTCATGGTGGAGCGGTTCCGGGACGAGCTCGGGGACTGGCGCGTGGTGCTGCACAGCCCGTTCGGCACGCCGGTGCACGGCCCGTGGGCGCTGGCCGTGCGTGCGCGGCTGGACGAGCGCTGGGGCCTGGACGCCTCCGCGCAGGCCGCGGACGACGGCATCGTGCTGCGCGTGCCAGCCACGGACGAGGAGCCCCCGGGCGCGGAGCTGTTCCTGTTCGACCCGGACGAGCTCGAGCGCACCGTGACCGAGGAGGTGGGCGGCTCGGCGCTGTTCGCGTCCCGGTTCCGGGAGAACGCGGCCCGCGCCCTGCTCCTGCCGCGCGCGGACCCCGGCAAGCGCACCCCGCTGTGGCAGCAGCGCCAGCGCTCGGCCCAGCTGCTGGACGTGGCCCGGAAGTACCCGCAGTTCCCGGTCATCCTGGAGACGGTGCGCGAGTGCCTCCAGGACGTGTACGACGTCCCCGCCCTGCTCCAGCTGCAGCGGGACCTGGCCGGGCGGAAGCTGCGGGTGGTGGAGACCACCACGGACTCCCCCTCCCCGTTCGCGCGCACCCTGCTGTTCGGGTACGTGGCCCAGTTCCTCTACGAGGGGGACTCCCCGCTGGCTGAGCGCAAGGCCGCCGCTCTGTCCCTGGACCCCGCACTGCTCAACGAGCTGCTGGGCCGTGCCGAGCTGCGCGAGCTGCTGGACCCCGAGGTCATCGAGACCACCGTGCTGCAGCTGCAGCGCCTCGCCCCGGACCGCCGCCTGCGCGGGGTGGAGGGCGCCGCGGACCTGCTGCGCCTGCTCGGGCCCATGACCGCCGACGACGCCGCACTGCGCCTGCGCGCGGACGGTCCCGTTTCCGCCGGGGCGCCCGACCAGGGTGCCGGGGGCGCGGGGCCGGGCCCGGCGGCGTCGTCACCGGACGGGCCCGCCGAGGACGAGCGAGAGGAACGCGCCGAGGACCCCGCGTACCGCGCCATCACCCCGGAGGCGGCCCGCGAGCTGCTGGACGCCCTCGTGGAGGGCAACCGCGCGATCGTGCTGCGCGTGGGCGGGCGCGAGGTGTACTGCGCGGTGGAGGACGCCGCCCGGATGCGGGACGCGCTCGGGCAGCCACTGCCCATGGGGGTGCCGCTCGCGTTCCTGGAACCCGTGGCGGACCCCGTGGGGGACCTCGTCTCCCGGTACGCGCGCACCCACGGGCCGTTCAGCGTGGCGGAGGCCGCGCAGGCCCTGAGCCTGGGTCCGGCCGTGGTGGAGTCCGCGCTGCGAGGGCTGGCCAAGCAGCGGCGCGTGAGCGAGGGGGCGTTCCGCCCGAGCGGTGACCCGGCGGCGTCGGACTCGGAGTGGTGCGAGATCGAGGTGCTGCGGACCCTGCGGCGCCGCTCGCTCGCGGCGCTGCGCGCGGACGTGGAGCCCGTGGACCCGCAGGCGTACGCCACGTTCCTGCCCGCGTGGCAGCACGCGGTCAAGGGGCACCAGCTGCGGGGGCTGGACGGTGTGCTCACCGTGATCGACCAGCTGGCCGGCGTGCCGATCCCGGCGTCCGCGTGGGAGCCGCTCGTGCTCGCGCAGCGCGTGGTGGACTACCGCCCCGCCATGCTGGACGAGCTCATGGCCACGGGCGAGGTGGTCTTCTCCGGCGCCGGGTCCCTGGGCGGGGAGGACGGCTGGGTGGCGTTCCACCTGGCCGAGGCCGCGGAGCTGTCCCTGCCGCCCGTCGCGCAGCTGGACGCCGCCGCGGACGCCCTCGACTCCGCGCTGGAGCGCGAGCTGCTCGCGGTGCTGCAGCGCGGCGGTGCGTACTTCGCGTGGCAGCTGGTCCAGCCGCTCGCAGACGCCGGTGTGGCCGTGGACATGGCCCAGCTGCGGACCGCGCTGTGGAACCTGCTGTGGGCCGGGCTCGTCACCAACGACACCTACGCGCCCGTGCGCGCCCTGATCTCCGGCGGTCACTCGGCGCACAAGACTCCCAAGCGCCCAGCACGCTCGCGTGCGGCGGGCCGGCGCGGAGCGGCGCGGCTGCGTGCGGTGGGACGTGGTTCCGCCGGTTTCGACCCCGCGGGGTCCTCTGCCGACGCCGCCCCCTCCGGGACGCGCGTGGCGCGCGCCTCCGGGGGTGGCGAGGACCGGGCGACGGCCGGGCGCTGGTCCGTGCTGCGCCCCGAACCGCTGAACCCCACGGTGCGGGCGCAGGCCCAGGCGGAGCTGCTGCTGGACCGCTACGGCATTCTCACGCGCGGGCCCGTGGCGGTGGAGGACGTCCCCGGCGGATTCTCCACGGTCTACAAGGTGCTGCGCGCCCTGGAGGACGCGGGGCGCGCACGCCGCGGCTACTTCATCGAGGGGCTCGGCGCCGCCCAGTTCACGCAACCGGCAACGGTTGACGTGCTGCGCAGCTTCACGGACGACGACGCCGCCCGCAAGGGTGACCCCCAGGTTCTCGCCCTGGCGGCCACGGACCCGGCCAACCCGTACGGGGCGGCGCTGGAGTGGCCGGAGGCGGTGGTGCTGGAGTCCAGCACCAAGCACCGCCCGGGCCGCAAGGCCGGTGCCGTGGTGGTGCTCGTGGACGGCGCCCTGACCCTCTACCTGGAGCGCGGCGGGAAGACGGCGCTGGCGTTCGTCGCGGACGCAGACCTGCTGCACCTCGCCGCAGAGGCGGTGGCCGGGCTGGTGCAGCGCAAGGCCGTGGACTCCCTGGTGGTGGAGAAGGTCAACGGGGACTCGGTGCTCTCCTCGGAGGAGCTGGTCACCGCGGTGCGGGACGGGCTGCTCACGGGCGGGTTCTACCAGACGCCGAAGGGTGTGCGGATGCGGGCGCCGGTGGGTGGGGGCGGGAGCTGACGATCCTGCGTCACCGTGCCGGGACGGGCACCCGTTGCGCGTCTTCAGCCCCCTCCACGCGATACCGCCTCGATACCATGGGTTGCATGGCCATGACCTTGCGACTGACGGCGGATGACGAGCGCGTCCTGGCGGAGCTCGCGGAGGCGGAGGGCATCAGCCGTCAGGAGGCGACGATTCGGGCCATTCGCGAGATGGCCGCGCGCCGCGGCCATGAGCGCCGGGTGAGTGAGTCGTCGGCTCGCGCCCGCGCGCGGTACGCCGGTGTGCTGGACCGGTTCGGCGGGTGACGTAGTCACCCCACCACAAAAGTGTGTGGCCTGAGGCGCGCCCCTCGCCTACGGTGATTCCATGGCCTCACCCCACACGCGCTTCCGCATGACTCGCGAAGCCCGCGAAAGTCTCGGCGACACCTTTCGGCGTTTCCGCGTCGAGGGGTTGGCTGCAGAGCCGGTGATCTTCGGGGCTGAGGGCAAACCCGAGGCTGTCATCCTCCCCTATCAGGCATGCAGAGCCCTCGCCCCTCTGCTGGAGGACCTGACCATCGCGGCGACTGTCCGCACCCGTGTCGGCAAGGGCGGGTCGGCCCCGCTGTCGGAAACAGCGCACCTACTGGGTTTGAACCCGTCCGAGTTCCGGTAACCACACGCGCCTGGGGACTCACGCATCGCCCAGCTTCGAGTGGGACATCCGGGGCTGCCGCACGGCACCGTTCGCCTGGGAGCCGTCCTACTTCCTGCTCTTCACGAATGTCAGCAGCGAGGCCAGGCCGGCCACACCGAAGACCACGATTCCGATGACCCGCAGGTACAACACGCTGTCCGTGTCCGCCAAGAACGCGACCACAAGGCCGGCGAGCGCCACCAGGCCCAGGCCCACGGCCAGCGCACAAGTTTTCTCCTGGCCCAGTGCAGTGCTTCCCTGAGTGGTCATTCGATTCTCCTCCCGTCGAGTTGAACCATCCACGACACCACGGTTCACCACCGTCCACAATGGCCATTCGGCCACACGTGAGGAGCTACGGCATACGCTGAACACCACACCCCCAACCCAGGAGGCCCCCCGTGCCCGAAGGTGATTCCGTCTACCGCCAGTGCAAGATGCTGCGCGGCGCGCTGGAGGGCGCGGTGATCGAGAGCTCGGACTTCCGGGTGCCCGCACTCGCCACCTCGGACGTCTCCGGGCGCACCGTGGTGGCCGTGGTGCCGCGTGGAAAGCACATCCTCATCCGGCTCTCCGCCGCGCCGAACGCCGAGGAGATGCGCTCCGGCGCCGAGCCCCTCACCCTGCACTCGCACCTGATGATGGACGGCACCTGGCGGGTCTTCGACCGGCGGCAGGATGACGACGCCGGGCACCCGAGCGAGCACCGCACCAGGGGAGCCGGCGCAGACAGAGGCGGCGCAGATGTGCGCGGACCAGGCCGTGCGGCGTCGTCGTCCGGGCGGGGCGGCGTGCGACGGAGCCGACCCGGCGCGAGCCCCTACCGCCCGCGCGGGCAGGCGCGCCGGGGCGGAAGCGTGCGGTCCGCCGCGGAGGCACGGACCCGGATCAGCGCGGACGTGGCCATCGGGCAGGGCTCGCACACCATCCGCGTGGTCCTGCGCACCCAGGACGTGGAGGCGGTGGGCTTCGACGTGAAGGACGTCCGCCTGGTGCCCACCCGCCTGGAGGACCAGGAGCTCGTGGGCTACCTGGGCCCGGACATCCTCGGCCCGGACTGGGATCTGGGGAAGGCCCTGGAGCGGCTGGGCGCGCAGCCGGACCGCGCGATCGGCACGGCGCTCATGGACCAGCGCAACCTGGCGGGGATCGGCAACGTGTACCGCGTGGAGACCCTGTTCATGTCCCGCACCAACCCGTGGGCCCGAGTGGACTCGCTGCCGGAGGGGAAGCTGCGGGAGATCGTCGTGCTCGCCCACAAGCTGCTGCACCTGAACAAGGACCGCTCCATGCGCTCCACCGTGGGCCAGGCGCCGCAGGGCCGCCCCCTCTTCTGGGCGTACGGCAAGGACGGTCAGCCGTGCCGCCGCTGCGGGGCCCTGCTGAAGCGCGGGGAGATCGACGACGCCCTGCTCACCGTGGATCCCGAGCCCTCCCGCACCGCGGTGCAGCACCTGCGCACCATTACGTGGTGCCCACGGTGCCAGGCGGCGGACTGACCGCGCACCGGGAACCGGCGGACGGGCACGCAACCGCCCCGCGAACCCGAGCCTGGGGCTGGGATTCGCGGGGCGGCGTCGTCGTGGCGGTGGGAGGTGCAGGGGGGTCAGCGCGTGACCCAGGTGCGGCCCGTGGTGCGGGACCAGTGCGCGGTGCACCCGTTGGAGAAGCGCTGCCGCACCTCGGAACCGGCGCCGTACTCCTCCGTGAGGGGGTAGCCCCAACCGCGCTCGAAGCCCGCTGCCTTCCACGCGCTGCCGATACCGCCGGACTCCTTGACGGCGTGCGCGCCGGTGCGCGGGGACCACAGGATCTTCCACTGGGCCCCGCCGGGGGTGCGGAAGCTCTGGTAGACGCCGCCGCCCACGAGACCGCCGCGCTCGGGAGTGGTGGGTGTGCCCAGCACGCGGCTGCCGCCCAGCGCCAGGTAGCGGGTGCGGATCCCGCCCGTCACGGAGTAGACGGTGGCCGCGGCGCCGGTGCTCGACTGCGGTGCCACGGCACCGCCCGTCACGCTGCTGCGGGTGTCCGCCGGGGCCCCGGAGCCGGGGAAGCCGTAGGAGTCCACGGTGCCCACCAGCCGCCAGCCCTGCCCGGTCCCGGACAGCCGTCCGTCCACGTAGGTGAGGCCGATGCCCACCACCTCCATGCGGGGGTCGGTGAGCACCTTGTTGTGCGCGGGTGAGCCCTTCCACCAGGTGGTGAGGTCCGTGACCGAGTTCTGGAAGGACAGGGCGTGGATCTCCCCGGCGGCGTCGTACCCGGCGGCACGGCGGTCCGTGAGGAACGTGTTCGCGTGGTTCACGACTTCCTGGCGAACCAGCCGGTCCGACTGGCCCTGCGAGATCCCGGACAGGGACGGCGAGTACTTCACGGGCTTCAGGCCCTTGGAGGCCCGGTGGCTGTTGATCTGCCCGAGCATCTTCTGGGCGTCCGCGGCCCGGGTGGCGGCGGAGACGGACACGATGTCGGAGGACGCGGCCCGCGCCTGCGGAGCCGTGACCAGGCTGCCGGTCACCACCACGGCGGCTGCCGCCGCGGCCGCGACCAGGGCCGTGAGGGGGCGGGGGAGGACGGTCCGCCGGGTGCGGACAGAGAGGTGGCGAGGGGGCATGGGGGATCTTTTCGTCGTCGGGCGCGCAGGCACTCCACCGCGGGGTGCGGCGGGGCGGTACGCGCTGGCGGGAACAGCTCACGTCGGCAGACGCCGACCAGTGCGGCGCACACCGGATGTCGGCGTGTGCAGCGCGGGCCCAGAAGGGGAGGAAAGACCCGCGGCCACGGTACCCCGGCGGGGCATGGGGCGGTGCGGTGGGTCACATGTTACGCAATCGTGACATTGCCGCTCTGCCGGGCCGCGGCATGGCTGCTCGGTGTCAGCCGCGACTCGATCCGCACGGGCTGGCCGGTCATGGGGTGCGTGAACTCCAGGGAGCGGGCGATCAGCTGCAGGGGGTTGTCCGGATCCTCCACGTCGAAGTCCTCGCGAGGTTCGGGGTACAGCCTGTCCCCCCGCAGGGGCAGTCCGAGCGAGGTCATGTGCACCCGGATCTGGTGGGTGCGCCCGGTCAGCGGGGCGATCTCGTACAGCCCCCACCGCCCCTCCGCGTCCTCGAAGGTCTCCGCGAGACGGACGTCCGTGACGGCGTTGACCTCCCCCGGTTCCTCGAAAGCCTGCACCACGCCCTGGATCTTGCGGATCCGGGACTCCACGCGCACGGGTTCCTCCCCCACGCGCTCGCCCACCCCGGCCACGGCCCAGTACGTCTTGCGCACCGTGCGCTCCTGGAACAGCCGGTGGAACGCGCCACGGTCCTGGGCGTTCCTGCACAGCAGCAGCACCCCTCCGGTGGAGCGGTCCAGGCGGTGCAGGGCGGAGATCTCGTCGTTGCCGAACTGGCACCGCGCGGCCACCACCGCCGAGCGCCGCACGTTCTCCCCCTTGGGGGTGCTGCACAGCCCGTGGGGCTTGTCCACGGCCAGGACCCAGCGGTCCTCGTAGAGCACGTCCAGGGTCACGGGGGCGGCGTCCTCGTCCGGGACCGGGCGGTGGAACCACACGGACACCCCCGCCTCGTACGGTGTCTGCGGGGTCACGACGACGCCGCCGTCCCCCAGCACCCGACCGGCAGCCACCTGCTCGCGGAACCAGGCGGCGTCGTCCGGGAAGCGTCGCTGCACGTACTCCACCGCGGTGGCCGGCAGACCGGGCAGCGCGTCCAGCACGGGGTCCGGGGCACCGGGGCCCGGCATCCGCACCCGCGCGGGGCCCACACCCCGCACCGTGGGAAGCGGCGGGCTCACCCGGCGCCTCACGTGATGTCTCCCCCGGCCACTACCATGGCGAGGAACCTAACACACGAGCGTGAGGCGGCCAGGTGGACCAGCACAGCACCCCGGAGCGCGTGATTCTCCTGGACGAGACGCACCAGCCGGCCGGGACGGCCCTGAAGTCAGAGGTGCACACCGAGGACACTCCCCTGCACCTGGCGTTCTCGTGCCACGTGCTCAACGCGCGGGGACAGGTCCTGGTGACCCGGCGCGCGCTGAGCAAGCGCACGTGGCCCGGCGTGTGGTCCAACGCGTTCTGTGGTCACCCGGGACCTGACGAGTCCTTCGAGGACGCCATCGCACGCCGCGCCCGCCAAGAGCTCGGCCTGGAGATCCGGAACCTCGCGCTGGTGCTGCCCGAGTTCCAGTACCGCGCCACGGACGCCTCCGGCGTGGTGGAGAACGAGTTCTGCCCCGTGTTCGTGGCCGCCACGGACAGCGACCCGCACCCCGCCGAGACGGAGGTCGCGGAGCACGCGTGGACGGCCCCGCAGGACCTAGTGGCCGCCGTGACCAGCGCACCGTACGCGTTCAGCCCGTGGCTCGCGGACCAGCTCCGGGAACCCGCGCTGCGGGAGGCGCTGGGCTGACCGGGCAGGCGGCGCCCCCCCTGGCCCCCAGGCCGGGCGGCGCGGAGGCGCCGTCGACGCGCCGCTCTCTCTATGCTTCGCGTATGACAGCTCGCGACGCCCCGACTCTCCTCTTCTCGTTCGGCACCCTGGTGGACGAGCCGGTGCAACAGGCGGTGTTCGGCGCGCCAGTCGCATCCCGCCGCGCCGCGCTGGCCGGGCACGACGTGGTCGACGTGGCGATCACCGACCCGCACGTGATCGAGGTGAGCGGGTCCGCAGTCCACAGGGGCCTGCGACGCCGCACGGGCGCTGCAGTGACCGGCGGCGTCCTCCAGCTGTCTCCCGAGCAGCTCGCCCAGGCCGATGCCTACGAGGTGGATGCCTACGTCCGACGTCGGGTGCGCCTGCAGAACGGGGACCCCGCCTGGGCGTACGTGGCCGCGAACCCGCTGGAAGCAGCCGAGCGGATCGCCGTGATCGGGGACAGCATCGCCCATGGACGGACCGACCCGGCCGGAGGTTGGGCGGCGGCGCTGGGCCGGCACCACGTGGAGGCGGACGAGGCAAACCACCGCCTGTTCCAGCTGGCCATTCCCGGCGCGACCCTGGTGGAGACCTGCCACCGGGCGCCGGGGGAAGTTGACCGGCGGCGTGCCGACACCGTTCTGGTCCACGCAGGCATCAACGACCTTGCGGGAACCGATGCCACGCGGCGCTCCCCCGGAGACCTGGTGGAGGCCATGGGCGCGCTGTGCACCCACATCGAGGATCGAGGCGCGCGGCCCGTGGTCCTCGGCCCCATCTGGACGGACGAGCAGCGAGCGGCAGAGGGGTTCGGGCTGAACCTGGAACCGGGCGTCCTGCAGAGGTACCGGGACGAGCTTCTGAGGTTCGGCGAGACCACCGGCCGAGACGTGGTGGACCTGTGGCCCGTCCTGGAGGACCGGCCGGACCTCATCTCGGACGGAGTTCACCCCACTCCGGAAGGGCATGCCGCTCTGTTTGCGGCGCTCCCCGGAATCAACCCATCTGAGGCCTAGACCCCTGCCAGACGGGGCAGGCGGCGTCGTGGGTCAGGCGAGGTCCGCGAGGATCCGCTCCGCGAGCGCGTCCGCGGACTGCGGGTTCTGACCCGTGTAGAGCGCACCGTCCACCTCCACGAAGGGGCGCAGCGGCAGGAGCCCCTTGCGGTAGTCGATCCCGGCCTCCGTGAGGGCATCCTGCAGGTACCACTTGGCCTTCCACCCGAAGGTGTTCAGGCGTTCCTCCGTGTTGGACAGCCCCGTCATCCGCCTGCCGGCGAAGGGGTTGCTGCCGTCCTCGTTCGCGGCGGCCAGCACGGCGACGGGGGCGTGGCACAACAGGGCGAGCGGCTTGCCGGATGCGAGCCGCTTCCGCAGCAGCTCTCCCGAGACGGGGTCGAAGGCGAGGTCCTCCATGGGACCGTGGCCACCGGGGTAGAACACGAGGTCGTACTCGGACTCGTCCACCCGGTCGAGAGGCACGGGGTGGTCGAGCTGCTCCCGGATGGAGTTGAGGTACGCACGTACCTCCTTGCGGCGCTTCGGCAGCCCGCCCGCGACGCCCAGGCTCAACTCGTCGAGCGTGGGAGCGACTCCCCCGGGCGTGGCCACCGTGATGCTCCATCCCGCCTCGGCGAAGAGCCGGTGCGGTTCCGCCAGCTCCTCGGCCCAGTACCCGGTGGGGTGCACCGTGCCGTCCTTGAGCGTCCAGCCGCTGGCTGCGGTGACGACGAACAGTACCTCGGTCATGGGCGTGTCCTTTCGTGGGGGTGCCCCTGGCGTGGCGGTTCCTGTCCGCAGCCGTGCCCGCGTGCAGCGGCGGTGGCGCGCGACGCCACCGGGGCCTAAAGTGTTCACTGTCAACTTTAAGGAAAGAAGTTCGTGTGTCAACCACCGAGGACAAGCAGTCACACCACCACGGGAACCTCCGCCCCGCCCTCGTGGCGGCGGGGATCGCCATGCTCGAGAGGGGGGAGCGCTTCTCGCTGCGAGCCGTCGCCCGCGAGGTGGGGGTCTCCCAGACAGCGCCGTACCGGCACTTCCCGGACAAGGCCCACCTCGAGGCCGCAATGGCCAGCACCGGCTTCGAGACCATGAAGCGGCGCATGGAGAACGTGCTCGCACACTCGACGCCGCGCTCGCAGGTCCTCACGGACCTCGCGGTGGCCTACGTGCGCTTTGCCGCGGAGAACCCCGCACTCTACGACCTCATGTTCTCCATCTCGACCTGCGGGGACGACCGCCTCCCCGCGTCCGCGGAGGTCTTCTCCCTGCTGGAGGGGACCGTGGCCGAGCACTATCCGCAGGCGGACACCTATGGGCTCACAACCGCCAGCTGGTCCATGGCGCACGGCCTGGCCTCCCTGTTCCTGAGCGGTCAGCTCCCGGTCACCACCCCCGAGGAGCTGGACGCCCGTGTGACCGGCGCATTCTCCGCGATCCTGCCGTCCGCACCAGCGGGGGAGGATGCGTAGGCGGCAGGCCAGCCACCCCTGTTGACACTGTCAACATATGATGTTTACAGTGTTCACACACCGGTGAGCACCGGTTGAGAACCCAGCAGGAAGAGGAAGTGGTCGCCATGACGGCGCACCAGGATGACACCGTGAACATCGCCCTCGGAGACCGCACCGTGACGGTCCCGCGGGGCGGGCTGTACGACAGGTACCGGATGCAGACCGATCTGGACGTGGTCGCCCAGGACTCCCGCGTGCCGGGTGTGGACTTCTTCCGGGACCAGCCGAAGACCGAGGTCGCCTCCAGGATCGGCACCACGTGGACGCCCAACTTCTACTACGCGATGTCCAGCGCCCGACTGAGCATGCTTGCTCCCACCAGGGCCCTTCGGCGCCGCCTCCCCGGGGAGCTCGACCCCCTGGAGATCGCCCCGGGGTTCGGGCTGGCCTCCCTCATGCTCTTCCGGTACGACGTCGCGGACATCGACTTCTACACCGAGGCCGCCGTGGGGATCGCCGTGAAACCACCCCGGCACGGGCGCTTCGGAGCGGTGGACACCCTGGCCGCGCTGAAGAACAACCACCTGCACGCCTACGTGCTGTCCCTGCCCGTGAACACGGAGATCGCGCAGGTGCGAGGACACGACGGCTACGGGTTCCCCAAGTGGGTGGCCCCCATCGACGTCACGGTGGACGAGCAGCGGACGGCCGCACGGATCGGCGCCGAGGACGGCGGCACCGACCTCGAGCTCTCGGCCCCAACGCCTGGGCAGAAACGCCACCCGAGTGGCACACGCGTCTCCTCCCTGACCTCCTACACGCAGGTCGAGGGCGCGTGGCACTCCACGTTCAATCAGACGAATGTCCTGGCCACGGGCACCAGGGTGCTGCCGAAGGACGTGCGACTGAGCCTCGGGCGTGGACGGGTCTCCGACGACATCCGCTCCCTGCGGCCGGTCCGGACCCTCTCGTTCGACGCCACGACCTCCGCCCAGGCCGCCCTGCACATGCCCACCGTCATCTCGGTCTAGGCACGGGCCGGACAGCAGCGCCCAGAACATCTGCGTTCACAGAAAATGCCATCGGAAGGACCACCCATGCAGACCATCCTCGGAGCCGGCGGACCCATCGCGGACGAGCTCGCCCGCGAGCTGCACCGCCACCACACGCACGACATCCGGCTGGTGAGCCGCCACCCATCCCAGGTCAACGGCACCGACGAGCTGGTGGCCGCAGACCTCACCGACGCGGAGGCGACCTCGCGCGCAGTGGCGGGCAGCGACGTCGTCTACCTCACCGTGGGCCTGCCCATGGACTCCGGGCTGTGGGAGGAGAAGTTCCCCGCGATGATGCGCAACACCCTCGCGGCGGTGAAGGAGCACGGCGCAAAGCTCGTGTTCTTCGACAACACCTACATGTACGCGGGGACGCCCGAGCCGCAGACCGAGGACACCGCGTTCGCGCCCCACGGCCGCAAGGGCGCGGTGCGCGCCGAGATCGCGACCATGCTGCTGGCGGAAATGCGCGCCGGGACCGTTGAGGCCCTGATCGGCCGCGCACCGGAGTTCTACGGGCCGGGCAAGACCAAGAGCTGGACCAACGCGCTCATCTTCGACCGCATCCGCGCGGGCAGGCGGCCGTTCGTGCCCGTCAGCGCGGACACGCGACGCTCCCTGATCTGGACCCCGGACGCGAGCCGGGCGCTCGCCCTGCTGGGCAACACCCCTGACGCCTACGGCCAGACCTGGCACCTGCCGATCGACCAGGACCGGCTCACGTACCGCCAGATGGTCGAGATCGCCTCGGAGATCACGGGCCGAAGGATCGGGTACACGGTGCTCCCCCGCGCTGTGTTCGCGGCCGGCGCGCGGTTCTCGTCCGGACTGCGAGAGGCCAACGAGCTGCTGCCGCGCTACCGCGGGGACAACCTCTTCGACACGTCCCGGTTCGCGGAACGCTTCCCCGAGTTCCAGGTCACCACGTACCGTCAGGGCATCGAGGAGATCCTCACGCAGTCCTGAGCCACCGCGCATACCTGCGAACGACGCCGCCAGACCCCTCCCCGAGGTCCCGCACCTCAGCCCGGGGACGTCGACCACGCACCGGCGAACGCGTCGGGGCCGCGCCGGAAGCGGGCTTGGGGTTGCCACCCGGTCGACCAGGCCCCGATCCACCACCCCCGGTAGGCTTCTGCCACACCCCCGCCACGTCCCGCAGGAGCACCGCGATGTCCGAGTCCCCCGCCCACCGCGCCGCCACGGCCGCCCGCTCCGTGGACCGCCTCTTCGGCTCGCGGGCCTTCCACGTGCCGGGCACGTACCTGGGCGCCGTGGCGTTCCCGCACCCGCGCCGCGGCCCGTGGCACTACTGGTGGCAGGCGCACCTGCTGGACTCCTTCGTGGACGCCGCCACCCGCGAGCGCCTGGCCGGCCATGCGGAGGACGCCGACCGCGCCCGGGCACGCGCCCACCAGCTGCTGCGGGGCATCGCCGTGCACAGCGGCGGGCGGGTGACGCACAACGTGTTCTTCGACGACATGGCCTGGCTCGCGCTCGCGCTGGGGCGGCTGCGCGACGAGGACGTGGCGGCCACGGGCGCCACCACGCGCGCAGTGCAGGACGCCGGCGTGGCGCTGGCGAAGCGCCTGGAGTCCGGATGCGACGCGAACCTGGGCGGCGGGACGTGGTGGAACATGACCCGGGACTACAAGAACACCGCGTCCACCGCCCCGGTGGCGCTGACCTTCCTGCGGATGCACCGGGTGGAGCAGGCACAGGAGCTGCTCACGTGGCTCTTCGACACCCTCTTCGACGCCGAACGGGGAGTGTTCCTGGACGGCATCCGCATGGTCGCGGCCGGTTCCGGTTCGGAGGTCACCGCGGTGGACCCGCACGTGTACACCTACAACGGCGGCCCGGTGCTGGGTGGCGTGCTGGAGCTGGCCGAGCACGTCACGAACCCGCAGGAGAAGCAGCTGTGGCTGTCGCGCGCCACGGCCCTCGTCCACGGCGCCGCCCGGGAGTTCACGGTGCCCGGGCCCCACGACCTCCCCGTGCTGAAGGGGCAGGGCGGCGGGGACGCCGGGCTGTTCACGGGGATCCTGGCGCGCTATCTGGGCGAGGCGGCGGCGTCGTCCGCTCTGGATGCCGAGGCGCGGGAGACCGCGCGGACCCTGGTGGCCGCCACGGCGGACGCACTGTGGGACGGGCGCCGAGAGTTCGACCCGGCCGAGGACTTCTCCCGGCCGGGCGCCACGGGAGGCGAGACCGTGGCGGTGTTCTCCCCCGAGCCGTCCCAGCACGCGAACCAGGCCCAGCGCGTGGGCGCCCCCGTGGAGCTGGGCACGCAGGTGCAGGCCTGGACGGTGCTGGAGGCGGCCGCGCGTTCGGCTGAAGGCTGAACCGGGCGCGTCACGCGGAGCGAGCCTGGCCCGCAGGGGTGTGGCGAGGGTAGAAACGAACCATGAGTTCAGTACGCACCCCGGACCCGAACCCTGGCTGGCTCAGCGAGGAGGACCTCAACCGAGCCCGCGCCTCGCTGCCCATCGTGTACGTGCAGGCCATTCCCGTGCGCCTGGACCCGCTGGGGTGCCTCTCCGAGATCGGTCTGCTGCTCACCGCCACCGACGAGGGCCGCATGGTCCGCACGTTCGTCTCGGGGCGCGTGATGTACCGGGAGACGGTGCGCGCGGCCCTGCTGCGCCACCTGGAGAAGGACCTGGGGCCGCTGGCGATGCCCCAGATGCCCTCCACCACGGTGCCGTTCGCCGTGTCCGAGTTCTTCCCGTCCCCCTCGGAGACGGGACTGACCGACGACCGCCAGCACGCCGTGGCGCTGAGCTACATCGTTCCCGTGCGCGGTGAGTGCGAACCCCGCCAGGACGCCCTGCAGCTGTCCTGGATGACCCCGGACGAGGCCCTCTCCCTGGACGTCCAGGAGGAGTTCGAGGGCGGGCGCGAGGATCTGGTCCGCCAGGCCATCGCCCACGCCGGCTGGGGGCGCTGAGACTCAGTCCCCGTCCCGGGCGCCCGTGGCCTGACGGATCAGCGGCACCGCCTGGGTGTCCGCGATCCGCTCCTCACGGGAGCGGAACACGTAGACCACAGCCAGCCCGCAGGCGGCCCCGATCACGGTCTCCAGCGCGCGGGCCTGCAGCAGGGACGTGTACTCGCCGCTGGGGGCGGCCAGCTGCGTCATGAGCAGCGCGAGCGGTGTGATGAACAGCAGTGCCACCGAGTAGTTGCGGCCCACGAACAGCTCCCCCAGGAACTGCAGGATGATCACGAACACCACAATGTGCCACGGCTGCAGCTGCAGGGACAGCAGGAACGCCGTGACGCCCACGCCTCCCAGGGTGCCCACCACGCGGTGCACGCCGCGCTGCAGGCGGGCGGAGAGGTCGGGGGCGGCGATGGGGGCGGCGGCCGCCACCATGGCCCAGTAGCTGTGTGACAGTCCGCTCAGCAGTCCCAGACCACCGGCCACAGCGGTGGCCAGGAAGAACCGGCCCGCGTGGGCCCACAGCTGGGCTGTGGTCAGGCCGTGGTGCACGGGCACGGGCGTGACGGGTCCGCGCACGCCCTCCCCCACCCAGCGGAACGCCAGCCCCAGCACCGTGGACAGTGCCGCGGAGGCGGCCGCGATCAGCCCCGCCTCCCACACCGGGGCGGCCTGCGGCAGGGTGCCGATGGCCCCCACCGCGAAGATGAAGAACAGCGAGCCCGCGGGCTTCAGCGTGAGGTGGGCCGCCAGCAGGGCTCCCAGCCCCGCCACCACGGCGGTCACGAGCAGGACCAGGGGCTGCGGGGTGTGCAGGGTGCTCAGCAGGGTTCCCAGCACCACGCACGCGGTGATGATGGCCCCGGCCTGGGCCTGGTGCTTGAACCGCGCCCCGATCGGCTCGTTGCGCGCGTAGATGGAGGTGAACGCCCCGAACGCCGCGTAGATCGCGAGGTCCGTGCGGTCCGTGGCGAGCAGCGCCAGCAGCGGGATGGCCACGGACAGCGCGATGCGCGCCGCGGGGACGTGGTCCCGCTGGGACGGCGGAACGTGGAAGAACTGGGACACCTGACTCACCGGGGGCACGCACGACCTTCTGGTTCGGGAACGGGGACACCACCATTGTCCCGCTGCGGCCGCGACCCGGCACAATGGTGGGGTGCCAGCCTCAGAATCCGCGCCCCCGTTCAGCTTCGAGCTCCACACCAGACTGCGTGACGGCGGCTCCGCCACCCCGCAGCGCGTGCGGGAGAACGGCGGACAGTTCCAGGCCCGCACGGGCACCATCACCACCCCGCACGGACAGATCCAGACCCCCGCGTTCATCCCGGTGGCCACCCAGGCGGCGGTGAAGGCCGTGCTCCCCGAGTCCATGGCGGCGGAGGGCGCACAGGCCATGCTCGCCAACGCCTACCACCTGTTCCTGCAGCCCGGGGACGACGTCCTGGACGAGGCCGGCGGGCTGAGCACCTTCATGAACTGGCCGCACCCCACGTTCACGGACTCCGGCGGGTTCCAGGTGATGTCCCTGGGATCGGGGCTCGGGAAGGTCATCGACATGACCGCCGTGGCCAGCCCCCTGGGGGACACCCACACAGCCCCGGGGCAGAAGCGCATGGCGCGCGTGGACGACGACGGCGTGTGGTTCCGCTCCTACCTCAACGGGGACCTGCACCGCTTCACCCCCGAGGTATCCATGCGGGTGCAGCACAACATCGGCGCGGACATCATGTTCGCGTTCGACGAGCTCACCACCCTGCACAACTCCCGCGAGTACCAGGAGACCGCCCTGGAGCGCACCCGGAAGTGGGCGCTGCGCTGCGTGGCCGAGCACCGCCGTCTCACGGAGGAGCGTGCCGCCAAGCCGTACCAGGCGCTGTTCGGCGTGATCCAGGGCGCGCAGTACGAGGACCTGCGCCGCAAGGCGTGCCGGGACCTCTCCGGGATGGGCTTCGACGGCTTCGGCATCGGCGGCGCACTGGAGAAGTCGCAGCTGGGCACGATCGTGCGCTGGTGCACGGAGGAGCTGCCGGAGAACACCCCCAAGCACCTGCTGGGCATCTCCGAGCCGGACGACATCTTCACCGCCATCGACAACGGCGTGGACACCTTCGACTGCGTCTCCCCCACCCGCGTGGCCCGCTCCTCCGCGGTCTACTCCCCCACGGGCCGGTTCAACCTCACGAACATCCGCTTCAAGCGGGACTTCACGCCCATCTCGGACACCTGCCCCTGCTACACCTGCACGCACTACACCCGCGCGTACCTGCGGCACCTGTTCAAGTCCAAGGAGCGCAACGCCGCCACTCTGGCGTCCATCCACAACGAGCGCTTCGTCCTGGACCTCGTGGCCGGCGCCCGCGCCGCCATCGAGGCGGGCACCTACTTCGAGTACCGGGACGACTTCCTGGGCACCTACTACGGCACCACCCAGCCGAGCGCCTGAGGACGACGACGCCGCGGGGCTGGGAACCCGGCGTGGCTCACGCCGTCGCGGTGCCCGCGGTGCCCGGGGTCTGCTTCAGGTGGGCCGCGAAGTAGCGCTCGATCCGGGCCCAGGCGTCCTCCGCGTCCTCGCGGGATCCGCCGAAACCGGCGACGTGCCACAGCGGGGCGAGCGCGCGAGGGCCGGGGAGGGAGTCGTTGAGGAAGGCGTGGCCGGAGTCCGGGTACTCGCGGACGTCGTGGGCCACACCGGCCTTCTCCAACCGGTCCCGCAGGTGTCGCGCGGCGTCCGGGTTCTGCCGGTCCCTGGCGCCGTAGGAGCCCACCACGGGGCAGGCGTGCCCCAGGTCCTCGGGGACACGGCCGTAGTTGGCGCTGGCCACGGCATAGCGCTCGCGGTCGCACGTGAGCAGTGCGAACCCACCGCCCATGCAGAAGCCGATGATGCCCACGGCGTCGGTGACCTGCGGCTGCAGCTCCAGCCACCGCCGGGCCGATTCGATGTCCGCCACGGCCTTGCCCGTGCCGGTGGTGAGGGAGCGCATCGTGGCCACGAGGCACCGCCGGGCGCCGCCGTCCGAGTAGAGGTCCGGGACCACCACCGTGTACCCCCAGCCCGCGATGCGCTCGGCGTGGGCGCGCATGTCGTCGTTGACACCGAAGATCTCCATCACCAGCACCACCCCCGGCCTGGGGCCCGGGGTGGCGGGCTCGGCCACGAACGCGCGGAGGTGCTGCGACCCCCCGTTCTCCCGGGAGAGGTCGGCGAGGTCCACGGTGCGCGTGACGGTCTGCAGCTCAGTCATGGCTAGACCCTAGCCCGCCCCCCGCCGCCCAGCGGGACCGCCGCCCGCAGCCCGCACGCAGACCGCGATGCGCCGAGGCACCCCGCACAATGACCGGCGCCCTTCACCCGCCGGCTCGGCATCTTCCCCCGCGTTAGACTGCGGTGAACTTTCAGAACCCACCGGGAGTCCCACAGGATGCGGATCCACGGTCCCGGTGGGGGTCGAGGGCAGGTGCTCCACACCGGGTGTGGTGTTCCCGCGAACCGGCAGGGGCGCCGCAGAGGGCACCGGCCACCGGGGTGGGCACACCTTCCGGGAGCGGGGAGGACGCCCCCGGCACGACACCACGGCACCCCGGCCATGCTCGGCGGGGGTCACGGATCCGCAGGTTCGAGGGCCTCACGTGTTGAGCGAGACCAGGCGCGTCCCGGGTGCGGGATCGTTCAGCCGCGCCCCGCGTGCCACGCCCCGGCCCGCGGGAGCCGGCGGCGGCGTCGTGAACCGGGCGGTCGCCGGACGGGACGGCCTCCGGTGAGGAGCCTGCGGCCCGATCCCGCGGTTCCCGGCGTGCTGCACCGCGTGAGCGCGTGCGCGGGGCTGGTGCTCGCCCCGAATCCCGGCCCCATGACCCTGGAGGGCACCAACACCTGGGTCCTCTCCGCTCCCGGGCCCGGCCCGGAGCACCCGAACTACGGCCAGCACCCGTCCGCGCAGGGCAGGGGCGAGTGGCCCGGCCCGGACGTGGTGGTGGTGGACCCGGGGCCCCTGGACGAGGACCATCTGCAGGCCGTGGCGGCCACGGGAACCGTGGTCCTCATCCTGGTGACGCACCGCCACGGGGACCACACGGACGGCATCGACCGCCTGCACGAGATCACCGGCGCCCCCGTGCGGGCCGCCCTGCCCGAGTTCTGCCGGGACAGCGGCGAGCCCCTGCGGGACGGGGACAGCGTGCTGGCGGCGGGCGTGAGCATCCGCGTGCTGGCCACCCCCGGGCACACCTCGGACTCGGTCTCGTTCCTGCTGCACCACGACTCGCCCGAGACCATCCTCACCGGGGACACCGTCCTTGGGCGTGGCACCACCATGATCGACCACCCGGACGGCACCCTGGAGGACTACCTGCGCTCACTCGAGCGCCTCGGCGCGCGCGCCGGCACCGTGGGCCTGCCCGCCCACGGAGCGCCCGTGCCAGACCTGCAGGGTGCGTGCGCGCAGCTCGCGGAGCACCGGCTGGAGCGCCTGGAGCAGGTGCGCGGCGTCGTCGCCCGGCTGGGTCCGGACGCCACCGTGGAAGCCGTCACGGACGCGGTCTACGGGGACGTCCCGCCCGAGGTGCGCCCCGCCGCGGAGCACTCGATCGCCGCCCAGCTCGCCCACCTGCGGCGCTGAGCCCCCCGGACGACGACGCCGCCCGCACCCTCCCGGTGCCCGTTACCCCTGGTGCGGGGCGAGTTCCGCGTAGCTCGGCTCGCGCCGCTTGACCCAGGCGATCACCGCGTAGGTCACGGGCATGATCACCACCTCCACGAGGCACTTGTAGACGTAGCCCACGAGCACGTAGTTGAGGAACCCGGACCACGAGTCGATGCCGATGATCGGCGCGGCCACCGTGCAGAAGACGACGGTGTCCACCAGCTCGCCCACCAGGGTGGAGGAGATCAACCGGGCCCACAGGTGCTTCTCCTGGGTGCGCTCCTTGACCTTGACCATCACGTAGGCGTTGAGCAGCTGGCCCACCAGGTACCCCAAGAGGGACCCCGCCACGATGAGGGGCACCGGGCCCAGCACGGCCTCGAACGCCCCCTGGTTCTCGTAGAAGGGCGCGGCGGGCAGCACGATCACGATCCAGAAGACCAGCGAGGAGAACGCCCCGAAGAAGAACGAGGTCAGGATGGCCTTGCGGGCCGCCCGGAAGCCGTAGACCTCCGAGACCACGTCCCCCAGCACGTACGCCAGCGGGAACAGGAAGAACCCGCCGTCCGTGATGACCGGCCCGAACTGCACACCCTTGGTGGCGCCGATGTTGGAGAGCACCAGGATCACGCAGTAGGCGGCCAGGATGAGGTCGAAGTACGTGCGGGGGCGGCGCGCGAAGGCGGGCCCGGAGGCGGCAGGTGCGGGGGCGGCGTCGTGCGCGGGCCGCGGCGGGGTGACGTGAGAAGACACGGGTGTCCTTGGGGTCGCGAGGAACGTGAGGGGACGCCGCCTGCCACCCGACGCCGCCGCCCAGTGTAGTGGGGGCCCGGCCGAGCCCCGGGAGCGGCGAGGTGGCGTCACGGAGGGGTCCTGGGACGGATGGTGCGGCGCAGGACTCGCGCGGGCCACGGCGGGCGGAGCACAATGACGGGCATGAGCGAAACCACACGCAACCAGCCGCCCGTCGCCATGACCGTGGCGGGCTCCGAGGCCACCGGCGGCGCCGGGGCGCTCGCGGACATCAAGACGTTCACGTCCCTGGGGGTCTTCGGCTCCCTGGCCCTCACCTGCATCGTGGCGTTCGACCCCGAGAACGACTGGGGCCACCGCGTCACCCCCGTGGACCAGCAGACCCTGGCGAACCAGCTGCAGACCATCACCGCGGCGTACGACCTGGACGCCGTGAAGATCGGCATGCTCGGGCACCCGGACACCATCCGCACCACGGCCACCGCCATGACGGCGCTGAAGCCGAAGCACCTGGTGCTGGACCCCGTGCTGATCTGCAAGGGCCAGGAGCCGGGCGCGGCCCTGGACACGGACCAGGCGCTGAAGGCCGAGGTGCTGCCGCTGGCCACGTTCGTCACGCCCAACCACTTCGAGTCCCTCTCCCTGTCCGGGATGGACGCCATCGACTCGGTGGCGGACCTCAAGGAGGCCGCCCAGCGGATCCACGACTCCTCCGGGGCCACCGTGCTCGCCAAAGGCGGGGTGCGGCTGTCCGGCGCGGAGGCCGTGGACGTGTTCTACGACGGCTCCACCCTGGAGGTCCTCACCGAGCCCAAGGTGGGCGAGGTCCCCGTCTCCGGCGCGGGCTGCTCCCTGGCGGCGGCCGTCACCGCGGAGCTCGCCAAGGGTGCCACCCCGCTCGACGCCGCCCGCACCGCCAAGAGCTTCGTGACCGCGGGCATCCGGCACCGGCTGGAGTCCCACCTGCCGTTCGACTCCCTGTGGCAGGGCGGCTGGGCCGCCGAGCACTGACCCGACGCCGGCGGCGAGGTTCCTGGGAGCCCTCGGGGAATGCCCTGTTTCGCAGGGCATTCCCCGCTCACATGGGGTGGAATGGACACCGAACCCACAACGACGTGTCGGCAGGGGATGCTCTTGCTGACAGAAACAGGTAAGGTGTCGTCATGCCTCGCATCACAGCCCCCAGCAACGCCGCTCAGCGGGAGCGCACCCAGCGTGCGATTCTCGACGCGTTCGGGGAGCTGCTGTACAGCAACGGGCTCACGGACCTCACCATGACCCGCGTGGCCAAGACCGCCGGGGTGGGCCGCACGGCCGTCTACAACTACTTCGCGGACATGGGCGAGCTGCTCGTGGCCTACGCCCTGGACAAGACCGAGCGCTTCGTGGCGGACCTCAATCGCGAGCTCGCGGTCACGGAGAACCCCGTGGACCAGCTGGGGGTGTACATCCAGCACCAGATCGAGGACCTCAGCCGCCGCCACCTTCCCCCCGGCCAGGCCATGCGCACCGTCCTCTCCCCGGAGGACTTCGCGAAGCTCGGCAAGCACGTGGGCCAGCTGCAGTCGGTGCTCTCGGACATCCTGCGCCGCGCCATGGACGAGGGATACCTGCCGGAGGGCGACACCCAGGAGCTGTCCCAGCTGGTGCACGGATCCCTCACCTCCACCGCGGACCGCAGCAAGGCCATGGAGAGCGCCCGCGCACAGAAAGAGCGCGCCCTCGCCACCGTCCGGTTCATCCAGCGGGGACTCGGCGCCCAGTTCGACTCCCGCATGCGCCCCGTGCGCCTGCCCGTGCAGCCGCCGGAGCTGAGCGCGGTGTCCTGAACGGCCACCCCGGGTAACCCCTCCCGAGACCCGGAAGTCCAGCGGGGCAGCCCTGCCACGGGGAGCGGTGGCACCACGAGCAGTTCCCCGAGGGAGAGTGCGGGCGAGCACCTCAGGTAGTTGCAAATGCATTCGTAATTTTCGGACGCACACTCATGGGGGCGTGTGCCCGCGGTTACGATCACGCTGTTCACACTCTTCCGGGCGCACGCACGGATCGGCTGGGCTGCCGGTCAGCGACCACTGCGGAATCTCCGCGCGCCCCTCTCCGCAAAGGATTCCCCCATGGTCACTGCCGCACCCCTGCGCCGCTCCCTCGCCGCCACCTTCGTAGCGCTCGCCCTTGCCGCGGGCGTCTCTTTCACCGACGCCGCCCCGGCCGAGGCTGCCGGTGTCCGCCCCTGCACCGCGAGCGTCTCCGTGAAGAACCCCCGCCAGTACACCACCACGGTGGTGAACGTGTCCCGCGTGGGCGCGAACGCGAAGGTCACCACGCGCGCCAAGTACAAGACCACCACCAACACCAAGCAGACGAAGGCCACCAGCCGGGGAACCGCCGCGGTGAAGTACCCGATCGCCAGGGCCACCCCCGGACACAAGGTGGTCGTGGACGTCACGGCCACCTCGGGCGGGACCACTTGGAAGTGCTCCACGTCCTTCACCCCGCGGCACAAGTAGCCCGGCGCCGCCCCAGCTCGCCGGGGCCCAGGGAGCGAGAACGCCGCAGATCCACTGCAGATCTGCGGCGTTCTTCTCATGCTGTGCATACCCGCGCGACGTGCATCGGCACGCATGCCCGCAGGAATGAGAAACCCCCGAACCGTAAAACGGTTCGGGGGTTTCTACGACCGCGGAGGATGGGGGATTTGAACCCCCGAGGGCGTTAACCCAACACGCGTTCCAGGCGTGCGCCATAGGCCGCTAGGCGAATCCTCCAGGCGTGCACGGCTTCCACAGCTGTGGGGCACGTGCGGCAATCAGCATAGCGGAAATCCCGGCCGCCGCGCGAATCCGCCCGTCCGCCACCGGCACGGGATCCCTGGCAACAGGACGGGGAGGGGGGTACCGCGCCGTCGTCCCCCGTGTCAGAGCAACGCACCACCCCGGTTCGAACTCGGCGCGGAGTTGGGCTAAAGTAGTGCTCAGCCCCTCGTGTGGCGCCATCTCGTAAAACTCCCCCAGGGCCGGAAGGCAGCAAGGGTATATGGGCTCTGGCGGGTGCACGGGGGGTCTTCTCATTCCTGGCTCCCCAGCCTCCTGGACGCACTGTGCTCGTCCGAGCCCCCGGCTAAAGTTGCACCGTGACTACCGCCCTGTACCGCCGCTACCGCCCGGAGACCTTCGAGGACGTCATCGGCCAGGAGCACGTGACCGAGCCTCTGATGACCGCGCTGCGCAAGAACAGGGTCAACCACGCCTACCTCTTCTCCGGCCCCCGCGGCTGCGGCAAGACCACGTCCGCGCGCATCCTCGCGCGCTGCCTCAACTGCGCGGAGGGCCCCACCGCCACCCCGTGCGGGCGGTGCGAGTCCTGCCGGGACCTCGCCCGGGACGGCGCCGGCTCCCTGGACGTGATCGAGATGGACGCCGCCTCCCACGGTGGTGTGGACCACGCCCGTGACCTGCGGGAGCGCGCCACGTTCGCCCCGGTGCGGGACCGCTACAAGATCTTCATCATCGACGAGGCCCACATGGTCACGCGCGAGGGCTTCAACGCGCTGCTGAAGATCGTGGAGGAGCCGCCCGAGCACGTGAAGTTCATCTTCGCCACCACGGAGCCCTCCAAGGTGCTTACCACCATCCGCTCCCGCACCCACCACTACCCCTTCCGCCTGGTCCCGCCGGAGCCGCTCATGCGGTACCTGGAGCAGCTGTGCGCCGAGGAGGGCGTCACCACCGAGCCCGGGGTGCTGTCCCTCGTGGTGCGCGCCGGCGGCGGGTCCGTGCGCGACTCCCTCTCCGTGCTGGACCAGCTCATGGCGGGCTCGGACGAGCAGGGGATCACCTACGACCTCGCGGTCGCCCTGCTGGGCTACACCCACGCGGCCCTGCTGGACGACGTCGTGGACGCCTTCGCCGCCGGGGACGCCGCCACCGTGTTCTCCTCGGTGGACCGCGTGATCCAGACCGGCCAGGATCCGCGCCGGTTCGTGGAGGACCTGCTGGAGCGCTTCCGGGACCTTGTGGTGGTCAACGCCGTGCCGGACTCCGCGGCAAACATCCTGCACGGGATGCCCACGGACCAGATCAACCGGCTGCGCAACCAGGCCACCCAGCTGGGCGCGGCGGAGCTGTCCCGTTCCGCGGACATCACCAACGAGGCGCTCAACGAGATGACGGGCGCCACCTCCCCGCAGCTGCACCTGGAGCTGCTGTGCGCGCGCATCCTGCTGCCCTCCGCGGACGACACCACCCGCGGGATCACCTCCCGCGTGGACCGCCTCGAGCGGCGCCTCAGCATCCCCCGGGGTGCGGGGATCAGGCAGGGTGTCCAGGACGGGGTGGGCGCGGCCGCCGGGACGACGCCGCCCGCCGCCCCCACCCCGCCCGTCACCTCCGGCGCCCCTGCCACCTCCTCCCAGGACGGTGCCGTGTCCGCACCTTCGGCAGGCGGCCCCGCCGGTGAGATGAACGGAGGGCCGGAGCGCGAGGACGCCGGGGAGCCTAGGACAGTCCCGGCCAGCCGCACCGAGGAGGAGGTCGTGGCGACCGGGCCTGAGCCCTCGCGACCCGTGCGCCAGGACGGCTCCGAGGCGGGACACCCCACGGTGGAGACCCCGGACGTGGCCGAACCCGCCGTGCCCGAGGACGAGGCTGAGGACCCTCGCGGCAGCGAGCACCCCGCCGCGGGTGATCCCGTGCCGCGTGAGGACCGCGGCCCCGAGGGCGAGCACCCGCCCGCGGACGGCACCACCACGGACCTGGAGGCCGGTCAGGCACAGCTCTCCCCTGCCACGCGCGGCGCCTCCCGTCCGGAGCAGCAGGAGCCGAGCCGTTCCACCGGGACCGACCGTGCGGGCGACGCCCCGTCCGGTGATTCTCCCGCCGCCGCGCAGGACACCGGGCGGCCGGGCACCCGCCCCGCGCAGGAGCCAGCCGAGGGCACTGCACCGAGCGACGTCACCAGCGGCGAGCTGGAGCTGCTGCGCTCCTCCTGGCCCGAGATCGTCTCCGCCCTGGCCGAGATCCGCCGTGTGGCCTGGGCCATCACCGTGCGGGGCACACCCATCTCCTTCGAGGCCAACACGCTGCGGGTGGCCTTCGAGGGGGACGGGGACATCATGAACTTCCCCCGCTTCGAGGGTGACGTCCGCGCCGCCATCCAGACCGTGGTGGGCCTGGACTGCGCCGTGGAGGCCGTACGCCCCGGGGACACCCGTGGCCGCCCGGGGGGCGACGCCGGTGGGCCGCCTCCCGGGGGCGGGCGCGGTCCGAGCGGCGGGCCGGGCCGGGCTCCGGACGCTGGCCGCGGGCCGGAGCAGCCCGACTACTTCCGGGAGCCGGAGGGCTTCGGGGTCAACCGCCGGCGGAACGCGCCCGCGCAGCCGGACTCGGACGCGCAGGCGAACAGGGCGAACAGTGATCGCCGTGGCCAGAACCGCGGCGGGGAGAGAGACCAGGGGCAGACCCGGGACAGGGAGCGGGGCAGCTCCGGAGCGGGCGGCCGCTCCCCGGGCGGAGAGTCCGCACCCTCCCCGGAGGACGACGAACCCGTCACCTCCTGGACAGTGGCGGCCATCCCGCAGCCCGGTGCCACACCCGCCGGTGACGAGTCCTCGGACCCGGAACCGCGGGACGGTTCTGCGGGGTCGGGTGAGGTCTCGGATGCACCCACGGCACCACCGCCCGCCGTGGCCGTAGAGGAGTTGGGGGAGACCGCGGGCGGAACGCCGGAGGACCCCTCCCGGCGGCACTCGGAGGAAGGCGCCGCGCCGCCGCAGGCCGCGCAGGCCCCCCGGTCCCCGAGTGACCCGGCTCAGACGGCCCACGACCGGGCGACGGCGCCCGGCCGCGCCCCCGCTGGCGGCCATCCCCCGGCCCGAGACCGCGGGCCCGAGTACTGGAGCCCCGAGGAACCGCCCCCGCCACCGGAGGACGAGCCCCCGGCGGACATGTACGACGAACCGGGCCCCGCGGCGTCGTCGCCCCCTGCGGCCCCGGGAGGGCGCCGTCCCGGGTGGCGCGAGCGGCACGCGGCGGCCATCGCCGTGGCGGACCGGCAGTCCCCGGACGGCGCCCCTCCCAGCACGCGCAGCCCCGGCGGGGAGGACGAGAACTTCGTGCCGGGCGCCGACGACGAGTCCCTGGAGGACTCGGCCCTGTACGGACGGGCGGCCATCGAGCGCATCCTGGGCGGCATGCTCATCGACGAGCGGGCCCACGACACGGGTCAGTGAGAGCGGGCGGCACCGCCGCTGACCACGACCATCTTCACGAAGGAGCACGGTGTACGAAGGACCGGTCCAGGACCTCATCGACGAACTCGGGCGGCTGCCCGGGGTGGGCCCCAAGTCCGCCCAGCGCATCGCGTTCCACCTGCTGGACGCGGACAAGGACGAGGTCCAGCAGCTCGTGGATGCCATCGGCACCGTCAAGACCTCCGTGTCCTTCTGCACGGTCTGCGGCAACGTCACCGAGCAGGAGGAGTGCGCCATCTGCCGGGACGCCCGCCGGGACCGCAGCGTGATCTGCGTGGTGGAGGAGTCCAAGGACGTGATGGCCGTGGAACGCACCCGCAGCTACCGGGGGCTGTACCACGTGCTGGGCGGGGCCATCTCCCCGCTGCAGGGGGTGGGCCCGGACCAGCTGCGCATCCGGGAGCTGATGACCCGGCTGTCGGACGAGACGGTGCAGGAGATCGTGCTGGCCACGGACCCGAACCTGGAGGGCGAGGCCACCGCCACGTACCTCTCCCGGATGCTGAAGACGCTGGGCATCCGCGTCACCCGCCTGGCCTCCGGGCTGCCCGTGGGCGGCGACCTCGAGTACGCGGACGAGGTGACCCTGGGCCGGGCGTTCGAGGGCCGCACGGTGGTCTCGGAGGGGAACTAGGGGGTCCCCACGGGCCCGCCCGCAGCCGCCGCTGCCCACCCGCGCACTGCCCCGGAGGACGGCCGCGGCGCGGTGCCGGCCACCCGGACCGACTAGCATGGACCCCCGAGACCGCCCGCGCACCGGCGCGGGGCGCCCGCCCGTGAGAGGAATGCATGAGCCTCATCGTCCAGAAGTTCGGCGGCTCGTCCGTTGCCGACGCCGACGGCATCCGCCGGGTCGCCCGGCGCGTGGCCGAGACCACGAACGCCGGCCACCAGGTGGTCGTGGTGGTCTCCGCGATGGGAGACACCACGGACGACCTCCTGGACCTCGCGGGCCAGGTGGCCCGCAAACCTCCGGCCCGCGAGCTGGACATGCTGCTGACCTCCGGTGAGCGGATCTCCATGGCGCTGCTGGCCATGGCCATCTCGGACCTCGGCGTGCCCGCGCAGTCCTTCACCGGTTCCCAGGCCGGAATGATCACGGACGGCGCCCACGGTGCGGCCAAGCTCGTGGAGGTCAGCCCCCGGCGCGTGAGCGAGGCGCTGGAGAACGGGAACGTGGCGATCATCGCCGGTTTCCAGGGCGTGCACCGCTCCACGAACGACATCACCACCCTGGGCCGCGGCGGCTCGGACACCACCGCCGTGGCGCTCGCCGCCGCTCTGGACGCGGACGTGTGCGAGATCTACTCGGACGTGGACGGCGTCTACACCGCGGATCCCCGGATCGTGCCGTCCGCGCAGAAGCTGGACCGGGTCTCCTCGGAGGAGATGCTGGAGCTGGCCGCGAACGGCGCCAAGATCCTGCACCTGCGCTGCGTGGAGTACGCCCGGCGTTTCGGCGTCCCCCTGCACGTCCGCTCGTCCTTCACCCACAACCAGGGCACCTGGGTCATCCCGAGCCCCCACGAGAACCTCACGCCGCAGAAGGAGATCCCCTTGGAACAGCCGCTGATCGCCGGAATCGCCCATGATCGCAGCCAGGCCAAGATCACGATCGTGGGAGCCCCGGACCGACCCGGCATCGCGTCCCGGATCTTCCGCCTGCTCGCGGACTCCCAGGTGTACGTGGACATGATCGTGCAGAACGTCTCCACGGGCGAGCACCCGCTCACGGACGTCTCCTTCACCCTGGACGAGTCCCAGGGAGACCTGGCCATGAACCTGCTGCGCGCCGCCGAGGAGAAGATCGGCTACACCCGCCTGGACTACAACGACCAGGTGGGCAAGCTGTCCCTGGTGGGCGCGGGGATGAAGACCAACACGGGCGTGGCCTTCACCTTCTTCCAGGCGCTCGCGGACAGCGACATCAACGTGGACATGATCTCCACCTCCGAGGTCCGCATCTCGATCGTCACCTCCGTGGAGAAGCTGGACGACGCCGTGCGGGCCGTCCACACCGCCTTCGGCCTGGACTCCTCCGAGCAGGCCACGGTGTACGGAGGCACGGGGCGCTGAGCCCCGCGCTCCTGCCGTGACCGAGCACCCCACCCCGGCCCACCGTGCCCCAGAGCCGCCCGTCCGGGTGCGGCCCGGGACCAGGAGGGCGGTTGAGGCGCTGACCCGGGAGGAGTGGACGCACCGGGCGGACGCCCATGCGGACCGGGTGGCCCCGTACACCCAGCCGTTCCTGGAGCGGCGCTCCCGCGGGCAGAAGCATCCCGTGGAGGACTTCCTCTTCACGTACTACACGCTCTCCCCCGCCCAGTTCACCCGCTGGCACCCGGGCCCCGGGGTCGTGCTGCTGGACACCCCCGAGCGTACGGACTGGGCGTTCTACCGCCCCGCGACCCGTTCCGAGCTGGCGGCGGCGGGCGCGCGGGAGGGCGCGAGCGGCGTCGTCGTGGACGCGGAGGCGTTCCTGGCCAAGCGGGGGACGGCCGTGCGGTTCACCCGGGAGATCCTGGCGAACACCGCGGCGAAGACCGGGACCTTCGACTGCTTCGGGCTGCACGAGTGGGCCATGGCGTACCGGGCCGAGAAGAACGGCGTGCGCCACGAGGGCGTTGAGCTGCGCCTGGGCGCCCAGGGCACGGACGAGGTGGTGCGCGGGCACCGGATCCGCTGCTCGCACTTCGACGCGTTCCGCTTCTTCCAGCCCCAGGCGGTGGAACGCAACGAGCTGCAGCCCACCCGGCAGGCGCAGCGCACCATGGAGCAGCCCGGGTGCCTGCACGCGACCATGGACCTGTACAAGTGGGCGTACAAGCTGCTGCCCGCCGTGGACTCGGACCTGCTCGCGGACTGCTTCGAGCTCGCGTGGGACGTGCGCCGCACGGACATGGAGGCCTCCCCCTACGACCTCGCGGAGCGGGGGTACGAGCCCGTGCGCATCGAGACGCCCGAGGGCAAGGCCGAGTACGTGCGCCGCCAGCGCGCCTTCGCCGCGCGCGGCACCGAGCTGCGGGTCCGCCTGGTGGCCGCCACGGACCGCCTGCTGGAGGCGGCCGCGTGAGCTGGCACCCGGTTGACGACGCCGCCGTGCTCGTCCCGCAGCTCGCCGCGCCGTCCAGCGCGGTGCCCGTGCGCGTGGCGGGAGTCCCGCTGGTCCTCACGCGGGACACCGCCGGCACACTGCACGCGCTGGGCAACGAGTGCCCGCACCAGGGAGCCACCGTGTGCCGGGCCCCGCAGCGCGGGGAGACCACCCTGGAGTGCCCGAACCACTACTGGGTCTTCGACCTGGACGGCACGTTCCGGGGGTCCCGCCTGGCCCTGGAGCGGGGACGCACCGCGCCGGAGGACCCGGCCAAGAACCTGCGCGAGCACCCGTGCCGCGAGGTGGCCGGGGGCATCGAGGTGTGGCTCTAGACCGGTCCGTCCCCACGGCGGGCCGGCCTCACCGGCAGGGGCGGTACCCCGGCCCCACCGCGTCCCGCGACACCCGATCCATGTCCACGCGCAGGAACTCGCCGTCGTCCTGGGTACCGTCCGGCAGGGTCTTGGCCACCAGCCCGTACGGGGCCTGCGCGCCCGTGGAACCGGAGAGGCCGTAGTCGCTGTCGTTGGAGATCCACAGCTCTCTCCCGCCGCGCGCAACGGCCACACCCTCGATCTTGTCGTGGGCGAAGAACCCGCCCGTGGGATCAATGCCCCAGGCCAGACGGGTCATGTCCAGGTAGAGCTCGCTGCGCACGGGGGTGATCCCGGCGTCCGCCAGGGCGGTCCTGGCGTCCTTCTCGTTCTTCTTACCGGTCAGGCCCTCGATGCTCGTGGTGCCGTCCAGGAGCAGACCGCCCTTGGCGGCGTCGTAGGTGGCGCCCTTGACCGGGGAGTGCTGGGAGACGTCCGTGGCGTTCTTCAGATCGACCTTGTAGAGCCGCTTGAAGGAGTCCTTGCCCGTCTCGCCGTCCCGCTCGTCGAGCAGAAACTCGTGGGAGGACAGGGCGGTGATCTCGCTGATGTTGGTGGACGCGGAGTCGAGGTGACGCATGTAGAGATACTGGTGGGTGGCCCGGGTGCGGAGGTCCACGGTCACGATGCGCACCGGGACCACGTTCTTGGGCTTGCCCTTGAGATCCGCGGTGACCAGGGCGGACTGCATGACGCCCACAAGGGTCCGCCCGTCGGGAGTGACGGTGAGGCCTTCCATCCCCTTGTTGGGGTCGCGCTGTCCCAGCTCGCCGGGCAGGGCGCTGCGAGAGCGCTCGGACGCCGTGGGCGAGAGCCGTTCGATCTCCCGGCCCCTGCAGTCGAAGTGCGTGATGAACGGGCCGTACTCGTCGCTGACCCAGAACGTCCCGTCCGGCAGCGCCACGAGACCCTCGCTGTCGAAGCCGTGGTCCGACGTGGGAAGCACGCGCCCGTTCAGGTCCTGGATGGTTTCGCCCGTGCTGGCCTGAGGGGAAACCTGGCCCGTGAACGGCTTGTTGTCCCGGCCCTTGAGGGTGATGACGCGCTGCAGCCGCGCTGAGCCGTTGACCATCTTGAACTCGCCGATCTGCGGGGCGTAGTCCGGGTACGGCTCGATCTTGACGCCGCCGGGGCCGTCCACGTTGGGGCCGCGGTCGGTCAGCCCGTAGAACACGTCCCTGGTCCCCGGCTTGGGGGCGAGCGCGGAGCCGTAGGCGGAACTCTTCACGGCAACCCCGCCCACCGTGCCGAGGTCCGGCAGGGAGGTGTCGAACACCTGCGCCCCGGACCGTTGCCCCCGGGCCTTCCCGTTCGAGTGGTGCTGAGCGCTCTCCGCCTTCTGGGGCACGGCCGGTGCGGCGTGGGCCGGAGCCACCAGTGACACGGACAGGGCCGCGGCGGCGGCGGCGGCGAGAGACAGGACGGAGACGGGCGCGCGCATGATTTTCCCCCGGGGTTCAGGTGCAGACGGTGCAGTGGGACCCAGATCACCAGCCGCGGGTGTCCGGTGAACCACCACCCGGTGTCGAGCGGACGAACAGGAGCGCGCCGGTCGTGACCACTGCGCCGCGCACCGACGCGGCGAAACCCCTGATCAGGGCCTAGTCTGTGAACCACATCACCCACGGGCGGCACGGCTTCCCGGTTTTCGAACAGGAGAGACTGATGCTGGTCCTACTCGGGTTCCTGATGATCGCCACCTTCATGGGGCTCATCATGACCAAACGCCTCACCCCGCTGCTCGCGCTGATCATCGTCCCCACGGTCTTCGGGCTCTTCGCCGGCGCGGGACTGGGCATCGGGGACATGGTGATGGACTCCGTGAAGGACATGTCCTCCACGGCGGCCCTGCTGATGTTCGCGATCATCTACTTCGGTCTGATGATCGACGTGGGCCTGTTCGACAGGCTCGTGAACTTCATCGTGCGCATCACGGGCCACGACCCCGCCAAGGTGGTGGTGGGCACCATGATCCTCACCGCACTGGTCTCCCTGGACGGGGACGGCTCCACCACGTACATCGTGGTCACCGCCGCCCTGCTCCCGGTGTACCAGCGGCTGGGGCTGAGCCCGGTGGTGCTCACGTGCATCGCGGGCCTGACCAACGGCGCGCTGAACATCGTCCCCTGGGGCGGGCCCACCGCGCGCGCCGCCGCGGCGCTGAAGGTCGAGGCCACGGACATCTTCCTGCCCATGCTCCCCTCCCTGGCCGCCGGTCTCGTGGTCATCTTCGTCTTCGCCGTGATGCTGGGCCGCTCCGAACGACGCCGCCTGGCCGCGGTGGACCCCGCCCGCTGGGGTCGCGGCGGGACCGGTGAAACCGCGGTGGCGGTGGGCGGGCCCGGGGCTGGCGCCGCGGCGTCGTCGCCCGAGGGCGTGACCGGTGGGCTCACCGCGAGCGCCCTGGACCCGGACCGCGAGTCCCTGCGCCCGCGGCTGTTCTGGTTCAACCTGGTCCTGACCGTGGCCGTGATGGTGCTGCTGGTGGTGGACGTGGTCCCGCTGCCGTACCTGTTCATGGTGGCCAGCGCGGTGGCCCTGGTGGTGAACTTCCCCCGGCTGTCGGACCAGGGGAAGATGGTGGCCAACCACTCGTCCTCGATCATCGCCGTGGTCTCCATGGTGATGGCCGCCGCGGTGCTCACGGGCATCCTCTCCGGCACGGGCATGGTGGAGGCCATGTCCACGTGGCTCGTGGACGTGATCCCCACGAGCATGGGCCCGTACCTGGCCGTGCTGACCGGGCTGATCAGCATCCCGGCCACGTTCTTCATGAGCAACGACGCCTTCTACTTCGGGGTGCTCCCCGTCCTCACGGAGACCGGCGCCCACTACGGCATCCCCGCCGTGGACATGGCCCGGGCGTCCATCACCGGCCAGCCCGTGCACATGCAGTCCCCGCTGGTCCCTGCCATCCTGCTGCTGGTGTCCCTGGCGGGCGTGCAGCTGGGCGACCACCACAAGAAGGTGCTGTGGCGGGCGCTGGTGGTCTCGCTCGTGATGCTCGTGGTGGGTGTGCTCGTGGGCGCGGTGAGCTTCGGCTGAACCGGTGGCGCGAGGTTATGGATCCGAGCCGCCTTGGTATCGATCTTAGGTATGCCTATCCTTACTAGGTGACTCCGCGCCTACCGGCCACGGCCGACGCCCCCGCCGCTCACGACCCGGTCCCCCCGGAGGCACCCCTGGGCGGCACCCGCCGCGAACCCGGGGCCCCGGCACCCGCGCGACGCCGCGGCGTCGTCGCCTGGCTGCCGGTCCTGCTGGTCACGGTCATCGCGGGGCTCTCGCTCGCGAGCCTCCTCGTGGGCGGACGGCTGAACACCCTCGCGGAGGGGTGGCAGCGGATCCCCGGCGCCTTCGTGTACGCCTTCGCGCCGGAGCGGCTCACGGCCGAGCAGCGCGGCGACGACCTGGTGACCGTGATGGGACTGCTGCGACTGCCCCGCACCGTGGTCGCACTGCTGGTGGGTGCCGCGCTCGGCATGGCGGGCACGGTGATCCAGGGTCACACGCGCAATCCCCTCACGGACCCGGGGATCCTCGGCATCAACGCCGGAGCCGCCGCGGCGGTGGTTCTCACCATCGTGTGGGGCTGGGCGAGCACGCCCCTGGGCTACGTGTGGCCGGCGCTGATCGGCTGCGCGCTCGTGACCGCCGCCGTGTTCGCACTCTCCTCCACCGGACCCACCGCCGCGAACCCGCTGAGCATCGTCCTGGCCGGGGCGGCGCTGTCCGCGATCCTCATGGCCGTGGTCAACGCGCTCGTCCTCTCGGACCAGAACACCCTGGACCGCATGCGCCAGTGGGCCACCGGCTCGGTCTCCGGGGTGACGCTCGAGGTGGCCGCGGTCACCGCGCCGTTCGTTCTGGTGGGCGCCGTGCTGGCCGTGGCACAGGGCCCGGCGCTGAATCTGCTGGCCCTGGGCGAGACCGTGGCCGAGTCGCTCGGGGTGAGCGTGACGCGCCAGCGCGTCCTGGGCCTGCTCGCCGTGGCGCTGCTGGGCGGGGCGGCCACGGCGGCCGCCGGACCCGTGGCCTTCATCGGACTTGCCGCCCCGCACATGGTGCGTGGGCTGCTGGGGCCGGACTACCGCCTGGTGATCCCCTTCTCCGCCCTGCTCGGCGCCGTCCTGGCCCTCGGCGCGGACGTCCTGGGCCGTGTCATCGGCCGCCCCGGTGAGCTGCAGATGGGCATCGTGATGGCGCTCGTGGGCGTGCCCTTCTTCGTGGTCCTGATCCGCCGGGGGAAGGTGAGCGCCCTGTGAGCACCACCGGCACCGCACGCAGCTCCCGACGCCGCGTCCACACCTCGGCACCCGATCTCGGCATCTCCGCGCTGCGCGTGGGCCCCTTCTCCACGGCGTTCAGCCTCCGCCGGCTCCTCGTGGGCCTTGCCCTGCTGGTGCTGTGCGCCCTGACCTTCACGCTGGGCATCGGGATGGGCGACTACCAGCTGAGCATGCCGCGGGTGCTGCGCACGCTGCTCGGCGGCGGGAGCCACATCGAGGAGACCGTGGTCTTCAAGTGGCGCATGGGCCGCGCCGTGGTCGGTCTGCTCGTGGGAGCGGCCCTGGCCTTCGCGGGCGCTCTCACCCAGTCCGTGGCACGCAACCCGCTGGCCAGCCCGGACGTCCTGGGCATCACCAACGGCGCCTCCACCGCCGCGGTCTTCGTGATCACCGCGTCCGGCGGCACCGGGATCGTGGCCGCCGTCGCCGGCTTCGGCAACGACGTCCTGGGCGTCCCCGTGGTCTCCGTGATCGGCTCGGCCCTCACGGCGGTGGCCGTGTGGTTCATCGCCGGAAAAGACAGGGACTCCATGATCCGCCTGGTGCTCATCGGGGTGGGCGTCTCCATGTTCCTGGGGGCGGTCTCCACGTGGCTCATGGCCACCACAAGCGTGGACCAGGCGGCCACCGCCAAGCTGTGGCTCACCGGGTCGCTCAACGGCCGCGGCTGGGACCAGGCGTGGCCGGTCCTCGGGTGCCTGCTCGTGGCGGTGGCGTTCGCCGGCTGGCTCTCCTTCCGCCTGGACGCCCTGGCCCTGGGCCCGGAGGTGGCCCAGGTGCTGGGCCACGGCATCCGTGCCGCGCAGGCCGTGCAGCTGCTCGTGGGAGTGGTGCTCGTGGCCGTGGCGGTCTCCGCCGCGGGCCCCGTGCCCTTCGTCGCGTTCGTGGCGCCGCAGATCGCCCAGCGCATGGCCGGGTCCCCCACTCCCCCGCTGCTGTGCTCCGCACTCAGCGGCGCTCTGCTCGTCTCCGGGGCGGACCTGCTCGCCCGCACCGTCCTGCCGTGGGAGCTGCCCGTGGGCATCGTGACCGCCTTCTGCGGCGCCCCCGTCCTCATCTACCTGGTCGTGAAGACCAACCGGAAGGCCAGCGCATGAGCCCCGCCAGACTCGCCGCACGCTCCCTCACCGTGGGCTACGGCCAGGACCCCGTGCTCCGCGACCTGGACCTGGAGATCCCCGCCGACAGGGTGACCACCCTGATCGGACCGAACGGGTGCGGCAAGTCCACCCTGCTGAAGTCCCTGTGCGGACTGCTGCCCTACCGGGGCGCGGTCGAGCTGGCGGGCGAGGACCTCCAGGGGATCCGGCGCACGGACCGGGCCCGCCGCCTGACCATGCTCCCCCAGGCACCGGTGGCTCCCGAGGGGCTGACCGTGGCGGGACTCGTGGCCCGCGGTCGGCACCCCCACCAGTCCTGGATGAGCCGCTGGTCCTCGCAGGACGAGGAGGGGGTCCGCCAGGCCCTGCAGGCCACGGGTCTGAGCCACCTGGGCACCCGTCCGGTCTCGGCGCTGTCCGGGGGCCAGCGGCAGCGCGTCTGGATCGCCATGGCCCTCGCGCAGGACACCCCCACGCTGCTGCTGGACGAGCCCACCACCTACCTGGACCTCGCGTACAGCATCGAGGTGCTGCGACTGGTGCGCGGCCTACAGCTTGAGCAGGGGAAGACCGTGGTGATGGTCCTGCACGACCTCAACCTGGCCATCCGCTTCTCGGACCACCTGGTGGCGCTGTGCGACGGGCGCGTGGCGGCGCAGGGCGTACCGGCGGACGTCGTCACACCGCGGCTGCTGCGGGACGTGTTCGGGCTGGACGCCCTGGTGGTGCCGGACCCGGTGACCGACGGGCCACTCGTCGTGCCCCGCTGAGGGCGTCCCGTCAGAACCCCCGCCGGGGTGCTCTGCAGAGGCGGCGTGGCGACCGCCGCCGTGCCGCAGCGCGATGTTGCACCGAGGTTTCTACGACACATCTGCGTCACAACGCGCGTTTCGGCGTTCGCGAATAAGTTAGCTAAGGCTAAGCTAATTTGTGCGTCGTGGACCGGCCCCGGAAACGGCGCTCCAACCCAGTCGCCACTTCACGGAGGAACCTCGTGACCTCACAGACATCCACCCTGCGCCGCCTGTTCGCGGCACTCGTCGTCGGCCTCTGCGCCGTCTTCGCCCTTACCGCGTGCGGAGGTTCCCAGAACTCGTCTGCGGACTCCAGCGCCTCCGCCTCCGCCTCCAGCGCGGACGAGAACTGGCCCAAGACCGTCAAGGACGACAACGACCAGGAGGTGAAGCTGGACGCCAAACCCGAGAAGATCGTGTCCACCTCCGTCACGCTGACCGGCTCGCTGCTCGCCATCGACGCCCCGGTCATCGCCTCCGGCGGCACCTCCGCGAACACGTCCATCTCGGACGACAAGGGCTTCTTCACGCAGTGGAGCGACCGGGCCAAGGAGAAGAACGTCACGTCCCTGTACACGGGCGATCCCAACGCCGAGAAGGTCCTCTCCGAGAACCCGGACCTGATCATCGTCTCCAGGAGCGGTGCGGACTCCGCCATGGACATCTACGACCAGCTCAAGGACGCCGGCGTCCCCGTCTACGTGATGGACTACAGCGACAAGGACTGGCAGGAGGTCGCCCGGAAGCTGGGTGAGCTCACCGGCCACGAGCAGAAGGCCGACGAGGTCGTGAAGTCCTTCGACGACCGCGTGAACGAGGTCAAGGACAGCATCAAGGAGCCCGAGCAGCCCGTGACCGGCATGGTCTACAACGCCGGCTCCTTCAAGGACGACTCCGGCGCCAACATCTGGACCGCCGACTCCGCGCAGGGCAAGCTGCTCGAGCAGCTCGGCTTCAAGCTGGCCGAGGTCCCCGAGGACGCCGTGGACACGAACTCCAAGATGGGCAAGCGCAGCGACATCAAGCCCATCACCGGCGAGAACCTGTCCAAGGCCGCGACCGGCAAGACGGTCTTCCTCTTCGCCTCGGACGACAAGGGCGTGGAGACCTACGAGAAGGACAGCCTGGTGGCCAACACCGAGGCCGTGAAGAACAAGGCCGTGTACGCGCTGGGTCAGGACTCGTTCCGCCTGGACTACTACTCGTCCAACAACGTGCTGGACACGATCGAGACCCAGCTGAAGAAGTAGTCGTGCACCGGGCGGCCCACCGACCGTGCGGCACCAGCACCCCGCGCGTTCCGAGCACCTCGGAACGCGCGGGGTGCTCGCGCTGCGGGACCCGCGCCGTGCCGCGCCCGGTGCCGCGGCGCGGCGGGTGACGGGCACCCACTAGAGTGGGGAGCGCAAGCTCGCGGAGCGTCGTCGTCGTCCTGGGAACCCTCCCGGGAGCGCCCGGCGTGAGACGGCACCGGCTCCGCGCGCCGAACATCGTCACACCGCGTACAGGAGCGTTCCATGGCCCGAATTGTCGTCGACGTCATGCCCAAGCCGGAGATCCTCGACCCGCAGGGCAAGGCCATCGCCAACGAGCTGCCCCGCATCGGGCTGACCGGGTTCACCGGGGTCCGCCAGGGCCGCCGGTTCGAGCTCACGGTGGAGGGCGAGGCCACCGAGCAGGCGCTTGCGCAGGCCCGTGAGGCCGCGGAGAAGCTGCTCTCCAACCCGGTCATCGAGGACGTGGTGAACGTCTCCGTGCTCCCCGAGGAGGACTGAGCGTGGCCCAGAACCTCACCGCAGAGCAGACGCCCCTGGTGGCGGACCTGGACCAGCCTGCCCCGGACGCCCGCCTGGCGGACGTGCGCGTGGGCGTGGTGACCTTCCCGGGCACCCTGGACGACCGCGACGCCGCCCGGGCCGTGGAGCTCGCCGGCGGCACCGCGGTGCCGCTCTGGTACGCGGACGAAGACCTGCAGGGCGTGGACGCCGTGATCCTGCCCGGGGGCTTCTCCTACGGGGACTACCTCCGCGCCGGTGCGATCGCGCGCTTCGCCCCGCTCATGGAGCGGATCGTGGCCGCCGCGAACTCCGAGCACGCCATGCCCGTGCTGGGCATCTGCAACGGCTTCCAGGTGCTCACGGAAGCGCACCTGCTGCCCGGCTCCATGATCAAGAACGAGCGCCTGAAGTTCATCTGCCGCGACCAGGGCCTGCGGGTGGAGACCACGGATACCGTCTGGACCGGGCGGTTCGCCCCGGGCCAAGAGATCGTGGTGCCGCTGAAGAACCAGGACGGGCAGTACGTGGCGGACCAGCGCACCCTGGACGAGCTGGAGGCCGAGCACCGCGTGGTGTTCCGCTACACGGGTGGGAACCCCAACGGCTCCCGCAACGACATCGCCGGGATCACCAACGCCCGGGGCAACGTGGTGGGTCTCATGCCCCACCCGGAGCACGCCGTGGAACCGGGCTTCGGCGCGGACCTCTCCGGCACCGGCGCCGTGGGCATGCGCGAGGGCACGGACGGGCTGGACGTGTTCGTCTCCGCCCTGGAGCACCTGACCCGCTGACCCGCCCGGCCCGCTGATGCACCGCGCCGCGGGACCACCGCCGCCCCGCGGGAGGCGACGCCGCGGCGTCGCCGTCCACCGCACCGGGCCACCACCAGAGACCACCACGCAGCGGCGTGACCGCACCGTCGTGCCGCGCCTCGTTCACGTAAGGGACACCGCAGACGTCATGAGTGAAACGCACTTCAACCTGGACACCGTGGAGCACGCCGCCGCCACCCCGGACACTGAGCTGCCCTGGGCGGAGCTGGGGCTGAACGCGGAGGAGTTCCAGCGGATCAAGGAGATCCTGGGCCGCCGCCCCACCGCCGCGGAGCTGGCCATGTACTCGGTGATGTGGTCCGAGCACTGCTCCTACAAGTCCTCCAAGGTGCACCTGCGGCAGTTCGGGGACAAGGTCACGGACGAGATGCGCAAGAACATGATGGTGGGCATCGGGGAGAACGCCGGTGTCACGGACATCGGGGACGGCTGGGCCGTGACGTTCAAGATCGAGTCCCACAACCACCCGTCCTACGTGGAGCCCTACCAGGGTGCGGCCACGGGCGTGGGCGGCATCGTGCGCGACATCATCTCCATGGGGGCCCGCCCGGTGGCCGTGATGGACCCGCTGCGCTTCGGGGCCATCGACCACCCGGACACCCAGCGCGTGGTGCACGGGATCGTGGCCGGCGTGGGCGGCTACGGCAACTCGCTGGGCCTGCCGAACATCGGCGGCGAGGTGGAGTTCGACCCCTGCTACCAGGGCAACCCGCTGGTCAACGCCCTCGCGGTGGGCGTGATGCGCCACGAGGACATCCGCCTGGCCAACGCCTCCGGCACGGGGAACAAGGTGGTGCTCTTCGGCGCCCGCACCGGCGGGGACGGGATCGGCGGCGCCTCGGTGCTGGCCTCCGAGTCCTTCGACGACTCCAAGCCCTCCAAGCGCCCCGCCGTGCAGGTGGGGGACCCGTTCGCGGAGAAGGTGCTCATCGAGTGCTGCATGGAGCTGTTCAAGTCCTCCCTGGTGGAGGGCATCCAGGACCTGGGGGCCGCGGGCATCTCCTGCGCCACCTCCGAGCTGGCCTCCAACGGTGACGGCGGCATGCACGTGGACCTCACCTCGGTGCTGCTGCGGGACCCCTCCCTGACGCCTGGCGAGATCCTCATGTCCGAGTCCCAGGAGCGGATGATGGCCGTGGTCACCCCCGAGAAGGTGGCGGACTTCGAGGCCGTGATGGACAAGTGGGACGTGGAGTACTCGTGGATCGGTGAGGTCACGGACACCGGCCGCCTGGTCATCGACCACCACGGCGAGGTCATCGTGGACGTGGACCCGCGCACCGTGGCCCACGACGGCCCGGTGTACGAGCGCCCCTATGCCCGGCCGGAGTCCCAGGACACCCTGCAGGAGAACCACTTCACGGGCTCCCCCGAGGACGCAGCCCGCCCCTCCGGGGCCGAGCTCGGCCCCGCCCTGCTGGAGCTGATGGGCTCCCCGAACCTGTGCTCCAAGGAGTGGGTCACCAGCCAGTACGACCGCTACGTGCAGGGCAACACCGCCATGGCCATGCCGGACGACGCCGGTGTGGTCCGCGTGGACGAGAGCACCAACCTGGGGGTGGCGCTGTCCACGGACGCGAACCCGCGCTACACCCGCCTGGACCCGTACCGGGGCGCTCAGCTGTCCCTGGCCCAGGCGTACCGCAACGTGGCCACCGCGGGCGCCCGGCCCGTGGCGGTCTCGGACTGCCTGAACTTCGGCTCCCCCGAGGACCCGGACATCATGTGGCAGTTCGCGGAGGCCGTGCGCGGACTCTCGGACGGCTGCCAGGAGGTGGGGGTGCCCGTGACCGGCGGCAACGTGTCCCTGTACAACCAGACCGGCGGCGTGGCCATCAACCCCACCCCGGTGGTGGCCATGCTGGGCGTGTTCGACGACGTCACCCGCCGCACGCCGTCGGGCTGGCGCGAGGACGGCCAGGCCATCTACCTGCTGGGCGAGACCGCGGACGAGCTGGACGGCTCCGAGTGGGCGCGGCTGCGCGGCCACCTGGGCGGGCTGCCGCCGCGCGTCGACCTCGCGCGGGAGCGCACCCTGGGTGACATGCTCATCAACATGTCCCGGGACGGCATGATCGACGCCGCGCACGACGTCGCCGAGGGCGGGCTGGGTGCCACGCTCGCCGAGATGGCCCTGCGCTTCGGTGTGGGCGCGCGGATCGGGCTGGGCGAGGTGGCCGAGCGGGACGGGGTGGACCTGTTCACCCTGCTGTTCTCCGAGTCCCAGGCCCGTGCGGTGGTGGCCGTCCCCCGCTCGGAGGAGGTCCGCTTCAGCGACATGTGCACCGTGCGGAACTTCCCGTTCGCGCGGATCGGCGTGGTGGACGCGCAGAACAACGCCCTGGACGTGCAGGGCGAGTTCCGGGTGCCCCTGGACGAGCTGCGCCGGGTCCACGAGGCCACGCTGCCCCGTCACTTCGGCTGACGGCGGGCGTCCCGGGACACCACAGGACGGGAGGTTGGACCATGGTGGATCTGCTGCTGGAGCCGGAGCCCCCGCGACCGCTGCGCACCGAGCGGCTGGAGCTGCGGGCGTTCACCCGTGACGAGCTGGAGGCGGTCGCGGGCGGCCGCCGCTCGCCAGGGTTCGCGGACGGGTTCCCCTCCGCGGAGAACGTGGACTGGGCCCGCGGTGTGATCGCGGCTGGAGAGCACTTCTTCACGGAGTCTGAGCACACGCTGCTCGCCATGGTGGAGCGCTCCTCCGGTCAGCTGGTGGGGATTGCCGGGTTCGTGGGCCCACCCATGGAGGGTGCGCTGGAGGTCGAGGGCTCCGTGGTCCCGTCCCGCCAGGGGCTCGGGCTGGCCACGGAGGCGCTGCGGGCGCTGGTGGAGCGGGCGTTCGAGGATCCGGACATCGAGGCCGTGCACGCCTCCGTCCCCGAGGACCGCGCGGCGGCCCGCCGGGTCCTGCTGCACTGCGGTTTCGCCCCCGTTCCCTCTCCCGGGTCGGAGGACGTCTACCGGCTCCCCCGCCCGTGACGGCAGGCCCCGCGTGAATCCCTGGATACCCTTCGACCTGCTCCCGGCGGACACCGTGCCGGAGTGGATCCTGGTGGTGCTGGCGGCGCTGGACCTGCTGCTGAAGCTCGTGGCCCTGGGGTGGATCCCCCACCAGCGCCGCCCCTCCGTGGCCCTGGCGTGGTTGCTGGCCATCTTCCTGGTGCCGTACGCCGGGATCCTGCTGTTCGTGGTGATCGGCTCCAGCAGGTTGCCGCGCCGCCGCATGGCCAGGCAGGCGCGGATGAACCACGTGATCCAGGAGAACACCCCGGAGGGCGTCACGCTGGGCCCCGAGCTGGACCGGTTCCCGGGGTGGGTGCGCACCGCCGCGGAGCTGAACCAGAACCTGGGCGCCCTGCCCATGGTGGGCGGCAACGACTTCGAGATCTTGACCGACAACCACGGGAGCATGGCCCGGATGGCCGCGGACGTGGACGCCGCCACGGACTACGTGCACTTCGAGTTCTACATCGTGGCCGTGGACCGGACCTCCCGGGACCTGCTGAACGCCCTGATCCGCGCCCACGAGCGCGGGGTTCGGGTGCGCATCCTCATCGACCACGTGGGCTCCCTGGGGTACCCGGGCTACGCCGAGCTGGTCAGGGAGTTCGACCGCAGCGGTGTGCCCTGGCGCCGGATGCTGCCCGTCCGCCCGTGGCGCGGCGAGTGGCAGCGCCCGGACCTGCGCAACCACCGCAAGATCCTGGTGGTGGACGGGCTCGTGGGCTACACGGGGTCGCAGAACATCATCCACCGCTCGTACAACAAGCGGAAGAACGTGCGCAGGGGCCTGGAGTGGAAGGACCTGATGGTCCGGGCCACCGGGGCCGTGGTCACGGAGCTCAACGCGGTGTTCGTCTCGGACTGGTACTCGGAGACGGAGGACCTGCTCCTGGACGAGTCCCCCGCCGCCCTGGAGCAGACCACCGGTCCTGTGTTCGCGCAGGTGGTGCCCTCCGGTCCGGGGTTCGAGACCGAGAACAACCTGCGGCTGTTCAACCACCTCATCTACAACGCGAACCACCGCGTGGTGATCTCCAGCCCGTACTTCGTGCCGGACGAGTCCCTGCTGCACGCCCTCACCACCGAGGCGCAGGCGGGCGTGCGGATCCAGCTGTTCGTGGGCGAGACCTCGGACCAGTTCCTGGCCCAGCACGCCCAGAACTCGTACTACTCGGAGCTCGCGCGCGCCGGGGTGGAGATCTACCGGTACAGCTCCCCCACCGTCCTGCACGCCAAGTTCGTGCTCGTGGACGACATCGTCTCCGTGATCGGCTCCTCCAACATGGACGAGCGCTCCTTCGCCCTGGACCTGGAGGTGTCCGTGCTGATCGTGGACGAGCACGTCCGCGAGCGCATGGAGACGATCGTGGAGCAGTTCACCGTGCACTCCACGCTGCTGGACGTCACCGCCTGGGAGGCGCGCCCGCTGCCGCGCAAGTTCCTGGAGAACGTGTGCCGCCTGACCTCCGGCCTGCTCTGAGCACACTCCTTCCGGAGGACGACGCCGCCCGGCCGGGTGCGCGGGGCACGGCACCGGCTAGGGTGAGCCCCATGACGTCACCCTCAGTGGACGAGCACGGCCGCCCCGAACCGCCGCAGCGCGGGGACGAGGTCACCACCCTCTTCGGTTTCCTGGAGCACCTGCGGGCCACGATCGCGTGGAAGACGGACGGGCTGAGCACGGCGCAGCTGCACAGCCGCCCGCTGTCCAGCACCATGTCCCTGGGCGGGATGCTCAAGCACCTCGCGTACGTGGAGGACCACTGGTTCCGCCACGTGCTGAGCGGCCGGGAGCCCGCCTCCCCGTGGGACGCCGTGGAGTGGCAGGAAGACCCGGACTGGGACTGGGACTCGGCCCTGGAGGACGACGCCGCGGACCTGCGCGCCCTGTGGTCCACCGCCGTGGACGCCTCCCGGCAGCAGTGGGGCCTCTTCGCCGCCGAGCACGCCAACCCGCTGGACGCCCCAGTGGAACGGCCCGTCCGCGGGGACATGAGCGCCCGCTGGGTCCTCACCCACATGGTCGAGGAGTACGCGCGCCACTGCGGCCACGCTGACCTGCTGCGCGAGGCGATCGACGGCGCCACGGGAGAGTGAGCGCCGGGCGGCCAAGTCCGCTTTCCCCGCGCCGTGCGAGGAGATCCACGATGGCACCTGCACGTGAGGGGCGACCGATCTGAGATCGGTCAGCACCCTTCAGGCGCGCAGCCCCTGCTCACCGGGATGGCCGGGGTCTCCTCGCTCTCCTTGGCGGCAAGCACGTGGCACTCCGGGAAGCGGTGCTCGGTGTCCGGGCGGCTGAGGATGCGCCACTGCTCCGTGAGCCCGGCATACAGGACGTGGTCCGCCATCACCTCGGGGTGCCAGCGCCACGCGGGAGCCACGGCGTGGTCGAAGGACACCACCGCCCGCCCGCCGTCCACGGACTGGAACGCCGTGAGCACCAGTCCACCGACCGGCAGCCGCTCCGCCCAGGAGCGCACGATGCCCGGGACCCGGTCCGGGGTCACGTGGATGAGGCTGTACCGTGCCAGCACGGCCGCGGGCCGCACCTCGCCCCCGGGAGCACCTCCGGCGGCGGCGTCCGCGAGGCCGTCCGCGAGCGCGGCGTCCCACGTGCGGGGGTCCGCTGTGCCGTTGACGAAGGTCACCCCGGGGTGGGCGGCCCGGGCGATCTCCAGCATGGCCTCCGAGGGGTCCACCCCGATCACGGGCAGGCCCCGGTCCGCGAGCGCCGCGGTCACGTGCCCGGTCCCGCACCCCACGTCCACCACGGGCCCGGTGAGCCCGGACAGCGCCACCTGATCGGCGAAGGCCTCCACGGCGTGGCGCTCCAGGGGCGTGCGGAAGGCGTCGGGAAAGGCCTCACTGTACTGCGCGGCGAGACGGTCGTATCCGGGCTGCATGGCTCCACCGTCACACACGGGACCCCGCCCCACAACCACGCCCCCCGCTGAACCATCCCCACGCCGCCCGCACACCCCGCAATGACCGCGTGTGACCGCCGGAACTGATGATCGCCGCCCGAACTCCTAGGATTGGTCGGTGATGACTCCCACCCCAGCCTCCGCGCGTGAGCGCGCCGCCGCGCCCGGTCCCGCCGCACGCGCGTCCGCCCCTGCTCCGGCCGCCGCGGACGACGCCGCCCCGGCACCCGCGAGCGTGTGGCAGCGGACGCTGGGTGCGGCGTCGGGCCCGGACCTCAAGCTGGTCATGGCGGCCTCCGGCACCGCGCTGAGCGTGTTCACGGTGGGCCACATGGCCGGGAACATGCAGGTGTACGCGGGCCGTGAGCGCTACAACCGCTACGCCCTGCTGCTGCGCGGCGCGGGCGCCCCGGTGCTGCCGCCGAACACGCTGCTGTGGGCGGCACGCGTGGGACTGCTCGCGAGCGCGGGCGCCCACGTGCTGGCGGGCACCGAACTGACCCTGCGCGCGTGGCGGGCCGAGGGTCGCACCCCCGGTGAGGTGGCCCGGCAGGGCACCCGCAACGCCGTGGCACAGGTGCGCAGGGTGACCGCCCGCCTCCCCCGCCCGGTCCTGCTCCCCCGGGGCACCGAGCGCGGCCGCCCCGTCCGCTACCGGCGCGCGGCCCTCAACGGTGCCTTCCTCCCCGACACCTTCGACGCGCACGCTCCCCGCCGACGCCCCCGCGGACGACGCCGCTCGGTCCCCCAGGTCATCGCCCGCTCCATGCGCTCCACGGGCGGGGTGCTGGGACTGTTCGTGACCTACCACGTGCTGGACCTGACCGTGGGTGCCCGCCCAGCGGCGGCCCGCTCGTTCGAGCACGGGGACGCATACGGCAACCTGGTGGGCAGCCTCTCCCGGCCGGTGACCGCCGCGTTCTACGCCGCCTCCATGGCCGCGCTCGCGGGACACATGGTCCACGGGCTGCGGACCGCCGCACTGGACACCGGGCTCACCACCAGTGCGCAGCGGCTGCGCCGGGTGGACGTGGCCGCGAAGGCCGTGGGCGCCGTCGTCGCCGTGGGCAACCTGAGCATTCCCGTGGCCGTACAGATCAAGGTGGTGCGCTGATGCTGCTGACCGTGCACGTGTGGCGTCAGGCCCACGCCGAGGATCCGGGCGGTTTCCAGACCGTGCACCCGGTGGAGGCGCGCGAGGAGATGAGCATCCTGGAGCTGATCGACGCCGTCAACGAGACCCTGCAGCGCCAGGGGGACGAGCCGGTGAGCTACGACGACGGCTGCCGCGAGGGCATCTGCGGCAAGTGCGGGGTCACTGTGGACGGCGTCCCCCACGGTCCGGACCGGAACAGGGCGTCCTGCATGCAGTCCCTGAAGGCGTACCGGGACGGGGACGAGATCTTCCTCGAGCCCATGCGCGCGGGTGCGCTGCCGGTGAAGAAGGACCTCGCCGTGGACAAGAAGTCCCTCCGCAGGGTGTCCAAGGAGGCCAAGTTCCCGGTGGCCATGAAGGCCCTGAACGACGCCGGGTGCATCAGCTGCGGCGCGTGCATCGCCGCGTGCCCCAACGGCTCCGGGCAGCTGTTCGTGGGGACCATGCTCAAGCACCTGCCGCCGCTGGCCAAGACCCCGGAGGAGCGGGACGAGCGCGCCGCCAAGGTCCTGGACGCCGCGGAGCAGGAGTTCGGGCCGTGCTCCCTGCTGGGGGACTGCACCGAGGTCTGTCCGGCCGGGCTGCCCCTGCAGAACCTCTCGGCCGTGACCCGGGAGAACCTGCACCGCAGGTTCCCGGAGCGCTACCCCGCACCGGAGGGCCCCGAGCAGGAGTAGGCCACGGGGTGTGGCCCGCCCAGCTCAGGCCAGGCGGAGCACCGCAGCCGCACGCTCCCAGCCCTGGGACTCGCGGCCGGTCACCTCACCCTCGTCGACCACGGTGTAGAGCCGCTCGGCGTCCGCCAGGAATGCCTCGTTCGCCATGGCCGCCACCAGCGGGTCCAGCACCTCCGCGGGATCACGGTCCTGGTTCGCGTCCGTGCGCAGCGGACCCACGAAGGCCACCTCCCCCTGCACCGACATGGTGGAGTGCGCCACGGGGTGGCCCCACTCGTCCACCTCGAAGCGGGAGTACTCGCCCATGGGTGCGTCGAACATCCCGGACTCCCCGGGGAAGCCCAGACCGCGGTCCAGCTCCCGGACGGCCCCTCCCAGCAGCACCTGCTCCGCGGCCACGCTCCTGCCGGCGGCGGCCACCGCCGCCCGGACGTCCCGAAGCTGCTCGGGCGGGCAGACCACCACGGCGCCCTCCTCGGAGGGCACCTCCCCGCTCCACGCGTGCACCGCGGGCCCGGCGCCGTCCAGCACCGCGTCCCACCCCTGCGCCCAGGCCTGAAGGTCTGCCTCCCACTGCTGCGCCACGACGGCTCCTCCCACTCGAGATCTGATTCGAGTATGCCACCGGGCCGCAGGCGCACCCGTGAACCGGGTACGACGCATTCTCTATGCTTGTCCGGGTACGTGCTCCCGCCGTCGTGAGCGTGTCCTCCACTCACCGCCCACTCCCGAGGAGTCGTTCCCGTGTCCGCCAAGAAAACCATGCAAGTCGCCCTGGCCTTCATCGGCCTCATGGTGGGCGCAGGCTTCGCCACAGGCCAGGAGGTCATCCAGTACTTCATCTCGTTCGGGGTGTGGGGTCTGGCCGGGGCGGTTGTCGCCGGGATCCTCATGATCACCGCGGGTGCCGTGATCATCAACATCGGCAGCTACTTCCTGGCGGACGAGCACCTCATGGTCTTCCGCTCCGTGTCCGCCCCGGTGGTCTCCCGCTTCCTGGACATCTCCGTGTCCCTGACCCTGCTGGCCATGGGCATCGTGATGCTCGCCGGCGCGGGCTCCACCCTGGAGCAGCAGTTCGGCCTCCCGGCGTGGATCGGCTCGGCCGTCATGGTGGGCGTGGTCATGCTCACCGGGCTGCTGGACGTCAACAAGGTCACCAACATCATCTCCGCGGTGACCCCCGTGATCTTCGTGGCCGTGATCGTGGCGTTCGTGTACGCCCTCCTGCAGCTGCCCGTGGACCTGGGCACCGTCAACGACCTCGCCGTCCAGGCGGAGTCCCCCGTGAGCCCCTGGTGGCTCTCGGCCGTCAACTACACCTGCATGGCCCTGATGCTGGGGGTGTCCATGTCCCTCATGATCGGCGGCAACACCGTGGACCCCCGGGACGCCGGCCGCGGCGGGCTGCTGGGCGGCGTGGTCTACACCGTGCTGCTGCTCATGAACGCGTTCGCGCTGCTCGTGAACTTCGAGGCCGTGGGGGACGCGGACGTGCCCATGCTCAAGCTCTTCGAGACCATCCACCCCGTGGCCGCGATCGCCATGGTGGTGGTGACGTTCCTGATGATCTACAACACCTGCATCAGCATGTTCTACGCCCTGGGCCGCCGCGTGACCGTGAACCACCGCAGGCGCTACGTCCCCGTGTTCCTGGGCCTGTGCGCCCTGGGGTACGTGGTCAGCCTGGTGGGCTTCGGCACGCTGATGAGCGTGGTCTACCCGGCCATCGGCTACGTGGGCATGGTCCTGGTGGTCGTCATGTTCGTGTGGTGGTTCCGCAACCGCTCCAAGATCCGCGAGGAGGCCGGACGCCGCACCCGCATGCGCGCCCTGCTCACCAAGCGCGTTGACGAGTCCAAGGAGTTCTCCTCCTACAACGAGACCCAGCTGCGCGACGCCGCCCAGGAGTCCCCCGCGGACGACCAGGCCCTCACCGGGGCCATCGAGGTCCAGGTGGCCAAGGACCTGGGCGAGGGGAAGTAGCCTTCCCGGACGATGCCGCGGGGTCACCCACCCCGGGCACCCCGCCCGCCCTGCCACGTGCAGGGCACACGAAAAGCCCCCGGCTCGCAGCCGGGGGCTTTTCGTGTGGGCCGAGCGGGCGGCGTCGTCGTCCCCGCACGGGGTGGGACGCGACGGCCCGGACCGGGTCAGCCGCGCGCGGTGTTCCTGTCGCGGTCGCGCTGCTCCCAGAAGATGGGCAGGGTCACGGTGTCCGTGCCGTCCCACGCGGCGAGACCGTGGATGCCGGGGACGTCCCCGGCCTTGAACACGGGCTCCACACCGGCCCTGCGCTGGTCCATGTAGTTCTGCAGGACCTTGGCGGCCACCCCGGCGAGCATCACCAGGGCCACCAGGTTCAGCGTGGCCATGAACGCCATGAACAGGTCCGCCAGGGACCACACGAGGTCCAGGGCCAGGACCGAGCCCAGGAACACGCACACCAGCACGGCGAAGCGGTAGACGCCCATGGCGGTGCGGGAGGAGGTCATGAAGCGGATGTTGGACTCGCCGTAGTAGTAGTTGCCGATCACCGAGGACCACGCGAACAGGAAGATGGCGAGCGTGAGGAAGTGCACGGCCCACTCGCCCAGCTGCATGCCCAGCGCGGTCTGCGTGAGCGAGGCGCCCTGGCGCTGGTCCCCGAAGGTGGGGTTGGACAGCAGCACGATGAACGCGGTGATGGAGCACACCAGCATGGTGTCGAAGAAGACGCCCAGCGACTGCACGAAGCCCTGCTTCGCGGGGTGGGAGATGGAGGCGGTGGCACCGGCGTTCGGGGCGGAGCCCATGCCGGCCTCGTTGGAGAACAGCCCGCGCTTCATGCCCTGGATGATCACGCCCAGCACGCTGCCCGTCACGAACTCCTTGATGCCGAAGGCGCCCTGGACGATCATCCCCAGCATCGCGGGAACCTGGGTGATGTTCAGGACCACCACCAGCAGCCCCAGCACCAGGTACAGCACGGCCATGGCGGGCACCAGGATCTGGGTGACGGAGGAGATGGAGCGGATGCCGCCGAAGATCACAGCGGCGGTCAGCGCCACCACGGCCAGGCCCAGGACCACGCGGAACCACATGCCCTGGCCGTTGGTGATGTCCACGTTGAAGGAGCCGCTCACGGCGTCCACGATCGAGTTGGACTGCACCGAGTTGAACACGAAGCCGTAGGTCACGGTGATGATCACGGCGAAGAGCATGCCCATCCACCGCTTGTTGAGCCCACGTTCCATGTAGTACGCGGGACCGCCCACGTACCCGTCCGCGGTCTTGACCTTGTAGAGCTGACCCAGCAGGGACTCCACGAACGCGCTCGCCGCGCCGATCGCCGCGATGACCCACATCCAGAACACCGCACCGGGCCCGCCCAGGGAGATGGCGATGGCCACACCGGCGATGTTGCCCGTGCCCACGCGCGCGGCCGCCGAGACGGTGAACGCGCGGAACGAGGAGATGCCCTTGCGGCCGTCCTCCTCACCCGCGGGGTCGGTGAGGACCCGGAACATCTCCGGGATGCCCCTCAGCTGGATCGCCTTGGTGCGGATGGTCAGGTACAGGCCCACGCCGATGAGGATGGCGAAGACCACGTACCAGACGTAGCCACCCACCGTTCCGACGAGCTCTGTCAGTGCGTCCATGAAAAACTCCGGGATCTACGGGGAGCACCCGGTCCGTGCGTGGGGTGGCCACGGGGTCCGGGCAGGGAAGGGGAGGTGCTGTCGCACCGATTCAGGACACAGTATCCGATTCCCGTGCGCGGCCGAGAGTCCCCGGGACGGCGCCAGGCACCGCCCCGGGGACCCGCCCGCCGGGACGGTGCCTGTATCTTCCGAGCCTCGCCCGGCTCAGTCCTCGACGACCCGCACCGCGCCCTTGTCCGCGGACGTGACCATGGAGGCGTACGCGCGCAGCGCCTTGGAGACCTTGCGCTCGCGGGGCCTGGTGGGCTTCCAGGGGGCTGCACCCCGCTCCTGGCGGCGGCGGGCGAGCTCGGCGTCGTCCACGTTGACCCGCAGCACACGGTTCTCCACGTCGATCTCGATCTCGTCCCCGTGCTCGATGAGACCGATGGCCCCACCCGCGGCCGCCTCCGGGGAGATGTGCCCGATCGAGAGCCCGGACGTGCCGCCCGAGAAGCGCCCGTCCGTGATGAGCGCGCACTTCTTCCCCAGCCCCAGGCCCTTCAGGTAGCTGGTGGGGTAGAGCATCTCCTGCATCCCGGGTCCGCCCCTGGGCCCCTCGTACGAGATCACCACGATGTCCCCCTCCTTCACGTTCTTGGAGAGGATCTCGTGCACGGCCTCGTCCTGGGACTCCACCACGAAGGCGCGTCCGGTGAAGTGGAACAGCTCCGGGTCGATGCCCGCGGTCTTGATGACGGCGCCGTCCTCGGCGATGTTGCCGAACAGCACGCACAGCCCGCCCTCCGCGGTGTAGGCGTGCTCCACGGAGCGGATGCAGCCCTCGGCGGCGTCCACGTCGTGGTCCTCGTACTCGTTGGCCTGCGAGAACGCCTGGGTGGTGCGCACCCCGCCGGGAGCGGCCAGGAAGAACTCCTTGGCCTCCGCCGAAGCCTTCCCCGAGCGGATGTCCCACTCGTCCAGCCACTCCCCCATGGTCTGGGAGTGGACGGTGTGGACGTCCTCGTTGAGCAGCCCGCCGCGGCGCAGCTCCCCCAGGATCGCGGGGATGCCGCCGGCCCGGTGCACGTGCTCGATGTGGAACCTGGTGGAGTTCGGGGCAACCTTGGCCAGGCACGGCACCCGGCGGGAGAGGGTGTCGATGTCCGAGAGGGTGTAGTCCACCTCCGCCTCCTGGGCGGCGGCCAGGATGTGGAGCACGGTGTTGGTGGACCCACCCATGGCGATGTCCAGGGCCATGGCGTTCTCGAACGCGGCCTTGGTGGCGATGCTGCGGGGCAGCACGGACTCGTCGTCCTGCTCGTAGTACCTCTTGGCGGACTCCACGGCACGGCGCCCGGCCTCCAGGAACAGCCGCCTGCGGTTCGCGTGGGTGGCCAGGGTGGTGCCGTTGCCCGGCAGCGAGAGCCCCAGCGCCTCGGTGAGGCAGTTCATGGAGTTGGCCGTGAACATCCCGGAGCACGAGCCGCACGTGGGGCACGCGTTCTCCTCGATCTGGGCCAGCTGAGCGTCCGTGACGGACTCGTCCACGGCCAGGGCCATGGCGTCCACCAGGTCCACGCGGTGCTCGATCACACCTTCCACGCCCTCACCGGACTCCATGGGCCCGCCCGAGACGAACACCACGGGGATGTTCAGCCGCAGCGCGGCCATGAGCATGCCCGGGGTGATCTTGTCGCAGTTGGAGATGCACACCAGGGCGTCCGCGCAGTGCGCGTTGACCATGTACTCCACGGAGTCCGCGATGATGTCCCGGGACGGGAGCGAGTAGAGCATGCCGTCGTGGCCCATGGCGATGCCGTCGTCCACGGCGATCGTGTTGAACTCCTTGGCCACACCCCCGGCCTCCTGGACCGCGGACGCCACCAGGTCACCCATGTTCTTGAGGTGCACGTGGCCGGGGACGAACTGGGTGAAGGAGTTCGCGATGGCCACGATGGGCTTGCCGAAGTCCTCGCTGCCCATTCCGGTGGCGCGCCACAGGGCACGCGCACCCGCCATGTTGCGGCCGGTGGTTGACGTAGCTGAACGCAGCTGGGGCACTGCGACTCCTTCCCGAAGAACCGGCCGGAGCGGGCTCGTCATGGAAGCCGCACCCCGGCGCACAGTGACCACCAGAATACGCGCAGCCCCCGACCCGATTTCACATCGCGGGCACTGGTCTCACATTGTGAACACCCGTCTCGTTTCCCCTCTGCCGAGGCCCCGCACCACGACGCCGCCCGGCCGGCCCCGCGCCCGATGTGCCGGGCGCGCGGGGCCCGGAGGGCGGCGTCGTCCGCGGCGGTGCGCGGCACCCGGGGCCGTTCATAGACTGGGCGCAGACCACCAGGACCGAGGCGCACGCGCGGGGAGCAGGAGAAGCATGGGCAAGCACAGCAGGACGCCGCGACCCGGGGACGGCACGGACTTCGCGGTGGATCTGGCGGATGCGCGGGATCCCCTGGTGATGACGCTGGACATCGGCTCCACCGCCACGCGCGGCTCGCTGTACGACGCCACGGGGACACCCGTGCGGCACTACCGGGACAAGATTCCGCACGCGTTCACCACCGCGGGGGACGGCACCTCCGTGATGGACCCGGACCAGGTCGCGGACGAGGTCGCCACCCTCCTGGACCGCGTGTGCGACCGCCCGGAGCTCGCGGGGCGGGTGCGTGGGGTGGGCCTGGACTCCTTCGCGTCCTCCCTGGTGGGCGTGGACGCCGAGGGCCACCCGGTCACCGAGTGCTTCACGTACGCGGACTCCCGGTGCGCCCCGCAGCTGGCCGAGCTGCGGGAGGAGCTGGACGAGCTCGAGGTGCAGCAGAAGATGGGCGCGCGGCTGCACACCAGCTACCTGGCGCCGCGCTTCCGGTGGCTCGCGCAGACCCGGCCCGAGGCCTTCCGTGCCGCCGCGCGCTGGCTGAGCATCGGCGAGTACGTGTGGCTGCGGCTGCTCGGGACCACCGCCGCCGGAACCGCGACCGCCGCGTGGACGGGTCTTCTCAACCGGAGGTCCGGGCACTGGGACCAGCGGATGCTGCGCGCCGCGGGGGTCGGCGAGGAGAAGCTGTCCCCGGTCCTCGAACCCCACGAGCCGCTGCCGGACGTGGACCCGGAGCGCACCGCCCGCTGGCGGGGACTGTCCGAGGCGCAGTGGTTCGCGCCGGTGGCGGACGGGCTGTGCGCCAACATCGGCGTGGGCGGCACGGACGAGCGCACCATCGTGGCCTCCGCCGCCACCTCCGGGGCCATGCGCGTGCTGCTGCACCACCGCCCCCAGGACATCCCGCCGGGACTGTGGTGCTACCGCGTCGACTCCTCCCGGTGCCTGCTGGGGGGTGCGCTCAACGACGTGGGCCGGGCCGTCTCCTGGCTGCGGGACACCCTGGCCCTGGACCACGCCGTGCTGGACGACATCGCCGCCGCCCCCGCAGACCCCGCCACCCCCGGAGTGCTGCCCTTCCTCACCGGCGAGCGCTCCACGGGCTGGGCGGGCAGCGCGCGGGCGGTCTTCGCGGACGTCTCCGCCGCCACGGACGCCCCCGCCATGGCCCGGGGGATGCTCGAGGGGATCGCCGGGTCCTACCGCAGGGTCGCGGACGAGCTGGAGCGGGCCGCGCCCCACGTGGAGCGCGTGGTGGCCGCCGGGCGGGTCACCCAGGAGCTGCCGTCCTGGCTGCAGATCCTGGGCGACTACCTGGAGACCCCCGTGATCCACCAGACCATGAAGCGCTCCACGTGCCGGGGCAACGCGCTGCTCATGCTGGAGTCCCTCGCGCCGGAGGTGGAACGCTCCTCCCCGGAGCCGGCGGGCACGTACTCCCCACGCGAGTCGGCGCGTGAGCACTACCGGGCGGTCCACGACCGCTTCGAGCGGCTGTACGAGGCGACCACGGCGGGGTCCTGACCGGACGACGACGCGGGTACCCGCCTCCCGGGGTCAGCCGACCTCCGCGCCCCAGCCCAGGGGTACCGCGCCGAGCAGCGGGATGCGCCGTCCCAGGATCTCCGGCAGGTCTGCCAGGTACTCACGGTTGGTCTCCTGCAGGCGGTCCGGTTCTGCGGGCCAGCTGCCCAGCACCACACCGGCCACGTGCACCCCGCGGTGCAGCAGGGCCTCCAGGCTCAGCAGCGTGTGGTTCAGGGTGCCGAGGTCCGGGCGGGCCACCAGCACGGTGCTCACCGGGGCCGGGCCAGCGGCAGTTGGGACGCTCGCTCGTTCTTCTCTCGCGTCAGCCCGGCCCACGGGGTCTGGCCCCTGAGTCGTTGGGCCCCGGTCAACCGTCTCCTGGGGAGCCACCCCCTGCAGTGCCACCGCCAGGTCCGCGATGGTGCGGCGATCCCCGTCCAGTTCCACGAGCACACCACCGCTGCCCTCCACCAGGACGAGGTCGTGGGATTCCTGCAGTTCCAGGATCTTCGCCACGTGGGTGGTGAGCGGCAGCAGCTCCACTCCGTCGAGGGCCGCGGCGGGCGGGGGTGCCATGGGCTCGGTCAGCCGCTGCCCCTCCGCCACGGTGAGCACCTCGGGCGGGACGCCGGCGGCGCGGACCAGCCGGGCGACGTCGTGAACGTCCCCCGGGTCGTCCCCGCGCATCCCGGTCTGCTGCGGCTTGTAGACCGCGATCCGTCGCCGCCCGGCGTGCCACCCGGCCACCGCGAGCGCGGCCGTGGCGTAGGTCTTGCCCACGTCCGTGTCCGTGCCGGTGACCAGGACCGTGCGGCCCAGGGTGGTGAAGTTGCCGGACAGCGGATCGTTCACGGTGTCTCCTGCGGTTTCGTGGGTGGGATGTTGAGGGGCCGCGCGGTGGCTGCGGCCCCGCCCACGTCCCGGAGGACCTCCTCGACAGCCCCCAGAGCCCCCGACAATTCGTGTAATTCCATGTTTCCGGGCGCCGTGATGCGGAGTCTGCTGATGCCGTCCGGGACCGAGGGCGGGCGGAAGCAGCCCACCACGATGCCCCGCGTGCGCAGCTCGTCTGCGGCCCGCACCGCGGCGTCCGCGCCGCCCAGGGGAACCGACTGCACCGCTGCACGGGCCCGTGGCACACCCAGGGTCGCCGCCACGAGACCCGCCCGCTCGTGCAGTCCCCCGGTCAGCTCCGGGTGGGCCCGCACGATCCGCGCCGCCTCCGCCGCAGCCGCCGCACTCGTGGGCGCGAGCGCGGTGTCGAAGATGAACGGGCGCGCCGTGTTCACCAGGTGCTCCCGCAGGGCGGGCGAGCCGAGCACCGCCCCACCCTGCGCCCCGAGCGCCTTGGACAGCGTCACGGTGAGGGCCACGTGCGGCGAGCCCGCCAGCCCGAGACCGTGCACGAGTCCCCGCCCCTCCCCGGCCACGCCGATCCCGTGCGCCTCGTCCACGAGCAGCAGAGCGTTCCACCGCCGGCATGTCTCCGCCAGCTCCACCAGCGGGGCGTGGTCACCCCACACCGAGTACACGGACTCCACCACCACAATGGCGCGGGTCTCCGTACGCTCTGCCAGCAGCTGCGCCACGTGGGCCACGTCCGAGTGCCGCGCAATCCGCACGGGCGAGCGGGACAGCCGTGCCCCGTCCACGAGGGACGCGTGGACGTGCGCTTCCGAGACGATGAGCGTGTCCGGGTCCCCCAGCGCGGTGAGCACCCCGGTGTTCGCCGCGTACCCGCTCGAGAACACGAGGGCGGCGGGCTGGCCCGTGAGCTCGCACAGCTCGCGCTCCAGGGCCTCGTGGACCCCGAGTGTTCCCGTGACCAGCCTGGACGCCCGCGATCCCGCGCCGTACTGGTCCAGCGCTCCACGGGCGGCCGCCACGACCCGCGGGTCCCGGGACAGTCCCAGGTAGTCGTTCGAGGCCAGGTCCACGCATCGTCCGGGAAGCGTCCGCAGCCGACGCCGCAGTCCCGCCTCCTCGCGCCGGGCGCCCCGTTCCCGGAGCCAGTCGTCGAGGGGTCCCGTCACGGGTGGTCCCCCGAACCCGCTTCCGGAGCGGGCGCGGCACCGGTCCCTGTGGGGGTGGCGCCTCCTGGTTCGTGCCCGCGCCCGGAGTGGGCGGGCGGCGTCGTCGCGGCGCCGGGCTCGTTGCGGCGCAGCTCGACCTCCTGCGCGGCGCGCAGCATGGCGTAGGCGATCGCCCGGACCTCCTCGTCCGAGCACACGTAGGGGGGCATGGTGTAGAGCAGCCGCCCGAAGGGCCGGAGCCACACCCCCTGCTCCAGGGCGGTGCGCGTGAGCAGAGCCGGGTCCGGGGCGCGGTGGAACTCGATGACCCCCACCCCTCCGAGCACCCGCACGTCCTTGACCACGTGCAGCTCCGCGGCCACCGGAAGGATGTCCCGCAGGGCATTCTCCAGGCGGGCGGTGCTCTCGCGCCACGTGTCCCGGAGCATCCGCACGGACTGCAGCGCCACCGCGCAGGCGAGTGGATTGGCCATGAACGTGGGGCCGTGCATGAGCGCCCGCTGCTCGGATGCGGTGATGACCGCCCCCACGGCCCGGGAGACGAGCACCGCGGCGAGGGTCATGTACCCGCCGGTCAGCGCCTTGCCCACGCACATCACGTCCGGGACCACGTCCGCCCACTCGCACGCGAACCACGCGCCCGTCCGGCCGAACCCCGTGGCGATCTCGTCCGCGATGAGCACCAGGTCCTGCTCGTCCGCCAGCGCCCGCAGCGCCCGCAGGCACCGTGGGTCGTAGGTGCGCATGCCCCCCGCGCCCTGCAGCACGGGTTCCACGATGATGCCCGCGAGCTCGTCCCGGTGCGCGGCCGCCGTGGCCCGCAGGTCCGCGATCCAGCGCTGCACGGCGGCGGCGTCGGACTCCCATGCCCGGCCATCGGCGGTGGCCGCGGCGGGCGGGGGCGCCACGAACAGCTGCTCCGCCACCAGCCCGGAGAACTGCGCGTGCATGCCGCCCTCGGGATCGCACACGCTCATGGCCCCGGTGGTGTCCCCGTGGTAGCCGCCGCGCACCGTGAGGATGCGCCGCCGGCCGGGGTGGCCCTTCGCGGCCTGGTACTGCACGGCCAGCTTGAGCGCCACCTCCACGCTCACCGATCCGGAGTCCGCGAGGAACACGTGCTGCAGCTCGGGAGGGGTGACCTCCACCAGCAGCTCCGCGAGCTCCACCGCGGGCCGGTGGGTCAGCCCGCCGAACATGACGTGCGAGAACTCGGTGATCTGGTCCACGGCCGCGCGGTCCAGCTCCGGGTTGCGGTAGCCGTGCACCGCGCACCACCACGACGCCATGCCGTCGAGGGCCTCCACCCGCTCCCCCTCGGGGCTCACGAGCGTGAGGGTCACCCCCTGCGCGGCCTCCACGGTGTACGGCGCGGGGCCGTCGAGCGCCTCGTACGGGTGCCACAGCAGACCCCGGTCCCGCGAGGCAAGACTTTCCCCACGCGGCATGTCCTCCCCCGTTCCGGGCTCAGGCATTCGGCGCCACCTCTGTCCCCGCCCCCCGACGCCGCACCGTGGGGTTCAGCTCGATCCGCACCTTCGTGCCCTCGCCCCGCTCCGGGCCCTCCCCCGAACTCAGCTGCGCGGCCGCGGCCGAGGAGAGCGCGGTGCCGGTGGTCGTGGAACCGGGGGCGGCGGCACCGTCCGCGGCGTGGTCGGGACGAGCGCCGAGAACGGTGAACCCGGCGTCGGCGATCATGTCCAGGTCCGCCTGGGCGGCCTGGCCCTCGGAGGTGAGGTAGTCGCCCAGGAAGAGGGAGTTGACCACGTGCAGGGCGAGCGGCTGCAGGGAGCGCAGGTGCATCTCACGCCCACCGGCCATGCGGATCTCCTTGTCCGGGCACACGAAGCGCACCACGGCGAGGATGGTCAAACACTTCTGCGGGCTCAGCTGCCAGGTCCCGGCCAGGGGCGTGCCCTCGAACGGCATGAGGAAGTTCACGGGCACGGAGTCCGAGTCCAGCTCCCGCAGGGCGAACAGTGCCTCCACGAGCTGCTCGTTCGTCTCCCGCATCCCCACGATCAGCCCGGAGCACGGGGACAGCCCCGCACCCTTGGCGCGCTCCACGGTGTCCACGCGGTCCTGGTAGGTGTGCGTGGAGCAGATGGAGGCGTAGTTGGACTCCGCGGTGTTGAGGTTGTGGTTGTAGGCGTCCACACCCGCCCCGCTGAGCGCCTCCGCCTGGCCGTCCTTGAGCAGGCCCAGGCACGCACAGACCTCCACGTCCGGGTGGCTCTCCTTCAGCGCCTCGACCGTGCGGGCCACGGTGCCGACCTCCCTGTTGGAGGGACCGCGGCCACTGGCCACGAGGCACACGCGGCTCGCACCGCCCCTGATGCCGTACTCGGCCTGCTCCACGGCCTGCTCGGGGCTCAGCCACGAGTACTTGAGGATGTCCGTTCCGGCATTCAGGCGCTGCGAGCAGTAGCCGCAGTCCTCCGCGCACAGCCCGGACTTCAGGTTGACCAGGTAGTTCACCTTCACGGTCATGCCGAAGTGCTCACGGCGCAGCCGGGCGGCCGCGGCCACGAGGTCCAGCATCCCGGTCTCGGGAGTGTGCAGCAGGTCCAGGGCTTCGTCCGGGGTCACGGGGTGGCCGGCGAGAACGCGCTCGGCCAGCTGGGCGGGGTTCTTGAACATTGTTCAATTATTGAACACCGTTCAGCAAAGTCAATTCAGGCCCCACTCCTCCGGACGGTCCCACGACGCCGCTCGGTACAGTTGGCGGGTGGCCCGCCCGGGCCCGGGAGCAGGAGGAACGCCGTGGCCCTGGACCGCGACCGCGTGCTGGACGCCGCGTGGCACATCCTGCAGGACTACGGCCTCGGGGACCTCTCCATGCGGCGGCTGGCCCGGGAGCTGGGCGTGCAGCCCGGGGCGCTCTACTGGCACGTGGCCAACAAGCAGGAGCTCCTGGCGGTCCTCGCCCGGCGGATGGTGGCGCCGCTCGGGGAAACCCCCGCCGGGGCCCAGGGCCCCGCCCTTCTCACCACCCGGTTCCGCTCCCTCGTGCTCGCCGTGCGGGACGGCGCGGACGTGGTGAGCGTGGCCCACGCCCTGGACCCCCTGGGCATGCAGCCCGTGCCCCTGCTCGTGGCGGAGCTGACCGCCCAGGGTCTTCCCCCGGAGGGCGCCGAGACGACCGCCCTCACCCTCGTGCGCTTCACCCTCGGCTCGGTGACCGCGCAGCAGACCCGCGAGTCCATGGACCTGCCCACCGCCACCATGGCGGCCGAGTTCGAGGCGGGGGTGCGCGCGATCCTCGCGTAGCGGCGGCGTCGCCCGCTCGCTCGCAATACGGTGAGCCGGGCCGGGCCGGGCCAGGCCGGGCCGTACGGCGGGGCGCATGAAAGGCAGGGGCGGGCCCGGAATTGCTGCTGTGGTGTGGAGCAAATGCGCCGCAGCGCCCGCCAAACCGCATTTGCTCCGTTGTTGCACGGGGTGGAGGAACTGACAAACCCCTCCCCCGCGACAGGAAAGAGCGGCGAACGGGTGTTGCTCCGGCCGGGCAGTGACCACAATGTCTGCATGACCACGGAGGCCCCCTTCACCCTGCGTCCACCCGCGCCCGAGGACGCCCAGGAGGTCGCGGCAGTGCACGTCCGTGCCTGGCGGGAGACGTATGCCGGGCTCGTCCCCGCACGGTTCTTCGGGGACGCAGCCCTGCGGGCCCGCCAGGACCTGTGGACGGGGTTGCTCGCGGACCCGGACACCCGCGGCAGGATCCGCGTGGCCGAGGCGGACGGGGCGCTCATCGGGTTCGCGGGCACTGGGCGGCCCAGCGAGGCAGCGCCCGCCCGCGAGTGCGCCCTCCACATGCTCTACGTCCTGCGCGAGCACCACGGCACGGGTGCGGGGCAGGCGCTGCTCGACGCCGTTCTGGGTGAGCGGCCCGCGCAGCTGTGGGTTGCAGAGGCCAACCCGCGCGCCATCCGCTTCTACGAGCGCAACGGCTTCCGAGCGGACGGGACTGCACTGGTGGACCCGGCGCTGGAGGACCTGCGGGAGATCCGCATGGTGCGCTGAAGCCGGGCAGCCGGACGCGGTGCCGTGTCCCGGTAGTGCCCCAGGAACAGCAGAACGATCAGCGCCACGTCCACAACGTCCCCGCCGTAGTACATGAGCTGGGCGCCAGCCTGGGCGTCCCCGGTGGGCACACCGGCAGGCGGGTGCACGTAGAGCCACTTGGCCAGCACCGAGTGCACGGCGATGAACAGAACGAGCACCACCGCGCGCACCCGGAACGAAGAGCGGTGGGGATCCGGGTCCGACCCGACGACTGCCGCGGTGAACACGTACCCGGCCAGGAGGATGTGCGTGTGGACCACCGCGTGGCCCAGGGCGGACGCATGCATCCAGTGGAACAGTCCGGTGGTGTAGAGCAGCCACAGCCCGCCCGCATTGAGCACAGCGGCCACCACAGGGTGCGTGACGACGCGGATGAACCGGAATCGCAGCACCCGCGTGACCCGCCGGGCGGCCGTAGTGGGCAGACCGCGCAGCAGCACCCGTACGGGCGCCCCCAGCACCAGCAGCAGTGGCCCGAGCATTCCGACCAGCAGGTGACCCGCCATGTGGGCGGTGAAGCTCGCGTGTCCGGCCTGGGCCAGGGGGCCCACGAGTCCCGCACCCACGCACAGCAGCCCCGCGAAGAAGCCGACCGGACGCCAGGGGTTCACTTGGCGTCGTCCGCGCCCGGCCCACAGCGACCAGCCGTACGCGGCGGCGGCGACCAGGAGCAGCACCACGAGCCCCTCGAAGACGGGCCACCCGGCCACCATCGCGTGGTTCGCGTGCGCGGCGCCGTCGTGCTGGCCGTGTCCGCCGTGCCCCGAGTGCCCCTCGTGCCTGAGAGGGGCCAGGAACGCGGGGAAGAAGAGGGGAGTCCCCACGGGCATCACGCGCCCCGGTAGGCGCGGGCGCCGCGTCGCAGCAGCAGGAATCCGATGAGCATCAGGATCACCGCCGTGCCGTTCCACACGAGGTCGTAGGGCAGCAGGTCCACGCCGTAGCGGATCTGGTGGATCCGCAGCAACTTGTGGTCCACCACGCCGTCGAACAGCTGGAACGCCCCCACGCCCAGGACCACGGCACCAGCCCAGTGAGGCCAGTGGACCCCGCCGCCCCGGCGCACTTCCGCGAGCAGGAACAGCCCCCACACGGTGATGAACCAGCCGAAGGCGTGGAAGAACCCGTCCGTCACGAGCGCCACCTCGTGCGTGGAGAGGTCGTAGAAGTGGTGCCACTGCAGGCCCAGGTGGAAGATGAACAGGTCGATCATGGCTGCCGCGATGCCGCAGCCGAACAGGAGCCCGGACAGCGCCGCGCGCCTGCGGGTGCGGGCGGCGTCGCCCGTGGTGCGGGGAGCGCCGGAGCCGGAGTCCCCGGGCCTTGCGGAAGCCGTTGCGGATGCGGGTTCTGGGTGCGCCATGTTTTCTCCTGGAACGCGTTCTCGGCCGGACCCGAGGGGCGTGCGCCCTGGGAGGCGGCGGCCACGCCGGGCCGCCCACCATGCGACCGTGTGCAACCATCAGCATACTGACGGATGACTCGGACGGCGGGGAGCGGCGCAGTGCGGCTCACCCGCTCAGCGGCTCAGCAGCAGCGCCTCCCCCTGGCCACCGCCGCCGCACAGGGACACCGCGGCCCTGCCGGAGCCGCGCCGGGCCAGCTCCATGGCGGCGTGCAGCGCGAGCCGCGCGCCGGACGCCCCGATGGGGTGGCCCAGGGCGATGGCGCCGCCGTGGATGTTCACCTTCTCCATCTCCACCCCGAGGTCCCGCACGGACTGCACGGACACCGCGGCGAAGGCCTCGTTGATCTCGATGAAGTCCAGCTCCGCCGCCGTCCACCCGGCCCGTTCCAGCGCGTGCTCGATCGCGCGGGAGGGCTGCGAGTGCAGGGAGGTGTCCGGGCCGGCCACCTGGCCGGGCCGGCCCACCACGGCGAGCCAGTCCAGGCCGTGCTCCTGGGCGTAGCCGCGCGTGGTGAGCACGAGGGCCGCGGCGCCGTCGGAGATGGGGGACGAGTTGCCCGCGGTGACGGTGCCGTCCTTCGTGAAGGCTGCCCGGAGCCTGCCGAGTCCCTCGGCGGTGGAGTCCGGACGCACGCCCTGGTCCTCGGACACGGTCACCGGGTCACCCTTGCGCTGCGGGACCTCGATCGGCGCGATCTCGTCCGCGAAGACCCCGCCCTGCTGCGCCTTCCCGGCCAGCTGGTGGCTGCGCGCGGCCACCTCGTCCTGCTCCTGACGGGTGATGGAGCGCTCGGCGTTGCCGGTCTCGGTGAGCTCCCCCATGGGGATCTGCAGCTCCACGTCCACCAGGCCGTCGTGGGCCAGCGAGTCCGCGAGCGTCATGTCCCCGTAGGACTTGCCCTTCCGGGCGCCCAGGGCCAGGTGCGGCGCGTTGGTCATGGACTCCATGCCGCCGGCGACGACGACGTCCGCCTCGCCCGCGCGGATCATGCGGGCCGCCTCCGTCACGGCCACCAGACCGGACAGGCACACCTTGTTCAGGCTCATGGCGGGGACGTTCATGGGCAGCCCTGCAGCCACGGCCGCCTGCTTGGCCGGGTTCTGGCCGTTGCCGGCCTGCACCACGTTGCCCATGTAGACGTGGTCCACGTCCTCCGGGGCCACCCCGGCACGCCGCAGCGCGTGCTTGATGGCGTGCGCGCCCAAGTCCACGGCACTCAGGGACGCGAGCGCTCCCAGCAGCTTGCCCTGCGGGGTGCGGGCCCCGTTGACGATCACGATGTCGTTGGCGTTGTCGGTCACTGTTCCTCCTGAACGGGTACGGAATTGGGGGTCACGCCCACCAGCTCCACCCGGTGGGTCGCTTCGAACCTGCCTGCGGGTTCTCGGGCGACAGCCCCGTGACGTCGTCCCCGAGCCCGGGCGCGGTTGCCCCTTCCGTCCCGCAACTGTGATGCGCCTCTCAGAGTAGAACGGTGCACCGCGTGGTCAAAGCCACCCTCCGGAGTGCGGCGCACGCACGGGTGGCGCCCCTGGCCAGGGCCTTCGTGACGGCGTGGGGCTGGACCCCGCCCCGTCCGTGCTGTTGAATGGGCGGCACCCATCCAGAGCGGCCGAGAGATCTGGCTCGACGACGCCGCAGCAACCAGGGCTTCCGCCCACGGTGCTACCGCCAGGACCGATGGAAAGGACAGGTGCCCCATGCACCCGAACACCGACCGCATCCAGACCACCCACGTGGGCTCCCTGCCCCGCACCCCCGAGCTGCTGGCGGAGAACGACCGTTTCCGGGCCGGGGAGATCGACCTCGCCCAGCTGGGAGCGGCACTGGACGAGGGCGTCGTCGACATCGTGCGCACCCAGCGGGAGATCGGGCTGGACGTGGTCAACGACGGCGAGTACGGCCACACCACCTCGGGCGCGGTGGACTACGGCGCCTGGTGGAACTACTCGTTCCACCGCCTGGGCGGGCTGACACCCACGGACGAGGACCGCTGGCAGGCCGCGGAGGTGCGCCGCTCCTCCCCCGGCCACGTGGTGCTCACGAGCTTCCCGGACCGCCGGGACCGGCAGCGCTTCCGGGACGCGTACGAGGACCCTGCATCCGGGGTGCTCGCCCACCGGGCGTCGGTGACCCAGCCCAAGATCACCGGGCCTCTGACCTACACCGGCCAGGAGGCCGTGGCCGGGGACATCCGCCGGCTCAAGGACGCCATGGAACGCACGGGCGCCACCGAGGGGTTCCTGGCCGCCCTCTCCCCCGGGTCCTGCGCCCGCGTGCGCAACGAGTACTACGCCACGGACGAGGAGCTCGTCTACGCGTGTGCGGACGCCATGCGGGAGGAGTACCAGGCGATCGTGGCCGCGGGGCTGACGGTGCAGATCGACGACCCGTCCATCGCCGAGTCCTGGGACCAGGTCAACCCGGAGCCCACCGTGGCGGACTACCTGGACTTCACCCGGCTGCGCGTGGAGGCCCTGAACTACGCCCTGCGGGGCCTGCCCCGTGAGCAGGTCCGCTTCCACCTGTGCTGGGGCTCGTGGCACGGCCCGCACACCACGGACCTGGAGCTCAAGCACCTGGTGGAGCTCATGCTCACGATCGATGCGGGCGCGTACAGCTTCGAGGCCGCCAGCCCGCGCCACGGCCACGAGTGGAAGGTGTGGCGGGACCACGAGCTGCCCGAGGGAACCGTGCTCTGCCCCGGCGTGGTCTCGCACTCCACCAACGTGGTGGAGCACCCGGAGCTCGTGGCGGACCGGATCGAGCAGTTCGCCTCGGTGGTGGGCCGGGAGAACGTGGTGGCCTCCACCGACTGCGGCCTGGGCGGGCGGCTGCACCCCCAGATCGCACTGGCCAAGCTCGAGTCCCTGGTGGCGGGTGCGCGCCTCGCCTCGCAGCGGCTCTTCTGAGGGCGCAACGCCCCGGACGACGCCGCCGCCCCCCTTCCCGCGGGCCCGCCACCTCTGCGGAGGTGGCGGGCCCGCGTAACATGCGCGATTTCCCGGACCGTGTGAAGTGACCTGACTCACACAATGGCTAGAATTCCCCTCACGACCAATCGGTCGGTTATTCGGTCCCTCACCACCGCCCCGATTCCCCACGGACCTCACGGTCCGACGATCCTGGAGATCCGCATGGCATCCACCACCGCAGCCCCCGCACAGGGCCACTCCATGTCCCGAGAAGAGCGCAAGGTCCTCGCGGGCACCCTCGTGGGCACCACCATCGAGTGGTACGACTTCTTCATCTACGCCCAGGCCGCCGCGTTCATCCTGGCCACCCACTTCTTCAAGCCCCTCAGCGTGGACAACCCCCAGCTGGCCCAGATCGTCACGTGGGCCACCCTGGGCATCAGCTTCCTCTTCCGCCCCCTGGGCGCCATCGTGGCCGGGCACATCGGGGACCGGTTCGGCCGCAAGATCACCCTGGTGATGACCCTGTTCGGCATGGGGGCGGCCACCACGCTCATCGGCCTGCTGCCCACCTACGGCCAGATCGGGGTGGCCGCACCCGTCCTCCTGATCCTGCTGCGCGTCCTGCAGGGCTTCTCCGCCGGTGGCGAGTGGGGCGGGGCGGCCCTGATGTCCGTGGAGCACGCCCCCGTGGACAAGCGCGGACTGTTCGGCGCCTACCCGCAGATCGGCGTGCCGATCGGCATGCTCCTGGCCACCCTGTTCATGTTCGGACTGAGCACCGCCCTGACCCCCGAGCAGTTCGAGTCCTGGGGCTGGCGCGTGCCTTTCCTGTTCTCCGTGGTGCTGATCTTCGTGGGCTGGCTCATCCGACGGTCCGTGGACGAGTCCCCCGTGTTCCTGGAGATGCAGCAGCGCGCCAAGGAGTCGTCCGCCCCGCTGGGCCAGCTGTTCCGCAAGAACCCCCGCGAGGTGCTCCTCGCGGCGCTCATCTTCGCGGGCAACAACGCCGCGGGGTACCTGGTGATCGCGTTCTTCGCCTCCTACGGCACCAAGGCGCTGCACATGTCCCGCCCGGAGACCCTGATCGCCTCCCTGGTGGGCGGCGTCGGGTGGCTCGTGTTCACCATGCTCGGCGGGTGGATGTCGGACAAGGTCGGGCGCAGGCGCACCTTCCAGATCGGCTACGGCATCATCATCCTGTGGGCCGTTCCCATGTGGTGGCTGCTCAACACGGCGTCCCTGCCGCTGTTCGCGCTCGCCATCTTCGTCCTGACCATCGGCCTGGGGCCCTCCTACGGCCCGCAGTCCGCCATGTACGCCGAGATGTTCCCGGCCCGCGTGCGGTACTCGGGCGTCTCGATCGGCTACGCCCTGGGATCGATCATCGGCGGCGCGTTCGCCCCCATGATCGCCGAGCTGCTGCTGGGCCGCACGGGCCAGGCGTGGACCATCGGGCTCTACATCTCCCTGCTGTCGCTGGTCTCCTTCATCGCCGTGTGCTTCGTGCGGAAGTCGGACCAGGGCAAGGACCTCCACGTGGCCGAGGTCCACGAGGAGTACGTGAAGTCCCACCCCGGTGAGACCACCTCCCCGGTGCACGGTGGCTCCCAGGACACCGGCGCGCGCAATTGACGTGGCTCACACGATCGGGGAACCTGAGCATGAACGAACGGTCAGTTATTCCAGCATGAGGAGACACATGTCCGAGATGCCACAAGCCTTCCTCGTCGGGGGCGCCCGTACTCCCGTGGGCCGTTACGGCGGGGCGCTGTCCTCGGTGCGCCCGGACGACCTCGCGGCGCTGTGCATCCGCTCCGTGGTCGAGGACTCCGGGATCGACCCTGCCCTCGTGGACGAGGTGATCCTGGGCAACGCCAACGGCGCGGGCGAGGAGAACCGCAACGTGGCCCGCATGGCGTGGCTGCTCAACGGCTACCCGGACACCGTCCCCGGCATCACGGTGAACCGGCTGTGCGCCTCGGGCATGTCCGCCATCACGATCGCCTCGCAGATGGTCAAGTCCGGTGCGGCGGACATCGTGGTGGCCGGTGGCGTGGAGTCCATGTCCCGCGCCCCGTGGGTCATGGAGAAGCCCACCACCGCGTTCGCCAAACCGGGTGAGGTCTTCGACACCTCGATCGGGTGGCGCTTCACCAACCCGGCGTTCCAGGAGGGCCCGCTCTCCCGCGGGGGCAAGATGACCTACTCCATGCCGGAGACGGCCGAGGAGGTCGCCCGCGTGGACGGCATCTCCCGGGAGGACGCGGACGCCTTCGCGGCGCAGTCCCACGAGAAGGCGCTGGCGGCCATCGCTGCGGGCCACTTCACCCAGGAGATCGTCCCTGTGGAGGTCAAGGGCCGCAAGGGCGCCGTGACCGTGGTGGACACGGACGAGGGCCCCCGCGAGGGCTCCACCGTGGAGGTGCTCGCCAAGCTGCGGCCCGTGGTCAAGGGCGGCTCCGTGGTCACCGCGGGCAACTCGTCCTCGCTCAACGACGGCGCCTCGGCCGTGATCGTGGCCAGCGAGCGCGCCGTGACCAGGTACGGTCTCAACGCCCGCGCCCGCGTGGTGGACGGCGCCTCCGCGGGACTCGCCCCCGAGATCATGGGCCTGGGCCCGGTTCCCGCCTCGGAGAAGGTCCTCGAGCGCGCCGGGTGGACCGTGGGGGACCTCGGCTCCGTGGAGATCAACGAGGCCTTCGCCACCCAGTCCCTCGGCTCCATCCGCCGCCTGGGCCTGGACGCCGAGATCGTGAACCGTGACGGCGGCGCCATCGCCCTGGGCCACCCGCTGGGCTCCTCGGGCTCGCGCATCGTCATCACGCTCATGGGGCGCATGGAGCGCGAGCGGACCGGCAAGGGCCTCGCCACCATGTGCATCGGCGTGGGCCAGGGTGCCGCCATGCTGATCGAGCGGGTGTGATCCGGCCGTGACGGACGCGAACGCCCCCCACGACGACGCCGCCCGCAACCCGCGCGCGGACGGCCCCTCCGCGGCGTCGACCCCGGTGGACGGGACCGCTGCGGGCGGACCCTCCGCCGGTGACCCCGCACCGGCGGCCGGCACGGACCGGACTCCCTCGTGGGCCTCGGACTTCGAGGCGCTGCGCGTGGGCGAGCGCCCGGACCGGCTGCACGTGGCCCTGGACCGCCCGGAGGTGCGCAACGCGATCGACCAGGTCATGGTGGACGAGCTGCACACCGTGTGCGGGCACCTGGAGCGCGAGCCCAAGATTCTGGTGCTGAGCGGCACGCGGGTCAACGGCAAGGGGATCTTCGCCTCGGGCGCGGACATCGCCCAGCTGCGCGAGCGGCGTCGTGAGGACGCGCTGCGCGGGGTGAACTCGCAGGTCTTCGACCGGATCGCCAAGCTGCCCATGCCGGTGATCGCGGCCCTGGACGGCTACGCCCTGGGAGGCGGCGCGGAGCTCGCGTGGGCCGCGGACTTCCGGATCGGCACACCCCGCGTGAAGGTGGGGCAGCCGGAGACCGGACTGGGGATCATCGCCGCGGCCGGGGCACTGTGGCGGCTCAGGGAGCTCGCCGGGGAGGCCCTGGCGAAGGACATCCTCATGGCGGGACGCATCCTGTCCGCGGAGGAGGCCCTGGAGGCGCGGCTCATCACCGAGATCCACGAGCCGGACGCCCTGCTCGCGGCGGCTGACGCCCTCGCGGACCGCATCGCCGCGCAGGACCCGCTGGCGGTGCGCGTGAGCAAGCGCGTGTTCGCCATGCCGCGCGAGGCCCACCCGCACGTGGACGAGCTCGCGCAGGCCGTCCTGTTCGAGTCGCAGGCCAAGTTCGACCGCATGCAAGCATTCCTGGACCGCAAGAAGGAGATGAAGAGATGAGCGAGAGCACCGCAGCAGCCGTTCCCGGAACCGTGGGGGTGCTGGGCGGCGGACGCATGGGAGCGGGGATCGCCCACGCGTTCCTGATCGCCGGCGCGCACGTGACCGTGGTGGAGGTGGACGCCCAGGCCGCGGAGGCCGCGAAGGAGCGCGTGGAGTCGGACCTCGCCGCGTCCCTGGAGCGCGGGAAGATCGACGGCAACCTGGACGTGTGGACCGAGAACTTCGCCGTGAGCGTGGACTACGCGGACTTCGCGGAGTGCGACCTGGTGGTCGAGGCCGTTCCGGAGATCTGGGACCTGAAGGTCTCGTCCCTGCAGAACGTGGAGGCCAACCTCCGCGCGGATGCCTGGCTGGCCTCGAACACCTCCTCCCTGTCCATCGACGGCCTGGCCGCCGAGCTGCAGCGGCCCGAGCGCTTCTGCGGGCTGCACTTCTTCAACCCGGTCCCCGCGTCCAAGCTCGTGGAGATCGTGATGGGTGAGCGGACCAGCCAGCAGCTGCGGGACCTCACGCAGCAGTGGGTCGCCGGGATCGGCAAGACCCCGGTGACCGTGAAGGACGCCCCCGGTTTCGCCTCCTCCCGGCTGGGAGTGGCGCTGGGGCTGGAGGCCATCCGCATGGTCCAGGAGGGCGTGGCGTCTGCCGAGGACATCGACAACGCCATGGTCCTCGGATACAAGCACCCGGTGGGCCCGCTCGCCCTCACGGACCTGGTGGGCCTGGACGTGCGCCTGGGGATCGCGGAGTACCTGGAGAAGGAGCTCGGCCCCCGCTTCGCGCCCCCGCAGCTCATGCGGGACATGGTGGAGCGTGGGGAGCTGGGCAAGAAGTCCGGGAAGGGCTTCTACGACTACTCCTGACGTCCTCCGGGAACCGCCCCGGGCGCGTTCGTCACCTCACGCGCTCGGGGCGTCCTTCAGGTAGTTGGTGATCCGCACCGTGCACAGCCGACGCCCGGTGTCGATGTGGGTGATGACCACCTCGTGGCTGGTCATCGTGCGGCCCAGACGGATGGCGGTGGCCACCCCGCGGACCCTGCCGCTCGTGGCGGAGGCGTGGTGGGTGGCGTTGATGTCCGTGCCCACGGCCACCTTGCCCATGGTGGAGCCGTGGATCACCGCGGCCCACGACCCCAGCATCTCCCCCAGCGCCACGGACGCCCCGCCGTGCAGCAGCCCGAGGGACTGCCGGTTGCCCTCCACGGGCATGGTGGCCACGATCCGCTCAGCCGACTGCTCCTCCACCTCCACGCCCATCTTGCGGTCCAGCTCCCCGAGCTCGATGCTCCAGGGATCGAACGTCTTCGCCGGGTGCTCGTTCTCCGCGCGCGTGTCCGCGGGGGTCGGGTCCTCGTGCATGTCTGCTCCTTCGTTCCGGGTCTCTGCCGTGCCACGGGCACTTCTCCAGGGGGCTCCGCACCGGGGGTGGGCGGGCGACGCCGCCCGGGTGCGCTTCCCTGGGAAGTCGACCGGGCGGCGTCGGGCGCCGCGCGGCCCTCATGGTGACCATGGTGCCTCTGTGTGACCTAGGTTATCCTGGCCTGAATACTGACCGATCGTTCGGCCTGAGGCCGCGACCGTCCGGAGGACCCCGCGTGAGCACCCAGAACCAGGCACCCGAAACCCAGCAGCCGCAGATCCTGCCCAGCTTCGTGCAGGGGCAGTGGTGGCGCCCGGAAGACCCGCAGAAGGTGGCGGACGTGCGCGACGCCACCACCGGGGAGCTCGTGGCCCGCGTGAGCACGGACGGGATCGACACCGCCGGCGCCGTGGAGCACGCGCGCACCGTGGGACAGGCGTCCCTGGGGACCCTGCGCATCCACGACCGCGCACTCATCCTCAAGCAGCTCGCCCAGTACCTGGGGGAGCACAAGGAGGAGCTGTACGAGCTCTCCTACTCGACCGGCTCCACGGCGAAGGACCACCTGATCGACGTGGACGGCGGCATCGGCACGCTGTTCACGTTCTCCTCCAAGGGCCGCCGCGAGCTGCCCAACGCCAATGTGATCGTGGACGGCCCCGTGGAGCAGCTCTCGCGGGACGGCTCGTTCCTGGGCGAGCACGTCTACACGCGGCTGCCGGGCGTGGCCGTGCAGATCAACGCCTTCAACTTCCCCGTCTGGGGCATGCTGGAGAAGTTCGCGCCCGCGTTCATCGCCGGGGTGCCCACCATCGTGAAGCCCGCCACCCCCACCGGGTACGTGACCGAGGCGTGCGTGCGGCTCATGCTGGACTCCGGGCTGCTGCCCGAGGGATCCCTGCAGCTGATCTCCGGCTCCGCCCGTGACCTGCTGGACCACCTGGACGCCCGCGACCACGTGGCGTTCACCGGCTCCGCGGCCACCGCACGGTCCCTGCGGGCGCACTCCAACGTGCAGGAGAGGGGCGTGCGCTTCACAGCGGAGACGGACTCCCTCAACGCCGCGATCATGGCCCCGGACGTCACCGAGGACTCCCCCGAGTTCGAGGCGTTCGTGAAGTCCGTGGTCCTGGAGATCACCGCCAAGGCCGGACAGAAGTGCACCGCGATCCGCCGTGTGATCGTGCCCCAGCCGATGCGCGGGGCCGTGGTGGAGGCGATCAAGGAGCGCGTGACCGCCCGCGCCGTCGTGGGGGACCCCCGCGACGCCGCCACCACCGTGGGCCCGCTCGCATCCGAGGACCAGTACTACGAGGTGCTGCGCTCCGTGCGCGCCCTGATCGACGCCGGCGCCTCCGTGGAGCTCGGCGGGCCCGAGGAGCTCTCGTCCGTGCCCCAGGACGGAGCGTTCTTCCCGGTCACGGTTCTCTCCTTCGACGACGCCCGCACCCCCGCCGCCCACGAGGTCGAGGCGTTCGGCCCCGTCACCTCCGTGCTCGGCTACTCGGGTGACGTGGCGGACGCGGTGGAGATCGCCGCACTGGGCGGGGGCTCCCTGGTGGCCACCGTGTGCACCCACTCCCCCGAGCTCGCGGCGCAGTTCCTCTCCGGGATCGGCGCCCACCACGGTCGCGTGCTCTTCCTGGACCGCGACGACGCCAAGACCACCACCGGCCACGGCTCCCCCGTGCCGCACCTGGTGCACGGCGGACCCGGCCGCGCCGGCGGTGGCGAGGAGCTGGGTGGTGTGCGCGCCGTGAAGCACTACATGCAGCGCACCGCCGTGCAGGGCTCCCCGGACCTGCTGACCGGGATCACCGGGCAGTGGCACTGGGGCGCGGCCGCCAACACCGTGACCCGCGAGGACGTCGAGAACGGCACCGGTGAGCACCCCTTCCGCAAGTCCCTGGAAACCCTGCGGATCGGGGACCAGTTCGTCTCCGACCTGCGCACCGTGAGCCTAGAGGACATCCTGGAGTTCGCGGAGAAGACCGGGGACACGTTCTACGCCCACACGGACGAGGAGGCCGCCACGGCCAACCCGTTCTTCCCGCGCCGCGTGGCCCACGGCTACCTGCTGGTCTCCTGGGCCGCCGGGCTGTTCGTGGAGCCCGCCCCGGGACCGGTGCTCGCCAACTACGGGCTGGAGAACCTGCGCTTCATCACCCCGGTGACGTACGACGACGCCATCCGCGTGACCCTGACCGCCAAGAAGATCACCCCGCGCGTCACGGACGAGTACGGCGAGGTCGCGTGGGACGCCCGGCTGACCAACCAGAAGGACGAGATCGTGGCCACCTACGACGTCCTGACCCTGGTGGCCAAGCAGTGGCCCACGCCGGAGGTGTGAGCATCCGCTGAGAGTCGACTCCCCGCAATCCCGTGGGTGGCGGAGAGGCCCCGCGAGGCGGGGTCTCTCCGCCGTGTCAGCGCATGATCGCGAGCGTGGTGCAGCCGAGGTCCGGGGTGGGGCGGAAGCCCAGGGAACGGTAGAGCGCCACCACGTGGCGGTTCCAGGCGGGGTCGTCCGTGGTGATGTAGACCTGGCGGATGCGTGCCGTGTCGGTCAGCACCTCGGTCAGCAGGGCCCGTCCGATGCCGCGGCGCTGGTGCCCCGGGGCCACCAGGAGGTCCTGGATGTAGGCGACCGTGGCGCCGTCCCCCACCACGCGCACCAGTCCCACGAACTCGCCCGCGTCCCATGCGGAGAGCACCAGCCAGGAGTTCTCGACCATCGGCCCGAAGTCCTCTGGGCGCTGCGTGTAGGAGCTCCACCCCACGGCGTCGTACAGGCGGAGCAGCGCGGCGCGGTCGATGGCTCGGGAACGGGAGAACTCCATGGGCGCACCCTAGATCGGACGGGGCGGAGGATCCCGCGGAGGGCTGCCTACGCCCGCAGGCCCGCGAAGACCATGGTCACCACGGTGGCCGCGAGCTGGTCCACGCTGCCCGAGCGGCCGGGCTGGTACCAGTCCACGATCGAGTTGACCATGCCCAGCATCAGACGCGGCGCGGACTTCCCGGAGATGTCCGTGCGCAGCTCCCCCCGCTCCTGCGCCTGCCGCACCAGGTCCTCCACCGTGCGGGTCAAGGCACGACGGCGCTGCAGGGCCGCCTCCTCCACCTCCGAGTTCCCGCGCAGCCGCAGCAGCAGGGTCACGTACGGCATCTGAGCCACGAGCACCCGCACGGTGCCGTCCAGGATCTGCTCGAGCTGGATCACCGGGCCCCCGCCACCCGAGAGCACGGCGGCGAAGGTCTCCTCCAGGGCATCCAGTGCCCGGTCCAGGGCCTGCCCGAGAATCTCCTCCTTGGACTCCACGTGGTGGTAGATCGCGGACTTGGAGATGCCCAGGTGCTTGGACAGCATCCCCATGGAGGTCGCGTCGTAGCCGTAGCGGTTGAAGACGTCCACGCACACGGACAGCAGGGTCTCGCGGTCGTAGCCGGGACGGCCGCGCCGGGGCGCGGAGACGCCGTCGTCGGCGGCGGGCTGGAGCTCGGTGGGCATGGACGCGGGCCTCGATCTTCCGGGGGAACGGGATGTCCAGGCTACCGGGTCGTCACCTGGGCCCGTCCCACCGGGGACCGGGGCCACGGCGAGGGCTACTTGTCGCGGCGGTCGTAGATGCGGCGCAGCTTCCCGGAGGAGCGCTCCAGGGTGCCGGGCTCGGCGATGTCGATCGCGGCACTGGAGCCGATCTTCGTCTTGATCTCGTGCTGCAGCCGGCGCCCGCCCTCCTGGGCGTCCTCCAGGGTGGCGTCCTCGCGGCGCTCGATGTGGATGGTCATCTGGTCCATGCGGTTCGGCCGGGTGATCTCCAGGGTGAAGTGGGGTGAGAGCGCCGGGATCTTCAGCGCGAGCTCCTCGATCTGGGACGGGAACAGGTTCACACCGCGCAGGATGATCATGTCGTCCGAGCGCCCCGTGATGCGGCCCATGCGGCGGTGGCCCGGGCGGGCGGTGCCGGGCAGCAGCCGGGTGAGGTCGTGCGTGCGGTAGCGGATGATCGGCAGCGCCTGCTTGGTCAGCGCGGTGAAGACCAGTTCCCCGGGGCGGCCGGTGGGCAGCACGGTGTCGTCGAAGGGGTCGATGATCTCCGGGCGGAAGTGGTCCTCCCAGATGTGCGAGCCGTCCTTGGACTCGCACGACTCCCCGGCCACGCCGGGGCCCATCACCTCGGAGAGCCCGTAGATGTCGCACGCCGTGATGTTGAACGTCTTCTCGATCTCGTGGCGCATCTCCTCTGTCCACGGCTCCGCCCCCAGCACGGCGTGCCGCAGGGAGGTCTCCCGCGGGTCCAGACCGAGCTTGCGGAAGCCGTCCGCGATGGTCAGCAGGTAGGTGGGCGTGGAGAGGATGGCCTGCGGCTCGAAGTCACGGATCAGCTGGACCTGCTTCTCGGTCTGCCCGCCGGACATGGGGATCACGGCGCACTTCAGCCGCTCGGCGCCGTAGTGCGCGCCCAGACCGCCCGTGAAGAGCCCGTAGCCGTACGCGTTGTGCACCTTGTCACCGGGGGCGATCCCGGACAGCCGGAAGCAGCGCGCCACCAGGGTGCCCCACGTCTGCAGGTCCTCCTCGGTGTAGGCCACCACGGTGGGCTGGCCCGTGGTGCCGGAGGACGCGTGGATCCTGCGCACCTCGGACATGGGCGTGGCCAGCGCCTTGAAGGGGTACGCCCGCCGCAGGAACTCCTTGTCCGTGTACGGGAACTTGGCCAGGTCCTCGAGCTCGCGGAAGTCGTCCGGGTGCACGCCGTGGTCGTCGAAGAGCTCCCGGTAGGCGGGGACGTTCTCGTAGGCGTAGTGGAGGGTCCAGTTCAGCCGCTCGGTCTGCAGCGCCTCGATCTGGTCCCGGCTCATGAGCTCCTCGGGATCCGGCTGGGAGGGGTCCTGCGAGTCCACGGGACGGTACGGATTGGGCACGGAGCAGGTGGTCATGGTGGTCACGCTTTCTGACGGCGGGGAACGGTGCGGCTGCGGCCACGGAACTGGGCGATGACCTCGCCCTCGGCGGTGGTGACGGTGATGTCGCAGAGGCTGCTGCGCCCCGTGGTGGCGATCTGGCGGCCCTCGGCCACCAGCGTCTGCCCGGGGTGGGCTGAGCTGAGGAAGTTGATGTCAACGCCCTGCGCCACGGTCATGGTGGTGCCGTCCGGGTCCGGGTCGTTGCAGGTCATGGCGAAGCAGGTGTCCGCCAGGGAGAAGATCATGCCGCCGTGGGCGATGCCGAAGCCGTTGACCATCTCCTCCCGCACCACCATGGAGATCTCGCAGTGCCCGGGGTCCGCCCGCCGCACCGTGATGCCCAGCCACTCGGAGGCTCGGTCTCCATCGAGAACAGGATGGTGTGGCACGGTGCGCTCCTCGGAGATTTCGTGAACGATCGGTCAGTAGACAACCCCGAAATGTGACGCGTGTCAACGTGCTCCCGTTCCGTTGCGCCGCTGCGGTCGTTGACGGGCTCCGCCCCGGCGGGCGCAGAATGTGTTGACGACCACACGGAGGGCCTATATTCTGAACGAGCGGTCAGTTATTATCGTCGGCAGCGTACCGAGTTCACCCTCCGCTCCCATCTCACCCGTGACCCGAGGACACACCATGACTGAGCAGACCACCGCTGCGAACCAGGCGGAGACCTCCGCCGAGCAGCAGCACTTCGAGCACCTCATCAGCGAGGACTCCCGCGTGGAGCCCCGCGACTGGATGCCGGAGGCCTACCGCAAGAGCCTGACCCGCCAGGTCTCCCAGCACGCGCACTCGGAGATCATCGGCATGCAGCCGGAGGCCAACTGGATCACCCGCGCCCCGAGCCTCAAGCGCAAGGCCGTGCTCATGGCCAAGGTCCAGGACGAGGCCGGCCACGGGCTGTACCTCTACTCCGCCGCGGAGACCCTGGGCACCCCGCGCTCCGTGCTCAACGAGCAGCTGCTGAGCGGCAAGGCCAAGTACTCCTCGATCTTCAACTACCCGGCCCGCACCTGGGCGGACATGGGCGCGATCGGCTGGCTCGTGGACGGCGCCGCGATCTGCAACCAGGTCCCGCTGTGCCGCGCCTCCTACGGCCCGTACGGTCGCGCCATGGTGCGCATCTGCAAGGAGGAGTCCTTCCACCAGCGCCAGGGCTGGGAGATCCTCTACGAGCTCTCCCACGGCACCGAGGCGCAGAAGCAGATGGCACAGGACGCCGTGAACCGCTTCTACGGCCCCGCCCTGCAGATGTTCGGCCCGCCGGACGCGGACTCCCCCAACTCGCAGCAGTCCATGGAGTGGAACATCAAGCGCTTCTCCAACGACGAGCTGCGCCAGCGCTTCGTGGACATGATCGTGCCGCAGGCCGAGGCCCTGGGCCTGACCCTGCCGGACCCGGACCTGAAGTGGAACGAGGAGCGCGGGCACTACGACTACGGCCAGCTGGACTGGAACGAGTTCATGTCCGTGATCAAGGGTTCCGGCCCGTGCAACGTGCAGCGCATGAAGCGCCGCCGCGAGGCCCACGCCCAGGGCGCATGGGTCCGCGAGGCCGCGGAGGCGTACGCCCAGCGGCAGGCGCGCGAGGCCGCAGAGGCCAGCGCGGCGGCGTCGTCCGCCGGGGCGGAGACCGGGATCGACGAGACCACCGTGATGGCGGGCCGCGGCTCCGCCGAGCTGATCGGAGCCTGAGCATGAGCGAGAACCAGACCGGCAACTGGCCCCTGTGGGAGGTCTTCGTGCGCTCCTCGCGCGGGCTGTCCCACGTGCACGCGGGCTCGCTGCACGCCCCGGACGCCACCATGGCCGTGCGCAACGCGCGTGACCTGTACACGCGCCGCAACGAGGGCACGAGCGTGTGGGTGGTGCCCGCGGACGCCATCACGGCCTCGGACCCCGACTCCAAGGGCGGGTACTTCGAGTCCGCGCAGGGCAAGAGCTACCGCCACGCCACGTACTACACCAAGAGCGAAGGGGTGAAGCACCTGTGAGCGCCTTCGCCTCCCACGACTCCGCCACCAAGCAGTCCGCGGGGGACGCCATCACCGCCGAGGAGATCGCGGAGACGGGTGGTCGCGCGCCGGAGGCCGTGGCCCAGTACGCGCTGCGGCTCGGCGACGACGCCCTGATGCTGTCCCAGCGTCTGGGCTGGTGGATCTCCCGCGCCCCTGAGCTCGAGGAGGACATCGCGCTCGGCAACATCGCGCTGGACCTCATCGGCCACGCGCGGTTCCTGCTCACCTACGCGGGCTCCGCGTGGGGCAAGACCGAGGACGAGCTCGCGTACTTCCGCAACGAGGAGGAGTTCCGCTCCGTGCGCCTCGTGGAGCAGGAGAACGGGGACTTCGGGCAAACCATCGCCCGTCAGCTGCTGTTCTCCTTCTACCAGTACGAGCTCTACTCGGCGCTGCAGTCCTCCACGGACCAGACGCTCGCGGCCATCGCGGACAAGGCCCTCAAGGAGGTGGAGTACCACCAGGACCACGCGGCCCAGTGGATCCTGCGCCTGGGGCTCGGCACCGAGGAGTCCAAGCGGCGGATCCAGGAGGGGCTCTACTACATGTGGCCCTACCTGGACGAGCTGTTCGCGGACGAGCCGCTGCACGACGAGCTCGAGGGCGTCGCCGTGCGCCCCTCCACGCTGCGCGAGCCCACCATGGACCGCGTGAACGCGCTGCTGGCCGAGGCAGGGCTGGAGGTTCCGAACGTGGCCCAGGCGCGGCTGTCCGCCGCCCCGCGGGACGGCGCCTACTCCGAGTACCGCGGGTACATCCTCGCCGAGATGCAGTGGCTCGCCCGCCAGCATCCCGGCGCCACGTGGTGAGCTCCGTGTTCTCCCGCGTTCCGCCCCGCTCGCTGCCCCCCACGGGGGGCGTGGCGCCCCGCGAGGTGCCCCTGGGACCCTCGCGGCGACCCAGCGATCCGCGTGACGCCGCCCTGTGGGACGTCGCGGCCACGGTGTGCGATCCCGAGGTTCCCGTGCTCACGCTCGAGGACCTGGGCGTCCTGCGGGACGTCGTCGCCGGGGAGGACGAGACCGTGGTGGTGATCACTCCCACGTACTCCGGCTGTCCCGCCATGGACACCATGGCCGCGGACCTGGAGGCGGTGGTCACCGCCGCGGGCTACCAGAACGTGCGCGTGGTGCAGGTGCTGCGCCCCGCGTGGACCACGGACTGGATGTCCCCCGGGGGTCGGGCCAAGCTCGCCGAGTACGGGATCGCCCCGCCCACGGGACGCACCGCCGCCGGCCACAACTCCGGACCGGTGCGGCTGAGCCTCGCGGTGAAGTGCCCGCGGTGCCAGTCCCTGCGCACGCACGAGATGACCCGCTTCGGCTCCACCTCCTGCAAGGCCCTGTGGGTCTGCGACGACTGCAAAGAACCATTCGACTACTTCAAGGTGCATTGATGACGAGCGAAACCGCGGACACCTCCGCTCTGGAGGACGCCACCGAGGCCAGCGCGGGGGGCGGCAGGCGCCGCGCCACGTTCAACACCCTCACCGTCTCGGAGGTGCGCAGGCTGACCTCCGACTCCGTGGAGGTCACGTTCGACGTCCCCGAGGACCTCGTGGCGGACTACGACTACCTCCCGGGCCAGTACGTGGCCATCCGCGCCATGATCGACGGCCACGAGGTGCGCCGCTCCTACTCGATCTGCGCGGAGCCCACCCCGGGTGAGATCCGCGTGGCCGTCAAGAAGGACATGGGCGGCGTGTTCTCCACGTGGGCCAACGAGCAGCTGGCCGCCGGGGACACCCTGGACGTGATGAACCCGCAGGGTGCGTTCACCTCCAAGGTCAACATCACCTCCATGAACGATCCCGAGAAGCTCGCGGAGAAGGAGGTGGCCAGGAAGCGCAACGTGCACCTGGTGGCCTTCGCCGCCGGTTCCGGGATCACTCCCATCATGGCGATCGCCCGCGCGTTGCTGCGCGCCTCGGACACCGCCCAGATGGACGTGGTCTACGCCAACCGCTCGTCCATGGACGTGATGTTCGCGGAGGAGCTGGGGGACCTCAAGGACAAGTACCCCGCGCGCCTGGCCGTGCACCACGTGCTCTCCCGCGAGCAGCGGATCTCCCCGCTGATGTCCGGGCGGATCGACCACGACAAGCTCGAGGAGCTGCTGGACCACGTGATCCAGGTGGACTCCGCGGACGAGTGGTTCTTGTGCGGGCCGTTCGAGCTCGTGCAGCTGTGCCGGGACGTGCTCAGGGAGCGCGGCGTGGACGAGTCCCGCGTGCGCTTCGAGCTGTTCACCACGGGCAGGCCCACCGCGCCGCAGGGTCAGCAGGGCCGCCCGGTCGTGGCGGACCCCAAGGGCGAGAACTACAAGATCGTCTTCAACCTGGACGGCACCTCCGCCCAGGTGGAGTCCCCCAAGTCCGCGGCGGAGACCGTGCTCAACGCCGCGCTGCGCGTGCGCCCGGACGTCCCCTTCGCGTGTGCGGGCGGTGTGTGCGGCACGTGCCGCGCCAAGGTCACCCGGGGCGACTTCGAGATGGAGGAGAACTTCGCGCTCGAGAAGGACGAGGTGGACGCAGGCTACGTGCTCACGTGCCAGACCCGCCCCACCTCGGACGAGTTGAGCGTGGACTTCGACGCCTGACCCACCGATCACGACGACGACGCCGCACCGGCACCCGGGCGGCGTCGTCGCCGTCTGAGCCCGCTCCCGCACCGCGCGGGGGACCCGAGAACGCCGAGGAGAACACCGTGATCGAGCTGACCATCGAGGACGAGATCGCTCGCGTGGTGCTCAACGCACCGCAGAAGATGAACTCGCTGGACCAGGACGCGCTGCGCGAGCTCGCCGCCGCGTACACCGAGGCGGCGGGGGCGGGCGTCCGCGCGCTGCTGCTGACCGGGGAGGGCAGGGGCTTCTGCGCCGGGCGGGACATCTCCGGGGTGGACCCCGCCACGGACGACACCGAGGGGTACCTGGCCGGAACCCTCACGCCCCTGCTGCGGCAGATGTCGAGCTTCCCAGCACCCACGTTCGCCGCGGTGCAGGGGGCGTGCCTGGGTGTGGGGCTGGGCCTGGCGATCGCCACGGACGTGGTGTACGTGGCGGAGAACGCGAAGATCGGCTCGCCGTTCGCCAACCTGGGGGCCACCCTGGACTCCGGCGGGCACGCGCTGTTCACCGAGCGGCTGGGCGCGCACCGCACGCTGGACCTGATCTACACGGCGGAGCTGATGACCGGCGCGGAGGCTGTGGCCGCAGGGCTGTTCTCCCGCGCCGTGCCCGCGGAGGAGCTGCTCGACTTCACGCTCGAGCGGGTGCGGAAGGCGGCCCGCGGTGCCACGCAGGCGTTCGTGGCCTCCAAGGAGCTCGTGGCACAGATCCGGGACCAGCGGATTGGGCTGTGGGAGTCCATGGAGGCGGAGAACGCCGCCCAGACCGCCCTGTGCGCCACCGCCGACTACAGCGAGGGCTTCAAGGCCTTCCAGGAGAAGCGGACCCCGGAGTTCACGGGCAGGGGCTGAGCTGCACCCGGTTCGCTCCTGGGGAGAGGTGGGTTGCCCGGGTGCTCATCCCCTCACCCCCATCACCAGGAACACGGCGGCGGCCACCGCCAGTCCCAGTGCCAGGAGAGGGCGCGGGTCCTGGGCGGCCACCCACCCGGTGGCCCGCTCCACGGTGCGTGAGAGGGCGGGGATCCTTCCCCACGCCCAGGTGATGAGCCAGTAGGGCCCCACCACGGCCACCAGGAACACCGCGAAGTACACCGCCTGCCCGGTCAGGTGGTGGCTCAGGCCCGTGAAGAGACGTCCCGCGATGTACATGGTGGCAGGGCCGCTCACCCCCACCACGGTGTTGAGGAAGCCCAGGGCAACCATGCGGCGGGATGACTCCGTCTCCCGCACCCGGGGCGTCCTGCGGGGCCTGCGGGGGCGGGTGCGCCACCGGAAGAACTGGACCACCGCCAGGACCGCGAGCAGCGCGCCGGCCACCAGGTCCACGCCGCGACGGACCAGCAGCTCCTTGGTGCGGTCCTCGAGCAGCGCCGTGAGCGTCTGCGGGTCCACGGTGCGGAAGACCACGAGCAGCAGCGTGGTCCCCAGTGCCATGCCCAGTGTGAGGAAGTGGACGGCGCGGGCGGGCCGGGCGTGGTGGGTGAGGATCCGCAGCACCAGGGCGTAGCTGGTCGGGGAGAACCCCATGACCAGACCGAGCCCCAGCACGGAGACCGTGCCACCCACCAGTGCGCTCGCCGTCATGCCCCTCCGCTCCACGTGTCCGGGCCCGAAAGGCCCACAGACATAGTGGCACGACTCGAACCACGGCCTCCTCACACGCTGCAAAGTGGAGCACATGCACCGAGCGGGCCCCGAAACCGCGTCTGCTCCGTTGTTGCAGCTGGATTGCAGGGCGTGGGGACCGCCGCGCGGGAGATGGGGGGGCGACGTCGCCCCCGCACCTCCGCTGGCCCCGAGCCGTTGCCGTTTAGCTGTCCGAAAACGTCCCCGCGCCCCCGTGGAGCCGCACCGCGCGGGTCGATAGCGTGTGACCATGACGACTTCCGTGTTCGACCTCGACGCCTTCGACCGCTCGGTCCGCCCCCAGGACGACCTCTTCCGTCACGTCAACGGCACGTGGCTGCGCACCGCGCAGATCCCCGACGACAAGGCCAGCACCGGCAGCTTCATCGAGCTGCGGGACCAGGCCGAGCAGGCGGTGCGCGAGATCATCACGGGAGCGAGCACGGGGGGCGAGCAGACGGCGTCGTCCGGGGAGCAGAGCGCGGAGACCAAGATCGCGCTGCTCTACCGGTCCTTCATGGACACCGCTCGCATCGAGGAGCTGGGCACCGAGCCGTTGCGCGAGGACCTGGCCGCGGTGGCCGCGATCGACTCACCGCGTGCCCTGTCCCGCTGGTTCGGCACGGCCATGCGACGGGGCATCGGTGCCGCGCTGGACATCGACCTGGACTCGGATCCCGGGGACCCGCGGCGCAACCTGGTGTTCGTGGGCCAGTCCGGGCTGGGACTGCCGGACGAGGAGTACTACCGCGAGGAGCAGTACGCGACGATCCGCGAGCAGTACGTGGCGCACGTCCAGAAGATGCTGGAGCTCGCGGGGTTCGACGACGCCGCGCAGCAGGCCCGCGCTGTCATGGACCTGGAGACGCGCATCGCCTCCCACCACTGGGACAAGGTCACGGTCCGGGACCTCACCAAGATGTACAACCCCATGGACTACGCCCAGCTGGCGGGCCAGACGCAGAACCTGGACTGGGACGCGGTGCTGGAGGGCGTGGGGCTGACCCCGGAGCACCTGGCCACCGTGGTCAACGCCCAGCCCAGCTTCTTCACCGGCCTGGACGGGCTGCTCACCCAGGACGAGCTGGAGGCGTGGAAGTCCTGGGCCCGCTGGCACGTGGTCTCGGCGCGCGCGGCGTACCTCCCCGAGACGTTCGTGGCGCAGAACTTCGCGTTCTACGGCACGGTGCTCTCCGGCACACCGCAGCTGCGGGAGCGCTGGAAGCGCGGCGTGGGCCTGGTGAACGGCGCACTGGGCGAGGCCGTGGGCAAGCTGTACGTGGCGCAGCACTTCTCCCCCACCGCCAAGGCCCGCATGGACGAGCTCGTGGCCAACCTGCTGGACGCCTACCGCGACTCCATCGAGCACCTGGATTGGATGACCGAGGACACCCGGGCGGAGGCGCTGAAGAAGCTCTCCGGCTTCACCCCCAAGATCGGCTATCCGGAAAAGTGGCGGGACTACTCCGCGCTGGAGGTCCGCGGGGACGACCTGGTGGGCAACGTGGTGCGCACCTCCGAGTTCGCGGTGGCGGAGCTCGCGCGCAAGGCCGGGAAGCCCGTGGAGAAGCACGAGTGGCTGATGACCCCGCAGACCGTGAACGCCTACTACCACCCGCTGCGCAACGAGATCGTGTTCCCCGCCGCCATCCTGCAGCCTCCGTTCTTCGACGAGGCCGCGGACGACGCCGTGAACTACGGCGGCATCGGCTCGGTGATCGGCCACGAGATCGGCCACGGCTTCGACGACAAGGGCTCCACCTGCGACGGCGAGGGCAGGCTGCGCAACTGGTGGACGGATGAGGACCGCGCGGCCTTCGAGGAGCGCACCGCGCGCCTGGTGGGCCAGTACGCGGCGTTGTCCCCCGCACAGTTCGCGGGCGACGACGACGCCCCGCACGTGAACGGCGAGCTCACCCTGGGCGAGAACATCGGCGACCTGGGCGGACTCTCCATTGCCTACAAGGCATGGAAGCGGGCGCAGGAGAAGAGGGCGGACCCGGACACCGAGAGCATCGACGGCTACACTCCGGCGCAGCGCCTGTTCATCTCCTGGGGCGCCGTGTGGCAGGAGAAGTCCCGGGATGAGGCCCTGCGCACGCGCATCGCCACGGACCCGCACTCCCCCGCGGAGTTCCGGGCCGGACAGACGCCGCGCAACGTGGCCGCGTTCTACGAGGCGTTCGACGTGCAGGAGGGCGACGGCATGTGGCTGCCGGAGGGCGAGCGCGTCACCATCTGGTGACGCCCCCGCACACGAGCGGCGACGAGCACCCGAGGAGAACCGTGAGCCACCCCGAGGACCCGGACGAGCGGCGTCGCCGTACCGTCAGTGAACGGCTGCTGCGCGGCGGCAGGGAACCGGACCCGCGGTTCACCCTGGCCAACGAGCGCACGTTCCTCGCGTGGATCCGCACGTCCCTCGCGTTCCTGGCCGGGGGCATCGCCATTGAGGCGTTCGCCGGTGACGTCTTCTCCGTCCCGGTGCGCCGGTTCCTGGCCGTGGTCCTTCTGCTGCTGGGCATGCTGCTCAGCGCGGGGGCGGCCGTCCGGTGGCTGCGGGTGGAACGCTCCATGCGCCACGGCGCACCCCTGCCCCTGCCACTGGTCGCGCCCCTCGTGGCGGTGGGCGGGGCCGTCGCCTCCGGGGTGCTCGTGGTGGCGGTCCTGACCCGGTGAGCGACTCCCCGCCCCCGGCCGCCCGCTGCCACGAGGACCCGGGGCTGCAGCCCGAGCGGACGGTGCTCTCCTGGGGGCGCACCATGATGGCCCTGTGCACCGCCGCAGCCCTCTACCTCCGCTGGCTGCCCGCCCACGGGCCGTTCGTGCTGAGCCTGTTCACCGTGGCGCTGCTGCTGGCACTGGGCATATATGTCACGCAGCGCATGCGGTACCGTCGGTCCACGGTGGGCCTCCACGGGGAGAACCTCACCCCGGATGTGGTGGCGGTCTTCGTGACGGCCGGTGCGTGCCTGCTCCTGGGCGCGCTGGGAATCACCACCATGCTTCTTTTCTGAGAAGTTGTGGCCACTTCAGCGGCTCCCTGGCGTGGGAGGAACACGTCCGCGCGGCCCGCACCGCATAATGACGGGACGTCGCAGCACACCTGCTCGACACCGGACCAACAATTCCCGGGAGGGCCCAGTGTCTTCATCCTCGTCCCGTGGGGCGACCACGACAGCGACCTCCGGGCCGCCCGATCCCCAGCACGCAGACCCGCGGAGCACACCGCAGGACTCCCCTGGTGAAGGCTCCCTGCAGCGCACGCTCAAGCCCCGCCACCTGACCATGATCGCCATGGGCGGTGCGATCGGCACCGGCCTGTTCGTGGCCTCCGGCAACTCCATCAACACCGCCGGCCCGGGCGGCGCCCTCGTGGCCTACGCCGCAATCGGCCTGATGGTCTTCCTGCTCATGCAGTCCCTGGGCGAAATGGCCACGCACCTGCCCGTGGCGGGCTCCTTCGAGGAGTACTCCACCCGGTACATCAGCCGCTCCTTCGGCTTCGCCATCGGCTGGAACTACTGGTACAACTGGGCGATCACCGTGGCCGCCGAGCTCGTGGCCGCGGCCCTGGTGATGCGGTACTGGTTCCCGGACGTGCCCGCGTGGATCTGGTCCGCGGCGTTCCTGGCCATCCTGTTCTCGCTCAACGCCCTCAGCGCCCGCGCGTACGGCGAGGGCGAGTTCTGGTTCTCCCTGATCAAGGTGGTCACCGTCCTGGTCTTCCTGGCCCTGGGCGTGCTGATGATCCTGGGGATCCTGGGTGGCCCCACGCCCGGGTTCCACAACTGGACCGCAGGTGAGGCGCCGTTCGTGAACGGGTTCACCGGCATCATGTCCATCTTCATGGTCGCGGGCTTCTCCTTCCAAGGCACGGAGCTCGTGGGAGTGGCCGCCGGCGAGGCGGAGAATCCTGGCGAGACCGTTCCCCGGGCCATCCGCACGGTGTTCCTGCGCATCCTGCTGTTCTACATCGGCGCCATCGCCGTGATCGGGTTCCTGATCCCCTACACCGATCCCCACCTGCTGGCGAGCGAGGTGGAGGACGTTTCGATCTCCCCGTTCACCCTGGTGTTCGAGCACGCCGGTGTGCTGGCCGCGGCGTCCGTGATGAACGCCGTGATCCTCACCGCCATCCTGTCCGCGGGAAACTCCGGCCTCTATGCTTCCACGCGCATGCTCTACGCGCTGGCGAGGTCCGGCAAGGCCCCGCGGTTCCTGGCGCGGGTCAACCGCCGCGGCGTGCCCATGCCGGCCCTGCTGGTCACCACGCTGATCGGCATGTTCTGCTTCCTCACCACCCTGATCGGCGAGGGCGAGGCCTACGTGTGGCTCATCAACGCCTCCGGCCTGGCCGGCTTCATCGTGTGGATGGGCATCGCATGGAGCCACTACCGCTTCCGCAAGGCGTACGTGCTGCAGGGTGGGGACCCGGAGAACCTCACCTACCGGGCGCGGTTCTTCCCCATCGGCCCCGTGGTGGCGCTCATCATGTGCGCCATCGTGATCGTGGGCCAGGGGTACAGCATCTTCACCTCCGGGGACGTCAACCCCCTGAGCCTGCTGTCCTCCTACCTGGGCCTGCCGATCTTCCTGGCCCTGTGGCTCGTCCACAAGCTGGTCACCAAGGACAAGGGCGTGGACCTGCGCACCGCGGACGTGACCCCCGGGCACTGAGCCCGCGCCGGGGAGGTGCGCGGGCGCCGTCGTACGACGCCGCCCGCTCACCCAACCGGGCCCCTCCCGCAGCGCACGCCGACCCGGCAGCGCGGCAGGTGCCGCGACACCCGGACCAAGCTCTGAGCCTGGACCGGGAAAACCGCCCCGCTCCCTGACAGGGAACGGGGCGGTTTCACGTGGTGGGCCTGCTGGCAGCGCGGAATCAGTCCGCGATGAGGTCCCGCACCACGATGGTGTCGTCCCGGTCCGGGCCCACGCCGATCGCGGAGATCCGGCACCCGGACATCCCCTCCAGCGCCCGGACGTAGTCCTGCGCGTTGCGCGGGAGGTCTGCGATGGAGCGCGCGCCGGTGATGTCCTCGGTCCAGCCGGGGAAGGTCTCGTAGACGGGCTTGGCGTGGTGGAAGTCGGACTGGGCCATGGGCATCTCGTCGAAGCGCTGACCGTCCACCTCGTAGGCCACGCACACGGGGATCTCGCGGAGCCCCGTGAGCACGTCCAGCTTGGTGATGAACAGGTCCGTGAAGCCGTTGATGCGCACGGCCTGGCGGGCCATGACGGCGTCGTACCACCCGGTGCGGCGGGGGCGGCCCGTGTTCACGCCGAACTCGCCGCCCGTGGTGCGCAGCCGCTCACCCATCTCGTCGAAGAGCTCGGTGGGGAACGGGCCGGCACCCACGCGCGTGGTGTACGCCTTCTGGATCCCGATCACACGCGTGATCCGCGTGGGCCCCACGCCCGAACCCACGGACGCCCCACCCGCGGTGGGGTTGGAGGAGGTCACGAACGGGTAGGTGCCGTGGTCCACGTCCAGGTAGGTGGCCTGCCCGCCCTCCATGAGAACCACCTCGTCGCGGTCCAGGGCCTCGTTGAGCAGGCGCGTGGAGTCCACGATCATGGGCGCGAGCCGGTCCGCGAAGCCCATGAAGTACTCGGCGATCTCGTCCACCTCGAACGCGCGGCGGTTGTAGAGCTTCACCAGCAACTCGTTCTTCTGCCGCAGGGCGCCCTCGATCTTCTGGCGCAGGATGGACTCGTCCAGGACGTCCTGCACGCGGATACCGAGGCGACCCACCTTGTCCATGTAGGTGGGTCCGATGCCGCGGCCGGTGGTGCCGATGGCGCGCTTGCCCAGGAACCGCTCGCTGACCTGGTCCAGGGTCTGGTGGTACGGGGCCACCAGGTGCGCGTTGGCGGAGATCCGCAGGTGGGAGGTGTCCGCCCCACGGGCCTCGAGGCCGTCGATCTCCTCGAACAGCGCCTGCGGGTTGATCACCACGCCGTTGCCGATCACGGAGGTGGCGTTGGGACTGAGGATGCCGGCGGGAAGCAGCTTCAGCTCGAACTTCTCGCCGCCCACCACCACGGTGTGCCCGGCGTTGTTGCCGCCGTTGGGCTTGACCACGTAGTCCACGCGGCCACCCAGGAGATCCGTGGCTTTGCCCTTGCCCTCATCGCCCCACTGGGCGCCGACGATCACGATTGCTGGCATGGAAACACTCTCTGTGCGGGTGCGGCCCGGTGGCCGGGGGAATCAACGGCCCACTCTACCCGGCACCGCTTTCGCGGAGCGGGGTTCGCAGCACCCGGGACGGACGGGCGCGGACCGGGACGAACGGGACGCCGGAACCGACGCCGCGGCGGGGGTGCACCCGCTCTCACCAGGTGTAACACAGGGAATTTTGAGGAAATTGTTGCTTTTCGATGGGGTGAGGATCATTCTTGGGGACATTGTGATGCATGTCACTGCATCGCCCGATGTCAAAGGACAAGACATGAACCATGAGATGCGAGCCGGTCGCGGGAGAACCGCCAAGACCTGCCTGGTCACGGCCCTGGGCCTGACACTGGCCCTGGGCACGGCGCTGCCCGCCAACGCCGCGGACATCACCCCCGCCCCCGCGACGGACGACCTCGGCCCCCAGAACCCCGACGACCTGGTCAGCTCCGAGCTGCGGGACGCCAAGGGCCAGGTGGCGGTGTTCGTGCAGCTGCGGGGGCCCAGCGCCTTCGAGGCAACCCAGCCGGCAGGCGTCCGCTCGGGCGGCAAGGACCCCGTGCAGGCCGCGGCCCAGGTCAAGGCCATCCGTCAGGCGGTGGACACCGCCGCATCAGACATGGCCTCGGCATCCGGGGCGAAGCAGCTCTACACCACCGCCAACGCCCTGCGAGGGGTGGCCCTGGAGGGCGACGCCGCGCAGCTGCGGGAGCTGAGCAAGCGCTCCGACGTGGTCAAGATCTCCAAGATCGTCCCCAAGTACCGCGAGAACGCCGGCTCGGTGGTGGACACCGCCGCGCTGAACTCCTGGACCCAGACCGGCCAGACCGGCAGGGGCATCAAGGTGGCAGTCATCGACTCCGGTCTGGACTACACCCACGCGGACTTCGGCGGGCCGGGCACCACCGACGCCTACAAGAAGGCCAAGGCCTCCACCGACCTGCCCGGCAAGGACTCGGGCCTGTACGACTCCAAGAAGTTCGTGGGCGGGTACGACCTCGCCGGAGACGCCTACGACGCCCGTGTGAGCAGCAGCCTGCCCACGCCGGACAGCAACCCGCTGGACTGCGAGGCGGGCGGCCACGGCACCCACGTGGCCGGCACCACCGCCGGCTACGGCGTGGGCGCGGACGGCAAGACGTTCAAGGGTGACTTCACCAAGCTCACCGCCGAGCAGGTGAAGGCCATGAAGATCGGCCCGGGCACCGCGCCCGAGGCCCAGCTGATGAGCTTCCGCGTCTTCGGCTGCGAGGGTTCCACGAACCTGACCATGCAGGCGCTGGACCGCACCCTGGACCCCAACATGGACGGGGACTTCTCGGACAAGGCGGACATCGTCAACATGTCCCTGGGCTCCGACTTCGGGCCGGCCACGGATCCTCAGAACGACCTCGTGGACGCCCTGTCCCGTCAGGGCGTCCTCTCCGTGATCGCCGCGGGCAACGCCGGGGACTTCCACGAGATCTCCGGGTCCCCGGGCAGCGCCCGCTCGGCCCTGACGGTCGCAAACTCGCAGGGCAGCACCGCCGTGCAGGACAAGGCCGAGGGCCTCTCCCCGGACAGCGCCAAGGGTGAGCTGACCGGTTCGTACAGCGGCAGCTACGACTACCAGGGAGCCAAGCCAGAGGACCTCCCGGGTGACGTGGTGGCCGCCCCCGCGGACAACAAGTTCGGCTGCACCCCCTTCTCGCAGAACTTCGCGGGCAAGTGGGTCATGCTCGACTGGGAAGACAACGCTCCGTTCCCGTGCGGCTCCAAGGTCCGCTTCGACAACGTGGCAGCCGCGGGTGGCAAGGGAGTGGTTCTCGAGTCCGACTACGCCGTGGACCCCTCGGCCATCGCGGGCAACGCCAAGATCCCGGGTCTGCTGATGGGCAAGAACTCCGTGGACAAGATCAGGCCCGCGGTCCAGGCCGGCGGAGCGAAGATCAAGCTGGCTCCGGAGTGGATCGGGGCCGCGCGGGCGGAGACCGGCCACAAGGACCAGGTCAACGACTCCACCTCCCGCGGCCAGCACGGCAGCAACGGCGTGATCAAGCCGGACGTCGCGGCTCCCGGCACGAACATCGGCTCCGCCGGCGTGGCCCGGGGCAACGGCGTGGCGGTCATGACCGGAACCTCCATGGCCACCCCGCACGTGGCGGGCATTGCCGCACTCGTGCAGCAGAAGCACCAGAACTACAGCGTCCAGAACGTCAAGGCCGCCATCATGAACTCGGCCGTCCAGGACGTGCACGCCGCGAACGGCAAGACCTCCGCGGTGGACCGCGTGGGCTCGGGCCGCGTGGATGCGCTGCGCGCCGTGAACCAGGAGGTGATGGTCTACGACAAGGCGGACCCCTCAGTGGTCTCCTCCACCTTCGGGGTCACCGAGATCAAGAACGGCAAGGAGACCTTTGCCCGGGAGGTGGTGCTGGACAACACCGGTGCCGCCGCCCACACCTACACGGTGCGCTTCGACGCCTCCACGGACGTCCCCGGTGTGAGCATCTCCGCGCCGAGCTCGGTCACCGTTCCCAAGGGCGGCAGGGCCACCGTCAAGGTGACCGCCACCGTGGACCGGGCGCGGCTCGAGAAGACCCACGACCCCTCGGAGGCCGTGACCCAGCTGGGCCTCGCCCGTCAGTTCCTGGCCTCCGAGTCCGGCCGCCTGGTCCTGACCGAGAACGGCCAGGACATGCGCCTGCCCATGTCCATCGCCCCGAAGCCCGCCGCAGACATGCGCGTGGACAACGCCGCCCTGGACCAGTGGGACAAGGACGGCAGGGCCACTGTGTCCCTGACCGGCACCGGACTGGACCAGGGCGGCTGGAAGTCCGCCGTGGGCGCCTTCGAGCTGGGAGGGAAGTCGGACCGTCTGGACTCCACCAAGCTCGCGGGCGGCAACTCCCAGTTCGCCGACCTGCAGTACGTGGGCGCCTCCTCCAACCTCCCGCAGCTCAAGGCCGAGGGCGGGGACGCCGCCAAGAACGGCATGATCAACTTCGGTGTCTCCAGCTGGGGCAACGCCTCCACGATGAAGCCCGACGTGGAGATGGAGATCGCCATCGACACCACCGGTGACAGCCGGCCCGACAACTACGTGGCCCTGGGCCGGGTGGACGGTCTGGACTACCCGGTGGCGAACCTGTACGGCTTCGTCAACGGTGAGCTCACGGTGATCGACCGTCAGCCGGTCAACGGCTCCTGGGGCGACGCCGACACCAACACCTTCGACACCAACGCCGTGGTGCTGCCGGCCAGCACCGCGAAGCTGGGGATCGACCCCACCAAGAAGGACACCAGGCTGAGCTACCGGGTGGCCACCTACTCCGCGAACGTGGACGGCGCGGTGGACCGTTCGAGCACCATCAGCTACAACCCGGTGAACCCCAAGGTCTCCTTCAGTGGCGAGAAGTTCAACGACTCGCTGTTCACGGACCTCCCCGGCAAGAAGCTGACCGCCCAGCGCGGTTCGTCCACCGCTGAGGGCGAGGCCCTGTTCCTGCACCTGCACAACGGCACCGGTGACCTGGCCGGCATCCGGAAGGAGGAGGACGGCGCCAAGGCCGAGGTGAAGCGGTTCCAGCCCGCCGCGAAGGCACCCGACACCCAGAACCCCATGTTCAAGGACGTCCCCAAGGACCGGGTCTTCTACTCGGAGATCTCCTGGCTCGCGAACAAGGGCATCACCAAGGGGTGGCCGGACGGGACCTTCCGCCCGAACCAGGCCGTGCAGCGTGACCAGATGGCCGCGTTCCTCTACCGGATGGCCGGTTCCCCGCAGTACACGCCTCCCACGAAGTCCCCCTTCAAGGACGTGCCCACCAGCCACGTCTTCTACAAGGAGATCTCCTGGATGAGCGAGCAGGGCATCACCAAGGGCTGGTCGGACGGGACCTTCCGCCCGAACCAGAGCATCAGCCGCGAGCAGATGGCCGCGTTCTTCTACCGGATGGCGGGCTCCCCGGCGTACACCGCGCCGAAGACCTCCCCGTTCAAGGACGTGCCCACCACCCACGTGTTCTACAAGGAGATCTCCTGGATGAACGCGCAGGGCATCGGCCGCGGCTGGCCGGACGGCACCTTCCGCCCCACCCAGCCCGTGCAGCGTGACCAGATGGCCGCGTTCCTCTACCGCTACGACCAGATGAAGTAGCCGAGCACCCCCCCGGGACGTGCACCGCACGGTTCCAGACCCGGGACGGGCCCCCGGCAGCCACCACGTGGTTGCCGGGGGCCCGTCCTCGTGCTCCCGCTCACGTCCGGCCGACGCCCCGTCCGGCGCCCTGACCGGCGCTCACCGCACGCGGCTCAGCGGCGCGCAGTCACCGGCCGTAGAGCTCCCGCGCCTCGTCCCGCTTGGCACGCACCGCCTCGGCGAAGCCCGTGGGAGCCGCCAGCTCCTCCAGACCCACGGTCTCCGTCCGCTGCCCGGCGTGGACCACGGACCAGTTGGAGCCCGCGTCCACCACCGACCGGTGCTTCACGTCGTAGTACCCGGGCTTGCCGCTGAGCGCCACGCCCCTGGCCCCGTGGAGGGCGGCAACCAGGTGGTGGTGGAAGCGGGTGGTCAGCCACACCTGGTCCGGGCGGAAGGTGAAGTCCCCCTCCCACGCGGCCTGGAACGGGATGAAGCCGTCCGGGGCCACGAGGTCCCGCAGCCGCTCGTAGGCCACGCGGTCGTCCCCGGGGATGGCCTCGAGGTAGCGCACGGACTCCCGGGGCACGCCCCAGCGCCGCAGCTGCGCCCCCGCGAAGTCCACCATGCGCTCGAAGGCGCCCTCAGCCAGGGTGTCGGACTGCACGCAGACCACCACCTCGCGCGGCGTTCCCCGCCCCGTCGCACCGGTGGCCAGACCGTCCCCCCGGTGCCCGGCGAGGAGCCCGAGGGTGCGCGCGTGACGGGGATTCGCGGCCAGGAGGAACGCGTCGTCGAAGCCCAGGGGCACCCCGGCCGCCTCGGCGCTGGGTCGGTCCCGCACGCTGAGGTGGTCCAGGTCCGAGAGCGTGTCCCCGGCCCAGGGCATCAGCCCCTGACCGGTGGCGACCAGCCGTGCACCGGAGACCTCGCGCACCGCGCGCATGGCCTCGACCACCCGCAGGTTCTCGATCCAGTCCCGGTGCAGCACCCCGCCGCCCAGCAGGTGGACGGTGCCTGCCTCCCGGAAGGCGACCAGACCGGCGTCGTACCTCGGGGAGCCGAGGTCCTGGACGAGGCTGCGCACCGTGCGCTCCAGCCCGTGGTCGATCTCGTGCAGCGCGCGGAAGATCGTGTTGACCACGTGCAGGCGCGGGTGGATGCTGCGCAGCAGGGCGCTGACGGTCCCCGGTTCGCGCACGTCCAGCCACACGTCCGTGGTGGGCGCCACCCTGGCCAGGTGGGTGAGCCAGGTGGCCGCGATGAGCTCGTCCCCGAAGTTCGGGTGGCCCGCCCAGGAGATCAGGTAGACGGGTGGGTTGCGGGAGGGCCGGACCCGCCGGGGATCCTGCAGGAGGTTGCGCATGCATGCAGGCTATCCGTGAGCCGGTGCGCGGCCGGTAACCTTGTCTCCCATGACCACGCCCCGCACCCCCCACGGTGCTTCCGCCACCCGAAGCTCGTCCAGTGTGACGGAAGGGGGAAACCGCGAGCACACCCCGCACGTGCCTTCGGGACCGAAGCAGGGCGACTACCTCAAGCCGCGCCACCTGATCATGATGGCCCTGGGGTCCGCGATCGGCACGGGGCTGTTCGTGGGCACGGGCTCGGCGATCAGGACGGCGGGCCCCGCGGTGCTGATCTCCTACCTGGTGGCGTGCACGCTCCTGGTGCTCGTGATGCGGGCGCTGGGCGAGATGGCCGCGGCGGACCCCTCCTCCGGGGCGTTCTCCACCTACGCGGGAAAGGCTCTGGGGCCCACAACCGGGCGAGCCCTCGGCTGGCTGTGGTGGGCACAGATCGTGGTGGTGGTGGCCGCCGAGGCCACCGCTGCGGCCCAGCTGGTGACCGAGCTGTGGCCGGACCTGCCGCAGTGGGCGTGGGCCCTGATCTTCATGGCCGGGTTCACGGTGATCAACCTGGTGCGGGTGGGCACGCTGGGCGAGGCGGAGTTCTGGTTCGCGCTCCTCAAGGTGGCGGCCGTGCTGGGTTTCCTGGTGGTGGGGATCCTCTTCCTGCTCAACGCGCTCCCCTCCCCGGGCCCGGGGCTGTCCAACCTCACGGAGCACGGCGGGTTCATGCCCAACGGGTTCACGGGAGTGGCCTCCGCGCTGCTCGTGGTGGTCTTCGCGTTCGGCGGCACCGAGCTGGTCACGATCGCCGCGGCGGAGACCGAGGACCCGCAGACCAACGTGGCGCACGCCATCCGCACCATCCTGGTGCGCATCCTGATCTTCTACGTGGGGTCGGTGAGCGTGATGGTCCTGGTGCTGCCGTGGAACAACGAGGGGCTCTCCGCCAGCCCGTTCGTCGCGGTGCTCACGGAGGCCGGGATTCCCGGCGCGGACGTGCTGATGACCGTGGTGATCATCCTGGCGCTGCTGTCCGCGCTGAACGCCAACATCTACGGCAGCTCCCGCATGCTCTTCTCCCTGGCCCGCCGGGGTTCCGCTCCCCGCGCCCTGGGGGTCACGACCGCGCGCGATGTGCCCCGGGCCGCCGTGGTGGCGTCCGTGGTCTTCGGCTTCATCGCCGTGGTGCTGAACTACCTGTGGCCGGAGACGGTGCTCAACGTCATGCTCAACCTGCTCGGCTCCACGTGCCTGGTGGTGTGGGGGGTCGCCCTCGTCTCCCAGATCATCCTCCGCCGGCGCGCGGACCGGGCCGGCGTCTCCTCGCCGCTGCGGATGTGGGCGTTCCCGTGGCTCTCGTACTTCGCGCTGGCCCTGCTCGCGGCCATCGTGGTCCTGGGCCTGCTGGATCCCGCCGTGCGCATCCAGTTCATCGCCACGTTCGTGCTGGTGTGCCTGATCGCCCTGGCGTGCAAGCTGCTCATCCGTGACCGCGCCCCGGAGAACACCCCCGCGGACGACGCCGTTGCCTCCGCCTGATCCCTCCCGCAGCTTTGCGCCACCCGCAGGGGCGCGGTCCCTGCGGGCAGGGGCACCGCAGGGAGAGCCCGTGCCCGGCGGTGGGCGGCAGAACACCGGAACTGCGACCGAGCGCCCATCCCCGTGAGGGGACGGGCGCTCGGTCGCAGCGGGTCAGCGGGCTGCGAGGCGGCCGGCGCAGGCCGCGGTGCAGCGGGCCACAGTTCAGCGGGCCTTGATCTGTGCGGCCGCCTCAGGATCGGAGTCGTCCAGGAACTTCGCGATGCGCTGGGCCTCGTCCAGCTCCCCGATCTGCGCGGCGGCCTGGCCCAGGGCGGCGAGAGCGCGCAGGAACCCGCGGTTGGGCTCGTGGGAGTACGGCACGGCGCCGTGGCCCTTCCAGCCGTGGCCGCGCAGCGAGTCCAGGCCGCGGTGGTAGCCCACGCGCGCGTAGGCGTAGCCCTCCAGCGTGCGGCCGTCCGAGAGCGCCTCCTCCGCGAGGACGGCCCACGGCAGCTGCTCCTTGGGGAACGCGGCCGCGAGGTCCTCGGCCTCGTCCCCGGCCTCGATGCGGGCGGTGAGGTCCTGGTTCTCCTCCAGGTAGGTGGGCTCCGGTTCGTCCAGGAGGTTCTTGCCGAGCAGTGCCACGGTGGTTCCTTTCCACGATCGTGCAGGGTCCGCTGCCACTGTACGCAGACCGGACGACGCCGCTCCACGCCGCCCGCCGCGGACGTCGCCTCCGCCCGCGGTCCCCGTGCGCACACCGTCCGCTTTGCGCATTCCGTCCGCGGTCTCCCGCGGGTGCGGTGTTCCCTGCGCGCGGCCCGAAAACGCGGCGGTGCCCCGCACGCGGACGTGCGGGGCACCGAGGACGCGGGGCTGGGACCTACTTGAGGGAGGTGCCCGCCGAGCCGAGGTCCTGGCACGCCTGCACCACGCGGGCGGCCATGCCGGCTTCGGCCTCGCCGCCCCACACGCGGGGGTCGTACTTCTTCTTGTTGCCGACCTCGCCGTCGATCTTGAGGACGCCGTCGTAGTTGCTCAGCATGAAGCCGGCCACGGGACGGGTGAACGCGTACTGGGTGTCCGTGTCCACGTTCATCTTGATCACGCCGTAGGACACGGCGTCCGCGATCTCCTGGGGGGTGGAGCCGGAGCCGCCGTGGAACACGAGGTCGAAGGGGCGGTCCTTGCCGATCTGCCTGCCCACCTCGTCCTGGATCTCCTTGAGCAGCTCGGGGCGCAGGCGCACGTTGCCCGGCTTGTAGACGCCGTGGACGTTGCCGAAGGTCAGCGCGGTGATGTACCGGCCCTTCTCACCGGCGCCGAGGGCCTCGATGGTCTTCATGCCGTCCGCCACGGTGGTGTAGAGGGAGTCGTTGATCTCCCCGACCACGCCGTCCTCCTCGCCGCCGACGGCGCCGATCTCCACCTCCAGGATGATGTGCGCCTTGTTGGTGCGCTCCAGCAGCTCCTGGGCGATCTTGAGGTTCTCGTCCAGGGCGATCGCGGAGCCGTCCCACATGTGGGACTGGAAGATGGGGTCCTCGCCGCGGGCCACGGCCTTCTCGGACTCGGCCAGCAGCGGGAGCACGAAGCCCTCTAGCTTGTCCTGCGGGCAGTGGTCGGTGTGCAGGGCGATGTTGACGTCGTACTGCTTGGCCACCTCGCGGGCGAAGGCCGCCATGGCCAGCGAGCCGGTGACCATGTCCTTCACGGACGCACCGGACCAGTAGGCCGCGCCACCGGTGGAGGCCTGGATGATGCCGTCCGAACCGGCCTCGGCGAAACCGCGGATCGCGGCGTTGAGGGTCTGGGAGGAGGTGACGTTGATGGCCGGGTAGGCGAAGCCCTTCTCCTTGGCCCGGTCGATCATCTCGGAGTAAACGTCAGGGGTTGCGATGGGCATGGAGTGCTCCTTCTTCTGGGTTCCCGATGCACGGTTGGACCGTGGCCTGAGGCCTCTTCCCACTCTAGTGCTCCGCCGCTCCCCTGGCCCGGGGAAGCGCCGAGTGGAAACGGGGGAATGGGCGCGGGGCGAGCCATCTGGGCGTCCCACCCACCCGGTGGGGGTGCATGGGGATCAGCACCGACCGGGGCTGGTCACCTGTGGCCCGGGCGGGCCCCGCTGCGCCGGCCGGTCACAGCCGCCAGCACGAGCTGGTCTGCGGGATGCCGTTGAAGCGGGCGTCCAGGTAGGCGAGCATCGAGGGGATGCCCTCCACGTACCCGCCCAGGTGGCTGGGCGTGGCGAGGGTCTGCAGCGAGACGTTCGTGCCCTGGCCGCACCAGTTCTGGGCGAGGGTGCGCCCCGCCTGGTAGGGGACGACGTCGTCGGCGAGCCCGTGCGCGATGCGCACCGGAACGCGGGGGTGCCGGCCCGCCACGCCATTGGTCTGCGCGTCCAGGTACGCCTTCAGCTCCGGGTCGCCCAGCAGCTGGGAGAACGAACGCCCGTCCGCGGTGAGCCTCGTGGACGGCACGAGGGCCTCACCCAGGACCGTGGGGATGATGCAGCTATCCTGCGCCCTGTCGTAGCGCTTCTGACCGTCCGCGTTGAGCCTGCCGCGCACGTCCACACCGGAGTCCTGGGCGGCCCCCATCACGTAGAAGGACAGACCCGTGAACAGGGAGGAGTCGATCTGCTTGCCGGTGCGCGTGAGGTCCGCGGGCGGCGCGCCCACCCAGGCGCTCTTGAGCTGCAGCTCGGGGGCGTACTCTGCGGCGCTCTCCACCGCCGACGCCGTGGCCCCGCCACCCTGCGAGTACCCCACCGCGGCCACAGGGGTGGTGGCGTCCACGCCCTTCATGCCGAGGCGCTGCGCGGCGCGCACCGCGTCCAGCACGGCGTGGGCCTGGTCCACACGGTTCATGTAGGTGTGGGTGCCCGCCGTGCCCAGCCCGATGTAGTCCGGCACCACCACGTTGTACCCGGCGTTGACCAGGCCCGAGACGTTGATGCCCTCGTAGTTCGTGCCCATGGCCAGCTGGCGGGAGGGCGCGCAGGAGTCACCCATCCCCTGGGTGCCCGGGGACAGCACCACCAACGGCCGCGGGGTGGCCTTCTTCCACGGCTTCCTGGACTGCATCACCGTGCCGCTGGCGGCCACGGCCTGGTTCTTGCTGCTGGTGGTCTTGTACAGGATGCGGGTGGCGGAGGCATCGGGTTTGATGAGCTTGACCGGGTCCATGTAGAACGTGGAGGGCTCGGAGCGCACCACGTCGCCGTCCGCGGCGGGCAGCTGGGCCGGGGTGGTGTAGAAGTCCGCATCCGTGGAGCTGCGCAGCTTCTGCAGGGCGTCCTCGCGGGCCACGTCCTCGCGTGTGAGGCCCTGCTCCTCCAGCTTCTGGTCCTGCTCGCTGCGCGTCAGCGCGGAGAGGCCGCCGTCCGAGGGCGTGCTCGCATGAGCTGGGGGCAGTCCAGCCAGGAGCAGCCCGGCACCGAGCACCAGGGCTCCGGCGGAGCGTCGCAGGAACGGTGGTCGGGTGGTCGATCGAGACATGGTCGGACGGCCCTCTCGTAGTGTGATGCAACTCACAAAATCCTACGGCACATGTCAGCTCACGGCCAGAGCTGTTCGGACGGCTCTGCCCCGCCAGGGTCTCTCCCATCGCCCAAAACATGAAGCAAAAACGGACGGTACGGTCCGCAAAATCCCGCTTTTCTTGCGGGTCCCGTCCCGGAAGCATGGAGGCATGACCACCACCCAGACCCCCGCCCCGTACCTCAACGCCCGCGCCGCCCGGTGGCGCACCGTTCCCGCGGAGGCGCGTGCCCACGAGCTGCACCGCAGCATGGCCGGATACGAACCCACCGCCCTGCGGGAACTGTCCGCTCTGGCGCGGGAACTCGGCGTGGGCCGCGTGTTCGTCAAGGACGAGTCGGACCGGCTGGGGCTGCCGGCCTTCAAGATCCTCGGCGCCTCCTGGGCCGTGTGCCGAGCGGTGGCCCAGCGCATCGAGGCACCCGCAGAGGGCCTCACCGTGGGGTCCCTGCGCGCCGCGCTGGACGCCGCCGGCTCCCCGGAACTGACCATCGTGACCGCGACCGACGGCAACCACGGGCGCGCCGTGGCGCGCATGGCCGCACTGCTCGGGCTGCGGGCGCGCGTCTACATCCCCCGGGGCGTGGGGGATGCCGCCGTCGCCGCCATCGAGGCAGAGGGTGCCCCGGTGCTGCCGGGCGGACCCACGTACGACGACGCCGTGGCCACCGCCGCCGCCTCGGCCACCGGCCCCGACCAGCTGCTGGTGCAGGACACCTCCTGGCCCGGCTACGAGGAGGTGCCGCGGTGGATCGTGGAGGGCTACACCACCCTGTTCGCGGAGGCGGACGAGCAGCTCGCGGCCGCGGGGGCCCACGGCCCGGACCTCGTGGCCTGCCCCGTGGGCGTGGGTGCCCTCGCGCACGCCATGGTGGAGCACTACCGGGGCATCATCCGCAGCAGCGCCGTCCTGCTCGCGGTGGAACCCCGCACCGCGGACTGCGTGGCGCAGTCCCTGAAGGCCGGTGAACCCGTCACCGTGGACACCTCCACCCCCACCGTGATGGCCGGGCTCAACTGCGGCACCCCCTCCGGGATCGGGTGGCCCGCGCTCCGGGACGGGGTGAGCGCCGCCGTTTCCGTGACCGAGGACGAGTGCCGCCGCGCCGTGGCCGACCTGCAGGAGCTGGGCCAGGACTCGGGACCCTGCGGAGCGGCGTCGTTGGCGGGGGTGCGGGAGCTGCTGGGAGCCCCGGGGGCCCGGGAGGAGCTGGGGCTGGACGGCGGGTCCACCGTGCTGCTCATCAGCACCGAGGGCCTGCGCGCCAATCCCCTCCCGACCGCGTGACACACTGACCGGACCGTCTTCCACCAAGGAGGTCCAGCGTGCTCAACGTGGACCGGCTCAGGGTCCTGGCCGAGCTCAGCCGCCGCGGCACGCTGCGCGCGGTAGCCGAGTCCCTGTCCTACAGCACGTCCGCGGTCTCCCAGCAGCTGCACCAGCTCGAGAGGGACGTGGGGGTCCTACTCGTGGCGCGCGCGGGACGGCGGCTCGTGCTCACGGACCAGGGCACGGTCCTCGCCGCGCACGCCCACACGATCCTCGCGGACATGGAGCGCGCGGAGGCCGACGTCCTCGCCGCCACGAGCGAACCGCGGGGCACCGTGACCGTGGCCGGGTTCCAGTCCGCGGCCACCACGCTGGTGCCCGCAGCCCTGGCCGTGCTGCGGCGGGAGCACCCCGGGGTGGAGGTCCTGTTCCGGCTCGGGGAGACGGACGAGGCGCTCGCCGCGCTGCCCGGTGCGGGCGTGGACGTGGTGCTCGCGGAGAGCTACCCGGGGGCGGTCACCCCGCCCGCACCCGGTGTGGTGCTGGTGCCGCTGCTCCAGGACCCGCTGCGACTGGCCGTGGGTGCTGCGCGGGCGGCGTCGCTGGACCCGGGCCGGGACGTCCTGGCCCAGCTGGCCGACGCCGCGTGGGCGGGCGAGCCGGAGCACACCCCGCCGCGCGCGTGGCTGGCGGAGCAGTGCCGACGCCGCGGCTTCGAACCGCGCGTCACGTGCGTCTCCGAGGACCTCGCGGTGCAGGCGGCGTTCGTGGCGGGCGGCCACGCGGTGGCCGTGCTGCCGGAGCTGGCGCTGGGATCCGCGCCCGAGGGGATCGTGACCCTGCCCCTGGGCGACCCCCCGCCGTGCCGGACCGTCACGGCGGCGTGGCGGGAGAGTGCCCGGAACCACCGCGCGGCCCAGGCGGTGCTGGAGGCGCTGCGGCGGGCCGCGCAAGAGGTTCAGTCGGCCGTGACCCGCTGACCGAAGACGTGCCGCCGGATCCAGGCGTGCATGGTCACCGCGGCGGCGGCTCCCGCGTTGATGGAGCGGGTGGAACCGAACTGTTCGATCGCCAGGACGGCATCCGCCTGAGCGACCAGCTCCGCCGAGACCCCCGGGCCCTCCTGGCCGAACACCAGCACGCAGTGCTCGGGGAGGTCGAACGTCTCGATCAGCTGCGAGCCGGGAACGTTGTCCACCGCGAGCACCGCCAGGCCCTCGGCGCGCGCCCAGTCCAGGAACTCGGCCACGCTCGCGTGGTGCCTCACGTGCTGGTAGCGGTCCGTGACCATGGCCCCGCGGCGGTTCCAGCGGCGGCGCCCGATGATGTGCACCTCGCGCGCCAGGAACGCGTTCGCGGTGCGCACCACGGAGCCGATGTTGAAGTCGTGCTCCCAGTTCTCCACCGCCACGTGGAACGCGTGCCGCCGGGAGTCCAGGTCCGCGACGATCGCGTCCATGCGCCAGTAGCGGTAGGGGTCCGCCACGTTGCGGCGGTCCCCCTCGCGCAGCAGCTCCGGGTCCCAGTGGTCCCCGGTGGGCCACTCGCCCTGCCACGGCCCCACGCCGACCTCACGGGCCTGCGCGGCGGGCAAGACATCCTCACCGGAGTCCTGCGCGGCCCTGCCGTCACCCGCGGACGGTGTCGCCGACGCCGCGGCCGTCACGGTGCGGTCGGGCCGGTGCCGCGCGCGGGCGGCGTCGTCGGGCTCAGGGAGACCCGGCTCAGTCAAGCCCCAGCTCGTCCTTGGAGTAGGCGTACAGGCACGGGACGCCCGCGGTCTCCTCGATGCGCTCCTTGGCGCCGGTGCGGCGGTCCACGATCACCGCCACGGCCACCACGTTCGCGCCCGCCTTCTGCAGGGCCTCCACCGCGGTGAGGGCGGAGCCACCCGTGGTGGAGGTGTCCTCCACGACCACCACGTTGCGCCCCACCACGCTGGGGCCCTCCACCTGGCGGCCCATGCCGTAGGACTTCTGGGCCTTGCGCACCACGAACGTGTCGATTGCACGGCTCTGGTCCCCGGCGGTGCGCATGATCGCGTTGCCCACCGGATCCGCGCCCATGGTGAGGCCGCCGGCGGCGTCGAACTCGATGCCCGCCTGGTCCAGCAGGCCCAGCATCACCTGGCCCACGTACCGGGACGCCTCGTGGTGCAGGGTCACCCGCCGCAGGTCCACGTAGTAGTCCGCCTCGATGCCGCTGGCCAGGGTGACCCTGCCCCGCACCACGGCGAGGTCCTTGATGAGGTCGCGCAGGCGCTCGCGGGCGGTGTCCAGGTCCACGGGAGAGAAGTCGGTGCTCATGGCCCCAGCTTACGTGGCGGGGCCGGGGCCGGCGGGGACGACGCCGCGGCGCCCTCCGCCGGCGCCCTCAGCCCAGTCGGCCACCGGACTCGCGCAGGTAGCACGCCGCGCACAGGGACTCGTAGGTCACGGCCACGCCGTCGATGGCCACCTGGTCCCCCTCGAACACGAAGTCCTCCCCCACCCTGCGGGTGTTGAACAGCGCCTTGCGGCCGCAGCGGCAGATGGTCTTGAGCTCCTCCAGCGTGTGGGCGAGCTCCATGAGCCGCTCGGAGCCCGGGAAGGAGCGGGTGCGGAAGTCCGTGCGGATGCCGTAGGCCATCACGGGAACCTCCAGGAGCACGGCGATGCGCAGGAGGTCGTCCACCTGCCCGGTCTCCAGGAACTGCGCCTCGTCCACCAGCAGGCACGCCACGGGCTGCGCCGCCACGTGCTCGAGCAGGGCGTCCGGGTCGTCCCCCAGTGCGTGGCGCTTGAACAGGCCCATGGCGCTCTCGCCGGGCGGGATCAGGAAGTCCACGGTGCGGGTGACACCCAGCCGGGACAGGATCTGGTCCTCGCCCCTGGTGTCCACCTGGGGCTTGGCCAGCAGCACGCGCTGCCCGCGCTCCTCGTAGTTGTAGGCGGCCTGCAGCAGCGCCGTGGATTTCCCGGAGTTCATCGCGCCGTAGCGGAAGTAGAGCTTGGCCACGGTCGGTCAGTCTATCGGCGCCGCGCTCGCCACCTGCCCGGGCACGCGCCCCGGGCGGACGACGCCGCCGCGCCGGGTTCCGCGCGCCCCGCACCGAGGGCGACCACGCGCGGGGGCCCCGGCGGGCAGCGCCTCACGCACGCGGCGTCGCCCGCAGCCACGCGTCCGCCGGGCGGGGCCAGCGCTGCACGCGGCCGTCCTCGGTGGTGACCTCCACGGCGTACTCCACCGCGCCCGCGGAGGGCGGCAGCTCCGCCGCGTGCTCCCCCGCGAGGGCCGTGGCGGGCATGCTCGTGCGGGTGACCGCCGCGCCCTGAGAGGTGCGGGAGAGCAGGGTCACGGAGACCACACGGGTGCCCCCGGCGCCCGCCGCGTGCACGCGCACCAGTGCCGAGTTCTCGGGTCCGGGCCGACGCACCGAGAGCTGCACCATCCGCGGGTCGAACACCCCGCGCACCCGGCAGTGCAGCACGTCCCCGTCCCGCCAGCCCGTGGGGCCGGTGTTGCGGGGGTTGTGCACGGCGTGGGGTTCGTCCGCGAACTCGAACGTGTAGCCGCGCACCGTGTACCCGGGCATGGCCAGGCGCCACTGCTCCAGCGCGGTGGTGTCCTCCGGGATGCCGTACTGGGGCACGTAGACCGTCTCGTTGAGGATCACCGAGTTCACGTAGGGCGCCAGCCCGCCGTGGGGGCTGACCCCGGTGTCCAGGCGCAGGATCTCGAAGGGGCGCCCGTAGCGGGTGAGCAGCGGTTCCAGGTGCTCCCGCACGATGCCGTCGTAGCGCTCCCGCAGGGGGTGCCCGGACGGTGGACGCAGCACCAGCAGCCGTTCCTCGTCCAGCACCTTCAGGAAGCAGTCCGCGTGCTGGATGCCGTGGTCCTCGTAGTTCGGCAGCACCACCTGCTGGGACATGCCCGTGACCGCCGTGACGTCCTCCAGCACCTCCGTGCGCGTGGCCCCGGCGAACTCGTTCTCCGCCACGAGGATCTCGGTGCTGATCAGCAGGTCGTGGCCGTCCGAGAGCACGTTGCCGCCCGTGAACGCGTGGGGCAGCCGGGCGAACGGGCGGCCCAGGGCACGCGCGAGCACCGGCTGGGCGCGCTGGTCCACGGGCTCGTAGGCCAGCTGGGCCAGGGGCTCGCCGTCCACGGTGAGCAGCGGGTCACCGGGCTCGGGGCCGCTGAACGGTGTGGCGTACACGTAGCGCGCGCCCACGCACCACAGCTGCCCGGTCTCGTCCACCACCGGGTGGGGGCCCCAGTCGCGGACCCACACGGCGTCGTCGCCCTGGGGGGCGCGGACGAACGTGACCCGGTCCGGGGCGACCCCCTGCGAGGCGAACCATGCGGCGGCGTCGCCCTCGGAGGCGGCATCCGTCACGAGCACCCACAGGTGCTCGTCCAGCGCGAGGTCCCGCAGCAGCGCGGCGGGCAGCGCCGCGGGCCAGGTCACGAAGGCGCCCAGAGCGGGCTCCCACTCGGCAACGAGTCGTTTCTTCACGGTGTCCTTCTTCGGGTCGGCGCGGGGATCAGCGGCTGCGGACGCGGCCGGCGGCTGCGCGGCGGCGTCGGCCCACCACCACGAGGAGTGCGGAGAGGACGATGAAGACGACGAGCGGGATCACGGAGCCCTCCAGGCCGAACGCCCCGCCGGTGAGCAGGGTGGGGCTGTGCTCACCGGGCGTGTAGTGGCCCACGGACGTGCTCATCCTCATGTGGGAGACCGGCGCGCCCCACAGGTTGCCCTGGCTCCAGTTCCAGAACGTGTGGAACGCGCACGCGCCCCACAGGCTGCCGGTGACCCAGACCCACAGGGCCAGGAACACCGCGACCATGCAGAGGTTGCCCCACGCGACCCAGGTGAGACCGCCGTTCGCGCCGTGCAGGGCGGCGAAGGCGACGGTCTGGACGACGACGGCGAGCACGAGGCCCCAGCGGGGTGCCACGGCCTGCATGAGGTAGCCCCGGTCCGTGATCTCCTCCGTGGAGGACTGGATGGCGAAGCCGAGCAGCAGCACGAGGGCGAGCGGCAGGGCCGCCCACGTGGGCGCCGCGAGACTCGCCGTGCCCAGGAGGACGTTGAGCAGGACCGTGACGGTGGTCAGTGCCACCGCGAGCAGCGCACCCAGCGCGATGCTGCGCCCGGCGGGACCCCGGAAGCCCAGGGATGCCACGGGCCGCTTCTCCTTGAAGCGCACCCAGGCGAAGAACAGCAGCATGGGCAGCACGAACGAGGCGGTGAGAATCAGCTGACCCCCGAAGGAGTCATCCGGGAAGAGGGACACCAGCGGCAGCGCCGGGAGCTGGCCGAGCAGCGGGATCAGCACCGCCACCACGATGGCCAGGACGGGGCCGGTGGGGCGCCGCGCCTCGGACATGCCCTCCAGGGCGGAGCGGGACGGGCGCGGGGGAAGCACCCGGTCCGGGGTTCTCTGGGCTGGTGCGTCCATGGCTGCTCCTGAGGGGATGAACGGGGGAAGGGCCGAGCGTGCTCCCCACGGTACGTGGCCCGCCGCGGATCACCGCATCCGTGACCGCGGCGGACGGGGGCGCCGCGGCAGCGCCCCCGGGGACGAGGACCTGCGGGGAGCTCTGTGCTGGCTGGCTGTCGCCGCCCACCAGACGGTGAAGGCCGCGGCTGAGCCGGTGACGCACCGGGCGGACCACCGGGCGCCGGAGTTCACGAACCGTTCATACCAGAGCCAGGTCACGGTCATTCTGGGACGACACACTTCGCCACCCAGTTGGCCCCGAGCCTCCCCCGTGCGCTCCAATGGACGGATATGTCCACTCTCAGCGTCTCCCTGATCCTCCTGGCCGCCGTGGCCCACGCGGCCTGGAACATCCTCGCCAAGGGGATCCGCGGGGACGGGACGCTGTTCGTCTGGTGGTACGGGCTCGTCTCCGCCGTGGTGCTGGTTCCCGCAAGCCTTTTGGAGCCCGGGGCGTGGCAGGCCTGGGGCTGGCCGCTCGTGGGCGCCGCGGTGGTCTCCGGGCTGCTGCACACCGTGTACGGAATCGCCCTGCAGACCGGGTACGAGCGCGCTCCCCTGGGCGTGGTCTACGCCGTGGCACGCGGCACCGGGCCCATGATCACCATGCTCGTCGCGGTGCTGCTCCTGGGCGAGGCGCTGTCCCCCACCGCCGCCGCCGGGGCCGTCGCGGTGCTGGTGGGCGTGGCCGTGGTGGCCACGTTCGGCACCCCCACCACCTCCGCCGAGGACGACGCCGCCGCGCCCGCCGACCGCCCCTCCACGGGGCACGACGCCGCCCCCGCCCCGAAGCATGGCGCGTCCCTGACCGGCGTGCTCTGGGGTGCCGTGGTGGGTGCGTGCATCGCGGGGTACACACTGTGGGACGACCACTCGATGGCCACGCTGGACCTCCCGCCCGTGCTGTACTTCGCGCTGACCTCCGTGGTGCTCGTGCTGACCCTGACCCCCCGGGCGTGGCGGCAGCGCACCCGGATGGTGGAGTCCTGGCGGCTGGACCGCGTGAAGATCGTGACCGTGGGTCTGCTCTCCCCGCTCGCATACATCCTGGTGCTCTTCGCCATGCAGTCCACCCCGGTGGCCCTGGTGGCGCCGCTGCGGGAGTCGAGCATCGTGGTGGGCTCGCTGCTCGCGTGGTGGATCTACAAGGAGAACCGTCTGGTGCCACGGCTCATCGGCTGCGCGGCGGTGCTGGCGGGCATCGCACTGATCTCCGTCTGACCGGGACCCGCTCGGCCCGCACAGGCCCCACCCGAGCGGGCCTGGGCGGGGTGACCCGAGCCAGGGGGCGGTGCGGGACCGCGGCGACCGGGCATCGTCGCCCGGCTGGGCCCAGAAGAAACTTGCCACGGCATGGAATAAGGCCCCGGGAGCGGGCCGTTGCGCGTGGCATGACCACGATGAAGGCGCAGACCTATCAGCAGTACGGCGACCCGTCCGTCCTGGAGCTCTCCGAGCAGCCCCTGCCCAAGGTGGGGCCCGGCGAGGTCCTGGTGCGGGTCAGGGCGGCGGGGATCAACCCGGTGGACTGGAAGGTGATGTCCGGCGGGCTGGACCCCGTGATGAACGCGCAGTTCCCGGTGGTCCCGGGCTGGGACGTGGCCGGTGTGGTGGTGCAGAAGGGCTTCGACACCCCCGGCGTCTCCGAGGGGGACGAGGTGATCGCCTACGCCCGCAAGGACTGGGTCCACGGCGGCACGTTCGCACAGTACGTCTCGGTACCCGTGCGGGCGCTCGCTCCCAAGCCGGAGAGCATGTCCTGGGAGCAGGCCGGGGGCCTGCCGCTGGCGGGGCTCACCGCGTACCAGGTGCTCACCCGGCTGGGCCTCGCGGAGGGCAAGACCGTGCTCATCCACGCGGCCTCCGGCGGCGTGGGCAGCATGGGTGCGCAGATCGCCAAGGCCTTCGGCGCCCGCGTGATCGGCACCGCGTCCGCCCGGAACCACGACTACGTGCGCGGGCTCGGCGCAGAGCCCGTGGAGTACGGTGACGGCCTCGCGGAGCGCGTGCGGGAGCTCGCCCCGAACGGCGTGGACATCGTGGCGGACTTCGTGGGCGGCGTCCTGGAGGACACCCTGGCCGTGCTCGCCGAGGGCGGCCGGCACGGCTCCATCGCGGACCCCTCGGTGGAAGAGCACGGCGGCCACTACATGTGGGTCACCCCGGACTCCGGGCAGCTCACCGAGCTCGCCCGCCTCGCCGACGCCGGCGAGCTCACCGTCCGCGTGGACCGCACCTTCCCGCTCGAGCAGCTCCCGGAGGCGTTCGCGGCCAGCCAGGAGGGCCACACCGTGGGGAAGATCGTGGTCACGGTGGACTGAGCCGCACCTTGCTCCCCGGGGGCCGCGCCGACCTCAGCGGCACGACCCCCGGGGCCCGGACGCCGCCGACCGGATCAGCGCGGGGCCATGCGCAGGGCACCGTCCATGCGGATGGTCTCGCCGTTGAGGTAGTCGTGCTCCACGATCATCCCTGCGAGCTGCGCGAACTCCGCGGGCTGCGCGAGGCGGTGCGGGAAGGGCACGGACTCGGCGAGCGCTGCCCGGAAGTCCTCACCCACGCTGCCGAGCATGGGGGTGTCCACGATGCCGGGGGCGATCGTCATCACGCGCACGCCCTTGGACGAGAGGTCGCGCGCCGCGGCGATGGTCAGGGAGTGCACGCCGCCCTTGGACGCCGCGTACGCCGCCTGGCCCACCTGCCCCTCGAACGCGGCTACGGATGCGGTGTTGATGATGACACCGCGCTGCCCGGCCTCGTCCACGGGGTCCTGGGCGGTCATCACCTCAGCGGCGAGCGCGAGCACCGTGAACGTGCCCACCAGGTTGATGCGCACCACGCGCTCGAACAGCGCGAGGTCGTGCACGCCGTTGCGGCCCACCACGCGCGCGGAGGGTCCGATGCCGGCGCAGTTCACCACGGTGCGCAGCGGCGCGATCTCCGCGGCCCGGGCGACGGCGGCCCGCACCTCGTCCTCGCTGGTCACGTCCGCGGCCACGTACGTGAGCCCCTCCACCCGGGGGGCCTTCTCGATCCCGCCGGGCAGGTCGATGCCCACGACGTGCGCGCCGAGTGAGGTGAGCCGCGCCGCGGTTGCCGCCCCCAGCCCGGAGGCCGCTCCCGTGACGATGGCCGAGGTCCCCGTGATGTCCATGCTCGCTCCTGCCCTTGTGGTGCGCGGCGCACGACGCCGCCCGGTTGCTGTCCCGGCCGATCGTACGGTCCGTGCGGAGTAGTTCACGTCACATTCCGGCTGACACCCACAGGTTTTCCTCCCCTCTCCGCCGGGCCGCCGTGCGGCACGCCTTCTCCATCTCTACCAATCCGGTCCGCCTCCCCCGACCGCTGCATTTTTTGTGACCGCGACCACACTGTTCCCGGCCCCTGCAGTACCTTGGGGGAAAGTTCTCCCCCGGGTCCCGGCGACCCTGCGGCCACCCAGCCTCACTGCTCGCCGGCGCGGCACCGGAACCCCAGCACCGGAACGAGGAGCCCATGAGCGAGACCACCGCGACCGAGCAGTCCGTCACCGAACGCTTCCGCGCCGCACGGGACCAGTTGCTGCGGCTGCGCACCGACCTGGACGCCGCGCACGCCGAGTTCGAGTGGCCGCGGTTCACGCACTTCAACTTCGCCCTGGACTGGTTCGACGCCCTCGGCACGGGCGAGGAGGCGGGGCGCGAGGCGCTGGTGATCGTGGAGGAGGACGGCACCCAGACGCGGCGCACCTACGCCGAGCTCTCCCGGCGCTCGTCCCAGCTGGCCACCTGGCTGCGCTCGCAGGGCGTGCGGCGCGGGGACCGGGTGATCCTCATGCTCGGCAACCAGGTGGAGCTGTGGGAGACCATGCTCGCGTGCACCAAGCTGGGCGCGCCCATGATCCCCACCACGGTGATGCTCGGGGAGAACGACCTCCGGGACCGCGTGGACCGCGGCAACGCCTCGTGGGTGGTCACCTCCCGCGGCAACGCCCAGAAGTTCGCGGACGTCCCCGGGGACTTCACGCTCGTGGTGGTCCCGGACCGGCCCGACCACCGGGTGCGCCCCACCTCCAACGCGTTCTCGTCCCCCGCCGCGGGACCGGCGCGCGACGACGACGCCGCATCCAGCTCCGAGTTGGCCCGGGAAAGCGCAGCGGCGAGCACCCCGAACAGGGCGGCGGGCGGGGAAGGCGGCGCAGCGGCGTCGTCGTCCGGGGAGGCGGAGCTGGAACCGATCGGCGGGCACCGGGTGCTGGACTGGACGCGGTCCATCGAGGGGCCGGAGACGTTCGAGGTGCTGGAGCCCTCCCCCGCGGACGCCACGCTGCTGCTGTACTTCACGTCCGGGACCACGTCCCTGCCCAAGCTCGTGGAGCACACCAACACGTCCTACCCGGTGGGGCACCTGTCCACGATGTACTGGATCGGGCTGGAGCCGGGGGACGTGCACCTGAACGTGGCGTCCCCGGGGTGGGCCAAGCACGCGTGGTCCAACTTCTTCGCACCGTTCATCGCCGGGGCCACCGTGTTCCTCTACAACTACACGCGCTTCAACGCCGCGGCACTGATGGACCAGATGGAGCGGGAGCACGTGTCCTCGTTCTGCGCGCCGCCCACGGTGTGGCGCATGCTCATCCAGTCGGACCTGGGCCACCTGAAGCACCCGCCGCGCAAGACCGTGTCCGCAGGGGAGCCGCTGAACCCGGAGATCATCTCGCGGGTGAAGGCCGCGTGGGGCACGGACATCCAGGACGGGTTCGGGCAGACCGAGTCCTCCCTGCAGATCGCCAACACACCTGGGATGCCCGTGAAGCCCGGGGCCATGGGGCGGGCGCTGCCGGGGTACGACGTGGTGCTGATCGACCCCAGCACGGAGGAGGAGAACGAGACCGAGGGCGAGCTGTGCCTGCGCCTGGACCCCCGACCCGTGGGACTCACCCCCGGGTATGCCGGGGACCCCGAGAAGACCGCGGAGGCGTTCCGGGGCGGGCTCTACCACACGGGCGACGTGGTCTCCCGGGACACCCACGGGGTGTTCACGTACGTGGGACGCGCGGACGACGTGTTCAAGGCCTCCGACTACCGGCTGTCCCCGTTCGAACTGGAGTCCGTGGTGATCGAGCACCCCGCCGTGGTGGAGGTTGCCGTGGTCCCCTCCCCGGACCCCCTCCGCCTGGCCGTGCCCAAGGCGTACGTGGTGCTCGCGGACGGTCACGAGCCCACGGCGGAGACCGCGGAGAGCATCCTGCACCACTGCCGGGTGAACCTCGCGCCGTACAAGCGCATCCGCCGCCTGGAGTTCGCCGAGCTGCCCAAGACCATCTCCGGCAAGATCCGCCGGGTGGAGCTGCGGAACCGGGAGGCGCTGCTGCACCCGGACGCACTGGACGGTTCCGGTGCCGCAGCGGGTGGGGCCGACGGTGGGTCCGGCTCGGAGTCCACGGCGCACGAGTCGGTGGAGTACGCGGACACGGATTTCGCGTCGTTGCGGGGACAATAGTTTCTGTGGGAATAACTTGCGGTCCCGAGGACTTCTGGTGGGTGAACGGCCCCGTGGCCGCCACCACCGCCACCGCGGGGCCCGAGCCACCGCACACCAGAAAGCGAGACGACGTGAAGAAGATCGGCTTCCTGTCCTTCGGGCACTGGACACCCAGCCCGCACTCGGCCACCCGCTCCGGGGCGGACGTCCTGCTGCAGAGCATCGACCTGGCGGTCGCGGCAGAGGAGCTCGGGGCAGACGGCGCGTACTTCCGCGTCCACCACTTCGCGCACCAGCTGGGTGCTCCCTTCCCGCTGCTGGCCGCGGTGGGGGCCAGGACCTCCAGCATCGAGATCGGCACCGGCGTGATCGACATGCGCTACGTCAACCCGTACGCGTTCGTGGAGGATGCGGGATCCGCGGACCTCATCTCCGGCGAGAGGCTCCAGCTCGGCGTCTCCCGGGGGTCCCCCGAGCAGGTGGTCGACGGCTGGCGCCACTTCGGCATGGAACCCGCCGAGGGCGAGACCGAGGCGGACATGGCCCGCCGCCACACCGAGAAGACCCTGGAGCTGCTCGAGGGCAGGGGTTTCGCGCAGCCGAATCCGCGGCCCATGTTCCCCAACCCTCCCGGACTGCTGCGATTGGAACCCCACTCCGAGGGGCTCCGGGACCGCATGTGGTGGGGAGCGGCGTCGGACTCCACCGCGCGCTGGGCGGCCGCCCGGGGAATGAACCTCATGAGCTCCACGCTCAAGACCGACGAGTCCGGGGAGCCGTTCCACGTGCAGCAGGCCAAGCAGATCCGCGCGTTCCGTGAGGCGTGGGCGGAGGCCGGGCACGGCCACGAACCCCGCGTCTCGGTCTCGCGCAGCATCTTCGCGCTGGTCAACGACACCGACCGCGCGTACTTCGGGGTGAACAGGGAGAACTCGGACCAGGTGGGTGTGATCGACGACGTCCGCTCCGTGTTCGGCCGCAGCTACGCCGCAGAGCCGGAGCAGCTTGTGCGGGAGCTCGGGCAGGACGAGGCGATCGCGGAGGCGGACACCCTGCTCCTCACGGTTCCCAACCAGCTGGGCGTGGCGTACAACGCGCACGTCATCGAGTCGATCCTGACCCACGTGGCACCGGAGCTGGGCTGGCGCTGACGGCCATACGCGCCAGGGGTGACGACGCGGCGGACAGGTTCCGCCGCGGCGTCGACCCTGTGCGCGGGCAGGGTCGCGTACTGGCATCCTGGCGATACCGCGCCTGCCGGCTGCACGGCCCAGCAGGCCACCCACCAACGGAGGAGCACCCATGGGCACAGGGCACAACTTCTACCACCGCGCGTGCGACATCGCCTCCGGGGAGGACATCGTGGGCATCACGGTGCGGGAGAACGGCAACGTGGAACTGGAGTACGGGGAGCTCCCCGAGAACCTGCGGTGCAACTGGGCGGGTTTTCTCTACGACCTCTCGCTGACACCCGCGCTGGTGGACGACCTGCACCCCGACCTCCGGGTTGTCTCGGCCCACCTGCGGGGCGGCTACGGGCACTTCGTCGTGTCGGACGGAACCACGCAGCGCGAGTACCGGCACGAGATTATCCCCGTGGACCGCCCGCCCGTCGCACTCGACCTCACCCACCAGGACCCAAGCGCGGAGCCGCAGGGAGGAAACGCCTTCTGGGACGACAAGATCCCCACCGGGTTCATGGAAGAGCTGAGGGGCACCTTCCCGGACGGGGAGCCCAGCGGGAAGTACCTCAGGGCGGTGTGATCCCCCAGCGGAGGCGATCTCTTGCCGTCGCCGGGCGGGGACGAACCGCGACGCTGCCGGGTTGCGGTGCTCCCGGCGTGCGTTGCTCCCCGCTCTCAGCGCGCGCGGTTCAGTTCCCGCAGCAGCGCGTCCCCGTCCGCCACGTCGAAGAAGGCCACGGGCGAGGGGCGCCCGGGTGAGAAGCCCTCCATGCCACTGTTGAGGTAGGCGGTCTGGAGGCCTGAGCTGCCGAAAATGACTTCCACGTGCACGCCGTCACGGTGTTTCCGCACCTGCGCGGACTCGTCCTCCACGCGGACGTCCGAGATTTTTCGGTCACCCTCAACGACGATGGCGCGGGTGTCCGTGAGGCCGTAGACCGTGTGCCGTTTGCGCCGGGCCTTGACGACAAACCGCCCGACAACGAAGTACAGGCCCATTGCCACGAAGAGCAGCCCCACAAGGGGAAACCACCCGGGACGGCCGTCCTTTGTGAACGCCAACCACGTCCACCACACCGCGAACGCGCACCACAGGACGCTGAAGGGCACCAGGAAGGCGTCGAAGGGCATGAAGTGCACGCGCGGGTCGGGCTGGCCCGACCACAGAAGCTTCTCGCCGGGACGCAGTAGGGGTTGCAGCCGCTGCTGGGGGTTCTCCACAGGGGCAGTATGACACCGGCCACACCCACCCGGTGCAGATAGACACGTCCCAGTGCCCGTAGCGCATTCCTGCCACCCCGCGCGGTGGCGAGACCCGGGCGTAGGCTTGCCGGGCGTCGTCGTCCTCCGGTGGCGACGCCGCGTCCAGCCCCGCCGCGAAAGGCCCCCGGTGAGCACCTCTACCTCGCCCGCTGAAACCCCCGAGACCACCGCTCCCGCACGACGCCTGGGCTGGGCGGGACTGGCGCTCACGCTCCTGCTCCTCGTGGCGGGCTTGCTGTGGGCCAAGTGGCTCCCCTACGACCTGAAGGCGCACAAGCTCGCGGAGTCGGGAGTGTGGGACGGGAAGGCGATCTTCGGCGCGGCCGGTTCCTCGCCGTCACTGCGGGGCGCGCTCGACTTCACCGTGGTCTACCTCAAGGCCGTGTGGAAAGCGGCGACCGTCGCCCTGCTGGTGGCCGCCGCGCTGGAGTCCCTGGTGCCCCGGCGCTGGCTGCTGCGGGCCCTGAGCCGCCGGACGTCCTGGGGACAGGGCATCTCCGGCGCGCTGCTCGCTCTGCCCAGCATGATGTGCACGTGCTGCACAGCCCCCGTGGCCGTGGGTCTGCGCCGGTCCGGGGCGCCCGCGGGCGCGACCATGGCCTACTGGCTGGCCAACCCGCTGCTCAACCCCGCGGTGCTCGTCTTCCTGGGGCTCACCATGTCCTGGCCGTTCGTGACCACGCGCGTGGTGGTGGGCATCCTGGTGGTGCTGGTGGGGGCCGTGCTCGTGAGTCGGCGCTTCGCCACGGTGGAGGTGGAGACGCCCGAGGCGCTGCCCGCCGATCCGCAGACGTGGGGCGAGATGCTCGCCCGCTTCGGCAGGGCGCTGGGCCGCTACCTGGTGGTGCTGGTGCCGGAGTACGTGGTGCTCGTCCTGCTCGTCGGGTTCTTCTCCGGGTGGCTCTCGAACTTCGCGGCACTGAGCCAGCACGCCGGACCGCTCGCGCTGCTCCTGGTGGGCGTGATCGGCGCCGCCCTGGTGATCCCCACGGGCGGCGAGATCCCCGTGCTCGTGGGTCTCACCGCAGCGGGCGCCAGCTACGGCGTGGCCGGGGTCCTGCTCATCACCCTGCCCGCGCTGAGCATCCCATCCATCGTGATGGTGGCCCGCCACTTCGGGGTGCGCACCACGCTGCTCGTCACCGGCTGGGCCGTGGTGGGCGGTCTCCTGGCAGCCGGGGTCCTGGTGGTGCTGGGCTGACGACGCCGCCCCGTGAGGTCCGAGCAGAAACCGTGCGCCGCGGTGGCGTCAGACCGTCCCCGGTGACCGCGTGGGTGACTCAGAAGTCGAGCGTCTGGTACGTCTCGTGCTCGTTGTTCTCCAGCGCAGGGATTGCCTGCCCCACACCCCAGCGAGTGAAGTGCTCGGAGTTCACGTGTGCCTTGAAGGCGTCCTTGTCCGCGTAGACCTCGAAGATGCGGAACACGCGGGGCTCCTCCGGGCTCTGGTACGCCTGGTAGTAGAGGTTCCCGGGCTCCTCGCGCGCCGCCGGGGAGAGCTGGGCGAGCGCGTCGCGAACGGTCTCCTCCTCGCCGGGCTTCGCGGTCCAGGTGGCGCTGCAGACGAAGGCCATGGGGTGTCCTCTCTCGACGTCGACGCCGGACGGTCACCGGCCCGGCTCATGCTACCGATCCGCGCGGGTGGGGTTTGTGATGGAACTGGCCGGCACCCCTGTAGCCGAGGGCGCATGCGGGACTCCGGGACTCGCCTGCATCCCCCACCTCCGCCGTCTCGCCCCGTCCGGCGGTCAGGATGGTGGGCATGATTCGGATCGAGCACTTGACCAAGCGCTACGGCGGGTTCACCGCGGTGGACGACATCTCTTTCGTGGCGCAGCCCGGGCGGGTCACCGGGTTCCTGGGCCCCAACGGGGCGGGCAAGTCCACCGCGCTGCGGATGCTCACCCACCTCACGCCCGCCACCTCCGGGAGCGCACTGGTGCTGGGACGCCGCTACGAGGACCTCCCCAACCCGAGCCGCCACGTGGGCGTGATGCTCGACGCCGCCGCCCAGCACCCCGGGCGCACCGGGCGGGAGGTACTCCAACTCGCCGCCACGATCACCGGCATGGGCCGGTCCCGGGTGGACGAGATGCTGGACCTGGTGGGGCTTGAACGCTCCGAGGCCTCCCGCCGGGTCAAGAACTACTCCCTGGGCATGCGCCAGCGCCTGGGCCTCGCCGGGGCTCTCATGGGCCGCCCGCAGGTGCTCGTCCTGGACGAGCCCGCCAACGGTCTGGACCCCGCGGGCATCCACTGGATGCGGGGCCTGCTGCGGGACTTCGCGGAGCAGGGCGGTACGGTGCTGCTCAGTTCTCACCTGCTGCACGAGGTGGAGCTCATCGCGGACGACCTCGTGATGATCGGCCACGGCCGCATCGTGGCGCAGGGCCGCATGGCAGACCTGCTCACCTCCCGCCCCGGCTGCGTGGCGGACGCCGAGGACCGGGCGGCCTTCGCGAACGCGCTGAGCGGCGCGGGCATCTCGTTCTCGGGACGCACGGACGGTGCCGCGGAGATCGAGGCCGACGCCGCCCGCGTGGGTCGCGTGGCGCTCGACGCCGGCGTGCCCCTCACCCTGCTCCGCCCCGCCGATGGCACCCGGTTGGAGGACATGTTCCTGCGGCTCACCGCGGACACTGCCCGCACCTCGCCGGGCGGCAGCATTCCCCACCAGGACCCGACGGATCGGAACGCACCCGTCCGGCAGGACACCGTCCGAGAGGAGACCCGCGCATGAGCACCGCACCCGCTACTCCGAAGACCAGCACTCCCTGGGGGCAGCCCGCTCTGGAGGGGCGGGGTCTGCCCTTCACCACCCTCCTGCGCGTGGAGCTGCGCAAGCAGGTGGACACCCGTGCCGGCCGCGGCCTCCTGATCGCCATCGGCGTCCTCACGGTGCTCGTGCTGGGCGGCTTCATGTGGGCGGCGCGGGAGTCAGGGGCACCCCTCTCGCTGCTGTTCGACCTCACCACCACCCCGCAGGGCCTCCTGCTCCCCGTGCTCGGCATCATCACCGCGTGCAACGAGTGGAGCCAGCGCACCGCTCTGATCACGTTCACCCAGGAGCCGCGAAGGCTCCGGGTGGTGCTCGCCAAGCTGCTCTCCGCCGTGGTGCTGGGCACCGTTGCCGTGCTCCTGGCGTGGGTGCTCGCGCTCGTGGCCTTCCTCGTCCTGGCCGCGATCACCGGCCAGCCCCTCACGCCGGACCCCGACTGGGGACAGCTCGCCGGTGGCTGGCTCACCCAGATGCTCGTGGTGCTGCAGGGTGTGGCGTTCGGTCTGGCGCTGCTGTCCGTGCCGCTGGCGATCGTGGCCTACTTCATCCTGCCCGTGCTGTTCACCACCGCCACCATGCTCGTGCCGGCCCTCCAGGACCTCGGCGCCTGGGTGGACCTGAAGGTGGCGGCCGCTCCGCTGGCGGCGGGCGTGGACCTCACTGCCGCGCAGTGGGGTCAGCTGGGGACCTCCTCGCTGCTGTGGATCGGCGTGCCGCTGCTGATCGGGCTCTGGCGGGTGCTCACGCGCGAGGTGAAGTAGGGCCATCACGGGCGGGCTCCTCTCAGGCCCGGGAGGCAGCCCGCTCCATCCGCACCACGCCGTCCGCGAGCTCGGCCACGTCCGTGTCGTCGTGGGTCACGACCACCGCCGTGCGCCCCGCGAGCACACGCCGCAGCACCGCGCGCATGCGCGGCCGGGCGGCCACGTCCAGCGCACTGAGGGGCTCGTCCAGCAGGATCACCCGGGGCTCCGCCGCCAGCACGCGCGCAATCGCCACCCGCTGCGCCTGACCTCCCGAGAGTTCCTCCGGGCGCCGGTCCGCGAACTCCTCCGCGCCCACCTCCCGCAGCCACTCCAGCGCACGACGCCGCCCGGCCGCCTTCCCCACGCCCCTCACCCGGGGGCCGAACGCCACGTTGTCCAGGACGCTCAGGTGCGGGAACAGCAGGGGCTCCTGCGCCATAAGGGCCACCCCGCGGCGGTGCGCGGGAACCCACACGGGACGCTCACCCGACTCAGCGGACACCACGCACCGGGAACCCACGTGCACGCTCCCCCGGTCCGGGGCGAAAAGCCCGGCGATGATCCCGAGGACGGTGGACTTCCCCGCACCGTTGGCCCCGAGCAGTGCAACCGTGGTGCCGGGAGCCACCGTGAACTCCGCCGCCACCCTGCGCCGGTCGTGGGCCACGTCCACGCGCAGCCCGGCAGGTCCGCCCGGTGTCTCCTCCGGGCCCTCGACCGCGCCCACGCCGGGGTCCGGAGGCCCACCTCTCGATTCCGCCACGGAAGGGGTCGGAGCACCAGCCAGCTCCGCACCCGCCTCCGGGGAGTGGCCCCCTGCATGCGGCCCCTCATGGGACGGGCCGCCCGGTTCCTGAGCGCCGTCCCGTGCGAACCACCCGGTGAGGGTGGCGCGGAAGCCTGCGCCGCGGCGTCGTCGTGCCGGGGTGCTGAGACCCACGACCAGCAGCGCGACCAGGACGAGCAGCAGCGAGAGCGCCACGGCGGCGTCGGGATCGGTCTCCCGCTGCAGGTAGATCTCCAGCGGGAGGGTGCGGGTGACGCCCTGGAGGCTGCCCGCGAACGTGAGGGTGGCCCCGAACTCGCCCAGGCAGCGCGCGAAGGACAGCGCCGCCCCGGACGCCAGGGCGGGCAGCACGAGGGGGAGGGTCACCCGGAACAGGGTGCGGGTGGGTGAGGCGCCCAGCCCGGCCGCCGTCTGCTCGTAGCGGGTGCCCACCGTGCGCAGCGCGCCCTCCAGGGACACCACCAGGAAGGGCAGCGCCACGAACGTCTGGGCGAGCACCACCGCCGTGGTGGAGAACGCGATGTCCACCCCGGCGGCGGCGAGCGGACGCCCCAGGAAGCCCATGCGCCCGAAGGTGTGGAGCAGGGCGATGCCGCCCACCACCGGGGGCAGCACGAGCGGCAGCAGCACCAGGGAGCGGAAGAGCGTGAGACCCCGGGCCTTGGAGCGCGCCAGCACGAGCGCCAGCGGGCAGCCCAGCACCACGCACAGCACCGTGGAGGCCACCGCCGTGCGCAGGCTCAGGGACAGCGCCGCCACCGACGACTCGCTGGTGAGCAGCCCTCCCAGGCGCCCCCAGTCGATGCGCAGCAGCATGCCGACCAGCGGCAGGAGGATCAGCGCACCTCCCACCGCTGCCGGCAGCACCACCCACCGCGGGGTCGCGGCGAAACCGTGGGTCACGGGGCGCCGGCGGGTCACGGGGCGCCGAAGCCCGCGTCCTTCAGGACCTTCTGGCCGCGCTCACCCGTGACCAGGTCCACGAACTCCTTGGCCAGCTCTGGGTCCTGCGCCTTGTCCAGGGCCACGACGGGGTACTTGTTCACGGCCTCGTCCGCCTTGGGGATGTCGATGGTCTCCACCTCGTCCCCGGCGGACTTCGCGTCCGTGACGTACACGATCCCCGCGTCCGCCTGGCCACTGGTCACCTTGCCGAGCACGTCCGTCACCGCGTTCTCCTGGCTCACGGGCTTCAGGGTCACACCGTCCGCCTTCTCCACCTTCTCGGTGGCCGCGCCGCACGGGACCTCCGGGGCGCACGTGACGAGCTTGACGTCCTTGTCCACCACGTCCTGGAAGCTCTTGATCCCCGCCGGGTTGCCCTCGGGCACCACCAGGGTGAGCACGTTCGTGGCGAACACCTCGGGCTCGCCCTTCGCGAGACCAGCGTCCGTGAGCTTCTCCATGTTCTTCTCGTCCGCGGAGGCGAACACGTCCGCCGGTGCCCCCTCGGTGAGCTGCTGCACCAGGCTCGAGGACCCCCCGTAGTTCACGTCCACGTGCACGCCCGGGTGGTCCTTCTCGAAGTCCTGGGACAGCTCGTCGAAGGACTTGGTCAGGGACGCCGCCGCGGACACGCGCAGGGTCCTGTCCCCGCCGGACGACGACGCCGAGGCGTCACCTCCCCCGCCCCCGTCACCCGAACCGGTGGAGCACCCGGCGAGCACCGCGAACACCAAGGTGGCGGCGGCGGTGACCGCCGTGATCCTGGCGGCGGCCGACGCACGCTTCCCCGATCGGGCTCCCCCGGTAGCCGGGCTCATGCCCTGCGGGCTGGTGTCCCGTTCACGTCCCGTCACTTGCGTCCCTCCGTCTCGACGATCACCGCGGTGGACTTCACCACGGCCGTGGCCACGGAACCGGGTTCCAGGCCGAGGTCATGCACTGCCTCCGTGCTCATGAGGGACACGATCCGGTGGGGCCCGCACTGCAGCTCCACCTGGGACATCACGCGGTCGGACGTGACCGCCGTGACCAGCCCCACCAGCCGGTTGCGGGCCGAGCTGCTCACGTTCGCGGGGTCCTCGGGGTGCACGGCGCTGCGCCGGGCCAGCTGCGCGAGTTCCCCGCCGTCCACCACGGTGTGCCCCGCGGGGTTCTTCTGCCGGGTGAGCGTCCCCTGCTCGATCCACCGCCGCACGGTGTCGTCGCTGACACCCATGAAGGTGGCCGCCTGGGCAACACGGAGGAAGGTCATGCGCTCAGCCTATCCGCAGATGCGGCTGTCTGGAGGTCCTGTGACCGCACCTGCGGACTGATCACCAAGGCGCACCCACGTCCACCCCTGCACCTTCCCCTGCATCAACGGAGCAAATGCACCAGAACCGCCCGATTTCTGCATCTGCTCCGTTATTGCAGCAGCCACCGGGCAGCACGACGGCGCCGCCCCGGGTCTCCCCCGAACGGCGCCGTCGGCGCGTGTCACCGGGCGGGCACCACCCCGCGCGGTTCGGTGCCGGTGCTCACTCGTGCGAGAAGTTCGGTTTCCGCTTCTCCGCGAAGGCCGCCATGCCCTCCTTCTGGTCGGCGGTGGAGAACAGGCCGTGGAACACCCGGCGCTCGTACTGCAGGCCTGCGGCCAGGGTGGTCTCGTACGCGGTGTTGACCGACTCCACGGCGTGCTGGGCCACGGGCTTGGACATGCTCGCGATCCTCCCGGCCACCTCCAGGGCGGTGTCCACGAGGGAGTCCGCTGGGACCACGCGGGAGACGAGTCCGGAGCGCTCGGCCTCCTCGGCGTCCATCTGGCGGCCGGTGAGGATGAGGTCCATGGCCTTGGCCCTGCCCACCGCACGGGTGAGCCGCTGCGTGCCGCCCATGCCGGGAATGACGCCCAGCGTGATCTCGGGCTGGCCGAACGTCGCGGTGTCCGCGGCGAGGATCACGTCGCACATCATGGCCACCTCGCAGCCACCGCCGAGCGCGTAGCCTGCCACCGCGGCGACCTTGGGAGTACGCAGCCGGGCGAAGCCGTCCCAGTCGGAGAAGAAGTCGTCCCGGTACATGTCCTGCCCGGACCGGGAGCTCATCTCCTTGATGTCCGCGCCGGCCGCGAATGCCTTCTCGGAGCCGGTGAGGACGATCGCGCCGATCCCGGGGTCGCGGTCCAGCCCGGTGGCGGCCGCCACGACGTCCCGCATGGTCTGCTCGTTCAGGGCGTTCAGCGCCTTCGGGCGGTTCAGCGTGATCACGCCCACGCGCCCCTCGCGGCGGACCAGGATGGTTTCGTAGGTGTTCTCGCTCATGTGACCAGCATCTCACGACGCCGCCGCGCCCCTTCGTCCGCGCAGGGCGCCCGGCCCGCGGCAGGTGGCCCGGCGGCGTCGTGCGCCGGGAAGGCCCGTCACACCCCCGAAACACGCGCTCGGTACGATGGCCGCATGCGTGAATTGCAGGCACAGATCATCGCCGAACTCGGCGTGGCCCCTCAGATCGACCCCGAGCGAGAGGCCGCGCGGCGCGTGGACTTCCTGTGCGACTACCTCCGGGCCACGCACACCAGGGGCTTCGTGCTGGGCATCAGCGGCGGCGTGGACTCCACCCTGGCGGGGCGGCTCGCGCAGCTGGCCGTGGAGAAGCTGCGCGAGGACGAGGTTCCCGCGGAGTTCGTGGCCATGCGCCTGCCGTACCGCACCCAGCAGGACGAGGACGACGCCCAGGCCGCCCTTGCGTTCATCGCGCCGGACCGGGTGCTCACGTACGACGTCGCCCCGGCCGTGGACGGGTTCGAGGCCGCCTACACCGCGGCCACCGGGGACACGCTCACCGACTTCACGCGCGGCAACACCAAGGCGCGCGTGCGGATGACCGCGCAGTACGCGGTGGGCGGGGACCACAGCCTGCTGGTGATCGGCACCGACCACGCTGCGGAGTCCATCACCGGGTTCTTCACCAAGTTCGGGGACGGCGGGGCGGACCTGCTCCCCCTGGCCGGGCTGGACAAGCGGCAGAACCGGCAGCTGCTGGAGTACCTGGGAGCCTCCGAGCGGCTGGTCGGAAAGGTTCCCACCGCGGACCTGCTCAACGACAACCCCGGCCGCACGGACGAGGACGAGCTGGGCCTCACGTACGAGGACATCGACGACTACCTGGAGGGCAGGGACGTCCCCGAGCAGGTCGCGGAGAAGCTGGAGCAGATCTTCCTGCGCTCCCGCCACAAGCGCACCGTGCCGGTCACCCCGGCTGACGACTGGTGGCGGGAAGGCTGAGGCCCCGCTGACCTATGCCGTGGCCGGGGCGGCGTCCCCGTAGCGGCGGTTGCGCCACGCCAGCAACCCTCCGGCCAGCGCGGCCGCCAGCACCGAGGCGGTCAGGACGGCCACCTTGGCCTGGTCGTCGAAACCTGCGGACGGGTCGAAGCTGAGCTCGGAGATCAGCAGGGACACCGTGAACCCGATGCCCGCCAGCAGTGCGATCCCGGTCAGGTCGAGCCACTGGAACGAGGGGTCGAGCCTGCGGCCCGTGAGCTTCGTGGTGAGCCACGTGGCGCCCATGATCCCGAGCGGCTTGCCCACCACGAGCCCCGCGACGGTGCCGAGGGTCACGGAGGACGCGAGCGACGTCGTCAAGCCGTCCCAGCCGCCCACCGCGACGCCCGCGGAGAAGAACGCGAAGACCGGCACCGCGAACCCGGCGGACAGGGGCCGGACGCGGTGCTCCAGGAGGTGCACGAGCTCCACCGGCTCCGCGGAGGAGCGCGCCCCAAGGACGGGCACCGCGAAACCGAGCAGGACGCCGGCGACCGTGGCGTGGATCCCGGCCTCGTGCACCAGAGCCCACGTGACCGCGGCCAGTGGCACCAGGATGACCCAGGCGGCCCATGCACGGCGCGCGAAGAAGCGTGGAAAGCGGTGGGTCAGGAGCGCGAACAGGGCCAGCGGGAGCAGGGCGAGCAGCAGCGGGAGGACGTGCACCTCGTCGGTGTAGAAGACGGCGATGATGGTGATGGCCAGGAGATCGTCCACCACCGCGAGTGTCAGCAGGAACAGGCGCAGCGCGCTGGGCAGGTGCGAGCCCACGATGGCGAGGACCGCCACGGCGAACGCGATGTCCGTGGCGGTGGGGATCGCCCACCCGCCCAGGGTCTCGGGGGTCGAGAGGTTGACCGCCGCGTAGATCAGCGCGGGGACGACGACGCCGCCCACGGCCGCCGCGACCGGCACCGCCGCCTTGCCGAGGTCCCGCAGGTCACCGGCGACGAACTCGCGCTTGAGCTCCAGGCCCACGAGGAAGAAGAAGATGGCGAGCAGACCGTCCGCGGCCCAGGACCCCAGGCTCAGGTGGAGGTGCCAGGGCTCGTGGCCGATCTCGTGGTCCCGCAGGGCGAAGTAGCCGTCCGCGAACGGCGAGTTGGCCCACACGATGGCTACGGCCGCGGCGGCCACCAGGAGGATGCCGGCCACGGTCTCACGGCGGAGAAAAGCCAGGAGGCGGGAGAAGGCGGAGGGCTTCCGGCCCTCCGGGGCGGTCTCAGCCTCGGGGGAACGGGCCGGCGCGGATCCTGCAGAGCCATTCGCTGCGGGCGCCTCAGCGGCGCCGGGCGTGTCCAGGGCAGGGGTGGGCGAAGGATGAGGGGGCAAGTGGGCCTCCGGGAGTCGACGGGCAACATGACACTTCCGCCGACCAGACTTCCCGGCACACCAGCCATTGAGGGTAGCAGGAGGACCCTGCGTCACCCCCGGAAGTTCTCATTCGCGCCCGTTGAAAGGCTGCTTCTCGTGCGTGGGGGCGCCTTTCCTAGGCCCCCTCAAGTCCTGCCGTGCAAACCACCACACAGCACCCGCGCCCACGAATACCGCGATGACAACTGCGACCCACATCATTGGGCTCATGCGAACACGCTAGCAACAGCTCTCAAGAGTCGTGAGGTTCTCCGATTCTTCGGCCAACCCAGGCCCGTAGCACCCTCACCCACCCAGCAGCCGTGCCGTCTTCCCTTGTTGACGCGTGGCCCGGCGTCCATTGAGGATGGCCAGATGGTCACGCGGAAATCGGCGGGGTACCTCGTTCAGGGCTCGGCGCTGCTGGTCCTCTTCGTCTTGACCTTCGTCGGCGCCAGGGATGCCTGGGTGGTCATGACCATGGAGTTGGTTCTGGCCCTCCTCGCCTTCATCGGCGCCGGCCGGGCTCTTCGCGCGGAGGCCCGCCGGCGGCGTCGCCGAGCAGACGACGTCGCCCGCTCCTGACCCGCGGTCCGGCAGCACCTCCCGGAGCGGGCTCGCACTGTCCCAGGCACCCGAAAAGCCCCTCTCCCCCCGGCCGCGGCACCCGGATGACCCGGGTGCGTGCGCGGTGGCGGGGGGCGGAGAGGGGCTGTCGCGCGGTGGCCGCGGGGCCATCAGGCGTCGGTGGGGGCATCGCCGGCCAGGAGCCGGTAGATGTCCTTGCGGGCACGCTCCACGATCTTCCGGGCCGCTTCGATCTGCTCACGGTCGCTGGTGACGACCACCTGCTGCACGGCCATCTCGAGCTGGCGCAGGTCGCCGCGCACGTCCAGGAAGCCCTGGTAGGGCTGGGCCACGCGGTCCCAGGGGTCCGCGACCTCCTCGGCGTGCTCCGCCACGTGGGAGCGCCCGGCCTCGCTGAGGGTGTAGGCCTTCTTGCCGTCCACCGTGGTGGCCTCGATCAGGCCCTCGTCCTCCAGCAGGCCCAGCGCGGGGTAGATGGATCCGGGGCTGGGGCGCCACAGGCCGTTGGACTTCTCGGCGATGGCGTTGATCATGCCGTAGCCGTTGAGGTCCTCCTCCGAGAGGAGAGCCAGGATGGCGTTGCGCACGTCCCCGCGGCGACCCCGGCCCGGGCCGCGCCGGTGTCCGCCGCCGCGGGGGCCACGACCCCTTCCCATCCCGCCGGGACCGAAGCCGCCCATGGGGCCCTCCTGCCCACCGAAGCGGGGGTCTCCCCCACCGGGACCGCCGAAGCCGAAGTCCTGGCCGGGGCCATCGGGGCCCTGCTCCCGGCCGGGCCCCTGGGGCTGGAAGCCCATGCGCGGACCGTGGGAATCAGATCCCGGTGCCTGACCCCACCCACGGTGCCCGGCGCCGCCGAACTCCTGCCCGTCGAAGCCGGGGCCACCGAACCCGGGGCGCCCGGCCCCGCGGTGTCCCCCGCGACCGAAACCGTGCCCGCCGAACTGGCGGGGATCCTGCTGCTCGTCGAAGCCTCCGCGGCCCTCGCCGCTCTCGTTGACGTTCATCATGGTCGATCCTCCTGAATCGTTGTTCTACTGATGAGCACCGACGACGCCCGATGTTCTTCGTTCTGTCGCCGATATATCGGAACAGTATCGCCACTTCTCGCCCGGCGCAAGACCCCCCACAAGGCCCTTGGCCCTTCGCAGAACTCGCTGGCTACACTGGCCCCAGTGACACGGGGTGCCGTTGCCCGTCCTCACCCCCGCGCCCGTACTGGCGCGGGGCGGAGGACCGCAGCGGCTGAGACCACACCCGTCGAACCTGTCCAGTTAGTACTGGCGAAGGGATGTCACGGTGGCTCCGCCCAGCGGGCGCACCGCGTTCTTCGCCGTGAGCCACGCAGGAGTGAGCATGCGGATCGACAACAACATCGTCCTGATCACCGGGGGCGCCCGCGGCCTGGGGGAGCACCTCAGCCGGGCGTTCGCGCGGGAGGGCGCACGCGTCGTCGTCAACTACCACGCGAGCGAGGACCGCGCCCGCGCGCTGGTCCGGGAGCTCGGGGAGGATCGGGCGTTCGCTGTCCAGGCGGACGTGCGGGACGCCCAGCAGGTCCGGGACATGGCGGTCCGGGCGCGCCAGCACTTCGGGGCGCCCGTCACGGTGGCCGTGAACAACGCACTGGTGGACTTCAGCTTCAACGGGGATGCCCGCCCCACCCTGGACACCCTGACCGCGGAGAACCTGACCCAGCAGTTCCACGGCGCCGTGGTGGGCGCCCTCAACGTGATGCAGGCGGTGACCCCCGGCATGGTGGAGGCGGGGCGGGGCCGGATCGTCAACATCGGCACCAACCTGTTCCAGAACCCCGTGGTTCCCTACCACGACTACACCGCAGCGAAGGCCGCCCTGCTCTCCCTCACCCGCACCGCCGCCAAGGACCTGGGCCCCCAGGGCATCACCGTGAACATGATCTCCGGCGGCCTGCTGCGCACCACGGACGCGAGCGCCGCCACCCCGGACGAGGTCTTCGACTACATCGCCGCCGGCACTCCCCTGGGCCGCGTCACCACGCCGGAGGAGTTCGCGGACACCGCCCTGTTCTTCGCCTCGGACTGGTCCCGCGGCGTAACCGGGCAGAACCTGGTGGTCGACGGCGGGCTGGTGGTGGACTGACATGACGGCACCCTCCGAGCACGACGACGCCGCGGCGCCGAGTCCCGCGGTCCGGTCCGGCCGCCGACTGCACCTCAACGCCTTCCTCTACGGCACGGGCCACCACCAGGCCGCCTGGCGCGCCCCGGACTCCGCGGTGGATCGCCTCACGGACATCGCCTACTGGGAGGAGCTGGCCCGGACCGCGGAGCGCGGGCTGTTCGACGCCGTGTTCTTCGCGGACGGCCACAGCGTGGGCAACGTCTCCGGCGGACCCCAGTGGTCCCTGGAGCCGCTGACCACGCTGTCCGCGATGGCGCGGGCCACCGAGCGCATCGGCCTGGTGTGCACGGTGTCCGCCACGTTCTTCACCCCGTTCCACGCGGCCCGGATGCTGGCCTCCCTGGACCACATCTCGGGCGGGCGCGCGGGCTGGAACGTGGTGACCTCCATGTGGGACGCGGAGGCCCGCAACCACGGCTACGAGGCCATGCCTCCCAAGGACGAGCGGTACGAGCGCGCCCGGGAGTTCGTGGCGGTGGCCCGTGCCCTGTGGGCCAGCTGGGACCAGGACGCCGTGTCCGCGGACCGCAACGGCCAGTGGGCGGATCCAGCCAAGGTGCACCCGGTGGACCACGTGGGCCGCCACTTCCTGGTGGACGGCCCCCTCACGGTGCCGCGCTGCCCGCAGGGCGAGCCGGTGCTCTTCCAGGCGGGCGCGTCCGGGCCGGGGAAGGCCCTGGCGGGGGACGTCGCGGAGGGCATCTACGCCGTGGCCTACGACCTCCCGGCCGCCCAGGAGTACTACGCGGACGTGAAGTCGCACGTGGCCGCGGCCGGCCGGGACCCGGAGTCCGTGGTGGTCATGCCGGGACTGGTGACCTACGTGGGCCGCACCCACGAGGAGGCCCTGGCCAAGCAGGAGCGCGTGGACCGGCTGCTGCCGGTGGAGCAGTCCCTGGCGCAGCTCTCCACGTTCGTGGGCCAGGACTGCTCCGGGTGGGAGCTGGACGCCCCCGTCCCCGCGCTGCCGCCCCTGGAGGAGTTCACCGGGCCGCAGGGCCGCTACGGCACCATCCTGCGGATCGTGGAGGCCGAGAACCCCACGGTCCGCCAGCTGCTCGGGCGCCTGGCTGCGGGCGGCGGGCACTGCACCATGGTGGGCACCCCGGAGTCCATCGCGGACCGGATGCAGGAGTGGTTCGAGAACGGCGGCGCGGACGGCTTCAACCTCATGCCGCCCGTCCAGCCGGACTCGCTCACGGACTTCGTGGACCTGGTGGTCCCCGAGCTGCAGCGCCGCGGCCTGTTCCGCACCGGGTACACCGCCTCCACCCTGCGCGGTCACCTCACCGCGGTCTGACCCGCCGGACGACGACGCCGCCGCGCCCCTCCCCGGGGCACGGCGGCGTTGCTCGTGCCGGCCTCGGCGCTCCCCGTGACCCCGCCGCGGGGAGTCGGTGCGAGGCGGGCGAGAGGCCGGGTGCGGCGGCGTCGTCGGTCTAGAGCAGGGGGCGCAGCGGGATCAGGATGGTCTCCGCCACACGCGCCATGGGGTGGCGGTCCCGCCAGCGCGGGGAGGTGAGCTCCTCGCAGTGCTCGCTGTCCGCGAGGAAGACCTTCTCCATCTCCGCGGCGAAGTCCGGGTCCACGATCTCCACGTTGGTCTCGTAGTTGAAGGACAGGGACAACCGGTCCAAGTTGGCGGTGCCCACCGTGGACCACTTGCCGTCGATCGTGGCCGTCTTGGAGTGGATCATGCACGCGGCGTACAGCAGGATGGTCACCCCGCCCTCCAGCAGCTGGCCGTAGAACCCGCGGGACACCCAGTCCGCCAGGATGTGGTTGGAGTCCCGCGGCACCATGATCCGCACGTCCACCCCGCGCTTGGCGGCGTCCAGGAGGGTGTCCAGGATCTGCTGGTCCGGGATGAAGTACGGGGTGTTGATCCAGATGTGGTCCTGCGCCCGGTCGATCGCGTTCATGTACATCCCGCGGATGGGGTACACCAGCTGGATGGGCAGGTTCGCGGAGACCCACACCTCCGGGTCCCAGCTGCGCGGTGGGATCCACTCGATCGCCTTCTCGGGCGTGCGGTCCTCGTTCCACACCGTGGCGATCGAGTTGCGCAGCCCCCACACGGCGGGGCCCACTTCCCGGATGTGCGTGTCCCGCCACTGCCGGGAGTACATGGAGCCGATGTTGAACCCGCCCACGAAGCCGGTCTCGTCGTCCACCACCAGGATCTTGGAGTGGTTCAGCCCCGAGAAGCGCAGCGGCCCCTTCCAGAAGGGCCGGCGCAGGAACGGCACCCGGAACACGTTGACCTTGTCGGAGAAGCGGTAGAAGGTGTTCGGCACCACCAGGTTCGCGAAGCCGTCGAAGATCACGAAGACCTCCACCCCGCGGTCCGCGGCCCGGTTCATGGCGTCCAGGAAGCGCTGCCCCAGCTCGTCGCCCTTCCAGATGAAGGTCTCCATGTGGATGGAGTGCTGGGCGTTGTCGATGGCCTCCAGCATGTCCTCGTACACGTCCTGGCCGGAGGTGTAGATGGTCAGCTCCGAGTCCTGCACCTGCGCCGTGAACGTGCCCGGACGGGGGGCGTCGCGCTGCTTGCGGCCACGCTGCTTCCACCAGTCGATCCCCGCCAGGGACGCCACCACCACCGCCTGCGCCCCCAGCAGGGACCCTGCACCCACGCCGGCGGCCTTGAGGAGGATCCGGCGTTCTCTGATCTCGGACAGCGCCCGCATTGCACTCATGAGCACACACTACTGCCCCCCATCTCCACCCCGAGGGGTGGCGCACCGGTTTCTCCCCCGCCGTGCGGGTGGCTACCGTGGAGGCCATGAGAATCGCCACGTGGAACGTGAACTCCATCCGGGCCCGCGCCGACCGCATCGAGGCGTGGCTGGAGCGTTCGGACGTGGACGTCCTGGCCATCCAGGAGACCAAGGCCAAGGACGAGAACTTCCCGTGGGAGCTGTTCGAGTTCGCGGGGTACGAGGTGGCGCACTTCGGGCTGAACCAGTGGAACGGCGTCGCCATCGCGTCCCGCGTGGGACTCACGGACGTGGAGCGCACGTTCCCCGGCCAGCCCGCGTTCGGCAAGCCCGGGCAGGAGCCCGTCCAGGAGGCCCGCGCGATCGCCGCCACGTGCGACGGCGTGCGCGTGTGGTCCCTCTACGTGCCCAACGGGCGCGGCCTGGAGGACCCGCACATGGCGTACAAGCTCGAGTGGCTGAAGGTCCTGGAGGGCCACGCCGAGCAGTGGCTGCGGGAGGACCCCCAGGCGCAGATCGCCCTGGTGGGGGACTGGAACGTGGCCCCGCGGGACGAGGACGTCTGGGACATCCAGCTCTTCCGCGACGGCGGCTACACCCACGTGTCCCCGCCCGAGCGCGAGGCGTTCCACGCGTTCCTCGAGAACGCCGGGTTCCAGGACGTGGTCCGCGAGCGCCACCCCGGCCCCGGCGTGTACACCTACTGGGACTACACGCAGCTGCGCTTCCCCAAGAAGGAGGGCATGCGCATCGACTTCCAGCTGTGCTCCCCGGCGCTCGCAGCGCGCGTGACGGACGCGTGGATCGACCGCGACGAGCGCAAGGGCAAGGGCGCGTCGGATCACGCCCCCGTCGTGATCGAGATCGACTGAGCCCGTGCCCCTGATCAACGCGGGCAGCGCCTACCGCAGCGTCACGGGCGCGCCCATGCGCTTCGCCCTGCGCGTCTACGTCCCCCAGCAGGATCTCGACGCCGTCTACGCCCCGGGCATCCCCCGGGCCCTGGACCCCTTCACCGCGGGGGTGCACGAGCTCTCCGAGCAGCTCGCCCGGCTGGCGGACACCTCCCAGCCCCTGCTCCCGCCCGCCCGCGAGCCGCTGTGGAGCATGCCGTTCTCCGCCGCACCCGCCGGAGCCCGACGGGTGGCGCGCGGGGCCGGCGACTTCCCCGTGTTCCACCCCACCCAGCGGCTGCGCCGCTCCCTGCGCCTGTTCACCGCCGCGGAGAACGAGGACAGCGCCCAGCTGCTGCCCCTGCTGGTCCCCGAGGACCAGGTGGACGCCGCCGCCAAGGCCAACCACCGGGAGAGCTTCCTGCCCGTCCACACCCGCGAGTCCGCGTACGTGGTGCCGCTGTCCTGGTTCGCAGCTTTCGCACCCTCGGACCACGTGAGCTCCCTGCACTCCGGACGCGAGGTCCACCGCCTGATCGCCCCTGCGGACACCGCCGCGCAGCGCACCATCCGCGCCGCGGGCATCGTGGACGACGCCGGCCGGGCCGTCTCCGGCGACGCCCCCGAGGACGACCTCCCGGACGAGGCCCGGCAGGCCGCCGCCTTCGCCCAGGACCTCACCCGCCTGGGCCGGTGGCTGGACTCGTTCGGCCCCGACTCCCTGGTGAGCCTGGACTACGGGTCCCTGGCGGACCGGATCCAGCCGGACGAGTCCCCGCAGGACATGGCCGACGCCGTGGAGCTGCTGCGCGAGGGGGACTTCGGATCGGCCACCGCCGGGCTGCGCCGCATCTTCGTGCGCTGGGCCCCCCTGGCCCAGCTGCAGCAGGCGAACTGACCCGAAACCCCGACGCCGCGCCGTCGCCCCCCCCAGCGGTAGCCCCAGCCCCAGCGGCAGAACCCTCCCCGCCCCAAGGCCCCACGATCTCTTGCTGCGTTTGCTCCGCTAATGCCGATTTTGGCGCCCTGGCGTGCGTTTGCTCCACAGGAAAGCGCGCCGCTCAGTCGAGTTCCCTCCGGAGACGGGTGAGCCACGCCTCTCGGCGGGCCGGTGACCGGAGGTCGTCCCACGTGAGGACCGAGACGTCCCACCCTGCGTCCCGCAGGAGGGAGAGGCGGTACATCTCGTCCCGGTACTGACCGATCTCCTGGGCGTGCACGGCACCGTTGTACTCGAGAGCCACACGCTTCCCGGGCCATGCGAGGTCCAGGAGGAAGGCGTGACCCGCCGCGTCCACTCGATGGTTGAGCTCGGGTTCGGGCAGTCCGCGGCGGGCGATGATCAGACGGGTGAGGGTCTCCGCCGGGGACCAGCAGGAGGGGCGAGCCTCCCGCCACGCACGGTGCAGCCGGATGACCCCGCGGGCGTGGGGAGGAAGCATCCCCAGACACTCCTCCAGGTGATCCCGTGTGAACACCACCGGCTGAAAGGTTCCCGGGACGACGAACCGTGTGGAGAGCAGCGCATCCAGGCAGGCCGTGAGCCGCCACGGGGACAGCGCGGGGGCGAGCCGCGCCAGGGACTCCAGGGGATGCGCGATCCGGCTGCCCCACGGGCCCTCCAGGGCGGGCAGGCCGTGGGACCTGGCGATCCTGATCCCCTCCTGCTGCGACTGCACCCGGCGCTCCCGCCACAGCAGGTCCACCCGTTGCTGGGCCGCCGTGAGTGCCTGGGCCGCGGCGGCAGAACTCCGTGAGGGTCTCTGCACCGGCCCTGAGGCGAGGAGACCGTGCACCCACGCCTCGGTGTCCCCCACGGGAAGACGCAGCAGCTCCAGTCCCCGCACCCCGCTCACCACGAGCCCAGCCCCGGGCCCACCCAGATGCTTTTGCAGCAGAACCGCTCTCTCCACGCCGGTGAGCGGCTGGTCCCGCAGCACCCACAGTCCCCGTGCCAGCCGGTGGATTCCCGAGGCTTTGACGAGCTGGGACGCCCGCCCACCCGCTTCTGCGGTGGTCACCACGGCGGGTTCGGGGTGGAACGGAACGGGGTGCTGCTGGTACGTCGCCATGTCCGGACTCTAGGGAGAAAAGCCTCCCGCCGGCGGGAGCTGTCCACAGGCCACCGGCTTCCTCCGTGGGCTGATGCGCCCATTGTCGCGCTGTGAGGTGGAGCAGATGCACGCGGGGGCGCAGAAATCCGCAACAACGGAGCAATTGCGGCAACACGGGGCGGAGGGCGGGGGCGCGGGGTCCGGAAGCGTCTGGGTGAAGCCGTGTGGCTCTCCCCCTTCTACCTCTCGCCG
>NZ_JAUMTZ010000001.1:125195-144535 GCF_030530945.1 Kocuria sp. | reverse complement strand
GCCACCCGGGGGGGGGGGGGGGGGGCGGGGGGACGGGTGGGGCACGGGGTCCGGTAGCGGCACGGGGCAAGGGCCCCGAGAGGGGCACCGTGGTCGATCCCAGTGCCCGGTGGGTAGCCTGGGTCACGTGACTCTCTCCCAGACCCCCTTCCCCGCCCCCTCCGGTTCCGAGTGGTGGCGCGACGCCGTGATCTACCAGGTGTACCCCCGGTCCTTCAAGGACTCCAACGGGGACGGCATGGGCGATCTGGGCGGCGTCACCCAGACGCTTCCCTACCTCGCGCGCCTGGGCGTGGACGCCGTGTGGCTCTCCCCCTTCTACCTCTCGCCGCAGCACGACGCCGGCTACGACGTCGCGGACTACCGCACCGTGGATCCCCGCTTCGGCTCGCTCGAGGACTTCGACCGGATGCGGGAAGAAGCTCACCGCCTGGGGCTGAAGATCATCGTGGACCTGGTGCCCAACCACACCTCCGAGGACCACGAGTGGTTCCGGGCGGCGCTGGCCTCCGAACCGGGTTCCCCGGAGCGCGCCCGCTACATCTTCCGCGAGGGCACCGGGGAGAACGGAGAGCTGCCCCCCAACAACTGGAAGTCGCTCTTCGGCGGCCGGGCGTGGACCCGCGTCCCGGACGGCCAGTGGTACCTGCACCTCTTCGACTCCTCGCAGCCGGACCTCGACTGGGAGAACCCCGAGGTGTGGGAGGAGTTCCGCGCCATCCTGCGCTTCTGGCTGGACCGCGGGGCGGACGGCTTCCGCGTGGACGTGGCCCACGGCATGGTCAAGGCACCCGGCCTGCCGGACTGGGACGAGCAGGTCCACATGGTGGAGGGCACGGGCACCTCTTCCGACGACGCCGCCGTTCCCGCCTCGGACGGCACCGGCCCCGCCGCTCCCGGGCCGGAGACGGTGGGCGCCGAGCAGGCCACCACCTTCCCCGAGGACTCCGCCTCGGACACCGCCGGAACCCCCGCTCTCGGGCCCGAGACGGTGGGCGCCGAGCAGGGGGCGGCCTCCGGCGCGGAGGGCGCGGGCGGCGTCGCTCCCGGGGCCGGTGGCGGGTCTGCGAACACCGAGAAGACCATGGACACCGGCCCGTACTTCGACCAGGACGGTGTGCACGAGATCTACCGGGACTGGCACCGGGTGCTGGAGGAGTACCCCGGGGACCGGATGCTGGTGGTCGAGGCGTGGGTGGGCCCCCCGCAGCGGCTGGCCCGCTACGTGCGCCCGGACGAGGCGCAGCAGGCGTTCAACTTCGACTTCCTGGTGGCGGGGTGGCACCGGGACCGGGTGCGGGACGTCATCGACGTCTCCCTGCGCGCCAACTACGAGGTGGGCGCGCCGTGCACGTGGGTGCTCTCCAACCACGACACCGTGCGCCACGCCTCCCGCTACGGGCTGTCCTCGCGCACCGCGTACCCGAACGGCATCGGCGCGCAGGACGAGCAGCCCCACCACGGCCAGGGCCTGCGCCGGGCCCGCGCGGCCGCGCTGGTGGAGCTGTCCCTGCCCGGCTCCGCGTACGTGTACCAGGGTGACGAGCTGGGCCTGCCCGAGCACACCGAGCTGCCGGACCACGCCCGCCAGGACCCCACGTTCCACCGCACCGGGGGAGCCGAGCTGGGGCGCGACGGCGCCCGCGTCCCCCTGCCCTGGTCTCCCGCGGGCGCGGGGCTGGGTTTCGGACCGGAGCCGTGGCTGCCGCAGCCGGACTCCTTCAGCGAGATCACCGTGGACCACCAGGAGGGTGATCCGCAGTCCACACTGAACCTGTACCGCCGCGCCCTGCGGCTGCGGAGGGAGCTGGAGCTGGGAACCGCGGACTTCGCGTGGCACCCGCTGAGCGAGGAGTCGGACGGGGTGCTGGCCTACGTGCTCACCACCGGAACCGGCCGCCGCGTGCTGATGGCCACGAACCTCGGGGAGACCGCGGTGGGATTCGAGGAGCTCTCAAAGGCCGAGCTGCTGCTGGCCAGCGGCCAGGAGGCCGTGGTGAACGACCAGCTCAGTGTGGACAGCGCGGTGTGGCTCGAGCTCTGAGCCGCCGCAGCCGCTCAGCGGGCGGGGGCGGCGGAGCAGTGGGTCCGCAGCCAGGAGTCTGCGGGCGCCAGCGCGGTGCGCACCCGCACGGCCTCGGTGGGCTGCAGGGTGTCCCCGGCCTCGGCCAGGACCTTCCGGGCGTCCTCGAACGCGGGACGGGTGGCGCCGGGAAAGCGGCCCTGCACCCGGGCGAGGGACTCGCGGGCCTTGTCCAGGGCGTCGTCGTCCTGCTGCTCCTTCTCCTCCTGGTCCGTGAGGGGGAGCAGCTCGAGGGCGCTGAGGGCCTCGGCCACGTCGAAGCACGAGTTCGTGTCCGCCGGTGCCTCCGAGGTGTCGGAGGTGGGGGTGGGGGTCACGGAGGACAGCTCGATGGCGGTGCCCTTGCCCTGCTGGGCGCAGCCGGTGAGCGCCCCCGAGAGAGCAAGGACCGCGAGCGCCGCGAGCGCCCGTCTGGGCTGTGTCATGACCGCCGTCTCCCCGTTCCTCACCCGCCGGGCACCCGTTCTGCGGGGATCCGGTGGGGCCCGTGTGTCACCCGCCGCGGTTCGGCGGGATGCCCGGTGGTGAGAGCGCGCAGCCCTCGACCGCTGTCCACGGTAGGGCCGCAACCTCGGCGCGGGCTGGGGGTCGGGTGCGAGGTGCTCGTGCACGGCACCCGGAGATGAGAAGAACCCCCGCGTGTAGAAGCCACGCGAGGGTTCAGTGGCTCCGACCGGCGTCGATCCGGTGACCTTACGATTTTCAGTCGTACGCTCTACCAACTGAGCTACAGAGCCAGGCAGACCAGCCGGGTGAACCCGGGATGATATGCCGCGACGGCGCGAAAAGTTGCCTTTTCATCGCCGCCTGAGCGACCCTGACGGGACTTGAACCCGCGACCTCCGCCGTGACAGGGCGGCGCGCTAACCAACTGCGCTACAGGGCCTTGGTTGTTTCCAACGAGAGAATATCCTAGCAGGTCGAACGCCTCTTCGTGCAAATCGTGCGTCCTGCGGTCTCCCGAACGGAAAACGTACCCCCAACGGGATTCGAACCCGTGCCGCCGCCGTGAAAGGGCGGTGTCCTAGGCCGCTAGACGATGGGGGCCAGAACATCGTCCGCGGGGTGCCTGGGCGCCATCGGACGGTGGACCTCCAGTAGCTTAGAGGGAAACCGTCCCCGCGTACAAACGCGCCATGATATGGCACACCGCGTCCGCGGCGCACCCTCAGACGGCCACGTCCGGACGGTCCTGCAGCCGGGGATCCTCGAAGCGCGGGACGATCATCGCGGGTCCCGTGCAGTTGTGCAGCACCCCCTGGGACGTTGAGCCCAGGAGCATTCCCGTGAAGCCACCGCGACCACGGGTGCCCGTGACCACGAGCTGGTTCTGCGCCGAGCACGCCACCAGTGTGTCGATGGGCGCGCCGTCCACGAGCTCGCCGGTGATCTCCAGCCCCGGGAAGTGGCTCCGCAGCCACGCCACGCAGGCGTCGAGCGCGGCGCGAACCTCCCCGCGCAGGTCGTCGAAGTCCACGGGGGAGGGCAGCCAGGCGTAGGAGGCGTTCTCGGCGGGAGCGGCGCACACCACGTGCAGCGGGACCCCCAGCTGCTCGGCCTCGTCCGCGGCCCACAGCATGGCGGAGCTGGCGTGCCCGGAGCCGTCCGAGCCCACGGTCACGCCGTCCACGAACGCACCGCGCCGACTCACGTTCTCGCTCAACCGGTAGTCCGTGCCCCACTGCAGGGGGATGATGCCCACGGGGCAGTGCGCATGGGCGGGCACGGCGGTGGAGACCGAGCCCAGCAGCCGCCCCAGGAAACCGCCGCGTCCGCTCGAGCCCAGGACCAGCAGCTGGGCGCCCCGGCTGAGCTCCACGAGCACCCCGGAGGGGTCCCCGGCCTGGACCGTGGAGCGGACGTCCACGTCCAGCTCCGCCACGCGGCGCCGGGCGTCCTCGGCGAGGTCCGCGACGGCGCGGCTCAGGGCGGCGTCGTCGAACGCGGCGTAGCCCACGTCGAAGGTGGAGCCGCCGACCATGGGGAGCGTGTAGGCGGTGACCACGTGCAGGGGTGCCCCGCGGCGGCGGGCCTCCCGCGCGGCCCAGTGCAGGGCGCCCAGGCTCTGCTCGGAGCCGTCCACTCCCACGACGATCTCGGCGTCACGTGCGTTCATGGCATTCCCTCCCGGGCCGCGGCTTCCTACTTCCAGCCTAGTCTCGCGGCCCCCTGGTGGCACGGGCCCCGGCGCCCGGGGACGGTGAGATGATGGTGCCGTTCGGACCGCGGACGACGACGCCCCGGCACCTCCCGCGCGCACCGCACGCGCCAGCACGGACGGCTCCGGCGCACACCGCACCGGTCCCCGTGGCGGTGGGGTGGCCGCGGCGAGCCGGACCAGCACCCACAGGGGTCCCCGGGCCCCGGAACGGAGACGAGCCGTGAGCAGACGTGCAGCACCCGAGCAGCCCATGACGGCCCAGGTCAGGGCGCGCACGTGGCGGTCCTGGGGTGGGAACCTCACCGCCGAGCCCGCGGCCGTGGTCCGCCCCGCGGACTCGGACCAGGTGCTGCGGGTGCTGGAGGAGGCCGCGGGCGCGGGGTTGACCGTGCGCCCCGCGGGGTCCGGCCGCAGCTGCGCCCCCCTGGTGCCCACGGAGGACGTCCTGCTGGACACCTCCGCCCTCTCGGGACTGGTGTCCGTGGACGAGGAGCGGCAGCGGGTCACGGTGTTCGGGGGCACCACGCTGCAGGAGCTCAACCTGGTCCTGGAGGAGCGCGGACTCGCCCTGGCCAACCTGCCGGACTCCTCCAGCATGACCGTGGCGGGGGCGATCGCCACGGGAACCCACGGCACGGGGCTGGGGCAGCCGTCGCTGGGCGCACAGGTGGTCGGCGTGAGCATCGCGACTCCCTCCGGGGAGCTCGCGTCCTGCTCGGAGACCCACCGCCCGGACCTGCTCGAGGCCGCCCGCGTTCACCTGGGCGTTCTGGGCGTTCTCGTGAGCGTCACGCTCCAGTGCGTGAGCGCCTTCCGGCTGCACTGCGCGGAGTTCCGCGAACCGGTGGCGGGACTCGTGGACACCCTGCAGGAGCGCATGGCCGGCGCGGACCACGTGGAGTTCTCCTGGATGCCCGGCTCCCCCGCGGCGCACACCCGCGTGCTCAGCCGCCTGCACCGCCTCCCGGAGGCCTACACCCGTCCGGCATCCCCGGTCTCCCGGGCGTTGCGCCGCGCGGACGACGCCGTCCTGCGCACCTCCCTGACGGCCGGACTGGGCCGCGCGGGGTCCCTGGTGCCCCGGGCCGTGAGCGGGCTGAACCGGATCGGGTCCCTGGCCGTGAGCTCCCGGCGCTACACGGACGTGTCCTACCAGGTGTTCACGGTGGCGCGGCCGGTGCGCTACGTGGCCACCGAGTACGCGCTGCCCCTGGAGAACACCGGCGCCGCGTTCCAGGAGCTGCGCACCCTGGTGGAGACCCACGGGTACGACCTCTCCTTCCCCGTGACCCTGCGCTGCTCCCCGCCCGACCGCGGCCTGCTCTCCCCCGCCGCGGGCAGGTACACGGGGTGGATCGCCCTGCGCCAGTACGGAAAGCGGCACGGGCCGAGCTTCCTCACCGAGGCCGAGCGGATCCTGGTGGACCACGGCGGGCGGCCCCACTGGGCCATGCTGCACACGCGCACCGCCCAGGACCTCGCACCGCAGTACCCCCGCTGGGACGAGTTCCTGGCCGCCCGGGCGGAGCTGGACCCCCAGGGGCTCCTGCTCAACGAGCACACCCGGACCCTGCTGGGGGTCTGAGGCCCGGGACGCGGAGTCCACGAACCGGCGACCCCGGGAGGCCCAGGCTCCGCGGAAGGCCCGGAACAGCACGACGCGGGGCGTGGAACCGGGTCAACCGGTCCCACGCCCCGCGTCGTGGCGAGTGCGCCGGCGGCGGGCTACTGCCCCGCGCCGGCGCGGGAGACGGAGATCATCTCCTCCCGCTCCACCACCTTGACCCGCTCACGCGGGTTGCCCTGGGCGTCCTGGGAGGCCTGACCGAGGCCCTGCTCGTACTCGTCCAGGGCGAGCCAGCCGTCCCAGGTGGTGTACTGCACGCCGCGCCCGTCCAGCAGGTCCACCACGGCTTGCGGGTCAGGGGAGTCCGGGTCCGCGAGCGCCGCGCGGTCCTCCACCAGGTGGGTGACGGTCTCCAGCGCGTCCGACTTGGTGGCGCCGATCAGCCCCACGGGTCCGCGCTTGATCCAGCCGGTGGCGTACACGCCGGGCATCGGGGAGCCGTCGGCCTCGACCACGCGTCCCTCCTGGTTGAGGATCACGCCGCGCTCCGGGTCGAAGGGCAGCTCCGGGAGGGGCGAGCCCAGGTAGCCGATCGCGTGGTAGACGGCCTGCACCGGGAACTCGGTGTACTCGCCGGTGCCCGTCACGGAGGCGTCGCCGTTCAGCCGGGTGCGCTCCATGCGGATGGCCCGGACCCTGCCGTTCTCGTCCCCGAGGATCTCATCGGGGGTCTGCAGGAAGTGCAGGTGCAGGCGGCGGGACGCGGTCTTGGGGGAGTCGTCCTCGCGCCACTTCTGCAGGGTCTTCATCATGACCTTGGTCTGGTTGTTCTCCGCCATGGCCCGCTCGGACGCCTCGTCGAACTGGAAGTCCTCGTCGTAGACCACGATGTCCACGTCCCGGGACTTGGCGAGCTCCCGCAGCTCCAGGGGGGTGAACTTGATCTGCGCCGGGCCGCGCCGGCCGAAGATGTGCACGTCCGTGACCGGGGACTTCTGCAGCCCCTCGTACACGTTCGCGGGGATCTCCGTGACCAGCATGTCGTCCGCGTGCTTGGAGAGCACCCGCGCCACGTCCAGCGCCACGTTGCCGTTGCCGATGACCGCGATCTCCTTGGCCTCCAGCGGCCACGTGCGGGGGTAGTCCGGGTGGCCGTCGTACCAGGCCACGAAGCGGGCGGCGCCGTAGGAGCCGTCCAGGTCCGCGCCGGGAATCTGCAGCGGGGCGTCGTTGACGGCGCCGGTGGCGAAGATCACGGCGTCGTAGTGGGTGAGGAAGTCGCCCAGGGTCAGGTCCTTGCCGTACTCCACGTTGCCGAAGAACCGGATGTCGCCGCGGCTGAGGATGGAGCGCAGCGCCGTGATGATGCCCTTGATGCGGGGGTGGTCCGGGGCCACGCCGTAGCGGATCAGCCCGAACGGAGTGGGGTAGCGGTCGAAGAGGTCCACGCTGACCTCGAGCTCGCCCTCCCGGACCGCCTCGGTCTTGGTGAGCATGTCCGCGGCGTAGATGCCTGCCGGGCCCGCTCCGATCACGGCAACGCGCAGCGGACGCGGGGAGTCGTTGGATGTCACGGTCGCAGTTCCTTTCGACGCGCACGCGCGGATCGCGTGCTGGCGGGGACTGTGACCAACGGTAGTGACCTCAGGTCAGTCCTGCCTAACCTCGGGGCCCGCCAGCGGTGGGCGGTGGGCGCCCCGGGGGCGGGAGGGCGGCGTCGGCGTAGTATTTCTACACAAACACCCCACCCGTTTCCCCGGTGCCCCGTGTGCACCCGCCCGTGAGGATCCGCATGTCGTCACCCACCCCGCCCACCACTCGCAGCGAACCCCGCGGCGGGCTGGACCGCTTCTTCTCCATCACCCGGCGCGGGTCCACGGTGGGCCGCGAGGTCCGCGGCGGCCTGGCCACGTTCATCGCCATGAGCTACATCGTGGTGCTCAACCCGCTGGTGCTGGGCTACGGCCCGGACGCCGCCGGGAACATCCTGGGCGGCGAGCGCGTGGCGGCCGTGACGGCCCTGGTCGCCGGGGTCATGACCATCCTCATGGGTGTGTGGGCCAAGTCCCCGTTCGCCATGGCCGCCGGGCTGGGGGTCAACGCGTTCCTGGCCGTGACCATCGCCACCACCCCCGGCCTCACGTGGCCGCAGGTCATGGGCCTGGTGATCTGGGCCGGCGTGATCATGGTGGTCCTGGTGCTCACCGGGTTCCGCACCGCCGTGTTCAACGCCGTGCCGGACTCGCTGAAGACCGCCATCGTGGTGGGCATCGGCCTGTTCGTCGCACTCATCGGCTTCGTGAACGCCGGGTTCGTCACACGCACCCCGGACGCCGCGCACACCACCGTGCCGGTGGGCCTGGGGCACGGTGGCGAGCTGTTCGGCTGGCCCACCCTCACGTTCGTGGTGGGCCTGCTGCTCACCGTGGCGCTGGTGGTGCGCAACGTGCGGGGCGGGATCCTGATCTCCGTGGTGCTCACCACCGTGCTGGCCCACGTGCTGGAGGCCGTGGTGCCCTCCGGCTCCTCGGTGGACAGCCCCCACGGCTGGTCCCTGGTGGTGCCCACCACGCCGGACGCCCTGTTCGCGCTCCCGGACCTCTCCCTGATCGGCAACGCCGCTCCCCTGGACGCCTTCACGCAGCTGGGCGGGATCGCGAGTGCGCTGCTGGTCTTCGCCATCCTGCTGTCCATCTTCTTCGACGCGATGGGCACCATGGTGGGCCTGTCCCAGCAGGCCGGTCTGGTGGCCGAGGACGGGCAGATCGAGAACGTGGACCGCGTGCTGCTCGTGGACGCGCTGGGGGCCGCCGCCGGTGGCGCGGGTTCCGTGTCCTCCAACCAGATCTTCGTGGAGTCCTCCACGGGTGTCGCCGAGGGCGCGCGCACCGGACTGGCGAACGTGGTCACCGGCGTGCTCTTCCTGGCCGCCATGTTCGTCACCCCGCTGGTCAACGTGGTGCCCTTCGAGGCCGTGGCGCCCGCCATGGTGGTGGTGGGCTTCCTCATGGCCAGGAACGTGGTGAACATCGACTGGGAGGACTGGGGCGTGGCGGTCCCCGCGTTCCTCACCTTCGCGGTCATGCCGTTCACGTACTCGATCGCCAACGGGATCGGCGCGGGCTTCGTCTCCTACGTGTTCATCCGCCTGGTCCAGGGCCGCGCCAGGGACGTGCACCCGCTCATGTACGTGGTGGCCCTGGCGTTCGTGGCGTTCTTCGGCATCGGCGTGATCGAGGGCTGGGCCGGCTGACCCCGCCCTCAGGCCGCGTCCGGCCCCTCCGGCACCGGGTCCGCGGGCTTGTCGTGCCACGGCTGGTCCGGTCCCACCAGCTCCCGGCACCAGGCCGTGTCCTTGTACTGGGCCGGCAGGGAACCGCCCAGCAGCTCACGGCCCAGCGCGGCGGCGTCGGCGGAACCGGCCGCGGGCAGCGGGGCGTGTGAGGCCGCGAGGACCACGTTGCCGTAGCGGCGGCCCTTGAGCATGGCAGGATCCGCGACCGCGGCCACGTGCTCGAAGACCTCCAGCAGCGCCGCGAGCTCCGCCCGCGTGCCCTTGAGGTTGCGGGTGTCCCCCACGTTCAGCAGGTACAGGCCGCCCGGCGCGAGCACCCGGTCCACATGCCGGGCGAACTCCACCGTGCGCAGGTGCCCCGGGGTCTGCTCCCCCGCGAAGACGTCGCGCAGGACCAGGTCCCGGGAGTCCTCCGTGAGGGACTCCGTGACCGCGCGCGCCTCACCGGGGCGGATCCGCAGCAGCGGCGCGCGGGGCAGGTCCAGCCACTCGCGCACCAGGGTGGCCAGGGCGGCGTCGAGCTCCACAACCACCTGCCGGGCCTGCGGGTAGCGCCACGCGAGGTAGCGGGCCATGGTGCACGCACCGCCGCCCAGGTGCAGCACGCGCAGCGCCGTGGCGTCCAGGTGCGCGGAGACGTGCTCCTCCAGCACCGTGGAGAACCAGCGCATGTACTCGAACTCCAGCTGGTCCGGGCGGTCGGGCACGATGTGCGAGGACGGCACCCCGTTCACCCGCAGCACCCACGCGCCGGGCACGTACGGGTCCCGTTGCAGCTCCACCGTGCCAGTGTCCGTGTCCCAGGTGCGCTCCACGAGCCCGGGAGCGTCCGACGACGCCGCCGCACCCGCTTCCCCGCGCCCGTCCCGCCTGGTGCTCTTGCCGTTCTTCTTACGGCTCACGAGAGGTGGGGAGCGCTCGGGCCCTGCCTCACGGGCGGTCCGCGCCGGAGGGGGCTCCGGCCGTGTCCCCGGAGCCGGCGGAGGCGTGCCCGGCCGCGCCGTCGGGGCTGCCGGAGGTGATGCCGCGGCGCTCCTGCGAGCGGCTCAGCTCGTGATGGGACAGTGCCGACTCCAGGCGCTCGAGCTTGCCGGTCAGCTCACCGGTGTGGCCCGGGCGGATGTCCGCCTTGAGCACCAGGGAGACGCGCGGACCGTACTCGGCCACGGCGGCGGTGGCCTCCTTGACCACGGCCATGCACTCGTCCCACTCACCCTCGATGGTGGTGAACATGGAATCGGTGCGGTTGGGCAGACCGGACTCGCGCACCACGTGCACGGCGGCGGCCACGGCGTCGTGCACCGAGGCGTCCGGGTTGTCCCCACCGCTGGGGGAGACTGAGAAGGCGACCAGCATGTGACCAGTGTGGCACCGGCACCCCCGGAGCGCGACCCCCGGCACGGGGTGTGGAGTTCATAGACTGGGGGCACCACCGCAGGACCACGCAAGGGAGCACGTTCCATGACACAGGGCATCTACATCTCCGCCATGACTCCGCTGAGCGGCAAGACGCTGGTGGCCCTGGGCCTGGCGGACACCATGTTCAAGCGCACGGACGCGCTGGGCTTCTTCCGCCCGGTGCACGACGGCGCCACCCCGCAGGAGGACTCCGTCCTGCAGCTCATGAAGCGCACCTTCGACCTGCCGGACTCCCGGTGCCGCGGCGGGGTGTCCCTGGAGCGCACCCGGGAGATCCTGGCCTCCGGGGAGCACGACGAGCTCGACTCCGAGGCCGTGTCCGTGTACGCGGAGATGGCCCGCGAGTGCGACGTGATCCTGGTGGACGGCACGGACCTGCTGGCCCACAACGCGGTCACCGCCGAGTTCGACCTCAACGCCCGGCTGGCCAACGACATGGGCTGCTCCGTGGCCGCCGTGATCAGCGCCCACGACTCCGAGCGGGTCAAGGACGTGGTGAACGCGATCGACGTGACCCGCACCGAGCTGCGCCAGGCGGGGTGCGACATCTACGCCGTGATCGTGAACCGCGCGGACCCCTCCCAGGTGGAGCAGATCCGGCGCGAGGCCAAGCCGGGCGACCACAACCTCCCGGCGTACGTGATCCCGGAGATTCCCGCCATCTCCAACCCCACCGTGGCCGAGCTCGTGGACGCGCACGGCTACGACACGGATGTCAACGCCGGTTCCCTGGACCGTGACATCAAGGCCGTGAAGGTGGCCGCCATGACCGCGGGCAACTTCCTGGACCAGATCGCGGACGGGGACCTGGTGATCACCCCCGGTGACCGGACGGACGTGGTCTCGGCGACCCTGGCGTCGTCGTTGGCGCCCACGCTGCCCGCCCCGGCGGGCATGCTGCTGACGGGCGGCTTCCGGCCCACCGGCGCGGTGGCGTCCCTGCTCAGTGCCGCGCCGTTCCCCGTGCTGAGCACCGGGCAGGACACGTTCACCACCGCGCAGGCCGTGGCCGGCACCCGCGGCACGCTGGCGGGGGCCCACTCCCGCAAGATCGCCGCGGCGCGTGGGGCCTGGGCCGAGCACGTGGACAGCGACGAGCTCTCCGGGCGCCTCACCCTTCCGCGCCCGGTCCGGCGCACCCCGCTGCGGTTCCTGCACGAACTCGTGGAGTCCGCGCGGGCGCACCGCAAGCACATCGTGCTCCCCGAGGGCGAGGACCCCCGGATCCTGCGCGCGGCCGAGATGATCCACCGGCGCAACTTCTGCGACCTCACCGTGCTGGGTGAGCCCGACACCGTGCGCGCGCTCGCCCGGTCCGAGGGCATCGACCTGGACTTCGACGCTGACGGGCTGACCCTGGTGGACTTCCAGCACGACGCCGCCCTGCGGGACCGGTACGCGGACGAGTACGTGCGGCTGCGCTCGCACAAGGGTGTGACCAAGGAGCAGGCGCTGGAGCGCATGACGGACGGCTCCTACTTCGGCACCATGATGGTGCAGCTGGGGGACGTGGACGGCATGGTCTCCGGCGCGGCGCACACCACCGCGAACACCATCCGCCCCGCCCTGGAGTTCGTGAAGACCCGCGAGGGCGTGAACATCGTCTCCTCCGTGTTCTTCATGCTCCTGGCGGACCGCGTGCTGGTCTACGGCGACTGCGCGGTGAACCCCAACCCGGACGAGCGCCAGCTCGCGGACATCGCCCTGGCCTCCGCCCAGACCGCCCGCGAGTTCGGCGTGGACCCGCGCGTGGCCATGCTCTCCTACTCCACCGGCGGCTCCGGCTCCGGAGAGGACGTGGAGCGGGTGCGCGCGGCCACCGAGCTGGTGCGCGAGTCCCACCCCGACTTCGAGGTGGAGGGCCCCATCCAGTACGACGCCGCCGTGGACGCCTCGATCGCCAAGTCCAAGCTCCCGGGCTCCCACGTGGCGGGCCAGGCCACCGTGTTCGTGTTCCCGGACCTGAACACCGGCAACAACACGTACAAGGCCGTGCAGCAGTCCGCAGGCGCCGTGGCCGTGGGCCCGGTGCTCCAGGGGTTGCGCAAGCCCGTGAACGACCTCTCCCGCGGGTGCACGGTGGACGACATCGTGAACACCGTGGCCATCACGGCGATCCAGGCGCAGACGCTCTGACGCGGGGTGGCCGGGCGCTGACATGCCGCGCCCGGCCATTTCAGCGCCCGGTCACATCAGCGCCGAGGTCAGACGGAAGACGCTGTTGAGGTACCGCTCGCCCAGGCCCCGCTGCTTCCACTGCTCGGCGGTCAGCACGGTGGAGGCGTCCCGGTACCGCTGGGCGAGCTCTTCCAGCTGCGGCACCATGTCCCCGCCGAAGGAGATCAGGCTGATCTCGTAGTTCAGGCCCATGGAGCGCATGTCCATGTTGGAGGAGCCCATCACGGACATCTCCCGGTCCACGAGCATGAACTTGGTGTGCAGCACCATGGGGCTGCGGTAGCGGTGGATGACCACACCGGCCTCGAGCAGCGCCTGGTAGTAGGACGCCTGCGCGTGGCCGACCATGAACTGGTCCGCCTTCTCGCTCGTGAACAGCTCGACCTTCACGCCCCGGTACGCGGCCGTGGTCACCGCCGCGAGCAGGGACTCGTCCGGGATGAAGTAGGGGCTGCAGAGCACCAGGCGGTCCGTGGCGGCGTCGGCCATGGCGGCGAAGAGCCGCTCGTTGGGCCGGGTCTCGAAGCCGGGACCGGAGGGCAGCAGCTGCATGTAGTTCCCCGAGCCCTCCGGACCCGTCACGGGCACCGCCGAGTGCGAGGGCACGAAGTCCTCGGCCATGAGCCGCTCACCCGTCTCGCTGTACCAGTCCACCGCGAAGACCGCCTCGATCTCCTCCGTGATCTCGCCGGTCAGCCGCGTCATGACGTCCACCCAGTGGCGGCCGATCTCCTGGTTCTTCTTCGACAGGTAGCTGGAGTCGATCATGTTCTGGCTGCCCATGAACGCGATGTTCCCGTCCACCACCACGAGCTTGCGGTGGTTGCGCAGGTCCGGGCGGCGCCACTGCCCCCGCAGGGGACGCAGCGGCATCATGAGACGCCACTGGAACCCGGCGGCGTCGAACCGTCTGCCCAGGTCCCTGTACCCCGGGTACTTCCGCGAACCCAGCTGGTCCAGCAGCACCCGGACGACGACGCCGCGGCGCACCGCGCGCTCGAGCGCCTCGAAGAACGGCGCCGTGGTCTGGTCCCAGGCCATGATGTAGACCTCCACGTGCACGTAGTCGGTGGCCGTGTCCACGGCCTCGGCCATCGACGCGATGGAGGCGTGCTCCTGCGGCAGCAGCTCCACGTTGACGCCCGTGACGCACGGCAGGCCCGTGAGCCGGCGGTTCATGTGGGTGAAGGACTCCAGCCAGCGTGGCGGGGCGGCCTCGTCCGGGAGGTCCGGGTACTCTTCCAGCCCCTCGGTGAGGCTCCTGTTCGCCTCCTGCTGGATGCGGTACCGCCGCCCGTGCACGAACGGGCTGCCCAGCATGAGGAACAGCGGCAGACCCACCACGGGCAGCACCAGGATGATCATCAGCCAGGCGTTGGACGATGACGGCCTGCGGTTCTCCGGGACCACCCCGATCGCGACGATCTTGATGCCGTAGTCGATGACCAGGTAGGCCACCGTGCCGACCGTCGTCCAGTCCATGTGAGCTCCAATGCGCCGAGGGACACGTGGCACTCATCGTAGGCCGCCCGTCCCCCGGCCCGGCGCGGCACGGTGCCCGCGCGCTCCGTGCCGGGCTGTGGAGCGTCGTCGCGGGCCCCGGGCCACCCTGCGTGAGACCATCGAGGTGGTCACCCTGCCCGCCGATCCCAAGGACAACGCCATGCTCGTGCTCGTCGTCAACTGCGGTTCCTCGTCCATCAAGTACCAGGTCCGGGAGGTCGTGCCGGCGGGCGAAGAGCCTCAGGCGTACACGTCCTCGATGCCCGCGATCAACGAGAACGTGACCCTGGACCGGGCCACCGCCGGGGTGGAGGGCGGAGAGGTGGTCACCAAGGGTCTGATCGAGAACATCGGGACCTCCGAGATCGAGAACCACACGCAGGCCCTGGAGATCCTCGCGCAGCGCCTGGACGAGGAGCTCGGCGGACGCACCATCGACGCCGCGGGCCACCGCGTGGTGCACGGCGGCGAGCGCTTCTCCGCGCCGGTGCTGGTGAACAACGAGATCATCCGCGCCATCGAGCGCCTGGCCCCTCTGGCCCCGCTGCACAACCCGGCGCACGCCCTGGGGCTGCGCGCCATCCAGAAGACCTACCCGGGGATGCCGCAGGTCTGCGTGTTCGACACCGCGTTCCACCGCACCATGCCGGAGAAGGCGTGGCGCTACGCCGTGCCGGAGGAGTGGTACACCATGCACGGGATGCGCCGCTACGGGTTCCACGGCACCTCCCACGACTACGTCACGGGCAAGGCGTGCGAGTTCCTGGGGATCCCCCGCGAGCAGTTCAACGCGGTGGTGACCCACCTGGGCAACGGCGCGTCCGCCACCGCGATCCGCAACGGCCAGTCCTTCGACACCTCCATGGGGTACACGCCCCTGGCCGGGCTGGTGATGGGCACCCGCAGCGGCGACCTGGACCCCTCCGTGGTCACCGCCATGCTGGAGCGCAACCCGCAGCTGACGGCCAAGGAGCTGGACCGGATCCTCAACAAGGAGTCCGGGCTCGAGGGGATCTGCGGGGACTCGGACATGCGGGCCGTCCAGCAGCACGCCGACGCCGGAGATCAGCGGGCGCAGCTGGTCCTGGACATGGCCGCGTACCGGCTGGCCAAGTACGTGGGTGCCTACCACGTGGCCGTGGGCGGCGCGCAGGCGCTGCTGTTCACCGCCGGGATCGGGGAGAACTCCCCCGCGTTCCGCGCCCTGGTCTGCGACCAGCTCGGTGCGCTCGGCATCACCCTGGACCCGGAGCTCAACGAGCACACAGAGGGGGACGTGACCCGGATCAGCGCACCGGGTTCCGCGATCGAGGTCCTGGTGGTCGCCACGGACGAGGAGCGGGCCATTGCCGAGGCCACCGCCGCCCTGGTGTGGGAGCGCGTGGGGCAGTGACCACCGGGGAGCTGGTCACCGGTCACCGGTGACCAGCTTCCCGGTCACCGGGTCCTGGTGACCGGCTCCTGCGCGGACCACGGGAAGACGATCCACTCGTCCGTGGACTTCCAGGAGAAGTCGGGGCGGACCTCCGAGCGGGGCTTCTCGTAGATCACCGCGGAGCGGCACTCGGCGCCGTAGCCGCGCAGCAGCTCCAGCACCAGGGCCAGGGTGCGCCCGGAGTCCACCACGTCGTCCACCACCAGGACCTTCTTGTGGTCGATGGACTCGGTGTCCAGCATGGGGGCCAGCAGCACGGGGTCCGGGAGGGTCTCGTGGACGTCCGTGTAGAACTCCACGTTCACGGCGTCGGAGAGCTTCACGCCCATCGCGTAGGAGAGGGCGCCGGCGGGCAGCAGGCCGCCACGGGCCACCGCGATGATGATGTCCGGAACGAACTCCGAGTCCACGATCTGCTGGGCCAGCTCCCGGCTGGCGGTGCCGAAACCCTCCCAGGTGAGGATTTCCTTGGTGTCCAGTTCGGTGGAGTCCGCGTGAAAGGCCATTCCCGTAGGGTAGTCGGTTCCCGGCGCGGCCGGGCGCATGACCGTTCCAACCAGTCCGAGTCTCTGACGGCACACACGCCCACGTGGCGCCCGCAGCGTCGAGTGGGCGCCGTCGTCGTCGGCTCAGGTGTTGGATCCGTGGGCGTCCTCGAACGAGAAGGCGGGGTGGTCGAGACGCCACGTGACCACCGCGACGACGGTTGTCATCCCGGCGAGCGAGGCCAGGGCGGCACCGCTGGGAACCGCGTGCAGAACGGCTCCGCCGAGGGCCGCCCCCACGAGAAAGCCCGCATACGTCACGGCCTGGGACACCCACACCCACCTCTGCACACCTGCCAGGTGCAGTGCAACGCCCTGCCCCAGCTTCACCAGGGTTCCGGTGACGTAGGACAGCGGCATAACCACCTGGTTGTCACGGCTGATGGAGGTGTTCAGCGCCCCCAGACCCAGGGCGAGCGCCAGAACGGGCGCCACCCCGAAGACCGCGCCCGAGTCGTTGGTCAACGCGTCGACCGCCCAGGCCCCGTAGGTGGCTGCCGCCGTCACGAGCGTCGCACCATGGCTGGCCTTGCGCCACAGGAACACCCTGGCCAGGGTGGCCAGCACCACACCCAGCACGAAGAACAGGACCGTGGCCAGCGCACTGATTCCCAGCAGATGGTTGGTCTTGTAGTGCTCCAGGACCATCCGCTCGGTGTTGCCGGTCATGAACGTGACGTACCAGCCCTCCGTGTGGGTCCACGCCGCAGCTCCGATGGTCCCCGCCAGCGCGGCCAGGACGATTCCGAGGGCCATCTCCCGTCTGTCGTGGTATGGGCCGAGTGCAGGATGGGTGTGGGACAACGAGAGTGGACCTTCCTGTCTGCGCCGCGCCGAAGACTGGCAGCGGCGCGCGGGGGCGTCGAAGCGTGACAGTCTTGCGGACGGAAGACTTTCCCGCCACCTGGCACGGTGTCCGCCCTGCGCCCGCAGACACCGGACCGGGGCTGAGCGGGTTCGGGGCGCGCTCCCCGGGTGCCTACACTGCTGAGCAGAGCACACGACCGTCACCGCACTTGCGGCGCACCCCGAGGAACCCATGAGCAGCAGCGCAGCGTCCGTCCGCCACTACGAGCGGGCAGCGCGCCCGGAGGACGAGCGGCTCGGCGCGGGGCGGACCGTGGTGTACGCGGTCCAGCACATCCTCACGATGTACGGCGGTCTCATCGCGGTCCCGCTGGTGGTCGCCAGTGCGGCGGGGTACGACTCCGCCACCACCGCCCTGCTCGTGGCCGCCGCCCTCTTCGTGGGCGGCTTCGCCACGTTCCTGCAGGCCTGGGGGCTGCCGCGGATCGGGTCGCAGCTGCCGCTGGTGCAGGGGGTGTCCTTCACGGGGATCGCCACGATGCTCTCGGTGCTCGCCACCGGCGGCGGGATCCAGTCCGTGATGGGCTCCATCATCGTGGCCTCCGTGTTCGGCTTCCTGGTGGCCCCCTTCTTCGCCCGGGTGCTGCGCTTCTTCCCGCCGGTGGTGACGGGCTCGATCATCACGACCATCGGCATCACCCTGGTGCCCGTGGCGGCGTCGTGGTCCATGGGCGGGTACACCAAGGCCGCCGACTACGGCGGGCTCGCGAACATCGGCCTGGCCGGGTTCACGCTGCTCGCGGTGCTGCTGCTCTCCAAGTTCGGCGGCGCGGTGCTCTCCCGCCTGGCGATCCTCGTGGCGATCGTGCTCGGCACCCTGCTCGCGTGGGTCACGGGCATGGCGGACTTCTCCGGGGTGGGCGACGGCGCGTGGGTGGCCCTGCCCTCCCCGTTCCACTTCGGTGCCCCCACGTTCCACCTGGCGGCGATCGTGGCGATGGCCATCGTGATCCTGGTGAACATGGCGGAGACCACCGCGGACATCTTGGCGCTGTCCGAGATCACCGGCTCACGCATCGACTCGGCGCGCATCGCGGACGGGCTGCGCGCCGATATGCTCTCCTCCGCCGTGGCGCCGGTGTTCAACTCTTTCACGCAGACCGCGTTCGTGCAGAACGTGGGCCTGGTGGCCATCACGAAGGTCAAGAGCCGCTACGTGGTGGCCCTGGGCGGCGTGTTCATGATCCTGCTGGGCATGCTGCCCGTGCTGGGCCGGGTGATCGCGGCCATCCCCCTGCCCGTGATGGGAGGCGCAGGGTTCGTGCTGTTCGGCACGGTGATGTCCTCCGGCATCCGCACCCTGGCACGCGTGGACTACCGCGGCGGCATGAACCTGATCATCGTGGCGGTGTCCCTCTCCTTCGGGATGGTCCCCATCGTGGCGCCGGACTTCTACGCCGCGTTCCCCTCCTGGGTGGGCATCATCTTCTCCTCCGGCATCTCCTCCGCCGCCGTGGCGGCACTCGTGATGAACTTCTTCTTCAACGAGCTCAGCACGCACCGGCACTCCACGGAGGCCATGGGCATGGGCGCCGTGGGGCTGCGCGTCCTGTCCCCGCGGGAGGCCGGTGCCCTGCAGGACGGCGACCAGTTCGTGGACGGCCGCCTCATGGACGCCCGGGGCCGGGAGGTCCCCTTCGCCTCGTCCCAGGAGCAGTACGAGTCGGTCCGCGAGCGCATCAACGCGGGCGAGCTGACCTCCCTGGACGACATCCGCCGCGCCCTGGACGACTAGCGCACGACGCCGCCGCGTCCCCTCCCCGCTCGAAGCACCCCTCTCCCGCCCCCTCCCCCCCCCCTTACCGCCCCCGCAATTGCTCCGCTGATGCAGATTTCCCGGCTGAAATCGGCAACAACGGAGCAAACGCAGCGGGGTGTGCGGGGGTGCGGGGTAGGGGGCGGGGTAGCCGGGCGGGATCGGTAGGGGGAGCCGGTCAGCTCAGCGCCGCACCCGGTGGTAGGCCGCCGCCACGTCCTGCGCCCGGGGAAGGGCCAGGTGGCCCGGGTGCCCGCGGTGGTGGGCGAGGGCGTCCAGGCCGTCGCGGGCGACGCGGTCCAGGGCGTCCTCGACGAGCCGCGTCAGAGGGGTCTGCCCGTCCGCGGTGCGCTGGACCTCGTCGAGCAGCCGCGCGACCGCCTCCGTCTGGGAGGGGTCCACGAGCTGGGTGAGCGCGGAGACGTCCACGTCCTCCCGGCCGAGCTGGATGGTGTCCAGGCCCCTGGCGCGCGCCGGCTTCTCACGGTCCCCGCGTCGGCCGGAGCCGTGTCCGGAACCGGCGCCGTGGCC
>NZ_JAUMTZ010000001.1:30249-125185 GCF_030530945.1 Kocuria sp. | reverse complement strand
AACCGGAGCGGGCGGCGTCGTCCCCGGACCCACCGGACGGCACGTGCACCCGGAGGTCCCCGAAGGACTCCGCGGGGCGCATGTCCTCGGGCCGGGGGAACTCGCGCACCACCTCGCGGGCGCGGGCGGTGACGTCCAGGGCTCGGTAGGCGTCCATCGCGATCACCAGGTCCGCGACGTCCAGGAACGCGCCGGAGCCACCCGTGACGAGGATCGAGGAGATGCCGCGCTCGGCGTACAGGGCGCCCACCCGGTCCACGAAGGGCGTGATGGGCTCCCTGTCCCCGGGGACCATGGCGCGCATGCGCTCGTCCCGGACCATGAGGTTGGTGGCGCAGGTGTCCTCGTCCAGGAGCAGCACCTGGGCACCCGCCTCGACGGCCTCCACGGTGGCGGCGGCCTGGGACGTGGACCCGGACGCGTTGGACGTGCTGAAGTCGCGGGTGTCCGCGCCCGTGGGGAGGTTGTTGATGAACGGGGAGACGTCCGTGCGGGTCACGGCCCGGCCGTCCTCCGCGCGCACCGTCACGGCGGTGGGCAGGGTCACCACGTGCTCGCGGCCGTCGCCGGGAACGTGGCTGTACATCCCGCGCTCCAGCGCCTGCAGCAGGGTGGACTTGCCGTGGTAGCCGCCGCCCACGATCACCGTGACGCCCTCGGGAACGCCCATGCCGCTCACCGTGGAGCCGTCCTCCAGCTCGAGCTCCACGCGCAGCTCCGGCGGGGTCTCGAACGGCACCGCGCCCCGGGCGAGCGGCTCGTCACGGTGCCCGGAGGCGCGGGGCAGCACGGCGCCGTCCGCGACGAACGCCACGAGCCCGCGCTGGGGCAGCTGGGCGCGCAGGTGCTGGGCGTCCAGGTGGGCGGTGACGTGGGCGTCCAGGGCACGCACGTCCAGGTTCGGGAGCCGCAGCGCGCGGTCGACGACGCCCGGCAGCACCTCGGTCAGCAGCCGGTGTGCGGCGTGGCCCTTGATGCGCCGGCCCGCGGCGGGCAGGGCGATCTCGCAGCGTACCTCCACGTGCGGGTCCGCGGCGGCGGGGTCCCCCACGAGGACGGACGAGCGTTCCAGGATCTCCTGGCCCGTGCGCTGGATGGAGATCCCGCCGGAGTCCTTGCCACCGTGGGGCCCCAGCTCACGGGCGGCGCGGGCGAATTCGCGGGTGAGGAAGTCCCCCACCGCCACTCGGCGGTCGTGGGTGGAGATGAGAGCGGCGCCCAGCCCGGTGTCCCCGAGTGGCAGGCGCACCCGCGCCAGGGACGGTGGGGCGTACGGGTCCGACTGCACGCGGTCCAGGACCAGCTCCGCATCCCCCAGCCGCCACGAGCCCTTGAGCTGCTTGTAGGCGCCGTAGCTGCCGCCGTCCAGGCGGCGGAGGGTCTGGGCGAGGTCCGTGCGGGATGTGCTCATGGGTCCATGGCACCACACGAGCGGGGGCGGTGCCACGCGGCGGGCTCAGGCGGCCGGGCGCGGCCGCCACTCCACCACGGTGCGCAGCGCGTCCCCGGAGGGCTTCGCGAACTCCCGCGCGAGCTCCTCCGGGGTGATCGGACCGCCCAGGACCTCACTCCACGGCAGGCCCCGCACCCCCGTGGCGAGGAAGTCCACGGCCTGCTGCAGGTGGCGCGGCTCGTAGTTGTGCACACCGGTCACCGTGCGCCAGCCCCGCACGAGCCACTCGGGATCCACGGGCACGGTCCCGGCGGGAGCCACGCTTCCCGCGAGCACCGCGGTCCCTCCAACGTCCAGCGCGGCCAGGCACGCGGCGACGCCGCCCGGGGCGCCCGAGAGCTCGAGGGCCACGTCCACGGTGCCGGCGCGGGCGGCGTCGTCCGTCACCAGCGCGGCACCGAGCGCGCGGGCCGTGGCGCGGCGGGCCTCGTGCAGGTCCACGGCTCTGACCTCGGCGGCCCCGCGGTCCAGGGCGGCCGCCACTGCCGCGGTCCCGAGCATCCCCAGCCCCGAGACGAGCACCGAGCGCCCGACGAGGTCACCGGCACGTTCGAGCACCGCCATCACGGTGGCGACGGCGCACCCCGCGGTGGCCGCCGCGCCGTCGCCCAGGGAGTCGGGCACCGGGACCACGGCGAGCCCGGCGCGGAGCAGGATGTGGGAGGCGTAGGCCCCGGACAGCGGCCAGTCCCCGTGCCAGGACTCGTGGCCCACCTTGCGGACGCCCTCGCACTTGGCGGTGAGACCCCGGCGGCACGGCATGCACCGCCCGCACGAGCTCGTGACGCCGAAGACCACGCGCTGCCCGGTCCGTAGCGGTTCGCCCGCCACGGTGCGGGCACCCCGGTGGGCCACCACCACCCCCACGCCCTCGTGGCCGAGCACCGAGGGGCACGCCCCGGGCCGCCGACCGCTCACGGTGTGCCGGTCCGACCCGCACACCGTGGCCGCCGCGAGCTCCACGAACGCCTCCCCCGGGGCGAGGGCGGGAACGGGCAGGTCCACGGGACGGAACTCCGCTCCACCGTGCCACACCCACGCGCGGACGGCCCCGGGCAGACCTGTCATGCGTTCGGGGACATCACCGCGTGGGCGGGAAGATCGGCCACGGAGTCCAGGACGATCTCCGCTCCCAGGTCCTCGAAGTCCCCGCGGGTGAGGTGACCCGTGAGGACGCCCACGGAGGTGACTCCCGCCCGCCGCGCGGACTCCACGTCCGAGGCGGTGTCCCCCACGCTCACCACCGCACCGGTGTCCGCGACCCCCGCCCGCTCCATGGCCCGCTGGATCATGAAGGGCTCGGGGCGGCCCGCGGGCACTTCGTCACCGGCCACGGAGATGTCGACGAGCTCCCCGTCCTGCCACCCCAGAGCGCCCAGGATGAGATCCGTGATCTCGCGGGAGAACCCGGTGGTGAGGGCCACGGTGACGCCCCGCGAGCGGAGCTCACGCAGCGCGTCCTCGATGCCGGGCAGGGGTGCGGGCGGGTTCTCGGTGTACGTGCGGCGCAGCTCCTCTCGGAACCAGGACCACGCCCGCTCCAGGGTGTCCTCGCCCGCGTCCACCCCGCCGATGCGGAGCAGGTTCTGGATGGCCCACCGCTTCTCGGTGCCCATCCACTCCTGGAACTGCTCGTCCGTGTACTGCGCGCCGAAGCGCTCGGTGGCCTCGCGCAGCACGCGGTAGACCTCGTCCCGGTCGTCGATCGTGGTGCCTGCCATGTCGAAGACGGCCAGCTGCTTCATGGGTGTTCTCTCTCTCGGGTGTTGATTGCTCGAAGGTGGCGGGGCTCAGCGCACCGTGGTGCGCAGCCACATGGACAGCGCCTCCACGGCCAGGACCACGGCCACCATGAGGAGCAGGATGGTGGTCACCACGTCGAACTGGTTCACGCGGGACGCGTTGAGCAGCAGGAACCCCACACCGCCAGCGCCCACCACACCGAGCAGCGTGGCCGCACGGATGTTGGTGTCCAGGAGGTACATGGTGTGCGCCACGAAGGCGGGGGCGGCCTGTCTCACGGTGGCGGCGAAGAACACTTGAACCGGGGAGGCGCCCGCAGCCCGCACCGCATCCTGCACCGCAGTGTCCGTCTCCTCCAAAGAGTCCGCCACGAGCTTGGACAGCAGCCCCACGGCGCCCACCGCGAGCGCCAGGGTTCCCGCCACGGCTCCCAGCCCGGTGATGACCACGAAGATGATGGCCAGGATGAGCTCCGGGATGCCGCGGACCACCACGATCAGCACCCGGAAGAACGTCCGCACCGCGGTGCTGGCCACCACGTTGTTCGCGGCGAGAACTCCGATGGGCAGTGCCACGACCGCGCCGAGCACGGTGGCGGCGAGCGCGATCTGCACCGTCACGAGCAGCGCTTCGAGCAGGACGTCGAACGAGCCCCCGGTGGAGGGCGGCAGGAAGAGCGCGAGGGTCTCGGGAACCGCGAGCACCCCGTGCCACAGTCCGCTCCAGGAGATGTCCACCCGGAGGAAGGACAGCACGAGCAGCACCGCCAGCACCGCGGCGGCCACGAACCGCTGGACGCGGGAGGCGCTCCACGGCGGGGTGAGGCGTGCCCCGCCGCGGGGAGCTCGGTTGAGGCGGGCGAACGCGGCGTCGGCCCACGTGCGCCGGGACAGTGACACCCCGCCGCGGCGCAGCAGCGCGGCACGGATGGCACCGGAGACCAGCTCCACGGCGATGCACAGCCCCAGGACGATCAGCGCGAGCGCCATGCCGCGCTGGTAGTTCAGGGTGCGCAGCGACTCCGCGATGGCCAGGCCGATGCCGCCCACGCCCACGTACCCGAGCAGCACGGAGGTGCGCAGGTTGATGTCGAACCGGTGCAGGGCGGTGGCCACCACCTGGGGCAGCAGGACCTGCGGGATGGCCGCGGCGATCTGCTGACCGCGGTCCGCGCCGGCGGATGCCACGGAGACGCGGGGACCGTCGTCGAGCTCCTCGATGGCGTCGGCGTAGAGCTTGCCCACCATCCCCACGGAGTGGATGCCCATGGCCACGATGCCCGCGGTGGCACCCAGGCCGAACATGCGCAGGAAGATGATGGCGAGCACGAGGTCCGGGACCGCGCGGGCCAGCACGATCAGGGTGCGAGCGGTCCCGCGCGAGTAGCGGCCCCGCGTGGTGGGGCGGGCCGCGGCGAGGGAGAGCGGCACGGAGATCAGCACGGAGAGGAACGTGGCGAGCAGGACGATCGCCAGGGTGTCCAGGATCAGGCTGACGGTCTCGCCCAGGGGCGGGAAGTCCAGGGGGAACATGCGGCGCGCGAAGCGCACGCCGTTGTCCAGGGAGTGCAGGATCGTGCCGAGGTCGATTCCCAGGGCCCCCAGGGACCACACGCCCGCCACGCACACGGCGGCCATGGTGGCCGCCGCCGCGATGGTGCCCGGACGGGGAGCCGGCCGGGCGGCGGGCGCGGCGGAGGCGGGAGCCGGGCGGAGCTGGGTCTGCGTCACGAGGCCTCCCGCCCCTGCGCGGGGACACCCGAGACGTTCTCGTAGATCCGGGAGGCCTCCACGGCGTCCAGGCCGCTGGTGCTCTGGTTCAGCACGATCCGGCCGCTGCGCAGCCCCACGATCCGGTCCGCGAAGTCGATGGCCAGCTGCACCTGGTGCAGGGAGCTGATGACCGTGAGGTCCTGCTCCACCGCGATCTCCCGGAGCAGGCCCATGACCTCGTTCGCCGAGACGGGGTCCAGGGACGCCACGGGCTCGTCCGCGAGGAGGACCCGGGGGTGCTGCATGAGGGCTCGGGCGATCGCCACACGCTGCTGCTGACCGCCCGAGAGGGTGTCCGCCCGCTGGTACGCCCGGTCCGCCAGACCCACGCGCTCCAGCCGCTCCACGGCCTCGGCGCGGACCTCCCGGGGGTACATCATGAGGGAGAGGCGGGGTCCCTTGAGCGAGCCCAGGCGCCCGGTGCAGACGTTCTCCAGCACGGACATGGGTCCGATGAGGTTGAAGGACTGGAAGATCACGCCGATGTCCCGGCGCAGCGCCCGCAGCCCGCGCCCGGGCAGCGTGGAGAGGTCGTTGCCCAGCACGGTGACCGTGCCGGAGCTCGCACGCTCCAGGCCGTTGATGTGGCGCAGCATGGTGGACTTCCCGGATCCGGAGAGCCCCAGCAGCACGGTGATGGCGCCGCTCGCGAAGTCCATGGTGACGTCGTCGAGGCCCAGGACCCCGCCCCCGAAGTCGCGGGTCACGTGGTCGAAGCGCACCGGCGCGGCGAGCGAGGGCGCGGAGGTCAGGGAGGTGGGTGCTGAGGAGGCTGCGCTGCTGGTCATGGTCATGGTCCTCGTCCGATCAGCCGGCGCCGTGGCAGGCGTCGGCGTTGGTGGCGGTGCAGATGTCCCGGATGGTGTTGTACGTCTCGTCCGTGACGGGGAGGTAGCCGTACTCGATCTCCTCCGGCAGGGTGCAGTCCTTCTCGGAGGTGCAGATCCCCGCTTCCACGAGGGCCGGCTTGTTGGCCTTCTCGCGCAGCGCGGTGGTGATCTTCTCCGCCGTGTCCGCGTCCAGGGTGTCCTTGTTCAGGGCCACGGGGTCCTCGGGGATGGGCTCGGACTCCCACACCTGGCGCAGCTCGTCCTTGCCCACCTGGTTGGAGGACTCGAGGGTCTTGAGCATGCTGTCGTGGGTGAAGGCGGCGTCGCACTGCCCCGACTTCAGGGACAGCAGGGAGGCGTCGTGCCCACCGGCCATGACCGCCTGGACGTCCTTCTCCAGGTCGATGCCCTGGTCCTTGAGCCCCTTCATGGGCACCAGGTACCCGGAGGTGGAGGCGGCGTCCACGAAGCACACCTTCTTGCCCTTGAGGTCCGAGAGCTTGGTGATGTCCGAGTCCGCCCGCGTGTACGCCACGGAGTGGTAGGCGGGATCCTTGGCCTTGTCGTTGGTGGGGGCGGCCACGGCGTCCGCGTTCACGCCGGACTGCTTGGCGATCACGTAGGAGAAGGGGCCGTAGACGGCCACGTCGATCTGCCCGGCGCGCTGGCCCTCGATCACCGCGGCGTAGTCCGAGGCGTTCTGGAACTTCACGGTGGCGCCCGTCTCCTTCTCCAGGAGCTTGGTGATGTTCGAGTAGTCGCTCTCGAGGGACGAGGAGGACTCCGCGGGCACGGCGGCGAACGTGATGGTCTTGTCCTCGGCGTCCGCCGAGCCGCAGCCGGCCAGCAGCGGGACGGAGGCGGTCAGCAGTGCGGCGGCCGCGAGCGAGCGGGAGAGTGGGGTCTTCACACGGGTGTCCTTCGACGTGGGTGGGTCGGGCGTCAGTGGTGACGGTGCGGACTGCCCCCAGGCCTCCGCACCGCCAGTCTGAGCGATCTCCCCACCGGTTGTATATACAAATTGAGGATGTTCACCCAGGCTTCACGCGGCCCTCACGGAACCGTCACCCGGAACCTCAGAAACCCGGCACGGAGCCTCCGGAGAGCGCAAGTTCCGCGAGCCCGAAGGAGAGGGTCATGCCGATCCCGGAGGTCACCACGAGCACCGTGGTCCGCGGATCCGGGCGCTCCAGCACGAGATTCGTGGCGGCGCTGTCCGCATAGCACCCCAGCCACCGCTGCTTCACCACGGGGTGCTCCACGCCCAGGTAGTGCGCGGCTCGGTCCAGCAGGAGCTCTCCCAGCTCCTCCCGGAGGAAGGGCTCCGGGCTGACGTCGTAGGCGTGACTGTCCCCCACCAGCACGCCGCCGGGGATAGCGGTGGCCATGAGGTTCGCGATGCACCCCACGAGCTCCGGCTCGCGCAGGGCCAGCTCCTCCCGCAGAGCCGGAACGGAGGGCATGGCCGTGAAGCCGTCGTACCGGGCGAGCGAGGTTCCCGTGAGCAGCGCCAGGTCACCCGGCACGTGCTCGGACCGCTCGATCAGCGACATGACCAGGGTGCACGAGCGCACCCCGTGGCGCTCGGCCAGCTCCGGGAACATCTGCTCGACCTGGACGCCGGGGCACACCACGATCTCCGTGGCCCGCAGCTCCCCACGGCTGGTCTGCGCCACGCCGTCCGCCACGGTGAACACCCGGGTGCGCCACACGAAGTCCACCCCCTCGCCCGCGAGCCAGCGCGCGAGTGCAGGAGCCGCCTCCCGAGGGTTCACGCGCATGTCACGGTGCAGGTGCGCGCCCGCGAGCGCCCCCAGACCGGGGTTGCCGATCGCCTCACCCACCTGCTCGCCGTCGAGCAGCGTGACCTGCTCCTCGCCGCGGTGGGCGGCGAACTCCTGGAGCACCCGCGCCTCCGTCTCGGTCACCGCGGGCACGTACGTCCCGGACTCGGCGGCCCAGAAGCCCGCGGCCGAGGCCGCTGCGAGCCAGCCCTCGCGCGCGGCGGCCGCCACGTCCTGGATCACGTCCGCCTGTCCGGTGAAGCAGGCATGGCCGAAGTTCTGGATGGAGGCACCCACGGGGCGTTCGGAGACGTCCACCACACGCACGGTGCGGCCCTGCTGGTGAGCACGGAAGGCGGTGGCCAGGCCCACGATGCCGGAGCCCACCACGAGAAGGTCTGTTGAGGTTTTCACGCCCCCGATGCTAGGGGTGCACCACCCCCGGAGAAGTGTCTTGTATAGACAATTAGGGAACCGTTCACCTGAGTGTTGCACGTGGTCCATCCGCCCCGCGGCCCCCGAAACACCCCGTTAGGGTTGTGACGCCCCTCATCCACCTCAGCCCGGGAGACTCCCCCATGACGGCCGCACAGCAGCAGCACCGTGAGATCGCCGCGTTCCTGCGGTCCTCGATCCAGCGCGGGGACTTCCCCGCGGGACACCCGCTGCCCTCGGAGGCCCAGCTGTGCGAGCAGTTCGGCTCCTCCCGCGGCCCCGTGCGCCAGGCCATGGCGAGCCTGCGGTCGGAGGGGCTCATCTCCTCCGGGCGGGGCAGGCGGACCATCGTGCTGGACACCGTGCCCACCCAGTCCTTCGACGGGGTGATCTCCTACTCCGAGTGGTGCCGCCAGTCCGGCTTCGAGCCCGGTCAGCGCACCCAGAGCGTCACCCGCCACCCGGCCGGCCCGGTGCTCGCCGCGGGACTCGACATCGACCCCGCGGACCAGGTGGTCACCGTGTTCCGCCTGCGGCTGCTGGACGGGCGCCCGGCCATGGTGGAGCGGCTGAACTACCCGCTGGAAGTGGGCCGCCACGTGCTGCTGTTCGACACCGACTCCGGGTCCATCTACCAGCACCTGCTCGATTCCGGGGTGGACGTGGACAACGCCACCCGCACCATCGACGCCGTGGGGGCGGATCCGGAGGACGCCCGCCTGCTCGAGGTCCCCGAGGGCACACCTCTGCTGAGGGTGCGCCGCCGCGCGTTCACGAGCGAGGGCGCACCCATCGAGTACTCGGACGACCGCTACCTGCAGGGGACCGCCAGCTTCACCCTGAACACGATCCGTGGCAACCCCTCGCCGCTGTCGATGGTCAGCGGGTGAGGGCTGGCTGACACCGCCGCCGGGCTCCCGGCCCCGCCGCGTGGGCCTCCCGTAGGCTTTGCCCAGGACTACGGAAGGTGGAGCACGTGAGCGAGCCGCTGAACCCCGATCTGGCCCGGGCCCTGCAGGACCCCGCACGCCTGGTGCGCGCGGATCCCGCGCTGCTGGAGGAGGTGCGCCGCGCCGGGTCACCGGCGCAGGCCGAACTGGAACGCCGGGTCTCGGACGCGGAGACCGTGGAGGACAGATACGCCGCGGCCGCCATGCTCGCCGCGCTCTTCGACCACCGCGGCCCGCTGGACCAGACCGCGCGCGGCTACGGGGGCACGCCCCCCACCGAGCTGCTGGACCTCGCGGACGTCCCCGCGCTGCGCCCCGCACTGCGCCAGGCCCTCTCCTCACCCGTCCGCACGGGTCTGCTGGAGTGGGCCACCACGGCGGACCCGTCCCGGCCTCCCCTCGAACTCGCCATGGCCGCCCGCGATCTGGGTGTCCGCGACGCCGCGGTGCTGCGCTCCGTGGCCGACCGCGCGGACCAGGTGGCGCGCCAGGACTCCACGGGCACCCACCGGGGCCCGCTCACCCGCTTCTCCGAGGTGCTGCGCCAGGCGGCGGACGCAGGGGGCGGTGACGCGGCGGCGTCGTCCACCGGATCCGGCTCGTGGCCCTCGGCGCAGGCGCCGGGCGCCGGGAGCGGTCCCGCCGTGACGACCACCGGCATCCCGGCCTCCGAGATGCTCCGCGAGGACGAGCAGCGGGACTCGGACTCCGCGGCCCGGACCTATCCGGGTGACGGAGTGCCGGTGCGCGACTCCATCGCCGGGCCCGGCGCGGACCCCGCAGGCAACGGCTCCCCCTCCGGCCGGAACAAGATCTTCGACGCGGACCGCTTCTGGCCCATGGGCCCCCGCCGCACCGACGGCGCGGGAGGCACCAGCGCCGGGGACGACGACGTCGCACCCCCAGCCACGGTCGACGGGCCCGCCGAGCGCCCCGGACCCACCGCACCTCCCCGTGAGCCGTCCACGAACGACCTGTACCACGGCGCGGGCAGTGACCGGTGGGTGGACCGGCGGCCGCAGGGCGAGGAGGCCCGCGCCGAGGAGAAGAACGTGATCCGCAACTGGGCCATCACGTTCGCGGTGATCGTGGCGATCATCGTGATGCTGGTCCTGGTGCTGTAGCCGGGGTCAGGAGGATCTGGCCGCGGGCGTGCGGCGGCCCGCACCCTGCCGTGTGCGCCGCGGGGGCCTCAGCGGCTGACCGGCGGGCCGGTGGTGGCCCTGACGAGCAGGGACGTGGTCAGGGTCTGGGCCCGGGCAGGCTCCCCGTCGACCATCTGGAGCAGCAGCGCGGCCGCAGAACGTCCCTTCAGGGCGAAGGGCTGGGCCACGGTCGTCAGACCCGCGTCACGGGCGCGCGGTGCGTCGTCGAAACCGGTGACGCTGAGGTGGTGGGGAACCTCGACGTGGTGGGAACGCGCCCAGCGCAGGACCCCCAGTGCGTAGGTGTCCGCCACGCACACGATCGCGGTGACTCGCGGGTGGCACCTCCACAGCTCCGCAGCGGCGTCGGCCCCCGCGTCCTCGCTCACCTCCCACCGCTCCGCCACGCGCACAGGCCGCCCGAGACCCTCTTCCAGACCCGCGGTGCGCAGGCGGGGGATCTCGTAGGCGCTGCGTCGACGGCGGAGCGAGCCGGCGGGTCCGTCGTACGGGCGGGTGGACAGGCGGGAGGAGACCACGCCCACGTGCCGGTGGCCCAGCCGACGCAGGTGCTCCCCCACAGCGCGCATGCTCGCGTGCTCGTCCAGCCCCACCCAGCCCAGCCCGGGAACCGGACCCGGCTGGTCCACCACCACGGCCGGGGTGCCGCGCCGTCGGATCAGGTCGAGGGTCGGGTTGCGGGAGGGCACGGAGTGCAGGACCACGCCATCCACGGCGGCGCGGTCGATGTGCGCGAGCCTGTCGTGGTCCGGCGTGCCCGTGGGCAGCAGAACCAGGTGGTTGCCGTGCACCATGAGCTCCTCCCCCATGCCCGCCAGGAAACCGGAGGACGCGGGGTCCGAGAACGCGAACGCGAGGTCGTCGGTGAAGACCACTCCCACACCGCCGGTGCGGCGCCGGCGCAGGTTGCGGGCGGTGGGATCGGGTCCGGCGTACCCCAGGGATGCGGCGACGCCCAGGACACGTTCCCGGGTGGCGGGCGACAGCTTCTCCGACCGGTTGTAGGCGTTGGAGACGCTGCTGATCGAGAGACCCGCCGCGCGCGCGACGTCGGCCATCGTGGTGCGGGTGGCGGTCATCCACCCATTATGGGCGCGAGGTAAATCGTTTGACCTCGCGAATGCCCCGGGATGCCGTCCGAGCTGGAGTTGCCCAGCGTGCGGCGGCCAGACTGGAACCGCGCGACAGACGAGACTGAGAAGAGGAGGCGTCATGATCAAGATGACCATGTTCCTGAAGAAAGCCCCCGGGATCACCCGCGAGGAGTTCATCGACCACCACGTCAACGTGCACGGCGCGCTGATGCGGTCCATTCCCGAGGGTCGCACGCACATCCTGCGCTACACCCAGACCCACCCCGGCGACGCGGAGGTCTCCTCCGTGACCCCGGCCGACTTCGACGGAACGGCGGAGCTGTGGTTCGACAGCGCCGAGGGGCTGGACGCCGTCATGGGGTCGGAGACGTTCACGAACGTGGTCGCCAAGGACGAGCCGAACTTCCTGGACCAGGACGCCACCCTGGTCGTGGTGGGTGAGGTGGACCCGATCATCGGCGGCCCCACCACCGAGGCCGTGGCCGTGGCACCGCTGCCCGCGGACGAGGACCGCTTCGGCGCCCTGCCGCGCGGGTGCAACCACCTGGGCCTCACCGTTCCGGACCTCGACGCGGCCACCCTCTTCCTGCGCGAGGCGTTCGACGCCAAGATCGCCTACGACGGCCTCACCCCCCAGGATCCGCCACGCGAGGGTGAGGAGACCGAGCAGCAGCTCGGTCTGCCCCGGGGCGCGAAGATCACCCGTCAGCGCATGGTGCAGATCGGGTTCGGCCCCGGCATCGAGATGTTCCAGATCGACGCGGACGAGCAGCAGGACGCCGCCGCGCTCAGCGACATCGGCCTCAACCACCTGTCGGTGTTCGTGGACGACATCGACGCGTCGCTGCGGCGCGCCGTGGCGGCCGGGGCCACCGCTCTCTCGGAGCCGCACCCCAACTCGCCGCACGAGGACACCGAGGGCAACGCCAGCGTCTACGTCCGCGCACCGTGGGGCACCCTCTTCGAGCTGCAGGCGATCCCGAACGGCCACTGGTACGACGAGACCGCCGAGACGAGGGTGTGGACCCCGCCCGCCCGGTGAGGTCCGGCGCCCGCGCGGGGGCGACGCAGAGGTCCCCCGCCTCCACGACGGGCTCCTGCGCGGGCGGGAAGAGGCCCACCTCGACCCGCGCCCGCGGCACCGCCCCGGGTACCGTGGCCCGGTGAGCATCGAGCAGACGGAAACCGGTTCCTGGCGGCACGGCGTGGTGGTGCGCGGCGCGCGGCAGAACAACCTCAAGGACGTGTCCCTGGACCTCCCCCGGGACTCCATCGTGGTGTTCACGGGGGTCTCGGGGTCGGGCAAGTCCTCCCTGGCATTCGGCACACTGTTCGCTGAGTCGCAGCGGCGCTACCTGGAGTCCGTGGCGCCGTACGCGCGGCGGCTGATCGACCAGGCGGGCACCCCGGACGTGGACCTGGTGGAGGGGATGCCGCCCGCCGTCGCCCTGCAGCAGCAGCGGGGCGGGGGTGGCGCGCGCTCGGACGTGGCCACCATGACCACGCTCTCCAGCCTGGTGCGCATGCTGTACTCCCGTGCGGGCTGGTACCCGCCGGAGCAGCCCATGCTCTACGCCGAGGACTTCTCCGCGAACACTGTGCAGGGGGCGTGCCCCGAGTGCCACGGCATCGGGCGGGTGTACGAGGTCACCGAGCACAGCATGGTCCCGGACCCGTCCCTGACCATCCGGGAGCGCGCCGTCGCCTCCTGGCCCGTGGCGTGGGCGGGACAGAACCAGCGGGACATCCTGGTGTCCCTGGGCTACGACGTGGACACCCCCTGGAAGGACCTCCCGCAGCAAGACCGGGACTGGATCCTCTACACCGAGGACCGCCCCACGGTGGGCGTGTACCGGGGTCTGAGCCCCGACGAGACGCGCAGAGCGCAGAAGGACGGCGTGCCGGCCACGTACCAGGGCACGTTCGTGGGTGCCCGCCGCTACGTGCTGGACACGTTCGCGAACGCCAAGAGCCCGAGCACCAAGAAGCGCGTGTCCCAGTACCTCACGAGCGAGCAGTGTCCCGAGTGCCACGGGAAGAAGATCAAGGCGGAGGCGCTGTCGGTCACGTTCGAGGGCCTGGACATCGCCGAGTTCTCGCACCTGCCCCTGGCCCGGCTGGCGGAGATCGCGCGCTCCGTGACCGCCGAGGACTGGCGCCCCAGCGAGGCCGAGCACCTCCCGGACCACGTGCTGGACGCGGAGGCTCGCGCCGCCTCCACCGCCGAGCGTGTGGCACAGGGTGGCGCCCCGCACGACGCCGCCCCGGACGTCCGCCGCACCCCGAACCTCTCCGTGGAGAAGCGTGCCGCCGCGCAGCGCCTGGCCGCGGACCTCGTGGCGCGGCTACGACCCATGATCGACCTGGGGCTCGGCTACCTCTCCCTGGACCGCACCACCCCCACGCTCTCCGGCGGCGAGCGTCAGCGGCTGCGCCTGGCCACGCAGCTGTCCTCTCAGCTCTTCGGCGTGGTGTACGTGCTGGACGAGCCCTCTGCAGGGCTGCACCCGCGGGACCTGGACGCGCTGATCGGGATCCTGCACGGGCTCAAGGAGCGGGGCAACAGCGTGTTCGTGGTGGAGCACTCCCTGACCGTGATCCACGAGGCGGACTGGCTCGTGGACATCGGTCCCGGGGCCGGCGAGAACGGTGGCCGGGTGCTCTACAGCGGCTCGCCGGACGGGCTCGCGGAGGTCCCCGAGTCCGCCACCCGCCGCTACCTCTTCACGGAGCACGCCGTGGACCGTGCTCCCCGGGAGCGCCGCACACCCCAGGGGTGGCTCGCACTGGAGGGGGTCACGCGCAACAGCCTCCGTGGGCTGGACGTGAGCTTCCCCGCCGGGTGCCTCACCGCCGTCACGGGCATCTCCGGCTCGGGCAAGTCCAGCCTGGTCAGCCAGGCCCTGCCGGTGCTCGTGCGCGAACGGCTGGGCCAGCGCGCCGGGGAGCCCGCCGAACTCACGGGGGACCCGGAGTCGGACCTGCTCACCGCCGACGACGCCGCGCAGGACGTCCGCGGAGAGGTGACCTCGCTGCCGGAGGGGGTGCGCCGCGTCGTCGTGATCGACCAGAAGCCGATCGGGCGCACGCCGCGCTCGAACGTGGCCACCTACACGGGGCTGTTCGACCACGTGCGCCGGCTCTACGCCGCCACGGACGAGGCCAGGCGGCGCGGCTACGGGGCCGGGCGGTTCTCGTTCAACGTGGTGGAGGGCCGCTGCCCCACGTGCGAGGGCGAGGGCAGCGTGATGGTGGAGCTGCTGTTCCTGCCCAGCGTCTACGCGCCGTGCCCGGACTGCCACGGCACCCGGTACAAGGACAGCACCCTGGAGGTGCTGTGGCACGGGAGGTCCGTGGCGGACGTGCTGGCCATGAGCGTGGACGAGGCGCACGAGTTCTTCGAGGGCCAGGACGCCATCCACCACACCCTGGGGGTGCTGCGGGACGTGGGCCTGGGCTACCTCCGCCTGGGCCAGCCTGCCACGGAGCTCTCCGGAGGTGAGGCGCAGCGCGTCAAGCTCGGGTCCGAGCTGCAGCGTGCCTCCCGCGGGGACACCCTCTACGTGCTGGACGAGCCCACCGCCGGACTCCACCCCGCGGACAGCGACCGCCTGCTGAGCCACCTGCAGGGCCTGGCGGACGCGGGCAACACCGTGGTGATGGCCGAGCTGGACATGCGCGTGGTCGCCCAGGCGGACCACGTGGTGGACATGGGCCCGGGCGCCGGTGCGGACGGCGGTCGGGTGGTGGCGGCGGGCACCCCGCACGACGTCGCCGCGTGCCCTGACAGCGCCACCGCGCCGTACCTGCGGGGGGAGGTGGGGTGAGACGGGGCGCCCCACCCCGCCGGGGCGTCGCCCCGTGAGCCCGAACACACCGTAAGGTGGTTCCCACCAGGGACGACGGGGCGTGGCAGCACCCCGGCACGGGGATCCCGCCACGGCTGCCGCGTGCGGGGGCGCGCCGGGGTGACCGTTCGACGTCGTCCGCCGGGGCCCTCCCACCAGACGGGGGAGCACCGAGATGACCGAGCCCGAGAAGCACCGCGACCGTGCAGCGCACCGCGCCGAACGCCGAGGCCCGAGCAGGGCGCTGCTGTGGGGCGCACTGGCGGCGGTCGCACTGCTGGTGCTCGCAGCGGTCCTGATCATCCCGCGCCTCGGCCGGGACGACTCCGAGGACACCCCGGACGCCTCCGGTTCCAGCAGCGCCACCGGTAGCTCGGGCGCTGCGGCTGCGGACGACGAGCCGGTGGTCGTGGGGCCGACGAAGACCACCGCGAAGAACTGGTCCGCCGTGCTGCAGGACCCGGCCGTGGAGCTGGGCACCCCCGGGGACGACCCCGGGACCCGCGAGCTGATCTCCCGCGCCCTGGGCGAGGCGCAGGACGGGCAGGCCGATCGCACGGCCACGGACGAGGCGCTCAGGCGCCGCGCCCGCACCGAGGGGGACACCGCCCCCGTGCAGAACGCGGAGCAGCGGCTGCGGCAGGTGGCGGAGGACCCCGCTCCCAGCTCGCCCGCACCCGCGCACCCCACCGCGCCCGCCTACGCCGTGGGGGCAGAGCACCCGGCGGCCACCGTGGTTGCCCGCTCCGCATGGGAGGACTACCACTCCCAGCACCCGGACACCTCCCTGGTGGCCAGCACCCCCGGGGACCGTCCCGCCTCCGACGCCCCCACTGGGGACGACGCCGCACTGCAGCAGGCGCTGACCGACTGGAAGCACCTGGCGGAGCCGTTCCACGCCCTCGTGGCCATCGACACCTCCGGGTCCATGGGCACCTCCATCTCCCCGGACGGCACCACCCGCATGGACCTCACCAGGGCCGCGGCCGGCACCGCAGTGGGGATGTTCCCCGAGCACGACGCCCTCGGGCTGTGGACGTTCGAGCGGCACCTGGACGGGGACAAGGACTACCGCTCCCTCACCCCGGTGCGCGAGCTCTCCGCGCCGGTGGCGGACGGCACCCAGCGGGACGAGCTGGCCCAGGACGTGAAGTCCCTGACCTTTTCCCCCAACGGCTACACGGGCCTGTACGACACCACCCTGGCCGCCTACCGCCAGGTGCTCCACGACGACGCCCCCGGTCACCTGCGCACGGTGATCGTCCTGACCGACGGCATGAACCACGACCCGGGGTCCATTGGGCTCGACGAGCTGCTCACCACTTTGAGGGACGAGCAGGACCCCGAGAACCCGGTGCGCATCATCACCGTGGGCATCTCCCAGGACGCGGACGCGAAGGTCCTGAAGCAGATCGCGGACGCGACCGGCGGCTCCTCGCACATCGCCCGCTCCCCGGAGGACATGCAGAACGTGTTCGTGGACGCGCTGACGGGGGCGTGAGGGGCGGCGGCTGCGCACCCCGGAAAAAGTGGCCGGATGGTCATTGTCCCGCCGCCCGGGGCGCTCCTACCGTGGCGGCATGGCTACCACCACGTCACGACGAATCCCCTGGCTGTACTTCACCGGCGCCATCCTCATGGTGCTGGCGGCATGCCTCATCACGTTCACGGACCTGGCGTGGCGAGGAACCCTCGGGTGGTCGCTGCTGTTCGCGGCCTCGCTCCTGACCGTGACAGGCGGCGCCCGGCGGCGGCAGCAGCGGGGCCGCCCCAGCGGCGTGTGAGACCCCCAGCACTGCGAGGGCACCACCGCCAAACACAGCACCACCCAGACACAACAGCGGGCCGCGTCCCCGGTCTCCCGGGGTCGCGGCCCGCTGCACGTGCGCGGTGCGTGGATCAGCGCACCAGCTCGTCCACCACCCGCTGCATGGACTGGCTGTGGTTGCCGAAGCGGTGCATGGTGATGGACACCGCCTGCTCGGCCAGCATGTACATCATCTCCACGCGCCCGGAGCCCACCACGTCCTCGGTGATCAGGGCGATGTCCGGGTGCTCGGCCCGCACCGCGTAGAGGTCCTTGAGGTCCTCCTCGGAACCGTCCCAGGGGGTGATCACGCGGACGCGAGCCCCGTGGCGAACGTCCAGGGCGGCGTCGTCCAGGGCGCGCAGGTCCGAGAGCTGACCCAGCGGGCCCAGCGAACCGGTGCCCAGGGCGTGCGCGAACTCGGCGTCGGACGCCGGGTTGAGCACGGTGGCGAACAGCCCGTTCACCGCCTCGGGCAGCTCCGAGGCGGCGCTGAGCACCACCTGCGAGCCCGAGCGAACGGCCGCCAGACCCACGCGCAGCACGTCCGTGAGGGATGCGCCCTCCTGGGCGCGGACCACCACGGTGCGGGGGCGGTAGCGGAACAGGTTGGCCTCGCTGCGCAGGGCGGTGGGGTCCTTGACCTGTCCGAACTCGCGCTGCCACTCGGACTGGTCCGACTGTGCGGCGCGGCGCAGCCACACGAGGTCATCGCCCGCCACGAGCGGGGTCACGGCGTCCAGGGCGCGGTGCACGCGCGGGTCCAGGACCCAGGCGCCGGCCGCGCCGCGGTCCGTGCTGGAGGACGAGAACCCGGAGCGCTTCCACCGGCCCAGGGAGGCCAGGTAGTTGGGGCCACCGGCCTTGGCGCCGAGACCCACGGAGGAGCGCTTCCAGCCGCCGAACGGCTGGCGCTGCACGATCGCGCCCGTGATCCCGCGGTTCACGTAGAGGTTGCCGGCCTGGACGGAGTCCACCCAGCGCAGAATCTCGTCCGCGTCCAGCGAGTGGATGCCCGCGGTGAGGCCGTAGTCCGTGGCGTTCTGCAGCTCCACCGCCTGCTCCAGGCTGTCCGCGGCCATGAGGCCGAGCACCGGGCCGAAGCACTCGGTGAGGTGGAAGAAGGACCCGGGCTTCACGCCGGTGCGGATGCCGGGACGCCACAGCCGCCCGGAGTCGTCCAGCTGCTTGGGCTCGATCAGCCACTCCTCGCCCGGTTCCAGCCGGGTGAGGGCGCGGCGGAGCTTCTCGGAGGGCTGGCCCACCGTGGGCCCCACGGAGGCCTGCAGGTTCACGGGCCAGTCCACCACCATGGAGGAGGCGGCGTCCACGAGCTGGCGGCGGAACCGTTCGGACGTGGCCACGGAGCCCACCAGGATGCCCAGCGACGCCGCCGAGCACTTCTGCCCCGCGTGCCCGAAGGCGCTGGAGACGAGGTCCCACACGGCCTGGTCCCGGTCCGCACTGGGGGTGACCACCAGGGAGTTCTTCCCGGAGGTCTCCGCGGTGAGCGGGCGCTGCGGATCCCAGGACGCGAACAGCTGCGCGGTCTCGTACGCACCGGTGAGCACCACGCGCTCCACGTCCGGGTGGGAGATCAGCGTCCTGCCGGCCTCACCCTCCACGGCGTCCACGAGCTGCAGCACGTCACGCGGCACACCGGCCTCCCACAGCGCCTCGCACACCGCGGTGGAGCAGCGGCGGGACTCGGGGGACGGCTTGTGGATCACGGCGGAACCGGTGGCCAGGGGTGCCACGGTGGTGCCCGTGGGGATGGCCAGCGGGAAGTTCCACGGCGGGGTCACCACGGTCACGGTGTGCGGCACGAACTCGCCGCCGTCCACGAACTCCAGCTCCAGGGCGCGGCGGGCGTAGTAGCGGCAGAAGTCCACGGCCTCGGAGACCTCGGAGTCGCTCTGCTCCAGCACCTTGCCGGTCTCAGCACCCGCCACGGCCATGAGGTGGCCGCGGCGCGCGGCGAGGATGTCCGCGGCGCGGTTGAGGATCTCGGCGCGCTCCCGCGCGGGGATGTCTGCCCAGCGCCTCCCGGCGGCCCTGGCGGTGGCCACGACGTCGTTCACAGCCGCCACTGCCTCGTCCGAGTCCTGGTCCACACCCTTGAGCAGCTCGGGGACGGCCACGGACTCGTACCACTCGGCGCTGGCGATCTTCTCCGCGAGCGTCTCCGCCCAGCGCTGGTTGGCGGGCACGGAGACGTCCGTGTCCGGCTCGTTGCGGAACGGCTCGTCCAGCGGGAGGGTGGGATTCTCCCCCACGGTCTCGGCGCTGCGGTCCTGCACGCGCCGCGGCGACGGCGCCTGCGGGTCGTCCTCCAGCGCCGCGAGCGCCGCCCGGAAGCGGCCCTCCTCGCGGGTGAAGATGGCGTTGTCCGGGCCCAGGTCGAAGATCCCGGACATGAAGTTCTCGTTCGCGGAGTTCTCCTCGAGCCGGCGCACCAGGTAGGACACGGCGACGTCGAACTCCGCGGGCTTCACCGCCGGGACGTAGAGCAGCAGCTGGCCCACGTCCTCGGAGACGGCCTCGCTCTGGCTGGTGGCCATGCCCTGGAGCATCTCGAACTCGATGCGGTCGGTGACGCCGCGCTCGGCGGCGAGCAGGTGGGCGAAGGCGATGTCGAACAGGTTGTGCCCGGCCACGCCCAGGCGCATGCCCGTCATGCGCTCCGGGTGGAACAGCCAGGACAGCACGCGCTTGTAGTTGGTGTCCGTGGCCTGCTTGGACTCCATGGTGGCCAGGGGCCAGCCGTGCATCTCCGCGTCCACGTTCTCCATGGCCAGGTTCGCGCCCTTGACCAGGCGCACCTTGATCTGCGCGCCACCGTCCGCCACGCGCCGCGCGGACCACTCGGAGAGGCGTTCGATGGCACCCAGGGCGTCCGGGAGGTAGGCCTGCACCACGATCCCGGCCTCCAGGTTCTTCAGCTGCGGCTTGTCCAGCAGTCTCTGGAAGACCTCGATGGTGAGCTCCAGGTCCGAGTAGACCTCCATGTCCAGGTTGATGAACATGGTGCCGGTGCCCTTGGTGGCCGCGGTCTCGTACAGCGGCAGCAGCCGCTCCACCACGCGCTCGGCGGTGCGCTCGAAGCCCCAGTGGGACAGCTGCGGCACCACGGAGGAGACCTTCAGAGAGACGTAGTCCACGTCCTCCCGGCGCAGCAGGCCCTCGGCGTCCGCGAGGTGCTTCTCGGCCTCGTCCTCGCCCAGCACCTCCTCGCCCAGCAGGTTGATGTTCAGGCGGTGGCCGTGGAGCTTGAGATCTTTCACGGACTTGCCGAAGGGGCCGGGGCGGGCGTCCACCACCATGTGCCCCACCATCTGGCGCAGCCGCGTGCGGGCCGCGGGAACCACCACGGAGGGCAGCGCCCCGGAGAGCACGGTTCCCGCCTGGATCTGCGCGCGGTCCGCCGCGGGCATGGACTGCGGGGTGAGCTTCGCGATGTCCTGCAGCGCCTTCGCCGCGGCCTTCGTGTCCTCGGTGCGGACCACGCGGTCCACGAAGCCCACCGTGAACTCCAGTCCGTTCGGGTCCTGGAGCACCGCGGCCAGGCGGTCCTCCGCGGGGTTCTTCTGCTTGCCCTTGAGCTGGTTCTGCTGCGCCCGTTGCAGCCAGGTGCGGACCAGGTCCACCGCCGCGTCCGCGAGCTCGTGGGGATTGGTGTCAGTCGTGACGGTGCGTGCCATTGCAGCGCCTCCAAAGTCTCGGCCCGGGAAAGGTGCCGAGGCACTCCCTCGGCCACCAGCCGAGTCTCACCGGGCCCGGCATGGCTGGTGCGCTCACGCTACCGCCCGGCTCCGTGGTGCTCGTAATCGCCGTCACACGGGGCGCCGAACGTGACGCCGCCGCCCCACTCCGCCCCCACAGGCAGGGACGACGACGCCGCCAGGCCACCTCTCCGGCGCCCCGCACCGCGGCGTCGCCAGCCGGGGGGCGCCGGGTCCATGCTGCCCCTTGGACTGCACCACCCCAGCCCCGCGCCCGGGGAGGCCGCGCGGAGGAGGCCGCCGGGCGGCGTCGTGCTCAGGAAGCGTCCGCGGCGGTCTCCGCCTGCAGGATGTCCAGCACCCGGATGAGGTTCAGGTGCGCCTCCACCTGGGGGAAGTTGCCCGTGGCCCGGTGCTGGGACGGGGAGTACGTGGAGGGCAGCAGGCCGAGCTCGTTGGCGGTGCCCAGCGCCACATCCGTGAGACGTACGGCCTCCCGGGTGTGCCCGCACAGCGCGAGCTGCTCGGCCAGCTGGAGGGTCGCGGAGACCGAGGGCGCGGACTGGCCCGCGAAACCGTCCTGACCGATCGAGGACGCGAACGCGTCGACGTCGTCCAGGTCCGTGAGCTGCGGCAGGTTCCGGTAGCGGTGCAGCAGCCCAGAGCGGTCGGTGAGCTCCGTGCGGATGCGGGCCACGGTGCCGAGCATCCGCTCGTCGTCGTACGCCACGAAGCCCACGGCCGGAAGCTGCAGCAGGGACGCGTCCACGTCCGTGGAACCGTAGTACTGCACGAAGGAGCCCACCTGGGGGTCGTAGCCGCTGGTCCAGATCTCGTGCGCGAGCTGGTCCCGGTGCTCCTCCCACGTCTCCACGTCCCCGGGCAGGCCGTGGATGCGCACCGCGTCCACACCCGCCTGCATGGCCGCCCACATCATCACGCGCGAGTGCGTGTAGTACTGCGGCTCGCCGCGCATCTCCCAGACGCCCTGGTCCTTCTCCTCGTAGTTCGCCACCACGGCGCGCAGCAGCGCCTGCTGCAGCGGCCACGACAGGTGGTCCTCCTGCACCCCGCGGCGGCGCAGCATCTCGAAGACCCGCAGCACGTGCCCGGCCACGTCCGACTGGTAGTGGCTGCCGGAGGAGTTGCCGTCCCGGACGGGCCGCGAGCGCTCGTAGCCCGGCATGTCCACGAGCCGCTCGCGGATCTGGGGGGAGCCGTCCAGCGTGTAGATGTTGGAGGGGTTGGCCACGTCCCCGGCCACCGCCCGCAGCAGCCAGTTGCGCAGCTGCGCGGCCTCACGGTCGTGGCCGTGGTCCAGCATGACCTCCAGGGCCGAGGCCACGTCCCGGGGCCACGTGAGGCGGTGGTCCCAGTTGCGGTCCCCACCGATCACCTCCGGCAGGGACGTGGTGGGGGCGCCGATCAGTCCACCCGTGGCCTGGTGCATGAGTCCCCGCACCACCAGCAGGCTGCGGCGCACCAGGTCCGCGGGCTCGTCCTGGGCGGCCGTGAGGGTGAACCCGCCCGTGGCGGTGGCCTCCTGGTGGGGGCGGTCGCCGTGGCGGCCCACGTCCCGGGCCGACGGGCGCCCGCTCGCCTCCCCGGCGGGGGCGCCGTCACCGTGGGTGCTGTCCGCACCGGCCCCGTCCGCGACGGGCAGGGTGGACGTGTGCGCCGGGGGTTGCTCCGCGGGGTCCGTGTGGTTCAGCGCCGTGGGGTCGGTGAGCGGGTCGTAGGGCTCATAGCGCTCCGTCCACTCCTGCCACAGGTTCACGGTGGTGGTCAGTGTCTCGTTCACGTCCACGGCCTCCGGGGGCACCCCGTGGGAGGGGAACCACGTGAGCGTGAAGTCACGGGTCTGACCCGCGGCCACCGTGAAGGAGCCCGCGTGGCGGCGCTTGGACCTGTCCGGGTCCGCCTCCGGCAGCGGGTCACCGTGGAAGACCACCGAGTCCGGACCGGCCATGCCCACCAGCACGGACTCGGCCGGGGCATCCTCCGACTCGTCCTCCAGCACCTCGAAGCGGCTCAGCCACGGCACCGACGAGCCGTAGTTGAAGCGCAGCCGGATGTCCTGGAACATCTCCACCTCACCCGTGAGGCCCTCCACCCGGCGGATCAGCTCCGAGCGGGAGTTCAGGGGCATGAAGTCCGTGACGCGCACCGTGCCGGTGTCCGTGGTCCACACCGTGTGCAGCACGAAGGTGTTCTCGGCGTAGAAGCGCTCCACGGCCACCACACCGGGCAGGGACATGTCCACCGCGGCGTCGTCGTCCACCGCGCAGTACGGGGCGAGCAGCCAGCGGCCGTGGTCCGGGGTGCCCAGCAGCGCACCGAACAGGGCGGGCGAGTCGAAGCGGGGGACGCACCACCAGTCCACCGACCCGTGCCGGGAGACCAGCGGGCCGCTGCGCATGTTGGACAGCAGGGCGTAGTCCTCGATCGTGGAAGCCATGCCCCCAGAATCTCACGAACGCACGGACCGCTCACCCCGCCCGCAACTCTGGCCGTTCGGCTGATGTCCCGCGGCCGATGCGTCGATACGGTGAGTGGTTCACCGGCTTCCGGCCGCGCGGTGTCCAGGCCTCCGGGCCCCTGGGCCGCACGGGCGGAGCCACGACCCATGCAGGAGGACACCACTCATGCCCAGGATTTACCACCCCGGCCTCGTGGAGAGGCAGCCCGGTGAGCCCGTAGGGCCGATCAAGGCCATCGGAAACTTCGTCCGGAAAGGGACCACGTTCTCGGGGCGCGCCTCGCGGTCCGAGTACTGGTGGATCATGCTGCTCATTGTCGTCATTGGGGGACCCCTCAACTATGCGAGCGAGCACGATCTGCTGGAGTGGCCGAACGCCACCGGCGCCGCCGGGATCGTGGTGCTCGTGCTCGCCCTGCTCTCGCTGCTCGCGACCGCGCTGCTGGTGATCTTCTCCATCGCCCTGTCCGTCCGGCGCCTGCACGACTGCAACCTCTCCGGCTGGTGGTTCCTGCTGGTCCTGCTCCCAGGTCTCGGCCAGTTCGCACTGCTGATCCTGGCCGCTCTGCCGCCGGACCCGCACGGCGTGCGCTTCGACCCGCAGCCCGCCCGCACCCCGGCCGTCCACACCTGAGCGGACCCGCCCTCCGCCGCGCCGCGCCGAACGACGACGCACCCGCCCACATGCTTGCCCGCCTCCCCCACGCCTCCTAAAGTTCGGTGTACCGAACTATTGGATTCACTGAGGCGAAGGAGTGGCCGTGGCAGCACGGGGACGGCGAGTGGCGGTACTGGCAGTGGCGGGCCTGCTGGCCCTGAGCGGGTGCGCCGGAGCACCGTCCGGGGGTGGTGAACGGGACAAGCCCACCGTTCTCACCACCTTCACCGTTCTCCAGGACATGGCATCGGCGGTGGCCGGTGAGCACGTCACGGTGGAGTCCATCACCAAGCCCGGTGCGGAGATCCACGACTACGAGCCCACCCCGCAGGACGTGGCCAAGGCCTCCGAGGCGCAGCTGGTCCTGGACAACGGCCTGCACCTGGAGCAGTGGCTGGAGCAGTTCACCGCCTCCGCGAACGTGCCCCACACGGTGGTCTCCGAGGGGGTGGAGGCCGTGGACATCGCGGGCACCCCCGGCACCCCCAATCCGCACGCGTGGATGAGCCCCGCCAACGGCGAGCGCTACGTGGACAACATCGTCACCGCCCTCAGCGGGCTGGACCCGGAGCACTCCCAGCAGTTCCGGGAGAACGGTGAGGCGTACAAGGCGCAGATCCGGGAGATCGGGGACGGCCTCACGAAGAAGCTGGACGCCCTGCCCCGCGACCACCGCTCCCTGGTCACGTGCGAGGGCGCCTTCTCCTACCTGGCGCGGGACGCCGGGCTCACCGAGAAGTACATCTGGCCCGTGAACGCCGAGCAGGAGGCCACGCCGCAGCAGGTCAGCTCGGCCATCGAGTTCGTGGACCGCCACCACGTGCCTGCCGTGTTCTGCGAGTCCACGGTCTCGGACAAGCCCATGCGCCAGGTGATGGAAGCCACCGGCGCCCGCTGGGGCGGCACCCTCTACGTGGACTCCCTCTCCGAGAAGGACGGCCCCGTCCCCACCTACCTGGACCTGCTGCGCCACGACGCGGACACCATCGCCCGCGGACTCTCCGGGGGCGCGCGGTGACGGCGGGGATCCGGGCGCGCGGCGTCGTCGTGGACTACGGCAGCGTGCGTGCGCTGGACGGCGTGGACCTGGAGATCGAGCCCGGGCACGTGACCGGACTGGTGGGGATGAACGGTTCCGGGAAGTCCACGCTGCTGAAGGCGCTCACGGGCACGGTGCCGCTCACCGCGGGCGAGGTGCGGCTGCAGGGGTTGGAGCCGCGCGCGGCCCGGGGGCGCGGACTGGTGGGGTACGTGCCGCAGAGCGAGGACGTGGACTGGGAGTTCCCGCTGTCCGTGCGGGACGTGGTCACCACGGGGCGCTACGGGCACATGGGCTTCACCCGCCGGGCGCGCGGGGCAGACAGGGCCGCCGTGGCCCGTGCCCTGGAGCGTGTGGACCTCACGGAGCTCGCGACGCGCCAGATCGGGCGGCTGTCCGGCGGGCAGCGCAAGCGCGTTTTCGTGGCGCGGGCCATTGCCCAGGGGGCGCGGATCATGCTCCTGGACGAGCCGTTCGCCGGCGTGGACAAGCGCAGTGAGGCGACGATCGTGCGGCTGCTGCACGAGCTCGCGGACCAGGGCTGCGCGGTAGTGGTCGCCACGCACGACCTCCAGGCGCTGCCAGACCTCGCCCGCCGCGTGGTGCTGCTGCGGCGCACCGTGCTGTTCCACGGGCACGTGGCCCAGGGGCTCGCCCCCGAGCACCTGGTGCGCACCTTCGGCCTGGACGTCCTGTCACGGACCCGCGCGGGCGACGTCGCTCCCCCGGTCCGCGCGCACGGCACCGGCGGCGGCCCCGCGGCGTCGTCGACCGCCGCCGAGAACGGAGGTGCCGCATGAGCCCGCTGGAGCTGCTCGCCCAGCCGCTGGAGTACGAGTTCATGGTGCGCGCACTCGTGACCACCGTGGCGGCCGCGGCGGTGTGCTCGGTGCTCTCGTGCTGGCTGGTGCTCGTGGGGTGGTCGCTCATGGGGGACGCCGTGTCCCACGCGGTACTGCCCGGCGTGGTGATCGCCTACATCCTGGGCATCCCGTTCACCGTGGGGGCGCTGGCCGCGGGGGTGCTCGCGGTGGTGCTGATCGGCGGTCTGCGCGGGACCAGCAGGATCAAGGAGGACGCATCCATCGGCATCGTGTTCACCGCGCTGTTCGCCCTGGGGCTCGTGCTGATCTCCGTGACACCCAGCCAGACGAACCTCACCCACATCGTCTTCGGCAACGTGCTGGGGATCTCCGGCGCGGAGCAGCTGCAGATCTGCGTGCTGTCCCTGGTGGGGCTGGCCGTGATGGTGCTCAAACGGCGGGACCTGACCCTCTACGCGTTCGACCCCCTGCACGCCCACGCGATCGGACTCTCCCCCAAGTTGCTAGGCGCTCTGCTGCTGGGGCTGCTCGCCGTGACGTCCGTGGCCGCACTGCAGGTGGTGGGTGTGGTGCTGGTGGTCGCCATGCTCATCGTCCCGGGCGCCACCGCGCACCTGCTCACGGACCGGTTCGGGGCCATGCTGGTGGTTGCGCCCCTGGTCTCCGCGTCCTCGTCCGTGGTGGGGATCTACCTCAGCTACTGGCTCAACGCCTCCCCCGGCGGGCTGGTGGTGCTGGTCCACACCGCGGTCTTCGCGCTGGCGTACCTGCTCAGCCCCGCGCACGGAGTGCTGGGGCGCAGGCTCGGGGAACGACGTCGCCGGCGGGCGCTGCCGGGGTAGGGCGCCAGCGCTGCCAGCGCCTCAGCCCCCTGGGACCTGTCCGCCGACGGCTAATTCGTAATACGCTTATTCCATGGAGACGGTGAACGGCGTCCCGGTGACGGACGAGATGATTCAGGAGTGGGCCGACGAAGCGGAGCGCGGCTATGACGTAGAGACGCTGCGCAGACGTGGCCGCAAGCCCCTGGGGGACGGCCCGGCACGGGTCGTGCCGGTGCGCCTGGACGACTCGCTGCTGGCGGCCCTGGACGCACGGGCCCAAGAGGAACACCTCAGCCGTTCGAGTGTCATCCGGGCGGCACTGCGCTCCTACGTGGCGTGAAGGTCAACGGGTCGGCGCTCGAACACGGCATCTCGGAAGATGAGATCCTCCACGCCGCCACTCACAGGGTCTTCGAGAGCGATCCGGACGAGAACATTCCCGCCAAGCACTTCGTTCTGGGGTTCGACTCCAACGGGCGCCTCCTGGAACTGGCCATACTGACGTTCGACAGCGGACACGAACTCGTCATTCATGCCATGAAAGCGCGGCGACAGTTCCGTGACCTCCTGGGGTGAGAAGCACCCCCCCAGAAGCGGGTTGACGCGGGGCGGACAACACCACGACTCGCGGCTTGTCACATCGAGGGGCAATAGATCCAGCGTCCCGGCGGTCCGAGCCGGGCGAATGGATGGCGTCCCCCCTCAGGACCCCGCACCCGCCAGCGACACCCACACGGCGTCGGTGGCGGTCTGGCCGAGCGGGACGCTGCGGGCGCCGTCGTCCAGCACGGCCTGGACCGATCCCGAGTACGGGCCCGCGGAGTGAATTGCCAGGGGGACGCCCACCCCGATGCCGTGCTGCGCGAAGAAGCGCAGCAACTCCGAGTCCCGGTCGGAGATGCGCTCCACGCGCACGCGGGCGCCGTCGGGAACGGTGGACAGGGACACCGCGTCCGGTGAGGTGATGGTGCCGTCCCGGGCGGGGATTGGGTCCCCGTGGGGGTCGCGTGCGGGGTGGCCCAGGAGGTCGTCCAGCCGGTCCACCATGAAGTCCGAGACGGCGTGCTCCAGGTGCTCCGCCTCCGCGTGGACCTGGTCCCACCGGTACCCGAGCATCTCCACCAGGAAGGTCTCGATGAGCCGGTGCCGGCGCACCATCTCCACGGCGAGCGCACGGCCCTGCTCGGTGAGCTCGATGGCGCCGTACGGGTTGTGCGCCACGAGCCCCTGCTCGGTGAGCTTCTTCAGCGCGTCCGAGACGGTAGACAGGCGCAGACCCACCTTCTGGGCGACGGCGGAGGTGGTCACCGGGTCCGCGGACCACTCCCCCAGGTTCCAGATGGCCCTCAGGTAGTTCTGGTGGCTCACCGACAGCTTCGCGACGGACATGGTGGGGAGACTAACAAAGCATCCCCGCCCCGCGGCGGGCGCGCTTCTCAGGTGTCCGGCTGCGCATCCAGCGCGGGGCGGGTCACCCCGTCGATCATCCGGCGCAGGAAGGCCGCCACCACGTCCCGCTCGGAGGCGGTCATGTCCTCGACCACGGCCATCATGCGGCCGTGCATGTCCTGCAGCGTGGAGCGCACCTCGTGCCTGCCGTGCTCGGTGGGCACCACGGCCACGGACCGCCGGTCCTCGGGGTGCGGCACGCGTTCGGCGTAGCCGTCGCGCACCAGACGGTCCACCAGCACGCTCGTGGAGGCGTTCGTGATGCCCAGCATGGCGGCAATGTCCTTCTGCCGCAGCATCCGGTCGGCGTTCTCCGCGGCGATCAGGTGACGCAGGGCCAGGATGTCCTTCTCCCCCATGTCCATGTCCGCACGCACGCGCGTGCGCATGGTGGTCTCGGCCTCACGGTACCGCCGCAGGAGGTTCAGCACGTCGACGCCGCTCGTGGCCTCCTCGGTCTCGTCGTACCAGAAGTGCCGGGCGCGCTGCGCGTCCTCCGCCATGCTCAGATCCCCCGTGGTGTCACAGAGGGAATTATCTCTGCCCCTCCGGTGCGTTCGGGTAGGCTATCTAACTGTTAGACGAAGGATCAACCTGCGGCAGTTCTCGGTCTCGAGCTCACGCAGAGCGGAGACTCCCAATGCTGCTCGCACCCCAACCGGTTCCCGACACCACAGTGGTGCCCATCACGGACTCCGCCACCCCGGTGCACCCGCCGCAGCAGGAGATCTGGCTGTCCTCCGTGGCACGCGCCGCCACCCTGGGTGTGCAGGTGTACCCGTCGGTCGCATCCGCGCAGTTCACCATCACCGGGGAGCCGGAGGACCTGCACCTCACCGCGTCCCTCACCTTCCTCCCGGGACCGGAGAACCAGCGCATCAAGGACGAGATCCACACGGAGCTCATCCCCGGCCTGGAGACCATCCTGGGCGCCTCCTTCACCCGCACCACCCTGGACTACTCGGTCGCTGACCCCACGCTCACCGCGGCGCCGGAAACGGCCGCCTGAGACCGCTCCCGCGGGCGACGCCGCGCGCGCCCCGTCGTCACCTCCGGCACCCCGCCGTTCGCAGTCCCACAAGGAGGATGCAAATGCGCAGAGGTGAAGGAAGGTCGATCCTGCTGGATCTTGCCAGCAGTGCATGTCTCGTCCTGGCGGTCTTCCTGTTCGTCAACCACCACCTGCTGCTGGCGGGTGCCGCCGTTGTGGGGTCCTTCGCACTGAGCGGCTGGTCTGGTCGCGCCACCAAGGACGGCCTGATCGACGAAGCCCTTGCAGCGAGGGAGGAGTGGGACCGGCTCCACCCGTCGGAGGACTCGCCCGAGGAGCTGCCCCGCTGGAAGCGCCCTCGCAGCACCGGTTCCGATGCGGAGACATCATCGTCCCCGGAGGGCGAGGAGCGGCCCCCGAGCGAGCTGCCCGGAGACCGCTGAGACCCTCCTGCAGAGCCATGAGCCCTGCGCACCAGATGTGCAGACCCAGCCACCCCGCACTTCCTGAAGCAGGCGCCCGCTGACTTTCTGCGGGTGCCTGGAGCGGGGCGACACTCACACCGACGCCGCCGCGGCCGCCACCGCCGTCGTGGTCTCCTCGCGCTCGCTCAGCACGGCAAACAGGTGGCGGCGCTTCTGCCGCAGGGTCCCCAGGACGGCGAGTGCGATCCCCCCGGCGATCCACGCGATCATGATCCACACCGGCGCCGCGAGGGAGACGTCCTGGAAGTAGACGGCGTCACGGATGGCGGCCACGCCCTGCGGTGCGTAGAGCCACCCGTGGATCCAGCCGTAGAAGCCACCCACCATGTCCAGGGGCGTGGTCAGTCCGGATGCGCTCAGCCCCAGCAGGGGCATGAGGAAGATGCACAGCGGCATGGCCAGCGGCCCCAGCACCAGCATGAGCCCCGTGGTCACGGTCACGCATGACAGGCAGAGCATGTACAGCATGCACCAGGGCACGAACGCGCTGCCGCTGAAGATCCCGAACACGGCCCACCCGTAGACGACCATGCCGGTGGCCACCACGGCGGGCATGAGGAACCAGAGCAGCACGCGCAGCCTGGTCCCGGCGGGCATGAGGCTGCTGACCACACCGGTCATGAACCCGCCCAGAATGGCCCCGAGCGCCAGGTAGGTGATGGTGGTGGCGTTCGGGTCGTCCTCCGCCACCGCCGCCACGTCCTCGGTGACCAGCTGCTTCTGCGCCCGCTGCGCCACCGGCGTGAACAGCTGGGTCACCGCAGCGTTCACCTGGCGGCCGTTGGCACCCGCCGTGTAGAGGGTGCCGGTGGCGGGATCGTAGGCCGCCCGGGCGTCGTGCGTCCGGACCTCGCTCCTGCCGTCGTCCACGGTGTCCACGCGGTGGGCGTCGAAGTCCCCGGCGGAGCCGTCCGTGAGCTGCTGCGCCAGATCGGAGACCTGTGCACCCGTGCCGATCACGGCCACCTTCATGTCGCGGGGCGTGACGTCCACGGAGGTGCCCACCATGAGCATGGGCATCACGAACATCATGAACAGCGGCAGCAGCATGCCCACCGTGATCATGCGCTTGCGGGTGAGCGCGGCGTCCACCGTGCGCCGTGGCGGCGCGGCGGGGTTCTGCATGGCGCCCACGGCTGATGCCGGGGGCAGCTGCGCCATCCGGTGGACGAAGCCCTCACTGCGGGACCGCCCGGGGGACGACGCCGCCGTGGCACCCCCCGAGCGCCTCGTCGCCTCCTCGGGTCCAGCGGGCGTGGTGGTGTTCTGGTCGGTCATGAGCGCTTCACTTCCTGCGCGCGGTGCCGGCCGCCCACGGAACGGGGCGCAGCGGCGTCGTCGTCGGAGCCATCGGAGTCGTACGCGGTGAGGAGGGGTTCGTCGGGGTGCTTGCGGGCGTGGTCCACCTGGTCTGCGATCACGCTCTGGTCCTCGCCCGCGTGCGGGCCGCGCAGGGAGCCCAGCCACAGCAGCCCGGCGCCCAGGAGGAGCCACGTGGCCAGCAGCAGGATCCAGGGGCCCACGCCGTGGCCGTCGAAGTAGATGATGCGCTGCAGCAGCTCGCCGATGGCCCCGGTGGGCATCATGCGGTGGATCACCTGGAAGAACCCGGGCATCATGTCGGGGCTCGTGGCGATCCCCGAGGCGGGAATGCCGAGGATCACGAACACGGTGATGCCCACGATGGTGGCGGCCTGGCCCAGGAGCCCGCCCACGCCCAGCTGGAAGACGGCCGCGGTGAGGTAGGCGCCCATGGCCACGAGACCGGCGGGGACCAGGTGCGAGTCGTAGACCCCGTAGAAACCCCAGGTCACGCCGGTGGTCAGCACAGCGGCTACCACCGAGAGCAGCCCGATCAGCCCCAGCCGGGAGCGCAGGCGCATCCCCTTGCCCAGGTTGCCGAGCATCGTGGAGGTGACGTACCCGGCGGTCACGCACGCGGTCATGATGTACATGTACGCGATGCCCAGGGTGTCCTTGGGGGCGGGCTTCCTGAGGTCCTGCACGGTGAGCGGCACACCCACCTGCTGCGCGACCTGCTGGAACACGGACTGGGCCGCCCCGGCCGCCTGCCGGCCGCCGGCGGTGGCCACGTAGAGCGTGCCGTCGGAGGGGTTGAAGGCCGCGCGGGTCTCACGGTCCATGACGTCCTGGCGGGCGGTGGCCGCATCCGCGACGGTGGTGACGTCCAGCGCGTCACCTCCCCGGGCAGCCACCTGGCGGGCGAGCTGCTGCGCGGAGCCGGAAGTGCCGATCACCTCCACCTCCATGTGGTGCGGTGCGGGCTGGTGCATGGCCGAGACGTAGGACGCCGGGTAGGCGAACGCCATGAATACAGGGAAGAGCATGGCCGCGAGGATCATCGCGACGGGGATTCGGGCGCCGGTTCCGGGTGGTTGAGGTGAAGACACGAGCGCCTACGTTACACCTGTAAGTGTAGCTGTCAAACGTAAGATAACTGTTCGCCACTGCTACCCTGGGGGCATGGACGCCGTCGCCGCCGATCCCCCGCAGCACCCCCCGCTGGACGTCCGGGTGGCGCACACCCTCTCCGCGGTGCGCGCCGCCGCAGTGGAGCTCCTCGAGGCGCAGGACGCCCGGAGCATCACCATCTCCCAGCTGTGCAAGAAGGCCGCCATCTCCCGCCCCACCTTCTACCAGCACTACTCGGGCCTCGAAGACGTCTACGCGGACATCGTGCGCCACGAGCTGACCCGGATCGCCCAGGAGTTCGACGCCTACGACACCGCCCCGGGCCAGGACGCCCTGGAACGGCTGCTGTCCTTCGTCCACACCCACGGCATGGGCAACATCACCATGGTGGGCAACCGTCAGCTCGCCTCCCGGGTGCGCCCCATCGTCGAGCTGTGGCTTGCCAGACGGGTGGCCCGCGCGGCCTACGGCACGGAGCTGGACACACTGGACACCGACCGCTGGACCAGGACGCACTTCGCGGCGGGTGGGCTCATGACGGTGCTGCGGCTGCAGTCCGAACCCACCTCCGAGGGCGACTGCGCCCCCGGCACAGACCCCCACCCCGCCCCCGAGGCAGGCGCCGACCGCACGGCACAGGCCCTGCGCAGCGCCATGGGGGCGGTGCTGAAGGACACCCCCTGAGGGGCGCCCCGCGTCCTTGAGTTATACCCCCTTGGGGTATACGGTGGCCCCATGAGCACCCAGGACACCCCCACCCGCGGGTACACGCAGGACAAGGCCGTCTACGCCCGGCGCCTGAAGCGCATCGAGGGCCAGGTGCGGGGCATCCAGCGCATGGTCGAGGAGGACGCCTACTGCATCGACGTCCTCACCCAGGTCTCCGCCATCCAGTCCGCCCTGAAGTCGGTGAGCCTGGGGCTCATGGAGGAGCACCTGAGCCACTGCGTGAAGCACGCGGTGGAGCACGCCCACGACACCGGGGACACCGCGGACATGGACGCCAAGCTCGCGGAGGCCAACGCCGCCATCGCCCGCCTGGTCAAGAGCTGACCTCCAGCCCCCCCACCCCAGCGCGTCCCCTGCGACGCCTCCGAAGCTTCCGAACCCGCCGCAGAGCCCTGCGGGCCACCCACCACCGAAGGAGAAATCCATGAACACCACCGTGAACGTTTCCGGCATGACCTGCGGCCACTGCGTGTCCTCCGTGAAGGAGGAGCTTGCCGAGGTCCCCGGGGTGGCCGCCGTGGACGTGGAGCTCAACGCCGGCGGAACCTCCCCCGTGACCATCCGCAGCTCGCGCGAGCTGTCCCCAGAGGAGATCTCCGCGGCCGTGGAGGAAGCGGGGTACACCGTTGAGTGAGCCCCCCACCGCCTCCACCGGGACCCTCCCGGACCCGCGCCCGCACGGGCCCCTGCGGGAGCTGGAGCTGGACATCACCGGCATGACCTGTGCCTCGTGCGTGGGCCGGATCGAACGCAAGCTCCGCAAGCTCGACGGCGTGGACCCCGCCGTGAACCTGGCCCTGGAGTCCGCCACCGTGACGGTCCCCGCGGAGGTCTCGGACGAGCAGATCGTCGACACCGTCCAGCGCGCCGGGTACGGGGCGCGCATCACGGGGGGTGCGCAGCAGGCCGCGCCCGGCCCTCACGTCGATGACCACACCACTTCCACTGGAGCCGCAGGATCTGGGGCGACCTCTGTGGCCACCGCGGGTTCCCGCCCCGGCGGGAACCTCCCTTCCCACCCGACCCCCGCCCCACCGGACGCGGGAGCAGGAGCGGCGGGGACGACGCCGTCGCCCGGTTCCCCTGCCGCGCCCTCTGCGGACGCGGTGACCGGCAGTCCGGCCGACCGCGCCGCAGCTCCCACCGAGGGCACCGAGCACAACGAGGACGGAGCGGGCCGGAACGAGCACCACGACCCGGCCCTGGAGACCACGCCCGCCCAGCGGCGCATGGCAGACCTGAAGAAGCGCTTCTGGGTAGCGGCGGCGTTCTCGGTGCCCGTGGTCGTGCTCTCCATGGTCCCCGGGGCGCAGTTCCCGCACTGGGCCTGGGTGGCCGCGGTGCTGGCGCTGCCCGTGGTGACGTGGGCGGCGTGGCCGTTCCACCGGGCCACCGCAGTGAACGCCCGGCACCTGTCCACCACCATGGACACCCTGGTGTCCCTGGGTGTGGCCGCCGCATACCTGTTCTCGCTGTGGCACCTGGTCACGGACCCCGGGATGACGGCGCACGCCCATCCCGGTGAGGGCATGGACATGTCCTCCCACCAGCTGTACTTCGAGTCCGCGGCCCTGGTGACCACGTTCCTCCTGCTGGGCCGCTGGCTGGAGGCCCGCGCGAAGTCGCGTTCCGGCGAGGCCCTGAAGGCCCTGCTGGACCTGGGCGCGCAGCACGCCAGCCTGGTGGCCGAGGACGGCACGGAACGCACCGTTCCCGTCTCGGACCTCGCCGTGGGAGACGTCTTCGCGGTGCGTCCCGGCGAGAAGGTCGCCACGGACGCCGTGGTCCTGGAGGGGGAGTCCGCGGTGGACGCCTCCATGCTCACCGGGGAATCCGTGCCCGTGGAGGTGGGCCCCGGGGACGAGCTCACCGGCGCCACCGTGAACACCACCGGACGGCTGCTGGCGCGTGCCACCCGGGTGGGAGCGGACACCGTGCTGGCCTCCATGGGCCGCACCGTGGCCCGGGCCCAGGCCACCAAGGCCCCGGTGGCGCGGCTCGCGGACCGCATCTCCTCCGTGTTCGTGCCCGTGGTCATGGGCATCGTCGTGGTCACCCTGGTGGTGTGGCTGCTCGTCACGGGGGACCTCAACCGCGCCTTTGTGGCGGCCGTCTCCGTGCTGGTGATCGCGTGCCCGTGCGCTCTGGGGCTGGCCACTCCCACCGCCATGCTGACCGGCACCGGGCGCGGCGCGCAGCTGGGCATTCTCATCACCTCCGCGGAGGTCCTGGAGGACACCCGATCCGTGGACACCGTGGTGCTGGACAAGACCGGCACCGTGACCCACGGGGACATGGCAGTGAGCGCCGTGACCCCGCTGAACTCGTGGTCCCGGGACCAGGTGCTGGACCTCGCGGCGGCCGTGGAGCGTCACTCGGAGCACCCCATCGCGCAGGCCATCGCAGCGGCCACGCCGCACCGGTTCGAGGTCTCCCGCTTCGACTCCGCCCCCGGTGGAGGGGTACGGGGGTATGTCCCGGACGGCATGAAGGCCCGCTTCATCGTGGTGGGGCGCGAGTCCTGGCTCCGGGACAACGGCGTGCGCCTCGACGAGCAGGAGTCCGAGGCCCTGGACCGCGCCCGCGCGGACGGCTCCACCACCATTCTCGTGGCGGTGGACGGCAAACTGGCGGGGTTCATCGACCTGCGGGACACGGTCCGGGAGGAGGCGGCCGGGGCGATCGGGGAGCTGCGCCACCTCGGCCTGCGCCCCGTGCTGCTCACCGGGGACAACGCCGCGGTGGCCCGCGGTGTGGCCGGTCAGGTGGGCATTGCGCCCGAGGACGTGGTCGCGGACGTCACCCCGGACGGCAAGGTCCGCGCCGTGGCCGACCTGCAGGCGGCGGGCCACGTGGTGGCCATGGTGGGCGACGGCGTGAACGACGCCCCTGCGCTGACCACGGCGGACCTTGGCATCGCCATGGGCTCGGGAACGGACGCGGCCATGCAGGCCGCGGACATCACGGTGGTGCGCAGCGAGCTCACTGCCGTTCCCCTGGCCATCCGACTGTCCCGCGCCACGCTGTCCACCATCAGGTCCAACCTGTTCTGGGCGTTCGCGTACAACACGGTGGCCATCCCGGTGGCCGCCCTCGGGCTGCTGAACCCCATAATCGCCGGGGCCGCCATGGCCTTCAGCTCGGTGTTCGTGGTGTTCAACTCCCTGCGGCTGCGCCGTTTCGCCCGCTGAAGCCGCCCACGCCGTCCCGGCACAAGGTGGTGGGGATGTCAGCGGGCGCTGGAGCCCGGCTCCTCGCCCTTGGTGTCCGGGTGCACGCGCTGGCCGAACTCAGGCTCGTCCGCGGCCCGGGACCCGGTGCCACCCTGCTCGGCGGCGCGGGCGCGCTCGGCCTCGCGGCGGGCCTTGTTCTCGGCGAAGATCTTGGCGGAGGAGCGGTTCACACCGGTGCCCTGGCCGAGCTCCTCGGCATTGGGCTTCTCCAGCAGCATGAGGGTGGCGCAGACCACCACGGAGGCGATGAACGCGATGCCCGCGGCGATCAGTCCCAGTCCCACGCGGGCGGCGTTGTCGGAACCACCGGCCGCTGCCACGGACACGATCACGAAGGCGACGACCGCCAGCACGGCGGAGATGACCAGGGGCCCCTTGATGTCGGTTGTGCGCCGGCCGTTGTGCTCAGTGCGCTGGGCCACGTGATTCCTCCTGGCAGTGCTCGGGGTGGGTGGGAGGCGGTTGCCACCCGCCGGTTCGACGACTGAGTCTACGCCGTCACGCTGTACGGGACGGGTGCGGACCGTGGCCGTCCGCCACCCGGGCGTCGTGGCGCAGGCTGAGTGCGGCAATGAGCTGGGAGACGCCGATGAGGATGGCCGCACCGCCCGCCACGCCGAGCTCCGCCTTGGCACCCAGGGTCTCCACGAGCACCATGCCCATGGCGGCGAACACGGTGATGGCACCGCACAGCGTCCAGTCCCGGCCCAGCGGGAACTGCCCGCGGAAGCGCATGCCGAGCACCAGTTCGGTGAGCCCGCACAGCCCCAGGACCACGGAGGACAGCAGCACGAACACCCAGTTGCTCCCGGCCACCACGGCGGTGAGCGCGCCGCCCAGGACGTAGAGAACGCCGTAGGACTGCGGAATGCCGCGGCTCGCCCCCAGGTCCACGCCCTCGTTGCGGTTCAGGCGCACCTGCAGGAAGATCGCGGAGATCCCGGTGCCCACCATGAACAGCGCCGTGACCCAGCGCCCCGCCTCCAGGGAGGGGTGCTGCCAGAACACGGTCACCGCCGCGAACACCAGGGCCACCGCGGCGCGCACCAGCGTGGGCGCCCAGAGGTCGTGGCGCACGTCGGCTCCGCGGGGGCCACGGGGGTTCTCGCCGTCGCGCGGAGCGGGGATCTGCTGGGACACGCGGGAACTCCTGGGGTAGCGGTGGGTGGTGCGCCCAGTGTATCGAGCCGCCCCGACGGCCTCCCGCTCCCCGCCGCCCACTCACCCGCGCAGCACGTCCCGCAGGATCCGGGCGCCCCGGGCCAGCTCCTCGTCCCCGGCCGTGAGCCCCAGCACCAGGCCTCCCCCGGCGGACGACGACGCCGCTCCCGCCCGGCCCGCGCTCGGCGCACCACCCCCCTCGGCCCAGTACTGGCGCAGCCCGCTCACCAGCACCCCGCGGGCGCGGGCACCCGCCACGGCGGCGGCCTCGTCCGGCACCTCCACCACCGCGTGGGCCCCTCCTGCCATGGGGAGGACGGCCACGCCCGGCAGGTGGGCCAGCGCGTCCGAGACGAGTGAGCGGCGTCGCCGGAAGGAGCGGCGCATCCGGGCGGTGTGGCGCTGGAACTCCCCGGCGCCCATGAACCGGGCGATGGCGTCCTGGGCCACGCGGGACACGGGCGAGCCCAGGTCAGCCCGCGCCTCCAGCAGCCCCGGGAGCAGGGGTGCGGGTGCCACCAGGTGGCCCACGCCCACCGAGGAGCCGAGCACCTTGGCGAAGCTGCCCAGCGTCACCACGGTGTCCGCGGCGGTGTCCAGGGCCCCGAGGGCGGGCAGGGGCTGGCCGGTGTGGCGCAGCTCGGAGTCGTAGTCGTCCTCGATCACCACGGCACCATGCTCGCGCGCCCAGGACAGCAGCTCCACCCGGCGGCTCACGGGCATGGTCCCGCCCAGCGGGTACTGGTGCCCGGGGGTGAGCACCAGCGCGTCCGGGGGCGCCACCACGTCCCAGCGCCCCGCGCCCGCCCACGTTCCGGCGGGCAGCACCGCCGGGTCCAGCCCGTGGGCGTCCACGGGGATGGGCAGCGGGGTGTGCCCGGCGGCCGCCACGACCCTCCGCAGCGCGGGGTAGCCCGGGTTCTCCACGGCCACCCGCAGCGCACGACGCCGCTCCCGCCCCAGGACCCGCAGCACCAGTTGCAGCCCGTCCCGCACGCCCGCTGTGATGATGATCTCCCGCGGGGTCCGCACGATGCCCCGGCTCACCCGCAGGTGGTCCGAAAGATGCTCCGCGAGGGATGTCTCCGTTCCCCCGCCGTGCGCCGTGGCACCGGCGGCGTCCCGCCACGCACCGCGCCAGGCGGGAGTGTCCAGCGCGGTGATGGGACTCGCTCCCGGCCGGAGGTCGAGGACCCCCTCTCCACCGGGCGCTGCCGGGGTCCGCGGGGCAGCCGCCCGGCCCACCGGTGCGCGGCGGGGAACCTGCCGCGGGGCACCCGGTGGGGCGGGCGGCGTCGTCCGCGGGGTGGGCGCCGCCCGTGCTGCTGGTCCGTCCAGCTGGAGAGAAGGTGTGATCCGGGTGGCCCCGCGGTCCGCCACCAGGTAGCCCTCCCCCGCGAGGACGTCCCACGCCGCGGTCACGGTGCCGCGGGAGACTCCCAGGCGCGCGGCGAGCGCCCGGGAGGACGGCAGCGGGTCGCCGGGGCGCAGCACCCCGCGCGCCACGAGGTCACGGACCTGGCGCACGAGCTGCTCGCCCAGGGGTGCTCCGGAGGCGCGGTGCACGGCGAGCGGCAGGTCGATGTCCCGGGGGTGCCTCACGATGCTCTCCTGACGTCGGTGCGGCCCATCTGGACCAGTCGAACTCCCCGATTATGGCTCTGTCGCTGGACCACTCACGCGCCAGAAGATGGATTCCATGACTGACACCACCCAGACCTCCGACCAGAACCCCACCCCCGTGACCGGCTCGCCCCTGGTGAAGCGCGGGCTCGCGGACATGCTCAAGGGCGGCGTGATCATGGACGTGGTCACCGCCGAGCAGGCGCGGATCGCCGAGGACGCCGGGGCCGTGGCCGTGATGGCGCTCGAGCGCGTGCCCGCTGACATCCGCTCCCAGGGCGGCGTGGCGCGCATGAGCGACCCGGACCTGATCGAGCAGATCATCGACACCGTCTCCATCCCCGTGATGGCCAAGGCGCGGATCGGGCACTTCGTGGAGGCGCAGGTGCTGCAGCACCTGAAGGTGGACTACATCGACGAGTCCGAGGTGCTCTCCCCCGCGGACTACGTCAACCACATCGACAAGCACCGCTTCGACGTCCCGTTCGTGTGCGGCGCCACCAACCTGGGTGAGGCCCTGCGCCGGATCACCGAGGGCGCGGCCATGATCCGCTCCAAGGGCGAGGCCGGCACCGGGGACGTCTCCGAGGCCACCAAGCACATCCGCACCATCCGCGCGCAGATCGCGGAGCTGCAGGCCCTCTACGCCGCCGCCCCGGACACCCTGTACGTGAAGGCCAAGGAGCTCCAGGCGCCCTACGACCTCGTGGCCGAGGTGGCCCGCACCGGCTCTCTGCCGGTGGTGCTGTTCACCGCAGGCGGCGTGGCCACCCCCGCGGACGCCGCGATGATGATGCAGCTGGGCGCGGACGGCGTGTTCGTGGGCTCGGGCATCTTCAAGTCCGGCAACCCCGCCGAGCGTGCCCGCGCCATCGTGGCCGCGACCGCCTACTACGACGACCCCGCCCGCATCGCGGACGCCTCCCGCGGGCTGGGCGAGGCCATGGTGGGCATCAACGTGGCGGACCTGCCCGCCCCGCACCGCCTGGCGGAGCGCGGCTGGTGACCGACGCCCACGCGGCCAGGACCCCGCCCACGGTCGGGGTCCTGGCCCTGCAGGGCGGTGTGGTGGAGCACATGCGCGCGGTGGAGTCCCTGGGGGCCCGCGCCGTGAAGGTGCGTGCCCCGGAGGACCTGGCGGGCGTCGACGCCCTGATCCTGCCCGGCGGCGAGTCCTCCACGGTGGACCGGCTGTGCCGCACGTTCGGGCTGTTCGAGCCGTTGCAGGACGCGATCCGCGGCGGCCTCCCCACGCTGGGAACGTGCGCGGGGCTCATCATGCTGTCCCGGGAGATCGAGGACCCCGCGCCCGGCCAGCAGTCGCTGGGCGTGCTGGACGTGAGCGTGAACCGCAACGCGTTCGGCTCGCAGGTGGCCTCCGCGGAGGTGGACCTGGAGTGGCTGGGGCCTGCGGGCGACGTCGTGGGGCCCGGGGACGTGCTGCGCGCGGCCTTCATCCGCGCGCCCGAGGTCACCCGCACCGGTGACGGCGTGGAGGTCCTGGCGCGCCACCGCGGATCCGTGGTGGCGGTGCGTCAGGGCAGCGTGCTGGGCATCAGCTTCCACCCCGAGCTCATGGGGGACACCACCCTGCACCGGCTGCTGCTGGAACGGGTGGGGTGACGCGCGGCACGTCCGGTGTCATCATGGTGCTTATCAGTTGAGCGGCTCGCCGGGCAGAGGCGGTTCGTACCCGGATCGGAGAGCCACGGATGACCATCTCACGCAGGTCCCTCTTGCGCGGCGCGGCCGGCCTCTCCGGTGCGGCGGCGCTGAGCGGGTGCGCCGGGTTCACGGGCCGGGGTGGCAGCCGCTCGGAGGACCCGGACACCATCACCATGGTCGCGTGGGGGCAGGACTCGGAGCAGAGCGCGTTCAGGAAGCTCGTGCAGAAGTACCAGGAGAGCTCCGGGCTCACGGTGGACCTGCGGTTCGTGCCCTACTCCGAGATGTTCAAGACGATCGACGCCCAGCTGCAGGACGGCTCCGCCCCGGACGTATTCCGCGTGGACTATACTTCCCTGGCCTCCTACAGCAGCGTGGGACACCTCCTGGACCTCACCGGCCACCTGGACGACGAGCTGCGGGACGACCTCATCCCGGCGTTCGTGGAGGCCGTGTCCCTGGAGGGCACCCCGTACGGGGTGCCGCACCAGACGGACACCACCGCCACGGTCTACCGCCCGGACCTCCTGCGGCAGGCGGGGATCACCTCCGTTCCCGAGAAGCTCGCGGACGCCTGGAGCTGGGACGAGTTCCACGACGTCCTCACCCGGTTGAAGGGCTCGCTCGGGGAGGACGTCTCCGCGTACTCCTACCCCTGGCAGAAGGCCGGCGCGTACCGCTGGCTGAACTGGGTGTTCCAGGCGGACGGCCGGCTGCTCGCCCCGGATCTGAAGAGCGCGGCGATCAACTCGGACACCGCGCGCCGGGCACTGGAGGCCACCCGGACCCTGTTCGAGGAGCAGCTCGTTCCCGCCAACACCTCCCCCAAGAGCGGGGTCTACTCCAGCGACGCGTTCGTGGGAGGCACCACCGCCATGGCCGCACTGGGCAACTTCGTGCTCCCGGAGCTGAACACCGCCATCGGCTCCCGCTTCGAGTGGAAGGCCACCTACCACCCGCGGGACGTCCGGGCGGCGTCGGACCTCGGCGGCAACGCCCTGGTGGTCAACGGGGCCACGGCGAAGGCGGACAAGGCCGGAGACTTCCTGCGGTTCATGATGGCCGCCGAGAACCAGAGAGCGTTCTGCGAGCAGACCGTGGAGCTGCCCACGCGCCGCTCCCTCACGCAGCACCCGCTGGAGTTCGCCGTCCGCCCGGACCTGGCGCCGGTGTTCACGGACCAGGCCACCACCATCGCCCCGCAGGACGCCGCCCAGGTCACCGTCCCGGGGTTCAACCAAATCAATGTGGAGCTGCAGGAGCAGCTGGAGCAGTGCTTCGTGGGCGGTCGCAGCGTGGCGGACACCCTGTCCCGCCTGGCGCACCGCGTGGACCAGATCGTCTCGGTGTAGGAGAGCACGCATGAGTCACCCGGCCACTGACGCCGCCGCACCCCGCGCCGCGGGCTCCGCGGGCTCCGCACCCCAGGCGGACGAAGGAACCCCCGGAGGCGCACGCACTTTCGCGCGCCGTTCCCGGAGCCGCTCCGGCGCGGATGCCGCCGGTTGGGCGTTCGTCACGCCCAACATGGTGGTCCTGCTCCTCTTCCTGTTCCTGCCCCTGGTCCTCACGTGGGTGGTCTCCTTCCAGGCCGCCACGCCCCTGGGCAGCCGTGGGTGGGTGGGCCTGCAGAACTACGTCCGCCTGGCGGAGGACCCCGTCTTCTGGCGCGTGCTGCTCAACTCGGTGGTCTTCACGGTGCTCACCGTGCCCGTGAGCATGGGTCTGGGGCTCGCCTTCGCGGTGCTCCTGGACAAGGCCATGCCCGCCCGTGGACTCTTCCGCACCGCCATCTACCTGCCCATCGTGCTGAGCAACCTGGTGACGTCCCTGATGGGGCTGCTGCTGTTCAACGAGGGCGTGGGCGTGGTCAACGGCCTGCTGCGCGGGCTGGGCCTGGACGGTCTGCCGTGGCAGTCCAACGGAGCGCTGGCCATGCTCTCCGTGGTGCTGATGACCGTCTGGACCCGGGTGGGGTTCGCCATGGTCATCTACCTCGCGGCGCTGCAGGACGTTCCCGGCGAGCTGCACGAGGCCGGGCGCCTGGACGGCGCCACCCCGTGGCAGCTGTTCTGGCACATCACCCGCCCGCTGCTGGGCCCAGCCACGCTGTTCCTGCTGGTGATGAACGTGATCTGGTCCTTCCAGATCTTCGACATCGTCTACGTGATGACCGGGGGAGGCCCAGGGAACTCCACCTCCATGCTGGTCACCTACGCCTACGACCAGGGCTTCGGGCCGGCCCGCGACTTCGGCTACGGCTCCGCCATCGGCGTGGTGCTCTTCCTGCTCACACTCGGGCTCACGGCCTTCCAGCTGCGCTCCCCCGGCTCCGGCGCCACCGGCCCCTCCCGCCGCGAGCTCCGCGCACGACGCCGCCGGGGCGGTTCCCGCGCGGCGGCACGCACCCGCCCCGCTTCCCGCTCCACGGAGGACCCCTCATGAGAACCGGACTGCGCGTGGTCCTGTGCACCGTCATCACGGTGGTCATGCTGTTCCCGCTGTACGCCATGGTGCGCATGGCGTTCTCCACCCGGGAGGAGCTCTTCGCCGGGGGAATCCTGCTGCCCGACTCCTGGACGCTCGCGAACTTCCAGAACCTGTTCGAGAAGTACCCGGTGGGCACGTGGGTGCTCAACTCCCTGGCCGTGAGTCTCGTCACCGTGGTGGTGTCCGTGAGCATCAACCTGCTGGCCGGGTACGCGTTCGCCAAGCTCCCGTTCCGCGGCCGGCCCGTCCTGTTCCTGCTGGTGCTGAGCACGCTGATGATCCCCGCGCAGGCGATCATGATCCCGCAGTTCCGGATCGTCTCCGAGCTGGGCATCTACGGCACGTTCTGGGGCGTCATCCTGCCGTCCGCGGCCACGGCCCTGGGCATCTTCCTGGCCCGGCAGTTCTTCCTGAGCATCCCGGACGAGCTCCTCGAGGCCGCCCGGCTGGACGGCGCCGGGCAGCTGCGGATCTTCTGGTCCGTGGTGCTGCCCCTGGCCCGCCCACTGATCGCGGTGATGGTGCTGCTGGCGTTCATGAACTCCTGGAACGACTTCCTGTGGCCGCTGATCGTGCTCAAGGACCCGGAGTTCTACACCCTGCCGGTGTCCCTGCGCTTCCTGCAGGGCGAGTTCAGCAACGACTACGGAGGGCTGATGGCCGCCGGGCTGATCAGCTGCCTGCCGCTGGTGGTGCTGTTCCTGGTGCTGCAGAAATGGTTCGTGCAGGGCATCGCCCGCACCGGCATCCGCTGACTTCCGGCGCAACATTGCTCGCCTCCGCGGGCGGGGACGGTGTAGACCTGTCTGTCCCGACTGCTTCGACGGAGGTCTCCTTGCCCGGCTTCACCACCCGCACCATCCACGCGCTGCACGACGTCGCCCTGGGCGCCGTGGTTCCCCCGATCCACACCGCCTCCACGTTCCTGCAGCCCACGGAGGGCGGCGAGGGCCCGTTCGAGTACCAGCGCGGCTCGAACCCCACCCGCACGGACGCCGAGACCACCCTGGCCACGCTGGAGGGCGCCGAGCACGCGTTCGCGTTCGCCACCGGCATGGCCGCCACCGGAGCCGTCCTGGGCACCCTGCGCACGGGGGACTCCGTGATCATGGGTCTGCCCGTCTACGGCGGCAACTACCGGTGGGCCACCATCGAGCTGCCCAAGCGCGGCGTGAGCACCCGGTTCCACGACGACCTCAACGAGCTCACGGACGAGGACTTCGACGAGAGCACCCGCATGGTGTTCCTGGAGACCCCCACCAACCCCACCCTGCGCGTGACGGACGTCCGCCGCATCGTGGAGCTGGCCCACCGCCACGACGCCCTGGTGGTCGTGGACAACACGTTCCTCACCCCGTACCTGCAGCGGCCCCTGGACCTCGGCGCGGATGTGGCCGTGCAGTCCGCCACCAAGTACCTGGGCGGTCACGGGGACCTGCTGGGTGGCGTGGTGAGCACGAACGACGACGCCCTGGCCGAGCAGGTGCACCTGGCCCAGATGGTCTCGGGCGGGGTGCTCTCCCCCATCGACTCCTACCGGCTCATCCAGTCCGTGAAGACCCTCGGGATCCGCCTGGACCGCCAGCAGGAGAACGCCCGGCGCATCGTGGAGTTCCTGCGCGGGCGCGAGGAGGTGGCGCGTGTGCTCGTCCCCGGCTCCCACAGCGAGGACGAGGCCCGGATCCAGGCCGAGCAGGCGGACGGGCCCGGCGCCCTGTTCTCCTTCGAGCTGGTCCCGGGCAAGGACGTCCGGGCGTTCCTGGGCGCCCTGGAGATCTTCGGCTTCGCCGTGAGCCTGGGCGGGATCGAGTCCCTGATCTGCCTGCCCACCTCCATGACCCACGGGGCGTACTCCCCCGAGGACCGCGAGCTGGCCCACCTTCCCGAGAACCTGCTGCGCGTGGCCGTGGGCATCGAGGACGTCGAGGACCTCCTCGCGGACCTCGCCCAGGCCCTCGACGCCGCCTGAGCACCGGTGGATCCCGTGGAACCGCACCGACCCAGCCGACGGACCGTCCTGGGCGCCACCGGCCTGGTCTCACTGGGCGCGCTGCTGAGCGCCTGCTCCTCCGGAGGCTCCTCGGACGCCTCAGGGAACGCGCCCGCCGAGGACCTGCTGGAGAAGATCCAGCGAGCCGGTGAGGTGCGCATCGGCATGGAGGGCACCTTCCGGCCCTACGGCTACCACGACTCCTCCGGCGCCCTGGTGGGCTTCGAGAAGGAGATCGGGGACCTCGTGGCCCGGGACCTTGGGGTGCGGGCCACGTACGTGGAGACCCAGTGGGACTCGCTGATCGCGGGTGTGGGCGCGGGCCGCTACGACCTGGTGATGAACAACATCGCCCCCACCGCCGAGCGGAAGAAGAGCTTCGACTTCTCCATCCCCTACGCCGTCTCCCAGGGGCGCGTGGGCGTGGCGAAGGACTCACCGCTGCGGAGCGTGGACGAGATCGCCGGGCACTCGGCGGCCCAGACCGAGACCTCCAACTTCGGACAGAGCATGGCGAAGGCCGGCGCGCAGCTGGTCCCCTCCACCGGTTTCGACGAGGCGGTCATGCTCGTGGCCTTCGGGCGGGTGGACATGACCGGCAACGACTTCGTGACCTTCCAGTCCTTCTTCGAGCAGCGCCCGGACGCCGGCATCCGCCTGCTGGAGGGCCAGCTCGGGGACCCCTCCGAGTCCGCCGTCCTCATGGCCCGCAACCAGCCACGGCTGCGCGCGGCCGTGGACAAGTCCCTGACCCGCCACATGGACAACGGAGATCTCAAGAAGATCTACGAGAAGTACGTGTCCACCGACCTCACCCCGGAGTCATGAGCGATTTCCTGAGCCTATGGGCCGATTCCCTTCCGCAGCTGCTGGCGGCCACCGTCAAGGTGACCATCCCGCTCAGCATCATCGCCTTCGTCCTGGCGCTCGTGGTGGCGGTGCTCGCCACGGCCATGCGCCTCAGCGGCGTCCGGCCCCTGCAGTGGCTGTCCCGCTTCTACGTGTGGCTGTTCCGCGGCACCCCGATCCTGGTGCAGCTGTTCATCATCTTCTACGGCCTGCCCGCCGCGGGGATCACGCTCTCCGCGTGGACCTCCGCGATCATCGCGTTCAGCCTGAACACGGGTGCCTACGCCGCGGAGACCCTGCGCGCCTCCGTGCAGTCCATCCCGCGGGGCCAGCTCGAGGCCGCCCGGACCCTGAACTTCACCCGGTGGCAGACCGTCCGCCACGTGATCGCTCCCCAGGCCCTGCGGATCGCCCTGCCCCCGCTGGGCAACGACCTGATCGACCTGGTCAAGGGCACGTCCCTGGTCATGGTGATCACCCTGGCGGACGTGTTCCAGGTGGGGCGCCAGATCGCCGCGACCAACTTCCAGCCCCTGGCGCTGTACGCGGAGGTGGCCGTGATCTACCTGGTGATCTTCACCGTCCTGTCCTTCCTGCAGTCCCGCCTCGAGCGGGTGTCCAACCGCTACATCAGGAGCTCCCATGCTTGAGCTGCACGATGTCTCCAAGAGCTTCGGCGGCACGCCGGTCCTCGCGGACGTCTCCCTGGCCCTGCGCGACGGCGAGACCAGCGTGGTGCTGGGCCCCTCCGGCTCCGGCAAGTCCACCCTGCTGCGCACCATGAACCTGCTGGAGATCCCCGAGTCCGGCAGCCTTCGCGTCAACGGCGACTCCGTGACCTTCGGCGGAAAGCTCACGCGCCGGGAGATCTCCGCCATTCGACGCCGCTCCGCGATGGTGTTCCAGGGCTACAACCTGTTCCCCCACGAGACCGTGCTGGACAACGTGGCCATGCCCCCCGTGCTCAACGGCAAGGCGGACCGCACCACGGCCCGCTCCCGCGCGGTGGAGCTGCTGGGAAAGGTGGGAATGGGCCACCGGCTCGAGGAGTACCCGGACAACCTCTCCGGCGGGCAGCAGCAGCGCGTGGCGATCGCCCGCGCACTGGCCGTGGAGCCGGACTACCTGCTCTTCGACGAGCCCACCTCCGCCCTGGACCCCGAGCTGGAGGCCGAGGTCATCCGGGTCATGGAGGAGCTCGCCCAGGAGCACCGTTCCCTGGTGGTGGTGACCCACAACATCGGCTTCGCGCGCAGGGTCGCGGACCGCATCGTGTTCCTCGCGGACGGCGCCATCGGTTTCGACGGCACCCCGGAGGACTTCTTCGCCTCGGACAACGAGCGGATCCGGCGCTACCTGAACGTCTTCGACACCGTCTGAGCCGATCCGGGGCCCGGGAGCTCAGAAGCTCCCGGACGCCCCGCCGCCGCTGAAGCCGCCACCACCGCCGAAGGACGTGCCCGCCCCTCCCCCGTAGGAGGAGGACGAGCTCGAGGAGTGGGACACCCCGCTGTAGACGGACGGGTACATCACGTACAGCGGCAGCCACGACTGGAACGACGGCGCGTACTGGATCTCGTGCTCGATCCCGTCCTTGTCCTTGCCCTTGCGGGGTGCGTCGTTGACGCCCGGGGCCGTGGGGTTCTGCTCGCGGTAGCGGTAGTAGGCGCGGCGCATGCCCTCGGTGACCTCCTCGTCCGGGTGCTCACGCTGGAACTGCTCGATCTCCCGGTCCGCCTGTTCCCGCAGCCTCTTCCGACGCCGCGTGTGCCGCCACCCGAGCAGGGCCGCCACCGCGGCGCCCAGCGCCACCAGGGAGCCGATCACCCAGGCCATCGTGCGCTGCGCGGCCGCCCGGTCCGCGGCGGCCTGCGGGTTGGCCTGGTCGTAGACCTCAGTGAGGGTGTCCGAGAACGCCTCGGCGTAGCGCTCGTCCTTGAAGCCGGGCTCGAGCTCGTCGTGCATGATGTCCTGCGCGTCGTCGTCGGAGAGCACCTCCCGGGCGCCGTCCGCCACCTCCACGCGCAGCTTCCGCTCGCCCATGTCCGCGACCACGAGCACACCGTTGTTCCGGCCGTCCTCCCCCACACCCCAGTCCGTGGCGACCTCTCGGGAGAAGTCCTCGATGCTCTCCCCCTGGGTGTCATTCACGGTGAGCACCGCGGCGCGGATGTACTCGTTGTCCCTGTTCTTCTCCCCGATCAGCCGGTTCAGCTCCGCCTCCTGCTGCGTGCTCAGCAGGTCCGCCTGGTCCTGCACCGCTCCCTCGGGGGGCCGCGGCGGCACGTCCAGGGCGTGGGCGGGCGCCGCCGTCCCGGTCACGAGCACCGCCCCCAGTGCTCCGGTGAGCAGCAGCCGGGGGAGCAGGCCGGGTGTCGCTGTCCGAGTGGTCCTCACGTGGTCCTCCCTGTTCTCGACGGCGGGCGCGTGCCCCGTTCCTGCCGTCCAGGCTACGTGCCGCCCGTGGCATGGACCACAACCCCGGGGTGGGGGGGCGTGCCGCGGGCCGGCTCCCCGGGGAGGGGAACCGGCCCGTGTGAGGCCGCCGTGCGGCGTCGTCGTCGGGGGACGGGGAGCGTCAGTGCCGGGCGGCGGGGACCACCATGACCGGGGACTCCGTGTCCGCGAGGACCGCCTGGGAGACGGAGCCCATCAGCAGCCCACGGAACCCGCCGTAGCCGCGCGTGCCCATGACCAGCAGGTCCGCGGAGCGGGAGGCCTCCACCAGGGCGTCGGCCGGGCGGCCCTCCAGCACCCGGGTGGAGACCTCCAGGCCCGGGAACTGGTCCCGCAGTGTGCCGGCCACGGCCTCCGCGAGCTCCTGCGCCGGAGCCTTCAGCTGCTCCTGGACGGCCTGCTCCAGCTCGGGGGTGTTCATGGGCAGGTAGCTGGTGGTGGGGACCACGGTGACCACCGCGAGCGTGAGCCCGTGGTCCGCGGCGTACCGGGCGGCCAGGGGCACGGCGGGGTTGTCCACGCCCAGCTTGTCCACGCCCACCACCACGCTGCCCGCGAAGCCCGTGCCGTCCGCGGGGGTCTCGCGCCGCTGCGGGTCCCAGGACTCGGGCAGGACCACCACCGGGACCGTGGAGTGGGAGGCCACCGCAGCGGAGACGGAACCCACGCGACCGCGCACGCCGTGGTGCCCGCGCTTGCCCATGACCACCAGGGCGGCGTCCTTCGCCTCGTGCACCACCACGGCCGCGGCGTCCCCGCGCTCGATGACGCCCTGGGCCTCGACGCCCGCCGCCCTGGCCTTCTCCACCGCCTGGGTGGTCAGCCGCTGCGACTCCTCCTCCAGCGCGTCCGCGAACGCACCGTAGACGGTCGGGTCCAGGCCGCTCGGCCGGCCCGTGGACAGCACGACCTTCAGCGCCAGCTTCCGCTGCTGCGCCTCGGAGATCGCCCAGTCCAGGGCGCGCTCGCTGTGCTCGGAGCCGTCGTACGCCACCACGATGTTCTGTGTCATCTCGTGCACCTGCTTGTCTGTGTCCGGTTGGGTTCGGAGGGTGTGCTCGGGTGTCTCTGGACGCGGGTTTCCGGGCTCACGGCACCGGACGCGGCCGCCCTGCGGGGGCGCCGGTGACGGTGCTCGGAACGCCTGTGTTCATGCCTCCAGAATACGCCCGCGGGGTTTCCACCGGGTGGTCCACCACGCCTCCCGGCGGGCCACGGAGGAGGCTGGGTGGTGGCCGGGTGGTGGCCGGGAGCAGGGCGCTCAGGACATGGCGAACATCCACCGCGGTCCGCGGATCCGCCACCCCAGCGTGGCGGCGCGCGCACCCGTGTAGCCGATCGCGTACGCGAGCCACAGCCACAGAGCTCCCGCGGCACCGGCACCGCCCCACTGCCCGACGGCCCACAGCAGCGGGAGGTACACCACCAGGTTCACCACCCCGGCCAGGGCGAGGTAGCGGGCGTCCCCGGCGCCGATCAGCACCCCGTCCAGCACGAACACGAACGCCGCGAGCGGCTGACCCACCGCCACCACGAGCAGCGACACCCCGAAGAGGGCCTGGACGTCCTGCGACCCGGTGAACAGGAACCCCAGCCGGGGCCCCAGAACGCCTACCACCAGCCCGGTGACCACCCCGAAGCCGAGCCCCCAGCGCAGCAGCCGGCGCATGAGCAGCCGCACGGCCTCCCGGTCCTCGTCCCGCCGCAGGTCCCGCGCCCCCAGCTCCTTGCCGAGCAGCGCCTGCGCGGCGATCGCGAGCGCGTCCAGGGCGAAGGCCAGGAAGTTGAAGAGGGTCATGGTCAGCTGGTACGCGGCCAGGTTCTCGGCCCCCTGGGCGGTGGCCACCACCACGGTCGAGAGGATCGCCACGCGCAGGGACAGGGTGCGCAGCATGAGCCAGGAGCCCACGGTCAGGTGCCCGCGGATCCCCGTCCAGGATGTCCCCACCGCCACGCCCTCGGCGCGGAACCGGCGGCCCAGCATCACCAGGTACGCCACCGCCATGGCCCACTGGGTGAGACTCGTGCCGATGGCGGCTCCGGCCACCCCCAGGTGCGCCCCGTAGACGAGCGCCACGTTCAGTCCGGCGTTCAGCACCGCTCCCGCTCCGGCCACGAGCAGCGGGGTGGTGGTGTCCTGCAGCCCGCGCAGCACACCCACCGCGGCCAGCACCACCAGCATGGCCACGAGCCCGGGCAGGGACCACAGCGCGTACGACGCCGCGTGGTCCAGGACCTCGCCGCGCGCACCCATCGCGGCGAGCAGCGGGCGCATGACCACCGCGCCCACCGCGGCCAGGACCACACCGAGCCCCGCGGCGGTCCACAGCCCGTCGCGGCCCACGCGCAGGGCGTCTGCCAGGCGGCCGGCTCCGAGGTGGCGTGCCACCGCGGGAGTGGTGCTGTATGCCAAGAACACCATGAGTCCCACCACGGTCTGCACCAGGGTGGACGCGATGCCCACACCCGCGAGCTGCGCGGTGCCCAGGTGCCCGATGATCGCGGAGTCCGCGAGCAGGAACAGCGGCTCAGCGACCAGCGCACCGAATGCGGGCACCGCGAGCGCCAGAATCTGCCGGTTCAGGCGCGGCGCGCGGCCGGGGGACGGAGCGTCGGCGGGAACCGGCGCGGCGGCGTCGTCGGGCGAGGGGCGGGAGTGGTTCGCGGGTGTGGAGGGCACCGCTCCAGGGTAGGCGGGCGGGGCCGCTGCGGTGGCCGGGTGGGAGGCGTCCCGTGGGCGCGGTTCAGGGCTGCGGGTCGCGCGCGTCGTAGCGCAGGAAGCCCGGGAAGACCCGTACCAGGACGAGCACGAGCACCAGGCAGACGGCCGCGCCGGTGAGGGCCGCCCAGCCGGGGCCGAGCAGCTGGCCGCCGGTGCCCAGGACGGCGTCGCCCAGGCGGGGTCCGCCGGCCACCACCACGATGAAGATGCCCTGCAGGCGGCTGCGGAGCGAGTCCGGGGTGGCGGCCTGCAGGATGGTGGTGCGGAAGAGCATGGACACGGAGTCCGTGACCCCTGCGGCCAGGAGGGTCGCGCAGGACAGAATCAGGGGCCACGCGGTCTCGGCGCCGAGGCCGTGCGAGGCGGCCAGCACCACCGCGCCGAACGCCATGATGCACACGGACCACGCGGCCACCGCGGTGGCGCACGCGCGGCCGTGGTGGTTGATGCGTATGAATGTTCCCGAGAAGAGGCCCGCGATCACGGAACCGGCCGCCAGGGAGGCGGTGAGAACCCCCACGGTCACCTGGCCGCCGCCCAGCACGGAGGCCCCGAGCACGGGGAACAGCACGCGCGGCATGGCGAAGACCATGGCTGCGATGTCCAGCATGAAGGTCATGCGCAGGTTCGGCCGCGTGGCCAGGAACCGGAAGCCCTCCACCACGGAGCGGAACCCGGCCCTCGTGGCGCCGCCCTCACCCGGTTCGGGCGGCAGGGGCGGGAGCCTGTACATGGCCCACAGGCTCACGGCGAAGCTCAGCGCGTCCAGCGTGTACGCCCATGCGAACCCCAGCCCGGCCACCGTGAACGCCCCGAGCAGCGGGCCCACCATGAGGCACGAGCCCATGGTCAGCTGGAACAGGGCGTTCGCCGCGGGAAGCTGACGGGCGGGCACCAGGCGGGGGACGATCGCCCCGCGCACGGGCTGGTTCAGGCCTTGGGCAAAAGAGTGCAGCGCCACGATCGTGTAGAGCACGCCCACGCTGCGCACGTCCAGCCACGCGTGGGCGGCCAGTGCCACGGTCATGGCGAACAGCCCCACGGTGGTCCACAGCCCGGCCAGCCGGCGGTCCGCGGCGTCCCCGATGGATCCCCCGTAGAGACCGGCCACGATCAGCGGCACGAGCGCGAAGACCCCCACGAGTCCCACGGCGAACGTGGACCGGGTGAGCTCGAATACCTCCAGGCTGATGGCGATCACCGTGAACTGGCTGCCCAGCATGGACAGCGTGGAACCCATCCAGAGCCTGCGGAAGTCGGGGATCTCCCGGACCGGGGAGATGTCGAGGAGGAAACGGGGCACGGCTCGATCCTAGGGTCCCGCCCGCCGGAACGGGATCCCCGGACCGCCCGCGCACTCCCGTGACGGGCACGCGCCGCCTCCGCGCACGACTGGCTGCGCGAGGGTGCGCCGGTGGAGGCCCGGAACGCGGCCTGTGCGTGTCCGCCGGACCGCATACCCTGAGACCACCCCACGTCCCCGGGACCCCCAGGAGCACCCATGCGCACCCGTGAACAGCGCCGGGCCGCCCGCTCGGCACGCGGCTGGCCGCGGCTGCGCCTGCACGCCGTGCTCAACGGCACCGCCGCGCTGCTAGCCGGCGCCGCACTGCTGTGGTTCACCCGCGGGCCGCTGCGCTTCCAGAACTTCCCCGCCGGGGAGGTCGCCTGGTTCTGGCGTGCAGTCACCCTCGCCCTGGCCGTCCTGTTGCCCTACGTGCTGCTGGCCATGGGCCTGCACCTGCTCCTCGCGGGCGTCACCGCCTCCCAGCGCGCGGCCCTGGGCGCCGGCCGGGCCCGCACCGTGGCGCTCGCCGCCGAGGACCCGGACGAGCCGCCCGTGACCGTGCGCAAGCTCACCGGGCACACTCCGCCGGGCGTGAGGATCCGGGCCCACGCCCTGCACGGGCCCCGCCACGAGAGCCGGTACACCCGCGAGCTGCTGGGACTGCTCCCGGTGCAGTCCCGGGTGGCCCTCGTCCCGCTGGCCGCAGGCGTCCTGGCGCTGCTCGTGGCCTCTCTCTACTACGCCGGCGGCTACGCCGAGCCCGCCCTCGTGCTGCTGCTCGGCGCGGTGTACCTGGGGTGGAAACTCTTCCGCGGCTGGCGCAGCCACCGGGCCTTCACGGCCGCCCACTGGGAGACCCCCGCGGAGGTCGTGGTGGACACCGGTCCCGTCCCGCGGGTCACCCCGCTCCCCGCGGAGGACACGGCGCACGATCCCGCCCAGCGCGTCTCCCCCTACCCGGACGACGACGCCGCGGGGCCGGCTCCGCGCGCACGGGAGCGGGCGGCGTCGTCCCCCCGTGCGCATGCGGGGTGGGAAGAGGAGCCGTACGAGACCACGGACGAGCTGCCCGTGATCGAGCAGATCCGCGACCGGTACGCCGCCCCCAGGAAGCAGAGTGCCGCCCAGCGGCGGCTGGCCGAACGCGCCGAGCGGGAGGCGGTCCGCCGCAGGCTGCCGCGGATGGTGGAGGCCGAGCGCGCAGACACCGGAACCACCGCGGGGCTCACCGGCGAGTCCGCCGAGGGCCGGACCGCCGCGCTGGACACCACCCCGCTGCCGGAGGCGGTGGAGCAGCGGCAGCAGCGCCTGGACCGCGAGCGCTACGACGAGCACCTGCGGCGCCACCAGCAGAAGCGGAAGGACCGGCTGCGGGATGCCGAGGCGCGCGAGGCCGAAGAGGCGCCCTCCCTGTTCGGCTACGCGGTGAACCGGCTGCGACGCCGCGGGGACGGTTCCTGAGGGCAGGGGGCGCACGCGGCGTCGGCCTGCTCGGGGGGGGGGGGGGTGCAGATGTCACCGCGAGCCCGGATGCCACCATGGGCCGGCGCCCACGGCCGCGTGGCGCCCACGGGTAGCACAGCACTCAGGGTGACACGGGGCTCAGGGTGGCGTGGCGCTCAGGGCGCGGGGACGTCGTCGTCCTCTTCGCAGCCCGGCAGCGCCGCCAGCACCTGGGCCTCGTGCTCCGCTCCCGCGCTCAGCTCGAAGGCGAGCACCGTGATCCACGGGACGAGCGTGCACAGCGCGAGCACCACGGTCAGGGGCACATGCACCACGGCCAGGACCACCGCGAGCAGCAGCACCACCAGGCTGCCCGCAAGGATCGCGGTGTGCAGGTGGGCCCAGAAGCGTGTGGTGAGGTAGTGCGCGGTGAACAGCCCCACGGTGAAGATTCCCACGGGGATGGCGAGTGCGCACGCCGCCACCTCGTGGTCCACGTGCAGGTGCTCGTTGCGCTCGAAGGACAGCGCCATGAGGTGCAGTCCTGCACCCACAGCGGCGAGCGCGGGCCAGATCAGGAAGTGGCTGTAGCCGAAGCCGAACGAGCGGCGCCGATGGTGGTGCAGCACCTCCCCGAAACGGGGCAGGAAGTAGGCCCACCAGAAGCCGAACGCGATCGCGGTGCCGCACACGGCCACGAGGACCGTGTCGCTCCAGTCGATGTGCTGCTCGTCCGAGCCCAGGATGTTCTGCAGGGTGATCACGGTGCCGGTGACCACCTCCCCGATGGTGATGATGGTGAGCAGCCCGTGGCGCTCCGTGATGTGCCCGGCGTGCCAGGGCGTTCCCGTGCCGGAGCGCCGTTCGGCGAGGAACGGTCCGGCGAGCTCCACGAGGACCACCACGGTCGTCAGGGCGAGGACCACCCCCAGCGGCAGCGGGGTGCGCTGGAGGAAGACCGTTCCGATCCACAGGGCCTGCGCGATCACCAGGGTCACGATGTAGAGCCGGACGGCGGGGCGGTGGGCGGCGTCGGCCCGGTAGGCCCGGCCCCACTGCACGAGCATGGCCACGCGCATGATCACGTAGCCCGCCACCGCCACGGTGTTGTCCAGCTCGCCGTGGGCCGCCCCGTGGAAGATGTCCGGGATGCCCAGCGTCAGCACCACCACCCCGATCATCTGCAGCAGGGTGAGCAGCCGGTACAGCCAGTCGTCCGTGTCGTAGGCGCTCGCGAACCACGAGTAGTTGATCCACGCCCAGATGATCCCGAAGCTCGTGAGGCAGAAGGAGGCGACCCCCGACCCCACGTGCCCCTCCCCCAGGGCTTCGGCCAGCTGGGACGCACCCTGCGCCACGGCCACCACGAAGGTGAGGTCGAAGAGCAGCTCGAGCGTGCTGGCCGCCCTCTCGCGCTCACGGGGGTCCCGCCCGGTCATGGACCGCAGCCGAGCACGCAGATCGTCGGGGGCTACCGCCCCGGAGGAGGAAAGGCTCATGCCGCCCATTCTCAGCCATGAGCGCGAGCGGACCTACCGGGGTCGGGCCGGCAGCAGGACCAGGACGACGAACGGACGCTGCCGGCAGGCGGCTACGCCAGGCGCGGCAGCGTGCGGCCGAGGGCCACGGCCCCGGACGGGATGGCATCCACCACGAGCTTCACACCGAAGCCGATGAGCACCACTCCGGTGACGCGGTCCACGACGCGCAGTGCCCGTGGGTCCGAGAGCCAGCGCCGGGCGTAGCCGCCACCCAGGATGATCACGCCGAACCACACCATGGTGAGGAGCCCGTGGACCCCCGCGAGCAGCGCGCCCATGAGCAGCGGCGAGACGCCCCCGGGGAGGAACTGCGGGATGGTGGCGATGTAGAAGACCCCCACCTTGGGGTTGAGCAGGTTGGTCCCCGCGCCGGTGGCCACGCCCAGCGCCGTGGCCCATGCGTAGCTCCGCGTACGGGTGAGGGTCGAGCGCAGCACCAGCGCGGTGTCCAGACCCGGGACCAGGGTCAGCAGACCCGCCACGAGGGCGAACGCGAGGACGGCGTCGAGGACGGTCATGCGGCCAGGCCACGCCCCGCGGGACGACGCCGTCCGCTCGCCTCCGCGTCGACCGCAGCGCGGCTGCCCAGCTGCCAGATCCGCCGCGCGGTCCACACCAGCAGGGCCACGAGGAGCACGTTGCGCACCGTCAGCACGGCGGCCATCACCGGGTTCGCGTGGATCAGGGGCGTGTAGAACAGCGGGTAGATCACGAACGTGGTGGCGGCGATCCCCAGGACCAGCCACGCTGGGGTGCGCCAGCGCACGCGGTCGTGGAGCAGCCCCACCATGACCACGGGAGCGAGCCACACCATGAACTGGGGTGAGCCCACCTTGTTGAACACGATCAGCACAGTGGTCAGCAGCAGGGTGCCCGCGTAGACCAGCCGCCCGCGGTCCGCGCCGCGCCGCAGCGCCCTGACCAGCAGCGCGGCCGCGACCGCCACGGCCACGAGCAGCAGGGGCTGCATGAGCCCGGCCATGGTCTGCACACCGGGTCCGTAGACCTCGGTGGAGTTGATGGCGGTGTTGTCCGCGATCCGCGATCCGCCGACGCCCAGCACGGCGGCCCACACCCAGGGGACGGAGAACGTGGCCTCGAGCTGCATCCCGCGGGAGCCCTGGTTGAGCAGGAAGTCCGCGATGTGCTCGATCCCGCCCAGCACCAGCACCCCGCCGACCACCAGTGCGGAGACCACCAGGCCGGTCACCACGATCCGCACCCGCTCGCGCAGCGCGATCACCATGGCTAGCAGCGCGGCGGCCGGCCACACCTTGATCCAGGTGGCCACGCTCAGCAACGCGGCACCGACCACGGGCCGGCGCACCGCGTACAGCAGCCCCACGAACACGATGGGCGCGGCCACGCCCTCCACCCGGGCGAAGCTCAGGTACCCCGTGAACGCGGTGAATACCACCCACCACCAGCCGGCCACCACGGCAGCGCGCTGCCGGTCCGGCGCCCGGTGCAGCAGGAACCACATGGCCACGGCGTTCAGCGCGGTGATCACCAGGGTCCACGCCAGCAGGTAGAGGTCGTGACCCGCGAGGCGCGGCAGCATGATGGGCACCTGCGCCAGAACCGGGTAGACCCACGGACTCACTGCGTCGCTCACGGGCGCGTTGTACCCGGCCATGGCCCACTCGCGGTACTGCTCGGTGTCGCTGAAGGCCCAGCCGTGCAGGAAGAACGAGGCCATCCATCCCAGGAAGTACACGTGCACCACCGCGAAGCCGCACCACACGGCGGCGGGGCGCAGCAGGCGCGGGCTCACGCGGGAGGGGGCGCCAGCGGCGTCGTCGTCATGCCCGGGGCGCGGCAACCTGGGCCTCCTTCGGGGCGGAACCGAGGCGGTGCAGCCCGCGGGCGGACCACCACATGAGCACCACGAGCAGGGCGTTGCGCACGGTGAGCACCAGCGCCATCACGGGGTTGTCGTGGCTCAGCGCGGTGTAGAAGAGCGGGTAGATCAGGAAGGTGGCCAGCCCGATCAGCACGGCGAGCAGCGCGGGGGTGCGCCACGCCCGCCAGTCGTGCACCAGCCCCACGGCGATCACGGGGCCGAGCCACACCATGAACTGGGGCGAGCCCACCTTGTTGAACACGATGAACGCGGTGACCATGGTGAGCGAGCCCGCCAGGAACAGCGCGGTGCGGTCCAGGCTCCCAGCCCGGACGCCGCGGCGCAGACCGCGCACGATCAGCGCCACCACCACCACGGCCGCCACCACGAACAGCGGCTGCATGAGCTTGGACATCACGTCCGAGCCGGGGCCGTCCACCTGCATGGAGTTGATGTCCGTGTTCATGTACATGTGCGAGTCGCCGATGCCCAGCACGGACAGCCACAGCCACGGGGTGGTGAAGGTGGCCTCGAGCTGCATCCCGCGGTCCCCCTGCTGGGTGAGGAAGTCCGCGATCCTGTGCACCGAGCCCGACGCCGCCGCCACACCCACAGCGCCCAGCGTGGCCAGGACACCGGCGAGCAGGACCGCGCCGCGGCGTCGTGCGGCGCTGAGCAGCGCGAGCACCACCGCGGCGGGCCACACCTTCACCCAGGTGGCGGCGCTGAGGATCAGGGACGCCACGAACGGGTGGGACACGCCGTAGACCAGGCCGATCAGCACCAGGGGTGCCGTGAAACCGTCCACCCGGGCGAAGCCCAGCCAGCCCATCAGCAGGATGAAGCCGAGCCACCACCAGCCGGCGGGCAGCGCGGCGCGGTTGCGGCCCCAGTCGGTGAGCTTGCCCATGGCGAGCGCGTTGAGCGCCGAGATCAGCAGCACCCACAGGAAGAAGAACGGCCCCGGGCCGAGGATCCCCGCGAACGCCATGGGAAGCTGCGCCAGCGCGGGGTACACCCAGGGGCTGGGGCCGGAGGGAAGGTTGGCGTCGTCGAACCCGGCGACCGTCCACGCGCGGTAGATGTTGGTGTCGCTGAACGCGTTGCCCTGGGCGGAGACGATCAGCGCGAACACCAGGAACCCCAGGTGCACCACCAGGAACCCCACCAGCAGACCCCGCGGGGTCATCAGGCGCTGCCGCCAGCGCGCGGGGATCACGGCGTCGCGTGCCCGGGTGAGAGTCGCGAAGGGGCTGTCAGTGGGCACGGGAAGGTCCTTGTCCGAGTGCGCGCGGGGTTCCGGTCTGGCACGGGTGCTCCGGCGCGGGGCTTGCGGTGAGGGGCGGACCGCCGGGCGGTCCTGGAACGCCGGGGGACGCGTCCCGCGCTCGGGGAGCGCCGTTCCACGCCCCCGATTCTACGGGTGCGCTCCGGTCCGCACCCTGGGAACCGCGCCGGGGCAGGCCGGTGCCGTCCGGGGGCGGTCCTGTAAAGTCGTGGCCCGGAGCCGCGATCACCTCGGCTCGCCCACCACTGGTTGGTTGAGGGGGCTGGAGTCCATGACCGCACCGGGTTCTGCCCTCCCCGCCCTGGGCCCCCACACCGGGTCCACCGCGGTGGTGGGGATGCGCGCGCGCCTGGCCGTGGTCCAGGGCGTGGTCGGCTCCCTGATGATGTTCGTGGGGTCCCTGGGCACCGGGTGGATCGCCAACGGCTCCCCCATGATGCGCCACCCCCTGGTGATCGAGCTCCGCGTGAACGTGTGGGGCGTCTACACCTGCACCGCGCTGCTCACCCTGGGCGCCATGCTCCTCATCCGGTCCTGGTTGCGGCTGGGCCAGCGGCTGCGGGGGTGGCCGCCGGGATCCCTGCGCACCGTGGTGACCGCCGTGGTGGCGTGGTCGCTGCCGCTGCTGTTCGCCGTGCCCATCTACTCCCGGGACGTGTACGCGTACATCGGCCAGGGCAGGCTCATGCTCGCGGGCAAGGATCCGTACGTGGAGGGCATCTCCACCCTCGACAACTGGTTCATGCTCGGCGCCGATCCCGAGTGGGCCGAGGCCCGCACCCCCTACGGTCCCTACTTCCTGTGGATCGCGGCCGCCGTGGTCCGGCTGACCAGTGCCCAGCCGGACCTGTCCGTGCTGCTGTTCCGCCTCGCCGCGTACGCGGGGGTGGTGCTGTGCCTGGTCTACGTGCCCAAGCTCGCCCGGCTGCACGGCGTGAACGGCGCCCGGGCCCTGTGGATCTCGGTGGCCAACCCGCTGTTCCTCATCAGCTTCGTGGCCAGCGCGCACAACGACGCCCTCATGGTGGGTCTCGCCGTGGCCGGCGTGTACTTCGCCGCGTCCAAGCATCCCCTCCTGGGCATACTCCTGGTCACGGGGTCCATCGGCATCAAGCCCATCACCGTGCTGCTGCTGCCGTTCGTGGGCCTGCTCTGGGCCGGCAGGGGCGCCTCCTGGACCCGCCGCTTCCTGACCTGGGCCGCCACCGCCGCTCTGAGCTTCGGGCTGCTGGTGCTCAGCGGCTGGGTGGACGGGCTGGGCGTGGGCTGGGCGTGGGCTTTCCTGGACCCCACCCCCGGCTACACCGGCTACTCGCCCTCCGGGTTCCTGGGCCAGCAGCTCGAACGCTTCGGCAACTCCCTGGGCAAGCACGGGGACGCCTGGGCCCACCTGCTGCGCAAGATCCTGCAGGCCGCCGCCGTGCTGCTGGTGCTCGTGCTCATGTTCGTGGGCGGGGACCGGAAGATCGTGCGGCGGATGGCAGTCGGATTCTCCGCCGTGGTCCTGCTCTCACCCATCATCCAGCCCTGGTACATCCTGTGGCTCATCCCGTTCCTCGCCGCCACAGGCATCCGGAACAACTGGCAGATCCGCATCATCTACATCGTGGTCACGTTCTTCGTGGTCTTCGGCGCCCAGGACCAGCTGTCCGTGTGGCCGTTCGTGGACCTCAGCGTGAGCGTGTCCCAGGTGGCCTTCGTGCTCGCCGTGGCCTTCACCCTCTACCTCGCGCTCGTGGACCCGCGCACCCGCACTCTCCTGACGCACGGCGGGTGGCGGGGCTGGTTCGGGCCCGGGACCGCGCAGGACTCGGCGGAACCGCGCCCACCGCAGGGCTGACGACGCCGCGCGGCGGGTTCGCGGGCGGCGTCGCCTTGGGTGTGGGGTCCAGGTGCCTCGGCTGGCGCGGATGGTGCGGGACCGGGCGGCGGGCACTGCTTCCGGCCGGATGGGGGGGGTCAGCGGTCCCCGCGCAGCCGCTCCAGCTCTCGGCGGTCCTTCTTGGTGGGTCGGCCCGCGCCGCGGTCGCGGCGGGCCACGGGCACGCTGAGCTCGGTGGGGCGCGGCGGGGAGTGGTCGATGTAGCACTTCGCGGCCACGGGGGCGCCCACGCGCTTGACGATCAGCTGCGCGACCTCGAACTCCTGCTGCCACCCCGGGCGCTTCACGCTCACGCGGTCCCCCACGCGCACCGGCTGCGCGGCCTTCACAGGGGCGCCGTTGAGCCGCACGTGGCCGGCGCGGCACCCCTGTGTGGCTGCGGACCGCGTCTTGAACAGACGGACGGACCACAGCCACACGTCCAGGCGGACACTGGAGGGGGCGCTGGTGGGTGTCGACATGACCCCCACCGTACTCGCGGCCTCAGTCCAGCACCGGCAGCTCCGTGGTCTCGAAGCTCTCCCGGAAGAAGGACCGGTTGCGGAAGTACTGGGTCACCATCACCACGACGCCCAGCAGCAGGATCCCGGCGCCGAGGACGAACACAAGCCCCACTCCCCCGATCTGCGACCCGGAACCGTAGGAGGGGTCCATGGAGTCCACGGAGGTCCGGACGAAGAACACCAGGAGCAGCAGCCCGCCGATCAGCGGGGCCGCGAAGTTCACCAGGCAGCTCTTCACGGAGCGGAACCACGACCGGCGGAAGTACCACACGCAGGCGAGGGCGGTGATGCCGTAGTAGAAGCACACCATCATGCCCAGGGCGGTGATGGTGTCCCACAGCACGTCCTCGCTGACCACGCGCATGAACGCGTAGAACACCGAGGAGATCACGGCGGCGGCCACCGTGGCGAAGCCCGGGGACTGGAACCGCGGGGTGATCCGGGCGAACTGCCCGGGCAGGGCACCGTAGTACCCCATGGCCAGCAGGGTGCGGGCCGGGGAGACGAACGTGGACTGCAGGGACGCCGCGGAGGAGGAGAGCACCGCGAGGGACAGCAGGACGGCCGCGGGGCCCATGACCGGTCCGGCGAGGGCCGCGAACACGTTCTCCTGGATGTCCGGGTTGTTGAGGCCCGTCCCGGTGTCCCCGAGGCCGGCGAAGCTGAGCACGGAGACGCCGATCAGCAGGTACAGCACCACGATGGAGAAGATGGTGGCCAGCGCCGCCCGGCCGGGGGTGGTGGCGGATCCCTCGGTCTCCTCGTTGATGGTGAGCACCACGTCCCAGCCCCAGTAGATGAACACCGACAGGGAGACTCCGGCGGCAAAGGCGGAGAAGGACCCCACGCCCAGCGGGTTGAACCACTCGGGGTCGAGGTGCAGTCCGCCCGCGGCGGTGCCGTTGGCCACGTGGACCAGGGCCGCCACGGAGAACCACACCAGGATGACCACCTGGAAGGCCACCAGGACGTACTGCACCTTCTTGGTGGTCTCCATCCCGCGGTAGGAGATCCAGCAGGCGAGCGCCATGAAGACCAGACAGGTCCCCACGTTCACGAGCGTGTTGTCCGCCAGGTCCGCGAGCTCGGGCCGCCCCGTGAGCTGCGCGAGCAGCAGGTAGAAGAACTCCACGGCGATCCCTGCCAGGTTGGAGAGCACCAGGATGGTGGCGGCCAGCAGTCCCCACCCGCCCATCCACCCCACCCACGGCCCGAATGCCTTGGAGGTCCAGGTGAACGTGGTCCCGGAGTCCGGCATGGCGCGGTTGAGCTGCCGGTACCCCACGGCCACGAGCAGCATGGGCAGGAACCCCACCAGGAAGATGGCCGGCAGGTGGGTGCCCACGGCGGCCGCGGTGGGGCCGAGCGCCCCGGAGAGCGTGTACGCGGGGGCGATGCAGGACATCCCGATCACCACCGCGCCGAGAAGTCCCACGGAGCCGGAGTTCAGCCCCTTGCCGTCCCCCGAGGGCTCGTTCTTTGTGGCGACGCTGCTCATGCGTCCTCCTTGGCAGGGTCTGCCGCAGGGGGCAGCACGATCATGGGCACGGGCAGGTGCCGCAGCACGCGTGCCGCGGTGGTGCCCAGGAAGAGCTGCCGGTTCTGGGCGAGCCGGGAGGAGCCCACGAACAGGACGGAGCCGGGGGCCCAGTCCATGTCCGTGACGGTGCGCTTGAGGTTCTTGCCGGTGGCCACGTGCACGCTCACGGGGTGCTCGGGGGACACGGTACGCGCCGTCTCCCGGAGCATGGTCTCCGTGGCCGCGATGGCGGAGTGGGGCTCGTCCGCCACCTGGTCCAGCGGCAGGAAGCTGAGCAGCACCAGCTCCTGGCCCCCGCGGCGCACGGCCTCCTGGGACTCCCGGAGGACCTGCTGAGCCCCGGGGCGGGCGCCCACACCGGTGTAGAGCCGGGTGATGGGCTGCTCCCCCTTGTAGCCGCGGGGTGCCAGCGCCACGGGCACGGGTGCGCGGTGGAGCAGGGTGTCGGCCACGGGGCCCACGGAGAACTGTGCGGTGTACTTGCCCGCTGCGGCCCCCACCACCAGCATCCCGGCGTGGAACTCCTGCACGGCGTCCGTGAGCCCTTCGGCCACGGACGGCGAGCGGCGGATGTGGGTGCGGGCGGTGACGTCCTCCGGAACGAGTGCGGCGGCGTCGCGCAGCCAGGACGAGGCCTGCGTGCGCATCATGGGCGTGATGTCACCGACCGGCGGGTAGGTGGTGCTGAAGGGGTCGTCGGTGCGCAGGACGCACACGATCTCCAGCTCCGCGTGGAACGCCCGGGCCAGGGCCACGCCCAGGCGCACCGCATCCCTGCTGCGCTTGTCCGCGCCGTAGCCCACCACGTAGCGCATCGCGGGCCCGGCCGCGGGCAGCCGGGACGCACCGGCCCCGGATGCCCGCCCCTGCGAGGTCCCGGGGGTCATCCCGCGTTCCTCTCGTCCAGGATCTGGGAGGCGGCCAGCGCGCCCTGGCGCAGTGCGCCGTCCACGTGCTGGTAGCCCTCCGCCGCGAGGTCGGAGCAGGCCCAGCGGATGGGGCCCACGGGCTCGGACTGGAGGGCGCCGTAGCGGTGCAGACCACCCAGGTCGTAGGAGGCCGCGTACGCGCCGCGGGTCCACTCCTCGGACCCGAAGTCGGACTCGTAGTAGACCACCGGGTTCAGGGCTTCCTCCCCCAGGTAGTGCGAGAGGGACTCCAGGACGAGCCGCTTGCGCTCCTCGGCCGGCAGGCGGAAGACCTCGTCCGCCTTCTCGTCCGAGACGAAGCCCACCAGCGTGCCGCGCTCGTCCTCGTGGTTGGTGTTGTCGTAGACCTCCTGCGACAGCTCGCGCGCGCCGAAGCCGGTGCCGGACAGGCCCTTCTCCCGCCAGAACGGGGTCTCGTACACCGCGTGGATCTTGATCACGATGCCCAGCGACTGGTGCTGGTGCATCTGGTGCTGGGCCCGGGGCAGCGGCGGCTCGAAGGAGATCCGGGAGTAGAGGTTCGGCGGCACGGCCACCACCACGTCCTTGGCCTTGACAGTCACCCGGTCCGAGAACACGCGGACCTGGAAGTCCGGGTCGTGCTCCTCGTAGGTCTCGCCCTCACCGGCCCACTGGATGGTGCGCACCGGGGAGTTGAGGAACACGGTGGCGCCCGGGTCCGCGGTGACCACGTCCGTTCCGGCGTCCACGCCCAGCTGCTCGGCCATGGTCACGGACACGGACTGCATGCCGCCCACCACGCGGCGGTCCAGGATGAAGTCCTCGTCCACCAGGTTGGAGAAGGACCCGGCGGAGGCGGCCATGAGCACAGCCTGCAGCGCGGAGAACGCGTGGGAGGGCTTGGTGAGCATGCCCCCGGCGATGAAGATGCCGATGTTGTTGCAGGCCTCCTCGTCGTCCGAGTTCTGGCGCAGCCAGTCGCGGAAGGAGACGGTGTCCAGCTCGCGGGCCCTGGGGTGCGCCCACGGCTCTTTGGCACCGATCTCATGCGCGAGCTCGTCCATGAGGTGGATCAGGCGGTCCATCTCGTTCTGGGTGCTCTCCCCGGCTGGGAACATGTGCCCGTCGTAGAGGTGGCGGGTGCCGTCCGGGGCGATGTACACGGCCTTGCCCTCGCGGTAGCGGGGGAAGCTCTGCAGCCCCAGCTCGTCCACCAGGGACAGCAGCTCGGTCTGGTCCGGGGAGATCCACTGGCCGCCGATCTCCAGGAAGGCGCCGTCCACCACGTTGGACCAGGTGCGCCCGCCCACGCGGTCACGTGCTTCCAGCACGGCCACGGACTTCCCGGCCTGGGAGAGCCGGCGGGCGGCCATGAGACCGGCGGGCCCGGCGCCCACCACCACCACGTCGCGCTCGATCGCCTCGGGGGATCCTACGGTTCGCTGTTCGGACATCTCAGTTCCTTTCGGGTAAATATGAAGGGTGTTCATTTTCGGCGGGTGCGCCGAGATCGGGCACTCCCGTCGGGGCGTCAGCCCGCGGGATCCGCGAACGAGGAGGAGGACCGGTGGAGCAGGAACCCCCCGTGCGCCGCCGTGGGAGACCGCGCAGCCCGGTGCTCACGCAGCGCAAGATCGCCACGGCGGCCGTGGCCATGATCCAGGAGCGGGGCCACCGCGAGCTGACCATGGCCGCCCTGGCCCGGCGGCTCGGGGTCTCGGCGTCTGCGCTGTACAACCACGTGGGCTCCAAACGGGACATCATGATCCTGGTCCAGGACCGGGTGAACAGGGAGATCGACTGCTCCGCCTTCGAGACCGAGGACTGGGAGGTGGCGCTGGAGCGGTGGGCCCGCTCCTACCGGGAGGTCTACTCCCGCCACATCCCGCTGATCCCGGTGATGACGGTGCTGCCGGTGGCCGACTCCCCGCACACGCTGACCATGTACGAGAGCGTGGCCGCCGGACTGGCCCGGGCCGGGTGGCCCGTGTCGTGGGTGGTGAACGCGGTGGTCGCGGTGGAGTCGCTGGTCTTCGGCGCCGCGTACGACGCCACGGCCCCGGAGACCATCTTCGACCCCGGCGAGCTTCACGAGCTCGCCCCCGTCTTCTCCGCCGCGGTGGCCCACCGAGACCTGCTGCTGCAGGACGGCGACGCCGCCCCGGAGGTCGGTTCCGGCGCGGACGCCGCCTTCCACGCGGGGCTGCGCAGCCTGCTGGCCGGCTTCCGCCTGCGGCTGGAGGCGCTGCACCGGGGCGAGCAGCCCTGACACAGCGCCCCCCCCCCCGGCTCAGACGTCCAGGGCGTGCATCACGTGCTTCACCCGCGTGTACTCCTCCACGGAGTACAGCGAGAGGTCCTTGCCGTAGCCGGAGTCCTTGAAGCCGCCGTGCGGCATCTCGGACACGAGCATCACGTGGGTGTTGACCCACACGCACCCGAAGTCCAGGTCACGGCTCACGCGCATGGCGGTCCCGTGGTCGGAGGTCCACACGCTGGAGGCCAGGGCGTAGGGGACGTCGTTGGCGAGCTCCACGGCCTCCTCCTCGGTGGAGAACTTCTGGACCGTGAGCACCGGGCCGAAGGTCTCCTCCTGCACCAGATCGTCGTCCTGGTGGACGCCGGTGATGATGGTGGGCTCGATGAAGAAGCCCTCGGTGCCGGGCACGGGCCTGCCGCCGGTCTCCACGGTGGCGTGGGCGGGGACGTTCTCCAGCTTGGAGCACACGTCCTGGTAGTGGCGCACGTTGTTCAGCGGGCCGTACGCGTTCTTGGACTCGTCCGCATCCCCAGTGACGGTGGCCTCGGCGTTCTTCACGAGCAGCCGCACGAGCTCGTCGTGGACGGAGTCCTCCACCAGGACGCGGGTGATCGCCGTGCAGTCCTGGCCGGCGTTGAACGTGCCGAACTCCACGAGCTGCTGGGCGGTGCGCTCCAGGTCCGCGTCCGCGAAGACCACGGCCGGGGCCTTGCCGCCCAGCTCCAGGTGCGCGCGCTTGAGGCCCTCCGCGGCGTTCTTCGCCACGGCGCGGCCCGCCCGCACGGACCCGGTGATGGAGACCATGGCGGGGGTGCGGTGCCCGGTCATGAGACCGCCCGTGCCGCCGTCCCCCAGGACCACGTTCAGCACACCCGCGGGGAGGATCTCCCCGGCCAGGCGCGCGAGCACCAGGGTGGACTCGGGGGTGGTGTCGCTGGGCTTGAGCACGATGGTGTTGCCCGCCGCCAGCGCGGGGCCGATCTTCCAGATGCCCATCAGCAGGGGGTAGTTCCACGGGGACACCTGGGCCACCACGCCCACCGGCTCCCGGCGGATGTACGAGGTGTGCTCGGACATGTACTCCATCGCGGCCTTGCCCTCCAGGGTGCGCGCCGCACCGGCGAAGAACCGCAGGTTGTCGGCGCCGGCGGCCACCTCCTCGCCCGCGATCTGTGCACGGGGCTGGCCGGTGTTGCGGTGCTGCGCCTCCACGAGCTCGTCCGAGTGGGCCTCCATGGCGTCGGCCAGCTTCAGCAGGGCCGCCTGGCGCTCTCCCGGGGTGCTCCTGCGCCAGGTCTTCGCGGCGGCGGAGGCGGCCTCGAATGCGGCGTCCACGTCCTGCTCGTCCGAGACGGGGGACACGGCCACCACGGACCCGTCCGAGGGGTTCACGATCTCGATGGTCCTCTGTCCGTGCGCCGGGACGAACTGCCCGTTGATGTAGTTCTGGAGTGTGTCGGCCATGGGGAATCTCCTTGCCGGGGCGGCGGGTCTCCGGGCCGGGTCGCGGACCCCGGATCGCGGGCCCGGTCCACCGGCCGGAATGTCGTACCGATCACTGTAAATGACCCTCGTTCATTTATGAACCCCGTGACACCCCGTCGCAGCCCGCAGCAGTCCGGCGCGCCGCCCGGCAGCGCCGGTCCCGCGGCGCGCCGGGCGGCAGGTCACGCCCGCTCCACGGCCGTGCGCGCTCAGTGGCCGCCCCCGTGGGGGGACGCGGACGACGTCGCCCCCGCACCGCGCTCCCGCGTCTCCGATCTGCCCGTGGTCACCGCGAGCTCCACCGGGGTCTGCGGCAGGTCGATGCTGCGGACCACCTGGCCCTTGGCGAGGTCCACCACGTGCAGCTTCCTGTTCTCCGCGTCCGTGACGTAGGCGTTGCCGCCGGCCACCTTCACGGCGGGACCCGGCTGCTGCCAGTCCGCCTTCTCCCGCCACGGCTCGATCACGTCGATCCGACGGGTGACCGCACCGGTGTCCTGGTCCACCACGTTCAGCTTCCCGTCGTAGGTCAGCACCAGCCCCTCCCCACGGGGACCGCGGGCCAGGGAGCGGAACCAGTAGGAGGAGCCCAGCTCCACGAGCTTGTGGGTGCCGTGGGCGGTGTCGAACAGGGCCACACGGGTGGGGCGCTCCTGCTCGGCGTCCTTGTCCACCTTGTAGTCCCCCAGCACCACCGGGGACGTCTCGGAGCCCGCCAGGTTTCCGGAGCGCGCGTAGGCGTCCTTGACCGGGATCTTGTGGAACGCCCCGTCCCGGTAGACCACGGGCCCGTTCTCGCAGCCCACCACCACGGTGTCCGTGTGCCGGCCCGGGGCCGCGGCGGCCTCCCCGTGGACGCCCGGGCAGTCGGTCGTCTCGGCCTTCACGGAGCCGTCCCCGTGCAGCACCTGCACGGTGTGCCGCTCGTCCTCGGTGCCCTGGGTGGTGAGAAGGGTGCCGTCGGAGAGCTCCAGCGCCACGCCGTGGTGCGGGGCCTCGGTCTTCTTCCTCGCCACCTCCGGCTCACCCTCCTTCTTCAGCGCGTCCGAGGCGAAGGTCTGGATGGACCCGTCCCCGTCGCCGAACAGCGTGGTCTTCCCGTCGTGGAGCACCACGTGCCCCGCGTGGGGAGCGTCAAAGGTGCGCTGGGTGAGTGCCGGGTCGGACTCGTAGTAGTGGTGGTGGTCCCCGTGGGGCACGGCCTCCAGGCCCGTGTCGAAGACCCGGAACCGGTCCCCGTCCGAGACCATCACGTGCCGGCCGTCACCGGCGTTGTTCAGGCGCAGGAAGCCGTCCTGCTTGACGTCCTCCACCACCTCCCCGGTCTTGGTGTCCACGGTGAGCAGACCGCCGTCGTAGGAGAGCACGGCGCGCGGGGCGAGGCCCTGGACCTCGGTGCCCTTGGCGCGCGCACTCGTGGTCCCGTTCACGGACGCGGAGGGCGACGCCGCACCGTCGCCCTGCGCGCACCCGCTCAGCACCAGGGCGGCCACCCCCAGGGAGGCCAGGGAGAGGGGGATGCGGGTTGTGCGGACGGCAGGTCTCCGCGCTGTGGAGGGGCGCTCGGGGGACAGAGGGGCATTGGCTGGTCTGCGCATGACGGCAGGTTAAACGTAATAAGACTCATTTTCATCTAGGCGTGCTAAGAACTGCTGCCGCCGCGCACCTCGATGCCGCCCACGCCGCAGGCAGGGGCTTCGTGCTGGCCGGGCCAGCACGAAGCCCCTGCGACGCGCGACGACATGGCCGGGGACGCGAGGCTGCGCGGGGTGATCGCCCGAGCCCGGGAGGTCCCGCGGATCTGACATCATGCCGGGTATGAGCACCGACACTCCGCAGGACCCGCTGCACTTCTACCTGGACAAGTCCAACCCCGCGGCCTGGAAGGCCATCGGGGCGCTGTCCAACGCCGCCAGGGAGCAGGCGCAGCAGGCCGGTCTCGACCCCCAGCTCGTGGAGCTCGTGATGCTGCGCGTGTCCCAGATCAACGGCTGCTCGTACTGCCTGGACGTGCACACCAAGCGGGCCGTCAAGGCGGGAGTGAGCGACCAGCGCCGCGGCCTGCTCCCCACGTGGGAGGACGCCGCCGTGTACTCGGAGCAGGAGAAGGCGGCCCTCGCCCTGGCAGAGACCGTCACCCGCCTACCCGGTCCGGAGGACCGCGACGCGTGCCAGGTGGTGAGCCACGGGGCGCTGACGGACGAGCAGTACTCCGCGGTACAGTGGCTCGCCATCACCATCAACACGACGAACCGCATCTCCATCATGTCCCACCATCCGGTCCGCCGAGAGAAGGACAGGTCATGACGAACCCGGAGAAGAACCCGCAGCCCACGGTGTGCACGAACCACCCGGACCGTTCCACGTCCGGGACCGGACTGAGCAACGGGGTCACGGTGGTGGACGGTGCGAACGGGCCCGTGGAGATCCTGGAACCCCGTGCCGTCCCGCTGGGCGGGCCGCGCGGCATGACGGTCCAGCGCACCCTGCCGCAGAAGGCCCGTTCGCTGATCGGCGCGTGGTGCTTCCTGGACGCCTACGGCCCGGACGACGTCGCCGTGACCGGCGGCATGAAGGTCGCCCGCCACCCGCACACGGGCCTGGCCACGGTGTCGTGGCTGTTCGAGGGGCACATCGACCACATCGACTCCGCCGGGAACTGGGCCACGGTCCGGCCCGGCGAGGTGGATCTCATGAACGCCGGGCGCGGCATCACGCACTCCGAGTTCTCCACGCAGGACACCACCGTGCTGCACGGCGTGCAGCTCTGGTACGCGTTCCCCGACGCGGACCGCTTCGGGGAGCCCGGCCTCGACAGCCACCGGCCGGAGCCCGTCACCGGAGAGAGGTTCTCCGCGCGCGTCTTCCTGGGCTCGCTCCTCGGGACGACATCCCCGGTGGCCACCCGCCTGCCGCTGACCGGGGTGGAGCTGCACCTGGAGCCAGGGGCCTCGCTGGAGGTCAACGTCCCCGCGGACCACGAGCACGGACTGCTGCGCGTCACCGGTCCCCTCACGCTGGACGGCGTGGACATCCCCCGGCACGGCATCGCCTACACCGCGCCCGGGCGCACCACACTGCGGATCACCGCCGGCGAGGAGCCCGCCCTGGCCGTGCTGATCGGCGGGCAGCCGCTCAACGAGCAGATCGTGATGTGGTGGAACTTCGTGGGCCGCTCCCACGAGGAGATCGCCACATGGCGGCGTGCCTACATGGAGGAGATGGGATTCGCGGATCCCTCGGCGGACTCGCCGCTGCCCCCGGTACGAGCGGACGGGGCCGTGGCCACCGGCGGCATCGAGATCGACGAGCTGCTCGGCACCTCCTACGAGGACGGCCGCCCCTTCCCGCAGTTCGGCACCTTCCCGCCGGGTCAGCCCGCTCCCCTGCCGGCCCCCGAGCTGCCGAACACCACGCTGCGCGCGCGGGGGTGAGCGGGAGGCGGCGCCACCCGCACCCACCCCCACCGCACGCCACGAACCAGCCACCAACCGACCGCCCGAGGAGGGCCCCGTGAGCGACAACCCCACCATCGAGAACCCCCAGGTCTCCCTGGGTGCCGACGAGCAGGGCACCCAGCGATTCGAGATCCGCGTGGGCGACCCCGCGGACCCCGTGGGCTTCACCGTGGCGATCGAGCACCAGGCCGGTGACAAGAAGCAGCGGATCTTCCCCCACACGGAGGTGGATGATGCCTTCGGCGGCCACGGGCTGGCCTCCACGCTCGTGCGCGAGGCACTGGACGCGAGCATCGCGGACGGCTACGAACTGGTGGTCTTCTGCCCGTACATCAAGACCTGGATCAAGAAGCACCCCGAGTACGAGCAGTACACGGTCAAGCCCACCACGGACCACCTGGCGGCGCTGCGCGGCTGATCCGAGGCAGCCCGCGGCCGCAGCGGTCCGAGAGGCTCTCACCCACGAGCAGGGGCGGTCGACGGCAGGGCGCCGGGTGCTGCTCTGCGACTGATGCTGGATGGGGAATACATCGCGGCACCCCTTTCGCGGCGCCGGTCCGCCCCACCCCCACAGCGGCGTGGTCCTCCCGCTTTCAGGCCCTCGCGGGGCATAGAGTGAGGTTGCTTTCGCAACCCCGCCAGCGGGCGGGTGCGACCCCCAGACCACTCGTCCCCCACCTCGAGAGGCTCGCGCCGTGCGCTCCCTTCCCCCCGCCGTCCTGTCCGTCCTCTGCGCGTCCGTGCTGCTCACGGGCTGCGGTTCCGGGGGCGACGCCGCCACGGACGGTGCAGCGGCGTCGTCGCAGTCCGAGGAGACCTCGCAGTCCCAGGAGGCGAGCGCGAGCCCCTCGCCCGCGAAGCCCGCCGAGCTGGTCGGCGGTGGCACCACCCTGTTCCCGGACCGCCGGTTCGTGGCGCTGTACGGCCATCCCGGCACCCCCGGACTGGGTGCGCTGGGCGAGCAGGGGCCGGAGGAGTCCGTGACCCGGGCCAAGGAGCTCGCCAGGAGCTACGAGCCGTACAGCCAGGAGAAGGTGGTCCCGGCGTTCGAGGTGATCGCCACCACGGCGTCCTCGGAACCGGGCCCGGACGGCAACTACTCCACCGAGTCCACCGTGGAGCAGCTCATGCCGTACATCGAGGCCGCGGAGAAGAACGACGTGTACGTGGTCCTGGACCTGCAGCCCGGACAGGCGGACTTCCTCTCCCAGGCCAAGCAGTACGAGGAGCTGCTCAAGCGCCCGAACGTGGGCCTGGCGCTGGACCCCGAGTGGCGCCTGGCCCCGGGCCAGCTGCCCCTGCAGCAGATCGGCTCCGTGGGCGCCGGGGAGATCAACGAGACCACCGCGTGGCTGGCCGGGCTCACCCGGGACAACCAGCTGCCGCAGAAGGCGCTGATCCTGCACCAGTTCTCCGCGTCCATGATCCAGAACCGCGAGGCCATCAACACCAACCACCCGGAGCTGGCGTTCGTCCTGCACGCGGACGGCCACGGCACCCCGGACCTGAAGACGGGCACGTGGAACGCACTGCAGGAGGGCCTGCCCCAGGGAATCCGCATGGCGTGGAAGAACTTCTACGACGAGGACACGCCCATGTACACGCCCGAGCAGACCTTCGCCCTCAAGCCCAAGCCGTGGTTCGTGTCCTACCAGTGAGTCCCTCCCGCGGGATTCCACCGCGGGAACAATCTCGGGGTCCACATCTTCCGCTCGCCCCACCGCGGGGTTAGATTGGGAGCGACCTGTTCGCCCCACGGAAGGACACGCTTATGGGACTCGGTGACAAGATCAGCAATGCTGCGGAGAAGGCCTCTGGTTCCGCCAAGGAGAAGCTGGGCGACGCCACGGACAACAAGGATCTGCAGGCTGAAGGCGCTGCGGACAAGATGTCCGGTGGCGCCAAGCAGTCCGTGGAGAACGTCAAGGACGCCGGCAAGAACCTCAAGGACGGGCTGAGCTGAGCTCTGCACCCGCAACCTTCTAGCCGGAAGGCCCCCGTCGCAGTGCGACGGGGGCCTTTCGCGTGTCCGGGCCCGTGTCAGCGCACCGCGTACCGGCGCCGTGCGACCAGCAGGCTCACCAGGGACAGCAGCGCCACCGCGGCGTAGTAGATGCTGGGCGCGGTGAGGGAGCCCGTGACGGAGATGAGCCACGCCAGCACCAGGGGCGCGAAGCCGCCGAACACCGTGACCCCCAGGTTGTAGGCCACGGACATGCCGGTGGTGCGGATCTCGGTGGGGAACATCTCGGTGAGCAGCGCGGGCATGGGGCCGAAGTACAGGGCCATGACCACGCCCAGCACCGCCTGCACCACGGTGAGGGTGGCCACCGTGGGCACCGCCACCAGCCACAGGAACAGCGGGTACACCACCACGAGACCCACCACGGCGGCCACCAGCATCACCTTCCCGGGGCCCACGCGGTCCGCGAGGTGGCCCACGAACGGCGAACCCACCAGGGTCACGAGCCCGGCCACCACACCACCCAGGTACGCGGCCCACGAGGGCAGGTCCAGGTTCTGGATGGAGAAGGTGGGCATGAACAGGATGGTGTACACGGACATCGAGGCCAGCCCCACCACCCCGGAGGCGGTGAGCCACCGGCCCGCGGAGTGGACGATCGTCTGGGCGAGGGGGCCGCGCCAGAGGGAGGCGCGCGGCGTCGTCGTTCCCGCGGCGGCATTCTCCCCGGCACCCGGGCGCCCGCCGGTCACGGAGGCCGACGCCGCCCGCTCCCGCTCCTGCTGCAGCGCCTCGAAGTCAGGAGTCTCGTCCATGCGCAGCCGGATGAACAGTCCCACCGGGCCGATGAGCAGGCCGAAGACGTAGGGCACGCGCCAGCCCCACGAGTAGAGGGCCTCGTGGCTCAGCAGGGTGTTGAGCGCGAACCCGAAGCCGGAGGCCAGGAAGATCGCGAGCCCCTGGGTGGCCACCTGCCACGAGCCGTAGAACGCGCGCCTGTCCGGGGCGTTCTCGATGAGGAACGCGGTGGCCGTGCCGAACTCGCCGCCCGCGGAGAAACCCTGCACCAGCCGTGCCAGCAGGATGAGCAGCGCGGCGCCGGGGCCGATCACCGCTGCCGTGGGCGCCACGATCATGATGAGCGTACCCACCATCATGAGCACGATGGTGATGGTCAGGGCGGGACGGCGGCCGTGGCGGTCCGCGTAGGAACCCAGGACGAGGGCGCCGAGCGGGCGGATCAGGTAGGAGACCGCGAACGTGCCGAAGGTGAGCAGGGTGCCGGTCACGCGGTCCACGCCGTCGTGCTCGAAGAAGAGAGTGGAGATCACCACGGCCAGGGACGAGTAGACGATGATGTCGAACCACTCGAGGGCGTTGCCGATGGAGGATGCCACCACCGCACGGCGTGCGGTGACGCGCTGGTCGTGGCTCACGGGGGTGCTGGCGGGCGCGCTGGTCATGCCTGCACGCTAGCCCACCCCTCCCCCCGGCCGCGGGGCCCGTGACGCCCCGTGACCCCTCGGTGCCAGCCGTGTGCTGACCCCCGTGCGGCGGGGCCGCCGTCCTATGCTGGAACGCGGAAACCCGCACAGCCGCTGCAGCAGGAGGAACCCGCAGATGATCTTCATTGTGGTCAAGTTCGAGGCCAAGGACGAGTACGCGGAGCGCTGGCCGGAGCTCGTGGCCGAGTTCACCGAGGCCACCCGGCAGGAGCCCGGGAACAAGTGGTTCGAGTGGTCCCGCAGCCTGGAGAACCCGAACGAGTACGTGCTGGTGGAGGCCTTCGAGGAGGACGCCGCGGAGGCCCACGTGAACTCCGCGCACTTCACCAGGATGACCGAGAAGTTCCCCCAGTACCTCGTGCGCACCCCGCGCATCATCTCCCGCCAGATCGAGGGCGACGGCTGGGAGAAGATGGGCGAGGTCCAGGTCGCGGAGTAGCCCCGGTGAGTGCGGAGCTGGTGGGCCTGGACATCGGCGGGTCCCACACGCGCGGTGTCCTGTTCCGGGACGGCACCCCCGTGCGCTCGGCCCGCTCCGGGTCCGCGAACGTGCAGAACGTCCCCGCGGAGCAGGCGCACGCGTGCCTGCACGCCGTCCTCTCGGACCTGGGCGCCCCGCCGACCACGCCGGTGGTGGTGGGCTCCGGGGGCGTGGACACCCCGCACGACGCCGCCCGGCTGGCCGGTCTCGTCCGTTCCGCCGGCTCCCTGGCCGCCTCCACCCGGGTGACGGTGGTGCACGACACCCGCCTGATCCTCGCGGCCGGTGGGCACACCATCGGGATCGCTCTCATTGCGGGAACCGGGTCGGTGGCCTGGGGCGTGGACGCCTCCGCCCGGGAGGCCCGCGCCGGCGGGTGGGGTCACCTGCTGGGGGACGAGGGCAGCGGGTGGTGGATCGGACGGGAAGCCGTGCGGCGGGTGCTGCGGCTGTCCCAGGAGGCCGGTGCCGTCGCTCCGGGGCGGGACCGAGCGGCGTCGTCCGCCGGGCGCGAGGGGAACGAGCTCACCCGCGCCGTGCTGGAGCACGCCGGAGTGGCCGAGCCCACCGACCTGATCGGTGCCTTCCACGACCGCCCGGACAGGACCCACTGGGCCGGGCTGGCGCGGCCCGTGTGCGAGCTCGCCGCCACGGGTGACGCCCAGGCCGGGGAACTGGTGGCCGCGGCCGCGGAGCAGCTGGCCAGGCTTGCCCTCGCGGTGGCGGGCGCGCTCGGGCAGGACCTGCCGGTGGTGGTGGACGGAGGGCTCACCGCCACCACGGTGGGCGGGAAGCTGGCGGAGCTGCTGGAGCACCACGGACTGGCCGTGACTCTCCTGGACCACGAACCGGTGCTGGGGGCGCCGCTGCTGGCGCGTTCGGCACCGGCCTGACACGGCCCGCGAGACACCCCATCCGCCGAGGAGCGCGGACTCAGCGGAAGGCGCCCACGCCCGTGAGCTGCTGGCCCAGGATCAGGGAGTGGACCTCGTCGGTGCCCTCGTAGGTGCGCACGGACTCCAGGTTGCTGGCGTGGCGCAGGGGCGAGTAGTCGAGGGTCACGCCGTTGCCGCCCAGGATGGTGCGGGCCTCGCGGGCAATGGCGATGGCCTCGCGGCAGTTGTTGAGCTTGCCCACGGAGATCTGGTGGTTCTGCAGCTTTCCGGCGTCCTTGAGGCGGCCGAGCTGCAGGGCCAGCAGGAACCCCTTGTCGATCTCCAGGGCCATGTTCACGAGCTTCTGCTGCGTGAGCTGGTATCCGGAGAGCGGACGGTCGAACTGCATGCGTTCCTGGGAATATGCCAGAGCCGCCTCGAAAGAGTCGCGGGCGGCACCCATGGCACCCCAGATGATGCCGTAGCGGGCCTCGTTGAGGCAGGAGAATGGACCGCGCAGGCCCTTGGCCTCGGGCAGCATGGCGGAGGCGGGCAGGCGGACGTCCGTGAGCTCGATGTCGCACTGGATGGACGCGCGCATGGACAGCTTGCCCGTGATGGGCGTGGCCTGGAAGCCCGCGGTGTCCGTGGGGACCACGAAGCCGCGGATGCCGTCCTCGGTCTGCGCCCAGATCACAGCCACCTGAGCCACGCTGGCCAGCCCGATCCAGCGCTTGGCTCCGTTGAGCACCCAGTCCTCGCCGTCCCTGCGGGCGAAGGTCTGCATGGAGGAGGGGTCCGAACCCGCGGTGGGCTCGGTGAGGCCGAAGCAGCCGATGGCCTCGCCCGCGGCCATCCGGGGCAACCACTCCTGCTTCTGCTCTTCGGAGCCCCACTTGTGGATGGCGCTCATGGCCAGCGAGCCCTGCACGGACACGAACGTGCGCAGGCCGGAGTCACCGGCCTCCAGCTCGGCGGCGGCCAGACCGTACTCCACGGCGGAGCGCCCCGCGCAGCCGTAGCCCTTCAGGTGCATCCCCAGCAGACCGAGCTTGGCCATCCCGGGGACGATCTCCAGGGGGAACACGGCCTTGTCGTACCACTCGGCGATGTTCGGCTTGATGGCGGTGTCCACGAACTCGCGCACGGTGGCGCGCAGCGCGATCTCCTCCTCGGACAGCAGGGCGTCGAAGCTCACCAGGTCCATGACGTCCACGGGGTTCAGTTCACTCATGCGTCCACTGTATGACCGCCGCCACACTCCGCCCAGGGAGGCTGACGAGGATTCTCAGCAACCGGGTCGCGACCTCATTCTCAGCCACTTCGGACGACGACGCCGCCCTACCTTCTCCGCGGGCCCCGCACCGCCTTCTCCACCCCACTGGCGACCAGCAGGGCACACGTGAGCCAGATGGCTCCCCCGGGACCGGCGGGAGCGGCCACCGCACCCGCGACCACGGGGAGGATCACCTGCCCCAACCGGTTGCCCATGAGCCGCACGGCCAGGGCGGATCCGCGCCACGTCCCGGGCACGGCGGTGGTGATGAGGGTCATGGTCAGCGGCTGGCCGAGCCCCAGGAAGAAGCCGCCCACCACCAGGAACGCGGCGGAGCACCAGAACCTGTCCAGGAACAAGGGTGGGAAGACCAGCGCCAGACCGGAGGCCAGCAGGCTCGCGATGAGCAGCGCCCGGCGCGAGAACCGCTCGGACAGCCACGGCAGCAGCAGACGGGAGGCGATGGATGCCAGCCCACGCGCACCCAGGAGGAGTCCCACCACGGACGGGGCCACCCCGGTGGCCTCCCCCACCAGGGGCAGGAAGGCCGTGAGGATGTCCAGCATGGCCAGCAGGGACAGGGACGCCACCATGTTGGACATGACCCCTGGAACCCGGAGGATGCGCAGCACGTCGGGGCGCTCGTCCGCCCGGGGCGCGCCGGGATCGGTGTCGTCACCGCGGGCAGGAGCACCGGAAGCTGTCGAGGCGTCGGCGGTGGCTGGGTCGGGTGCAGTGGTGGTCGGCGGTCGCGGCGTCGGCGGCGTCGTTGTCGTTGTCGTTGTCAGGGGAGGTCGCGGCTCCGAGGTCCGCGCGCCGGGCGGGGGTCGGACCGAACCTGACGGCCAGCAGGGGCGCGGCGAGCACCGTGACGAGCACGCCGATCCACAGGCTCTCATTCACCGCTCCGAGGCGTTCGGGGGAGGCGACGTCCGAGCCGTGGCCCACGATCCACCCGCCAAGCGCCGGGCCGATCATCTGACCGGCGGAGAACGCGGCGGTGAACCACCCGAAGCCCTTGTCCAGGTCACGGTCCACGGCGTAGCGGGCGATCGCCGTCTGCCCACCGATGGTGAAGCACAGGTGTCCCATGCCCAGCACGGCGCTGGCCACGAAGACGAGCCACACGGAACCGGCCAGCGCGAGCCCCACCCCGGCGAGACCCAGCAGCCCCACCCCGGCGAGGATGAGCACCCGCAGCTGAGGGATGCGGTCCGAGACCCGCCCCAACCACACCGCGCTCACCAGGGGCAGCAGCGCGTACGCGGCGGTCGTGAGACCGATGACCACCGGGTCCGCGTGCAGCGCCAGGAGCTTGTAGGAGGTGATGGGGCGGAAGAGGTTCAGCCCGGACTGGGTGAGCACCGCAGACGCCACGAGGACCCACAGCCACGCGCTGGGCCGGGAGGTGCGGGTGGTCTGGGTCATGGAACCCACCCTAGAGGTTCGGCGTGCCAGCGGTCCCCGTGGAAGCCGGGTGGGTCGGGTCAGTAGATCCCGTCCGGGCTGGCGTTGCCGGACTTGTAGTCCTTGACTACGGACGAGTCGACCGGAGGGGTAGAGGGATCAGATAGGCGCCCGTTCAGAATGCCTGTAATCACAATCTTGTTCGTCAGGCGGCCTGCCCCGGTGAGGCCATCCTGGAATCGGAAAAAGATGTCGGGAAGGCTACTGGCGTCACTGGCCTTCACCAAGGCGGTTCCCGCCGGGATCACCCATACGAACGGGGTGGTGCGCGTATCCGCGTTGTAGGTCCCACGAGTGAGCGTACCGTTGCTGGTACTTGCCCCAAAGGAGCGCTCATCCCGTGTGGCCCCCAGCAGTCCCACCACGCTCACGTACACCGTGATGTCCGTCACGAGCGTATAGGACGTCAGATTCCCATCCCTGGCCAGCCCGATGTTCAGGTAGGTGCTGTTCAAGTATCCGTTCGCGCCGCTGCCGCCGTCGAACACTGCCCCCAGCTGCGCCTCGTTGGATGCCGCGTACGCGGGGGCGTCCGCCGCCATGGCAATCACGGGAACGGACCACGCGGCGCCCTTGAGGAGGGTGCGCCGCGAGGATCCGCGAACCGCGGTGTTCTGGAAGTCGTCACCGCCGGGCGCAGGGGAGCCCTCGATGAGCGCGCGTGCAGTGTCGTGGTGGGGGGAGTTCATGCTGACCTCTCGGGGGGGGAAACGGCCGGTCACCGGCCACGCCGTGTCTGGCGCGGTGACGTGCCGAGTATGCCATGGGACACACCACCGGGCACGCAGCATGACGTCGGGGAGGGGGAGGGAACTGCGTACCCCCGAAAAAGGGCAGCCCAACCCCGCGCGGCTCCAGCCACGGCGCCGAGCCGTCGTTCAGCTGTTCAGCACCCCAGCAGCGGGGGCCGCACCACCGTGGTGTGCCGGGCGGACCCGGAGCGCCCCTCTCCCAGCTCCGAGGACACCAGGTGGATCTCGTCCACGCCCCACTCGGGGCCGTGGTACACGGAGAGCGCGTGCACCACGTGGGAGAGTTCGGGCCCGCTGTGCGCGCGGACGCGTGAGCCGCGGCGTCGTTCCTTCGCCTGGCGCGTGCGCTCCGTGCGCGAGGTGCGGGCCACCGTGAGGTGGGCGCGCTGCCGGGAGCGCTCGTCCGGGTCCAGGGAGCACGCGTGCATCAGGTCCGCGAGCGCCGCGGTCTCCCCGCCCAGACCCATCCACAGCGTGGTGCCCGAGAACGATCCGGCTCCGCGCAGGCTCACCCGCAGCGGGGGATGGCCACGAGCGACCTCCCCCAGGTGCTCCGCGAGGTCGGGCACCGCTCCCTCCGGCTGGTCGCCGTAGAACCCGAGGGTCACGTGCCACTGCTCGGGATCACCCCAGCGAAGGGAGGTGCCGGTCATGGCGCGCACCTCGGCCAGGGCGTGCGCCAGGTGCTCGCGGGCGACGCGGGGAGGGTACGCGGCGGCGAAAAGCCTCATGCGCCCACTGTAGGAGCACGCCCACCACGAGACGACCCCTCCGGGACGACGGTGGCTCTTCTCATCGCCTGCACGGAAAGCCACGCGCGGCCGCCTCAGCGCCGGGGCAGCTCCACCAGCTCCACGCCCGTGAGGGCGCCCGCGTCCGCGGTGACCCGCATGTACGTGCAGTGCGGCTGACGGCGCCTGTCCGTGGGCGAGCCCGGGTTCAGCAGCCGCATCCCGGAGGGGGCCACGGTGTCCCACGGGATGTGGCTGTGGCCGAACACCAGCACGTCCGTGTCCGGGAACGCGGCGTCCATGCGCTTCTCGCGGCCCTGCTTGGCGCCGGTCTCGTGGGTCATGGCCCACCGCAGGCCCTCCAGCTCCCACCGTGCGGTCTCGGGCATCTCGGCGCGCAGCTCGGGGCCGTCGTTGTTGCCCCACACGCAGACCAGCCGCCGGGAGCGCTCCCGCAGGGCCTCGTACGTGGCCAGGTCCACCCAGTCACCGGCGTGGACGACGACGTCCGCGGCCTCGACCTCGTCCCACACCCGGGCGGGCAGGTCCTTCGCCCTCTTGGGCAGGTGGGTGTCCGCGAGCAGCAGCAGGGAGGTGGTCATGGACCCATCCTCCCCCGCGGGCGGGGTGGCGCGCGAGAGCACCGGCCGCGGCGGCGTCGTCCGAGGGGCCGCTCAGCGGGTGGGAACGGTGCGGTCCCCCGGGAAGAGCCGCGGGCCCAGCCACACGCAGACGTACACCAGGGCCACGAGCACCGGGACCTCGATCAGCGGACCCACCACCCCGGCGAGCGCCTGGCCCGAGGACACCCCGAAGGTGCCCACGGCCACGGCGATCGCGAGCTCGAAGTTGTTGCCCGCGGCGGTGAACGCCACGGTGGTGGACCTGGCGTAGTCCAGCCCGGCCGCGCGGGAGCCGAGCAGCCCCAGGCCGAACATGAGGGCGAAGTAGCACAGCAGGGGCAGGGCGATGCGGACCACGTCCCAGGGCTGGGAGGTGATGGCGTCCCCCTGCAGCGCGAAGAGCACCACGATGGTGAACAGCAGCCCGTAGAGCGCCCACGGACCGATCCTCGGCAGGAACCGCTCCTCGTACCACTGCCGCCCCTTGGCCCGCTCCCCCAGCACCCGGGTGAGGAACCCGGCGAGCAGGGGGACGCCCAGGAAGACGAGCACGGAGACCACGATCGCCCCCACCGAGAACTCGGCGGACGTCACGGGCAGCCCCAGCCACCCGGGCAGGACCTGCAGGTAGAACCAGCCCAGGAGGCCGAACGCGAGCAGCTGGAACAGGGAGTTGACGGCCACCAGCACGGCGGCGGCCTCCCGGTCACCGCACGCGAGGTCGTTCCAGATCAGCACCATGGCGATGCAGCGGGCCAGCCCCACGACGACCAGACCCGTGCGGTACTCGGGCAGGTCCGGCAGCAGCAGCCAGGCGAGCGCGAACATGACCGCCGGTCCCACCACCCAGTTGAGCAGCAGGGAGAGGGCCAGCAGGCGCCTGTCTCCGGTGACCCGGGCGGTCTCCCCGTAGCGGACCTTGGCGAGCACCGGGTACATCATCACCAGCAGGCCCAGGGCGATGGGCAGGGAGACGTCCCCAATCCTCACGGACTCCAGCGCGGTGTCCAGTCCGGGGACCAGGCGTCCCAGCAGCAGTCCCGCGGCCATGGCCACAAGGATCCACACGGGGAGCCAGCGGTCCAGGAAGGACATCTCCCGCAGGACGGTCGAGGACTCCGGCGCTGGCGTGCCGGTTGCCCCCCTCATGCGGAGATGGTCCTTACTGTGCGGCCCCGTTCCCGGAGCAGGACGGTCAGCACTCGATGACGTTCACGGCCAGGCCCCCGCGCGAGGTCTCCTTGTACTTGATCTTCATGTCCGCGCCGGTCTCCCGCATGGTCTTGACCACCTGGTCCAGGGACACCTTGTGGAACCCGTCCCCCTGCATGGACAGCCGCGCCGAGTTGATGGCCTTCACGCTGGCGATCGCGTTGCGCTCGATGCACGGAATCTGCACCAGACCACCCACCGGGTCGCACGTGAGCCCCAGGTTGTGCTCGATGCCCATCTCCGCGGCGCACTCCACCTGGCGGGGGCTGCCGCCGAGGACCGCGCACAGTGCGGCCGCGGCCATGGAGCAGGCCGAGCCCACCTCGCCCTGGCAGCCCACCTCCGCACCGGAGATGGAGGCGTTCTCCTTGATCACGATGCCGATGGCCGCCGCGGTGAGCAGGAAGTCCACGATCTTGTCGTCGCAGGCGTCCACCATGAAGCGGGTGTAGAAGTGCAGCACCGCGGGGATGATGCCCGCCGCCCCGTTGGTGGGGGCGGTGACGATGCGCCCGCCGGACGCGTTCTCCTCGTTCACGGCCAGCGCGTACAGGTTCACCCAGTCCATGCCGTACAGCGGGTCGTTGCCGGGCTCCTTGGCCAGCAACCGTTTCCGCATCTCCGGCGCACGACGCCGCACCTTCAGTCCCCCGGGAAGGGTCTTCTCCTCGCGGGTGCAGCCGTTCTCCACGCACTCCTGCATGACGGACCAGATGTGCAGCAGCTGCTCCCTGGTCTCCTGCGCGGGGCGCCACGAGAGCTCGTTGGCCGCCATGACCTCCGCGATGGAGAGGTTCTCCCCCTCGCAGATGGCCAGCAGCTCGTCCCCCGTGCTGAACGGGTACTTCACCGGGGTGGTGTCCTCCACGATCTTGTCCGCGCTGCTCTTGGAGTCGTCCACCACGAAACCGCCGCCCACGGAGTAGTAGATGCTGTCGCGGATCACCTCGCCGGCGGCGTCGTACGCGGTGAAGCTCATGCCGTTGGGGTGCGTGGGCAGGGACTTGCGGCGGTGCATGATCACGTCACGGGCGCGGTCGAAGGCGATCGGGTGGGTGCCGTCCAGGGTCAGCTCGCCCTTCTCCCCGGCGAGCGCCACCTTCTCGTCCGCCAGATCGGTGTCCACGGTCTCCGGGTCCTCACCCATGAGACCCAGGATCACGGCCTTGTCCGAGCCGTGGCCCCACCCGGTGGCCCCCAGGGAGCCGAAGAGCTGGGAGTGGACGCGGGTCACGGAGCCGAGCAGACCGTCGTCGGCGAGCCCCGCCACGAACAGCCGCGCGGCCCGCATGGGCCCCACCGTGTGGGAGGACGACGGTCCGATACCCACCGAGAACAGATCCAGAACACTGAGCGCCATGTGCACATCTCCCCACTGTCGGACCCCGCATCATTGCGGATGAGCTGTGCAGGGTCGTGCGATCGCACGGCACGATGAGGCCGCGCGGAACAGGCCCACGGTACGTGGGTCTCATATGGCGGGCAACCTCCGAAGGGGTGTGCGTGACAGGCCGGGAGCACACGGGGGTGAGGGGGCGGACTCGCCCTGCCGGTGCCGCAGCAGTTCACAAGAAATACCTCCCCGGCAGCGTGGCCGTGCAGAAATGTCCACGGGCACCGTGGCGCAGAGTGGCCAATCGGCCTGTTCAACACTGGCCGTTCGGCCATTGTCCCGGTGATAACGACCCGATTACGGTGAAACGGCACTGGTTGAACCGCCTCTGACGTGCAGTGACGGGCGTTCGCGCGGTGGACGAGTGCGTCGTCGTACCCCTGGCAATTCCCTCCGGGAACGGCGGGGGCAGCACCTCCCTGTCATGTGTGGAAACCCGCGGTGAATCACCCCGGGTTTTCAACCGAGCCCTGATCGAAGGATTTCCCCATGAGCAAGAAGAACGCGATTTTCGCCACCGCTGCCGCGGCGGCGGTGGTCCTGGGGACCGTGTCCCCGTCCGTGGCGGCTCCCTCCGCGGCACCCGCGAAGGACCCGGTCAACCAGCAGGCCAAGGTCCTGGACGTCACCGGCGGCGAGTACGTGGTGATGCTCCAGCTGCCGGCCTCGGCCACGAGCGCACCCAAGAGCGCGGCCGCCAAGAGTGCCGTGGCCGGGACCACCCAGAAGCAGGTGGACAAGTGGCAGTCCAAGGGCGTGAAGGTCAAGCAGCAGTTCAAGAGCATCGGCGGCTTCACCGCTGACCTGACCCCCGCCCAGGTGAAGGCCCTGGATGCCGATCCGGACGTGGCGGTCGTGGAGAAGAACAAGACCGTCAAGGCCACCGCCACCCAGAGCAACGCCACGTGGGGCCTGGACCGTGCCGACCAGCAGGACCTGCCCCTCAACGGCTCCTACACCTACAACGCCACGGGCGCCGGGGTCACGGCCTACGTCATCGACACGGGCGTGCGGGCCAGCCACTCGCAGTTCCGCGGCCGCGTGGCCTCCGGGGTCACCGCGATCGACGACGGCTGGGGCAGCGGCGACTGCGCCGGACACGGCACCCACGTGGCCGGCACTGTGGCCGGTTCCACCTACGGCGTGGCCAAGGGTGCGAACATCATGCCGGTGCGCGTCCTGGGCTGCGACGGCACCGGGTCCACCGCCGGCATCGTGGCGGGCATGGACTGGGTCTCCTCCAACGCGAGCGGCCCGTCCGTGGCCAACATGAGCCTGGGCGGGGACATCTCCTCCGCCATGGACAGCGCGATCACGCGGATGACCCGCGCGGGCGTGGTCCCCCTGGTGGCCGCGGGCAACGACTACGCCAACGCCTGCAACTACTCCCCCGCCCGCGCATCCTCCGCCATCACGGTGGGCGCCACGGACCGCTGGGACCAGCTCTCGGAGTTCTCCAACTGGGGTTCGTGCGTGGACATCCTGGCCCCGGGCACGGACATCACCTCGTCCTGGCCCTCCAGCGACAACGCCACCAACACCATCTCCGGCACCTCCATGGCCACCCCGCACGTGGCGGGCGCCGCCGCCCTGTACCTGCAGCAGCACCCCAACGCCTCGGTGGCCGAGGTGGAGCGCGCTCTCAAGAGCACGGCCACCCGCAACACCATCGACTACGTCAACGGTTCCCCGAACCTGATGCTGAACACCACGGCCCTCACCGCGAGCCGCTGAGACCGGACGCCCACGGTCGCCCGGTCTCAGGACGCCGGGCGACCGTGGGCGTTCACCGCATCCGCGGCACGGATCAGACCCAGGTGACTGAACGCCTGGGGGTAGTTGCCCGCCATCCTGTGCTGGGCGACGTCGTACTCCTCGGCGAGCAGACCGAGGTCCGAGGCGAAGCCCGCCGTGGTGCGCAGCAGCTCCTCGGCATCCTCCAGGCGACCGCAGCGCGCGTACTGCTCCACGAGCCAGAAGGTGCAGATCACGAACGGGTACTCCTGGCCGGAGAGCCCGTCCATGGACTCGCCGGAGTCCGGGGTGCGGTAGCGCCACACCTGGCCGTGCTCACCCTGCAGGTCCCGTTCGATGCGCTCCACGGTGCGCAGCATGGCGGGGTGGTCCGCGGCGATGAAACCCGTCTGCGGCAGCTGCAGAAGCGAGGCGTCCACCTCCTTGTTGTCGTAGGTCTGGGTGAAGATCCCCTGCTCCTCGTCGTAGCCCTTCTCCCAGATCTCCTTGTGGAGCGCGTCCCGCAGCTCCGTCCAGCGCTGCGCGTTGCCGTCCAGCCCGTAGGTCTCCACGGCGCGCAGCCCCTCGTTGAACGCGGCCCACATCATCACCCGGCCGTGGGTGAAGAAGTGCGGGTCCCCGCGCATCTCCCAGATGCCGTTGTCCGGGACGTCCATGTGCAGCTCGCAGAACGCGAGCAGGTTGCACTGCAGCCCCCAGGAGTAGCTGTTCTCCTGCACCCCGGCGTCCCGCAGGGTGGCCAGGGCGATCATCACCTCGCCGGCCACGTCCGCCTGGTACTGGTTCTCGGCGCCGTTGCCCACGCGCACGGGCCGGGAGTTCTCGTACCCGCTCAGGTGCTCCAGCTCGTGCTCCGTGAGGTTCCGGCGCCCGTCCACGCCGTACATGATGTTGAGGTCCCCCGGGTCCCCGGCCACGGCCCGCAGCAGCCAGTCGCGCCACAGCCGGGCGCCGTCCTGGTGGCCGTGGTGCACGAGCACCTCGATGGTGAGGGAGGCGTCCCGCAGCCAGGTGTAGCGGTAGTCCCAGTTGCGCTCCCCGCCGAAGTCCTCGGGCAGACCCGCGGTGGGGGCGGCCACGATCCCGCCCGTCTCCGAGTGGGTCAGGGCGCGCAGCACCAGCAGGGACCGGGTGACGATCTCGTCGTGCTCGCCCACGCACTCCACCGCGGAGACCCAGTCGGACCAGAACTCGTGCGTGGCCCGCTGGGCGCGGTCCGGGTCCGCGGGCACCAGCAGCTGGCGGTAGGACTCGCTCCACGTGAGCACCCAGTCCAGCCCCTCCCCCTCGGAGAGGGAGAACGTGCCCCGGTGCCCCCGGCGCAGCTTCTCCCCGGCGCAGATGTCCGCGCCCGGCCCCTGGGAGTCGTCCCGGGTGTTCGACGCCGCCCTGCCGTCCTCGTGCAGCTGGTACGGCTCCAGCGCCGGGCCCGTGAGCAGCAGGGCGTCCGGGCCGGCCACCGCGAGGAGACCCTCCCCGGAGGTCTCGCGGGACTCCGAGTCGTGGGCCGCGGTGTGCACGCGCGTGCGGAACTCCCGGTACCACCGGCTGTCGTGCGTGGGCTCCGACGGGGTTCCGCGCACCCCGTCCCCCTCGGCACCATCCCCGCGCGGGGTCTGGGCCCGACCCATCGCGTGGGGCTCGGAGACCACGTCCTCCATCTGCGCGCAGCCGTCCGCGTTGGAGTGCTCCGTGAGGTCCACCCGCCGCACCCACGGGGTGATGCGTCCGTAGTCGAAGCGGATGCGGAGGTCGTGCTCCACCTCCACCGTGCCCTCCAGGCACTTCACGCGCCGCACCAGGTCCGCGTGGTCGTCGCTGGGCGGCAGGAAGTCCGTGACGAGCACCCGGCCCGTGGGGGTCTTCCACTCCGTCTCCAGGATGAACGTGCCCGGCACGTAGCGGCGGGAGACCACCCGGCCGTCCACCGCGCTGAGCTTCCACCGGCCGTTCTCCTCGTCCCCCAGCAGCGCGCAGAACACCGCCGGGGAGTCGAAGCGCGGGAAGCACAGCCAGTCGATGCTGCCCTCCCGCGAGACCAGGGGGCCGGTGTGCAGGTCGGCGAGGAGCGCGTAGTCCTCCAAGGGGATGCTCATGGGGGCTATTCAAGCACCGCGGCCCGGCGGCGCAGGGCACGTCCTGCTCTTGCCGACTCCACGCCCCAGCAACGTCGTGCCCTCCCGCAGGCGGGGGACCCGCAGACCACTTCAACGCCGGGGGCGAGCTGTGAGTCTCCTGTAGTTCGAAGGTGACGTAAGCCCTACATCTCTCGCGCCATCTGCTACTGCCGGGACTCCAGGGTCCATTTGACGACAGACTTGAAATACACGTAGGCGCACACGGCGCTAACCGCGAAAAGAATTATGGCAAGAAGTTGCGCCGATCCGTGAAGCACGGCCACCACGCCGCTTCCCACCACCAGAAAAAGAATGCCCAGGAAAAAGATCCAGTTGCTAGGGGTTTCCTCGCGAGTTCTACTCAAGATCGACTCCTGCCATGAGTTCTTCAACTAGTCACTGAAACAGCCGCTGATGACACCGTTGCAGGGGAAGGTGCCCCGACCGCGCTGGCCGGAGACGAAGCCAACGTCATCGACGCTGCCACCAGGAATGAGACTCCGGAGAGGAGACTTGCGCTGTTCTTGCCGCAGGTCATGGTCCCCCCTGTCTGGTTAATCCCGTTGAACTATTACCACAGATAGGGAGGGTGTATTCCCAACCTGCCGCCGTCAAGCGCATAGCCTGCTCCTCGGTGGTATAGGATCTCGACTTTTTTCACGTCCAAACTGATGTGTGGTCAAAGTTTCCCATTTCATTTTTTTCGCCTACAGTTTCCGAGAGATCGGGGGGCTGAGACGGGCAGAGCCGCAGCTGCAGGACTGCTGAGCCTCAGCAGGGCCCCACCCCGCATCCACCCCACCGCCTACCCTGGTCCCATGGACAACATCAGGACCCTTGTGATTCTCGGCGCCTCCGGCGACCTCACCGCGCGCCTCCTCCTGCCCGGGCTGGGTTCCCTGCTCCACCAGGATCCGGACCGGGAGATCACTGTCATCGGCTCCGCCCGCGACGCCTTCCCGGGGCCCCTGGGCCCGGACGACGACGTGCGCGCGGCCACCTGGGAGGAGACCGTCGCCAAGGCGTTCGACTCCGTGGGTGCCGCAGGCCCCTCCGTGGACTTCGCCCGCGAGAACACGCGGTGGGCGGCGTGCGACGTCACCGAGGCGGCGGACTTCGAGAAGCTGCTGGGCGACGTCGTCGGGCCGGTGTGCCTGTACTTCGCCCTGGCGCCCGCCATCACCAAGAAGGCGTGCGAGGCGCTCGCCTCCCTGGACTCGCTGCCGGAGGACCTGTACCTGGCCCTGGAGAAGCCCGTGGGGACGGACCTGGACTCCGCCCGCGCGCTGAACGCGCAGGTCGGCAAGCTCGTGGACGAGCAGCACACGTTCCGCGTGGACCACTTCCTGGGCATGCCGGGAGTGCAGGACGTGGTGGGGCTGCGCTTCGCGAACCGGCTGTTCGAGCCCGTGTGGGACCGGCGGCACATCGAGTCCATCGAGATCGTCTTCGACGAGACCCTGGCGCTCGAGGGCCGCGGCGAGTTCTACGACTCCACGGGCGCGGCCCGGGACATGCTGCAGTCCCACCTGCTGCAGGTCATGGCGCTGACCATGATGGACCCGCCCTCCCGCTTCGACGCCGTGGAAGTGCCCGCGAACACCGCGCACATCCTGCGGGCCACCCGGCTGTGGGACGACTGCTCGGCCATGCACGCCGCCGAGCACCCCGGCATCACCCCGGTGGTCCGGGGCCGCTACACCGCGGGCTCCGTGGGCGGCCACGAGGTCCCGGACTACGCCCGGGAGAAGAACGTGGACGCGGCGCGGGAGACCGAGACGTTCGTGCAGGTCACCCTGGAGGTGGACACCTGGCGGTGGAACGGTGTGCCCGTGACCCTGCGCTCCGGCAAGGCGATCGGCAACCCCGCCCAGCACATCCGGGTGACGTTCCGCCGCCCGCCGCACGAGTACACGGGCTGGCCCCACCCCCTGGCCACCAACGCCGTGACCGTGGGCTTCGAGGAGGAGCACGTGCAGCTGGAGGCGAACGTGGGAAGCCCCTTCGACTCGCGGGGAATGAGCCGGCTCACCCTCTCCAGCGGGGTCCCCGAACCGGGTCTCACCGCCTACGGCTCCGTGATGCGCTGGATCCTGGACGGGGACCCCACCTTCACGGTGCGCGCGGACGCCACCGAGGAGGGCTGGCGGATCATCGACCTCATCCAGCACGCCTACGACACGAGCGCTCCCCTGCAGGAGTACCCCGCGGGTTCGGCGGGACCGGTCTCCTGACTCCTGCGTCTGCCGGGGCCCGCCCGGGCCCTGGCGGACCGGGATTCCACCGTCCCCACCACCTTCCACCACCCCCGCACCCAGGAGCCCCGTGACCACCACGAGCACCACCGCGTCCCCCGAAGAGCGCCAGTCGGTGTGGCGAACCCTGCACACCCCGCGGTGGTTGAAGTCCGAGGTGCTCGGTGCGCTCGTGGTGGGGCTCGCCCTCATCCCGGAGGCCATCGCGTTCTCGGTGATCGCCGGAGTGGACCCGCAGACGGGACTGTTCGCGGCGGCACTCATGGCCATGACGGTGGCGGTCTCCGGAGGCAGACCCGCCATGATCTCCGCCGCCACGGGCGCCACCGCGCTGGTCATGGCGCCACTGGTGGCATCCCACGGCGTGCACTACCTGGTGGCGGCCGTGATCCTGGCAGGCGTCATGCAGATCCTGCTGGGGGCGGTGGGGTTCGCCCGGGTGATCCGCTTCATCCCCCGCTCGGTCATGGTGGGATTCGTGAACGGCCTGGCCGTGCTGCAGTTCGTCCCCCAGCTGCGCGAGCTGACCGGAGTGCCGTGGCAGGTGTACCCGGTGGCCGCCGTCGCCCTCCTCATCCTGTTCGGGCTGCCCCGACTGACCACCGCCGTGCCCGCCCCGCTGGTGGCCATCGCGGTGCTGACCCCCGCAGTGCTCCTCCTGGGGTGGCACGTTCCCACCGTGGCAGACAAGGGTGCGCTCCCCCAGTCCTGGCCGCACCTGGGCCTGCCGGACGTCCCGTTCACGTGGGACACCCTGCGGACCATCGCGCCCTACTCCCTCAGCATGGCGGTGGTGGGCATCATGGAGTCGCTCATGACCGCGAAGCTCGTGGACGACATCACGGACACACGCTCCTCCAAGACCCGCGAGACGTGGGGGCAGGGCGTGGGCAACGTGGTGAGCGGGTGCTTCGGCACCATGGGCGGCTGCGGGATGATCGGCCAGACCCTGATCAACGTGCGCGTGTCCGGGGCCCGCACCCGGATCTCCACGTTCCTGGCCGGGGCGTTCCTGCTGGTCCTGGTGGTCCTGCTGGGAGACACGGTGGGGATCATCCCCATGGCGGTGCTCGCCGCGGTGATGATCTACGTGGCGGGGACACAGTTCGACTGGCACTCCGTCAACCCGGCCACCCTGCGGCGCATGCCGCCCTCCGAGACACTGGTGATGCTGGTGACACTCGTGGTCACCGTGCTCACCCACAACCTGGCAGTGGGGGTCGCCGCCGGGGTGCTCACCGCAGTGGTGGCCTTCGCGCGCCGTGTGGCCCACGTGGTCACCGTGGAACGCTCCTTAGACGACGACGGCGGGTCGGTCACCTACCGCGTCCACGGAGAGCTGTTCTTCGCCTCCTCCAACGACCTCTACACCCAGTTCCGGTATGCAGAGGACCCGCAGCGGGTGGTGGTCGACTTCGCGGACTCGCACATCTGGGACGCCTCCACCGTGGCGGCGCTGGACTCCGTGACGGAGAAGTACCGCCAGCAGGGCACGCGGGTGGAGGTCAGGAACCTCAACCTCGACAGCCGCCGGCTGCGAGCGCGCCTCTCGGGCTCCCTGCCGTGAGGATGGCCCTCCCCCGTGCGTCAAAGTAGAGACACATTCAAGGAATTGTCCCCTGGGAAGGGCGTCCTGCCTCTCCCAGCCTTTGATGTCTGATATTCAGGTATTGCCCAGGTTTCTTCCTGGGCACTGGCTGCACATCAGGGGAGAGACAACCATGCCATCTTCGGCACACGGTCCGGCGGGCGAGTCCCGGGAACCGGACCCGCAGGACACAGGAGGTGTTCCGGGCCAGGGCGGCGCGGCGCACCGTTCGGACCAGAGCACCACCCCCGGGGGAGCGGACGAGACCCGCACCCTCCCGACCCCCGGCACAAGCACCGGCACAGACTCAGGCGCGGACGGAACCCCCACCGCGGCGTCGGGCGCGGGAACCACGGGCGCCGAGGCCCCCACCGCCGGCGGCGCACCGGGCGGCGCCCCCGCCTACACCCCTCCCGCCGCGCTGGCGAGCATGACCGGGCGCCACTGGTGGGTTCCCGTGGTCGCCGGGCTGGGCGGCTACGCGGGCACGGTGATCGGGGCGGCGATCGCGCTGCTGCTGAGCGTGCTGGGGCTGGCCTTCTCCGGAGACTCGAACGAGAGCTTCACGGAGCAGCTCAACGACCAGGTGGACGACGTCAGCGGCGTTGACCCCGGCGCCTCCGGATGGAGCTGGATCATCTCGGCGCCCTTCCAGCTTGCCGCCATGGCGGCGCTCACCCCACTGCGGCTCATCCTGACCGCGGATGACGGCCGGGCCTCCGGGAGCATCACGATCCCGCAGTACTTCGCGCTCGCGTGCGGCATTGCGGCGGCGTGGTTCCTGGCCCGCAAGCTCTCCACCGGGATGCGTGTGGAGACCCGCGCCGTGCAGTGGGTCATGGCTGCCCTGAGTGGCATCACGTGGGGTCTGCTCGCTCTGATCGGGACCGTCCTGACAGCCCTGCAGTCGGACTCCACCATCTTCTACACGGACGTGCGACTGCGCGTCACGGCCATGGGGGGCATGCTGTTCCCCTTCCTGTTCGTGGTGGGTCTGTTCACCGCGGCGGCCGCGTTCAACGCCCGTTCCACCCAGACCTCCCCGGGCCCTGTGGTGATCGGCGCCGAGCGCACCGCTCCCGGCCTGCTCCAGGTGCTGCGCCCCATGGCGGTGCAGTTCGCGGTCTTCGGGATCCTGGCCGGGCTGGGCCTGCTCATCTACGTGTTCATCAAGGGTGGTGCCGCAGCGGGGTTCTCCGCCCTGCTCTGGCTGCCTCTCGTCACCGGCTGGCTGTTTGTACTGGGGCTGCTGTCCGCGCTGACCGCGGTGGGCAGGGCGGCCAACTTCGCCGACTTCACGGGCGACTCCGGAACTGCTTACCTGTGGACCAACCCAGCGGTGCCCGCGTGGGCCGTGGTGCTGTGCATCCTGCTGGCAGTCGTGTCCGTGGCCTGCGCCGCCCTCACCTGGGCGCACGTGCGCCCGGTGGACCAGCGCGTTGCACGCAACCCGTTCTCGTGGGCCGTGCTGCCGGTGACCTACTTCGTGCTGGGTCTACTGCTGATGTGGCTGCTGCGCGTAGGCGGGACCGTCTTCACCGAGGGCTCCGACACGAGCTCCGCCGCCTTCAGCCTGCGCCCGGCCGGCTGGACCTGCCTGGTGTTCCTGCTGTGGGGCGTGGTCATCGAGCTTCTGGCCCGCTTCGTGGCGCCGGCGTTCATGCACTCCCTGCCGCCCACGCTCACCCGCGCGCTGCGGGGCCCGGAGCGTGCCCGCGGCCGTGCCGCCGTGGTGGCCTCCGCCGCCGCGATGGGTGGCGCCGGGGTGGCAGCGGCCACCGCGCACCGTGCGCCGGCCCAGGAACCGCAGCCGGCGACGTCGCCCGTGCAGTACCCCGCCGACGAGCCGGTGACCGCCCAGCACCGGGCGCCCGCCGCCGAGAGTGCTGGGGAGCAGACTCGCGTGCTGCCGCGCTACGACGACCCCACGGCCACCGCGAGCACCCGCGAGCCGCGCGAGCCGATGGATCCGGCGAAGAAGAAGCGGATCCGGCTGATCGCGATCATCGTGGGTGCGCTGGTCCTGCTGGGCGTGGCGGCCGCCGTGGTGTTCTCCATCCTGAGCCGCACCGTGTTCGGTCCGGACCACCAGGCCGAGGACCTGCTGCGCTCCGTGCAGGACGGCAAGGCCTCCGCGGTGACGGACACGGCGGACCCGAACGTGAACACCGGCCAGCGCGGCCTGCTCACGGACGACGTCTACGGTGCCGCCCAGAACCGGATCTCCTCGTACGAGGTCAAGGACACGGACATCGACGGCGACCACGCCACGGTGCACGCGAACGTGACCCAGGACGGGGTGACCACCCCGGTGGACGTGCCCATGGTCAGCGACTCCCGCAACGGCCTGTTCAAGTCGTGGCGCGTGGACGACTCCTCGTCGCTGCCGCTGTACCAGACCTTCAGCGTGGAGGTGCCCGCCGGTGTGAACGAGCTGGACGTCAACGGCCAGAAGATCGCCGTGGACGAGCAGGACCAGTCCCACACCCAGCAGTTCACGGTGCTCCCGGGCGACTACGCCGTGGGGGTGTCCTCCGCGAGCAAGTACGTGACCTACGGCGGCGAGCAGGTGGCGCAGATGCGCGCCGGGTCGCAGGCCATGGACTCGAGCATGTCCTTCAGCAGCTCCTTCACCCCCGCGCTCGAGGAGGACCTGACCAAGCAGCTCAACGCGAAGCTGGACACGTGCGCCAAGTCCGCGGAGTTCGCACCCGAGGGCTGCCCGTTCGAGTACTCGATCTTCGGGAACAAGAAGGACTACCGGAATCCCGTGTGGAGCATCGAGCGCTACCCCACGTACTCGGTGTCCTCCTCCCCGTTCGACAGCGGCCAGATCTCCTTCAGCACGGACAAGTCCGGTGAGGCGCGTCTGGACTACCAGTACAACGAGGAGTGGGACGACGACGAGCCCGCCGACTGGTCCGACGAGGACACCACGTCGAGCATCATGATGTCCGGCACGGTGACCGTGTCCGGGGACAAGATCACGGTGAACGACAACGACTGACCCCGACCCCACCGGCAGCGGCCGGTGACCGACGGCCACGGCGCCCCTCCCCCGTGCGGGGAGGGGCGCCGTCGTCGTGCTGCGGGGCGGGCGGGGTCAGAGGTCCTGCGGACCCAGGGGCAGACCCAGCAGGTACCACGCGACGAAGAGCAGGAACCAGCCCACCAGCATGGCGATCGAGACGGGGAGCACCAGGGAGATCAGCGTGCCCACCCCGGCCTCCTTCTGGTAGCGGCGCAGGTAGCCCAGAACCAGGGCGAAGTACGGACTCACGGGGCTGATCACGTTGGTGGGGGAGTCGCCGATGCGGAACAGGGCCTGGGTCATCTCCGGGGAGACGTCCAGCAGCATGAGCATGGGAACCATCACGGGCGCCAGCAGGGTCCACTGGGCGGAGCCGGAGGTGATGAGCAGGTTCATCACGGCCACGATGAGCACGATCCCCGTGAAGGTCAGCACGGGCGGCAACCCCAGGGAGCCGATGAAGTCGGCGCCGTGCACGGCCAGTACGGGACCGATCCCGGACCACTGGAAGTAGGCGGTGAACTGCGCGGCGGCGAAGAACAGCACCAGCACCGGGGTGACGCCCTCCAGGCCCTTGGCCATGGCCTCGGGGACCTCGCGGGGCTGCGTCATGGTCCCGGCGGCGCGGCCGTAGACCCAGCCCACCACGGCGAACACGATCGCGATGACGATGCCCACGTTGAGCAGCAGCGGGGACATCAGGATGGAGCCGTCCTCGGCGCGCAGGGGCGAGCCGGGGACCAGCAGCAGCGCCAGGTAGATGCCCAGCATGATCAGGAACGCGATCCCGGCGTTGCGCAGCCCACGCTTCTCGCGGGGCTTCAGCCGCATGTCGTTGAAGTCGCCCATGTCCTGCTGCCGGGTGTCCGTGTCCTCGGCGAGTGCTTCGCCGCGGCGGGCGAGCACGGTCTCGGTGACCAGGGTGATGATCCCGGCGAGCACGAAGGAGGAGACGAACGTGAAGAAGTAGTTGGACACCGGGGTGACCAGCACACTCTTGTCGATCAGCCCGGCGGCCGCGGTGGTGATGCCACCGAGCAGGGCGTCGGAGGCCGTGGGCAGCAGGGAGGCGTTGAAGCCCGCGGCCACGGAGGTGAACGCCACGATCAGGCCCACCACCGGCGAACGCCCGGCGGCCTTGAAGGCGAGCGCGCCCAGCGGGATGAGCACCACGTACATGGCGTCCGAGGCGATGGAGCCGGTGATCCCGGTGAGCGCCAGGACGAACGTGAGCCACTTGGGGCCCACCCGGGCCACGGAGCCGCGCAGGGCGGCGGAGAGCATGCCGGACTGCTCGGCCACGGCCACACCCAGCAGGACCACCACCACCAGTCCCAGGGGTGGGAACTCCACGAAGTTGGTGACGGACTCGGCGACCATCTTCCGCAGCCCGTCCGGGGCCAGCAGGTTGGTGACCTCCACAGTCTTGCCCGTGGCGGGGTTGACCGCGCTGAGCCCCACGGCGGAGAGGATCCAGCTGAGCAGCAGCACGATGCCCGCAAGCGCCAGGAAGAGCCAGAAGGGGTCGGGAAGCTTGTTGCCCACCCACTCGATCCAGTTCAGGACCCGGAGCAGGAGACCTGTGCCCCTGGTCCCGGTGCCTTTCGGGTGGGCGCTCGGCGCGGAAGAGGACATGGCGGGATCCGTTCTGACGGCTGCGGCGGACGTGTGATCTGCCCAACGTACGCAACCCCGCGGGCCCCGGTGGGCAGGACACGGGGCGGCAGCGAATGTGGCGCCACGAGACGCCCGCCGCGGGAGGGGCGGTCGTCGCGGGCAGGGCTTT
>NZ_JAUMTZ010000001.1:0-30239 GCF_030530945.1 Kocuria sp. | reverse complement strand
GTCTCGGCAGGGGGCGCCCGGCGATCGGTGCCGTCCCGCACCGCGGCGGCGTCATGTTCGGACCCGGTCCCGCGGAGCGGATCTCAGTCGTTAGAGTCATGGTGACATTTACCGGTTGACGGCTCCGCCCCCGGGCGGCGAAGGGAGCGCGCCATGGGTTCCTCGCGCACGAGCCTCGCCGTGTCCACCGTGATCTTCACCGTCCGTCCCACGGGCCCCGGCGGGCGCCACGAGCTGTGGCTGCCCCTGGTGCGCCGCGTCCGGGAGCCGTACCGCCACGTGTGGGCCCTGCCCGGCGGGCCCCTCCAGGAGGACCGCGACCTGGAGGACGCCGCCGCCTGGTACCTGCGGCTCACCGTGGGACTGGGCACCGCGCACCTGGAGCAGCTCGCCACGTTCGGGGGTCTGGACCGCTCCGAGGGGTCCGACGAGCGCGTGGTCACCGTGGTCTACTGGGTGGCCCTGCCCGCGGAGGACGCCGCCGCCGCCGGGGAGGAGGACCTCAACGTCGCCTGGCTGCGGGCCACCGCTCTGCCCGCGCTGGCCTTCGACCACTCGCGCATCGTGGCGCACGCCCTGGACCGGCTGCGCGACCGGATCGCGGACCCCACGGTCGCCCGGTCCTTCCTGCCGCCCGTGTTCACCGTCGCGCAGCTGCGCGAGGTGCACGAGGCCATCCTGGGGCACGCACTGGACGCCCCCAACTTCCGCCGTCACGTGCTGCGCTCGGGCCGGCTGCAGGACACCGGTGAGCGTGTTCCCGGTACCCCGCACCGGCCGCCGGCCCTCTACCGCTTCGCGGCCGAGGACACCCCCGCCCTGTTCCGATCCGACCCGATCCACCCGCACCAGGAGACCCCATGACCTCCGTCCCCACCCGCCTCACCCTGCTGGCCTCCCGGCCCGACGCCGCGGCGTCGTCCCCGGGCTCGTGCAGCGCCGCGCTCGCCGAGCAGCCGTGGGACTTCCCGGCCCCGCTCACCGAGGGCTACGGCCCCGGGGCGTCCCAGGACGACGCCGTTCCCCCGGGCTCCCCGGCGCAGCCCGCCATCCCGCAGCGGTACCGGGACGCCACCGCCGAGGAGCTGGACGCCATGATCCGCGCCGCCAAGGACACCCTGGGCGAGCGAGTGGTGGTCATGGGCCACTTCTACCAGCGGGACGAGGTCGTGGCCCACGCGGACTTCATCGGGGACTCGTTCCAGCTGGCGCAGCAGGCGAAGGCCCACCCGGAGGCGGAGGCCATCGTGTTCTGCGGCGTGCACTTCATGGCCGAGACCGCGGACATCCTCTCCACCAGCGAGCAGGCCGTGATCCTGCCGAACCCCGCCGCGGGCTGCTCCATGGCGGACATGGCGGACGAGGACTCCGTGGCGGAGTGCTGGGCGGAGCTCGTGGACGTGCTGGGCCCCCATGCCACGGCCGAGGACGGCACGGTGCTCACCGGGGAGGACGGCGAGCCGCTGGCCTCGGTGGTGCCGGTCACCTACATGAACTCCTCCGCCGCGCTCAAGGCGTTCTGCGGGCGCCACGGGGGCATCGTGTGCACGTCCTCGAACGCGGCCACGGTCCTCGAGTGGGCGTTCACCCGCGGCCAGCGGGTGCTGTTCTTCCCGGACCAGCACCTGGGGCGCAACACCGCCAAGGCCATGGGCGTCCCCCTGGAACGGATGCCCCTGTGGGACCCGCGCCGCCAGCTGGGCGGGAACTCCCCAGACCGACTGCGGGACTCCCGCGTGATCCTGTGGCACGGCTTCTGCTCCGTGCACCGCCGCTTCACCGTGGCACAGATCGAGCGGGCACGCGCGGAGCACCCGGGCTGCACCGTGGTCGTGCACCCCGAGTGCCCCATGGAGGTCGTGGACGCCGCGGACTCCGCAGGCTCCACGGACCACATCCGCAGGGCCGTGGCCGCGGCTGAGCCCGGACAGACCTTCGCGATCGGCACGGAGATCAACATGGTCAACCGGCTGGCCGCCGAGCACCCGGAGCACACCATCTTCTGCCTGGACCCCGTGATCTGCCCGTGCTCCACCATGTACCGAATCCACCCCGGCTACCTCGCGTGGGTCCTGGAGGAGCTCGTGGCGGGACGGGTGGTCAACCAGGTCACGGTCTCCCGGGACGTTGCGCAGGACGCCTCGGTCGCACTGGAACGCATGCTCGCCGCGGTGCCGCGTGCGTGACCCGGCGGGCGCCGCCCGGAGCACCCCGGGTGTGCCAGACCGCCACGCTCCGGCGGACGCCGCCCCGGGGGACGACGCCGCACCGCGCGTGGTCGTCGTGGGTTCCGGCGCCGCGGGACTCACCGCCGCGCTGCGCGCCTCCGCCGACGGCGCCCGGGTCACCGTGGTGAGCAAGGCCGCGCTGACGGACACCGCCACGGACCTCGCCCAGGGTGGGATCGCGGCCATGACGCGCGACCTGCCCGGCGGCCAGCTCCTCGACAGCCCCGAGCTGCACGTGCGGGACACGCTCTCCGCCGGGGCGGGATGCTGCGACGCCGAGGTGGTGCGGGGCGTGGTGGTGGACTCCCCCGCGGCCGTCACCGCCCTGACCGGTCGGGGCGTCCGCTTCGACCGCGTTGCCGGCCCCGACTCGCCGTGGGTCCAGGGGCTCGAGGGTGCGCACAGCGTGCCACGGATCCTGCACGCCGGAGGGGACGCCACCGGCCACGCGATGCAGACGGCGCTCGCGGAGGTCGCACGCGCCACTGCCGCCCGCGAAGGCATGGCCGTCCTGGAATACACACTGGTCACAGAGCTGAAGCTGACCTCCGGTGCGGTGACCGGCGTGACCGTCCGGGCGGTCGAGGCGGGCGGTCTCCTCGGTCCGGAACGCACCCTGGAGGCCGAGCACGTGGTGCTCGCAACCGGCGGCGCCGGGCAGCTGTACCCGTTCACCACGAACCCGGCAGTGGCCACCGGGGACGGCATCGCCCTGGCCCTGCGGGCCGGTGCGGCGGTGCGCGGGCTGGAGTTCGTGCAGTTCCACCCCACGGCGCTGGCCGCCCCGGGGTCCTTCCTGATCTCGGAGGCCGTGCGCGGCGAGGGAGCCGTGCTGCGCAACCACCGCGGTGAACGCTTCATGCTCGCCGTGGATCCACGGGCCGAGCTCGCCCCCCGGGACGTCGTGGCCCGCGCGATTGCGGCGGAGCGCCTCGCCACGGAGGCCGACGTCTTCCTGGACTGCTCCACCGTTCTCGTGCCGGAGGGCACGGACCGCGCGGAGGTCCTGGCCAGCCGCTTCCCCACGATCCACCGGGCACTGGCGGCGCGCGGCATCGACTGGTCCCGGGAGCAGGTGCCCGTGAGCCCGGCCGCGCACTACATGATGGGCGGCATTGCCACGGACGAGCGCGGTCGCACCGGGGTCCCCGGCCTGTGGGCCGCGGGCGAGTGCGCCGCCACGGGCCTGCACGGCGCCAACCGGCTGGCCTCCAACTCGCTGCTGGAGGCGGTGGTGTTCGGCGAGCGCGTCGGGCGCCTCGTCGCCCGCCGGGGCTCCGCACTGGGCCGCGGCGCGGCCACGGAGCCCGCCGATGCCACCGTTCACACCGTCACGTCGTCCGCATATGTCACCGACGCGGCCTCGAAGACGTCGGGTGATGGCCCGAACGCACGGGGATCACTCGATATGACCTCCCCGATGGGCCACCCGGACACCGTTCTCCCCGATGAGGGCGCTAGCCCGTTCACCCGGGCCGCCCTGCAGGACGCCATGTGGCGAGGGGCGGGAGTGGTCCGCACCGGCGCCGGCCTCGCGGAGACGGAACGAGCGGTGGAGAGGTGGCTCGCGGCGGCGTCGCCCGCCGAGCCCCGGAGAGCCGATGCCGGGGACGCCGCCACCCTGGCCGCGCACGAGGACCGGAACCTGCTGCTCGTGGCCCGTGAGCTGGTCCGTGCGGCACGGTTGCGCACGGAGTCACGGGGCGCGCACCATCGTGCGGACTCCTCAGTGGCGGCCGCAGATCCTCGGCCCACCGACCGCGACACCCACGAAAGGACAGCGCATGCTGCACCGCTCAGCCGTTGAAGCCGTGATCCGCGCCGGACTCGCAGAGGACGCCCCGTGGGGTGACCTCACCTCCGACCTCGTGATTCCGGAGGACGCCCACGCCACCGCCACGGTGGTCTCCCGGGAGGCCGGGGTGTTCGCCGGGGCAGAGGTGGTCAGGGTGGGATTCCCCCTCGCAGACCCCCGACTGGAGGTGGAGCTGCACGTGGCGGACGGCGACCGGCTGCAGCCCGGCACCGCGGTGGCCACGGTGAGCGGCCCGGCACGGCCCCTGCTGACCGCCGAGCGCACGGTGCTGAACCTCGTGCAGCGCATGTCCGGGATCGCCACGACCACCGCCCGCTACGTGGCCGCCGTGGAGGAGAAGGTCACGGAGGTGGAGCGCGCGAACAAGCTCCCCGCGGGAACCATCACCCGCACCCGGGTGTGCGACACCCGCAAGACCACCCCCGGGCTGCGCGCGCTCGAGAAGCACGCCGTGACGTGCGGGGGCGGGCACAACCACCGCTTCGGTCTCTCGGACGCCGTGATGCTCAAGGACAACCACCTGGCCGTCCTCGCGGCGGGCGGCGCATCCCTGCCCCGCGCGCTGCGCGAGCTCCGACGAAAAATGCCTCACACGGCATGCATGGTGGTGGAGGTGGACCGGCTGGACCAGATCGAGGACGTCCTGGCAGGCGGGGCGGACGTGGTGCTGCTGGACAACTTCACCCCGGCGGACCTGGTGAGCGGCGTGGCCGTGGTCGACGGCCGCGCCGCCGTGGAGGCCTCCGGGGGCATCACCCTGGAGACCATCGGGCAGGTGGCCGCCACCGGAGTGGACGTGATCTCCGTGGGGGCCCTGACCCACTCCGTCCAGGCCCTGGACCTGGGTCTGGACATCGCCGTGGGCTAGCGGAGACCTCACCCGACTCAGCAGCAGCGCGGGACCCTGGTGCGCACCGCATCCGTCCGCCCCTCGCGGTTGCCACTCCTCCCATGAAAGGTCATCCCGTGATCTACCTCGACCACGCCGCCACCACAGCTCCCCGCCGAGATGTGCTGGAGGCCATGTGGCCGTGGCTGACCGCCGAGTACGGCAACGCGTCCAGCCACCACGAGCGGGGCCGCCGCGCCGCCCGCGCCCTCGAGGAGGCCCGGGAGCGCGTGGCGGCGGTGCTCCACGCCCGTCCCGGGGAGGTGGTCTTCACGTCCGGCGGCACCGAGGGGGACAACCTCGCGGTCAAGGGAATCGCTCTGGCCCGCCGTGAGCGCCACCCCGCCCGGACGAGCCTGGTCACGAGTGCGGTCGAGCACCACGCCGTCCTGGAGTCGGCGGCGGACCTCGCCCGGCACGAGGGCTTTGCCGTGCGGTGCGCGGCCGTGGACACGTGTGGCGCGGTCACCCCGGACGCCTTCCGGTCCGCGCTCGTGGGCGATGCCACCGCGGGCAGCGGGGTGGCCGTGGCCTCCGTGATGCTCGCCAACAACGAGATCGGCACGGTGCAGGACGTCGCGACCCTCGCCGAGATCGCGGCGAAGCGGGACGTCCCCCTGCACACGGACGCCGTCCAGGCCGCGGGCACGCTGCCCCTGGACGTCCGTTCCCTGGGTGTGAGCGCACTGACGCTGGCCGGCCACAAGATCGGCACGCCCCCGGGCATCGGGGTGCTCTGGCTGCGACGGGGAACCCCGCTGAGGCCCCTGCTCAGCGGCGGAGGCCACGAGCGCGGACGGCGTCCGGGGACCTCCACGGTGGCCGGGGCAGTGGGGTTCGCCGTGGCCCTGGAGCAGGCGGAGGCGGAGCGCGAGAAGCACGCGCGGCGGTGCACCGAGCTGCGGGACCGGCTGATCGCGGGCGTCCTGGGGAGCGTCCCCGGCGCCCTGCTCACCGGCCCCGACCCATCAGCAGGAGGCGCACGCCTGGCCACGAACGCGAGCTTCTGCTTCCCCGGTGTCAACGGCGAGACGGTGCTGGTGGACCTGGAGAACCGCGGGATCATGGTGTCCTCGGGCTCGGCGTGCTCCGCCGGATCCACGGAACCGTCCCACGTGCTCACAGCGCTGGGCCTGGCACCGGAGCTCGCGAGCGCCGCAGTGCGCTACAGCCTGGGGAGGGACACCACCGCGCAGGACGTCGACGCCGCCGTGGCCGCCACCGCGGAGGTGGTCACTGCCCTGCGCCACCGGCACTGAGGGCTGACCCTCGCTTCCCGCAGACCGCGGGCCCCACCACAGGGCGAAGAGTCAGTCGTGCAAGTCCGCATCCCGCTGAGCATGACGCCCCTCCGGCGTCCGCCGCCGTGACTTGCCGCGGAAGACCTCACGCAGGCAGACCCCCAGAGTGGCCCCCACGACTGCGACTCCGGCCAGGATCAGCGCATCCCCGAAGGACTTGCCCATCAGGAGATACACGACGACGAGGGCAACGACAGAGACGACAACGAACAGCACCCACACATACACAGACCCACGGCTACCCCTCATCTACTGCTCCTCCCTCCGCACACCCCACGCCCTGTGCCAGTAGGCAGCATCGCTCGTGGTGGAACGCAGAATCGCATCCGGCGCAAGGGGCGCCTGCCAGAACTCCAGCAGGTGCTCCCCGCTCACCTCGTCCTGGTGCCCCGCCTCGCGGTCACGGAAGCTGACCCGCAACCGGTATGCAGCTGGCACGAGTTGGGGAAACGTAAAGACCTCTTCCCATCCCCAGGGCAGGATGCTGAACTGCTCCCCCTCGGGGACAACCAGAGAGAGCTCCACAACGTCCTCCCACTCGTCACCAACGGGAGGTTCTGAGGAGTTGAGCAGTACTCGGACCCGGCCCCCTCGCAATCCAGCCATGATCACGAGCCCCAGTACATATACATCTGGCCGTACTGGGTCTCGAACCATCCGTCCCACAGGGTTTCGCTACTCGGACGATCATTCGCCGGGCCCCGCGATGGTGTGCTCACGAGAGCATGATCGTGGAATCAGGTTCTCAGCGCTAGGGGTGCACCGGGTGCGGCGGCTCCTCGCCCCGCGCCATGGCGACGGCGTTCTCCGCCGTCATCCGGGCCATCCGGGAGCGGGTGCCCTCCTCCGCGGAGCCGATGTGCGGCAGCAGGAACGCGTTGGGCAGCTCCAGCAGGCCGGGCTCCACCTCCGGTTCGTTCTCGAAGACGTCCAGACCCGCCGCGAAGATCTCGCCGTCCTTCAGTGCCTGCACCAGGGCCTTCTCGTCCACCACCGGCCCGCGCGCAGTGTTCACCAGCACGGCCGTGGACTTCATGCGGCGCAGGGTGTCCGCGTCGACCAGGTGCCGGGTGTCCTCCGTGAGGGGCACGTGCAGCGAGATGTAGTCGCTGGTCTCCACCAGTTCGTCCCAGGGCACCTGGGTGACCTTTCCGCCCAGGTCACCGAGCTCCTCGTCCGAGACCTCCCGGTCCCGGGGCGGGCGCTGCGTGAAGACCACGGTCATCCCGAACGCCAGCGCCCGGCGGGCCACCGCCTTCCCGATGCGCCCCAGCCCGGCGATTCCCAGGGTTGCCCCGGACACGTCCTGCCCCACCATCAGCTTCGGCCGCAGGCCCGTGAACTCTCCGCCGCGCAGGAACTCGGTGGCCTCGTGGGCTCGCCTCCCCGCACCCAGGAGCAGGAGCATGGCCAGGTTGGCGGTGGCGTCGTTGAGCACCTCGGGGGTGTTGCCCACTGCGATGCCGTGCTCGGCGGCCGCGGCCACGTCGATGTTGTTGTAGCCCACGGCGTAGTTCGCAATCCCCCTGATCCGCGCCCGGGCCAGCAGGTCGGCGTCGAAGCGGTCCGACGTCTGGGAGATCACCACGTCGTACTCACCGCTGGTCACGGCGTGCCGCAGCTCCGTGGCATCCATGCCGTGCCGGACATCAACCTCTCCCACCTCTCTCAGCATCGTCACGCCGGGCTCGGGGATCTCATCGGTCACCAGGAAACGCTGGACGGACATGGCTGTGCTCCTCGGAGTGGGCGGAACGGACACGGGCGACGGCGCCGGGGCCGTCCGGCTGCGGGCTCACCCGGGTGCCGGGGGACCGGGTCGCAGACGGACGGGCTGAACAGCAGCCGCAGGAATGGGGGTCTGGAAGCACGGAACCCCGCACGGCGCGGCCGAGCGGGGTTCCGAGGATCATGACACCGCGGAGCGGCGCGTCATGCGGGGATCAGATGAGGGACTTGGCGCCGGCGCGAGCCTTCTCGAAGCGCTCGGCCACGTCCGCCCAGTTCACGATGTTCCAGAAGGCCTTGACGTAGTCGGCCTTGACGTTCTGGTAGTCCAGGTAGAACGCGTGCTCCCACATGTCCAGCTGCAGCAGGGGGATGGTGGCCACGGGCACACCGTTCTGCTGGTCGTACATCTGCTCGATCACCAGGTTGCCGGCGATCGGCTCGTACGCCAGGATGGCCCAGCCGGAGCCCTGGATGGTGGTGGCCACAGCCGTGAACTGGTCACGGAAGGCGTCGAAGGAGCCGAAGAACTCGTCGATGGCCGCGGCCAGCTCGCCGGTGGGCTTGTCGCCACCGTCCGGGGACATGTTCTTCCAGAAGATGGAGTGGTTGATGTGGCCGCCCAGGTTGAACTGGAGGTCCTTGGAGAGCTTGGCGGCACCGGCGGCGTCACCGTTGGCGCGGGCCTCCTCCATCTTCTCCAGAGCGGTGTTGGCACCGGTCACGTACGTGTTGTGGTGCTTGTCGTGGTGCAGCTGCATGATCTGCGCGGAGATGTACGGCTCGAGCGCGGCGTAGTCGTACGGGAGGTCGGGGAGGGTGAACTTCTCAGCCATGGTGGATCGTCCTTTCCTGACGGGGCGTGATGTCTCCACTGTCCGTCCGGCGCGCGCCACGGGTCAAGGACGTTCAGCCGCCAGCGTACGGGGGCGGGCACCCCGTCACGATCCGTCACACCGGCACCCTGCCCCGGAGCGTCCACCCCGGTCTCGCCTACTCTCGGGGCATGCCAGCCCACGACGCCGCGTCCCCGCTCCCGCTCCCCGCTGCGGGTGCCAACGCCCCGGACCCGGGCCCAGAACCTGGCCCGGTGGCAGACGCCGGGCCCGGCGTTGAGAGCGAAGAGGCACCCGGGCGGCGTCGTCCCTCGCCACGGGTGGACCCCGGTGCACTGGAGATCGAACCCGCCCGGGCCGTGCACGCCCGGGGCATCGTGGAGCTGCGGGACAGGCTGGCCCGCTGGATGATAGGGCGCGGCATCGACCAGTGGCGCGAGGGCGAGTACGCCGTGGAGCACGTGGCACAGGAGGTCGAGCGCGGCGAGTGGTGGGTCGTCGAGTCCCCGGAGGACCCGGCCCGTGTGCTGGCGAGCGTGCGCGTGATCTGGGAGGACCCCGAGATCTGGGGCGAGCAGCCCGTGCCCGCCGGGTACATCCACGGCGTGGCGGTGGACCGCTCCCTCAGCGGCACCGGCACGGGCTCGCGTCTGGTGCGTGCGGCAGAGCGGGCCATCGCGGCCTCCGGACGCACGGTCGCCCGCCTGGACTGCGACGTGACCAGCCCCCCGCTGCAGCCGTTCTACACCGGGCTGGGGTACTCGCCCCGCGGCGCGGTGGACTTCGACGTGCCCGGCATGGACTACCGGGTCAGGGTCATGCGCATGGAACGCTCCCTGCCGCAGCCCACGGACCCGGCCGACTCCCCGCAGCAGCGCGCGCGGAGCTGACTACCGGTCTCACGCCCGCTGCGGACGGTGCCGCCGAGGCGCCTTGCGGTGCGCCGGCGCGGTGCGCGGCGAGGGCACGCCCCCGGGTGCATGCGCCGCCCCTGCGGCGTGCGACTCGGTGGAGCGGGTGGCCGCGCGAGCCACCGGGTGCCGGGCCACGAGGTCCCGGCGCATGGCCTCCAGTCCCCTGGTGGTGTACCGGCGGGACATGGCGCGCGTCCACGGCAGCTTCCACCACAGCGCGCCGCGCACGCGGTAGTCCGTGCGCATCTGCACCGAGACCCCCGTGGCCGTGGCGTGCCACGTGTACTCCATGAGCATGTCCACGCAGCCCCGGGTGGTGCGGAACATGAGGGACTCGCCCGGCACGCGGTCCGCCACGATCAGCGTGAAGTCCACGGGCAGCGGCCCCACGGACGCCCGGAACTCCAGGGCCGACCCCACCGCCAGCTGGTGGTCCGGGCTCGTGGGCCAGGTGAACTCCACGCCGAACCAGCGCCCCATGTCCCGGGGGCGCCCGAAGGCGTGCTCGAACTCCTCGAGCGTCACGGGTACGTCCTGCTCAGCGAGCAGGGTGAAGCTGCGGTCGTCGTTTTCGACCATGGTGGTGCGAACAGTCATTGTTTCCCCCCTTTGGGCGTGCCTCTCCCCGAGCCGCTCGTCCCACCGAGCGGCTCATTGCACGCAACTCATCAGGCCTCCAATCTTATGCAAAGACGACAAAACGTCACCCCGCCCGAGGAGTTGTGACGGGTGCACAGGCGGTGGAGAAAGGTTGTCCACAGCGGTGGAAAATTCTGGGGAAAGCTCGAACGCGTGTTCGACCGCACCGGTGGGACGCGCGCGGTCCGACCTGGAAACCACCCACTGACCTGGCCAAATGCCCGAGACTGAGAGTATCGGTGATGGCGCGGGAGACACGCCTCACTTATCCACGCTTGTGGACAATCCTTGTGGACAACTGCTGGTGTCCACCCTTCTGGGCGTACCCACCCCCACTTCGGGGGACAGTTGTGTGACGGTGTTTTCTCAGCCGACGGGAATGACCCGCAGCCACTGGAAACCGTGCGCCTCGAGCAGCGCACCGCCCCGCAGGTCCACCGCGGCCTCCTCGTGGAGGTCCACCGCGGCCGGGAGGAAGCCGCTCAGGGTCTCCCCCGTGACGAACTGGGCCCAGTCGCTGAAGTTCGCCAGGCACAGCACCACGCTGTGCGCCCCGGGCCGCTGGTAGCCCAGCACGTGGGGGTTGTGGGTGGTGAACGGGACCAGCGCGGTCCCCTCGAACTCCGGGGTGCGGCGGCGCACGGCGATCATGCCCCTGATTCCCCCGTAGATCCGACCCTGGACCGAGAACAGGTCGTGGCGCCGCTCGTGGTCGGCCGCGGAGAACTCGGGGCGGTGGACCCACCGGGCGTCCTGCGCGTGGGCGGGATCCTCCTCCCACCGGGCGTCGTTGAGCTGGCCCACCTCGTCCCCCAGGTAGAGCAGGGGCAGCCCCCCGGTGCTCATGGCCAGGGAGTGCGCCAGCAGGATCCGGTCCACGGCCGGGCCCGGCTCGCTCTCCAGCCCCAGCAGGGACGCGGTGGTCCCGCAGATCCGGCAGTCCCCCGTGCGGGGGTTGTCCTGGAACGCCACGCCGTGGGCGAAGCTGCCGGGGTGACGGCCGGTGTAGAACGCGTTGAGGAAGCGGCGGTGACCGGCCGGGTCGATTCCCAGCCGCGCGGCGTCGTCGTCGGAGAAGGTCCACCCGATGTCGTCGTGGCCCCGGACGTAGTTCACCCACGCGGTGGCCTCGGGGGTGGTGTGGCGCTCGGCGAGCGCCGCCGAGAGCAGGGTGACGTCCCGCGTGGCCATGGCCTCCCAGGTGAGCGCCATCTGCAGCGGGTTGTAGGACAGCGCGCACTGCTCCGGGTGGATGTAGCGGGCCACCTCGTCCGGGTGCACGATCGCCTCGGACTTGAACTCCACCGCAGGGGCGGCGAGCGCCGCGACGGCCTTGAACGCCCGCAGCAGGTCGTGGACGGGCGGCTGGGACTCGCACGAGGTGCCCAGCTGCTTCCAGATGAAGGCCACGGCATCCAGGCGCAGCACCTGCGCCCCCTGGTTCGCGAGGAAGAGCATCTCCCCGGCCATGGCGTGGAAGACGTGCGGGTTGGAGTAGTTGAGGTCCCACTGGAAGCGGTGGAACGTGGTCCACACCCAGCGGGGATCGGGGTGGAAGGGGCTTCCCGCGCGACCCGCGGGCGTGCTGTCCACCCGCGTGAAGACCCCGGGGTGGTCGTCGGGGAAGATCTCGCGGGCCGTGCGCTCGAACTCGTCCGGGACGGTGCGGTCCCGGTAGATCCAGTAGAACCGCTCGTGGAAGGGGTCCCCCGCCGTGGCGGCCCGGGCCCACTCGTGCTCGTTGGAGGTGTGGTTGAACACGAAGTCCAGTACCAGCGCGATCCCGTGGGCGCGCAGCTCGGCCGCGAGCTCGGCCAGCTCCGCCATGGTCCCGAGCGCGGGGTCCACGCGGCGGTACGAGGAGACCGCGTAGCCGCCGTCCGAGTTGCCTGCGGGGCTCTCGTAGAGGGGCATCAGGTGCAGGTAGGTCAGTCCCAGCTCCCGGAAGTACGGGATCCGCTGCCGCAGCCCGGCGAGCGTCCCGGCGTAGCGGTCCACGTAGCACACACCCCCCACGGCCTCCCGGGACGTGAACCACGGCGTCCGGTCCTCGCGCGTGCGGTCCAGCTCCCTCAGCTCCCGGGGGCGCTGGACGTAGGCCTCCCAGGCCGTGTCCACCGCACGGGCCACGGTGTCCCAGAAGTCCTCGTCCGATCCGTAGACGGCGTACAGGGATGTGATCAGGTGGTCCACATGACGGGTGAGCCTGCCCGTGAAGACCTCACGGTCCCGGGGATCCACGCGGGTGTCCCGCAGCAGCTGCTCGCGGACGGCGTCCAGCAGCTCGTCGCGTCCGGTGATCCGGTGGGGGATCGCGTCGTCTGGCCGCACGTGACCATGCCTCCTCGGTGGGCGCGCGGAGCGCCCGTGGGATGTCTCTCCGCCCGGGATCCCCCTTGACACCGGGTCCTTCTCCGGCCGCCACCACCCACGGGCGGGCACGGCCGCCAACCAGCATAGACACGCGCCCGGTCGTCCCCGCCAGGTGACGTGCTCATGACCAGGGGGTCACCCGCCGTTCACTGCACAGCGTGTGCACAGAGTTATCCACAGGGGTGGAAAACCCCTGTTCACAGCAGACCGGCCACGTGGGGTGACACCCGCATCGCCGCAGGTCAGGAGCGCCCTGTGTGGAATCCCACAGCGTGTGGACAACCCTGTGCAGAACCGGTGAACAGTGCCAACCGTTCCCGGACGCCACCGAGTTCTCCATGTACACGCACTCTGGCTGACGGCCTGTCGCACGCACCACTAACGCTGTACTTTCGGGCTTACAATGACGAAAGGGGTGCGTCCATGCGACCCACAGCACTGGTCACAGGCGTCGGCCGCTGCAACAGTCTCGGAGCGGCCATTGCCGTCCGTCTTGCCGCAGAGGGTTGGGACCTCGCCCTGGTCCACTTGCCCGGCTACGAGACCCGCGTCGGAATCTCGTCAGGAGACGACGACGCCGACCAGATCGCCGACGAATGTCAGGGCAGTGGAGCAACAGTGATGTTGTTGCCGGCGGACCTGACTGATCCGGTGGTTCCCGAGCAGCTCGTGCGGCGTGCCGGTGCAGACGGTACCCTCACGGCTCTGGTGCTGGCCCATTCAGAAGGCGTCGACAGCTCGATCCTGGACGCCACCGTGGCAAGCTGGGACCGGCACTACGCGGTGAATGCACGCGCGTCGTGGCTGTTGATCAAGGCCTTCGCCGAGTCACTTCCCGATCATGTCAAGACTCAGGCCTCTGGGCGCATCGTGGCGCTGACCAGTGACCATTCGGCATTCAACCTCCCATACGGCACCAGCAAGGGTGCGCTGGACCGACTGGTCACCGCAGCAGCCATCGAACTCGCACCGCTCGGTGTGCGATCCAATGCGATCAATCCCGGCCCGATCGACACCGGCTGGATGACCCCCGAGATCAAGGACCACCTCACAACCATGACTCCTGCCGGTCGCCTCGGAACGCCCTCGGACACCGCCGACCTCGTCGCCTTCCTGCTGTCCGAACAGGGAGGGTGGATCACGGGGCAGGTGCTCCACAGCAACGGTGGGTTCGGGGTGGCATAGCCCGAACAGCGCCCAGATGGTGGGGGCCCGCGGGCGCACATGAACACCGCATGACGAACGCCCGGCGGCACCCCCTCGCGGGAGGGCACCACCGGGCGCACCGTGGACTGTCCGGATCAGGAGGCGTGGTCGTACCCGTGGTCCTTGAGCCACTGCTTCGCGGCGTCCGCCGGGTTCTGCTGCTCGTCCCCACTGACCTTGCGGTTCAGGTCGATCAGGTCCTGCGTGGTGAGCTTGCCGGAGAACTCGTTCAGCGCGTCCACCGCCTTCTGGGGCAGCCGGTCCGGCGCGGTCAGCGGCAGCACCTGCTGGGCTATGAAGTTGTCCTTGGGGTCCTCCAGCACCACGAGCTTCTGGTCCTGGATCGCCGGGGTGGTGGTGAAGATGTCCGCCACCTGCGCGTCCCCCTTGGTGAGGGCCTGCACGGTCAGGGGGCCGCCGCCGTCGTTGATGGGCTGGAAGGACTTGAAGGAGCAGTCGTACCTCTTCTTCAGACCCTCGGTGCCGTAGGCGCGCTCCTGGAACTCGGGCGGGCCGGCCATCACCAGCTCCCCGCACACGGAGGAGAGGTCCGCGATGGACTTCAGGTGGTACTTGTCCGCGGTGGCCTGGGTGACCACCAGGGCGTCCTTGTCCTCGGCCTTGGAGGCATCCAGGACGGAGAGGTCCTGGCTCTTCAGCTTCTCGGGCAGGGCCTTCATGATGTCCCCCGCGGACGCGGCGGTGGCGTTCTTGTCCGCGAACAGGAGCAGGTTGCCGGAGTAGTCCGGGACCACGTCCACGGAACCGTCCTTCACGGCACCCACGTACGCCTCCCGGGCACCGATGCCCGGCTTGGTCTCCACGGTGACACCGGCGTCCCGCAGCACACCGGCGTAGAGCTCCGCCACCACCTGCGACTCGGGGAAGTCCGCCGAGCCCACGGTGACGGTGTCGGAGGAGCCGCCCGAGGCGTCGTCGTTCTTGTCGTCCGAGAGCGGGTCCGAGCCGCCGCCGCACGCGGTGAGTGCGAGCAGGGCCGTGGCTGCCACGGCCGCCCGGGCGGCGGGGCGCCAGCGGGCGCGGGGGGATGACTGCGTTGTCATGGTCGATCTCCTGTCAGTCTGAGACCCGGCGAGGTCACCAGGCGTTGTACGAGTGCGAGCACCGCGTCCGCGGCCAGTGCGAGCACGGCCACGAGCACCACGGACGCGAGCATGCGCGAGTAGTCGCGCACCGCCAGTCCGTCGATCAGGTAGCGGCCCAGCCCACCCAGGTTGATGTAGGCCACGATGGTCACGGTGGCCAGGACCTGCAGCGCGGCGTTGCGGATCCCGCCCAGGATCACGGGCAGCGCCACGGGGACCTCCACCCGGAACAGTGTCTGGGACTCGGTCATCCCCAGGGACCGGGCGGCGTCCACCAGCGCCGGGGACACCGCCGCGATCCCGGAGTACGTGCCCGAGAGGATCGGCGGGACGGCCAGCAGCACCAGGGCCAGGATGGGCGGCACGAGCCCCAGTCCCATGAGCAGGGTGAACAGCGTGAGCAGACCCAGGGTGGGCAGCGAGCGCAGCGCGCCGGCCAGGCCCACCACCACGCCGCCACCGCGGCCGGTGTGGCCCACCCACAGCCCCAGGGGCACCGCGACCACCAGGGCGATCGCCATGGTCAGGGCGCTGTAGCCCACGTGCTCGAGCATCCGGTGGGGGATGCCCGCGACACCCGCCCAGTTGACGGGGTCGCCCAGGAAACGGGCGGCGTCGGCGAAGAGACTCATGCGGGGGCACCTCCGGACTCCACGGCGGCCAGGGCGGCGTCGCCGGTCCTGCTTCCGCCGTCACCACGACGCCGTGTGGCCGGGTGGGTGCCACCGCTCCCGGTGCGCTGCCAGCGGGTGAGCGCGTGGCCCAGCAGGCGCAGCAGCTGGTCCAGCACCACGGCGATGACCACGGTGGCCACGATGCCCACCACGATCTCCGAGATGATCGAGCGGCGCAGCCCGTCCGTGAACAGGGTGCCCAGCGACTGGATGCCGATCACGGCGCCCACCGAGACCATGGAGATGTTGGAGACGGTGGCCACGCGCAGTCCGGCGACCATCACGGGCACCGCGAGCGGCAGCTCCACGCCGAAGAACCGGCGCGCGGGCCTGTACCCCAGGGCCGTGGCGGCCTGCAGGACGTCCCGGTCCAGGGACTCGAACGCGTCCACGCACGAGCGCACCAGGATGGCGACCACGTACAGGCTCAGGGCCACGATCACGTTGCCCACCGAGGTGATTCGCGTGCCCAGGACCAGGGGCAGCACCACGAACAGCGTGAGCGAGGGGATGGTGTAGAGCAGCGAGGAGCCCGTGACGAGCACCGGCCGCAACCACCTGTTCCCGGCGGCCAGTCGGGCCAGCGGCACGCTGACCAGCAGGCCGATGAGCACCGGGACCACGGACTGCACCAGGTGCGAGCCCGCGAGCTCCAGGACCGAGGACCAGTTGTGCGTCAGCCAGTTCACGCGCGCCCCGCTCCCTGCCCGCGGGTGGAGCGCTGGCTCTCGATCGCCCGCATCACGGCCTCCCCGGGGACCACGCCGGCCACCGCGCCGTCGTCCGTCACGGCCACGGCCTGCCCGGACGGGGAGGACAGTGCGGCGTCGAGCGCGGTGCGCAGCGAGTCGCCCCGGCGCCACAGCGTGCCGCCCACGCGCAGCTCCTCGCGCCCGGCCGCCTGGCCGCGCGCGTCCACGGGCAGCCAGCCGAGGGGGTGCCGGCGCCCGTCCACCGCGAGCACCCAGTCCGACGACGCCGCGGCGCCGGTCTCCTGCCACGGGGCGGGGTTCTCCCCGGCCGGACCCACCACGGTGCGCTCGCCGGTGTCCGCGTCCACCACGGAGACGGGCCGCAGCTGGACGGCGGCGTTCTCGAAGCTCAGGGAGCGGAAACCGCGGTCCCGGCCGATGAAGTCCGCCACGAAGTCGTCGGCGGGCGCGCGCAGCAGCTCCTCGGGAGTCGCGTACTGGGCCAGGCGGCCGCCCCGGGCGAAGACCGCCACGCGGTTGCCCAGCACCACGGCCTCGTCGATGTCGTGGGTCACGAAGATGATGGTGCGGTGCAGCCTTCGCTGCAGGTCCAGCAGCTCCTGCTGCAGGTCGTGGCGCACCACGGGGTCCACGGCGGAGAACGGCTCGTCCATGAGCAGCACGGGCGGGTCCGCGGCGAGCGCCCGGGCCACGCCCACGCGCTGCTGCTGCCCGCCGGAGAGCTGGGCCGGGTACCGGGTGGCCAGGGACTCGTCCAGGCCCACGGCGGCCAGCAGCTCACGGGCGTCCGCGCGGGACTGCCTCTTGGACACCCCGTTCAGCCGCGGGACGGTGGCGATGTTGTCCTCCACCGTCTTGTGCGGCAGCAGACCCGACTGCTGCATCACGTAGCCCATGGAGCGGCGCAGCTGCGCGGCGGGAACCGTGGAGACGTCCTGGCCGTTGACCTCCACCACGCCCGATGTGGGTTCCACCATCCGGTTGAGCATGCGCAGCGAAGTGGTCTTCCCGCAGCCGGAGGGACCCACGAACACCGTGAGCGAGCCGGTGGGAACGTCCAGGTCCAGGTTGTCCACCGCCGCGGTGCCGTCCGGATAGACCTTGCTCACTCCGCGATAGCGGATGGCCATGTCGGTCATGGGGTCCGTGTCCCTTCGTAGGCGTTGCACCATCCTAGCCATCCGCAACAATCAGTGGGCTAACCATCCGACGCTCCGGGGGCCAGGAACTGCCGCGGGATCCGCTCCGCACCGGGCACGTCCGCCAGGAGCCGGGGGTCCACGGGGACACCGCGGCGCAGCACACTGATCCCGCCGCTGGGCTCGTGCAGCACGCACGCCACCTCCGCGTAGGAGCGCACACCCGCCCGGCGCAGCGCACCGTTGAGCTCCGCCCGCGTGATGTGGGCACGGCGCAGGGCCTCCTCCTGCACGTCCTCCCCGATCATCAGCAGCCGGGCCGGCGCGTTGAACAGCCGCTGCCACCGCGGGCGCGCCCCGAGCCGCCCGAAGGCCACCTCCAGCAGGAAGAGAGTGGCCAGCCCCAGCACACCGCTCATCAGGGTGGGCGGGTGACCCAGGATCACGCGCCCGGCCACAGCCCCCAGCATCACGGAGACGACCACGTCGAAGGTGGACATGGCCGAGAGCACCCGCTGGCCCAGCAGACGCACGAACACCAGGAACACCAGGTAGATCCCCACCGCGGAGAGCACCACCCCCACCGCGTGCGGGAGGGTGATGCCCAGTTCAGCGGCCAACGTCTCCCGCACGCTCAGGAACCGTCCGTGGCGAACTGGGTGTCGTGCAGCTCCGCGTAGCGCCCACCCTGGGCGAGCAGCTGCGTGTGGGTGCCGCGCTCCACGATCCGCCCCGCCTCGACCACCAGGATCTGGTCCGCGCTGCGGATGGTGGACAGCCGGTGGGCGATCACCACGGCGGTGCGCCCGGACATGGCCTCGTTCAGCGCCGCCTGCACGTGGGCCTCACTGGTGGAGTCCAGTGCGGAGGTGGCCTCGTCCAGGATCACCACGCGCGGGTGCGCCAGGAGCAGCCGGGCGATCGTGAGGCGCTGGCGCTCGCCGCCGGAGAGCCGGTAGCCGCGCTCCCCCACCACGGTGTCCAGGCCGTCCGGCAGCGACTCGATCACGTGCCGCAGCCGCGAACGGTCCAGGGCGTCCCACAGGTCGGCGTCCGTGACGCCCTCACGAGCCACGGAGAGGTTGGCCCGGATGGTGTCGTGGAAGAGGTGCCCGTCCTGCATGACCATCCCCACCCCGTGGCGCAGGGAGTCGAAGGTGGTCTCCCGGACGTCCTGCCCGCCGATCCTCACGGCACCGGAGTCCACGTCGTAGAGCCGCGCCACCAGCTGGGCGATGGTGGACTTGCCCGCCCCGGAGGAGCCCACGAGGGCCACGGTGTGACCGGGGGCGGCGCGGAAGCTGACGTCGTGCAGCACCTCCTCGCCGCCGCGGGAGTCCAGCACCGCCACGTCCTCGAGGGACGCGAGGGAGACCTTGTCCGCGGACGGGTAGGAGAAGGACACGTGGTCGAACTCCACGTCCGCCGGGCCCTCGGGCAGCGCCCGCGCCGTGGGGCTCTGCGCGATCAGGGGCTTGATGTCCAGGACCTCGAAGACGCGCTCGAAGCTCACCACCGCGCTCATGATGTCCATGTGGGCGTTGGCGAGCAGCGTCAGCGGGGTGTACAGCCGGGTCAGCAGCATGCCGAGCGCCACCACGGACCCGGCGTCGAGGTGCCCCATGAGGGCCTGGGCGCCGCCCACGCCGTAGACGAGGGCCAGGGCGAGCGCGGAGACCAGGGTCAGGGCGGTGACGAAGGTGGTCTGGAGCATCGTGGAGCGGATCCCGATGCCCCGCACGTCGTTGGCGCGGGCGGCGAACTGCCGGGACTCCTCCGCGGGGTCGCTGTAGAGCTTGACCAGGGTGGCACCACCGGCGGAGAACCGCTCGGTCATGCGCGTGGACATCTGGGCGTTGTACTGGGCGGACTGGCGTTGCAGCGCGGCCAGTCTGCCGCCCATGGCGCGCGCGGGGACCAGGAAGATGGGCAGCAGCAGCAGCGAGAGCAGTGTCACCTGCCAGGAGATGGTGACCATCACGCCCACTGTGAGCAGCAGGGACACCAGGTTGGAGACCACGCCGGAGAGCGTCCCGGCGAAGGCCCGCTGCGCGCCGATCACGTCCGTGTTCAGCCGCGAGACGAGCGCCCCGGTGCGGGTGCGGGTGAAGAACGCCAGCGGCATGGTCTGCACGTGGTCGTAGACCGCGGTGCGCAGGTCGTAGATCAGCCCCTCGCCGATCCGCGCCGACTGGAGCCGGCTCAGCAGGGAGAGCCCGGCGTCCGCCACGGCCACCGCCGCGATGGCCACGGCGAGCCACACGACCACGGAGATGTCGTGGCCACCCGTGATGGCGTTGACCACGCGACCGGCGAGCACGGGGGTCACCACTCCCAGCACCGCCAGCACCACGGACACCAGCACGAACGCGGTGATGGCGCCCCGGTGCGGCCGGGCGAAGGACGCGATGCGGCGCAAGGTGGCCCCGCTGATCCGGTGGTTCTTGCTGTCCTGGCCACTCGTGGTCCGCCACAAGGCGGTGTACGCGCTCTGCATGCTCATTCCGCACACCGTAGACCCGGGATCCGACGCCCCCGGCATCCGTCCGCCCACGGTGGAACGGGGCGCGCCCGTGCCCCGTTCCACCGTGGTGCCGGGTCTACCGCGCGGCCACGTGCCGCCCGGGGCGGCGGTGCGGATTGCTGAAGAACAGCACGGCCACGACACCCACGGCCACCACGGCGGCCGGGAGGTAGAACGTCTCTCCCATGGCCCGCGCGAAGGAGTGGGCGACCTCGGGAGGCATGGCGTGACCGCTCGGTGCCTGCTCGCTCGCGGCTGCGGCCATCGCCCCCAGGTGGTGGCTCAGTCGGGAGTCCATGAGGGAGGCCACCGCGGCGCTGCCGAGCACGGAGCCGAACTGGCGGGTGGTGTTGAAGATGCCCGCTCCGGCCCCTGCGTAGCGCGGCTCCAGGGTGCGGGTCGCGGAGACGGACAGGGGTGACCACATGAAGCCGTTGCCCACCCCCAGCAGTGCGGCGATGCAGAGCAGCTCGAGAACGCTCGTGTCGGCGTCGAGCCGCAGCCCGTACCAGGCCAGCCCGGCGCCGAAGCACAGCAGGCCGAACCCGGCGATCAGTGCGGGGTGGTGCCTGTCCACGAGCCGCCCCACCACCGGGGCCAGGACGGCGGAGATCAGGGCCATGGGCACCAGCAGCAGCGCGGCACGCGTGGGCGTGTAGCCGTGGACCACCTGCGCGTAGATCATCAGCGGGAAGGACATGGCGGTGATCGCGAAGCCCACCGCCGTGATGGCCACGTTGGCCAGGGTGAAGTTGCGGTTGGCGAACAGGTGCAGGGGCACCAGGGGTTCGTGGCGGTTGACCTTCTGCCACCACACGAACACGGCGAGGACCACCACACCCAGGACGAGCAGAAGCGGCACCGAGAGGATGCCCGTGATGGTCCCCCAGTCGTACTTTTCACCCTCCTGGATTCCGAAGACCAGGCAGAACAGGCCCGCCGCGGAGAGCAGCACGCCCAGCAGGTCGAAGCCGCGGGCGTGGCCGGGGAGGTCGGGGACGAGCCGGACGGCCATGATGAAGCCCACGACCCCCACGGGCACGTTGACGAAGAAGATCCACTCCCAGCCGCCGTGGTCCACCAGGAGGCCGCCCAGGATGGGCCCCACGAGGCTCGCGATGCCCGCGGTGGCACCCCAGGCACCCATCGCCTGGCCGCGCCGGTCCGCGGGGAAGATCCGCGTGATCACGGCCATGGTCTGCGGGGTCATCAGCGCCGCGCCCAGCCCCTGCACCACGCGCGCGGTGATCAGCATGCCGATGGTCCCCGAGAGCCCGCACCACAGCGAGGAGAGGGTGAAGACGGCGAGTCCCGCCAGGTACACGCGCTTGGTCCCGAACCGGTCCCCCAGGCGTCCGGTGACGAGCAGGGGCACCGCGTACGCCAGGAGGTAGGCGCTGGTCACCCACAGCACCTGGTTCAGGGTGGAGTTGAGGCTCGTCACGATGGTCTGGGTGGCCACGGAGACGATGGTGGAGTCCACCAGGATCATGAAGAATCCGATGCACAGCGCGCTCAGCGCCGCCCAGGGGTTGTGCTCGCGGGGTGTGCCCCGCTGCGCGCCGTGGGCCGCTCGGGCGTGGGCGCGGGTGTCCGGACCAGCGGGGGTCACGGTGTGGGCCATGAAAGTTCCTTCGAGTCGAGGGCGGCATCCAGCTGCTCCACCCGTACCGCCGGCGCGGAACGGACCTGCCCCGGGCCCAGCGTGACGCACACGCCCAGTGCCAGGGGGGATGTCATGCCCCCAAATATTTCATGTGGAACAGTCCAGCTCGAACACCTGCCCCAGCCGTGATCAGAAGAGCGCACCCGGCCCCTCCTCGGAACCCGCGGTGCCGGTGGGTGCTCCAGAGGGAGTAACGTCGCGTGCGCTCCCCCGGACACTTCGCAAGGACACTCATGACATCGCCGAGCCAGACTGATCCACACCAGCCGGATGCGCTGCAGGCAAACCTGAAGCCACGCCACGTGAGCATGATCTCTCTGGCAGGGGTGATCGGGGCAGGACTGTTCGTGGGTTCCGCCCACGCCATCCAGCTGGCCGGCCCTGCCGCCATCATCAGCTACGCCGCCGCGGGTCTGGTGGTGGTTCTGGTCATGCGCATGCTCGGGGAGATGGCCACGGTGAACCCGGACACCGGGTCCTTCAGCGTGTACGCGGACAGAGCCCTCGGCAGGTGGGCAGGATTTTCCATCGGGTGGCTGTACTGGTGGGCGTGGGCTCTCATCATCCCGGTGGAGGCCACGGCAGGTGCGCAGATCCTCACCACCTGGTTCGACTGGCCGCAGTGGGTCTTCGCCCTGCTGATCACCGCGGTCCTCACCGGCACCAACCTGGTGAGCGTTGGCAACTACGGCGAGTTCGAGTTCTGGTTCGCCCTGATCAAGGTGGTGGTGATCGTGGGCTTCATCGTGCTGGGGGTCCTCGCCATCCTGGGGCTGCTTCCCCACAGCCCCGTCTCCGGGGTGCACGGCCTGTTCGACCACGGTTTCTTCGCCCACGGCATCGGTGGCGTGTTCGCCGCCATGCTCACCACCACCACCACGTACCTCGGCACGGAGATCGTCACCATTGCCGCCGCGGAATCGGACCACCCGGTGAGCGGCATCCGGAAGGCCGTGAACAGCGTGATCTGGCGGATCTCGCTGTTCTACCTCGGATCGGTGTTCGTGGTGGTGGCCCTGGTGGACTGGACCCGCCCGGAACTGGCCCAGGTGGGTTCTTACCAGTTCACCCTGGACAGCATCGGGCTGGGAGGACTCACCACGGTGCTGGACCTCGCCATCCTCACCGCCGTGGCGTCGTGCCTGAACTCGGCCCTCTACACCGCGAGCCGCATGGCCTTCAGCCTGGCGCAGCGGGGTGACGCCCCCGCCGCGTTCGCTCGCACCAGCTCACGCGGGGTCCCCGTGGCCGCCATCCTGGCCAGCGTGGTGGTGGGATTCGCGTGCGTGGTGCTCAACTACGTGCTTCCGGACCGCATCTTCGGCTACCTGCTCTCCACGGCGGGATGCGCGGCCCTGTTCGTCTACCTCTGCATCTCGTTCACGCAGCTCCGTTCGCGCCGGGCGCTCGACGCCGCCGGGATGCGGAGCGGGGTGCGCATGTGGCTCTTCCCCTGGCTCACGTACGCCACCATCGCGTTCATCCTGCTGGTGCTCGTGATGATGGCCTTCGACCCGGAGCAGGCCCAGAACCTCTGGTTCAGCCTGATCGTGCTCGCCGTGGTGCTGGCCGCAGGCTTCTGGCGCCACGGGTTCACGGGCGGGAGCGACAGGGCCATCGTGGCGGCCGCGGAGGCCCAGGAGCACGTCTGAGCGGTCCGGGAGCAGAACCCGGCCGGGGCTCCGTGGGGGGGGTGCACCCCGGCTCCCGCCCTGACGACGCCGCCCGACGGGCCTTCGCGGGGCCCCTCACGCTGCGGGGCCGGTGCTCCCGCACTCCAGGCCCATTGCGCCGCGGGCGTTGGAACCGCAGTTGAGCGCCCGGCCGATGTCCGCGAGCTGCCCCACCTGCTCGGGGGAGAGCCGGTCGAAGACGATCTCGCGGACGTGTCGCACGTGGGCCGGTGCGGCCTCCCGGATGCGCTCCAGACCGGCCTCGGTGATCTCCGCAACCACCACGCGGCGGTCGTCCTGCCGCCCCTCGCGGGTGACGAGCCCGTCCTTTTCCATGCGCGCCACGATGCGCGACAGCCGGGACTGGGACGTGTTCGTGGCCGTGGCCAGGGCGGACATCTTGTGCCGGTGGTCCGGCGCCTCGGACAGCATGGCGAGCACCAGATATTCCGCCAGTGACATGTTTTCCTCGCTGCGCAGCTGGCCCTCCACGGAGCCCGGCAGCCGGAACATGATGGACACGAGGGCGAGCCACGCCTCCCGCTCGTCCTGGGACAGCCACTTCGTCTCACTCATGCCCCCGAGTGTAGTGAGCATATATTGACACGGCAAATGTTTCTCGGACTCACCGCCGGCTGCCGGGCCACCGACCTGGCCCATAATGGGGCCATGGACTCCCTCGCCACCTGGCCAGCACCCGTGACCGTCGACGACCGGGGGTTCGACGCCGCCGCCATGCGCCAGCTGGGGCGGGCGCCGTCGCCCTCCGCAGGGAAAGGCGGGGCGGGGAGCGGGACCGCCGAGGGTGCCGCGGGAACGGCCGCGGCCGCGAAGCCCACGCTCGCGGAGCGACTGACCGCCTCCCTGCTGCTGGTCATCCCGGTGGTGACCGCCGTGGTGGTGGTGCTGAGCGCGCTGCGGTGGTCGGACACGCACCAGGGGCTGTGGCTGGGGGTCATCGCCGTGGTGCTGGTGCTCGCCGCCGTGTCCTGGGTGTCCGTGCTGCGCCGCTCCTTCGCGAAGGCCCAGGGTCACCTGGCCGCCCGGCTGCCCGGGGTCGTCGGCCACGGGGTGGGGATCGTGCGCGAGCTGGAGGTGGAGTCGCCGTTCGACGAGAACGGTGTCTCGGACACCGTGACCGCCCACCTCACCCTGCGGGTCAACCCCACCCAGGGGCCCGCGTTCACCGGGTACGTGGATACCGTGTACCGGGTCGCCGATGCGGAGAAGCTGGAAGTGGGAGTGCACGGACCCGTGCGCTACCTGCGCTCGGACCCGGAGGCCACGGTCACCGTCGAGACCCGACTGGACGAGGAGAAGGTGCAGCGGATCTACCGCGCCGCCGCGATGAACTGAGGGCGTACCGGCCGGGTGGTCGCGGGCCAGTGAGCGCTCGTCCGGCAGACGGTGGCTCGCGCGGGACGGCCCGTGCAGAACCGGGAGCACGAACCTAGAGCGCCGGGTGCTCCCGCTCAGAGGCGGCCCCGCGGGCGGGACGGGGGACGGTGGCGCGGGCCCCGGAGGCGCGCAGCGCGGAGGAGCCGCCGCGGGACGCACCGGCCGGCGGGACGGCGTCGTGCTGGTCGGTCTGCGCCTCGGGCTCGTCGACCGACTCCACGGCGGGCTCGGTGACCACGCGTGTGCCGGTGCCGCGGGCGCGGGACGGCGAGTCGTCGATGCCGGTGATGCTCACCGCCATCACGTTCAGGGCGATGCCCAGGATGGTGAGCAGCCACGCCAGCACCGATACGGAGGCCACGGCGAAGAGCAGCCCGAGCACCACGAGCGCGAGCGAGGTGAGGTACGCGGGGGTCTTGGCGCGCCGGAAGTTGAACTGCATGATCCCATTTCATCATGTTTCCGGGGTGCACCACCCCCGGGGTGAGCCCGGGGCCTGGCACTTCACCCAGAACTTAACGGCTTGTCAGGCCCGCTCCGGCGCAGTTGACTGGATCCCAGTCGCCCACGAAAGGACACACTCCCATGGCCCGGAACCAGACCCTGAAGCTCAACGACGGCAACACCATCCCCCAGCTCGGATTCGGCGTGTGGCAGGTGGACGCGGACGTCGCCGAGGACGTGGTGGCAAAGGCCCTGCAGATCGGCTACCGCCACATCGACACCGCCAAGATCTACGGCAACGAGGAGGGTGTGGGCCGTGCGATCGCCAACAGCGGCATCCCCCGCGAAGAGCTGTTCGTCACCACCAAGCTGTGGAACGAGGACCAGGGCTACGAGTCCACGCTCGAGGCCGTGGACAAGTCCCTGGAGCGGCTGGGCCTGGACTACGTGGACCTCTACCTCATCCACTGGTCCCAGCCGGAGAAGGGCAAGTACCTGGACACCTGGAAGGCGTTCCAGGAGATCAAGGCCTCCGGCAAGGCGCGCTCCATCGGCGTCTCCAACTTCACGGAGAAGGCCCTGCAGGACGTCCTGGACACCGGTGTGGTCCCCGCCGCCCACCAGATCGAGCTGCACCCCTACTTCAACCAGCGGGCCATGCGGGAGATCGACGCCCGGCACGGCATCGTCACCGAGGCATGGTCGCCGCTGGGCCAGGGCAAGGCGGACCTGCAGGACGCCACCGTCCAGGAGATCGCCCGGGCCCACGGGGCCACCCCCGCGCAGGTGGTCATCGCGTGGCACCTGGCCATCGGCAACGTGGTGTTCCCCAAGTCCGTGACCCCGGAGCGGATCCAGGAGAACTGGGACGCCCAGGACCTCACCCTGAGCCAGGAGGAGGTCGCCCGGATCGACGCCCTGACCCGCGACGACGGCCGGATCGGCCCCGACCCCGCCGACTTCAACGACTGAGTCCCGCACCCCGCGCGAGCCACCGCCGCCCCCGGAACCCTCCCACGAGGGCCCGGGGGCGGCGTGGTGGTGGGTCGGAGGCCGGAGCACGGCCCGCGCGGGTGCATCATGGTGAGTTATGAGTCACCACACACCGGACGGCGCGCCCACCGGCGGCGCCCCCACAGCAGCAGACCCGCACAACCCCACGGGTCGCAGGAACTTTTTCGGCCAGCCCGGGATGCTCGCCAACCTCTTCTCCGTGGAGATGTGGGAGCGCTTCTCGTTCTACGGCATGCAGGCCCTGGTCCTGTACTACATGTACTACCCCGCCACGCAGGGTGGTCTGGGCATCGACGAGGGTGTGGCCGCGGGCATCGTGGGCGCCTACGGCGGCACCGTGTACCTGTGCTCCATCCTGGGCGGCTGGGTGGCGGACCGGCTGCTCGGCTCCGAGCGCACCATGCTCGCATCGGCCGTGCTCATCATGTTCGGCCACATCGCCCTGGCGTTCATCCCGGGCGTGGCCGGCCTGACCATCGGCCTGCTGTGCATCGCCGTGGGCTCCGGCGGCCTGAAGACCACCTGCGTGAGCCTCGTGGGCACCCTCTACGACCGTGAGGACCCCCGCCGCGACGCCGGCTTCTCCATCTACTACATGGGCGTGAACATCGGCGCGCTCTTCGGCCCGCTGCTCACGAGCTTCGCGTGGGGCACGTGGGGCTTCCACGCCGGCTTCGGGATCGCGGCCGTCTTCATGGCCCTCGGCCTGGTGCAGTACCTGCTCACCCGCAAGGGCCTGCCCGCCTCCGTCCACACCGTGGCGAACCGGCTCCCGCGCTCGCAGTACGGCAAGTGGATCGGGATCGCGGTGGCCTTCCTGGTGGTGGTCCTGGTCCTGCTGCTCACCGGCGTCCTGAACCCTGGCAACCTGGCGAACGCCGTGATCCTGGTGGTCGTGGTCGCGGCCGTGCTGATCTTCGTGAACATGCTCCGGGACAAGGACCTCTCCGCGGACGAGCACTCCCGCGTGATCGCGTTCATCCCCCTGTTCATTGCCACCGCGGCATTCTTCTCGCTGTTCCAGCAGCAGTTCACCGTGCTGGCCATCTACGCGGACACCCGCCTGAAGCTGTCCGTCTTCGGCCTCGACTTCCAGCCGTCCGTGGTGCAGTCCATCAACCCGGTCTTCATCATCCTGCTGGGCATGGTCTTCGCCGCCGCGTGGACCAAGCTGGGCACCCGGCAGCCGAGCACCCCCGTGAAGTTCGGGCTGGCACTGCTGCTGATCGGCGTGGCGTTCCTGCTGTTCATCACGCAGGCGCACACCCCGTCCGTGTTCGTGGGCTGGATCGTGCTGGTGCTGTTCTTCGCCACCCTCGGTGAGCTGTTCCTCTCCCCCGTGGGCCTGTCACTGGCCACCAAGCTCGCGCCGCGGAAGTTCCCGGTGCAGATGGTTGCGCTCTACAACCTCTCCGTGGCGCTGGGCACCGCGCTGTCCGGCTCCCTCGCGGAGTTCTACTCCCGTGAGAACGAGGTGGGCTACTTCGGCACCATGGGCGCGATCACCATCGTGCTCGGGATCCTGATGCTCCTGGTGTCCAAGCCCATCCTGAAGCTGATGCGCGGCATCCGCTGACCTTCTTTCCCATCACCTCGCGCCCCGCACCCACCCGGGTGCGGGGCGCGTGCATTCCGTGCGGGCGGCGTCGTCCTCGGCGGACGGAAGGACGACGACGCCCACGACCTGCGCGTCCGTGGCCGCCGGGGGCACGCGCATACCTTAAAGTTGCCTGTACGAATGAGCCGTGAGTCACAGTCCACCCCGCGGGGACGACCGTGCCGGACGGCACGAGGGCGAACCCCGGAGGACCACATGAGCGATTCCACGACACCGCGCGGCGCCACCCCCGCCGCGAAGACCCACGGGCCCACACCCGCGGGCGAAGGCACCGACCCCTCGGGGCAGAGCCACGAGCTCAAGCGGGTGATGGGTCCCGGGCTGCTCCTGCTGTTCATCGTGGGGGACATCCTGGGCACGGGCGTGTACGCCCTGACCGGCAACATCGCCGGGGAGATCGGCGGTGCCGCGTGGGCCCCCATCCTGGTGGCGTTCGTGGTGGCCACCATCACCGCGTTCTCCTACCTGGAGCTCGTGACCAAGTACCCCGGGGCCTCGGGTGCCGCGCTCTACACCCACAAGGCGTTCGGCCTGCACTTCCTCACCTTCCTGGTGACGTTCGCGGTGCTCTGCTCGGGACTCACCTCCGCGGCCACCGCGTCCAGCACGGTGGCCTCGAACTTCGCGAAGGGCTTCCACCTGGACCTCAGCCCCGTGGGCATCACCGTTGTGGCCGTGTGCTTCATGGCACTGCTGGCGCTGATCAACCTGCGCGGGGTGTCCGAGTCCGTCAAGCTGAACGTGGTCCTCACGTGCATCGAGCTCACCGGCCTGCTGATCGTGATCCTGGTGGGCTTCTGGGCCGCGGCCCAGGGCAACGCGGACTTCAGCCGCACCGTCATCTTCGAGACCAGCGAGGACAAGGGCATGTTCCTGGCGCTGACCTCCGTGACCTCCCTGGCCTTCTTCTCCTTCGTGGGCTTCGAGGACTCCGTGAACATGGTCGAGGAGACCAAGGACCCCACGCGCAACTTCCCCCGCGTGATGCTGATCGGACTGTGCCTGACCGGTGTGATCTACGTGCTGGTGTCCCTGTTCACGGTGGCCATCGTGCCCATCGGCCAGCTCGGCGAGTCCACCACCCCGCTGCTGGACGTGGTCAAGATCGGCGCGCCGGGCGTGCCCATCGACACCATCTACCCGTTCCTCACCATCTTCGCCGTGGCCAACACCGCGCTGATCAACATGCTCATGGCGTCCCGCCTGCTCTACGGCATGGCCAAGCAGGGCGTCCTGCCCGCCTTCCTGGGCCGCATCCTGCCCGGCCGGCGCACCCCGTGGACGGCCATCGTGTTCACCACGGTGCTGGGCATGGTGCTGATCGTGCTGGTGAACAACGCCATGGGCAAGGGAACCGCCTCCGCGCTGGGCGGCACCACTGCCCTGCTGCTGCTGGCCGTGTTCACCGTGGTCAACGTGGCCGCGATCATCCTGCGGCGCGACCGCTCCCAGGAGGACCACAAGTACTTCCACGCACCCCGGATCCTGCCCTACTTCGGGGCCGTCACGTGTGCGTTCCTGCTGGGTCCGTGGGCGCAGGACACCATCGAGTACCAGATCGCCCTGGTGCTGATCGCCCTGGGTGTGGTGCTGTGGCTCGTGAACTTCCTCTACGCCCGGCTCTTCACCGGCCGCCGCACCAGGTTCCAGCACCCCGAGGACATCGCCCACCTGGAGGACGTGGACCGCTGAGGTCCACCCCCACCCCACCCGTCCCTTCCACGCACACGGAGTTGTCATGAACATCGTCGTCGGATACCTGCCCACGCCCGCGGGCCGCGCCGCCCTGCGCGCCGCCATGGACGAGGCCGCCCTGCGCTCCGCGGGGCTCGTGGTGGTCCAGGGCCACCAGAACAGGCGCTGGACGCGCCACGCGGAACCCGAGGAGACGGAGACCGCGCTGCGCGAGGACCGCGCCGCCCTGGACGCGAGCGGCCTCGACTACGAGCTCGTCCCCGTGGAGGACGACGCCGATCCCGCCGACGTCATCCTGGAGGTCACCGACCGCGAGCAGACCCAGCTGCTGGTGATCGGCACCCGCAGGCGCACACCGGTGGGCAAGCTCATCATGGCCCCCACCACGCAGCGGCTCCTGCTGGAGGCGGGCTGCCCGGTGCTGTGCGTGAAGGCGGGACACCGAGCCGACTGAGCCCGAGCTGCGGCGACAAGACGACGGCGGGGGCGGGCCGCCTGGGGTCCGCGCCCCCCCGCGGCCGGGGGCCCGGTGGGTGGGGTCAGTTTGGGGGCCCCCCCCCCCCCTTTGATTTCGGGGTGTCCCCCCCCCGCCCCCCCCAGGAGGAGGAGATCCCGGAGCTGGAGATCGACGTGGACGAGCTGCTG
>NZ_JAUMTZ010000007.1:72905-139509 GCF_030530945.1 Kocuria sp. | reverse complement strand
AGGACGACGACTTCGAGGACGAGGACGACGACGAAGACCTCCTCGAGGACAACGAGATGCTGGACGAGGACCTCGTGGACGAGGACGACTACGACGACTCCGAGGACGACCCGGCAGGTTCCCGCACCACAGGACGCTGACGCCGCGGACACCACCCGTGAGGGGCCCCACCACCCGGGGCGGGCCCCTCACCCGTGTCCAGGGCCTTCCCAGTCCGGGGCCCGGGCGGGACCCCGGGAGGGCCGTGGGGCGTGCCGTACAGTTGTCGCGTGAACTGGATCGAAGCCATCATCCTGGGCCTGGTGCAGGGCCTGACAGAATTCCTCCCCGTCTCCTCCTCGGCGCACCTGCGCATCGTGGGCGAGTTCCTGCCCCACGGCGGGGACCCGGGGGCCGCCTTCACCGCCATCACCCAGCTGGGCACGGAGACCGCCGTGATCCTCTTCTTCTGGCGGGACATCGTGCGGATCATCAAGCAGTGGGCGCTCTCCCTCACGGGCCGGGTGGACCGCAGCGACCCGGACGCCCGCATGGGGTGGTTCATCATCCTGGGCTCCCTGCCCATCGCCGTCCTGGGGCTGGTGCTGCAGGACGTCATCGAGACCCAGTTCCGCTCCCTGTGGATCACCGCGGCCATGCTGATCGTCTTCGGCCTGTTCCTGGCCGTCGCCGACCACGTGGGCAAGCAGGAGCGCCACCTGGAGGACCTCAACGTCAAGCACGCGGTGGGCTTCGGCTTCGCCCAGGCGCTGGCCCTGATCCCGGGCGTCTCCCGCTCCGGCGGCACCATCACCGCCGGTCTGCTCATGGGCTACACCCGCGCGGCCGCCGCCCGCTACGCGTTCCTGCTGGCCATTCCCGCCGTCTTCTCCTCCGGGCTCTACGAGCTTTACAAGGTGCTCACGGGCAAGGTTCCGACGGGCATCTACACCATGGGCCAGACCGCCGTGGCCACGGTGATCGCGTTCGTGGTGGGCTACCTGATCATCGGGTGGTTCATGCACTACATCTCCGAGCGCAGCTACAGCCTGTTCGTGTGGTACCGGGTGCTGCTCGGCGCGGTGGTCTTCGTGCTGCTGGGCACCGGCGTGATGGTCGCCTGAGCCGTCGTGACCCCAAGGACGCTCCCTGCGGCGTCGTCCCCGGGTGCCCGGCGCGCAGGGCGGGGAATAGCGCCCGGCGGGTGCCCGTTGCGCTCGTGAGTCCCGATCGACCGACCTACCGAAGGTGAACATGAAGTCTTGGTCCTCCCGCCCGGTTCCGCAGCTGCCCGGTTCCGCGCCCGCGCCCCGCGTGCACGACACCCGCACAGGAGGGCCGGAGGAGCTGCGGGCCCACGACGGGCGCGCCGGTCTCTACGTGTGCGGCATCACCCCGTACGACGCCACCCACATGGGCCACGCCGCCACCTACGTGACCTTCGACCTGCTGCAGCGGGCCTGGCGGGACGCCGGCTACGCCGTGGACTACGTCCAGAACGTCACGGACGTGGACGACCCCCTGCTGGAGCGCGCGGACGCCACGGGTGTGGACTGGCGGGAGCTCGCGGAGTCCCAGACCGAGCTGTTCCGCACGGACATGAACGCGCTCAATGTGCTGCCCCCGGACCACTACGTGGGCGCCACCGAGGCCGTGGAGCGGATCGTCCCGGCTGTCGAAGACCTCGTGGCCCGCGGTCTCGCCTACCGGGTCCCCGCGGGCACCGGCCAGGACGGCGAGCCCACCCCGGCCGGTGACGTCTACTTCGACGTCGACGCCGCCGGGCGGCTGCGCGCGGACGACGACGCCGCGTGGGTCGTGGGCAGCACGTGCCGCCTCACCGGGGACCGGGAGCGGATGCTGCCGCTGTTCGAGGGCCACGGCGGGGACCCGGACCGCACGGGCAAGCGGGACCCCCTGGACCCGCTGCTGTGGCGCGTGGAGCGCCCCGGCGAGCCCTCGTGGGACGGTGCATCCCTGGGCGCCGGACGCCCGGGGTGGCACATCGAGTGCAGCGTGATCGCCCTGCAGTACCTGCCCCGGCCGTTCACGGTCCAGGGCGGCGGCTCGGACCTGGCGTTCCCGCACCACGACATGGGGGCGGGCCACTCCTACGCACTGTCCGGCACGCCCATGGCGGAGCACTTCGTGCACACCGCCATGGTGGGCCTGGACGGTGAGAAGATGTCCAAGTCCAGGGGCAACCTGGTGCTGGTCTCCACCCTGCGCCGCGCGGGCGTGGACCCGGCTGCCATCCGCCTGGCGATCCTCGCCAACCACTACCGCACGGACTGGTTCTGGACCGACGAGCTGCTGGAGCAGTCGCAGCGCCGGCTCGCCACGTGGCGCGAGGCGGCGGCGAAGCCCGAGACGGCCGGGGCGGACGCCATGCTCGAGGCCGTGCGCGCGGCACTCGGCGAGGACCTCAACGCTCCCGCCGCACTCATCGCCGTGGACGCGTGGGCCGCGCGGAACCTGGGCGGTGCCGCGGCCCGGGGCGCGGCGGCGTCGTCCGAGGACCGCCAGCTGGCGCGCGACACCGTGGAGGCGCTGCTGGGCGTGGTGCTCTGACGCGACCGGCGCCCCGCCGCGCGCCGACTCAGTCCCGGTCGTCGCGGCGGCGCAGGTAGCGCTCGAACTCCCGGGCGATCGCGTCCCCCGTGGCCTCGGGCAGGTCCACGGTGTCCTTCGCCTCCTCGAGCTGGCGGACGTACTCGGCCACCTCGGGGTCCTCGCTGGCGAGCTCGTCCACGCCCCGCTCCCACGCCTCGGCGTCCTCGATGACGGGCTCCAGGGGCAGGGACATGCCCAGCAGCTCCTCGAGCTGGCGCAGCAGCGCGAGCTGCGCCTTGGGCGAGGGGGAGTGGGCCACGTAGTGGGGGACCGCGGCCCACATGCTGAGGGTGGGGTAGCCCGCCAGTGCGGCCATGTGGGACAGCACGCCCACGATCCCGGTGGGGCCCTCGTACTGGGGCGCCTCGATGTCCAGCTCCTCGCGCAGCTCCTCGGTGTCGGAGGTCAGCGTCACGGGGATGGGCCGGGTGTGGGGCACGTCCGCGAGCAGCGAGCCGAGCATGATGACCACGTCCACGTCCAGGGCGGTGGCCTGCTCCATGAGCTCGGCGGTGAAGGTGCGCCACCGGTAGGAGGGCTCGCAGCCGTGCAGCAGCACGAGCTCCAGGTTGGTGCCGGGCACCGCGGCCTTCGAGAGCCGGGTGGAGGGCCACTGCAGCTTCTGCTCCCCCGTGGCGGAGCGGTGGATCACGGGGCGGGAGTACTGGTAGTCGTAGTAGTCGTCCGAGGCCACCTCGAAGACCTCGCGGGCGTCCAGGTGCTCGCGCACGAGCTTGAGGGTGTCCGTGGCGGCGTCCCCGGCGTCGTTCCAGCCCTCGAACGCCGCGACGAGCACCGTGACCGTCTGACCGTGGCCGTCGCGCACCACCCCGAAGGGTCCGGTGCCGGGCTGCTGCGCATTGCTGTCCAAGGTGCTCACCGTCTTACTGTACGGCGCGGGTCCGGGCGGCTTCCACGGCGGGCGCCCAGCCCGGGCGGAGGAGCGCGCCCTACCATGAGCACCATGTCTGATCCCCGGTTCCGAGACCCCGCACGCCCCGGCGACGCCCCCTCCGAGCCCGTGGCGGCCGCGCGGCCGCGGGGTCTGCGGCTGGGGCGGGTGCTGGGGGTGGAGGTGCTCCTGGACCGGTCCTGGTTCGTGATCGCCGCTCTCACGGTGGTGATGTACGGGCCGGTGCTGTGGCGGCTGCACCCCTCCCTGGGGTGGCTGAACCTGCTGCTCGCGCTCGGCTTCGCCGTGGGGCTCGCACTGAGCGTCCTGGTGCACGAGCTCGCGCACGCCGCCGCGGGCCGGGCCGCCGGGTGGCCCGTCTCGCGCATCGTGCTGACCCTCATGGGCGGGCACACCGCGTTCGGGGACGTCCGCTCCACCCCGCTGCCCACCGCCCTGGTCTCCCTCGCGGGGCCCCTGAGCAACGTGGTGCTCGCGGCCCTCGCCACCGCCGGGTTCCTTCTGGCGCCCGACGCCGCGGCCGATCCCGTGGGCTCCCTCGCGGAGCTGCTCGTGCTCTCCAACTGGGTGCTGGGACTGTTCAACCTGCTGCCGGGCCTGCCCCTGGACGGCGGCCGGGTGGTGGAGGCCGTGGTGTGGGCCGTGACCCGTTCGGAGTCCCGCGGCACCGTGGTGGCCGCGTGGTGCGGGCGTGTCATCGCCGTGCTCGTGGTGCTGTGGGCCCTGGCCTCGGGACAGTGGCGCCAGCCGGTGGTGGTCGCCGTGACCCTGCTCGTGGCCGGGTTCATCTTCCTGGGCGCGGGCCAGGCCCTGCGCCAGGCCCGGCTCATGCGCACGCTCGACGCCGTCGCGGCCGGTGGGATGGCCCGCCCCGCCCTGGAGTTCGCGCCCACCACCCCGCTGTCCCTGGTGGACGCCACGGTCTCGGCGGCCACCTCGGACGGGTACCGCGGCTGGACCCCGGACGTGGTGGTGCGGGACCGCGACCGGGGTGTGGTGGGGGTCCTCAGCCCGTCGCTGGCCGGGCGGGTGGACGGCCCGGAGCGCACCCGTGTGGCGGTGGGGGACGTGTGTGCGTGGTTCCCGGCGGCCGCACGTGCGGACCCGCAGACCCGGGGCGGGGACCTGGTGCGCCTGATGGAGTCGCACCACTGGCCGTGGCTGTGGGTCGTGGACGGGGCGGGCGAGGTGCTCGGGGTGGTCCACCACCAGGATCTCGCCCGGTACGCCCTGCGGGGCTGAGCCCCGGGCCGTGGAGGTGGCGGGCGGCGTCGGGCTACGGTGGGAGAATGGGGCACCGAGGGGACCGCGTCCGCGGGACCCGCCCACCGAGTCCGGACACCGCAGGTGTCGCCACGGCGTGAGAGCGAGCAGATGACCGAGCAGCAGCCCCGAGAACCCCACACCACCCCCGCCACCACGGTGCGGGGAGCCGCCAACCGGCGCGGCCCGTTCCGCTCCGGCGAGCGCGTGCAGCTCACGGACGAGAGCGGGAAGATGACCACCATCACGCTGGTGGACGGGGGCGAGCACCACACCCACCGCGGTGTGCTGCGCCACGACGAGCTGATCGGGCGCCCGGAGGGCACCGTGGTGAGCAACACCGCGGGGCTGCAGTACCAGGCGCTGCGCCCGCTGCTGAAGGACTTCGTGGTCTCCATGCCGCGGGGGGCCGCGGTGATCTACCCCAAGGACTCCGGCCAGATCGTGACCATGGCGGACATCTTCCCCGGTGCGCGCGTGGTCGAGGCCGGGGTGGGCTCCGGGGCGCTGAGCATCTCCCTGCTGCGCGCCGTGGGGGACGAGGGTCTGGTGCACTCCTTCGAGCGCCGTGAGGAGTTCGCGGAGATCGCCCGCGGCAACATCGAGACCATGTTCGGCGGCCCGCACCCCGCGTGGCGGCTCACCCTCGGGGACCTCTCCGAGGAGCTGGGTGCCGCGGAGGAGCCCGGGTCCGTGGACCGCGTGATCCTGGACATGCTGGCCCCGTGGGAGTGCCTGGACGCCGTGGCCACCGCGCTGGCCCCCGGCGGTGTGGTGATTTGCTACGTGGCCACCGTGCCGCAGCTGTCCCGCGTGGCCGAGGCCATGCGCGCGGACGGGCGCTTCACCGAGCCGGAGGCCTCCGAGACCATGCTGCGCGGCTGGCACGTGGAGGGCCTCGCGGTGCGCCCCGACCACCGGATGGTGGCCCACACCGGCTTCCTCATCCAGTCCCGCCGCCTCGCGGACGGCGCCCCCCGCCTGGCGCCCAAGCGCCGTGCCTCCAAGAGCGAGTACACCGAGGAGGACCTGCAGGCGTGGACACCGGTGGCCCTGGGGGAGCGGATCGTCTCCGACCGCAAGCTGCGCCGCGCGGGCCGGGACGCGGCGGCGCTCGCGGAGCACGCCGCGCGGGCCCAGCAGGAGATCGACGCCGCGGACGGGCGGGACCGCCATGAGTGAGCCGGGCGCGGACGCCGTCCAGCGCCAGCTCAACGTCCTGCGGGACCAGAAGCGCGCCCTGGACCGGCAGGCCGCCGCACTGGGGTCCCAGAACGAGAAGCTCGTGCGGCTGCTCAACGCCTCCCGCCAGGAGATCGTGACCCTCAAGAAGACCCTGGCCGCGGAGGCCGAGGCCCCCGCCACGTTCGCGGTGATTCTGGAGGTCAACCCCGGCCATCGGCCCGTGGGTGAGGCCACCGGGGACGGTCCCGTGCTCACCGGACCCACCGTGGACGTCCTCGCCGCGGGGCGGCGGATGCGCGTGGCCGTGAGCCCGCTCGTCTCCTTCGGGGCGTGCGAGCCCGGCCGCCAGGTCCTGCTGAACGAGAACTACGTGGTGATCGCCCTGCTGGAGCACGAGCGCACCGGCGAGGTGGCCACCGTCAAGGAGGTCCTCGACCACGACCGCGTGCTCACCGTGGGCCGCTCCGACGAGGAGCGCGTGCTGCTGCTGTCCGGGCGGCTGCGCCGCGAGCGCCCCGCACCGGGTGACGCCGTGACCGTGGACCACCGCACGGGCCTCGCCCTGGAGCACGTGGACCGCACGGACGTGGAGCAGCTCGTGCTGGAGGAAGTCCCGGACGTCAGCTACACGGACATCGGTGGTCTGGGATCCCAGATCGAGGCCATCCGCGACGCCGTGGAGCTGCCGCACGTGCACCCCGAGATCTTCCGCGAGCACGGGTTGCGCCCGCCCAAGGGCATCCTGCTCTACGGCCCGCCGGGCAACGGCAAGACCCTGATCGCCAAGGCCGTGGCCCGTTCCCTCGCCGAGCGCACCGCCGCCAAGGCCGGGCGCTCGCGGCCCGAGGGCTACTTCCTGAACATCAAGGGCCCCGAGCTGCTGGACAAGTATGTGGGGGAGACCGAGCGCCAGATCCGCTCGATCTTCGCCAACGCCCGCGAGCAGGCCGCGCGCGGGGTGCCCGTGGTGGTGTTCTTCGACGAGATGGACTCCCTGTTCCGCGTGCGCGGCTCGGGCCTGTCCTCGGACGTGGAGACCACGATCGTCCCGCAGCTGCTCACGGAGATCGACGGTGTGGAGCAGCTGGACAACGTCATGGTGGTGGGTGCCACCAACCGCGAGGACATGATCGACCCGGCCGTCCTGCGCCCCGGGCGCCTGGACGTGAAGATCCGCATCGACCGCCCGGACCGCGAGGGCGCCCGGGAGATCTTCTCGCTGTACGTCACGGAGGACCTGCCGCTGCGGGAGGACGACGTCGCCCGGGCCGGTTCTCGGGCGCAGGCCGCCGCGGAGCTCGTGGCCGCCGCGGTGGAGCGCATGTACGCGCGGGAGCCGGGCACCGAGTTCCTCACCATCGCCTACCGCGACGGCGGGCAGGAGACCCTGTACTACGCGGACTACGCCTCCGGCGCGGTGATCCGCAACGTGGTGGACCGTGCCAAGAAGCAGGCCGTGAAGACCCTGCTCACCACGGGCCGGCGCGGTCTCACCGCGCAGCACCTGGTGGCCGCGGTGGACGAGGAATTCCACGAGCAGCAGGACCTTCCCAGCACCGCGGACCCCGAGGACTGGGCGCGGCTCACCGGCCGGCGCGCGGACACCATCGCGGACGTGCGCGTGGCCGGGCACGGTGGCCGCCCCGCGAGCGGCGCCGGGGGTGCCGCATGACGGTGCGCAGGATCATGGGCAGCGAGACGGAGTTCGGGGTGCTCGCGCAGGGCGCCCCGCACGCGAACGCCACGGTGCTCTCCACCCGCGTGGTCACCGGCTACGCCCAGTGGGTCGCCCTGCAGCGGGCGCAGGATTCGTCCCGCCCGGCCGCCGGGAGGCAGACCGGTGCCGGAGCGGGCGGCGTCGACCGGGCGGACCTGGGCACGGCCTGGGACTACGGCTCGGAGACCCCCCTCGCGGACGCCCGCGGCTTCACCGTGCCCCGTGAGGAGGCGCACCCCACGCAGCTCACGGACCGCGCACCCGTGCTGGGTGCGGAGGAGATCGCCGCAGAGGCTATCGGGGAGTCCGCCATGTACACCGAGGACATGGACCCGCGGCGGGTGGTCATGAACACGGTGATCCCCAACGGCGCCCGGGTGTACGTGGACCACTCCCACCCCGAGTACTCCTCCCCGGAGGTCACCACGCCCCTGGACGCCCTCGTGTGGGACGCCGCCGGGGACGTGGTGGCCCACCGCGCCGTGACCTTCCTCGCGGAGCGCTCCGAGGGTGCCCACGTGAACCTCTACAAGAACAACACGGACAACAAGTCCGTCTCCTACGGCGCCCACGAGAACTACACCGTGGACCGTGCGGTGCCCTTCGAGCGCATCACCGCCGCGCTGCTGCCGTTCTTCGCGTCCCGGCAGATCATGTGCGGCGCGGGCCGGGTGGGGCTCGGGGTGGACGGCGCCGAGCCCGGCTTCCAGCTGAGCCAGCGCGCGGACTTCTTCGAGCGCACGGTGGGGCTGGAGACCACCATCCACCGTCCCATGGTCAACACCCGGGACGAGCCGCACGCGGACGAGACCCGTCACCGGCGGTTGCACGTGATCATCGGGGACGCCAACCTCTCCCACGTGGCCACGGTGCTCAAGTTCGGCACCACGTCCCTGGTGCTTGACCTGGTGGAGCACGACCGCGCCCCCGCGCTCGAGCTCGAGGACCCCGTGGCCGCCCTGAAGGCCATCAGCCACGACCCCACCCTCACCACCACGGTGGCGCTGCGCGACGGCCGCTCGCTGAGCGCCGTGGAACTGCAGCGCGCCTACTACCACGCCGCCGTGGCCCTGGAGCACGAGCTCGCCCCCCACGGGCTGGACCCCGACACCGCGCAGGTGCTGGCCCTGTGGGACGAGGTGCTCACGGACCTCGCGGCGGACCCCGCGCGGCTCGCGGACCGGCTGGACTGGGCGGCCAAGCACGCCCTGCTCACCGCCTACCGCCGGCGGGACGGCCTCGCGTGGGACGACCCCCGGCTCGTGGCCATCGACCTGCAGTACGCGGACGTGCGCCCCGACCGGGGGCTCTACCACCGGCTGGCGGCGGGCGGGCGGATCCGCACGCTCGTGCCCGCCGAGCGCATCACGGACGCGGCGGACCACCCGCCCGAGGACACCCGCGCGTACTTCCGCGGCACCGCCGTGGCCACCTACCCGCAGGCCATGGCGGGCGTGGGCTGGGACACCGTGAACGTGGAGCTGCCGGGCGTCCGCCGGGGGGCGCGCATCGCCATGCCCGAGCCGGGGGACCTCACCCGGGAGGTCTCCGCATCCTGGTTCGCGGCCCCGGACGCCGAGCAGTGGGTGCGCGAGGTGGCCCGCCACCGCCCCGGGCTCGTCACGGGCAGCGGCATCCTGCCAGGAGACGGCACCGACCCGCACCACGGCACCGACCCGCGGCGGGCCTGAGAACCCCCCGGCGGGCCTGAGGGCCCGCACCCACCACCGACCGATCGACCACCAGGAGGACACCATGGCCCAGGAACGCATCTTCGGCACCGGATCGCGCCGCGAGGAGGAGGCCGACGCCCCGGAGCCGGCCACCCCGCCCGTCTCCGGCGCGGCGCAGGCCCAGCGGGACACACAGGGCACGGACGACCTGCTCGCGGAGATCGACGGCGTGCTGGAGACCAACGCCGAGGCCTTCGTGAAGGGCTTCGTCCAGAAGGGCGGGCAGTGACGCCGTGGACCGCCGCATCTACGGGATCGAGACCGAGTTCGGGCTGACCCACAGCGCGCCGCAGGCCCGCGCACTGGGCGTCGACGACGCCGCGCGGCGCCTGTTCGCGCCCGTGCTCGCGTGGGGCAGGGCCTCCAACGTGTTCCTGCCCAACGGCGGACGCCTCTACCTGGACGTGGGCTCGCACCCCGAGTACGCCACCGCGGAGGCGGACACCCTGCCGGACGTGGTGGCCCAGGACGCCGCGGGCGAGCGCATCGTGGACGACCTGCGGGCCCGGCTGCAGGCCACCCTGGACGAGGAGGGCGTGGCGGGGACCGTGCACCTGTTCAAGAACAACGTGGACTCGGCCGGGAACTCCTTCGGCTCGCACGAGAACTACATGATCGCCCGCCGCACGGAGTTCTCCCGCCTGGTCCAGCACCTGCTGCCGTTCCTGGTGACCCGCCAGATCCTGGTGGGCGCCGGGCGGGTGCACCCCGCGGGGCAGCCGCCGTTCGGGGCGCTGACCCCCGGGGACGGTTCCCCGAGCTACTCGTTCTCGCAGCGCGCGGACCACATCTGGGAGGGCTCGTCCTCCGCGACCACCCGCTCCCGGCCCATGATCAACACGCGCGACGAGCCGCACGCGGACGCCCAGCACTACCGGCGCCTGCACGTGATCACCGGGGACTCGTCCATGTCGCAGACCACCACGGCGCTGAAGATCGGCACCACGGACGTGCTGCTGCGCATGATCGAGGCGGGCCAGATCCTCCCGGACCGCACGCTCGCGGACCCCGCCACGGCCCTGCGGCTCGTCTCCCACGACCTCACGGGAACGGCCCCGCTGGAGCTCGCGGACGGCTCCCGGCGCTCCGCCCTGCAGCTGCAGCAGGAGTACCTGGAGGCCGTCACCCGGTTCGTGCAGCACCACGGGGCCCACCACGACCGGCTGCCGTGGGTGCTGGAGCTGTGGGAGCGCGGGCTGCGCGCGGTGGCGGAGCAGGACCCCGCGCTCGTGGACCGGGAGCTGGACTGGGCCATCAAGAAGAAGCTGCTGGACTCCTACGCCGCCTCCCACGGCATGGACTACTCCCACCCGCGCCTGGCGCAGCTGGACCTGGCCTACCACGACACCAGTGCCACCCACGGGCTGTTCCACATGCTCGAGCGCCGCGGGGCGGTGGAGTCCTTCGTGTCCCCGGAGGACGTCTCGCGGGCCGTGGAGCAGGCGCCGCCCACGCGGGCGAGCCTGCGGGGCCGGTTCGTGGCGGCCGCCCACGAGGCCGGGGTCAACCACACCGTGGACTGGGTGCACCTGAAGCTCAACGGGGAGCACCAGCAGCGCACGATCGCCTGCCAGGACCCGTTCGCCACGCAGCACCCCGAGGTGGCCGAGGTGATCCGGGACCTGGAGCGCGGCGCGGCCTGAGACCCCCGCGCGACCCACGGCTCCCCGCGTGCTGGGGGCCGGCTCACAGCCCCGACCCACCCGTGTCCTCTAGATTGGACGCGAGCCACGACACCGCCCACGAAAGGTCACCCCGTCTTGCGCAAGATCATCCCCGCCGGCGCCACCGCCCTGGCCCTGTCCCTGCTGCTCACCGGGTGCGGTGCCTCCGGGTGGGACTCCGTGAAGCTCTCCGCGGAGCCCTCGGACGGCAAGGCGCCCTCCGTGTCCTTCGAGACCCCCCTCAAGGTGGACGACGCCCAGACCAAGGTCCTGAAGGAGGGCGACGGCCCGGACATCGACCCCGGTGACAGCATCATGCTCCAGGCCGCCCTGTACAAGGGTTCGGACGGTTCCTCCCTGGGGGAGACCTACAGCCAGGGCGCCGGGCAGGTGCTCACGGTCAACGACCAGCTCAAGGACTCCCTGCCGCAGATGTACGACGCCCTCACCAACGCCAAGGAGGGGGCGATCATCGCCTACAGCTCGCCCGAGACCAGCGGCAAGGCCGGTGACGGGGACGACTCCACCTCGGTGGAGGTCTACCACGTGACCAAGAAGCTGCCCGCCGCGCTGAACGAGAAGATGTCCACCCCGGAGAAGGGCATGCCCGAGGTCACGCAGGACGACAAGGGCACGCCCACCATCAAGAAGCCCTCCGGCTCCGAGCCCACCACGCTGAAGACGGACGTGCTCATCCAGGGCGACGGCGAGACCGTCAAGTCCTCCGACACCGTGGTGGCCAACTACGTGGGGGTGCGCTGGGCGGACGGCAAGGCCTTCGACTCCTCCTATGAGAAGGGCACCCCCGTGGCCTTCCCGCTGGACAACGTAATCGCGGGCTGGAAGGAGGGCCTGGCGGGCAAGAAGGTGGGCTCCCGCGTGGAGATCGTGGTCCCCGTGGACAAGGCCTACGGCACGGCGGAGAAGCTCGGCAAGGACTCCCAGTACCCGGCGGGCGCGCTCGTGTTCGTGGTGGACATCCTGGCCCGCACGGACACGCCCGCGCAGGCCACCCAGAGCCCCTCCGCGTCCCCCTCGGCCAGCGCCGCACCGCAGGGCACGGCCACCGCGACGCCCTCGGCGAAGGAGTCCGCCTCGGGCAAATGAGGGCGGCTACACTAAGCCCTCGGCACGGCCCCGCCCCCCGGGGCCCACGACGAAAGGTGACGCCCGTGTCATTCGGACAGCGCAAGCTCGACCGCACCAAGCCCGAGGTCGAGTTCCCCCAGGAGCCGGTCCCCACCGAGCTGCGGGTCGTGGACGTGGTCGAGGGCACCGGCCGGGCGGCCGAGCCCGGCAACACCGTGTCCTGCCACTACGTGGGCGTCACCTACTCGGGTGGCGAGGAGTTCGACGCCTCCTGGAACCGCGGCGAGCCGTTGGACTTCACGGTGGGTGTGGGACAGGTCATCCAGGGCTGGGACCAGGGTCTGCTGGGCATGAAGGTGGGCGGGCGGCGTCGTCTGGAGATCCCCTCCGAGATGGCGTACGGCAAGCGCGGCGCCGGGGCCCTGATCGGCCCCGACGAGGCCCTGATCTTCGTGGTGGACCTGCTCGACGTCCGCTGAATGCCGTCCTCCTCCGGCGAGGCGGCGCGCCGTTCCACCACGGCGTCCGCCGAGCGTCTGCTCAACCTGCTGATCGCGCTGCTGGACCGTGAGTCCGGGTACACGCGCGAGCAGCTGCGCGCGATCGTGCCCGGCTACGACCGGGCGGGCAACCAGGACGCCTTCGAGCGCATGTTCGAGCGGGACAAGGCGCACCTGCGCTCCCTCGGCTACCCGGTCGAGGAGATCCCGGACGACGACCCCTGGGCCTCGGACGCGCAGCTGACCCCGCGCTACCGCGTGCCGCGGGGCTCGTACCGCCTGCCCGAGGTGCGCTTCAGCGCCGAGGAGTCCGCGGTGCTCGCCGTGGCCGCGGACGCCTGGAACGACGCCGCCCAGGACCGGCTCGCGCGCCGCGCCCTGGACAAGCTGGAACCCGCGCTCAGCGGGGAGGTGACCCCCGGGCGGGACGTGCAGCCCACGGTGGCGGTGGCCGACCCCGCGTTCGAGCCGCTGCTCTCCGCCGTGCTCTCCCACCGCGCCGTGCGCTTCGACTACGTGGACCGCACCGGCGCCTACACCCGGCGCACCGTGCAGCCGTGGGGAGTGGGCTCTCGCTACGGGGCCTGGTACCTGGCCGGCTGGGACGCCGACCGCCGTGCCCAGCGCACCTTCCGCCTCTCCCGGATCATCTCCGAGGTGGACGTCACCCGGGAGACCTTCGACCCGCCCGAGGACTTCTCCATGGGCGGGCAGCTCGCGCGCATGGTGCGCCAGCCCCCGCGGCTGCGGGTGCTCGTGTTCGTGCGCACGGGCGCGGGACAGCTGCTGCGCCGCATCGCGGACCCCGCCGCGGACGGGGCCTGGCGTGCCCCCGAGGGCTACGACGCCGTGGTCCTCGCCGTCCACGACACCGAGTCCGCCGCGGAGCAGGTGTGCGCCGCCGGTCCTGACGCGTGGGTGCCGTGCGCCCCGGTGGAGCACGACGACCCTGCGTCGCCCGCCGTGGACCCGCAGGTCCAGGACACCGTGGCCGAGGCCGTGGCCCGCCGCCTGGAGGACGCCCGCGCGTTCCAGCGCCGGATGCCCGGTGTGCAGGTGCGCTGGGGCAAGCAGCGCAGGCACGGGGCCGCGAAGGCCAGCACCGAGCACCACCTGGCCCGGCTGCTGCACATCGTGCGCCACGTCTACGCCCACCAGGGCGCCCAGCTCGAGGAGACCGCTCGGCACTTCGGGATCACGGACGCCGAGCTCGTCAACGACCTCCAGACGCTGTTCGTGTGCGGGCGCCCCGGGCACCTGCCCGACCAGCTGATCGACGCCTCCTGGGACGACGGCCACATCTACCTGGGCAACGCCCAGGAGCTCTCCGAGCCCGTGCGGCTCACCGTCCCCGAGGCCAGCGCCCTGCTCATGGGCCTGCAGACCCTGCAGGCCGTTCCCGGCGGTGACAGCCGGGTGGTGCGCTCGGCCATGCGCAAGGTCGCCACGGCCGCGGACGCCCTGCCGCTCGCGGACGCACTCGCCGCCCCCGAGGGCGACGCCGCCGCGGAGCCCCGGGACAGCGCCGTCGTCACCGCGCTGCGCCGGGCCGTGGCCGAGAGGCGGCGGGTGCGCCTGCGCTACCTGGTCCCCTCCCGGGACGAGGTCACCGAGCGGCTCGTGGACCCGGTGCGGATGATCTTCTCCGACGGCCACCAGTACGTGCGGGGCTGGTGCCTGAGCGCGGACGCGCCGCGCACGTTCCGCGCGGACCGGATCGTGGGCTGCGAGGACGCCGGTGAGGCCGAGGTCCACCCGCGCATGGACTCCGAGGTGCGTTCGAGCATCCAGCCCGCCAAGCGCCGGCCGGTGCAGGCCGTGGTGGTCACGGACCGGCGGGGGCGGTGGATCGTGGAGCACTACCACGCCAAGCGCCACGTCGAGGTGTCCGTCCCGGAGCCTGAGGGCGGGTCCCAGACGGCCCCCACGGAACCGGGGACGGACTCCCAGGACTCCGCACCGGCCCGCTCCAGGCCCGCGCGGGGCCCGCGGCCGCTGCCGGAGTACGTGGCCGCGGAGGTGGACTTCCCCACGCTGGACGCACTGTCCTCCCTGGTCACACGGCATGCGGGACACGTGGGCGTGGTGTCCCCGCCGGAGGCCGTGGTGGCCGTGGAGCAGTGGCTGGACAGCAGCGCAACCGGGCGGGACTCACAGCGTCCTCTGTGAGGGGATGCCTATACTGGGGCACATGCTCTGGTGGATGTGGGTGCTGCTGTGGACCGTCGCGGTCCTGGCGGCCGCCGCATCCCTGGGTGCGTTGCTCTACCGGACCCTCACCCGGCAGGTGCTGCCCACCCTGGACGACCTCGAGCGCACCGCCGCCGACTTCTCCGACCGGTGGAACGCGGCCGTGGAGGGACGGCCCGCACCGCTGCGCACACCCGCACCACCCGCCATGTTCACCCCGGTGAACGAGACGCGCGCCGCCTACCGCAGCGGCCGCGACCAACGACAGACGGCCCGGCTCATCCGCCGGATGCAGCGCAAGGACGCACAGGGACTGCCGCAACGCTACGGGGACCTGGTCCGGGCCGAACAGAAAGGACTCCGCCATGGGCCGCTTGTTTGACAGCCCTCTGACCGTCGTCTTGATCCTCGTGGTCATCCTCCTGCTCTTCGGCGCTCCCAAGCTGCCCGGGATGGCCCGCAGCCTGGGCCAGTCCATGCGCATCTTCAAGTCCGAGGTGAAGGAGATGAAGAAGGACGACGAGCCCACCGTCACGGTCAACGGCCAGCCCGTGGCCGACGGCCAGCCGGTTGCCGGGACCACGGCGCAGCCTGCCGCGGCGCAGCCCACCACCGTCCAGGCGCCCGCCGCCCAGCCCACCACGGCGCAGCCCACCACCGTTCAGCCGGTGAACACCGTGCAGCCCGGTGCCGCTCAGGCGGCCCCGGTGCAGGCTCAGGCTCCCGCGGCCCAGCCGCAGCAGGTCCCGGTGGTGGACCAGCACCAGAACCCCACCGCCTGATCGGCACCCGTTCAGCGGTGCACGCGTGACACCCGGGGGCCGGACCGTTCGGTCCGGCCCCCGCTCGCACGGGTGCACGGCCCATGTCAGAGAGGTCAGGGACCCATGCCCACCACGGACTCCGGCACCGCCGAGGAATCCGCCCGCGGCCAGCGCCGGGCGCGTAAGAAGGCCACGGCCCGGCGCAACAACCCCCAGGCGCAGATGGCGCTGCGGGAGCACCTGCGGGAGCTGCGCAACCGCCTCATCAAGTCCGCCGTGGCGGCCGTGCTCGGTGCCGTGGCCGGTTTCATGGTGTACGAGCCGTTCATGCAGTACATCACCGAGCCGTTGCAGCGCCTCGCGGCGTCCGGGCGCACCGCCACGATCAACTACTCGTCCGTGGGTGGCTCCTTCAACACCATGGTGGAGGTCGCCGTGGTGCTGGGGCTGATCTTCGCGTCCCCGGTGTGGCTCTACCAGCTGTGGGCGTTCATCACCCCCGCCCTGCACAAGAACGAGCGGCGCTACGCCGTGGGTTTCCTGGCCGCGGCGATCCCGCTGTTCCTGGGCGGCTGCGCCATCGCCGTCACGGCCCTGCCCGCCGCGGTGTACGCGCTGACCGCGTTCACGCCCGAGGGCGGATCCAACTTCGTGGAGGCGAACGTCTACCTCCGCTTCTTCCTGCAGCTCATCCTCACGTTCGGGATCGCGTGCGTGGTGCCCGTGCTTCTCGTGGGCCTGAACATGCTGGGGCTGCTGTCCGGGCGCACCATCCTGAGGTCCTGGCGCGTGGTGGTGGTGATCGTGCTCGTGGTCGCCGCGATGGCCGCTCCGGGTCCGGACCCCGTGACCATGCTGTACCTGGCCATTCCCCTGCTCGTGCTGTTCTTCGTGGCCGCCGGTCTGTGCCTGTACCTCGACCGCCGTCGCGCTCGGAGGCAGGCCCGCCAGGCCGCCGCCACGGGTGAGAGCGCGGACCGGGGGACGTCTCCGGAGCAGCTGCGCTCCATGGGCAGCACCGCCGCGGGGGAGTAGCCGCGGGCGTTTCGGGTGCTGTCGGGGCCACCGCGTAGGCTGGCCGCATGTCTTCCCCCGCCGAACGCTACTCTGCCGCCAAGGCGCGCGCGGCCCACGCGGGCACCGAGCTCGCGGCCTTCGAGGCCACCCTCGACTTCTCCCTCGACCCCTTCCAGACCCAGGGCTGCCGCGCCCTGGAGGAGGGGCGCGGTGTCCTCGTGGCGGCCCCCACGGGCGCCGGGAAGACCGTGGTGGGGGAGTTCGCCATCCACCTGGCCCTGCGCCAGGGGAAGAAGGCGTTCTACACCACGCCCATCAAGGCCCTGAGCAACCAGAAGTTCCACGAGTTCTCCCGCCGGTGGGGTGCAGAGCGCGTGGGTCTGCTCACCGGGGACACTTCCGTGAACCCCGAGGCGGACGTGGTGGTGATGACCACCGAGGTGCTGCGCAACATGATCTACGGCGGCTCCGCGACCCTGGCCAACCTGGGGTTCGTGGTGATGGACGAGGTGCACTACCTCGCGGACCGCTTCCGCGGTGCCGTGTGGGAGGAGGTCATCATCCACCTGCCGGAGTACGTGCAGCTGGCCTCGCTCTCCGCCACCGTCTCCAACGCGGAGGAGTTCGGCGCGTGGCTGGGCGACGTCCGCGGGAGCACGGACGTGGTGGTCTCCGAGCACCGCCCCGTCCCGCTGTGGCAGCACGTGCAGGTGGGCCCGCGCCTGCTGGACCTCTTCCTGGACGACACCACGGTGGAGGAGGCCGCCCAGCGCCAGTCGGACCGCCACCGCGAGGAGCCGGCGGTCAACCCCGAGCTGCTGCGCCTGTTCCGCTCCCAGCACCCGCGCGGCGGCCGCTCGGGCGGGCGCGGTCCGGGCCACCGCGGGCGGCGGCGCGGCGGAGCCCACCACGAGCCGCGCACCGGTCACCAGGAGCGGATCTCGCGCCCCCACCTGCTGCGCCGCCTGGACGCCGAGGCCCTGCTGCCGGCCATCACCTTCATCTTCTCCCGCGCCGGGTGCGACGCCGCCGTGGCCCAGTGCGTGGCCGCGGACCTGTGGCTGACCACGCCCCAGGAGCAGCGCACCATCAAGGCGTTCGCCGCGGAGGCCACCGCCCACATGTCCACCGCGGACCTCGCGGCCCTGAACTACGAGGACTGGTACGCCGGGCTGGTCCGCGGGGTGTCCGCGCACCACGCGGGCATGCTCCCGGTATTCAAGGAGGTGGTGGAGCAGCTGTTCTCGGAGGGTCTGATCAAGGCCGTCTTCGCCACCGAGACCCTCGCGCTGGGCATCAACATGCCCGCCCGTTCCGTGGTGCTCGAACGCCTGGACAAGTTCAACGGGGAGTCCCGCGTGGACATCACGCCGGGGGAGTACACCCAGCTCACGGGCAGGGCGGGGCGCCGCGGGATCGACGTGGAGGGCCACGCGGTGGTGCTGTGGCGCGACGGCATGAACCCGCAGGCTGTGGCGGGGCTCGCCTCCACGCGCACCTACCCGCTGAACTCGAGCTTCCGGCCCACGTACAACATGTCCACGAACCTCATCGCCCGCTTCGGGGCCAGGCGCTCCCGCGCCATCCTGGAGACCTCCTTCGCCCAGTTCCAGGCGGACCGCTCCGTGGTGGGCGTGGCCAGGCGCGTGCGGTCCCAGGAGAAGACCCTGGAGGCGTACCGGGAGGCCATGTCCTGCCACCTGGGGGACTTCTCCGAGTACGCCGGTCTGCGCCGGGAACTGGCCCGGGAGGAGAAGTCCGCGAGCACGTCCCGCACCGCCCGCCAGCGCAACGACGCCGCGGTGTCCCTGCAGGACCTGCTCCCCGGGGACGTCGTGGACATCCCCCAGGGCCGCAACGCCGGGTGGGCCGTGGTGCTGCGCGCGGACACCCACCCCTTCGACCCGCGCCCGCACATCCTCACGGTGGACGGGAAGCTTCGCCGGGTGGGCGTGAACGACCTCGACGGCCCGCTGGCCCCCGAGTCCCGGATCCGGATCCCCAAGAACTTCTCGGGCAAGGCCCCGCAGGAGCGCAAGGACCTCGCGGCCACGGTGCGCGCGGCGCTGCGCGAGCACCGTCCCGCGCGCCAGGGGGCGGGCGGGCGCGCCATCCGCTTCGACCGGGGCACCTCCGCCCGCGACCACCGGATCGAGGACCTGCGCCGGCGCCTGCGTGCCCACCCGTGCCACGGCTGCTCCGACCGCGAGCAGCACGCCCGGTGGGCGGAGCGGGCCTGGAAGCTGGAGAAGGACACGCAGGGGCTGCGTCGGCAGATCGCCGGGCGCACCGGCAGCATCGCCGCCACGTTCGACCGCGTGTGCGCGGTCCTCACCCACTTCGCGTACCTCGAGCCGGACGAGTCCGGCCACCTGCGGCCCACCGCCGCGGGGGAGCAGCTGCGGCGGCTCTACGGGGAGCGGGACCTGCTGCTGGCGCTGAGCCTGCGGGACGGGTTCCTGGACGGGCTGGACGCCCCCGGGCTCGCCGGGGTGATGACCGCCCTGGTGTACCAGCCGCGCCGCGAGGACCAGGGGGCGCGGCCCAGGATGCCCACCGCCCCCATGGACGCCTCCGCGCAGACGCTGCTGCACAACTGGTCCGTGCTCTCGGCACAGGAGGCCGAGCACCGGCTCCCGCTCACGGCCGCACCGGAGCTGGGCCTCGCGGAGGCCATGCACCGCTGGGCGCGCGGGGCCACGCTCACCCGCACCCTCACCGGCACGGACCTTGCCGCCGGCGACTTCGTGCGGTGGGCCAAGCAGACCATCGACGTGCTCGACCAGCTGCGCGGGGTGGACGGGCTGGACCCGGCCCTGCGCGAGACCGCCCACCAGGCCATCCAGGCCGTGCGCCGCGGCGTGGTCGAGTACAGCGTGTTCGAGCAGTAGGAGCACCCGGCCCGCGCCGGGACGAAGGAGGAGCAGTGACCACGAAGCAGCCGGAGTCCCGGGTGTGGCTCAACGGATCGGTGTACTCACCGGCGGACCCGTTCGCCACGGGGATCCTCATGACGGGCGCCACCGTGGCATGGGTGGGCTCGGACGACGCCGCCCGCGCCATGGCCGGGCCCGGCGTCACCCCAGGGGACCTGCGCGCCGCGGTGGTCACCCCCGCGTTCGTCGCCCACCACCGGCTGCACCACGCCCCCGGGCGGAGCTCCCGCGCCGGGGGCGGGACGGCCCACCCTGCGCCCCACGGTGCGGAGGGGACGGGCGGCACCACCCCCGGGGGCGCCCAGGCCGCAGCCTCCCCGTTCGCGGGGCTGCCCCGGACCGCGCAGGGCTACGGCGCCGTGGAGCTGCTCGGTCCGGACGCCTCCGCCCTCGCGGCCGCCGCCGAGCGCGTGGCCGCTGACGGCGCCCACCCCCTGCCGGTGCTCGTCAGGGCGGCGGTGGAGGGGGCGGACATCGACGTCAGCACCCTGCCGTCCCCGGCCCTCGGGTTCGACGCCGCCACCGTCCCCGGCCCCACGGGGGTGCGGGAGGCCGCGCGCCAGCACCTCGTGGCGTGCACGCGCGCCGGGATCCAAGCGGTCCTGGTGCTGCCCACGCCGGAGGACGGTGACCACGGGACCGGAGAGGGAAACGGCACCGCGGCGGCGTCGTCCGAGGTCCTCGACGCGGTGCTGGACGCCGCGGACGCCGCCCGGTCCGAGACGGGGGAGCGGGCCTTCCGCGCCCGCGGCCACCGGCTCGTGGAGGTGGCCGCGCTGGACGACGCGCAGTGCGCCCGGCTGGCCACCCTGGGGCTGACTGTCTCGTGCCGCCCGGGTGCGGCGCCGCTGCGCGAGCTCGCCCGCGCCGGGGTGCCCGTGACGCTGCTGTGCGACGACCCCAATCCCTGGACGGCGGTCAAGGCAGCCCTGGAGGCCCCGGACGAGCGGATGCGCACCTCGGCGCGCGCGGCGTTCCTGGCGCTGACCCGCGGGGCGTGGCGCGCCCACCCCGGCGGGCCCTCGCTCGCGGGGCAGCTGGTGCCCGGCGCCGAGGCCACCCTCGCGGTGTGGGACGCCGAGTCCGTGGTGGTCCAGCAGGCCCAGGGGACCGGGGCCTCGTGGAGCACGGACCCCCGCGCGCGGACCCCCGTGCTGCCCGCCCTGGACGACGCCCGGCTGCCCCGCTGCGAGGCCACGGTGGTGGCCGGGGTGCTCGTGAGCGGCGCCGCACCGCGGCCCTGACGCGGCGTCGGCCATGTTGGACGTGGCCAGGGCGGCGGTTAGACTGGGTGCTTACTGCCGGGTGGGTCCATCCGTCCTTAGAAAACAGAGCGTGACCCCGCGTCCTCTCTGGTCCGAAGGCGGACGGGCCCGCCCAGTGGTCTGTCCGGCCCCTGGCGCCCGGCCGCCCATGGCATGAAAGGACCCCGGTGCGAGTTCTCACCATCATCCCCACGTACAACGAGCGTGAATCGTTGCCCACCGTCGTCTCGCGTCTGCGCGCGGCCGTCCCGGACGCCCACGTCCTGATCGCCGACGACAACAGCCCCGACGGCACCGGCGCCATGGCCGACGACTTCGCGGCCCGGGACACCAACATCCACGTGCTGCACCGGGCGCGCAAGGAGGGCCTCGGCCCCGCGTACCTCGCGGGCTTCGCATGGGGCCTGGAGCACGGCTACGACGTCCTGGTGGAGATGGACGCGGACTGCTCGCACCAGCCCGAGCAGCTGCCCCTGCTGCTGGACGCGGTCGAGCGCGGCGCGGACATGGCCATCGGCTCCCGCTACGTCCCCGGGGGGCGCACCGAGAACTGGCCCCTGCAGCGCCAGCTGATCTCGCGCGGCGGCAACCTGTACTCCCGGATCCTGCTGGGCACCTCCATCCACGACATCACCGGCGGCTTCCGCGCCTACCGGGACACCACCCTGCGGGCCCTGGACCTGGACTCCGTGCAGTCCCGCGGCTACTGCTTCCAGATCGACCTCGCGTGGCGCGCCGAGCGCCTGGGATGCACGATCGTGGAGGTCCCCATCACGTTCGTGGAGCGCGAGGAGGGCGTGTCCAAGATGAGCAACGACGTCACCGTGGAGGCCGCCACGAGCGTGGCCCGCTGGGGCCTCACCGCCCGGGCGCAGACCCTCGCCGGGAAGCTCGGCCTGCACCGCTGACCCCCACCCGGTGTGCGGGTGCCCGGGCCACGCAGCCGGGAGGTATCTGTCCCCTCTGCCCCGCCACCGGGCATGAGGTGACCCGACACGTCACATGACGAGCGGCCCCCGTCCTCGGACGGGGGCCGCTCGTTCGTGCTGCACGCGGAGCCGCGCGGATCGGCAGACCGTGCGGCGGCGCCGTGGGCTCAGAGCGCGTGCTGCTCCTTGTAGAAGGCCAGCCGCTGCTCCAGGGTCTGCTCGAGCTCCTCCACGCTGCGCCGCTCCAGCAGCATGTCCCAGTGGGAGCGCTGGTGCTTCTCGTTGGGGTTCTCGGGCTTCTCACCGTTGACCAGGATGGCTTCCTGCCCGGTCTTGGTGGTCCACACCGCGGGGATCTCCGCCTCGGCGGCGAACATCACGGACACTGACTCGCCGTCCGCCGTGCGGTACTCCACGCGCTGACGCGGGGCGGGTTCCACACCGGCTTCGGTCTCCATGGACTGGGAGCCCAGGCGCATTCCCCGGAGGCTGCGATCGCTCACGCGCTGATCCTTCCTGACGTACGTGCACGCGGCCCGCACGCCCCGGGTGGTTCACACCCGGGGCGCGGCGGTCCGCACTCTTCCCCGGTCACAACCCGCGCTCAGCGGGTTTCATTCCCGGGCAGGTCCTCCGTGCGCCCGTCCCCACCCCGCGCGGGCGGAACGGTCCCCTCCGGCAGCGGGGTCGAGGCACTGCCCCGCGAGGACGACGCCGCGTCCGCCGCCGTCTCGACGTGCGGGTCCGCGGCCTCCTGCGCGATCGGAGAGGTGTAGGGGGACTCCGGCATCTCGAACTCGCGCGGGTCGGTGAGCGTGAGGTCCGGCTCCAGGTCCTCCTCCGTGACCTTGACCGTCTCGTGCTCCACGATCGGGGAGTCCGGGGCCGGGCCGCCGGGCACGGGACCCTCGTCCTCGGCGTCGTCGTCCGGCGCGTCCGAGGAGCCCTGGTTGAGGTAGGAGCCCACTCCGCGCAGGGCGGTGCTGAGCTCGGCGGGGATCATCCACACCTTGTTCGCGGTGCCCTCGGCCACCTTGGGCAGGGTCTGGATGTACTGGTACGCGAGCAGCTTCTGGGTGGGCCTGGCACGGTGGATGGAGTCGAAGACCTTGGCGATGGCCTGGGCCTCGCCGTCCGCCCGCAGGATCGCGGCCTTCGCGTCACCCTCGGCGGAGAGCACGGATGCCTGGCGCTGGCCCTCCGCGGTGAGGATCTGCGACTGCTTCTCGCCCTCGGCCGTGAGGATGGCCGCGCGGCGGTCCCGCTCGGCGCGCATCTGCTTCTCCATGGAGTCCTGGATGGACGGCGGGGGAGTGATCTCCTTGATGTCCACGCGGGAGATGCGGATGCCCCAGCGGCCCGTGGTGGAGTCCAGCACCCCGCGCAGCTCGGCGTTGATCTTGTCGCGGGAGGTCAGGGTCTCCTCCAGGTTGAGCCCGCCCACCACGTTGCGCAGCGTGGCGCTCGTGAGCTCGTCCACCGCCTGGATGTAGTTGGTGATCTCGTAGGTGGCGGCCCGCGGGTCCGTGACCTGGAAGTAGACCACGGTGTCGATGCCCACCACCAGGTTGTCCTCGGTGATCACGGACTGCGCCGGGAAAGGCACCACCTGCTCGCGCAGGTCGATCAGGGGCAGCAGCCGGTCGATGAAGGGGATGAGGAAGTGCAGGCCGGGGTTCAGGGTGGACTGGTACTTGCCCAGCCGTTCCACGATGCCCGCCCGCGACTGCGGGATGATGCGCACCGCCTTCACGAGGGCGATGAACGCGGCGAGCACCACCACGATCAGCAGGACGAGGATGACGAGTGACATGAGGTCCTTTCGGTGGGGAGGATCTCCGCCGGGCCGCTGGGGCGACCGGTGCGGGGTCCGGGGCGTGTCCCGACGGGTGCCGGGGGCCTGGGAACGCGTGCCGCCCGGGGGGATCAGGAACGGGCGCGCGGGTGGTGCCCGGCTGCGGTTTCGGGCAGCGGGGCCAGGTTCGAGACCACGGCGGTGGCGCCGTCGATGCGGTGGACGTGAGCGGTGGCGCCCTCGGGGAGCACGGCGTCGTCCAGCGCGCGGGCCGTCCAGACGTCGCCCTCGAGGCGCACGAGCCCGGTGTGGCGGGTGACCGGCTCCACCACGGTGCAGGGCAGCCCCACGAGGCGCTCGGCGTTGGAGCGCGTGGCGGGGGTGGAGCGGTTCAGGCGGCGCAGGGCGAGGGGGCGGATGAGGAAGATCAGCAGCACGGAGACCACCGCGAAGAGGACCACCTGCAGCACCACGCTGTCCACCACGAGACTCACGCCCGCGGTCACCAGGGCCGCCAGGGACATCATCAGGAAGAGGAAGTCGAGGGTGAGCATCTCCACCGCCGCCAGCGCCAGCATGACGATCAGCCAGAGGATCCAGGGGTTGTTGACCAGGGCGTCCCACACGGCGGAACTCCGTTCTCGTCGTCCAGCGGATGGCGCGTGACGCCCGGCTCGTCCGGGACGCCACGCCTCTCGGTCCTGCCCATTGTGCCCCACACCACCCGTCGAGTCCGGGAGGGTGCCAGGCTCGGCCATGTCCGAGTGCTCGTACCGCCGCGCAGCGGCGCGCGGGTTTTTCCGTGAGAGAAATTCGTCCCGCGGGTGCGTTGTGCCCGTAATATGTGTCACGAAGCCAGACCGCACACCCATCTCGCGGGTGCGGCGGCCTTCGGCGCACAACCCGTGCGCCGCAAGCAGAGACTTACTGAGGAGTTAATGCGATGTCCACGTTCGACGTGAATGCAATTCTGTCCAGCACGGCCTACGGTTCCGACGGCGACAAGATCGGCAAGGTCGAGCAGGTCTTCCTCGACGACAACTCCGGCGACCCCACCTTCCTGACCGTCAACACCGGTCTCTTCGGCGCCAAGGAGAACTTCGTCCCCGTCAAGGGCGCCCGCCAGGACGGCGACCGCGTGGTCCTTCCCTACACCAAGGACGTCATCAAGGACGCCCCGAAGGTGGACGCGGACCAGCACCTTTCCCCCGCCGAGGAGGAGGAGCTGTACCGCTACTACGAGATGAACTACGACGGTGGCCGTACCGCCGGCACCGACCGTGAGCGCGACACCGCCGCCGGCACCGCCGGTGTGGCCGGCAACGCCGCCGGTGAGCGCCACGCCGCGGACCGCGACGTCGCCGACCGCGACCGCACCGCCGGTGTGGACCAGGACCGCCGCGCCGCCGCCGGAGAGGACGCCTCCGTGATCCGTCACGAGGAGCGCCTCAACGTGGGCACCCAGGAGCGCGAGGCCGGCCACGCGCGCCTGCGCAAGTACGTCGTGACCGACCACGAGACCGTCGACGTCCCCGTCGAGCGCGAAGAGGTCACCGTGGAGCGCACCCCGCTCAACGGCACCGATGCCCACGCGGGCACCGGCCGCATCGGCGAGGAAGAGGTCGAGGTGACCCTCCACGAGGAGCGCCCCGTCGTCGAGAAGGAAGCCGTGGCCGTCGAGGAGGTCGGGCTGAACAAGCAGACCGTCCGCGAGACCCAGCACGTGGAGGCCGACGTCCGCAAGGAGCAGGTGGACGTCGAGACCGACGTGGACCGTGACGGCCTGGGCCGCAACGGTGAGGCTCCCCGCCGCTGAAGCACTGCGCGCGAGTGACCTCGCGTGAGCACTGACACGTGTGCCCCGGGTGATTCACCCGGGGCACACGTGTGTTCCCGGCCCCGTCCGCCGGGCGCGGCTCGCGCCGAACTGCCCGGGCGCCGTCGTGCGCGTGCGGGGCAGGGCGGTAGCATCGGGGAGGTCGCAGGTGCTGCCCTGGTGCGCACCGCGCCCTGCGCGCCCCCGGTACGGGCGGGCACCCACTGAACTGACGAGGAGACACACACCATGACGGACGCCCCTGCACTTCGACTCACCGTGGACGGCGAGACCCGCACGGCGGAGTCGGGAACCACTCCCGCGCAGCTCTACGGCGAGCAGCGCGACGTGGTGGTGGCCCGTGTGAACGGCGTCCTGCGCGACCTGTCCACCCAGCTGGGGGACGGCGACGTCGTGGAGCGGGTGCTCGTGAGCGATCCCGAGGGCCTGGAGGTGCTGCGCCACTCCACCGCGCACGTCATGGCCCAGGCCGTGCAGGAGCTGCGCCCCGACGCGAAGCTGGGCATCGGCCCGTACATCACCGACGGCTTCTACTTCGACTTCGACGTCGCGGAGCCGTTCACCCCCGAGGACCTCAAGAAGCTCGAGAAGTCGATGCTGAAGATCGTCAACAGGAACCAGATCTTCCGGCGCCGCTCGGTCACGGAGGACGAGGCCCGCGCCGAGATGGCGGACGAGCCGTACAAGCTCGAGCTCATCGACCTGGCCGGCGGGCCCGGCTCGGGGGCCATGGACGAGACGGCCGAGGGTGCCTCCGTGGAGGTGGGTGCCGGGGAGCTGACGATCTACGACAACGTGGACCGCAAGAGCGGGGAGGTCGTGTGGCGAGACCTGTGCCGCGGCCCGCACCTGCCGGACACCAAGCACATCGGCAACGGCTACGCCCTGATGCGCTCCGCGGCCGCGTACTGGCGCGGCAACCAGAAGAACAAGCAGCTGCAGCGCATCTACGGCACGGCGTGGCCCACCAAGGACGAGCTCAAGGCGTACCGGGACCGCCTGGCCGAGGCCGAGCGCCGTGACCACCGCAAGCTCGGTGTGGAGCTGGACCTGTTCTCCTTCCCCGACGAGCTGGGTTCGGGTCTGCCGGTGTTCCACCCCAAGGGTGGGACCATCCGCAAGGAGATGGAGGACTACTCGCGCGAGCGCCACGCGCGCGCCGGGTACGAGTTCGTCTACACCCCGCACATCACCAAGGGCCACTTGTACGAGGTCTCGGGCCACCTGGACTGGTACCGGGACGGCATGTTCCCCCCCATGCACGTGGACGAGGAGCGCGATCCCGCCACGGGTGAGCTGACCAAGCCGGGCCAGGACTACTACCTCAAGCCCATGAACTGCCCCATGCACAACCTGATCTACCGCTCCCGTGGGCGCTCCTACCGCGAGCTGCCCCTGCGGCTGTTCGAGTTCGGGGCCGTGTACCGCTACGAGAAGTCCGGTGTGATCCACGGACTCACGCGCGTGCGGGGGATGACCCAGGACGACGCCCACATCTACTGCACCCGGGAGCAGATGAAGGGGGAGCTGACCAGCACCCTGAACTTCGTGCTGTCCCTGCTCAAGGACTACGGCCTGGAGGACTTCTACCTGGAGCTCTCCACCAAGGACCCGGAGAAGTTCGTGGGCTCGGACGAGATCTGGGAGGAGGCCACCCGCACGCTGCGCGAGGTCGCCGAGGACTCCGGGCTGGAGCTCGTCCCGGACCCCGCCGGTGCCGCCTTCTACGGTCCCAAGATCTCCGTCCAGGCCCGGGACGCCATCGGGCGCACGTGGCAGATGTCCACCATCCAGCTGGACTTCAACCTCCCGGAGCGCTTCGACCTGGAGTACCAGGCCTCGGACGGCACCCGGCAGCGTCCCGTGATGATCCACCGCGCCCTCTTCGGCTCGGTGGAGCGGTTCATGGGTGTGCTCACGGAGCACTACGCCGGGGCGTTCCCGGCGTGGCTGGCCCCGGTGCAGGTCCGCGCGATCCCGGTTGCCGAGGCGTTCAACGACTACCTCGACGGGTTCGCGCAGCGGCTGCGGGAGCACGGCGTGCGCGTGGAGGTGGACGCCTCCTCGGACCGCTTCCCCAAGAAGATCCGCACGGCCTCCAAGGACAAGATCCCGTTCGTGGTGATCGCCGGTGGCGAGGACGCCGAGGCCGGCACCGTGTCCTTCCGCTTCCGCGACGGCTCCCAGCACAACGGCGTCACCCAGGACGAGGCCGTGGAGCTGATCACCCGGCACATCCGCGAGCGGGACAACGCGGACCCCACGGCCCCCGCGGAGGAGGTCGCCGTGGTGGAGACGGTCGTCGAGGATCCCGCCGCGGATGCGGCGGCGACCACGGGCGCCACCCCCGGCGAGCCGGAAGCACCGGGCCGGTCGTGACCGGACGGGAAGAGGCGGCGGCGGAGCGGGCAAACCCGCTCCGGGACGACTTCGAGCTGCCGGGGGTCCCGGACGCCTTCCAGCGGCTGTGGACCCCGCACCGGCTCGCGTACGTGCGCGGTGAGGACACCTCGGTGGAGCAGCCGCCCGGGTGCCCGTTCTGCAACGGGCCGGGCCGCTCGGACGAGGACTCGCTCATCGTCCACCGCGGGCGGCACTGCTTCGTGGTGCTCAACCTCTTCCCGTACAACCCCGGCCACCTGCTCGTGTGCCCCTACCGGCACGTCCCGGACCTGGACGAGCTCACGGACGACGAGCTGTGGGAGCTCAGCACCCTGACCCGCACCGCGGTCTCGGTGCTGCGCGAGGTGGCCCACCCGGCCGCCTTCAACGTGGGCCTGAACCTCGGCTCCGCCGCGGGCGGCTCCGTCGCGGAGCACCTGCACCAGCACGTGGTGCCGCGCTGGGTGGGGGACTCCAACTTCATGCCCGTGGTGGCCCACACCAAACCTCTGATCCAGACCCTGGGCTCCGCCCGCGAGGACATCGCCGAGGCGTGGCCCCGGGACTGACCCCGGACGCCCCCCCACTCACGAACCCCACCCAGGACCCGCACCCCGGTCCCGTGCCCACGGTCCCTCCCCAGGGCTCGCGGGCCCACTCACTAGGATGGAGACCATGTCCCGACCTCTCGTACGCGTCCTCGGCCAAGGAGTGCGCTGGGCCTCGAGCCTGCGCGGCGGCGGCTCCGCCTTCCCCGGGCTGGTGATGGAGAAGCTGCACCCCCGATTCGTGGCGGAGGAGCTGGCCAAGCTGCCGCGCGGCGTGGTGGTGATCAGCGGCACCAACGGCAAGACGACCACCACCAAGATGACCGTGCAGCTGCTGCGCGCCCAGGGTCTGCGCGTGTTCACCAACCGCACGGGCTCCAACTTCGTCCGCGGTGTGGCGGCTTCCCTCCTGGCGGAGATGGACGCCTTCGGCCGCCTGGACGCGGACGTGGCGGTCCTGGAGCTGGACGAGGCGCACGCCGTGCACTTCGTGAAGCAGGTGCGGCCGCGGATCTGCCTGCTGCTGAACGTGATGCGCGACCAGCTGGACCGTTTCGGGGAGATCGACACGACCCGCCGGATGCTGCGCCAGGTGGCGCTGGCCACCTCCGAGACCGTGGTGCTCAACCGTGAGGACCCGCGGATCGCCGGGCTCGCCGAGGACCTGCCGGCGGGCACCGCGGTGAGCTGGTTCGGCCTCTCCGACGCGCTGCGCCCCATGTTCCCCTCCGACGACGACATGCGGGAGGGTCTGCGCCAGGTGGACCCGGGGGAGCAGGACGCCCAGGTGCCCTCCTCCCGCCGCCCGGATGCGGACGTCGTGCTGCGGGCCGTCAACGCCCGCAGCGTGGAGCTCGAGGTGCGTGGACGCACGCACGAGGCCACGGTGGACCTGTACGGCGTCTACAACCAGTACAACGCCGCCGCCGCGCTGGCGGTGAGCCTGCAGGTGCTCGGCGACGACGCCGACGTCCCCGCCCTCGTGGCGGAGCTCGGGAACGTGACCCCGGCCTTCGGACGCGGGGAGACCATCACCGTGGAGGGCAAGCCCCTGCAGCTGCTGCTGGTGAAGAACCCGGCCGGGTTCCGGCTCTCCCTCGCCTCGGCCTCCGCCGAGGACTACGCCACGATGATCGCCATCAACGACCAGTACGCGGACGGTCGGGACGTCTCCTGGCTGTGGGACGTGGACTTCGACAGCCTGCGGGAGTCCGGGGTGGACGTGGTCTCCGGAGTGCGCGCGTGGGACATGGCACTGCGCCTGGACTACGACCTCGTGCGGGTGGGCGCGGTGGAGCCCGAGCTCGAGGACGCCCTCAGACAGTTCATCGCGCAGTCGGGGCAGCGTCCCATGCGCATCTTCTGCACCTACACGGCCATGCTGTCCCTGCGCAGGATCCTGGGCGGCATGACGCACGTGGCAGCGATCTAGGAGGACACCGTGGCCGAGAACACCGCACGCCCGCTGCGCATCGTGCAGCTCTACCCCCGGGACATGAACATCTACGGCGACTGGGGCAACACCCTCACGCTGAAGCGGCGCGCCGAGCGCCACGGGCTCCAGGTGGAGATCGTGGACCACAACCCGGGTGACCCGTGGCCCGAGCACGCCGACCTCTTCGTGGGCGGCGGCGGCCAGGACTCTGGCCAGTTCCGCGTGGCCGAGGACCTGCAGGCAGTGGCCCCCCGGCTGCACGACGCCGTGGCGCGCGGGGTGCCCATGCTCGCCATCTGCGGGCTGTACCAGCTGTTCGGGCGCAGCTTCCGCACGGGCGCGGGGGAGACCCTGCCCGGGATCGGCATCTTCGATCTGGAGACGGTGGCCGGCCCCGAGCGGCTGATCGGCAACATCGTGACCGAGTCCGAGCAGCTGGGCACGATCGTGGGCTACGAGAACCACTCCGGGCTCACGCACCTCGGATCCGGCCAGGAACCGCTGGGCACGGTGGTCTCGGGAGCCGGCAACGACGGCCAGGACGGCACGGAGGGCGCTCGCACCCGCAACGTGCTGGGCAGCTACCTGCACGGCTCCATGCTGCCCAAGAACCCGCGGGTGGCGGACTTCCTGCTCGGTGCCGCTCTCGAGCTGCGGGGCGAGACCCTGCCCGCCGCGCCGCTGGACGACAGGCTCGCGGAGCGCGCCCGCGACGTCGCCGTCTCCCGCCCGCGCTGAGCCCGCCGGGACCGCACCACGACGTCGCCCCACCCCGCTGCTGCGCCCGTCGCCGGCCCTGCGTGGTTCCGGCGGCGGTGCAGGGGTGGTGGACGGCGGTGTGACAGCGCAGGGCCCGCGCTCGGTATCATGGACAGTCGTTCCGTCACCGTGCCCGGTCCCGTCGTGGCCGGGGGCATCTTCCGAGGAGGTCATCCATGTCAGGTCACTCCAAGTGGGCCACGACCAAGCACAAGAAGGCGGCGATCGACGCCAAGCGCGCCAAGGCGTTCGCCAAGTACATCAAGGGCATCGAGGTGGCCGCGCGCATGGGCGGTGCGGACACCTCCGGCAACCCCGCGCTCGAGCTCGCGGTCTCCAAGGCCAAGAAGAACTCGGTGCCCAACGACAACATCGACCGCGCGGTCAAGCGCGGTGCCGGGCTCACCGGCGAGACCATCGACTACACCGAGATCCTCTACGAGGCCCGTGGGCCGCAGGGCACCGCGCTGTACATCGAGTGCCTGACCGACAACCGCAACCGCGCGGCTTCCGAGGTGCGCGTGGCGGTGACCCGTCACGGCGGGTCCATGGCGGACTCGGGCTCCGTGGCGTACCTCTTCGAGCGCAAGGGCGTGGTGGAGGTGGCCAAGACGGACGGCCTCACCGAGGACGACGTCCTGATGGCCGTGCTCGACGCCGGCGCGGACGAGGTCGTCGAGGAGGGCGACGTGTTCGAGGTGGTCAGCGAGGCCACGGACCTGCCCGCGATCCGCAGGGCGCTGGACGAGAACGGCCTGGAGTACAACAACGACGACCCCCAGTTCCGGGCCACCATGTCCGTGGACCTGGACGTCGAGGGCGCCCGCAAGTTCCTCAAGCTCGCGGACGCGGTGGAGGAGCTGGACGACGTCCAGAACGTGTACTCCAACGCCAACATCCCCGCGGACGTCATGGCGCAGCTCGAGGACGACGAGTAGCCGCGTGAGCTCCGGCGCCCCCGCGGGGTCCCAGCGCGTGCTCGCGGTGGACCCCGGACTCACCCGGTGCGGCTTCGCGGTGGTGGACATGTCCGCCCAGCGCACCGGGACCTTCGTCCACGTGCAGGTGAGCGGCACCCGGGCCCACGAGGCCCTGGAGCGGCGGGTGCTGACCATCATGGAGACCGCGGAGGAGCTCATCGAGCGGTTCCGTCCGGACGTGGTGGCCGTGGAGCGGGTGTTCGCCCAGAACAACGCCCCCACCGTGGTGGGCACGGCACAGGCCACCGGCGTGGTGATCGCGGCGGCGGCCAGGCGGGGCATCCCCGTGGCCTGGCACACCCCCTCCGAGGTCAAGGCGGCGGTCACGGGCGACGGCTCCGCGGACAAGGAGTCCGTGAACCGGATGGTCGTGCGCATCCTGCGGCTCGAGGCACCACCGCGGCCCGCCGACGCCGCGGACGCCCTCGCGCTGGCCGTGTGCCACGGCTGGCGCGGCGGGATGGCCGGGCTCAATGCCGCGGCGAGCACGTCCACGCACTCGGGCTCCCGGCCCGCGCACGCGCCCCGCACGGGCGCCCTGACCCCCGCCCAGCAGGCCTGGCGGCGTGCGGAGAGTGCCTCACGGACGCCGGCGTCCCGGGCGCCCTCTCGAGGAACCCGTTCGGGACGGGCCTGAACCGGGCGGGTTCGGACCGGACGCACTAGTCCACCCGGATCCGTCCAGGGCTGTGCGGATCGACACGGGCGGGCGCCCGCCGAGCCGTCCTCGTGCCCGCCGCAGCCCGTTGCTACAGTGACGAGCAACGATTCGCACACGTGTTCGAACGCGCGGCGGGCCCACCCCGCGGCAGACCGTCCGCACGGTGGCCGGGCCGGTTCGGGCCCGTGTGCCACACGACCCCGGCCCAGGCCGGAAGAGGGGAGCAGCCCGTGATTGCCTCGGTGACCGGAGAGGTGCGTTTCGTGGGTGCCGCACTGGCCGTGGTGGAGGTCTCGGGCTTCGGCATCGAGGTCCACGCCAGCCCCCACACGCTGGCGGCGCTGCGGGTCGGTTCCACCGCGCACCTGCACACGGCCTACATCGCCCGCAAGGACGAGTCCCCGCTGCTCTTCGGTTTCGCCGGCGCGGACGAGAAGGAGATCTTCACCGTGATGCTGGGAGTCTCCGGGGTGGGTCCGCGCACGGCGCTGGCGGCGGTCTCCGTGCTCGGTCCCGAGGACCTCCGCCGTGCCATCGCCGCCGGTGACGACAAGGCCTTCACCGCGGTCCCCGGCATCGGCCCCAAGTCCGCCCGGCGCATCGTGCTGGAGCTCGCGGACAAGCTCGTGCTCCCGGAGCCGGCCCCGCAGCAGCCCGCCGAGCCGCAGATGCAGGTGTGGCGCGAGCAGGTGGTGGAGGCCCTCACCGGCCTCGGCTGGAGCGAGAAGGACGCCGCCCGCGGCATCGACGACGCCCTGCACACCCAGCCCGAGCTCGCGGACTCCGGCAACGTGGCCGAGATCCTCCGGGCCGTGCTGTCCTGGCTCGGCACCTCCAAGGGCACCACCCACGCACCCTCCGGGAGGCGGTGAACGTGGCCGTGGAGGAGCGCGGATCCCTCGGCCCGCAGCGCCTGGTGGGCGCCGAGGGGGACTACGACGACCAGCAGCTGGAGGCCTCGCTGCGTCCGGGCAGCCTGGACGACTTCGTGGGCCAGCAGCGGGTGCGGGCGCAGCTCTCGCTCGTGCTGGAGGCCTCCAAGCTGCGGGGGCGCACCGCGGACCACGTGCTGCTCTCCGGACCCCCGGGTCTGGGAAAGACCACCCTGGCCATGATCATCGCCCAGGAGCTGGACGTCCCCCTGCGGATCTCCTCCGGGCCCGCCATCCAGCACGCCGGAGACCTGGCGGCCATCCTGTCCTCCCTGACGCACGGGGAGGTGCTCTTCCTGGACGAGATCCACCGCATGTCCCGGCCCGCGGAGGAGATGCTCTACATGGCCATGGAGGACTTCCGGGTGGACATCGTGGTGGGCAAGGGCGCGGGCGCCACCTCCATCCCGCTGGACCTGCCGCCGTTCACGCTCGTGGGGGCCACCACGCGTGCCGGGCTGCTGCCCGGGCCGCTGCGGGACCGCTTCGGCTTCACCGGCCACCTCGAGTTCTACTCCGTCCCGGAGCTGGAACTCGTGCTGCGCCGCTCCGCCGCGCTGCTGGACCTGGACATGACCTCCGAGGCCTTCGGCGAGGTGGCCTCCCGCTCCCGCGGCACCCCGCGCATCGCCAACCGGCTGCTGCGCCGTGTCCGCGACTGGGCGCTGGTGCACGGTGTGGGGCGCATCGACGCCCGCGCCGCGGGCTCGGCCCTGGACATGTACGAGGTGGACGCACGAGGCCTGGACCGGCTGGACCGCAACGTGCTCTCCGCGCTGGTGGGCAAGTTCAACGGCGGGCCCGTGGGGCTTTCCACCCTCGCGATCGCCGTGGGGGAGGAGACCGAGACGGTCGAGACCGTCGCGGAGCCGTTCCTGGTCCGCGAGGGCCTGCTGGGGCGCACCCCCCGCGGGCGGATCGCCATGGCGGCCGCCTGGGAGCACCTGGGCCTGGACGTCCCGGAGCACGCGGCGTTCAAGGACCCCTCGTTGCGGGCGGCCCTCGCCGCAGACACCACCACCGGGGACTCGTCCAGCGCCTGACCAGATCCATCCCCTAAACTGGCACGGATGACGCGCCGGTCGCGTCCGCCCGCGTCCGTGGGCGGGAGCCCGGTGCGAGACCACCGACTCCCGACTGAACGGACACTTCGTGACCCTCCTCGCAGAGACCCAGGAAGCCGCCACCGGAGGAACCGGCTGGTTCCTCCCCGTGATGCTCGTGGTCATGGTGCTGCTGCTGTGGCTGCCCATGCGCCGGCAGAAGAAGGCCCAGGCCGAGATGAAGGCCAAGCAGGCGAGCATGGAGCCTGGCACGCGTGTGATGACCAGCTTCGGGCTGTACGGCACGCTGCGGGACATGGACCGCGAGCAGAACAAGGCCGTCCTGGAGATCTCCCCGGGCCAGCTCGTCACAGTCCACTCGCAGACGGTGACCACCGTCGTGGACGAGACCCCCGTGGTCCCCGCCCACGCCGATGCGGTGGCCGACGCGCAGGAGGCCCGCCCGGTCGAGGGCGACGTGGACGGCTCCACCGCCGCCGACGTCCGCGGAACCGGAACCCCCGGCACCGGGACGGCCGTGCGCGGCTCCGGCGAGGCCCCACGCCCCGCCGAGGAGACGGAGCACCGCACCTGGCGCGACGCCCGCGAGCGGGACGAGCGCGACAACCCCACCACCTGACACCACCCGCAGGGACACGGGCCGAGGACCTCGGCCCGTTTCTCATGCGGCCCCCCGTTCCCACGGGTGGCCGCGGGCTCCCCGGAGGACAGCCGATGGCAGCACAGAACAAGAGGGCGCAGAACCCCGGGACCCCCCGCGGCTCCCGGTGGCGCCGCCGCAGCACCACCCCGGAGGATGCCGGCTCGCCCAAGGGGCGGGGACGCGGCTCGGGGTCCCGGCGCCCGCGCTCGGGAGCGGCCGCGGCGGCGTCGTCCGCGCGGAAGGCGCTGCTGGCACTGCTGGCCGTGACGGCGGTGCTCGCGGGTGTGCTCGTCTACGGTGCCACCACCGACCGCACCGGATGGGGCCCCAAGCTCGCGCTGGACCTCGAGGGCGGAACACAGATGGTGCTCTCGCCGTCCCTGCAGGGGGACCAGGCGGGGCAGGAGATCACGCAGGAGCAGCTGGACCAGGCGGTCGAGATCATCCGGCAGCGCGTGGACGGCTCCGGCGTCTCCGAGGCGGAGATCACCACCCAGTCGGGGAAGAACATCGTGGTCTCGATGCCGGGTGTGCCCTCCTCCGAGACCCGCGACCTGATCCAGACCTCGGCGCAGATGGCGTTCCGGCCGGTGATCACCACCGGCCCGGGGGCGGCCACTCCCAAGGACAAGCGCACGGACCCCAAGTCCATCCCCGCGCCCACGGCCAAGCCCACGAACTCCTCGGACCCCAACTGGGTCACCCGCGAGCTCTTCCAGAAGTACGAGGCCCTGGACTGCAGCGCACCGCAGCCCCAGAAGGACCGTGAGTCGCAGCCGCAGGACAAGGCCGTGGTGGCGTGCGACCCCGAGAGCAACGCCAAGTTCATCCTGGGCCCGGTGGAGATCCCCGGAACCGACATCGCCGACGCCTCCTACGCGCAGGCCACCAACTCCCAGGGCCACGCCACGGGCGGCTTCGCCGTGAACCTGCAGTTCGACGACCAGGGCACCCGCACCTTCAAGGACCTCTCCGAGCGCCTGTACGGCCTGAGCCAGGGCGGGCAGCAGGACCCGCGCTCCCGCTTCGCCATCGTGCTGGACGGTTCCGTGGTCTCTGCACCCACCATGAACGCCGTGATCACGGACGGCAAGGCGCAGATCACGGGCAACTTCACCGAGGACCAGGCCAAGTTCCTGTCCCAGCAGCTGAAGTACGGTGCGCTGCCCGTGTCCTTCTCGATCGACTCCGAGCAGCAGATCTCCGCAACCCTGGGCAGCAACCAGCTGCGCATGGGCATCATCGCGGGTCTGATCGGCCTGGCGCTCGTGTGCATCTACTCGCTGTTCCAGTACCGCTGGCTGGGTCTCGTGACCATCGCGTCCCTCGTGGTGGCCGGTGTGCTCACCTACCTCGCGATCACCCTGCTGGGCTGGAGCGCGAACTACCGCCTTTCGCTCGCGGGCGTGGCCGGGCTCGTGGTGGCCATCGGGCAGACGGCGGACTCGTTCATCGTCTACTTCGAGCGCATCCGCGACGAGATCCGCGCCGGGCGGACCATTCCCGCGGCCGTGGACCACGGCTGGCAGCGGGCGCGTCAGACGGTGCTGGCCTCCAAGGCCGTGAACCTGCTCGCCGCCGTGGTGCTGTACTTCGTGGCCGTGGGCAACGTGCGCGGCTTCGCGTTCACCCTGGGACTCACCGCGATCGCGGACCTCCTGGTGGTCTTCCTGTTCACGCACCCGGTCATGGTCCTGCTGGCGCGCACCCGCTACTTCGGCACCGGTGCCAAGCACTCCGGGCTGGATCCCGAGGCGCTCGACGCCGTCCCGCTCTACCGCGGTGCCGGCCGCCTGCGCTCCCCGGAGGAGCACGACGGTCTCACCATCGCCGAACGACGCCGCCGTGCCGCTCTGAGTGCCTCCGCCGACGGTGCCGCCGCCGCGAGCGGTGCGCAGGGCGGGCCCGGGGACGCCGCGGCGTCGTCCCGGGTGCGCGGCGCCCGGTCAGCGGGGGACGACTCCGACCACCACCAGGACGGCGCGGGCTCCACCGCCGCCCGGCCCGACTCCGAGGAGGACCAGCGATGAGCAACCGGCTTGCGCGATTCGGCAACGACCTGCACAGCGGGCGCCGCTCCTACCCGTTCGTGCAGAAGCGGGGGCTGTGGCTGGGCCTGGCCCTGGCCCTGGTGCTCCTCTCCGTGCTGATCCCCGTGGTCAAGGGCGGCTTCAATCTCGGCATCGACTTCACCGGCGGTTCGGAGTTCACGGTCTCGGACGCGACGACCACGGACGTGGCACCCGGCGAGAAGGCTGTGGCGGAGACCGCGGGCGCGCAGGAGGCCACGGTCACGAACATCGCGCCAGGCACCGTGCGCGTGCAGACCGAGCAGCTCGACGACGACCAGACCCTCGCGCTGAAGCAGCGGCTGGAGGACGCCTACGGCGTGGGCGAGGACCGGGTGACCTCCACGTTCGTGGGGCCCACCTGGGGCCAGGGCGTCACCCAGCAGGCGCTGTGGGGACTGCTGGTCTTCGTGGTGCTCGCACTGGCCCTGATGGCGCTGTACTTCCGCACGTGGAAGATGTCCGTCTCATCCATCGCGGCCATGCTGTTCACCATCGTGGTGACCGCCGGGGTCTACTCCCTGGTGGGCTTCGAGATCACCCCCTCGGCCGTCATCGGGTTCCTCACGGTGCTGTCCTACTCGCTGTACGACTCCGTGGTGGTCTTCGACAAGGTGCGCGAGAACACAGCCGGTCTCCTGGACGGCACGGCCCCCACCGAGCGGGCCAGGCGGACCTACGGCGAGCAGGTGAACCTCGCGGTGAACCAGACGCTCGTGCGCTCCATCAACACCTCGGTGGTGGGCATCCTGCCGGTGGGCTCCATCCTGTTCATCGGCGCGTACCTGCTGGGTGCGGGGACCCTGAAGGACCTGTCGCTGTCGCTGTTCGTGGGCATCATCCTCGGCACGCTCGCCACCCTGTTCGTGGCGGCACCGCTGTACTCGTGGCTCCGGGACCGGGAGGAGCGCGTGCGGGAGCAGTCCCGCACGGTCCTGGCCGAGCGCACCACGGACGAGCCGCCCGTGAGCGCGGACCCCGTCTCCGCCTGAGCCGCGGCGGCACTACACTGGTGCCTCAGCCGCGCCGAGAGGCCAGTGTCCTTCCCGGCCAGCGCGGCCACGGTGAGGAGGCCGCGGATCATGCCCAGCCAGTCCCAGACCCGGGGGCAGGACGTCCCCGAGGGGTCGTCCCAGTCCTCCGAGGCGCCCGTCTCGGCTGCTGCGCCCGATGTGCGCACCGCCGCCGCCACGGGTTCGACGCCCGCCCAGGCTTCCGTGCCCGGCCGCCCCACGGCACCCGGCCCTGCCACTGGGTCCGGTGAGCGTCCCGCCCCCTCCGCGAGCAGAAGCGTTGCCGGTCGGGGAGGGGGCACGCACTACGTCCTCCCCGCGTCCCGTCCAGTGTTCGGACGGGCGGTCTTCCCAGGACGCAGCGAGCGCACGCGCTCCACGCTCTCGGCGCTCAGCGGGGAGTCCGTGCCCGGGTCCCCGGTGCTCGTGCCGCTGCTGCGCACGGTGCAGAACACCCACCCGGAGGAGGACCTCACGGTCCTGGAGCGCGCCTTCACGGTGGCGGACACCCACCACGAGGGGCAGAAGCGCAAGTCCGGGGACCCGTACATCACCCACCCCGTGGCGGTGACCACCATCCTGGCGGAGCTCGGGATGACGGGGGCCACGCTGGTGGCCGGGCTGCTGCACGACACGGTGGAGGACACCTCCTACACCCTGGACGAGCTGCGGGCGGACTTCGGCGAGGAGGTCGCGCTGCTCGTGGACGGCGTCACCAAGCTGGACAAGATCCAGTACGGAGAGAACGCCCAGGCGGAGACCGTGCGCAAGATGGTCGTGGCCATGGCCAAGGACATCCGGGTGCTGGTCATCAAGCTCGCGGACCGGCTGCACAACGCCCGCACGTGGCGCTTCGTCTCCTCCGAGTCCTCGGGCCGCAAGGCCCGGGAGACGCTGGAGATCTTCGCGCCACTGGCCCACCGGCTGGGCATGAACACCATCAAGTGGGAGCTCGAGGACCTGTCCTTCGCGGCCCTGTACCCCAAGGTGTACGAGGAGATCGTGCGGATGGTGGGGGAGCGCACCCCTGAGCGTGAGCGCCACCTCGCGGAGATCCGTGGTCAGATCGCGGAGGCCCTGGACACGGCCGGGATCGAGGCCACCATCACGGGCCGCCCCAAGCACTACTACTCGATCTACCAGAAGATGATCGTGCGCGGGAAGGACTTCGACGAGATCCACGACCTGCAGGCGGCCCGCGTGCTCGTGAACTCGGTGCGGGAGTGCTACGCCGCGCTCGGTGTGCTGCACGCCAAGTGGCGGCCGCTGCCGGGGCGCTTCAAGGACTACATCGCGATGCCCAAGTTCAACATGTACCAGTCGCTGCACACCACGGTGATCGGACCGAACGGGCGCCCGGTGGAGATCCAGATCCGCACCCACGAGATGCACCGGCGGGCCGAGTACGGCGTGGCCGCGCACTGGAAGTACAAGGACAAGGTCAACCAGGCGAACTCCGCGACCCCCAAGGCCAAGGAGGGGGAGCTGAACTGGCTCAGCTCCCTGGTCTCCTGGCAGGAGGAGGCCAAGGACTCCTCGGACTTCCTGGACTCGCTGCGGTACCAGATCAACACGGCCGAGGTGTACGTGTTCACGCCCAAGGGCGAGGTGATGGCGCTGCCCACGGGCTCCACCCCGGTGGACTTCGCCTACGCCGTGCACACCGAGGTGGGCAACCGCACGATCGGCGCACGGGTCAACGGCAAGCTCGCCCCCCTGTCCTCGCCGCTGCAGCACGGCGACCGCGTGGAGATCCTCACCTCCAAGTCCGAGCAGGCCGCGCCGTCCCAGGACTGGCTCACGTTCGTGGGCTCCCCGCGGGCGCGCACCAAAATTCGGCAGTGGTTCTCCAAGGAGCGCCGGGAGGAGGCCATCGAGCGGGGCAAGGACCAGTTGACCCGGGCCATGCGCAAGCACCGCCTGCCGCTGCAGCGCACGGTCACGGGTGAGGCCCTGCTGGCGGTCGCGCAGGACTTCAACCGGGGGGACGTGGCGGCGCTCTACGAGGCCCTGGGCTCGGACGCCGTGAGCCCGCACCAGGTGGTCGAGAAGCTGCTGGAGCACCTGGGCGGCGCGGAGGGCACCGAGGAGGACCTGGCCGAGACCACCCGGGTGACCCGGCCGGTGCGCGCCGGCGCCGCGGACTCCGGGGTGCTGGTGCAGGGCGCGTCGGACGTGTACGTGAAGATCGCCCGGTGCTGCACCCCGGTGCCCCCGGACGAGATCGTGGGGTTCGTGACCCGCGGCTCCGGGATCTCCGTGCACCGCAGGGACTGCGCCAACATGCTGGTGATCCCGGACGGGGACGACCGCGTGAAGGAGGTGTCGTGGGCGCCCACCCAGTCCTCCCTGTTCCTCGTGGAGATCCAGGTGGAGGCACTGGACCGCAAGTCCCTGCTGTACGACGTCACCCGGGTGCTGGCCGAGAACCACGTGAACATCCTTTCGGCACAGGTCCATACGTCCCGGGCCCGCCTGGCGATCTCCCGGTTCTCGTTCGAGATGGGGGACACCCGCTACCTGGACCATGTGCTGAACCAGGTGCGCCGCGTGGACGGCGTGTACGACGTCTACCGCGTCTCGGGCCACCGGCCCGTCAACTCCTAGGCCTCCCCGGGCCCGTGCGGGCCACCGGCCGGTCGCGACGGGTCAGCCCTCCAGCGCCCGCGCCAGCTTGCGCGCCCGCGCGAGGGCGGCCCGGCGCCCGGGGGTCTTGGGCATGGTCTCCAGCTCCCGCACGAGCCCGGCGGGGGTGCAGGAAAGCTGTTCGCTGCCCAGCATGGCGAGCAGGGCGGCGTCGCCCGCGGGACCAGGGACGTGCAGCGCGAGGTCCACAGCGGTGCGGTGCGGGGAGGTGAGCGTGATGCCCCGGTGCGTCACCAGGTCCTGCGGCCCGAAGCTCGTCTGGTGGAGCACGATGCCCGCGGGGACCGACGTGGTGGTGCGTGCGCCCTTGTCCACCAGGACGGGCAGCGGCGAGGGTTCCGGGGCGCAGCGGTGGAACCACGCGGCGCCGAGCCGCCCGAGCACCCCGCGCCGCTGCAGGTTGCCCGGGACCACTCGGGAGAGCACCGCGATCCGCAGCGCGTCCGAGGGCGGCTGCCACGCGTGGACGTGCGCCTCCAGCAGCTCGCGGCGCAGCACGCCGTCCGCGGCGAGTGCGTGCAGCTCGGCCCGGCTGAACGGGTGCCCGGGCAGGAACACCGGGATGGGGGCGTCGGGGCGTGCGTCCGCGCCGGGGCGCGTGACGGGGGCGAGGGCGGTCATGGTCCCATCCCACCCCACGGACCGCCCGCGGCGGCAGAGCCGCACACCATCTGTGGAGAACGGGTGGCACGAGACCGCCCCCGCCCCGGAGGAACCGGGACGGGGGCGGTGGGTGCTGTGGCTGGCCGGGTGTCAGCCCAGCTCGGCGGCGGACGCCCGCAGCGTGTCGAGCCACTGCTCGCTCGTGGCGAGGTCCTTCTCCAGCGAGGCGGCCTTCTTCTCGTTGCCGGACGCGCGGGCGGCCTCCACCGCCGCACGCTGGTCCGCGATCTTGTTCTCCAGCTGGGAGAGCATGGAGTTCGAGCGCGCCTTGGTCTCCGGGTCGGTGCGCCGCCACTTGTCGTCCTCGGCCTTCTTGACCGCGTCCTCCACCGAGCGCAGCTCGTTCTCCACCCGGCGCATGTGGGCGCGCGGGACCTTCCCGGCCTCCTCCCAGCGCTGCTGCACGGACGCGAGCTTCTTCTTGGCGGCGTCGATGTCCTTGACCGGCAGGATCTTCTTCGCCTCCGCGAGCAGCTGCTCCTTGACCTCCAGGTTGCCCTCGAACTCGCGGTCGATCTGCTCGTTCGCGGCCTTGCGGGCGTCGAAGAACACGTCCTGGGCGGCGCGGAAGCGGACCCACAGGGCGTCGTCGTCCTTGCGGGACGCGCGGGGGGACTGCTTCCAGCGGTCCATGAGCTCGCGGTACTTCCCGGCGGTCTCGCCCCAGTCGGTGGAACCGGACAGCGCCTCGGCCTCCGCGATCAGGCCCTCCTTGACGCGCTTGGCCTTCGTGTTGGTCTCGTCCAGGGAGGAGAAGAACGCCTTGCGGTGGCGGTCGAACGTGGTGCGCGCCTTGCGGAAGCGCTTCCACAGGGCGTCCTCGTCCGTCTTGGACAGCCGTCCGCCGGACTTCTGGTGCTCCTGCCACTGCGAGAACAGCTCGGCCATGCGCGCGGACGAGTGCTTCCACTGGGTCTTCTCGGGATCCTGGCCGGCCACCTCCTCGGCGGCCTCCACGATCGCGGTGCGGTGGGCCAGCTGCGCCGCCCGGTGCTTCTTCGACTCCTCGCGCTCGCGCTCCAGCGCCACGCGGATGGCGTCCTCGAGGGTGTCCAGACGCGTGGAGAGGTCCGTGAGGTCACCCACCATGGTGTGGGCGTCCACCTGCTCCCGCACGTGGGCCACGGTCTTGCGCATCTCCCCGGCGGGAGCCTTGGCGGCGATCCGCTGCTCCAGCAGTGCGACCTGCGCCTCGGCGTCGTCGAACTTGCGGGCGAAGTAGGCGAGGGCCTCCTCCGGGGTGGCGTCCGGGAACTGCCCGCACTCGTGCTCGGTGCCCTGCACGGTGACGTACACGGTGCCGTTCTCGTCCGCACGGCCGAACTTCTCGGCGCGGGCCACGGACTCGGCGGGGGACAGCGCGGGGTGGGCCGTCTCGGCCGGTGCGGGCTGGGGCGCGCGCGTCGCTGCAGGGGCGGCGGCCGGCCTGGGCCCGGGCGACGACGGCGCCGCCGGCCGGGGTGCCGAGGGTGCGCCCGGGCGCGGGGCGGCGGCGGGCTCCTGCGTCCGTGGCGCGGGTGCCGCCTCCTCCGCGGCAGGGGTCGGGGCCGCGGGCGCGCCGGGCTGCTCCTCGGGGGCCTGGGGCACGGGTGCTCCCTGCACGGGGCGGTCGTCGGATTCAGGACGTTCTGTCACCGCTACAACTCTTTCTGCACGGCCTCACCCGGGACCTCGTGGGGCGCCTCACCGGGTGGGGGTTCCAAAGACGGACACGGCCATCCTAGTCAGCCGCGCGCCCTAGAATGACTGGCGACACCGCCGCGGCGGCGCACACCCCGCAGTCCGGGCGCGCCGGCCCCGGCACGCGCACCGCGATCGAGGAGTTGCCCCCATGGCCCGCACCACGTCCCTGTCCGGTTTCCCCGAATGGCTCCCGGAGGAACGGATCGTGGAGCAGCACGTGCTCGACTCCCTGCGCCGGACCTTCGAGCTGCACGGGTTCTCCTCGATCGAGACCCGCGCCGTGGAGACCGTGGAGCAGCTGCTGCGCAAGGGCGAGATCGACAAGGAGGTCTACGGCGTCTCGCGCCTGCAGCAGGACGAGGGCGAGCCCTCCAAGGAGGGGGCCCTGGCCCTGCACTTCGACCTCACCGTGCCCTTCGCCCGGTACGTGGTGGAGAACGGCGGCCACCTGACCTTCCCGTTCCGCCGCTACCAGATGCAGAAAGTGTGGCGCGGGGAACGCCCCCAGGAGGGCCGCGCCCGCGAGTTCACGCAGGCGGACATCGACGTGGTGGGGGACGGCACCCTGGCGTTCCGCTACGACGTGGAGCTCGCCCTGGTGATGGTCGAGGCGCTCTCCCAGCTGCCCATCCCGCCGTTCGTGCTGCGCGTGAACAACCGCAAGCTGGCGGAGGGCTTCTACCGCGGGATCGGCCTCACGGACGCGCCGGCGGTGCTGCGCGAGATCGACAAGCTCGAGAAGATCGGCGCGGACGCCGTGGCGCAGAACCTGCAGGACCACGTGGGTGCCACCGCCGAGCAGGCCCGGGCGGCCCTGGCGCTCGCCGCCATCCGCACCGAGGACACCTCCTTCGTGGAGCGCGTGCGCGAGCTGGGGCAGAGCAACGAGCTCCTCGAGGAGGGCCTCGCCGAGCTCGCCGAGGTGGTGGGGGAGGCCGCCCGCCGCGCACCCGGGCGGGTCGTGGCGGACCTGTCGATCGCCCGCGGCCTGGACTACTACACGGGCACCGTCTACGAGACGGTGCTGGTGGGCCACGAGCAGCTCGGCTCGGTGTGCTCGGGCGGCCGCTACGAGTCGCTGGCGAGCAACGGCAAGAAGACGTACCCGGGCGTGGGCCTGTCCATCGGCGTCACGCGCCTGGTCACCCGCATCCTCTCGCAGTCCATGGCCTCGGTCTCCCGCGCGGTGCCCTCCGCGGTGCTCGTGGCCCTGAACGACGACGCCTCGTGGTCCGCGGCCCAGGACGTCGCCGCCGCGCTGCGCGCCCGGGGCATCGCCACGGAGGTCGCGGCCACGGCCCAGAAGTTCGGGAAGCAGATCCGCTACGCCGAGCGCCGCGGCATCCCCTTCGTGTGGTTCTCCACCGCTGACGAGTACGGCACGGTGCGCCACGAGGTCAAGGACATCCGCTCGGGCGAGCAGGTCCCCGCGGATCCCGCGTCCTGGCAGCCCCCGGCGGAGGACCTGCACCCCACCGTGGTCCGTGCGGACGCGCCGGGGGAGTGAGCCGGGCGCGCTTGTAGACTCGCGGGAGACGCGGAGCCGGGCGGGCGGCGTCGTCGTGCGCCCGGAACCGGCACGGCCGGGGCGCCAGGAGCGTCCGGCCCGCAGACACGACCGGGGCGCGGAGCCCCGGGAAGCACACGAACGAAAAGGTGAATGCATTTGTTGCGAACGCATGAACTCGGCGCGCTGAGCGCCGAGAACATTGGACAGACCGTCACGCTGGCCGGCTGGGTGGGGCGCCGCCGCGACCACGGCGGTGTGGCGTTCGTGGACCTGCGCGACGCCTCCGGCGTGGCACAGATCGTGGTGCGGGACGAGGAGCAGTTCCACCAGCTGCGCAACGAGTACGTCCTGCAGGTCACCGGCACCGTGGAGCGGCGGCCCGAGGGCAACGAGAACCCCAACCTTCCCTCCGGCGAGGTGGAGGTCATGGTGGACGAGCTCACGGTGCTCAACACCGCGGCGCCGCTGCCGTTCCAGATCGACGAGCACGTGGAGGTCGGGGAGGAGGCGCGGCTGAAGTACCGCTACCTGGACCTGCGCCGTCCCGAGCCCGCGCGCATCATGCGCCTGCGCTCCGAGGTCAACCGCGTGGCCCGCACGCTCCTGCACGAGCAGGGCTTCACCGAGGTGGAGACCCCCACGCTCACCCGCTCCACCCCGGAGGGCGCCCGCGACTTCCTGGTCCCGGCGCGGCTGGCCCCCGGCTCCTGGTACGCCCTGCCGCAGTCCCCGCAGCTGTTCAAGCAGCTGCTGCAGGTGGGCGGGATCGAGAAGTACTTCCAGATCGCCCGCTGCTACCGGGACGAGGACTTCCGTGCGGACCGCCAGCCCGAGTTCACGCAGCTGGACGTCGAGGCCTCCTTCGTGGAGGAGGACGACATCATCGCCCTCGGCGAGCAGATCGTGAAGGCGCTGTGGGCGCTGATCGGGGTGGAGATCACCACGCCCATCCCGCGCATGACCTACGCGCAGGCCATGGCGGACTACGGCTCCGACAAGCCGGACCTGCGCTTCGACCTGAAGCTCACCGAGCTCACCGAGTACTTCAAGGACACCCCGTTCCGCGTGTTCCAGGCCCCCTACGTGGGTGCCGTGGTCATGCCCGGCGGTGCCTCCCAGCCCCGCCGGCAGCTGGACGCCTGGCAGGAGTGGGCCAAGCAGCGCGGCGCCAAGGGCCTCGCGTACGTCCTGTTCAAGGAGGACGGCGAGATCGCCGGGCCCGTGGCCAAGAACATCTCCGAGGCGGAGAAGGCCGGCCTGGCCGAGGCCGTGGGTGCGAAGCCCGGTGACTGCGTGTTCTTCGCCGCCGGTGCCGTCAAGCCCTCCCGCGCCCTGCTCGGCGCCGCGCGCGTGGAGATCGGCCACCGCGTGGGCCTGATCGACGAGGACGACTGGGCCTTCGTGTGGGTCGTGGACGCACCCCTGTTCGAGCCCGCGGCGGACGCCGTTGAGTCCGGTGACGTGGCCGTGGGCTCCGGCGCCTGGACCGCCGTGCACCACGCGTTCACCTCGCCCAAGCCCGAGTTCATGGACACGTTCGACACGGATCCGGGCTCGGCGCTCGCGTACGCGTACGACATCGTGTGCAACGGCAACGAGATCGGCGGCGGCTCCATCCGCATCCACCGCCGGGACGTCCAGGACCGGGTGTTCCGCGTGATGGGCCTGAGCGAGGAGGACGCACGCGAGAAGTTCGGCTTCCTGCTGGACGCCTTCCAGTTCGGCGCGCCCCCGCACGGCGGCATCGCCTTCGGCTGGGACCGCGTGGTGGCGCTGCTCGCCGGCACGGAGTCCATCCGCGACGTCATCGCGTTCCCCAAGACCGGCAACGGCTACGACCCCCTCACCGCCGCACCCGCGCCCATCACGGCGCAGCAGCGCAAGGAGGCCGGCGTGGACGCCAAGCCCGAGCCCAAGGGCACGGCCGGCAAGGTCTCCGGGGAGCAGCAGCAGACCGCGGATCGCCCCGCCGCGCAGTAGCTTCGCCGCGGGGGCGGGTTCCCCCTCCGCACCACCGCGCACCGGCCGGGATCCTCAGGGGACCCGGCCGGTGCGCCGTTCGGCGGACCCGCGCCCACGGGGGGGGGGCGGTGTGATGGACTGCGGTCATGAGAATCGTGCTGCAGATGGTGTCCCGCGCGTCCGTGACCGTCGACGGGCGCACCGTGGGAGAGATCACGGGCCCCGGGCTGACGGCCCTCGTGGGTGTCACCCACACCGACACCCCCGAGACGGCGCAGAAGCTCGCGGCGAAGGTCGCGGGGCTGCGGATCCTGCCCGAAGAGACCTCGTGCGCGGACAGCGGGGCCCCAGTGCTCGTGGTCAGCCAGTTCACCCTGTACGGGGACGTGCGCAGGGGCCGACGCCCGTCGTGGTCCCGGGCAGCCCCCGGCGAGGTGAGCGAACCCGTCTTCGACGCCTTCGTCGCCGCCCTGCGGGGCCAGGGTGTGGAGGTGGCCACGGGGGAGTTCGGGGCCCACATGGAGGTCTCGCTCGTCAACGACGGACCGACCACCGTGCTGGTCGACAGCGAGGAGCTGGACCGGCCCCGGCGGGACTGACGCCCCGGCACCGTCACCCCGGGACGGGACGCCCGCGGAGTCGGCCGATCTGGCCCATGCCCGCCCCCGCGGACCGCTGCGGCCGTCCGGGGTGGGCAGTAGGGTCGTGGCGTGAGCGATTCCCTGTTCGACCTCCCCGACCCGATGGACCGCGCGCCCGCGGACGACGCCGTGGGCGGCCCGGACCCCGCCGGCCGGCGGGGCAGGTCCCGCGCGCCGCTGGCCGTGCGGATGCGCCCGCGCACCCTGGACGAGGTGGTCGGGCAGCAGCACCTGCTGCGCCCCGGCTCCCCCCTGCGGGCCCTGGTGGGGGCGCGTTCCGGCCCCGCGGCGCCCACGTCCGTGATCCTCTGGGGACCCCCGGGGACCGGGAAGACCACCATCGCCCAGGTCATCGCCCGCGGCCACGACACCGCCTTCGTGGAGCTCTCCGCCGTGACGGCCGGGGTCAAGGACGTCCGCCGCGTGATGGACGAGGCGCTGAGCGCTCGCGACCTCCACGGGCGCACCACCGTCCTGTTCCTGGACGAGATCCACCGCTTCACCAAGGCCCAGCAGGACGCCCTGCTGCCCGGGGTGGAGAACGGCTGGGTGACCCTCGTGGCCGCGACCACCGAGAACCCCTCCTTCTCCGTGATCTCCCCGCTGCTCTCCCGCTCGCTCATGCTCACGCTGCAGCCCCTGGAACGCGACGACATCGGGCAGCTGCTGGACCGCGCCGTCGTCGACCCCCGCGGCCTCGACGGGGCCGTGGCCCTCGCACCCGAGGCCCGCGAGCACCTGCTGGACGTGGCCGCCGGGGACGCCCGGAAGGCCCTGACCTCGCTGGAGGCGGCGGCGGGCGTCGCCCTGTCCCACGCGGGCGACGTCGCCCACCCGGCACCCGGCGCCGCGGGGGGCCCGGGGGACGAGGACGGGGACAAAAAGGCTCCCGCGGCCGCGGCGGCGGACGGGGAGCCGGACGCCCCCGTGACGGTGACCCTGGAGCACGCGGAGGAGGCCGTGAACCGCGCGGCCGTGCGCTACGACAAGCAGGGCGACCAGCACTACGACGTGGTCAGCGCGTTCATCAAGTCCATCCGCGGCTCGGACGTGGACGCGGCGATGCACTACCTGGCGCGGATGGTCGAGGCGGGGGAGGACCCGCGGTTCATCGCGCGGCGGCTGATCATCTCCGCGTCCGAGGACATCGGCATGGCGGACCCCAGCGCGCTGCAGACGGCGGTGGCCGCCGCCCAGGCGGTGCAGCTGATCGGCATGCCGGAGGGGCGCATCCCCCTCGCAGAGGCGGTCGCGCACCTGGCCACGGCACCCAAGTCCAACGCCTCCTACACGGCCCTCGACGCCGCAATCGCGGACGTCCGCGCGGGCCGCGCCGGGCCCGTCCCGCTCCACCTGCGCGACGCCCACTACCCGGGCGCTCAGCAGCTGGGCCACGGCCGCGGCTACCAGTACGCCCACGACGCCCCCAACGCCGTGGCCAGGCAGCAGTACCCGCCGGACGAGCTGGTGGGGCGGGACTACTACGCACCCACCCCCTACGGCCACGAGAAGCAGGTGGGGCACCGCCTGGAGATCCTGCGGGCCATGGTGCGGGGCACGGGCAGTTCGTCGGACTGAGACCACGCGGCGGTGGTTCGTGGGCGTGCGGTCCGCCCGCTCGCCGGGGTGCTCGGGGTGTGCCCGGGGCTGCGCCGGCGCCCGGTTCCTGCCCCGGAGCATGACGACTATCCTGGAGCGAACCCGAAAGAATCCCCAGCTACCCACCGGTAGACAGGAGTGGCAACAGTGCCTCTGACTTCTCTGAACGCACAGCAGCGCAGCAACGACCTCCGGGCCATGGCCGAGCACCCCGTGGACGTGCTGGTCATCGGCGGCGGCATCACGGGCGCGGGCATCGCCCTGGACGCCGCCACCCGCGGTCTCTCGACTGCAGTCATCGACGCGCAGGACTGGGCCGAGGGCACCTCCTCGCGCTCGTCCAAGCTGGTCCACGGCGGTCTGCGGTACCTGATGCAGCTGAACTTCGCCCTCGTGGCGGAGGCGCTGAAGGAGCGCGACCTCCTCATGCACCGGCTGGCCCCCCACCTGGTGAAGCCCATCCAGTTCATGTACCCCCTGACCCACAAGGTCTGGGAGCGTCCGTTCGTGGCCACCGGCATCGGCATGTACGACACCCTGGCCCACGTGGGGGCCAAGGCGGAGTCCCTCCCCATCCAGCGCCACCTCAGCGCCGCGGGCGTGCGCCGCACCTTCCCGGCCATGCGCGACGACGCCGCCGTGGGCGCCATCGCCTACTGGGACGGCCGCGTGGACGACGCCCGCCTGACCCTGGACCTCGTGCGCACCGCCCAGCGCTACGGCGCGCTCGCCGCCAACCGCGCCGCGGCCCGCAACCTGATCCGCGACGAGTCCGGCCGCGTGGTGGGCGCCCACATGGAGGACCTCACCACGGGTGAGACGCGCGAGGTGCGCGCCAAGGTCGTGATCTCCGCCGCCGGTGTGTGGACCGAGCCCGTCCAGGACCTCGCGGACTCCGAGACCGGCCTCAAGGTGCTGGCCTCCAAGGGCATCCACGTGGTGGTCCCCAAGGAGCGGCTGGACGGCTCCACCGGCATCATCCTGCAGACCGAGAAGTCCGTGCTGTTCATCATCCCGTGGGACAACTACTGGGTGATCGGCACCACGGACACCCCGTACGAGCGGGATCTCGCCACCCCCACCGCCACGCGCGAGGACGTGGAGTACGTCCTGGAGCACGCGAACAAGATCCTCCGCGATCCGCTGACCATGGACGACGTCATCGGCACGTGGGCCGGTCTGCGTCCCCTGGTGCAGCCGGGCACCAAGGGCGAGGCCACCCCGTCCACCAAGATCTCCCGCGAGCACTCCGTGGTGGAGGCGGCACCCGGTCTGTTCACGATCGCCGGCGGCAAGCTCACCACCTACCGCGTGATGGGCAAGGACGCCGTGGACGCCGCCCTGGGCAAGAGCGCCGCCAAGGAGAACCCCTCCATCACCGAGCACGTCGCCCTGCTGGGCGCGCAGGGCTGGTCCGGGCTGATGAACCAGTCCGAACACCTGGCCGCGCGCGCCGGCATGGAGCAGGTGGTCGTGGAGCGGCTGCTCAACCGCTACGGCGACGAGACGCTCGAGATGCTGGACACCATCACCGACCACCCGGAGCTGGGCGAGCCGGTGCCGGGCGCCGAGCAGTACCTCAAGATCGAGATCCAGCGCGCCGCCACCCACGAGGGCGCCCTGGACCTCGAGGACGTGATGTGCCGGCGCACGCACCTGAACTACGAGCAGCGCGACGGCGGCTCCGCCGCGGCACCCGAGATCGCCCGCATCATGGGCGAGGTCCTCGGCTGGGACGAGGCCGAGCGCTCCCGCCAGGTGGAGCTCTACGAGACCATGCGCCGTGCCGAGCACGCCGCGCTCGAGGAGAACGACGAGGAGAAGGCCCAGGAGCTCCGCCAGGGGGCCGGGGACCCGTACCCTCAGCGCTGATGAAGGATCTGGGGCCCGGAATCCCTCCGGGCCCCTCGGAACACCCTGGAGGGTGCAGTGAATGAAGTGACCGAGGTGGCGCTGTCCACCGTTTTCATGTCGGAGGCCTTCGGCACCGCGGTGCTGGTGCTGCTGGGCTGCGGCGTGGTGGCCAACGTGGTGCTGCCGCGGACCAAGGGCAACGGGGCGGACTGGCTGCTCATCAGCTTCGGCTGGGGCTTCGCCGTCTTCGCCGGTGTCTACGTGGCGCACGCCTCGGGCGCCCACCTGAACCCCGCGGTGACCGTGGGCATGCTCGCCGCGGGCAACACGGAGTACTCCCCAGGGGTGGCCGTGAGCTTCGCGAGCACGGTCGTCTACCTGGTGGCGCAGTTCGTGGGCGGCCTCGTGGGTGCGCTCGTGTGCTGGCTCGCCTACAAGAAGCACTTCGACGAGGCCGGGCGTGAGGGTGTGCCCACCATCGACGTGTTCTCCACGGGCCCGGAGATCCGCAGCTACGGCTGGAACTTCATGACCGAGGCCATCGCCACCTTCGTGCTCGTCTACGTGATCCTCATGTTCGGCGAGACCCCGAGCGAGCTGGGCCCGCTGGCCGTGGCCGTGCTCGTGGTGGCGATCGGCATGAGCCTGGGCGGGCCCACCGGCTACGCCATCAACCCGGCGCGCGACCTCAGCCCGCGCATCGTCCACGCGCTGCTGCCGATCCCCGGCAAGCTCAGCAGCAACTGGTCCTACGCGTGGGTCCCGGTTCTCGGGCCGCTCGTGGGCGGCGCGCTGGCCGGTGTGGCCGCGGCCGTGATCGGCTAGCCCCACCCCACACCTCGGAGCCCCAGCAGCACTTTTGACGAAGGAGTCACCCATGTCCGAACCCCAGTACGTGATGGCCATCGACCAGGGCACCACGAGCACCCGCGCCATCGTGTTCGACCACGCCGGCACGATCGTGAGCGTGGGCCAGTACGAGCACGAGCAGATCTTCCCGCGCGCGGGGTGGGTGGAGCACGACGCCCTGGAGATCTGGCGCAACACCCGCCGCTGCGTGGCGGACGCCCTCGCCGAGGGCGAGCTGACCCGCGAGAACGTGGCCGCGGTGGGCATCACCAACCAGCGCGAGACCACGGTGGTGTGGGACAAGAACACGGGCGAGCCGGTGTACAACGCCATCGTGTGGCAGGACACCCGCACCCAGGAGATCGTGGACCAGCTCGCCGAGAACGGCGGCGAGGAGCACTTCCGCAAGCTCACCGGCCTGCCGCTGGCGAGCTACTTCGCTGGTCCCAAGGTCAAGTGGATCCTGGACAACGTGGAGGGTGCGCGCGAGCGGGCCGAGGCCGGGGACCTGCTCTTCGGCACCACGGACAGCTGGCTCGTGTGGAACCTCACCGGCGGCCCTGGCGAGGGTGTTCACGTCACGGACGTGACCAACGCCTCCCGCACCCTGCTGATGAACATCGACACCCTGGACTGGAACGAGGAGCTCTGCGACACGCTGGGCATCCCCCTGGCCATGCTGCCGGAGATCCGATGCAGCTCCGAGGTCTACGGCAAGGGCCGCGCCCGCGGCTTCCTCAAGCAGGTGCCGGTCGCGGGAATCCTGGGCGACCAGCAGGCCGCCATGTTCGGCCAGACGTGCTTCGAGCCCGGCATGGGCAAGAACACCTACGGCACGGGCAGCTTCCTGCTGATGAACGTGGGTGAGACGCCGGTGCGCTCCGAGCACGGTCTGATCACCACGGTCTGCTACCAGATCGAGGGGGAGAAGCCCGTCTACGCCCTGGAGGGTTCCATCGCCGTCACGGGCTCGCTCGTGCAGTGGGTGCGGGACAACCTGGGGCTGATCCGGGACGCCAAGGAGATCGAGCCCCTCGCCCGCGCGGTGGAGGACAACGGCGGCGCGTACTTCGTGCCGGCGTTCTCGGGGCTGTTCGCCCCGCACTGGCGCCCCGACGCCCGCGGTGCTCTGGTGGGGCTGACCCGCTACGTGCGCAAGGAGCACATCGCCCGTGCCGTGCTGGAGGCCACCGCCTACCAGTCCCGGGAGGTCGTGGAGGCCATGAACAGGGACTCCAAGCAGGACCTCACCGAGCTGCGCGTGGACGGCGGGATGACGGCCAACGAGCTCCTGATGCAGTTCCAGGCGGACCAGCTGGACGTGCCGGTGATCCGTCCGAAGATCACCGAGACCACCGCCCTGGGCGCCGCCTACGCCGCGGGACTCGCTGTGGGCTTCTGGTCCGACCTGGAGGAGATCAGCGGCAACTGGGCCGAGGACAAGCGGTGGGACCCGCAGGGGGACCGCCACGAGCAGGACCGGCTGTTCCGCAACTGGGGCAAGGCCGTGACCAAGTCCCTGGACTGGGTGGACGAGGACGTCAACTGAGTCGGCTATAGTTGACGGCTGGCTGGCACGTCGTGCCATCACGCGCCCGGGACCGCGGCACCCCTGCGGTCCCAGGCGCGCAGCACGACGCTAGGTCCGTCGGATTGCGGCTGATCCGCACCTCTCCCGTGGGAACCGATGTCCACACGCCGGAGGCCAGTACCACACAGAACGGAACCCGGGGACGTCCCCGGGCGCCGTCGAACCGCAGGAAAGGCAAGTCTTGTCCCAGAACAACAGCTCTCGTGCGCGCCGCCAGGTGCGCAAGTCCCGTGCCCTCGGCATCGCCCTGACGCCGAAGGCCGAGAAGTACTTCGAGCGTCGTCCGTACGCCCCCGGTGAGCACGGCCGTGCCCGCCGGAAGCAGGACTCCGACTACAAGGTGCGTCTGACCGAGAAGCAGCGTCTGCGTGCGCAGTACAACATCCGCGAGAAGCAGATGCACCGCGCCTACGTGGAGGCCAAGCGCGTGGAGGGCCAGACCGGTGAGAACCTCATCGCTCTGCTCGAGACCCGTCTCGACGCCCTGGTCCTGCGTGCAGGCTTCGTGCGCACCATGGCCGCGGCCCGCCAGGCCGTGGTCCACCGCCACATCATGGTGGACGGCCAGCGCGTGGACCGTCCCTCGTACCGCGTGCGCCCGGGCCAGATGGTCCACGTGCACCCGCGCTCCGAGAAGATGGTCCCCTTCCAGATCGCCGCGACCGGTGCGAACCAGGATGTTCTGCCGAACACCCCGCCGTACCTGGACGTGAAGATCGACCGGCTGCAGGCCACGCTCACGCGCAAGCCCGAGCGCTCCGAGGTCCCCGTGACCTGCGAGGAGCAGCTCGTGGTCGAGTACTACGCCCGGATGGCCTGACCGTCCGAGCACCAGGCCGCCCCACCCGGGCGGCCGCAGGACAGCCCGCGGAGGAATCCGCGGGCTGTCCGCGTTCCCGGGCCCGCACGGCGCCCGGGGCACGGGGACCGGGTGCGCCCGCGCCCGGTTTTGTTGGGTAGAGTTGCGGATCGGTCGGGCGTCTTGGCTCCGACCCGATGACGATGCACGGACGGAAGTGGTGGTCACCCATGGACGGTGGAGATGTCGCCGGTCTGCTCGCGGTGCTGGTGTTCGCGGTCCTCGTGGGCCTGCTGGCCCTGCCGATCGTGAAGCTGGGGCGCGTGTTCGACGAGCTGCGCCTGACCATCCGCTCCGTCAACGACGGCACCACGCCGCTGATCGACGAGGTCACGCGCACCGTGAGCACCACCAACACGCAGCTGGAGAAGGTGGACGGGATCACCTCCAACGTCTCGGACGCCTCCGCGAACGTCTCGGCGCTCTCCTCGCTGGTGGCCTCCACGGTGGGTCAGCCCCTGATCAAGGTGGCGTCCTTCTCCCACGGGTTGCGCCGCGCGTTCTCGCCCCAGCAGGCGGCGGCGCCGGGTGCTGCCGCCCCGCAACCGGGGACCACGGACCCCGCGGACGCACCGTCCCCCGACACCGCCGACCCCCGGAGCTGAACAATGGGAATGTGGTCCAGACTCGCCCTGCTCGCCGCGGGCGCGATCGTGGGGGGAGCGGCCACGCGCGTGGCCTCCGACCCCGCCGCCCGTGAGGCCCTCGGGCGCCGCCTCCAGACCGGCACCGCGGTGGCGCGCACCGCGCCCGGCGACGTCGAGCGCAGGCCCGTCTCGGGCGGCGTCGAGCTGCTGCGCACCACGGCCCGCCGCTTCGGGGAGTTCGCCGCGCGCGTGCGCGCCGGGATGGACGAGCGCGAGGCGCAGCTGCGCGAGCAGTTCGGGGTGCGCACGCCGGTGGACCACACCGCGAACCACCCGGGCGCAGCCCACCCCACCGCGCACGACGCCGCCGTGCCCCCGGCGGGCGCCCCGTGGCGCTCCGTCACGCCGCACCAGAGCACGTCCGCCCCGGAGGACCCCCGGGGCACGGTCGTGGACCACGTCCCCTCGGAAGGAAACGAACGGTAATGCTCTCTCATGAGATCACCCAGCGCTGGCTGAGCTACTTCGAAGGCAAGGGCCACCACGTGGTGCCCTCGGCCTCACTGGTTTCCCAGCAGCCCGGAGCCATGTTCACCATCGCGGGCATGGTGCCGTTCATCCCCTACTTCCTGGGACAGGAGACGCCCCCGTACAGCCGGGCCACGTCCGTGCAGAAGTGCATCCGCACGCTGGACATCGACGAGGTGGGCAAGACCGCCCGCCACGGCACGTTCTTCCAGATGGCGGGGAACTTCTCCTTCGGCGACTACTTCAAGTCCCGGGCGATCCCCATGGCGTGGGAGCTGCTCACTAGCCCCCTCGACCAGGGCGGCTTCGGGCTGGACCCCGAGCGGCTGTGGGTCACCGTGTACGAGGGGGACCAGGAGTCCTACGACCTGTGGCACGACACCGTGGGCGTTCCCGCCGAGCGCATCCAGCGGATGGGCCGGGACGAGAACTACTGGGACACGGGGCAGCCGGGCCCGGCCGGGCCGGACTCCGAGATCTTCTACGACCGCGGTCCGCGCTACGGCAAGGACGGCGGTCCGGCGGTGGACGACGACCGCTACATCGAGATCTGGAACCTCGTGTTCATGCAGTACCAGCGCGGCGAGGGCAACGGCAAGGACTACGAGATCCTCGGAGACCTGCCGCGCAAGAACATCGACACCGGTCTGGGCGTGGAGCGCCTGGCCATGCTGCTGCAGGGCGTGGAGAACTTCTACGAGACGGACCAGGTCCGGCCCGTGCTGGACGCCGCGGCGAAGCTCTCGGGCCGCCGGTACCACGGCGCGGAGCGCGCCGGTGAGGAGGGCTACGAGGACGACGTCCGGATGCGCGTGGTCGCGGACCACGTGCGCTCCTCGCTGATGCTCATCGCCGACGGTGTGACCCCCGGCAACGAGGGCCGTGGCTACATCCTGCGCCGGCTGCTGCGCCGGGCCGTTCGTGCCATGCGCCTGCTGGGCGTGACGGACCCCTGCCTGCCCGTGCTGCTGCCGGAGTCCCGGGACGCCATGAAGGGCGTCTACCCGGTGGTCGCGGAGGACTTCGAGCGCATCTCCCGGATCGCCTACGCCGAGGAGCGGGCGTTCCTGAAGACCGTGGAGTCCGGCACCACGCGCCTGGAGCACGCCGTGGAGGTGGCCAAGGGCCAGAAGCGCCCCCTGAGCGGCGCCGACGCCTTCGCCCTGCACGACACCTTCGGCTTCCCCATCGACCTGACCCTGGAGATGGCCGGCGAGGCCGGGGTCTCGGTGGACGAGACCGCGTTCCGCGAGCTGATGGCCGAGCAGCGCCACCGTGCCCAGGAGGACGCCCGCGCCAAGAAGGGCGCCATGGCGGACCTCTCGGAGCTGCGCCGCATGCTCGACGACCACGGCAGCGAGTTCACCGGCTACACCGAGCTCGTGACCCCCACCACCGTGCGCGCGGTCCTCGCCGGCGGTGTCTCCGTGCCCGCGGCGAGCGAGGGCGAGCACGTGGAGGTGGTCCTGGAGCGCACCCCGTTCTACGCCGAGGCGGGTGGCCAGGCCGCGGACGTGGGCGTCATCGAGTCCGATGCCGGTCTGCGTCTCACGGTCGAGGACGTCCAGCAGCCCGTCAAGGGTCTGTCCGTGCACAAGGTCACGGTGGCCGCCGGCCAGGTGGTCGTGGGGGACGAGGTCACCGCGCGGGTGGACTCCCGCCGCCGCCACGACGGCGAAGCCGCCCACTCCGGCACGCACGTGGTGCACGCGGCGCTGCACGACGTCCTGGGGCCCGACGCCGTCCAGCGCGGCTCCTTCAACAAGGAGGGATACCTGCGCTTCGACTTCTCCCACGGGGAGGCCGTCACGCCGTCGCAGCTGCAGGAGATCGAGCAGATCGCGAACACCGCGATCCGCGACGACTTCGAGGTGGTCACCCGCGAGATGCCGCTGGCCGAGGCCAAGAAGCTCGGCGCCATGTCCCTGTTCGGGGAGAAGTACGGCAACGAGGTCCGCGTGGTCGAGATGAACGGCCCGTGGTCCCGCGAGCTGTGCGGTGGCACCCACGTGGGCTCCACCTCCCAGCTGGGCTCGCTGTCCCTGGTCTCGGAGCAGTCCGTGGGCTCGGGCAACCGCCGCGTGGAGGCCCTCGTGGGGCTGAACTCGTTCAACCACCTGGCCGCCGAGCGCACCCTGGTCAACCAGCTCACGGGCATGCTCAAGGTGCAGTCGAGCGCCGAGCTGCCGGAGCGGCTGGCGGCCACCCTGGACAAGCTGCGGGAGACCGAGCGCCAGCTCGCCGGGCTGCGGCAGCAGCAGCTGCAGGCGCAGGCGGGTCAGCTCGCGGGCAGCGCCGAGCGCGTGGGCGCGGTCACGGCCGTGCTGCACGACGCCGGCGAGATCGACTCGGCGGACGCCCTGCGCACCCTGGCCCTGGACCTGCGCTCGCGCCTGGGCACCGAGGCCGCCGTGGCGGTCGTGGCCGGTGTGGCCAACGGCCGTCCCCTCGTGGTGGTGGCCGTCAACGACGCCGCCCGGGACGCCGGAATCGCCGCGGGCCAGCTCGTGCGCACCGTCGCGAGCACCCTGGGTGGCGGTGGCGGCGGCAAGCCCGACGTCGCGCAGGGCGGTGGCTCCGATCCCGCGAGGATCCCGGAGGCACTGGAGGCCGTCCGGCGTCAGATCGCCGCGGCGGTCTGATGCCCGAGCGGTTCGAGCCCGGCGTGCGCATGGGTGTGGACGTGGGTCGGGTCAGGGTGGGCATCGCCCTGACCGACCCGCGGGCCGTGCTGGCCACGCCGGACCAGACGCTCACCAGGGACCGCGACGCCCGCAAGGCGTTCGATGTGAAGATCATCACCAGGCTCTGCGAGGAGCGGGGGGTCCGCACGGTCTACGTGGGCCTGCCGTACAGCCTCGACGGCGGTGAGAACGAGTCCACACGGATGGCGCGGGATTACGCCGCGAGCCTGCGGCGTCGGCTAGGCTCACGGGGGTGCACCACAGCGGTGCGCCTGGTGGACGAGCGGCTGTCCACGGTGACTGCACACCAGTCGCTGCTGGACTCGGGTGTCTCCCGACGGCACCACATGGACAGGGTGGACCAGGCCGCCGCGGTGACGTTCCTGCAGACCGCGGTGGAGCAGGGCGCACGCACCGGCCTGGAGCCGGGAGAACCGGTGGTCGGCTGATCCCGGGGCTTTGCCCCAGACCCCCGGAGGGCCCCCCGAGGGGTTCCCGCAGACCACCAGAACGGCGGACGAGGAGAATTCGTGAGCGACGAGCCGCGAGACAACGGCACCGATGACGCAGATCGGCAGCATCGGTCCACCGGTGACGTGCCCGCGTCCTCGCACGCCCCGGACGGGGGATCGCACTCCGCTCTGGCGGGATCCTTCGAGCACCACGACGTGACCCCGGAGCAGCGTCGGCGCCGGAAGATGCGCTCCCGCGCCTCCCTGGCCACCGCGGTGGCCCTGTTCACCGCCGCGCTGATCGTGGTGGTGGCGGTGCTGGGGTCCGCGCTGGGGCTCTTCGAGCGCAAGGACTACCACGGCTCCGGCGACCGGGACGTGACGTTCTCGGTCTCCGACGGCAGCACCACGGGCCAGATCGCCCAGGACCTGCAGTCCCAGGACATCGTGGCCAACGCCAGCTACTTCGTCACGCAGTTCCAGAAGCGCTATCCGGAGGACTTCATCCAGCCCGGGGAGTACCAGCTCAAGACCAAGATGAGCTCCGAGAACGTGATCAACACGTTGATGGACAAGGGCGAGGCCACCCACTACGCGGCGATCCCCAAGACCCAGCGCATCGACGACACCTTCACCGCGCTCAGCCAGGCCACGGGCATCAAGAAGTCGGAGTTCGAGGCCCTGTCCACGGAGAAGGCGAAGTTCGGGGTCCCGGACAGGTTCCCGAACCTCGAGGGCTGGCTGCACCCGGGGGAGTACCGCTTCCCGCTGGACGCCACCGCCGAGCAGGTGCTCCAGGAGATGGTGGACCGCACCAAGGACGCCCTGAAGAAGAACGACGTCGCCGAGGACAGGTGGTTCGAGGTGCTGACCGTGGGCTCCATCGTGGAGTTCGAGGGCACGCCCGCCAACTACCCCTCGGTGGCCGGGGCCATCGAGAACCGCATGAACAACCCGGACGGGGAGACCAGCGGCTACATCCAGTCCGACGCCTCCGTGACCTACGGGCTGGGGACCAAGACCGTGGAGCTCACGGACGAGGAGAAGCGGGACAAGTCCAACCCGTACAACACGTACGCGAACCCCGGGCTGCCCGTGGGACCCATCGGCTCGCCCAGTGACGACGCCATCGCCGCGGCCGCCAAGCCCGAGAAGAACGACTACTACTACTGGGTCACGGTGAACCTGGACACGGGTGAGACCAAGTTCGCCAAGACGTACGCGGAGCACCAGAAGTACGTGGAGCAGTACCAGCAGTGGTGCTCGGAGAACAAGGGCAAGTGCTCCTGAGGTGGGGCCGCTGAGCCCGTTCCCCCTGGCTCCGGCGCCGGGGGCCTCGGCCCCGCTGCGGGCGGCGGTGCTGGGCCACCCGGTGGCGCACTCGCTGTCCCCGGTGCTGCACGCGGCCGCGTACCGGCAGCTGGGCCGTCCCGCCGAGTACGTCCGCCGGGACGTGCCCGAGCACGACTGGGACGGCTTCCTCGCCGGGGCGCGCCGGGACGGCGGCTGGTCCGGGTTCTCCGTGACCATGCCGCTGAAGGCCCTGGCCGCGCGGGACGCCCAGTACCGGACACCCCTCGTGCGTGCCCTCGGGGTGGCCAACACGCTCACCGTGCGCCCGGACGGCTCCCTGGCCGCGGACAACACCGACGTCATGGGCATCATGTCGGCGCTCGCGGCGGCGGGGGAGATCCCGGCGGACCCGACCGCCGTCGTCCTGGGCGGTGGCGCCACCGCCACCGCTGCTCTCGCCGCCCTGCACGGACTGGGAGCCTCCCGGGTGGACGCCGTGGTCCGCTCCCCGCACCGCGCCCGCTCCCTGCACGACGCCGCCGCGGCACTGGGCGCGCGGGTCCGAGTACGGGGCTGGGACGAGGCGCCGGCCGCTCTGCAGGCTGCTGACGTGGTGGTCTGCACCCTCCCGCCCCACGGGGCGGACGAGCTCGCGCACGAGTGGGAGCGCCGTGCGCCCACGGTGACCGGTGTGCTGCTGGACGTGGCCTACGACCCGTGGCCGTCAGCGCTGGCGGGCGCGTGGCGGGCGGCCGGGGGAGCGGTGGTTCCCGGTGTCGATATGCTGGTCTTCCAGGCGGTGGACCAGGTGCGGTGGTTCATCCGGGGTGAGCCGCGGACCCCGGTGCCCCACGAGGACGCCGTGACCGCGGCCATGTGCCGGGCCGTGCAGCGGCCCGAGCGGCGCATCCCCGAACGGGTGCGGCGGGCGCAGACCACGCGCCTTGCCGGCTGAGCGGACGCGACGCACCCGGGAACGTCTCCGCCGAGGCGCGGCCACGGGATGCGCCGACGAAGGCGCGTCGAGGTGGACACGCCGCACCGGCACGGGCGGCACCGGAGCGGACCGGGCGGCGTCGTCGAGGCGGGGCCGAGCCGAGCAGGACCGAGCGGACAGAGACCACGCGGGATCGGTGAGATCCCCGCAGAGAACGGGAGAAGTGCATGTTGCGTTGGCTCACGGCCGGGGAGTCCCACGGCGAGGCGCTGGTGGGGATCATCGAGGGCGTTCCCGCCGGTGTGGAACTGACCACGGACATGGTCCGGGACGCGCTGGCCCGCCGACGCCTGGGCTACGGGCGCGGTGCGCGCATGAAGTTCGAGCAGGACCGGGTGCGCCTGCTGGGCGGTGTGCGCCACGGCCGCACGCAGGGCGGACCCGTGGCCATCGAGATCGCCAACACGGAGTGGCCCAAGTGGCAGGACGTGATGAGCTCCGACCCCGTGGCCCCCGAGGCTCTCGAGGGCCGCGCCCGCAACGCGCCGCTGACCCGACCCCGCCCCGGGCACGCGGACCTCACCGGCATGCAGAAGTACGGCTTCGACGAGGCGCGCCCCGTGCTCGAGCGGGCCTCCGCCCGCGAGACCGCCACGCGCGTGGCCCTGGGCGTGGTGGCCGCGCAGATCCTGGCGGCGATCGGTGTGCGCCTGGTGTCCCACACCACCGCGATCGCGGAGGTCGTGGTCCCGGACCGCGCCGCACTGCCCGGGCCGGAGGACGTCGCCGCCCTGGACGCGGACCCGCTGCGCTGCTTCGACCCCGCGACCTCCGCGGCGATGGTGGCCGCGGTGGACGAGGCCCACAAGGCGGGGGAGACCCTGGGCGGCGTCGTGGAGGTGCTCGTCCAGGGCATGCCCCCGGGGCTGGGCTCCTACGTCCACTGGGACCGGCGCCTGGACTCCCGGCTCGCCGGGGCGCTGATGGGCATCCAGGCCATCAAGGGCGTGGAGGTGGGGGACGGGTTCCGCACCGCCGCGCGTCCGGGCTCCCAGGCCCACGACGAGACCCTGCGGTCCGACGGCGCGGTGCACCGGGTGTCCAACCGCGCGGGCGGCATCGAGGGCGGGATGTCCACCGGTGACCTGCTGCGCGTGCGCGCGGCCATGAAGCCCATCGCCACCGTGCCGCGCTCGCTGCACACCGTGGACGTGGCCACGGGCGAGCCCGCCCGAGCCCACCACCAGCGCTCGGACGTGTGCGCGGTACCGGCCGCCGGCGTGGTGGCCGAGGCCATGGTGGCGCTCGTGCTCGCCGAGGCCGCGCTCGAGAAGTTCGGCGGCGACTCCGTGGCCGAGCTCGTGCGCAACCGGGACTCCTACCTCGCCGCGATCCCCGAGGCGCTGCGGACCTCCGCCGAACTCGCGGACCCCGCCGCGCTGGCCGCACTGGACGAGGTGCGCGGGGACCACTCGTGACGGCCGGCGCCCCGCTGCCCGTGGTGCTGATCGGTCCCATGGCGGCCGGCAAGTCACGGGTGGCGCAGCACATGGCCTCCCGCTACGGGCTGGAGCACGTGGACACGGACGCGGTGATCGCCTCCCGCCACGGTCCCATCCCCGCACTGTTCCGAACCCGCGGGGAGGCGGAGTTCCGCCGGATCGAGGCGGAGGTCGTGGCCGAGCTGCTCGACGATCCCCGCAACGCCCACGCCGTCATCTCCCTGGGCGGTGGTGCCCCCATGTCCCCGCTCGTGCAGCCGCTGCTCGCGGGGCGCACCGTCGCCTACGTGCACGTGGACCTGGACACCGTGCGGCCGCGCATCCGGGGCAACACCACCCGACCCATGCTGCAGCCGGACCCCGAGGCCCGGTGGTCGCAGATCATGGCCGAGCGCCGGGAGACCTTCGAGCGCCTGGCCACCATCACCCTGGACGGCCGCGCCCCGCGCACCGTGGCGCAGCTGGCCCGAGACCTCTACACCGCCCTGGGCGAACCCGCCCCGGCGCAGGGAAAGGACCGCCCCGCATGAGCGAGACCGTGATCCCCGTCCGGGGGGCCACCCCCGAGAACCGGTACGACGTCCTGGTGGGCCACGGCCTGCTCGGCCGGGTCCCCGAGCTGCTGGGCGAGCGCGTGAAGAAGGTGCTCATCATCCACCCCCGCGCGCTGCGCGCCACCGGGGACGTGGTCCAGGAGGACCTGCGCGCCGCCGGCATCCAGAGCTACGTGGCCGAGATTCCCGACGCCGAGGAGGGCAAGCGCGTGGAGGTCGCGGCCTTCTGCTGGCAGATCATGGGCCAGTCGGACTTCACGCGCTCGGACGCCGTGGTCTCGGTGGGCGGCGGCGCGGTCTCGGACCTCGCCGGGTTCGTGGCCGCCACCTGGCTGCGCGGGGTGCGCGTGGTGCACCTCCCCACCACCCTGCTGGGCATGGTGGACGCCGCCGTGGGCGGGAAGACCGGGATCAACACCGCCGAGGGCAAGAACCTGGTGGGCTCCTTCCACCCGCCGGCCGCCGTGGTGTGCGACCTGGACTCACTGGCCACCCTGCCGGAGAACGAGCTGCTCACCGGCATGGCCGAGGTGGTCAAGTGCGGGTTCATCGCCGATCCCGTGATCCTGGACCTGATCCGGGAGAACCCCGCGCAGGTGCGGGACTCCCAGTCCCCGGTGGTGCGCGAGCTCATCGAGCGCGGCGTGCGGGTCAAGGCGGAGGTGGTCTCCTCGGACCTCAAGGAGTCCGGACGGCGCGAGTACCTCAACTACGGCCACACGCTGGGCCACGCGATCGAGCACAACGAGCGCTACCAGTGGCGCCACGGAGCGGCGGTGTCCGTGGGAATGGTCTTCGCCGCGGAGCTCTCCCGTGCGGCGGGAACGCTCGCGGACGACGTCGTGGGCGAGCACCGCGAGATCCTCACCTCCCTGGGGCTGCCGGTGACGTACCGGGCGGACCAGTGGCCCCGGCTGCTGGAGGTCATGAAGCGGGACAAGAAGACCCGCGGCAGCCTGCTGCGCTTCGTGGTCCTGGACCGTGTGGCGGCCCCCCGCATCATGGAGGTCCCGGACCCGGCCATCCTCTTCGCGTGCTACCAGGAGATCGCCGACTGACACGCACGCGTCCCGTGCACCCCGGGCCCGCGGCCGCTCCGTGGCGGGCCCGCGGGGCGCGGTAGACTGGTGCGGCTCCACGAGCCGGACCCAGTGCGGCGACGTTCCCGACGAGAAAGTGACACCGTGGCAACCAGCAACGACATCAAGAACGGCACCATCATCAAGCTCGATGGCAACCTGTGGCAGACCATCGAGTTCCAGCACGTCAAGCCCGGAAAGGGCGGCGCGTTCGTGCGCACCAAGCTGCGCAACGTGACCAGCGGCAAGGTGGTGGACAAGACGTTCAATGCCGGTGCGAAGATCGAGACCGCCACGGTGGACCGCAGCGAGTACCAGTACCTGTACCAGGACGGCGACGACTACGTCTTCATGGACAACTCCACCTACGACCAGATCACGGTCCCGGGTGTCGTGGTGGGGGACGCCGCGAACTTCATGCTCGAGAACCAGAACGTGACCGTGGCCCTGTACGAGGGTGCGCCGCTGTACATCGAGATGCCGCCATCGGTGGTGCTGGAGATCACCTACACCGAGCCCGGCCTGCAGGGCGACCGCTCCACGGGTGGCACCAAGCCCGCCACGGTGGAGACCGGCTACCAGATCCAGGTCCCCCTGTTCCTGGAGCAGGGCACCAAGGTCAAGGTGGACACCCGCACCGGTGACTACCTGGGACGCGTCAACGAGTGAGCGGCGCACGGAGCAAGGCGCGCATCCGCGCCGTGGAGATCCTCTTCGAGGCCGAGCAGCGCAACGAGGCCGTCCGCGACGCCCTGGTGCGCCGGCGGGAGAACTCGTCCTCGCCCGTGGCGCCGTACACGGTGGACATCATCGAGGGTGTGGACTCCCGGCGGCAGGACATCGACGAGTTCCTGGAGACCTACTCCCAGGGCTGGGCGCTGAACCGGATGCCTGCGGTGGACCGCAACGCGCTGCGCGTGGGCGCGTGGGAGCTGCTCTACAACGACGAGATCCCGGACGGGGTGGCCGTGGCCGAGGCGGTGGCCGTGACCCGGCAGCTGTCCACCGACGACTCCCCGCGCTTCGTCAACGGTCTGCTCGGTCGGCTGCAGAAGGTCAAGCCGAGTCTGCTGGACGACTGAGTGACCCGCCCCGGTTCGTGCACCCCACGGGCCGGGGTTTTGCGTGTGGTAGCTTCGAGAACCGATCGCACCCTTTAAGTCCGTCCCGTGAGGCGGGGAAGGAGGCGGCACGTGAGCGTGCCCGCACACGCCGAGACGACCCCCGGGGGAACCACCTCCCGGGTGATCCTCTCGACACCCGACATCGACCGGGCCCTGTCCCGGATCGCCCACGAGATCCTGGAGTCCAACAAGGGCTCCCACGGTCTCGTCCTGCTGGGCATCGCCCGCAGGGGATTCCCGCTCGCCCAGCGCCTGGCCGCCCGGCTCGAGCAGATCGACCCCGATTTCCACGCCGCCGCGGCCACCGGCCAACTGGACATCACCATGTACCGCGACGACCTGCGCCGCCACCCTGCCCGCACCCCCCAGCCCACGGTGCTGCCGGAGTCCGGGATCGACGGGCGCACCGTGGTGCTCGTGGACGACGTCCTGTTCTCGGGGCGCACCATCCGCGCGGCCCTGGACGCGCTCGTGGACGTGGGGCGCCCCGCCGTGGTGCGCCTGGCGGTGCTGGTGGACCGCGGCCACCGCGAGCTGCCCATCCGCGCGGACCACGTGGGCAAGAACCTGCCCACCTCGTCGCAGGAGAAGGTGCGCGTGCTGCTGCGCGAGACCGATCCCGAGCCGCGCGCGCCGGGCCACGAGGACTGCGTGGTCATCGACGCGCCGGTGGCCACCGATCCCGACGTCGCCCGCGCACCCCGCCGGGGCGAAGGAGGCTCCCGCGCATGAGACACCTGCTCACCACCCGGGACCTCGCCTACGCGGACGCCGTGCAGATCCTGGACACCGCGGACCAGATGGCCGAGGTCTCCTCCCGCTCCGTGAAGAAGCTGCCCGCCCTGCGCGGGCGCACCGTGGTGAACCTCTTCTTCGAGGACTCCACGCGCACCCGGATCTCCTTCGAGACGGCGGCCAAGCGGCTGAGCGCGGACGTGATCAACTTCTCCGCGAAGGGCTCCTCGGTGTCCAAGGGGGAGTCCCTGAAGGACACCGCCCAGACCCTGATGGCCATGAGCGCGGACGCCGTGGTGATCCGCCACGCGTCCTCGGGCGCCCCGCAGCAGCTCGCGGACTCCGGCTGGATCGACGCCGCCGTGGTCAACGCCGGGGACGGCAAGCACGAGCACCCCACCCAGGCCCTGCTGGACGCCATGACCTTGCGCCGGGTGCGCTCGCGCGCCACGGGAACCGCGAGCACCGGCATGGACCTGGAGGGCATGCACGTGGTGATCGTGGGGGACGTGCTGCACTCGCGGGTGGCCCGCTCCAACGTGTGGCTGCTGACCACCCTGGGCGCGCGCGTCACGCTCGTGGCCCCGCCCACCCTGCTCCCGGTGGCCACCGAGGCCTGGCCGTGCGAGATCGGCTACGACCTCGACGAGGCGCTGGCGCAGGCCCCGGACGCCGTGATGATGCTGCGGCTGCAGCGTGAGCGCATGAACGCCGCGTTCTTCCCCAGCGAGGCGGAGTACACGCGCGGGTGGGGTCTCACCGCCCAGCGGGTGCAGCGCCTGGAGGCTGCGGGGGCGCCCACGGTCTTCATGCACCCCGGTCCCATGAACCGCGGGCTGGAGATCTCCTCCGAGGCCGCGGACTCCCCGCGCTCCACCGTGCTGGAGCAGGTGGCCAACGGCGTGTCCGTGCGGATGGCCGTGCTGTTCCGCCTGCTCTCCGGCGACGAGAGCACCCCGTACCCGAACGAGAGCTGAGGTCCCGACATGAGCTGCTACCTGATCGGCAACGCCCGCCCCGAGGGCGGTGAGCCCGCGGACCTGCTCGTCACGGACGGGAGCATCACCGCCGTGGGCGCGCCGGGGTCCCTGGACGTGCCCGAGGACGCGGAGGTCCTGGACGCCTCCGGTCTGATCGCCCTGCCCGGGCTGGTGGACATGCACACCCACCTGCGCGAACCCGGCCGCGAGGACGCCGAGACCGTGGAGACCGGCACCCGCGCGGCGGCCAGGGGCGGCTACACCGCCGTGTTCGCCATGGCCAACTCCGACCCCGTGGCGGACACCGCGGGCGTGGTGGAGCAGGTGTGGCAGCTGGGCCGTGACGCCGGATGGGCGGACGTCCACCCCGTGGGCGCGGTCACCGTTGGGCTGGCGGGCGAGCAGCTGGCCGAGATC
>NZ_JAUMTZ010000007.1:9757-72895 GCF_030530945.1 Kocuria sp. | reverse complement strand
GAGTCCCGCGCCGGGGTGCGGATGTTCTCCGACGACGGCAAGTGCGTCCACGACCCCGTGCTCATGCGCCGGGCCCTGGAGTACGTGAAGGCCTTCGACGGCGTGGTGGCCCAGCACGCGCAGGAGCCGCGCCTGACCGAGGGCGCCCAGATGAACGAGGGCGCGGTCTCCGCGGACCTCGGGCTCACGGGCTGGCCGGCCGTCGCGGAGGAGTCGATCATCGCCCGGGACGTGCTGCTCGCCCAGCACGTGGACTCGCGGCTGCACATCTGCCACCTCTCCACCGCGGGCTCCGTGGAGATCGTGCGCTGGGCCAAGTCCCGCGGCGTGGCGGTGACCGCTGAGGTCACCCCGCACCACCTCATGCTCACCGAGGAGCTGGTGCGCACCTTCGACCCCGTCTACAAGGTCAACCCGCCCCTGCGCACGGACGAGGACGTCAAGGCCCTGCGCCGGGCGGTGGCCCAGGGCGTGGTGGACGTGGTGGGCACGGACCACGCCCCGCACACCGCGGAGGACAAGGAGTGCGAGTGGTCGTGCGCCGCCCACGGGATGACCGGGCTGGAGACCGCGCTGTCCGTGGTGCAGCAGGCGCTCGTGGACACCGGGCTCGCGGACTGGCGGCGGGTCGCGCAGATCATGTCCCACCGTCCGGCGGAGATCCTGGGACTCACGGACCAGGGCCAGCCCCTGCGCCCGGGGGCCCCGGCGAACATCGTGCTGTGGGACCCCCGCGGGGCCACCCCTGTGGACCCCGCCACCCACGCCTCCAAGGGACGCAACAGCCCCTACCGGGGCATGACACTTCCCGGCGCCGTCCGGGCCACCTTCTACCGCGGCCACCCCGTGGTGCGTGACGGTGAGCTCGCCACGCCCCTCGGCCACTGAGCCACCCACCCTCGAAAGGTCGTGGAGTCCATGTCCGACAAGCTCGTACCCACCCTGCTCACCGTCCTGATCGTGGTGGTGCTCTTCGCGCTGCTGTGGTGGGGGTGGCAGGGCCGGGTGCGCCGGCAGTCGGGACTGTCCGACCTGGCGCAGCCCCCGCGCGACATCGTCCGCCACGCCACCGCCCGCGTGGACGGGATGTACGTGGTCACCACGTACACGGACCAGCCGCTGGAGCGCATCGCCGCCCACGGTCTCGGGGTGCGCACCACCGCCGAGGCCGTGGTGGCCCCGGAGGGGATCCTCCTCAACAGGCAGGGGGCCACGGACCTCTTCATCCCGCGCGCGGACCTGCGGGCCGTGTCCACCGCCTCCGGGATGGTGGGCAAGTTCGTGGAGCGCGACGGGCTCGTGGTGCTCACCTGGGACCTCGGGGACACCCGCGTGGACACCGGCTTCCGCGCGCGCACCGGTGAGGGCTCCCACGAGCTCGAGGACGCGGCGTCGGCCCTGCTGGACGCCTGAGACGTAGACACGGGGACGCGCCGCACCGGCGCTCCCGCACGCTGAACGAAAGGAGTTCGCCATGAACTCACCACGCATCGAACCGGCCGTGCTGGTCCTCGAGGACGGCACGGTGTTCCACGGCCGCGCCTGGGGCGCCCAGGGCACGGCCTTCGGCGAGGCGGTCTTCGCCACCGGCATGACCGGCTACCAGGAGACGCTCACGGACCCCTCCTATGCGGGCCAGATCGTGGTCCAGACCGCGCCGCACATCGGCAACACCGGCGTGAACCTCGAGGACATGGAGTCCCGCAGGATCTGGGTCAGCGGCTTCGTGGTCCGCGACCCCGCCCGCAGGCCCTCCAACTGGCGCAGCGAGCGCTCCCTGGACGAGGAGCTCGACGCCCAGGGCGTCCCCGGCATCCAGGGCGTGGACACCCGCGCCCTCACCCGCCATCTGCGGGACAGGGGAGCCATGCGCGCCGGGATCTTCTCCGGGGACGACGCCGCCCTGCCCACCTCCCAGCTCGTGGAGCGCGTCACCGCGCAGCCCACGATGGCCGGGCAGGCGCTCGCCGAGGCGGTCAGCACGGACGAGACCTACACCGTGGAGCCCTCCGCCCACGGCTGGGACGCACCCGTGAAGCACACCGTGGTGGCCGTGGACCTGGGCATCAAGTCCATGACCCCGCAGCGGCTGGCCGAGCGCGGCGTGCGCGTGCACGTGGTCCCGGCGGACTCGGGCCTGGAGCGGATCCGGCAGCTGCACCCCGACGGCGTGTTCTACTCCAACGGCCCCGGCGACCCCGCCACCGCGGACGAGCAGGTGGAGACGCTGCGCGGCGTGCTGGACGCGCGCATCCCGTTCTTCGGCATCTGCTTCGGCAACCAGCTGCTGGGCCGGGCCCTGGGCTTCGGCACGTACAAGCTGACCTTCGGCCACCGCGGCATCAACCAGCCGGTGAAGGACCTCGCCACCGGAACCGTGGAGATCACCTCCCAGAACCACGGCTTCGCGGTGGACGCCCCCGTGGGGGAGACCGTGACCGCCCCCGAGCAGCGCTACGGCCGGGTCACCGTGTCCCACGTGGGCCTCAACGACAACGTGGTGGAGGGCCTGCGCTGCGAGGACATCCCCGCGTTCTCCGTGCAGTACCACCCCGAGGCCGCCGCCGGCCCCCACGACTCCGCGTACCTCTTCGACCGTTTTGTGGACATGATGGACCGGGCCGCCCGCGGCTCCGCTCCGGAAGCAGGAGACAACTGATGCCCCGCAGGCAAGACCTCAACAGCGTCCTGGTGATCGGCTCCGGGCCCATCGTGATCGGGCAGGCCGCCGAGTTCGACTACTCCGGCACCCAGGCCCTGCGCGTGCTCAAGGACGAGGGGCTGCGCGTGATCCTCGTGAACTCCAACCCGGCCACCATCATGACCGACCCCGAGTTCGCGGACGCCACCTACGTGGAACCCATCACCCCGGAGACGGTCGAGAAGATCATCGCCAAGGAGCGCCCCGACGCCGTCCTGCCCACCCTGGGCGGGCAGACCGCCCTGAACACCGCGCTCGCCCTGGACGCCAACGGCGCCCTGGAGAGGTACGGGGTGGAGCTGATCGGCGCGGACGTGGCCGCCATCAACCTCGGCGAGGACCGCGAGGCGTTCAAGGGCGTCGTCGAACGCTGCGGCGCCGAGTCCGCCCGCTCCGAGATCGTCCACTCCATGGACGAGGCGCTCGCCGCCGCCGAGAAGCTCGGCTACCCCATGGTGGTCCGTCCCTCCTTCACCATGGGCGGGCTGGGCTCCGGGCTCGCGTACAACGAGACGGACCTGCACCGCATCGCCGGTGCCGGCATCCAGTACTCGCCCACCTCGGAAGTGCTCCTGGAGGAGTCCATCCTGGGGTGGAAGGAGTACGAGCTGGAGATGATGCGCGACGCCAACGACAACGTGGTGGTCGTGTGCTCCATCGAGAACGTCGATCCCGTGGGCGTGCACACCGGTGACTCCGTCACGGTGGCCCCCGCCCTGACCCTCACCGACCGCGAGTACCAGCGCATGCGCGACATCGCGATCGCCGTGATCCGCGAGGTGGGCGTGGACACCGGCGGGTGCAACATCCAGTTCGCCGTGGAACCGGCCACCGGGCGCATCGTGGTGATCGAGATGAACCCGCGCGTCTCCCGCTCCTCGGCGCTCGCGTCCAAGGCCACGGGCTTCCCGATCGCGAAGATCGCCACGAAGCTGTCCCTGGGCTACACGCTGGACGAGATCCCCAACGACATCACGCGCAAGACCCCCGCGAGCTTCGAGCCCACCCTGGACTACGTGGTGGTGAAGGTCCCGCGCTTCGCGTTCGAGAAGTTCCCGGCCGCGGACCCCACGCTGACCACCACCATGAAGTCCGTGGGGGAGGCCATGGCGATCGGGCGCAACTTCACGGAGGCGCTGCAGAAGGCCATGCGCTCGCTGGAGCAGAAGGGCTCCTCCTTCGACTTCACCCGCCCCGCGGTGGAGCCCGGGCCGAACACCGTGGCCCGTCTGGTGGAGCGGACACGGGAGACCACCACCGAGCGGCTGCGCAACGTGCAGCGCGCGCTGCTGGCGGGTGCCACCGTGGAGCAGGTCTTCGAGGCCACCGCGATCGACCCCTGGTTCCTGGACCAGATCCAGCTGCTGAACGAGACCGCGGAGCTCGTGCGCGCGGACCCGGACCTGCACCCCGCCATGCTGCGGGAGGCCAAGCGCCACGGCTTCTCGGACGCGCAGATCGGGGAGCTCGTGCACCAGGAGGAGTCCGTGGTGCGCGGGGTGCGCCACGCCCTGGACATCCGCCCGGTCTACAAGACCGTGGACACGTGCGCCGCGGAGTTCGAGGCCTTCACCCCGTACCACTACTCGAGCTACGACAGCGAGACCGAGGTGGCCCCCCACGCCAAGCCCTCCGTGATGATCCTGGGCTCGGGCCCCAACCGGATCGGGCAGGGCATCGAGTTCGACTACTCGTGCGTGCACGCGTCCATGGTGCTGCGCGAGGCCGGGTACGAGACGGTGATGCTCAACTGCAACCCGGAGACCGTGTCCACGGACTACGACATCTCCACGCGCCTGTACTTCGAGCCCCTCACCTTCGAGGACGTCATGGAGGTCGTGGAGGCCGAGCGCCGCTCGGGCGGGTTGCTGGGCGTGTTCGTGCAGCTGGGCGGGCAGACCCCGCTGAAGCTCGCCGCGGACCTCAAGGCCGCCGGAGTGCCGATCCTGGGCACGAGCCCCGAGGCCATCGACCTCGCGGAGGACCGCGGGGAGTTCGCACGCGTGCTCACCGAGGCCGGGCTGCGCCAGCCCAAGAACGGCACCGCCCACGACTTCGAGGCCGCCAGCCGGATCGCCCACGAGATCGGCTACCCCGTGCTGGTGCGCCCCTCGTACGTGCTCGGCGGGCGCGGCATGGAGATCGTCTACGACGAGGCGTCCCTGCGCGCGTACCTGGAGAACGCCACCGAGGTCAGCCCCAGCCGCCCCGCGCTGATCGACAAGTTCCTCGAGGACGCCATCGAGATCGACGTGGACGCCCTCTACGACGGCCACGAGTGCTACGTGGGCGGGGTCATGGAGCACATCGAGGAGGCCGGGATCCACTCCGGGGACTCCGCGTGCGTGCTGCCCCCCATCACCCTGGCCCCGGACGTGGTCGCCCGGGTCCGCGAGGCCACGGAGGCCATCGCCCGCGGCGTGGGCGTGCGCGGTCTGATCAACCTGCAGTTCGCGCTCGCCTCGGACGTGCTCTACGTGATCGAGGCGAACCCGCGGGCCTCCCGCACCGTCCCGTTCGTCTCCAAGGCCACGGGCGTGCAGATGGCCAAGGCCGCCGCGCTGATCGGCACGGGCTCCACGATCGCGCAGCTGCGTGCCCACGGTGTCCTGCCCACGGGTCACGACGGCACCACCCTGCCGGAGGGCACCCCCACCGCCGTGAAGGAGGTCGTGCTCCCGTTCGCGCGCTTCCGCACCCCGGAGGGCACCGTGGTGGACTCGCTGCTGGGTCCCGAGATGCGCTCCACGGGCGAGGTCATGGGCGTGGACAAGTACTTCGACACGGCGTTCGCCAAGGCCCAGGCCGCCGCGGGCGGACCCCTGCCCACCTCCGGCGCGCTGTTCGTCTCGGTGGCCAACAAGGACAAGCGCTCCGCGGTGATCCCGGTCAAGATGTTCGCGGACCTGGGCTTCGAGATCGTCTCCACGGGCGGCACCGCGCAGGTGCTGCACCGCAACGGCATCGAGTCCACGGTGGTGGCCAAGATCGCGGACGCCCAGGGGGACGAGCCCACGGTCGCGGACCTGATCACGGACGGGAAGATCGACCTGATCTTCAACACCCCCTCCGGCGGCCAGCAGGCGCGCGGGGACGGGTACCAGATCCGTGCCGCCGCGACCTCCGTGGGCGTGCCCACCATGACCACGGTCTCCGAGCTCGGGGCGGCGCTGCAGGCCATCACCGCGCAGCGGCAGTACACCTGGTCGGTGACCTCCCTGCAGGAGCACGAGCGCACCCTGCGCGAGCGCGCCGAGGAGGCCTCCCGTGGCTGACTCCCCGGCCCAGGACCGACCCGCGGCTCCCGCGCAGGGCGCCACCCCGGTGCACGACGCCGCCGCGGCGCGCGAGCCGTTCGGCGCCCGGCTGCAGCGGGCCATGGCACAGAACGGCCCGCTGTGCGTGGGGATCGACCCGCACCCCTCCCTGCTGCAGGCGTGGGGGCTGCCCACCACGGCGGCGGGCCTGGAGACCTTCTCCCTCCGGACGCTGGAGGCCGCGGCGGGCCGCGCTGCCGCGGTCAAGCCGCAGGTGGCCCTGTACGAGGCCTACGGCTCCACCGGGTTCGCGGTGCTCGAACGGGTGCTGCGGGAGGCCGCGGCCGCCGGTGTGCTGAGCATCGCAGACGCCAAGCGCGGGGACATCGGCTCCACCATGGCCGCCTATGCCGCCGCCTGGCTCTCGGACGACTCCCCGCTGGCCGCCGACGCCGTGACCCTGAGCCCGTACCTGGGCGTCGAGTCCCTGCGTCCCGCACTGGACCTCGCCCGCAGCACCGGGCGCGGCACCTTCGTGCTCGCGCTGACCTCCAACCCCGAGGGGGCCAGCGTCCAGCACGCGGGTGGCCCCGACTCCGTGGCGGGCACCGTCCTCGCCGCCGTGGCGCGGGAGAACGCGGAGCGGCGCGGGGCCACGGCGGACCCCGGCACCGGTCCCGCCCGGGGAACCGACCCGGGCCGGGACCACGGTGACGCGCGACGCGGCGGCGGCGCGGCGGCGTCGTCCGAGGTCGGACACGGGACCGCACGAGGTCACGGCGGCGATCGTGACCGAATCGTGACGTCGTCCCGTTCCGCGGGGCTGGGCTCGTGCGGAGTGGTGGTCGGCGCCACCGTGGGGGAGGCCCTGGAGCGGCTCGGCTTGGACCTGCGCCCGCTCCACGGGCCGGTCCTCGCACCCGGCTACGGTGCCCAGGGAGCAGACGCGCACGCCGTGGCGCGGGTGTTCTCCCAGGTCAGGGGCACGGTGCTGGCCAACTCCTCGCGCGGTGTGCTGGCCCACGGCCCAGACGTGGCCGCCCTGCGGGAGGCCGTGGACCGCGCGAGCGGGGAACTCGCGGAGGTTCTGCAGCGCCCCTGAGGAGTCTCCGAGCCGCCCCGTGACGAGCGCGCGTCCGCGCACGTCACGGGGCGGTCTTCGTGCGCGCCCGTATGTACGCGAGCAAACGCGTCGGGTATTTTCGTGGCGAGGACTCCCGCGCACCACCCCCCTGTCATCGGTGCGCGCCGGGGCCCCTGGGCTATCTAGGAGGAGAGCTGGGCATGGCACTGCGGCCACTGACCGATGAAGAGCGCGCCCGTGCGCGAGAGAAGGCCACGGCGGCACGGTCCGCTCGGGCCGAGATCAAGAAGTCCCTGCGGGACGGCTCCGTGAGCGTGGCGGAGGTGCTGCACCGCGGCAAGGAGGACGACGCCGTGAGCCGCCTGAAGGTCACGGAGCTGCTGGAGGCCACGCCGGGCATCGGCAAGGTCCGCTCCGCGGCGATCATGGAGCAGATCGGGATCGCGCCCACCCGCCGCGTGCGGGGGCTGGGTCAGCACCAGCGCCGGGCGCTCGTGGAGTACCTGGACCGCTGAGCGCGCGGCGGGGCGGCACCGCGGTCCCGTCCCGCCGCGGCCACCGCGGTTGGTACAGTGGCGGACGACCGCTCGGTCCGTCTCCCACCGTCCCCTGGAGGTACCCGTGTCCCGCACGCCCACCGTGACCGTTCTCGCCGGCCCCACGGCCGTGGGGAAAGGAACGGTGTCCACGTACGTGCGCGACCACTACCCGGACGTGTGGCTGTCCGTCTCCGCCACCACGCGCGCGCCCCGTCCCGGCGAGGTGGACGGCGTGCACTACTTCTTCGTGGGGGACGCCGAGTTCGACCGCATGGTCGAGGAGCACGACCTGCTGGAGTGGGCCGTGGTGCACAACCTCCACCGCTACGGCACCCCCCGCCACAAGGTGGAGGAGGCCCTGGCCGCGGGGCGCAGCGTGCTGCTGGAGATCGACCTCCAGGGAGCCCGGTCGGTGCGCCAGGCCATGCCAGAGGCGCAGTTCGTCTTCCTCGCCCCGCCCAGCTGGGACGAGATGGTGCGCCGCCTCGTGGGGCGCGGCACCGAGACCCCCGCCCAGCAGCAGCGCCGCCTCGAAACGGCTAAACTGGAACTTGCGGCGCAGTCGGAGTTCGACCACACGGTGGTCAACGACACCGTGGAGCGCGCCGCCGCAGAGCTCGTGGCCCTTATGGGGCTGCCCGGCGGGCGGGAGCACTGAGCGCCCCGCCGCCCCCGCGGACCCCTTCCGGTCCGCCCGCGAACCACAGAAACACACGTCCACCACAGGAGTCGAGAGAACACGTGAGCACGAACAACGAAGGCATCGTCAACCCGCCCGTCGATCGGCTGCTCGACAAGACGGACTCCAAGTACGGACTCGTGATCTTCGGCGCCCGGCGCGCCCGCCAGATCAACGCGTACTACTCGCAGTTGCACGAGGGCCTGTTCGAGTACGTGGGACCGCTGGTGGACACCCAGCTCAACGAGAAGCCCCTGTCCATCGCGTTCCGCGAGATCGACGAGGGCCTGATCGAGGCCGACCACGTGGCCCACGCGTCCTTCACCCCGAACGGTCAGCTGGTCGGCGACGAGCCCACCGCCACCGACATGTTCACCGGGGACTTCTTCGCGCAGACCCAGGAGCAGGACGGCACCGCGGTGTTCTCCGACGGCGTGGAGATCACCGAGACGGCCGAGGCCGATGACACCGCCTCCGGCGAAGAGGTCACCGAGACCACCACGGAGACCGTGGTCGAGGACACCACGGACGACTCCGCGGAGACCTCCGAGCAGTGACACCGCCGGACACCGGCCCCGCCCCCGTCCCCACCCCGACCGCCGCGCCGCTGCGCGTGGTGCTGGGTGTGGGCGGGGGCATTGCCGCATACAAGGCCGCATCCCTCTCCCGGCTGTTCTCCGAGGCGGGCCACCACGTGGTGCCCATGCCCACCCGCGCGGCCCTGGAGTTCGTGGGTGTCCCCACGTGGGAGGCTCTCACCGGGGAGCACGTCTCCGGATCGGTCTTCGACCGCGTGGACACCGTGAACCACGTGGCACAGGGCCAGGCTGCGGACCTCGTGGTGATCGCCCCGGCCACAGCGGACCTCATGGCCCGGGTGGCCCACGGCCACGCGGACGACCTGCTCACCACCACCGTGCTCGCCACGGCCGCCCCCGTGCTGCTGGCCCCGGCCATGCACACGGAGATGTGGCTCAACCCCGCCACCCGGCGCAACGTGGCCCTGCTGCGCGAGCACGGCCACACCGTGATGGAACCCGCCACCGGCCGTCTCACCGGCTCCGACAGCGGCCCGGGGCGGCTGCCCGAGCCGCGGGAGATCTTCGAGGCCGCACTCGCCCTCGTCACGGACACCACCCCCCGCGCCGGCGGGGGCGACGCCGCCGGGGCCGCGGGTGCCCTGCGCGGACGCCGCGTGCTGGTCACGGCCGGTGGCACCCGCGAGGCGCTGGACCCCGTGCGCTTCCTGGGCAACCGCTCCTCGGGCAAGCAGGGGGTCGCCCTGGCCGAGGCCGCGCGGGACGCGGGGGCGCACGTCCACCTGGTCGCGGCCCACGTGGAGACCGACCTGCCGCGGGGTGTGGAGCTCACGCGCGTGTCCTCGGCCCACGAGCTGCAGGAGGCCGTGCTCGCCGCGGCGGAAGACAGCGACGTGGTGGTCATGGCCGCCGCCGTGGCCGACTTCCGCCCGGACACCGTGGGCGAGCACAAGATGAAGAAGTCCGAGGACGGCACGGACCCCGTGATCCGCCTGGTGCGCAACCCGGACATTCTCCGGGCGCTCGTGGAGCGGCGCGACCGGTGCGGCGCGGAGCAGCTGGTGGTGGGCTTCGCCGCGGAGACCGGGGACGCCGAGCACTCCGTGCTGGAGTTCGGCCGGGCCAAGCTGCGGCGCAAGGGCTGCGACCTGCTGGTGCTCAACGAGGTGGGCACCGACAAGGTCTTCGGCCGGGACGACACCGAGGTCACCGTGCTCTCGGCGCGCTCCCCGGAGGAGCCCACGGCGCGGGGCTCCAAGACGGAGGTGGCGCGCTTCGTGGTGGAGCGCATCGGCCACGAACTGGGTGTCCGGGGCGCCGGGTAGTGTGGGGGCGTGACCGCATCGAGTGAACACCTGAGAATCTTCACGTCCGAGTCCGTGACCGAGGGGCACCCGGACAAGATCTGCGACCAGATCTCGGACTCCATCCTGGACGCGCTGCTGAGCGAGGACCCGCAGTCCTCGGTGGCCGTGGAGACCATGGTGACCACGGGACTGGTGCACGTGGCCGGTGAGGTCAAGACGGACGCCTACGTGGACATCCCGCACATCGTGCGCAAGACCCTGCTGGACATCGGGTACAACTCCTCGGTGCACGGCTTCGACGGCGAGTTCTGCGGCGTCTCCATCAGCGTGGGAGAGCAGTCCAACGAGATCTACGACGGCGTGTTCACCTCCCTGGAGGAGCGCACCGGTGTGGCCAGGGACCCCCGGGACGTGCAGGGCGCGGGGGACCAGGGCATCATGTTCGGCTACGCCTCGGACGAGACCGAGGCGCTGATGCCCGCCCCCATCCTGCTGGCCCACCGGCTGTCCGAGCAGCTCACCCGGGTCCGCAAGACCGCCGTGCTGCCCGAGCTGCGTCCGGACGGCAAGACCCAGGTGACCCTCGGCTACGACGGCCACACACCCGTGTCCGTGGACACCGTGGTGGTCTCCTCCCAGCACGCGGAGAACTACCACCTGGACCAGCTCGCCCGGGACATCACCACCAGCGTGGTCACCCCGGTGCTGGAGGAGTCCGGGCTGGACCTGTCGAGCACACGGATCATCGTGAACCCGGCGGGCAACTTCGTGCGCGGCGGGCCCGTGGGGGACGCCGGGCTGACCGGGCGCAAGATCATCGTGGACACCTACGGTGGCATGGCCCGCCACGGCGGCGGGGCGTTCTCCGGCAAGGACCCCTCCAAGGTGGACCGCTCTGCGGCGTACGCCATGCGGTGGGTGGCCAAGAACGTGGTGGCCGCGGGTCTCGCACGCCGCGCGGAGGTCCAGGTGGCCTACGCGATCGGGCAGGCGCACCCGGTGGGTCTCTACGTGGAGACCTTCGGCACCGAGACGGTTGACCCCGTGCGGATCGAGAGGGCCATCACCGAGGTCTTCGACCTGCGCCCGCTCGCGATCATCGAGGACCTGGACCTCAAGCGCCCCATCTACGCGAAGACCGCGGCGCACGGGCACTTCGGCCGCAACGACCCCGACTTCACCTGGGAGCGCACGGACCGGGTGCAGGAGCTGCGTTCCGCCGCGGGGCTGTGAGCTCCGCGGCCCAGCCGGAGGACCCGGGGGAGCAGCTGGCGCTCTCCGGGCTTCCGGCGGCCGCACCCCGGGACCGTGCAGCCCGTGCGGCTGCCCGCCGCGCCCCCGCTTCCGAGGCCGCGGCGCCTGAGCGTCCGGTGGCCAAGGTGCTGCTGGAGGCGTACGTGCCGCACCTGGACCGCCGCTTCGACTACCGCGTCACCGCCGCGCTGGACCAGCAGGCGGTGGTGGGATCCAAGGTGTCCGTGATCTTCTCCGGACGGAAGATGTCCGGGTGGGTCGTGGACCGGGTGGACCGCACGGACGTGGCGGAGGACCGGTTGCTGCCCATCCGCCGCGTGCTCAGCCCCCTGCCCGTGGCCCGGCCCGAGATCGTGGAGCTCGCCGAGGCCGTGGCGGACCGCTGCGCGGGCACCGCCGCGGACGTCCTGCGCGTGGCCATCGCGCCCCGGGTGGCGCGCGTGGACAGGGAGTTCATCGCGGAGGACCCGCAGGAACCGGCCTCGCAAGCACCGGCCTCGCCGTCCCCTGTCCCGGACACCGGTGTCCAGGAGACCGAGGCCGTGGATGACGCGTCGCCAGGCGCGGGCGGCGCCGCCGCCGGAACGTCGGCAACCACGCGAACGGCCGGGGATTCCTCCACCCCCGATCCCGTGGACCCCTCCGTGACCGGAGGCGCGGCGGCTCCCGAGACCTCCCTCTGGGAGCGGTACGACCGCGGCCCCGAGTTCATCGCAGCCGTTGCGGCGGGAACGCAGGCGCGCGCCGTCGTGGAGGTGCTGCCCTCGGCCGAGGACCACGACTGGGCCGCGCTCACGGCCAACGCCATGGCCACCGCCCACGCGGCGGGCCGCGGTGCGGTGGGTGTGGTGGCGGACCACAAGGCGCTGGAGCGGCTGGAGCGGGCGCTGCACGCGCTCGTGGGGGAGGGCGCCGTCGTCCGGCTGCACGCCGGGGACGGACCCACGCCCCGCTACCGTGGGTTCCTGGAGCTCGCGCTGGGCCGCAAGCGCCTGGCCGTGGGCACGCGCTCCGCGGCGTACGCACCCGTGCGGGACCTCGCCCTGGTGTGCTGCCACGACGACGGGGACGTGAACTTCGTGGAGCAGCGCGCCCCGTACCAGCACACCCGGGACGTGCTGCTACTGCGCGCCCGGCAGCAGGGGCTCGCCGCGCTGTTCACCGGGTACGCGGTGAGCCCGGAGGCGCAGCGGCTCGTGGCCACCGGCTGGGCGTGGCGGGTGGCACCCCCGCGCGCGGAGCTGCGCCGGTTCTCCCCGCGCATCGAGGCGACCTCCGACTCCTTCAACACCGAGCGCGACCCGCTGGCTGCCCGGGCGCGGCTGCCCCACGAGGCGTTCCGCGTGGCCCGGGCCGGTCTGGAGCGCGGCCCGGTGCTCGTGCAGGTGGCCCGCAAGGGGTACGCACCGGTGCTCGCGTGCCAGCGCTGCCGCACCCCCGCCCGCTGCACGGCGTGCGACGGCCCCCTGTCGCTGACGTCCGCGAACGGGGTGCCCGTGTGCACGTGGTGCGGCAGGCAGGCGCACGACTGGCGGTGCGTGGAGTGCGGGTTCACGCGGGTGCGGCTGAGCTCCGTTGGAGCCGGGCGGACGGCCGAGGAACTGGGGCGCGCGTTCCCGCAGGTGCCCGTGATCTCGTCCAGCGACCGCACGGTGCGCTCCCGGGTGGGGTCCGAGCCCGCGCTCGTGGTGGCCACCCCGGGCGCGGAGCCCGTGGCCGAGGGCGGCTACGCGGCCGCCCTGCTGCTGGACGGCAACCAGATGCTCGCCCGTCCCTGGCTGCGCGCGGAGGAGCAGACGCTGCGCCGATGGTTCAACGCCGCCGCCCTCGTCCGGGCGTCCTCGCGCGGGGGCACGGTGGTGGTCACCGCGGACCAGGACCGCGCGGTCGCTGCCCTGGTGCGCTGGGATCCCGCCGGTCACTCCGCCCGTGAGCTTCAGGAACGCCACGAGCTGGGCCTGCCCCCGGCCGTGCGCACCGCCGCGCTCACGGGAACACGGGAGGCGGTGGCCGCCACGCTGCGGGACCTGCGGCTGCCGGAACGGGTGCGGGTGGTGGGCCCTGCGCCCGTGGAGTTCGTTGCGGGCAACGGCGCGGACCCCGCCGACGCCGAGACCGGTGAGAGACCGGCCGAGACGCTCGATGGTCTCGCCCGCGCTGCTTCCGGGGGTTCGGACGGTGCGGTGGGCGGCCGTGTCGGACCCGAACGCGGTGCTGAGCGTCCCTACCGGGCCCTGCTGTTCTTCGGCTTCGGGATCGCCCCGCGCGTCACCGCTGCCCTGCGGGCGGAGAAGGCCCGGGCCTCGGCACTGCGGGAGCACGCGCCGGTGAACGTGCGCTGCGACGTGGCGGACCTGCTGTAGCCGCCCGCCCACGCACGCACTCCGGAGGCGCGGCACCCCGGGTCCCTGGGCCGGCCCGGCAACTGGCCTACCATGACGGCCATGACGGCCAGGACGAGTGTGGATGCGGGCCCTCGACGGCTCACGGTGGTGCTGTTCCCGGGATTCGAGCTGCTGGACGTATTCGGGCCGGTGGAACTGTGCCAGGCAGTTCCCGGACTGGAGATCGACTACGCGGCGCGGGTGCCCGGTCTCGTACCGAGCTCCCAGGGCGTTCAGGTGCTGGCCGAGGCGGCGTGGCAGGACGTGGAGCCCGACATCCTGCTGGTCCCCGGAGGTCCCGGCACCCGGGCCATTGCCGCCGATCAGAGGCAGCTGAACGAGGTGGCCGAGCTCGCGGGACGGGCCAGCGTGGTGAGCTCCGTGTGCACGGGCTCGGCCGTTCTGGCGGCCGCGGGAGCCCTCGCGGGGTACCGGGCCACGAGCAACAAGCGGGCCTTCGAGTGGGTCGCGAGCTGCGGGGAGGGCGTCGAGTGGGACCCCTCCGCCCGCTGGGTACACGACCGTGACCGCTGGACGTCCTCGGGGGTCGCCGCCGGGATGGACATGGCCTGCGCGCTCATCACCTGGCTGTTCGGAGCGGAGAGCGCGCGCGAGTCCGCGCGCCGGTGCGAGTACACGCCGAACAGTGACCCGTCGGCCGATCCGTTCGCGCTCGACCACGAGCTCCCCGGGGCTGACGCACCGCTTCCGGACGCGAGGCGGTTGTAGCGCGTCCGCCGACAGGCCGGGCGACGACGGTCAGCTGCACGGGCGCGGCAGCTGACGAGCGGACTCCTCCCGCATGTGCCCCCGGCCCCTGTGCGGCTGCACGACAAGACGCGCCCGCCTCACACGCTCGGCACGATCGTGACCTGCACCCCCGCGTCCTCGAAGGGTTCCAGGGCGGCGCGGGGTGCGTCCTCGGTGGTCAGCAGGTGGGTGAGGTCCGCGACCGCCCCGAAGCGGAAGGTCGAGGGGCGGGTGAGCTTGTCCGCCGTGGTCACGAGCACGCGGCGGGTCGCGGACTCGATGGCTGCGGCCTTGATCGCGGCGTCCTCGGGGAGGTCGCACACGAGACCGCGGGTCGCGGAGATCGCGCACGCGCCCATCACGAAGACGTCGGCGCTCAGGGCCCGCACGGCGTCGGTGGCCTGCGTGCTCAGCTGCGCGAGGGTGTCGGTGGTGACCACTCCTCCGGGGACCACCACCCGGGCGGCGGGGTCGCTCCCGAGCGCGGTGGCGCTGTGCAGGGACAGGCACACGGCGGTCAGGGGTCTGCCCACGAGCTGCGTGGCCACGGCGTGGCACGTGGTGCCGTTGTCGATGATCACGGTGTCGTGGTCGCTGATCAGCTCGCACGCGGCCCGGGCGAGCGCGGTCTTGCGCTCGAGGTCCTCGCCCAGGCGCAGGGCGTAGGGCAGCTCCTCGCCGGACTTCACGGCGCGTGCCGCCCCGCCGGGCACGCGGCGCAGGGCGCCGTGGGCCTCCAGGGTGGCGAGGTCGCGACGGATCGTCACGGGGGACGCGCCCGTGAGACGGCTCAGCTGGCCCACGCTCATCCGCCCGGAGGAGCGCAGCGACTGGACGATCATCTTGGCTCGAACTGATCGGTGCATGTGATCATTCAGCCCCATAGCGTGATCAGTACGCAAGAGCTCCCGTTCCCGGAAAGGACATCCGATGGCCGTACTCGACCACGCCGCGCTCCACGTCGAGGACCTCGACGCAGTGTGCGACTTCTACACCACCTACGCCGGTGCCTCCCGCGGCCCCGGCTACCACAACCCCCGCACGGGGCTGCGCACACACTTCCTGAGCTTCGACGGCGGGGCCCGCCTGGAGGTGATGTCCCGTCCCTGCCACGACGAGCCGCAGTCCGCGCGTCACCTGGGTCTGCACCACGTGGCGCTGCACCTGGGGTCGCGGGAGGCCGTGGACGCCCTCGTGGCCCGGCTGCTGCGGGACGGCGTGACCGTCCTGGACGGCCCGCGCGTCACCGGGGACGGCTACTACGAGGCCGTGGTGCTGGACCCGGAGGGCAACCACGTGGAGCTGGTGGGCTGATGACGACGACACACCCCGCCCCCTCCGCCGGCACGGGACCGTCTGCCCGGTCCGCCCGCACCGCCACCCTCGTGGTGTTCGGGGCCAACGGCTTCGCCTTCGCGTCGTGGATGTCCCGGCTGCCGGACGTCCGCGCCCACCTCGAGCTCTCACCCGGTGCGCTCAGCGTGCTGCTGCTCGCGATCGCGGCGGGCTCACTGATCGGGCTGCCCCTGGCCGGGCGGGTGCTCGAGCGCACCGGCACCGCCCGCGGCACCCGGCTGGCCGCCGCAGTGGCCGCGGCCGGTCTGGTGGGAGCCTCGGCCGCAATTGCCGTGGCGCCGGACGTCCGGTGGGTGGCCCCGTTCCTCACGGTCTTCGGGCTGGGCAACGGCATGTGGGACGTGGCCCAGAACCTGGAGGGCGCCACCGTGGAGCACCGCCTGGGCCGCGCGATCATGCCGTGGTTCCACGCCGCGTTCAGCGGTGGCACGGTCCTCGGCGCCCTCACGGGGGCGGGTGCCATCGTCGCGGGTGTGCCCGTCGCGTGGCACGTGTCCCTCGCGGTCCTGCTGGCGGCGGGGCTCGCCTGGGTGGTCAGCACCCGGTTCCTCACGGCTCCGACGACGAGGCCGCCCGGGCCCTCGCGCGCCCGGCCCACCGGTGGGGCGTGGCGGGAGCCGCGCACTCTGCTGATCGGCGTGATGGCCATGGCGGCGTCCTTCACCGAGGGCACGGCCAACGACTGGCTCGCCGTGGGGTTCGTGGACGGCCACGGGGTCGGCTCCGGCGTGGGAGTGGTGGCGGTGAGCGTGTTCCTCGCGGCCATGACGCTCGCGCGGATCCTCGGCACGCGTGCCCTGGACCGCTTCGGCCGGGTGGCGCTGCTGAGCGTGCTGTTCACCCTGGCGTTCGCCGGGTGCGTGATGGTGGTCTTCGGTTCGCTCACGGTGGCGTTCCTTGGCGCCGCACTGTGGGGCGTCGGGGCGAGCCTCGGGTTCCCGGTGGGCATGTCTGCGGCCTCGGACGAGCCGGCACGCGCGGCGGCCCGGCTGTCGGTGGTCTCGACCATGGGCTACACCGCGTTCCTCGGCGGGCCCCCGCTGCTCGGTCTGCTGGGGGACCGCTTCGGCACGTTGCACGCGCTGCTCGCCGTGGGAGTGGCGGCCGTCGTGGCCACTGCGGCGGTGCCCGCGGCGCGGCGTCGGTGACGAGATGAGCCGGGCTGGCGACCAGGAGTGGCGAGCGCTCCCGCTCAGCCGCGCTGGTGCAGCTCCTCGGCCAGGGCCAGCAGGTCCCGGGCGGAGTCCTCCCACGTGTGCTCGCGAATCTTCGCCAGCCCCGCGAGGATGCGCGCCCGGGCGAGGTCCGGGTCGGTGAGCTCGCGCACCCGGGCGGCGAACGCGGCGTCGTCGTCCGCGGGGGCGTAGCCGGCGGCGTCCCCGGCGACCTCGTGGAAGATGGGCAGGTCCGAGCACACCACGGGGGCGCCCTGCGCGAAGGCCTCCACGAGCGGCAGCCCGTAGCCCTCCGCGCGGGACGCGGTGACGAGCGCGGCGCACGAGGCCAGCAGCTGCCGGTACTCGTCCTCGCCGACGCCGCGGTGGAACACCACCCGGGCCCCGCTCGGGACCTGGGCGCGCAGCTCGGTCTCCCGCGCGGGACTGATCCGGGACAGCAGGTGCAGGGTGTGCCCGGGCAGGTGGGCCACGGCGCGCAGCAGCGTCTCCACGTTCTTGTACGGCAGGAACGAGCCCATGTAGAGCAGGTCCGTGCCGCGCCGTCCCAGCCGCGCGAGCGCCTCGCTCTCCGGGATCCCGGACGACGGCGCCGCGTTGGCCACCACGCGCACCTCCCGCTTGGTGAGGCGGTGCGCGAGGATCTGCTCGCGGGAGGTCTGGGACACGGTGGCCACCGCGTCCGCCCGGTTGAGCGTGAGCCGCTGCGGCCACCACGCCTGGTGGTAGGCCCGCCACCCCCACTGCACGGCCAGCGGGAGGTCTCCGGGGGGCTGCGGGTGCTCGTAGTAGATGAGGTCGTGCAGGGTGAGGATCAGCCGGTAGCGCCTTCCCAGGGAGCCCATGGTCTGCATGGGGGAGAACACCACGTCCGGCGCGTACCTGTTCACGTACTGGGCGGTGAACGCCTCCGCCGGGGACGTCACGGACGGGCCCGTGAGGACGGGCACACCGTTCGGCACGAAGCCTCGCTGGGCGGGATCGCTGATCAGCGCGCACAGCCGCACCCGCGGGTCCGCCGCCGCCAGGCGTGCGGTGGCCGCGAGCAGCTCGGCGCTGTAGCGGCTGATCCCGTCGTGGTGGTCCGTGCGGATGTAGCGGGCGTCGAAGAGCAGCCTCACCGCCGCGACTCCCCGCGCGAGTCCTTCGAGGCCTCCCGCACCCGGGTCTCCCGGCGGAACTGGCGGGCGCTCGCCGCGGGGTCCACGGCGGGCAGCATCCCGGTGAGCTGGTCCGGGGTGGACTCGGTGGTGTCCGCGCGGGGCAGCTCGTCGTAGCCCTCCAGCGGTTCCGGGGCCGGGGACTCCAGGAAGTCCTCGATCAGCGCGGCGGCGGTCAGCGGTGCCTCGTAGTGGATCAGGTGGCCCACGCCCGGGATGATCTCCAGGCGGTGGCTGCGCACCCACGAGGCCATGGTGCGCTGGGACTCCACGGAGCCCAGGTCGTCCAGTTCCCCCACCAGCAGCAGGGTGGGCATGCTCAGGTTCATGGCCACCTCCGCCACGGTGCGGGAGATGGAGGCGTCGTACGCCTGGGAGAGCACGTCCCGGTTCGCGAACGTGTTGAAGTACGCCTGGTGCTGACGCAGGGCGTAGCGCTTGACCTCCGGGTCCTCGGACTTGACCATCACGTCCGTCATGAGCTTGACCACGGCGTCGGAGGACAGCAGCCGGGTGCCCAGCCGCCGCGGCAGCGCGGAGCCCGCGCCGTAGTACAGGCGGGTGAGCCGGGTGAGGTTCTTCTGCTCCCCGCTCAGGGCCGGCTGCGAGATGGGGTTGACCAGCACCAGCCGCTCCACCATGGACGGGTGCGCGGCGGCGAAGTGCGAGGCCAGGATGGAGCCGAAGGAGTGTCCCGCGAGCACCACGCCGGTGCCCGAGTCCGGGGTCACGGCACCGTCGGTCAGCGCGGTGACGAAGTCCCGCACGAAGTCCACGTAGGCGGCCACGGAGTGCTCCCGGTCCGGGAAGGGCTCCGAGCGGCCGAAGCCCGGCAGGTCAGGGAGGACCACGTGGTACTTCTCCCGCAGGGCGGAGGCGATCAGCTGCAGGCCGTGGTGGTCCCCGCGGAAGCCGTGGAGCATCACGAGCAGGGGCTTGCGCTGCTTGTCCGCGTCGTAGAACCAGTAGCGGACCCGGTACCCGCCCAGGTCCACGCTGCGTCGTTCGGCATAGGGGTTGTCCACGGGACCTCCATCGGGTGAGCATCGGCGCCACCATGGTATCCGGGCCCGGTCCAGGCGGGCCGTGACGGCCGCTGGTCTAAGCTGGGAGGGATCCCCACACATCCACGCGGGGGACCGCACGCCCACCCCGGCACCGGGGTCCGGGCACCCGGCCCCGCGAACCCTGAAGGCGAGGCACGTGAGCGAGCAGAGCACCCCGGAGGCGGGCACCGACTACGACGTCCGGCGGATCGAGTCCACCTGGTCCGGCTACTGGGAGCGCCACCGGGTCTTCACCCCCGCCGACGACGGCTCCCGGCCGCGGCGCTACGTCCTGGACATGTTCCCCTACCCCTCCGGCGACCTGCACATGGGTCACGCGGAGGCCTTCGCCATGGGGGACGTGGTGGCCCGCTACTGGCTGCACCGCGGCTACGACGTGATGCACCCCATCGGCTGGGACTCGTTCGGGCTGCCCGCGGAGAACGCCGCGATCAAGCGGGACGCGCACCCCGCGGAGTGGACCTACCGCAACATCGACACCCAGCGGGAGTCCTTCAAGCGCTACGCGATCAGCGCGGACTGGGACCGGGAGATCCACACCTCGGACCCCGAGTACTACCGGTGGACGCAGTGGCTGTTCCTGCGGTTCTACGAGCACGGGCTGGCGTACCGCAAGGACTCCCCGGTGAACTGGTGCCCCAAGGACCAGACGGTGCTGGCCAACGAGCAGGTGGTCAACGGGGCCTGCGAACGCTGCCACACCCCTGTGACCAAGAAGTCCCTGAACCAGTGGTACTTCAAGATCACGGACTACGCCCAGCGGCTGCTCGACGACATGGGCGAGCTGGAGGGGCACTGGCCCGAGCGCGTGCTGGCCATGCAGCGCAACTGGATCGGGCGCTCCGAGGGCGCCCACGTGGACTTCGTCGTCGAGGGCGCCCCGGCGGAGGGCGCTGACCCCACGGACACGTCCGGGCGCACGGTCACCGTGTTCACCACCCGCCCGGACACCCTCTACGGGGCCACGTTCTGCGTGGTCGCCGCGGACGCGCCCATGGCCGAGCAGATCGTGGCCCCGGAGCAGGCTGCGGCGCTCGCGGAGTACCGGGAGCGGGTCAAGGCGCTGTCGGACATCGAGCGCCAGGCCTCGGACCGGGAGAAGACCGGGGTGTTCCTGGGCCGGTACGCCGTGAACCCGCTCACGGGCGAGAAGCTGCCGGTGTGGGCCTCGGACTACGTCCTGGCGGACTACGGCACGGGCATGATCATGGCGGTGCCGGCCCACGACCAGCGGGACCTGGACTTCGCCCGCGCGTTCGACCTGCCCGTGCGCACCGTGCTGGACACCGGCGAGGAGGACCCCGCGGTCTCGGGCGTGGCCGCCACGGGGGAGGGCACCCTGGTGAACTCCGGCCCCCTGGACGGGCTGCCGAAGGCGCAGGCGGTGCAGCGCGCCGTCGAGATCGTCACGGAGGCCGGCACGGGCGAGCACCACGTGAACTTCCGGCTGCGGGACTGGCTGCTGTCCCGGCAGCGCTTCTGGGGCGCGCCCATCCCCATCATCCACTGCGCCTCCTGCGGGGAGGTGCCGGTGCCCGAGGACCAGCTGCCCGTGCGCCTGCCCGAGAACCTGCGCGGTGAGCAGCTGGCGCCCAAGGGACAGAGCCCGCTCGCGGCGGCGTCGGACTGGGTGAACGTCACGTGCCCGGCGTGCGGCGGTCCGGCGAAGCGGGACACCGACACCATGGACACGTTCGTGGACTCGTCCTGGTACTACCTGCGCTACACCTCCCCGCACGACGACGCCGCGCCGTTCGACCGCGCCGCGGTGGACCGCTGGCTGCCGGTGGACCAGTACGTGGGCGGTGTGGAGCACGCGATCCTGCACCTGCTGTACTCGCGGTTCTTCACCAAGGCCCTGTACGACTTCGGCCTGGTGGGCTTCACGGAGCCGTTCAAGGCGCTGCTGAACCAGGGCCAGGTGCTCAACGGGGGCAAGGCCATGTCCAAGTCCCTGGGCAACGGCGTGGACCTGGGTCAGCAGCTGGACGCGTTCGGCGTGGACGCGGTGCGCCTGACCATGGTCTTCGCGTCCCCGCCCGAGGACGACGTGGACTGGGCGGACGTCTCCCCGCAGGGCTCCCAGAAGTTCCTGGCGCGGGCGTGGCGCCTGGCCCAGGACTGCACGGCGGACCCGGCGGCGTCGTTCGCGGACGGTGACCGCGCGCTGCGCGGGGCCACGCACAAGACCGTGGCGGACGCCGCCCAGCTGCTGGACGCGGGGAAGTTCAACGTGGTGATCGCCCGCACCATGGAGCTGGTGAACGTGACCCGCAAGGCGATCGACTCCGGCTGCGGTCCCGCGGACCCGGCGGTGCGCGAGGCGGTGGAGGCCGTGGCGATCCTGCTGAGCCTCGTGGCCCCGTACACCGCCGAGGACATGTGGCACCTGCTCGGCCACGAGGACACCGTGGTGCGCGCCCCCTGGCCGGAGGTGGACGAGTCCCTGCTCGTGGAGGACACCGTCACCGCCGTGGTGCAGGTCAAGGGCAAGGTCCGCGACCGCCTGCAGGTCCCCGCGGACATCTCCGACGAGGACCTCGAGGCCGCGGCCATGGGATCCGCGGTGGTGCAGCGGCTGCTGTCCGAGGCCACGGTGCGCAAGGTCATCGTGCGCGCCCCGAAGCTCGTGAACATCGTGGTCTGATGACCGGCCACGGTTCCCGGAGCCCGTCCGCCCGCTCGCACGAGGGGGAGGGCGGGCTCCGCCCGTTCCCGGGTGGTTCCGGGGCGGGTTCCCCGGTCTCCTCCGGTTCCCCGGTTCTGCCCGGCGACGACGCCGCGGCGCCCGGTTCCGCTGCCGAGGGCGCGGCTCAGCGGCGCCGCGTGGCTGTGGTCACCGACAGCGCCGCGGCCCTTCCTCCCGCGTGGCTGGCGTCCTTCGAGGCCACCGGCGGCTTCGCGGCGGTGGACATGCCCGTGCTCATCGGCGGACAGCTGCACACGGAGGACGAGACGGACCGGCTGTCCTCCCTGGTGGTCGCGCTCGCGGAGGGCCGCCCGGTCACCACGTCGCGGCCCGCACCGGGGCAGCTGCGAGCCGCGTACCACCGGGCCGAGACGGCCGGGTTCGAGGCCGTGGTCTCTGTGCACCTGTCCGGGGAGCTCTCCGACACGGTGGCCGCCGCGCGGATCGCCCGGCAGGAGATCGGGATCCCCGTGCGCATCGTGGACACCGCGAGCGCGGGGCTCGGGCAGGGCCTGGGTGTGCGCGCGGCACTGGCCGCGGCGGCGTCGGGAGCGGGTGTCGACGACGTCGCCCGCGCAGCCCGTGAGGCGTCGGCCGCCGCTCAGGTGCTGATCCAGGTGCGGTCGCTGGACACGCTGCGCCGCGGAGGTCGGGTGAAGCCGACTGCCGCGGTGGTGGGCTCGATGCTGCAGCTCAAGCCGCTGCTGAGCCTGGCCGGAGGCAGGATCGTGACCGTGGAGCGCCCGGTGTCCGCACCGCGCGCGCGGGAGCGGTTCATGTCCCTGGTGGGCCGAGCGCTGCGGGAGGCGGAGCCGGAGCACCCGGTGCTGTGCGTGCACCACGTGGCGGACCCGCACGGGGCGCGGGAGATCGGGGAGGTGCTCGTGGACCGGTACCGCCCGGACGCGCGGCTGGTGGTCAGCGAGCTGCCCCCGGTGCTCAGCGCCCACCTGGGGCTGGGGGCGAAGGCGGCGGTGGTTGAGGGGCCCACCTCGGCGCCCGTCGCGCACGGTGTGAGGGCTCCCCAGCCCGGCTCCTGAGGGCTTTCCCGCTCACGGCCTCCACAGCGCAGTCCCCTCCCACCGGGTGCGGTGGCGGCCCGGGGTTCAGTGGGGGCATGAGAGGGATTGACGTCAGGGGACGGCGCAGATTTCGGGACACTGACGCCACGGAGCGGCTGAGCGCTCTGCTGCGGGAGGAGCACACCGGGTCGGGGTCCGCACCTGGTGAGGAACCGCAGGGCGGTGCACCCGCTGATTCCGGCTCGACGTCTGCGGAGGTGGCGGAGTCCCCGCACGAGTCCCTGCCCGGGTCTGCGGATGACGCCGGGTACGCGGCCCGGCACCGGGAGGACGTCACGCTCCGCCGCCGGCTGAGCCGACCGGCCCTTGTCCTGCTGTGCCTGGTGCTGCTCGTCGCGCTCGCGGCGGGGGCGGTGTCCCTGCTGCGCGGTGGCGGGAACGGGGACGCGGTGGTCACGTCGGCGGAGGCGTCCTCGGACGCGGATGACACTCGGGGCTCTCGGGCCGGGCGGGACACTGCGGGCGCATCCCACGCCCGCTCGGACGGCGCGGGTGCGGAGGACAGCGGCGCGTCGTCGGTGGGGGCGTCCAGTGCCGAGAGCGGTGCGTCGGCCTCGGCGGCTGCCTCTCCGGGTGGCGCCGCGACCGGGGGTGTGCTCACGGTGCACGTGGTGGGGGAGGTGAAGGACCCCTCCGTGGTCACCCTCTCACCCGGGTCCCGCGTCATGGACGCCGTCACGGCGGCGGGCGGCTTCACCCCGGAGGCGGTCAAGGACCGCATCAACCTGGCGGCGACCGTCACGGACGGAGCGCAGATCGTCATCCCCAACGCGCAGAACGCGGACCAGGTGCTCACGGCCCCGGCGCAGCCCGGGGGCGCCGGCACGGGAGGTGCCTCGGCGGGGAGCAGCGGTACGGGAAGCCCAAGCGCCGGGGCGGGCGCCGTTGCCGGAACCACGTCAGCGGGAACCGGCGCCGCTGCCGGTGGCACCCCCGCCCCGGGCGGTGCGCTCGTGAACCTCAACACCGCCACGGAGACCGAGCTGGAGGAGCTGCCCCGCGTGGGTCCGGTGCTCGCCCAGCGGATCGTGGAGTTCCGCACCCAGCACGGCCCGTTCACCGCGCCCGAGCAGCTGGACGACGTCAGCGGTGTGGGTCCCGCCATGCTCGAGTCGTTGCTGCCCCTGGTCACGGTGTGACCGTCACCTGGGACCTGCGGCTGCTGCCCGTGGCCCTCACGGTGTGGCTGAGCGCGGTGGCCACCCTGCTGGGCGAGTGGCGTGCGGGCGCGGCGTGCTGCGTGGTGTGCGCGGTGGCAATCCTCCTCGCGCACCGTGTGCCCCGCGGATGGGTGCGGTTTCCCGCTGGCTGGCCCCGTCAGGCATCACGGGGCGGTGTCTCGCAACCCCGTGCATCGCGTCGCGGTGTCGCCCCGCCCCGCCGATCGCAGCCCCGCCGATCGCGGTGCCGCGGCTCGTGGGTCATGGCAGGTGTGGTCCTCCTCGCCGGAGTGGCTGCCCTCGTGAGCACCCTCGCCGCCACCGCCCCGGCCCGCGCGTTCCTGGCCCACCACCCTCCGGGGTCGGTGGTGCGGGTCCAGGCCACTGTCTCCGGGACGCCCTCCCCGTACACCTCCCACTCCGGGGCGGCGGAGCAGGAGGCCTCCCACGGCGTCGCCCTCACCCTGGACGTGACCACCGCGGACGGGGCCCCCGCCCCCGCACGGCTCACGGTGTTCGCCACGCACCCCGGCTGGGAGGCCGTAGCGGACGGGCAGGCGGTGGGCGGCGGCGTCACCGTGGCGAGCACCGCCACCCCGGCACGGCTGCTCGCCCGCGCCACCTCCCCGCCGGACACCTCCCACAGCGCCGAGCCGACCGCGGCGCACGGGCTGGTGCCGGCCGTGCGGTCCGACCTGGTCCGGATCGCGGGCGGCTTCGGGGCCGCGAGCGCCGGGCTGGTGCCCGGAATGACCGTGGGGGACACCTCCCAGCTGCCCGACGCCCTCGCCCAGAGCATGAAGGACACCGGGCTGACCCACCTCACGGCGGTCTCCGGGTCCAACTGCGCGCTCGTGATGACCCTGAGCGGTCTCACGGCCCTGACCCTGGGGGCGGGGCGTCGTGCGTGCGTGGCCGTGGGTCTCGCCGCGCTCGCGGGATTTGTGGTCCTCGTGGGCCCGGACCCCTCCGTTCTTCGCGCCGGCGTGATGGGAGCGCTCGGAGGACTCGCCATGCTGGGCGGGCGCGCGGGGGTGAGCCTCAACGCCCTGTGCGCCGCGGTGATCGGTCTGGTGCTCGCCCGCCCGGACCTGGCCACGGACATGGGCTTCGTGCTGTCCGTGCTGGCCACCGCGGGCATCGTGGTCAGCGCCCGCCCCGTCACACGCCTGCTCGCCACCCGCCTGCCCACCACGGTGGCCGTGTGCCTCGCGGTGCCCCTGGTCGCGCAGCTGTGGTGCGGTCCCGCGCTGCTGCTGCTCAACCCCGACCTGCCCGTGTACTCCCTGCCCGCGAACATCGTCACCTCCCCGCTCGTGCCCGTGGTCACCGTGGCCGGGCTGCTCGCCGTGTGCGTCCTGCTCACCGGTCACCTACTCACGCCGCTGCTGGCCTGGCTCCCGTCCGGCGCCCACGACGGCGCCGCCGCCGGGTGGGAGCGCGCCGCGAACCTGCCCGTGGGCGCCGCCTCTCTGCCCGCTCGCGCCCTGGCCTGCGTGGCCGAGACCTTCGCGTCCCTGCCCGGCGCGCACCTGCCCTGGCCACCCGGCCTCCCCGGGATCGTGCTGCTCACCGCCCTGACACTCCTCGCGCTCGCCGCCGTCCACGCGCTGGACGCCCGGATGCGCCGTCCGGCACCCGCCGCGGGCGCCGTCAACGCCGCCCCCGCTGAGAACCCGGTGCCCGACGCCGTGTGGCGCATCCGCCTCCAGCGCACCCGCGCCCGACGTCGCCTGCTCGCCGTGACCGCGTCGCTCGCGCTGGTCGTCCTGCTGGTCACCGCCGTGCTGTGGTGGTTCCGCCCGGCCCCGGCGTGGGAGTCCGTGGTCTGCGACGTGGGGCAGGGGGACGCCACCCTGCACCGCACCGGGGAGCACAGCGCCGTCCTCGTGGACGGCGGACCGGACCCCCGCGCCCTCACACGGTGCCTGCGCCAGGCGCAGATCACCCACCTGGACGCCGTGATCGCCACCCACGCCCACGCCGACCACGTGGCCGGACTGGAAGGCCTGGCCGACACCGTGGACGTGGACCGCGTCTGGTACTCCGCCGCCGGGGACACCCCACCGGACGAACTCGTCCAGTGGGCGGACATCGCCGTGCGCCCCGCCCCTGGCGAGCGGCTGCACCTGGGACCGCTGACCGTGGAGGTCCTGGCCCCCGCACCACCCGTGCCCTCCCCGCCCACACCCGCAGGCCCCGGAACCGGCTACCACCCCGCGCACCGGAAGGTCACCTCCGAGGACGAGAACAACGCCTCCCTCGTGCTGCTCCTCACCATCGACGGCCCCGACGGGCCCACCACCTGGCTCTCCGCCGGGGACCTCGAAGCCGACGGCTACCGCCGCGACCTCCGCACCCTCCCCGGCGGCCGCGCACCCCACGTGGACGTCCTGAAGGCCTCCCACCACGGTGCCCGCAACGGCGGCACCGACATCATCCGCGACACGCACCCCGCGCTGGCGGTGATCTCCGTGGGGGAGGGCAACAGCTACGGCCACCCGCACCCGGAGATTGTGGCCGCACTGCAGGAGGTCGACGCCGCGGTGGCGCGCACGGACGAGAGCGGCGCGCTGTGGATGCACCGGGAAGGCGGACGGGTGGTGGTGGCCCAGCGGTGAGCACCACCGAGGCCTCCACACCCAGCGGGCGGCCCGGCGCGCGTGTCGGCGGCGGGCTAGCATGGCAGGGCCACCCACGGCGACGCCTCTGTCCCCGCGCCCGCGCAGCGTGGGGCAGCCGGGCACCCGGGTGGCGTAGCCCGCGGACCGCCGGGCGCCACCCGTGCCAGCACCACCAAGGAGCACCATGTCACCGGCCCGATCGTCAGCCCGCCGCCAGCCCGCGGCCGCGCCGCAGACCTCGTGGCGCGAGGCCACCCCGCAGCCCCTCGTGCTGGCGTCCGGCTCGGACGAGTACATCCTGCAGCGCATCCGCGAGTCCCTGCGGGACGCCATCCGTGGCCAGCGCGGCTCGTGCGAGGTGACGGACATCGCCGCGGGGGACTACGAGCCCGGCCAGCTCGCCGTGGTCACCAGCCCGTCCCTGTTCGACGACCCCAAGCTCGTGTGCGTCCAGGAGCTGGCGAGCATGAACGAGCACCTGCTCGCGGACGCCCTCGCCTACGTGGCGGCCCCGGACCCGGACGTCACCGTGCTGTGGCAGCACTCCGGCGGCAACCGCGGCAAGAAGCTGCTGGACGCCCTCAAGGAGCGCGCTCTGGTGCTGGACTGCACCCCGCCCAAGTCGGACCGGGACAAGTCCGCGTTCGTGCTGGCGGAGTTCCGGGCGCAGGGCAAGCGCATCGAGCCCGACGCCGCCCGCGCCCTGGCCGCGGCCGTGGGCACCTCCACGGCGGAGCTGGCCGCGGCGTGCTCGCAGCTGGTGGCGGACGGCCCCGTGACCGTGGACCTGGAGCTGGTGGAGAAGTACTATGGCGGGCGGGTGGAGGTCACCGCGTTCCGCGTGGCGGACGCCGCCGTGGCCGGCAACGCGGAGCAGGCGCTGAAGCTGTGGCGCCAGGCCGTGGACGTGGGGGTGGACCCCGTGCCCATGGTGGCCACCCTGGGCTCGAAGATGCGGCTGATCGCCCTGACCGCGGGCTCCCGCGGGGGAGCGAACCGGATCGCCAAGGACGTGGGTGCGGCCCCGTGGCAGGTGGAGCGCGCACAGAACGAGGCGCGCCGCTTCACGGCCGAGGACGTCACCCGGGCCCTGCAGGCCATCGCGGAGGCCGACGCCCAGGTCAAGGGCGCCTCCCGCTCCCCGTACTTCGCGGTGGAGCGGGCCATCACGGTGATCGCCACGTCCGGGCACCGCTGAGCCGGCCTCGCAGCGGGTCCCGCTGAGCACCCGCCACGGGGCAGGGCCTCGCGCCACGGAGCGGGGACTCGCGCACCGGTTACCCCGGCACACGCGGACAGCACCCCGCACACGACAACGGGCCCGGTACTCGCGAGGAGTACCGGGCCCGTTCACTCCGTCAGCGCGACGGGGTCAGCCGACTCAGATCTTGGCGACCTTCTTGGCCAGACCGGACTTCTTGTTGGCCGCGGTGTTCTTGTGCAGGACACCCTTGGACACGGCCTTGTCGAGCTTGCGGGACGCGTTGCGCAGGGTCTCCGCAGCGGCGTCCTTGTTGCCGGACTCGACCGCCGCGTCCACCTTGCGGATCAGGGTCTTGAGCTCGGACTTGTACGAGTTGTTGCGCAGGCGAGCCTTCTCGTTGGTGAGGATGCGCTTCTTCTGCGACTTGATGTTGGCCACGTGGGACTCCTAGAACGATTGCGGAAGTAGGTCAGTGAGGGCTCACGGACGGTCATCGACTGAGATGTGAGAGTGGGGACGCTCGGTGGCGGCCATCCGCTGTGCCCGACGACCAGCGCGGACACACAGCCGTCGACTTTAGCAGATTTCCGCCCCGGGCGCCGCCGGCAACACGCCACGCGGCCGCCGCGCGGGGACTCGCGGCTCTCCCCGGTGTGGGAGGGGCTCCCGCTCAGTGCCGGGCCGTGAGCTGCGCGGCGACGGCGTCGAAGCGGGCGCGGTCCAGCACCGCACCCTCGCGGCGCACGTTCTCGGGGCGCACGGGGATGATCCGGTCCAGCCGCGCCTCCGAAGGGCGCCCGGAGCGGTCCCAGCCACCCGTGCCCACGTCCACGTAGCGCGGGTCGTCGTGGGCGGCGGTGTCGTGGTCCTTGGACGTGAGCATCACGCACAGCAGGTACCCGTCCGCCCGGTCCACGACCAGCACGGGCCGGTCCTTTCCGCGAGAGTGGTCCTCCTGGTAGGGCACCCACGTCCACACGACCTCGCCCGGATCCGGGCGGCCGTCGGGCTTCGCCGCCCACCGCGGGTTGACGGGCCCCGTCCAGTCCCCGGGATACGCGGAGGTCCCACCGGACGACGCCGCCGTGCCCGCCCGGGTGCGCCCGGTGCCGTCGTGCCGCGGTGCGTTCCCGGGGGAACCGCCTGGGCCCCGCTGCGGCGCCGCAGTGGGGCGGGTGAGGCGCTGGTAGAGCCGGTAGAGCCTGCGCCCCTCGCGGAGCAGTCGTGTGAGGTCTGCCATGACCACCATCGTAGGGGCGGGTGGGCCTCAGCCGCGCCGGAAGCGGTTCAGGGCCCCGGAAGCCCCCGTGGTGGGGGTGAGCTCGTCCAGGCGCCGCAGGGCGTCCTCGTCCAGCTCCAGGGAGCCCGCCGCCACGTTCTGCTCCAGGTGCGCCACGGAGGCCGTGCCGGGGATCAGCAGGGTGTCCGGGGCGTGGTGCAGCAGCCAGGCGAGTCCCACGGCCGCGGGGGTGGTGTCCGCGGCGGCGGCGATCTCCTGGACCACCGGTTCCTTCACGACCTTCGGGGCGCCGGGGAACGCCCCGCCCAGGGGGAAGTACGGCACCCAGGGGATGCCTTCCGCGCGGCACACCGCGAGAACCGGCTCGTCCTTTCGCGAGGCCACCCCGTACGGGTTCTGCACGCACGCGATCCCGGCGGGCAGGGCGCGGGCGAGCTCGTCCGCGGTGACCGTGCTCAGTCCGATGGCACCGATCAGGCCCTCGTCGCGCATCGCGACCATCTCGGCCACCTGGTCGTCGAAGTCCACGAACTGGTCGGGGCCCTTGGGGAAGCCGAACGCGCCGATGCGGCGCATGTTCACCACGTCCAGCTGCTCGCGGTGCAGGGTGCGCAGGTTGTCCAGCACCCCCTGGCGCAGCTCCTCCGGGCGCTGGGCGGAGACCAGGGGAGCGGGACCGCGGCGGGCGGGGCGGGCCCCGACCTTCGTCACGACCACCACACCCGGGCGGTCCACCACCTCCCGGGCCAGGCACTCGTTGCTCATGCCGTCGCCGTAGAAGTACGCGGTGTCGAAGTGGTTCACGCCCAGCTCCAGCGCCCGGCGCAGCACGGCGCACGCGGCGTCGGCATCCGCCAGGCGCGGCAGCTGCATGGCACCGTAGCCCACCCGGGCCACGGTGTGTCCGGCCAGCCTCCCGGGGCCGCCGGGGATGGGAACGGGCAGCGCGGCGTCGTCGTGGTTCGTGCTCATGGGTGTGGCCCTTCCTCGGGAGCGGAACGGGGAGCGGGCGGACCCCGGTGGGCGGCAACCTAGCACCGGCACCCGTGAGTGCCCGGGACGCCACCGGCACCGGTTCGCCCCCGGTCCCCGATCATGGGAAACTGGGGAGTCATCCCGGAAACGAAAGGACCGCCCGTGTCACCGTTGGCCGTCAACCCACCGGCACCCGCCTCGACCGACCCTTCGGTGCTCCGCAACTTCTGCATCATCGCGCACATCGACCACGGCAAGTCCACGCTCGCGGACCGGATGCTGCAGGCCACGGGCGTGGTCACACCCCGGCAGATGAAGGCGCAGTACCTGGACCGCATGGACATCGAGCGCGAGCGCGGGATCACCATCAAGTCCCAGGCCGTGCGGATGCCCTGGAACGTGGACGGCACGGACTACGCCCTGAACATGATCGACACCCCGGGCCACGTGGACTTCACGTACGAGGTCTCGCGCTCACTGGCCGCGTGCGAGGCCACCATCCTGCTGGTGGACGCCGCCCAGGGCATCGAGGCGCAGACGCTGGCGAACCTGTACCTGGCGCTGGAGAACGACCTCACGATCATCCCCGTGCTGAACAAGATCGACCTGCCGGCGGCGCAGCCGGAGAAGTACGCCGCGGAGCTCGCGAACCTCATCGGCGTGGAGCCGGAGGACGTCCTGAGGGTCTCGGGCAAGACCGGCGAGGGCGTGGCGGAGCTGCTCGACAGGATCGTCCGTGACGTGCCCGCGCCCCAGGGCGTGAAGGACGCGCCGTCGCGGGCCATGATCTTCGACTCGGTGTACGACACCTACCGCGGCGTGGTCACCTACGTGCGCGTGGTGGACGGCACCCTCACCCCGCGCGAGCGGATCCAGATGATGTCCACGGGGGCCACCCACGAGCTGCTGGAGATCGGGGTGATCTCCCCGGAGCCCATCCCGTCCAAGGGGCTGGGCGTGGGGGAGGTGGGCTACCTCATCACGGGCGTGAAGGACGTCCGCCAGTCCCGCGTGGGTGACACCGTGACGAGCCAGCAGAAGCCGGCGAAGCAGTCCCTGGGCGGCTACGAGGACCCCAAGCCCATGGTGTTCTCGGGCCTGTTCCCCGTGGAGGGCTCGGACTACCCGGTGCTGCGGGACGCCCTGGAGAAGCTGCAGCTCAACGACGCCGCCCTGGTCTACGAGCCCGAGACCTCCGCCGCCCTGGGCTTCGGGTTCCGCTGCGGGTTCCTGGGGCTGCTGCACCTGGAGATCACCCGGGACCGTCTGGAGCGGGAGTTCAACCTGGACCTGATCTCCACCGCGCCGTCGGTGTCCTACAACGTGACCCTGGAGGACGGCTCCGAGGTGGAGGTCACCAACCCCTCCGAGTTCCCGGAGGGCCGGATCCTGGAGATCCGCGAGCCCATGGTCTCGGCCACCATCCTGGTGCCCTCCGAGTTCATCGGCGCGGTCATGGAGCTCTCCCAGTCCAAGCGCGGGGAGATGAAGGGCATGGACTACCTCTCCGAGGACCGGGTGGAGCTGCGCTACCGGCTGCCGCTCGCGGAGATCGTGTTCGACTTCTTCGACCAGCTCAAGTCGAAGACCCGCGGGTACGCGTCCCTGGACTGGAAGGCGGACGGGGAGCAGGCCGCGGAGCTCGTGAAGGTGGACATCCTGCTCCAGGGCGAGCAGGTGGACGCGTTCAGCGCCATCACCCACAAGGACAAGGCCTACTCCTACGGCGTGCTCATGACGGGCAAGCTGCAGAAGCTGATCCCGCGCCAGCAGTACGAGGTCCCCATCCAGGCGGCCATCGGCTCGCGCATCATCGCGCGCGAGAACATCCGCGCGATCCGCAAGGACGTGCTCTCCAAGTGCTACGGCGGTGACATCTCCCGCAAGCGCAAGCTGCTCGAGAAGCAGAAGGAGGGCAAGAAGCGCATGAAGATGGTGGGCCGCGTGGAGGTCCCCCAGGAGGCCTTCGTGGCCGCGCTGTCCTCGGACGAGGACAGCGGGAAGGACAAGAAGAAGTAATGCCCGCACAGCCCGAGGGCGACCCGGCGCCGTCGGACGGGGCCCTGCCCCCCAGTGCGGTGGCGCGCGCCGCGCAGCGCACCCTGAGCCTGTACGTCCACGTCCCGTTCTGCGCGGTGCGCTGCGGGTACTGCGACTTCAACACCTACACCGTGGACCAGCTCGGGGACGGCGTGTCCCGCGCGGACTACCACCGCGACGCCGCCGCGGAGATCCGCTTCGCCCGTGGCGTGCTCGACGCCGCCGGGGCACCCCCGCGCGCCCTGCACAGCGTGTTCTTCGGCGGCGGCACACCCACCCTCCTGCCGGCCCGTGAGCTCGCCGCGATGCTCGCCCAGGCGCGGGAGAGCTTCGGCCTCGCCCCGGGCGCCGAGGTCACCGTGGAGGCCAACCCCGACTCCGTGACCCCGGAGACCTTCGACGTCCTCGCCGCCGCCGGGGTCACCCGCGTGTCCTTCGGGATGCAGTCCGCCGTCCCGCACGTCCTGGCCGTGCTGGAACGCACGCACACCCCCGCGAACGTGCCGCGCGCCGTCGGCTGGGCCAAGGAACGGGGACTCGGCGCCAGCGTGGACCTGATCTACGGCACCCCCGGGGAGAGCATCCCCGACTGGCAGGCGTCCCTGGACGCCGCCCTGGCCCTGGAACCCGACCACGTCTCCGCGTACTCGCTGATCATCGAGGACGGCACCAAGCTCGCCGCGCAGATGCGCCGCGGCGAGGTCCCCGCCGTGGACCCCGACGACCAGGCCGAGAAGTACACCCTCGCCGACCGCGCCCTGGGCGAGGCCGGATTCCAGTGGTACGAGGTCTCCAACTGGTCCCGCGCCGCCCACGGGCGCAGCGCCGCCCAGAACCGCAGCGCCCACAACCTCGCCTACTGGCGGGACCAGGACTGGTGGGGCGTAGGCCCCGGCGCCCACTCCCACAGCGACGGCGTGCGCTGGTGGAACCTGAAGCACCCCCTGCCCTACACCAACAGGGTGCGCGCCGGGCTCTCACCCGCCGTGGGCCGGGAGACCCCCGACCCCGAGGCCCGCTACACCGAGCACGTGATGCTCGGCATCCGCATCCGCGAGGGCCTGCCCCTGGCCACCCTGCGCCCCGCAGGCCGCCGTGCTGTGGCCGGACTCATCGCCGACGGCTGGCTGGAGGGCCCCGCCGCGCTCGCGGGCACCGCGGTGCTCACCGACGCGGGGCGTCTCATGGCCGACGCCGTCACGCGCCGCCTGCTCGACTGGTGAGCTCCGCGGCGGCGTCGCGGGCTCAGGAGCGCGCGGTGAGCCGGTCGTAGAGGTGGCTGCTGAACCGGTACTGGTGCGGCTCGCCGCGGTTGACCCGGATGCCCGCACGCACCGAGGTGAACGCCAGGAACACCCAGGTGAGGGCCGCCACCAGCCCGCAGAACCCCCCGATCACGGGGACCAGGGACAGCAGGATCCCGGCCAGGATCACCAGGCTGGGCAGCAGCGTGTAGTTGACGGCCTCGCGGGACTCCTGCGCGGTGAACGGGCCGCGGTCCCGGAACACCCGGTGGATCACCCAGCTGGGCAGCACACCCACCACGCCGCCGAGGTGGGCCAGGGTGGCCCACTGCCGGTCCTGCGCCACGTCCAGGGGCTGGGCCACCGCGGGGACGGACTCGAACGGGGTCTCCGCCGCGGACGAGGGCGCGGGCGTGGACGGGGAGGCAGCATCAGTCACGGTGGGGTGTCCCTTTCAGGGGCGGTAGCCGGGTCAGGCAGGATCGAGGGGGCCTGGGACACCCATTCTACGGCGGGTGCCCGGAAAACACTCCGTCACCCGGGTCACGGTCCCGGTGCCGGGCCCTCTCTCGGCTCGCCCCCGCGTCGTGCCGGCCCGTGCGGCGGTCCCGGTGCCGGGTTCAGGCCGAGTGGTCCGGGGCCGGGTCCTCGGGTGCAGTGAGGAAGTCGATGAGCTCCTCCACCCGTCCCAGCAGCGCCGGTTCAAGGTCCGCGTAGCTGCTCACGCGCGACAGGATCGCCTGCCACGCCCGCCCCACGTCCTGCGGGGTGCGGTGGGGCAGCCCGAGCGCCCGGGCGGCACCCGTCTTCCAGTCCTGTCCGCGCGGGACCACCGGCCAGGCGGGGATCCCCAGGGCGGCGGGCTTCACGGCCTGCCAGATGTCCACGTACGGGTGGCCCAGCACCAGCACGTTGCCGCGCGCCCCCGGCACCCGCAGGGCGGCCTCGGCGATCCGCGACTCCTTCGACCCCGCCACCAGGTGGTCCACCAGGATTCCCAGCCGCCGTCCCGGGCCGGGCCCGAACTCCCGGACGGCCGCGGGAAGGTCGTCCACCCCGTGCAGGGGCTCCACCACGATGCCCTCCACCGCGAGGTCGTGGCCCCACACCTTCGCCACCAGCTCCGCGTCGTGGTATCCCTCCACCCACACGCGGGACTCCTTCGCCACCGAGGCGCGCAGGTCTGCGACCTCCACCGAGCCCGAGAGGGACCGCCGCGGCGTCGCCGGTCGCGCGCGGGACACCGGCGGGCCCAGGCGCACAGGTTCACCCTCCAGCAGGAACCCCGGGCCCAGGGGAAAGGACTTCACGCGCCCCCGGCGGTCCTCCAGACCCACCACCCGCATGCCGCCGATGACCTCCACGCCCACCACGGCACCCACCCAGCCGGTCTCCACGTCCTCCAGGACCATCCCGGGCTCCACCGCCACGTCACGGGAGGTGGGGCCCGTCCGGGACACGTCGGGGCTGCCGAGGTCCTGCGGGCCCCACCCCCAGCCGGGTGCGTTCACGGTGCCTCCTGGGCGGTCGCGGTCGAATCAGCCGCGAGCGTACCAAAGCCGCCCTCCGCCACTGCGGCCGCTACACTCCCGAATTAGCACTGTGCTCACTGGAGTGCCAAAATTGGGCGGACGCAACGGGAGGTGAACACCATGGAACACCCACGCAGGGTGCAGATCCTGCGAGCCATCGTGGAGGACTACGTCCACTCCCGCGAACCCGTCGGCTCCAAGGCACTCGTGGAACGCCACCACCTGCCCGTCTCCTCCGCCACCGTCCGCAACGACATGGCCGCCCTCGAGGACGCCGGACTCATCACCGCACCGCACACCAGCTCCGGACGCATCCCCACCGACCGCGGCTACCGCGTGTTCGTGGACCAGATCACCGCGCTGCAACCCCTCAGCCCCGCGCAGCGCCGCGCCATCCAGGCCGTCCTCGACGGCGCCGACGACCTCGACGACGCCATGGAACGCACCGTGCGCCTGCTCGCCCAGATCACCCACCAGGTGGCCGTCGTCCAGTACCCCGTCCACACCGGCACCACCGTCCGCCACGTCGAGCTCGTGGACCTCGGCGCGGGCACCGCCCTCGTGATCCTCATCCCCACCAGCGGACGCGTCGTCCAGCGCGCCGTCCCGCTGCCGGCGCCCCTGCACGAGCACGACCTCCTGGAGCTGCGCGCCCTGCTGCTCGCCCGCCTGCTCGGCCTCGCCCTCGAAGCCGTCCCCGGCGCCGTCGCCACCCTGCCCACCACCGCCCCCGAACCCCTGCGCGCGGCCGCGCTCGCGGTGGGGGACGCCCTGGTGCTGCTGGCGGACGCCGCGGACGAGCACCGGCTGGTGATGGCGGGCACCGCGAACCTGGCCCGGTTCAGCGGGGACTTCCCCCAGAGCATTTCCCCGGTGCTGGAGGCGCTCGAGGAACAAGTGACCGTGCTGCGCTTGTTGTCCGAGATGCAGCAGGACGAGCGCGGGGTGGCCGTGCGGATCGGCTCCGAGCGTGGGGACGACCCCCTGGCGGAGGCGTCCGTGGTGGCCACCGGCTACGGCCCGCGCGCCGCGTCGAAGGTGGGGGTGGTGGGACCCACCCGCATGGACTACCCCACCACCATGGCCTCCGTGCGCGCGGTGGCCCGCTACCTGTCCAAGAACCTGGGGGAGTGAGCGCCGCACCGGCGCCGCCCCCGACCACCGACCCCGACACGAGAGAAGAAGCGACGACATCGTGAGCGACCACTACGAAACCCTCGGCGTGAGCCGGGACGCCAGTGCCGAAGAGATCAAGCGTGCCTACCGCAAAAAGGCCCGCACCCTGCACCCGGACGTGAACCCCTCCCCGGAGGCCGCGGAGGAGTTCAAGCGCGTCTCCCACGCGAACGACGTCCTCTCCGACCCGGAGAAGCGCCGCGTCTACGACGCCACGGGCAACGAGAACGGCACGGACACGGGCTTCGGCGGGGGCTTCCCCGGCTCCGGCTTCGGCTTCTCGGACATCTTCGAGACGTTCTTCCAGGGTGCAGGCGGCGGGGGCCAGCGCGGTCCGCAGTCCCGCACCCGGCAGGGCCAGGACGCCCTGATCAACGTGCGGATCTCCCTGAAGGACGCCGTGTTCGGGGTGGAGAAGGACATCACGGTGGACACCGCCGTGACGTGCCCCACCTGCCACGGCACGTGCTGCCAGCCGGGCACGAGACCCGTGACGTGCACCATGTGCAAGGGCTCCGGGCACATGCAGTACCAGCGCCAGTCGATCCTGGGCATGGTCACCACCCAGGCCCCGTGCTCGCAGTGCAACGGCTTCGGCACCGTGATCGAGAGCCCCTGCCACGAGTGCTACGGCGAGGGCCGGGTGCGCGACCGCCGCCCCCTGACCGTGAAGATCCCCGCGGGCATCCAGTCCGGCAACCGCATCCGTCTGGGGGGCCAGGGCGAGGCCGGCACCGCCGGCGGGCCCAACGGTGACCTCTTCGTGGAGCTGAAGGTGGACCCGGACCCCTCGTTCCACCGGGAGGGCGACGACCTCCACGCACGCCTGCGCGTGCCCATGACGGCCGCGGCACTCGGGACCACAGTGACGCTGGAGACCTTCGACGGCACCCGCCGCGTGGAGGTGGAGCCAGGCACCCAGTCCGGTGCCACCGTGACCCTGGACAACCTGGGCGTCACCCACCTGCGGGGCAAGGGCCGCGGGGACCTGCAGGTCCACTTCGAGGTGGAGACCCCCCGGAACCTCACGGGCGAGCAGCGGGAGCTGGTGGAGCGTCTCGCGCAGCTGCGCGGCGAGGAGTCCGACGACGGCACCACGGTAAGCACCTCCCACGCCGGCGGGTTCTTCTCCCGGCTGCGCGGGCGGTTCAACGACCTGTGACGAACCCCGTCTTCCACCACGAGCACCTCACCGGGGTCCGTCCCGGTGAGGTGCTCGACGTCGCCGGCCCGGAGGCCAAGCACGCGGTGACCGTGCGGCGGCTGCGCGCGGGTGAGCCGCTGGACCTCGTGGACGGGCGCGGTACCCGCGTGAGCTGCACGTTCACCGCGGGGGAGCGGGACCGCATGAGCGTGACGGTCTCGGAGGTCACCCACGAGGCCGTGCCCCGGCCGGAGCTGACCCTCGTGCAGGCCCTCGCCAAGGGCGACCGGGACCTGCAGGCCGTGGAGTCCGCGACCGAGCTCGGGGCGAGCCGGGTGATCCCCTGGCAGGCCGAGCGCAGCATCGTGCGCCTGCGCGGGGAGCGCGCCGCGAAGACCATGCACAAGTGGGAGGCGCAGCTGGCCTCCGCGGCCAAGCAGTCACGCCGCGCCGCGTGGCCGCAGTTGCGGCCCTGGGTGGACACGGCAGGCCTCGTCCGCCTCGTCGCCGAGGAGCCCGCCACCCTGTGGCTCGTGCTGCACGAGAGCGCCGAGACGCCCTGGTCGGCGCTCGACACGCCCGCGCAGGACGCGCACGAGCGCGTGGCCGTGGTGGTGGGCCCCGAGGGCGGGATCAGCGACGCCGAGCTCCACGCCCTGCGCGCCGCCGGGGCCCGCACCCTGCGCCTGGGCCGCACGGTGATGCGCTCCTCCACCGCGGGCCCCGCCGCGCTCGCCGCGCTGAGCGCCGTGCTGGGCCTCTGGGACTGAATTCCACCTCGCTACCGCGTCCGTCGGGCGAGGACCGGCGGCGCGCGGGGATCACTGCGGCGCGGAGACCGTGATCTCGTGGTCGTCGGTGAGGACCGTGCCGTGCTCGTCGGTGCCGCTGACACGCACCACGTAGGTTCCGGGGTCCAGCTCCGCCGTGGTGCGCAGCTCGGTGCCCACGGAGGGGTCGGTGCTCGGGGAGGCGCCGCGGACGGTGCCGCCCCTCACCCGGCGTCCGTCCGCGGTGATCTCCCACCGCACGTCGTGCACGGTGGGCAGCACGCGGGCGAAGAGCGCGAGCGGGCTCGCGGGGTCGGATCCGGTCTGCGGGTCGATCAGCCACACGGGTGCGGCGAGGGCGGAGTCGCGTGTCAGGGGGTCGTCCAGCGTGACCGCACCGAAGGCCCGGTACCCGGTGCGGCCGTCCACGAGGATGCGGACCTCCTTGGCCGTGGAGGAGTCCAGCAGCCCGGCGGTGACCACCGCGGCGGAGACCGTGTAGACCATCTGCTGCAGGGCCATGCGGGCGTCCTGCTCGGACAGGGGCGTGGCGAACGCGGCGGCGGGCAGGTCCACGGTGACCGTGCCGTCGGGTGAGACGGAGGTGCCCACCGTGTCCGCAGGGGACCACAGCGTGCGGTAGTCCGGGTCCTCGGGGGTGGCAGAGGTGAGCATCGTGGCCGCGCGGGCCACGGGATCCGCGACGTCCGTGCTCTCCGGGGAGCGGAACTCCCGGAACAGGTACCCCGACTGGTCCCCGGTGCCCACCCAGTATACCGGCGCCTGCTCGGTGGCCACGCCGTCGCCGGCCTCGTTGGTGGCGCCCGGGGCGGAGCCGATGCCCGGTGCGGGCCGGGAGTCCGTGCCGGGGTGGTCCGCCGCGGTGCCGCATGCGGTGACCCCCGCCGCGAGCGCCAGGGCGAGTGCCACCCCGATGGCGCGTCCGCCGGTTCTTCGTGTCCTGCTCGCACGCCGTGGCATGCACCCTCCCTCCCGTGAGCGATCCCTGCTCCGGTTGCGCGGACACCGGACGGTGCCCAGCTGTCTCGTACCAACTGCCTGCCGGTCGTCGCGCGCTCCGGCGTCGACGGGTTCGGCGGCCCCGGCCACACAACCTACCCAGTGCGGGGGCGCCCTCCCAACCCTGACGCGCCCGACGGGGACGTGGGGCAGCTCGCAACCCTGGGCCCCCGCAGGAGAGGTGGCGGTACGCTGGGACGTGATGACCGAACGACTCGAGGGGACCGACACCCTGACCACCACACCCCGTGAATCCACCCGCGTGACCGTGCACATGCCGGACCGGGACACCGCCGTGCGGTGCCTGGGACACGCCGACTCCACCCTGCGGCTGCTCGAGGGCCAGTTCCCGAGCGTGCGCATGACCGTCCGTGACCTCGACGTGGCCCTCGAGGGGCCCGTGGTCGAGACCCGCCTGGCCGCCGCGCTGCTCGAGGAGCTGCTCGCCATGGCGCTGCGCGGCACGGAGGTCACCGAGCGCACCGTGATGCGCGTGTCCCGCATGATGCGCGACGCCCAGGACCTGCGCCCCTCCAGCGCGCTGTCCACCAGCATCCTCTCCACCCGGGGCAGGACCATCCGCCCCAAGACCGTGAACCAGAAGACCTACGTGGACGCCATCGACGAGCACACCGTGGTCTTCGGCATCGGCCCGGCCGGCACAGGCAAGACCTACCTGGCCATGGCCAAGGCCGTGCGCGCGCTGCAGGCCAAGGAGGTCAACCGCATCATCCTCACCCGCCCCGCCGTGGAGGCCGGGGAGCGCCTGGGCTTCCTGCCCGGATCCCTCAACGACAAGATCGACCCCTACCTCCGCCCCCTCTACGACGCGCTGCACGACATGATGGACCCCGAGTCCATCCCGCGCCTCATGGAGGCCGGCAGCATCGAGGTGGCACCCCTGGCGTACATGCGCGGACGCACCCTCAACGACGCCTTCGTGATCCTCGACGAGGCGCAGAACACCACCCCCGAGCAGATGAAGATGTTCCTCACCCGCCTCGGCTTCGGCTCTCGCATCGTCGTCACCGGAGACGTCACCCAGGTGGACCTGCCCGGCACCACCAAGTCCGGGCTGCGCCAGGTCCAGCACGTCCTGGGCGGCATCGACGACATCGCCTTCTGCGAGCTGACCTCCGCGGACGTGGTCCGCCACGAGCTCGTCGGGGAGATCGTGGCCGCCTACGACCAGTTCGACACCACCAACCGCCACCGCGTGGAGCGCGCCCGGCGCAAGGAGGACCGCCGCGCCGCCCGCGACGACGCCCCGGCCCCCACCACCCCCGGTGCCGCCTCGTGAGCGTGGAGTTCGACCTGCCCTGGGACACCGACGAGCAGCGCCTCGCCCTCCCGGACGCCTACCACGCCGTGGACACCGCCCAGCTCACCGCGCTCACCGCGCTCGCGTTCCGGCGGTGGGGGATCCACCCGGACAGCGAGGTCTCGATCGCCGTGGTGGACGAGGAGCGCATGGCGCAGCTGCACGAGCAGTGGCTGGACCTGCCCGGTGCCACGGACGTGATGTCCTTCCCCATGGACGAGCTGCGCGAGGGCACCCCTGAGAACCCCTCCCTGGGGGTCCTCGGGGACGTGGTCCTGTGCCCGCCGGTCGCACAGCGCCAGGCGCGCGCCGCGGGGCACAGCACGGCGGACGAGCTGTGCCTGCTGACCGTGCACTCCCTGCTGCACCTGCTGGGCCACGACCACGCCCGCGAGGACGAGCGGGCGCGCATGTTCGCCGCCCAGCGCGCACTGCTCGAGGAGTTCCTGGGCCGTGACGCCCCCGTGGAGACCATGTCGTGACAGACCGAGCCCACCACGCAGACCGCGCCACGTCGCGGCAGAGAACCGACCGCAGGACCGAGGACACCGCATGACCCAGGACAGCTCCACCACCCCCGAGGACTTCCGCGCCGGCTTCGCCGTGTTCGTGGGCCGCCCCAACGTGGGCAAGTCCACGCTGACCAACGCCCTGGTGGGCCGGAAGGTGGCCATCACCTCCAACCGCCCCCAGACCACCCGCCACACCATCCGCGGCATCGTCCACCGCCCGGACGGCCAGCTGATCCTCGTGGACACCCCCGGTCTGCACCGCCCGCGCACCCTGCTGGGCCAGCGCCTCAACGACGTGGTCGCCGAGACCCTCGGCGAGGTGGACGTGATCGGCTTCTGCGTCCCCGCCGACCAGAAGGTGGGCCCCGGGGACCGCTACATCGCCCAGCAGGTCGTGGCCGCCGTGGGCCGCACCCCCGTGGTCGCCATCGTCACCAAGGCGGACCTCGTGCCCCAGGAGCAGCTCATGGAGCAGCTGCTCGCCGTGAGCGAGCTGGGCCGCGAGGTCGTCACCGCGGAGCGCGCCCACCGCGACGCACGACGACGCCGCCGCGACGCCGCGTCGTCGCCCGCCGCACCCCCCGCACCGCGCCAGGACACCGGGGACGACCCCGCGGGCTGGGCCCACGTGATCCCCGTGAGCGCCGCGGACGGGTACCAGATGGACGAGGTGGCCGAGCTGCTGGTGTCCATGATGCCCGCCTCACCGCCGCTCTACCCCGAGGGAGACCTCACCGACGAGCCCGAGATCACCATGATGGGTGAGCTCATCCGCGAGGCCGCCCTCGAAGGAGTGCGCGACGAACTGCCGCACTCCCTGGCCGTGGTGGTGGACGAGGTCTCCGAACGCGAAGGCCGCTCCCCGCAGAACCCCATGCTGGACGTCCACGCCAGCCTCTACGTGGAACGCCCCTCCCAGAAGGCCATCGTGATCGGCAGGCGGGGAGCTCGGCTGCGGGAGATCGGCACCCGGGCCCGGGGCCAGATCGAGGCCCTGCTCGGCACCCGCATCTACCTGGACCTGCACGTCAAGGTCGCCAAGGAGTGGCAACGGGACCCCAAGCAGCTCTCCAAGCTCGGCTTCTGACCCGCACCCACCCACGCCCGTCCAGGCGCTCGCCGCCGGCCCCCGCGGCCGCGCCAGGCTCGGCCACACACCCCAGGAGTCACCGGTGGACCCCAGCTCAGCACCCCGCCCGCGCCGCGCCGCCGCAGCCCCCGCCCCGTGGGCCGCGCACCCGGCACGCCGCACGGACAGCGCGGGAGAGCCGTTCGACCTCCGCCAGACGGGACGCCACCACCGCGCCCACGGCCACCGCTCCTCTGCCCGCCGGGTGATCGTGATCCTCGCGGTGCTCACCCTCGTGGCCGTGCTCGGCCTCGGGGGAGTCACCGCCCTGCGACTCACCGGCAACCTGACCTCCAGCCCCCTCAACCTCTCCGACGGCTCCGGGAGCGTGGACGACGGCCCCCTGGACATCCTCGTGATGGGCTCGGACACCCGCACCGGCACCGGCAACACCGAGTACGGCAGCAAGGACGACGCCGAGGGCCGCACCGACGTGATGATGCTCGTGCACGTCACCGAGAAGCGCGACGCGGTGACCGTGGTCTCCTTCCCCCGCGACCTCATCGTGGACATCCCGCAGTGCACCGACCCCGACACCGGCACGGTCCACCCCGCGGAGAAGGACATGCTCAACAGCGCCGTGGAACGCGGCGGGCCCGGCTGCACCGTGGCCACCATCGACAAGCTCACCGGCGTGAGCATCGACCACTTCATGCTCGCCGACTTCAACGCCGTCAAAGAGCTCTCCAGCGCCGTGGGCGGCGTGCAGGTGTGCGTCAACGAGGCCGTGGACGACCCCAAGTCCGGACTCAAGCTCCCCGCCGGCATCTCCTCCGTGGAGGGCGAGCAGGCGCTCGCGTTCCTGCGCTCCCGCGCGGCTTTCGGCAACGGCGGGGACGAGGGCCGGATCCGCTCCCAGCAGGCGTTCCTGGCGTCCCTGACGCGCAAGATCCAGGCGGACGGGACCCTCACCAACCTGCCGCGGCTCTACCACATCGCCGAGGTCATGACCCAGAACCTGCACGTGGACGAGGGTCTGACCTCGATCCCCACCCTCGTGGGCATCGCCGGAACGTTCAACGGCATCGATCCCGGCCGCATCGCGTTCGTGACCGCCCCCACCGAGGCCTACCCCCAGGACCCCAACCGGCTGCAGCTGGACCGGGCCCCCGCGGAGAAGCTCTTCGCCACCCTGCGCCGCGACGTGTCGGTCACGGGGGAGGAGCCCACCGCCGGTGCGACCGCCGCACCCGAGCGCAGCGACGCCGGGGCGAGTACCTCCGCAGGTGCCGGGGCCGAGCAGGGCGAGCGGGCGACGTCGTCCCCCGCCGCGAGCCCGAGCGCCACCGGACCCGCCGTGGATCCCGCGCTCGTGCCCCTGGAGGTGACCAACCGCTCCGAGGCCGGCGGCCGGGACACCCAGGTGGTCGAACGCCTGCGAAAGGCCGGGTACACCCGGGCGGGCACCGGGTCCTCAGGGGCACAGCTCGCCGCCACGCAGGTCTTCTACAACCCCGACTGGGCGCTGGCCGCGGAGGACGTCGCGCGGCTGCTGAACGTGGGGGATGACCAGCTCGTCGCGAGCTACGAGGTAACGGGGGTCGAGGTGGCTGTGGGGCAGGACTTCACCTCCGGCGACCGCCTGCAGCGCGGCAGCGCCCTGCCCGAAGACCTGAAGGGGCAGACGGCCGAGCAGTTCACGTGCCAGGCCACCGCCGAGGAGTGAGACACCGCCGCACCCGGCCACGGAGGGGAGAACCCTGTGGCGGCACCGGTGAGCGGGACCACTGGTGGTACGTTGGATCACATGCGGACCGACGTGCAGCGACTCCTGCTTACGTGCCGCAGCGGGGCCTGATCCGATCACCCACGGCCGGCCACCCGCTGCGGAGTTCTCCGATGCCGGCCCCACGCATCAGCTCGAAAGGCAGCACCCCGTGAAGAACCTGCAGCGCCCCTCCGGCATGCCCGTCCACAAGTACACCCCGTACCACCAGAACTTCCCGTTCGACATGTCGGACCGCACCTGGCCGGACAAGGTGGCCACCACCGCCCCCCGCTGGTGCGCAGTGGACCTGCGCGACGGCAACCAGGCCCTGATCGACCCCATGGACTCCGAGCGCAAGCTGCGGATGTTCCAGCTGCTGGTGAAGATGGGTTTCAAGGAGATCGAGGTGGGCTTTCCCTCCGCCTCGCAGACGGACTTCGACTTCGTCCGCATGCTGGTGGAGGGCAGGCACATCCCGGACGACGTCACCATCCAGGTGCTGACCCAGTCCCGTGAGCACCTGATCGAGCGCACGTACGAGGCGATCGACGGCGCTCCCCGCGCGATCGTGCACCTGTACAACTCCACCTCCACCCTGCAGCGGCGCGTGGTGTTCAACCAGGACATGGACGGGATCGTGGACATCGCCCTGACGGGGGCCAGGCTGTGCCGCAAGTACGAGGAGCAGCTCACGGGCACCGCCGTGACCTACGAGTACTCCCCGGAGTCCTACACGGGCACCGAGCTGGAGTTCGCGGCGCGGATCTGCAACGAGGTGGCCGAGACCTTCGAGGTGGGGGACGGGCGCTCCATGATCATCAACCTGCCCGCCACGGTGGAGATGGCCACCCCCAACGTCTACGCGGACTCGATCGAGTGGATGAGCCGCCACCTCTACCACCGGGACGACATCATCCTGTCCCTGCACCCGCACAACGACCGCGGCACCGGCGTGGCCGCCGCCGAGCTGGGCTACCTGGCCGGCGGTGACCGGATCGAGGGCTGCCTGTTCGGCAACGGCGAGCGCACCGGCAACGTGGACCTGGTGACCCTGGGCCTGAACCTGCTGACCCAGGGCGTGGACCCCCAGATCGACTTCTCGGACATCGAGGAGATCCGCCGCACGGTCGAGTACTGCAACCAGCTGTCCGTCCCGGAGCGCAGCCCCTACGGCGGGGACCTGGTCTTCACGGCGTTCTCGGGTTCGCACCAGGACGCCATCAAGAAGGGCTTCGACGCCATGCAGCGCGACGCCCGCGAGCAGGGCGTGGGTGTGGACGAGCTGGAGTGGGCCGTCCCCTACCTGCCCATCGACCCCAAGGACGTGGGACGCAGCTACGAGGCCGTGATCCGCGTGAACTCCCAGTCCGGCAAGGGCGGGGTGGCGTACCTGTTGAAGAGCGAGTACGGGATCGACCTGCCCCGGCGCGCCCAGATCGAGTTCTCGGGCGCCGTGCAGAAGTACACGGAGACCTCCGGCTCCGAGGTCTCCGCCCAGCAGCTGTGGAAGATCTTCTCGGACGAGTACCTGCCCACCACGGACGGCGGCGAGGGGCGCTGGGGCCACTACCGGATCACTTCCATCTCCACCCACGCGGAGGACGAGGGCCACACCGTGCTGGAGGTCGGTCTGGACGTCGGCGGTGAGCACCGTGAGCGCACCGCCCAGGGCACCGGTCCCATCGACGCCCTGATCAACCTCTTCAACCGGGAGGGTGTGGACGTGCGCCTGCTGGACTACACCGAGCACACGCTGTCCGCGTCCTCGAACGCCCAGGCCGCGAGCTACGTGGAGCTGGCGGTGGGGGACCGCGTCCTGTGGGGCGCGGGCATGGACAGCAACACCACCCGTGCCTCCCTGAAGGCCGTGGTTTCGGCGGTGAACCGCGCGGTCCGCGACGCCCAGGCGGTGGAGCAGGACTGACGGTCTCGGGGCAGCGGCCCCCGTTCTCCCCCTGGAGAACGGGGGCCGTCGCGTTCCAGGGGTTTCTCGCCCCCCCGCCCTCGCGGGCGGGGCTCGCCCGGACGGTGAGACAATGGAGCGGTGGCCCGTACAACCTTCGCCTCGCGCAGCTACAGCGACGACGCCGTGGTGCTGCGCACCTACAAGCTGGGCGAGGCGGACCGGATCGTCATCCTCCTGACGGCTGAGCACGGCCAGGTGCGGGCCGTGGCCAAGGGGGTCCGGCGCACCACCTCCCGGTTCGGGGCGCGCCTCGAACCGTTCAACGTGGCCCAGGTGCAGTTGGTGCACGGCCGCACCCTGGACATCGTCTCGCAGGCAGTGGGGAAGCGCTCCTACGGGGAGCGCATCGCGGCCGACTACGACCGCTACACCGCCGCGGCCGCCATGGCGGAGACGGCCGAGAAGCTCACCGCCGACGACTACGACACCGCCACCGAGCACTACCGTCTCCTCGTGGGCGCCCTGTCCGCGGTGGCCCGCGGCCTGCACGAGCCGGGCCGGACCCTGGACTCCTACCTGCTGCGTGCGGTGTCCCTGGCAGGGTGGACCCCCAGCTTCGTGGACTGCGCGCGCTGCGGCGCCCCCGGACCCCACCGCTCTTTCTCGGCCGCGCTCGGCGGCGCCGTGTGCCCGCTGTGCCGCCCCCCGGGCGCCGCGGCCCCCAGCGAGGCGACGTTCGTGCTGCTCGACGGTCTGCTCCGCGGGCACTGGCCCACCATCGACGCCGCCGACGCCCGCACCGCCCGCGCCGCGGCGGGGTTCGTGACCGCCTACGTCCAGTGGCACATGGAGCGCACGGTCCGCTCCCTGGCGCTCGTGGAGCGCTCCGAGGGCTGAGCCCGCACCGCCGACGGGCTTTCCGGCACCGTGTGACCATCACCCGGCGCCGGTCCCGCGCCCTTCCATCCCGAGGTCCTAGGGTGGAGGACGTACCGACAACATCCACGAGAGGACCGCGCGTGTCACCCTTCTCCTCGCCCCCGCCGCACCCCAGCGGCGCGACCGTCCCTGCGATCGAGCGCGCGGCACTGCCGCAACACATCGCGCTGGTGATGGACGGCAACGGACGGTGGGCGAACGAGCGGGGTCTGCCCCGCACGGAGGGACACCGCGCGGGGGAGCGGGCGCTGATGGACGTGGTCGCCGGCGCCATCGAGCTCGGCGTTCCGTACGTGTCCGCGTACGCCTTCTCCACCGAGAACTGGAAGCGGTCTCCCGCGGAGGTGGCGTTCCTCATGAACTTCACCGGGGACGTCATGAAGCGGCAGCTGCCCACCTTTCAGGAGTGGGGCATCCGCGTGCGCTGGGCGGGACGCCGACCCCGGCTGTGGGGCTCGGTGATCGACCGGCTGGAGACCGCCGAGCGGGAGACCCGCGACAACGACGTGATCACCCTGACCATGTGCGTGAACTACGGCGGCCGGGCGGAGATCGCCGATGCCGCCGCGGCCATGGCCCGGGACGCTCAGGAGGGGCGCCTGAAGCCGGGGTCCATCACGGAGGCCACCGTCCAGCGGTACCTGGACGAACCCCAGCTGCCGGACGTGGACATGTTCCTGCGCTCGTCGGGAGAGCAGCGGCTGTCCAACTTCATGCTGTGGCAGTCCGCCTACGCGGAGCTGCTGTTCATGGACGTCCTCTGGCCGGACATGGACCGGACGGTCCTGTGGCGCGCCGTGGAGAGCTACGTGGCACGGGACCGGCGATACGGCGGCGCGGTGGACCGCGCGGTGCCACCCCAGGCATGAGAGCGGAACCCGGCTAATTTTAAAGGTGAACGTGGAACTTCAATAATGTATTCAAACCTTCACGTGAAACTTAAATGAAGAGTGGCACATGTGGGTTCATTCGGGGGCGTGGCGGGCCCGCGCCCGCCTCGTGTGGGACCATCGGAACCATGCGCGTGTATCCCGCCTTCTTCAAGGCCGCCTTCTCCTGGATGGACCCCGAGCTCGCCCACACCCTCGGCTTCGCCGGCATCAAACTCGCTCACCGCACCGGTCTCGGGCGGGCGCTGAGCCGAGCCACCGCTCCCGACAGGGGCCGGGAGGTCCACGTCATGGGCCTCACCTTCCCCTCCGCCTTCGGTCTCGCCGCCGGCTTCGACAAGGGAGCCACAGGCACCCACGCGCTGGCGGACCTGGGATTCGGCCACGTGGAGATCGGCACGGTCACCGGGGAGGGGCAGCCCGGCAACCCCCGCCCGCGGCTGTTCCGCCTCGTGAAGGACCGCGCCGTGGTCAATCGCATGGGCTTCAACAACGACGGCGCCCGCGCCGTGGCACCCCGGGTGGCCTCCGCCCTGCACACCCTGGCGCAGCAGGCGGCCCGGACGGGGCGGACCCGTGCGGTGGTGGGGGTCAACATCGGCAAGACCAAGGCGGTGCCGCTGGAGGACGCCGTTGCGGACTACGTCCACAGCACCGCCACACTGGCCCCCTACGCGGACTACCTGGTGGTCAACGTCTCCTCCCCGAACACCCCGGGCCTGCGGCAGCTGCAGGAGCTCGACGCCCTTCACCCCCTGCTCAGTGCCGTCCGCGCTGAGGCCGACCGCGTGACCACGCGCCGCGTCCCCCTGCTCGTGAAGATCGCCCCGGACCTCGCGGACGAGGACGTGCGCGCCGTCGCGGACCTCGCCCTGGACCTGGGGCTGGACGGGATCGTGGCCACGAACACCACCATCCGCCGGGAGTACCTCGGTCTGCGCAGCACTCCCGACGAGGTTGCCGCGTGCGGTGCCGGTGGGCTCTCGGGGGCTCCGCTGCGGCGTCGTTCTGTGGAGGTGCTGCGCCTGCTCAAACAGCACGTGGGGGACCGGCTCGTCCTGGTGTCCGTGGGCGGGGTCACGAGCGCCGAGGACGTCCTCGAGCGGTTGGACGCCGGGGCCTCCCTGGTGCAGGGGTACACGGCGTTCCTGTACGAGGGGCCGTTCTGGGCGGCGCGCATCAACCGGGGTCTCGCACGGGCCGCGCGGCGCGCCGCCCGCTGAGCACCCCCGGCCGTTCCGTCGGGGGATGCACCTCAGCGGGGCCCGGCTGACGCCCCGGGGTCCACTTTCCCGGCACCCCTCTGCCGGCACCACGGTCGGGAGCTCCACGGTCGGGATACGACGACGGGGCCGGCTCCCCTGCGGGACCGGCCCCGTCGGGCACGGGCGCGGGGGGAGCTACTCGGGCCGCTGGCCCCGCTGCACCTGCGGCTTGGGCAGGCGCAGGCGGCGGATGGTGAAGGTGCGCATGGCGGCGTACCAGCGGGTGCCGCGCTGGACCGTGCCGAACTTGCGCCGCATCGCGGAGTGCATGCGCTGCGTGGTGATGACGGCGTCCAGCACGCACAGGGCCACATAGCCGTAGACCACCCAGATCAGCGTCAGCGCGATCGACTGCAGCGGCAGGAACATCACCACCACGATCACGAGGAGCAGGACCAGCACGTACTCGCCGATGTTGAAGCGGGAGTCCACCCAGTCACGCGCGAACCGGCGCTGGGGACCGGCGTCCCGCGGCCCCAGATAGCGCTCGTCGCCCGCGGCCATGCCAGCCTGGGCCCGTGCGCGGCGTTCCCGCTCGGCCTGGCGGGACTCCGCCTTCGCGGCCTTGCGGTCCTCGGGGATGAGGGGACGGCGGCGGGCCGCCTCCCGCTCCTTGCGCGTGGGCGTGGGGCGGCCCTTCTTCCCGCCGGGGGAGTGCGCGTCGCGCCGGGGCCCCTCCGGCTCGGCGGCGGGCTCGGTCACGGCCGTGGCGCGCACGGCGGTGGAACCCGAGGATTGCTCTGACTTCTGGCGTCCAAACACCGGTCCAGCCTAACGGAGAGCGGACCCGTCACGGTCGTGTGTCCTGGGGCACCGCGGCGTCGCGCGGTTAGGCTGGGCCCATGACTGCAGACTTCTCACGTCCCAGTGCCGAGACCGTCGCATCGCTGCGGGCCAGCGTGGAACGCTCCCGGCCCACCCTGCTGCGTGAGCTCGGGGAGCTGGTGGCCATCCCCGGCATCGCGTGGAGCTCGTTCGACCCCGCCGAGCTGGACCGCAGTGCGGAGGCCGTGGCGGAGCTCCTGCGCAGCCTGCCCTTCGACGAGGTGGAGGTGCTGCCCGCGGCGTCGCCCGGGGGCGCCGAGCACCCGGCGGTGGTGGCCCGCAAGGCCGCGGCACCGGGGCACCCCACCATCATGCTCTACGCCCACCACGACGTTCAGCCCCCGGGCAGGCGCGAGCTGTGGGACACCGAGCCGTTCGAGGCCGTGGAGAAGGACGGGCGGCTGTGGGGCCGCGGCGCCGCGGACGACAAGGCCGGGATCGTGGCCCACGTGGGCGCGCTGCGCGCGTTCTTCGAGCAGCGGGGGAGCGAGCCCGGTCTGGGTGTCACCGTGTTCGTCGAGGGGGAGGAGGAGGCCGGTTCCCCCGGCTTCGAGGCCTTTCTCGCCGCGCACCGGGAGAAGCTCGCGGCGGACGTCATCGTCATCGCGGACTCCGCCAACTGGGAGGTCGGCGTGCCGTCCCTGACCACGAGCCTGCGAGGCCTCGTGGGCGGGGTCGTGGAGCTGGCGGTCCTGGACCACTCCGTGCACTCGGGCATGTTCGGCGGGCCCGTCCTGGACGCCCCCACGCTGCTGTCCCGGCTGATCGCCACGCTGCACGACGACGACGGCGCGGTGGCGGTTCCGGGGCTCGTGAGCGAGGACCACGCGGACGTGGACTACGACGAGGACCGGTTCCGCGCGGACGCCGGAGTCCTGGACGGCGTGCAGCTGGCCGGACGGGGGTCCATCTCCTCACGCATCTGGACCCAGCCCGCACTGTCCGTGACCGGGATCGACGTGACGGACGTGGCCACCGCCTCGAACACCATCGCGGCCACGGCGCGCGCGAAGCTCAGTCTGCGCGTGGCCCCCGGCCAGGACCCCCGGGAGGCCGCCGAGGCGCTGCGGCGCCACGTGGCGGACAACGCCCCGTTCGGCGCCCACGTGACGTTCGAGGTGGACGACATGGGCCCCGCGTTCCAGGCCGACACCGGGGCGGTCAGCTCCCGGATCGCGCTGTGGGCCTTCGAGCAGGCCTGGGGGCGCCCCGCCGTGAGCGCCGGGATGGGTGGCTCCATCCCCTTCACCGCGCCGCTGACCGAGGCGTACCCTGGCGTGGAGCTCCTGATCACGGGGATCGAGGACCCGGACACCCGCGCGCACAGCGCCAACGAGTCCCTCCACATCGGGGACTTCCTCAACGCGGTCACTGCCGAGTCCCTCATCCTCACCGCGCTGGCGGAGCAGGGGGCCCCGCGGGCGGAATGATTCGCGGCCCGCACGCGTTCCACACGCCAGAAGGGTCCGACCGAACTCAGGGGTGCGGCCGAGCGCCGCACGGAAAGCGAGCACCATGAGCGTCACCACCGACAACGAGACCGTGCAGGACCTCCCCACCCACGAGGTCCTGCTCACCGACAACGCCGCCCAGAAGGTCCGTGACCTGCTGGAGCAGGAGGGCCGGACCGACCTGCGGCTGCGTGTGGCGGTCCAGCCGGGCGGCTGCTCCGGGCTGATCTACCAGCTGTACTTCGACGAGCGTGTGCTCGACGGGGACCACGTCCGCGACTTCAACGGCGTGGAGGTCATCGTGGACAAGATGAGCGTCCCGTACCTCAGCGGCTCCACCGTGGACTTCGAGGACACCATCTCCAAGCAGGGCTTCTCGATCGACAACCCCAACGCGCAGGGCTCGTGCGCGTGCGGGGACTCGTTCCACTGATCCCGCCGCTCCCACGAAGGGGTGCGGGGCGGCCGGCTCGGTCGCCCCCCCCCCCGTCGTCGTGCCGCCCGCGAACCCAGCCCGGCGCCGGCGGCCACCCCCGCGGGGTGCTGCCCGTGCGGGGCCCGGGCCCGCGCCCGGACCGCCCGCAGGAAGGCGTCCGCCGCGACACGGCGTGCTGACACAGTGTCAGCACATCGCGGGGCTGAGGGGTAAGCTTCACAGGGAGAACCATCAACGGGCAATGCGTCCTCCGTGCCCACGCGCAGGACCGATGCGGAGCCCACACACAGAAGAGGAAGGGCCGTTTGTGAGTTCGCAAACTCGAACCGGCAGCCGCCGCGGCCGAGCGCTCAAGGTCTCGGCAGTGGCAGTCCTGGCGACGCTCTCGCTCACCGCCTGCTCGGAGCAGTCGAAGGTGGGCTTCCTGCCCACGCAGCGCGGCACCACCGACAACGCAGACCAGATCATGGACCTGTGGATCGGGTCCTGGGTCGCGGCCCTGTGCGTCGGTCTCCTGGTGTGGGGACTCATGCTCTGGTGCATGGTCGCCTACCGGCGCCGCAAGAACGAGACCGGCTACCCCCGGCAGCTGGCGTACAACGCCCCGCTGGAGATCTTCTACACGATCGTCCCGGTGGCCATGATCGTCACCCTGTTCTTCTTCTCGTTCCGCACGCAGACCGAGATCACGGACCGCTTCGACAACCCGGACACCAAGGTCCAGGTGTACGGCAAGCAGTGGGCCTGGGACTTCAACTACGTGGACGACAACGTCCACTACCAGGGCGTGCAGGCGCACCTCACCGGCAAGCCCGGTGTCGAGGACACCCTCCCCACCCTGTACCTGCCGGCGGACAGCAAGGTGGAGCTGGAGATCAAGTCCCGTGACGTCATCCACTCCTTCTGGGTTCCCGCCTTCCTCGAGAAGATCGACATGATTCCGGACCGCACCAACTACATGAGCTTCACCACCGGCCGCGAGGGGACCTTCGCCGGCAAGTGCGCCGAGCTCTGCGGCGAGTACCACTCCGAGATGCTGTTCAACGTCGCCGTGGTCAGCAAGGACGAGTACAAGGCGCAGATGCAGAAGCTGCGGGACGAGGGCAACACCGGACTGGTCGGCGACGAGTACAACCGCAACCCGAACCTCAACGAAACCTCGAACAAGTAGGGGATAGGCAATGTCTACGCTCGAATATTCGCGGGACGACGCGGCCACGGCTGCACCCCGCGTTGTCCCACGCTCCAAGGGTCGGGTGATCGTCAACTGGCTCACCTCGACGGACCACAAGACCATCGGGTACATGTACCTGATCTCCTCGTTCATCTTCTTCTGCGCCGGCGGCGTCATGGCGCTGCTGATCCGCGCGGAGCTGTTCCAGCCGGGCATGCAGATCCTGGAGACCAAGGAGCAGTACAACCAGCTGTTCACCATGCACGGCACCATCATGCTGCTGATGTTCGGCACCCCGCTGTTCGTGGGCTTCGCCAACGTCATCGTTCCCCTGCAGCTCGGTGCACCGGATGTGGCGTTCCCCCGCCTGAACGCCCTGGCGTTCTGGTTCTTCCTCTTCGGCTCGCTCATCGCGGTGTCCGGCTTCATCTCCCCGCAGGGTGCGGCCTCCTTCGGCTGGTTCGCCTATGCGCCCCTGAACAGCACCACGTTCAGTCCGGGAGTGGGCGGTGACCTCTGGGTCTTCGGCCTGGGCCTGCAGGGCTTCGGCACCATCATGGGTGGCGTCAACTTCATCACCACCATCGTCTGCATGCGCGCACCGGGCATGACCATGTGGCGCATGTCCGTGTTCACCTGGACCACGCTGATCACCTCCATGCTGATCATCATGGTGTTCCCGCCGCTGGCCGCCGCGCTGTTCGCGCTGGGCATGGACCGGCGCCTGGGTGGTCACGTGTTCGACCCCGAGAACGGCGGTGCCATCCTCTGGCAGCACCTGTTCTGGTTCTTCGGCCACCCGGAGGTGTACGTGCTGGCGCTGCCGTTCTTCGGCATCGTCTCCGAGATCATCCCCGTGTTCTCCCGCAAGCCGATCTTCGGCTACAAGGGGCTGGTGTTCGCCACCATCGCGATTGCGGCGCTGTCCGTGACCGTGTGGGCGCACCACATGTACGTGACCGGTGCTGTCGCGCTCGGGTTCTTCTCGTTCATGACCATGATGATCGCGGTTCCCACGGGCGTGAAGTTCTTCAACTGGATCGGCACCATGTGGCAGGGCTCGCTGACGTTCGAGACCCCCATCCTCTGGGTGCTGGGCTTCCTCTTCACCTTCCTCTTCGGTGGTCTCACGGGCATCATCCTGGCGACGCCGCCGCTGGACTTCCACGTGTCCGACACCTACTTCGTGGTGGCCCACTTCCACTACGTGATCTTCGGAACCATCGTGTTCGGCATGTTCGCCGGGTTCTACTTCTGGTGGCCCAAGTTCACGGGCAAGATGCTCAACGAGCGCATCGGCAAGGTGCACTTCTGGCTCCTGTTCGTGGGCTTCCACATGACCTTCCTCATCCAGCACTGGCTGGGCGTGGACGGCATGCCCCGCCGGTACGCGGACTACCTGCCCGAGGACGGGTTCACCTGGATGAACCAGTTCTCGACCATCGGCTCCATGCTGCTGGGCGTGTCCATGATCCCGTTCTTCTGGAACGTGTACACCACCCACCGCAACGCCAAGAAGGTCGAGGTGGACGATCCCTGGGGCTTCGGCGGCTCCCTCGAGTGGGCCACCTCCTGCCCGCCCCCGCGCCACAACTTCACGTCCCTGCCTCGGATCCGCTCCGAGCGCCCGGCGCTGGATCTTCACCACCCGGAGCTCTCGGCGTTCTCCAGCCAGCAGTACGACGCCGAGACGCCCCTGGTCGGCGGCAGCGGAAGGAACGGTCGATGAGCGCAACTATCAAGGTGTTCATGCTGCTCGGTGTGTTCTGCACCGTGGTGGGTTTCATCTACGGCTATGTGACGGACTTCGAGGAGCTCGCGGGCTTCCCGGCGCTCCTGGCCGTGGCCGCCATGAGCTTCATGCTCGTGGTCTACCTCTGGCTCGTGCAGCGATCCACCGGGGGAGCTCTTCCGGAGGACCGTGAGGACGGCGAGATCGTGGAGATGTCCGGCGAGTACGGCGCCTTCTCCCCGTGGAGCTGGTGGCCCCTGCTGCTGGGCATCGGTTGCGCCCTGTTCGTGACCGCGCTGGCCATCGGCTGGTGGATCATCGGGCTGGCCGCCCCGGTCGCCATCCTGGGCCTTTTGGGCCTGATCTTCGAGCACTCCCGCGGGGAGCACGCCCACTGATCGTGTGTAGCCTGCGGGCACTATGAGTGGCCCCCGTCGTCTCCGGACGACGGGGGCCACTTCTTTCGCCCGGCACCCTTTCGTCCAGGTGCGCTCCGTGGCAGCGGGGGTATAGATCGGGCGGCCCTCTCCACGGTGGCTTCGGCAACCCGCCTCGGTAGCCCCCGGCGCATCGGACGGGACACTGCGGGAGGTGACTTCCTGTTGTCACGGCGTGAGGGCGAGGCGTCGTGGTCGCCCACCTCATCTCGGTTCCGATGCTGCCTTGGCGGTGCGTTTGGTTGCGCAGGCCACTCCGGCCAGGACGACGAGAAGCCCCGTCCACTGCATGACGGAGGGCTGCTGAGCGAACATGAACCAGGCCCACAGCATCGTCATGGGAGCAGTCAGGTAGAGCAGAGTGCTTGTCGTCGTGGCTCCAAGATGACGCAGGCACCACGTGAACGTCATGTAGCCTCCCAGACCGGACAGGAGGACGAGCCAGGTGATCGCCCACAGCAGCCGCTCAGTGACGGGAATGCCGAGGCCTCCATCGTGAAGCGCGATGAGCACGAAGACCACAGCTGCCACACAGACCTGGATGGTCAGACTGAGTAGCACCGGTATTCTCGGTTGCCACGCGCGCTCCAGAAGCGCAGACGTGGACAGACCGAGCAGGCTCGCCACCACGAGGCCGACGCTGGCCAAACCGGTTGCGCTGATCCCACCGACGCTGAGCGCGACACCGGCAAGGGCCATGACGAGTCCGACCCATTGACGAACTCTGACCCGATCGAAAAAGACCAGCCGACCCGCGGCGGTGACCAGCAAGGGCTGCAACGCGCACACCAAGGCGGACAGCCCGGCATCCAATCCCTGTTGCGCCGCAAGAAACACCCCGCCCAGGAAGACGACGTGCGAGAGAAGCGCCAGGGCAATCTGCCGCAAGAGGTCACTGCATTTCACCGTGGTCACGGCTCGACGGCTCACTGGCACAACAAATGAAGCGAGCAGGAGCACCGCCGCGGTCGCCAGGTAGCGCCAAGCAAGCAGTCGCCAGACTCCCACCGCTGTCTGGTCAGCCAGGGAGGCGCCTATAAAACCCGAGCTCCATGCCACCACGAACGCCGCAGCCATCATCCATCGCATCCAGCCAGGTAACCATACCGGTCGGTATACTGTCAGTGCACCTGCATCAGAGGTAAGGAGCAGACGATGGACATTGGACTTGAACCCTGCGAATCCGTGACCACCACCGCGGCCGGCGAGCGGATCCTCGATGCCGCGACACGACTCTTCCGTGAACATGGAATCACCGCCACGGGCGTGGACAGCATCGTCGAGCTCGCCGGCACCACCAAGAGGACGCTGTACCAGCGTTTTGGGTCCAAGGACCGTCTCGTGGCCTGCTATCTGCAAGCACGCGCTCACCGCTGGCAGAGCGAGCTCTTGGCCGCACTGGCGCCAGCCACCCCGGAGGAACGTCTCGACATCGTCTATGACCACACCATTCGGTGGGCAGGGGAGACGCCCCGGGGATGCACCTTCGTGAACGCATGGGCTGAGGTCGGAGCCACTGACCAGCAAGCCACCGGGGTCATCCAGGAAGAGAAGAAGTGGATGCTGACACTGTTCACGCTAATGGCCAACGGCAACCAGTGCACAGGCCGTCTGCTTCACCTGCTCCATGAAGGCGCTCAAGTCACGGCCTCGATCGAACGGGATGCCATTGCCTTCACCGCTGCCTGCTCCGCATCCCATCAGCTGCTGGCCCGTCAGTCATGAACTCCACGGGCCATCGACGATCGCCCCGGACACCCTCCTCTGCCCTCGGGACCCCCTGACCGTTCGGCCGCTGTTCCGAGGGCGCATCAGATGTCCCGCAACATGGAGTTCCTGGGGTGTCGAGCCCATTTCCAGCCGGGGGCCGGGCAGGGTTCATCCTGGCGCCGGTGAGACGGCCAGGCCCGGGGAGGGCATCTCTGCAACTCTGTACGGCGCGCGGCACTGCAGACACAGCAAGAGGCCCGTGACCATCAGATGATGGTCACGGGCCTCTTGTCAGCGGCAACTGGTGCCGGTGGGTTGCTACCTCTCGATGGAGGTGGGGTGGGATCCCGCACCCACAGCCACGGGCTCCGGCTCATGGTGCCCGTGAGCGGCCTCGAGCTCGGCGGGGCTCACCGGGGCCACACGGTCCTCGAAGAAGAGGTGGCTCAGGCGACCGCGCATCTTCTCACCGGCCGTGATCTTGCCCTTGGCGTTCGCACGGGCGGGCTGCACCTGGCGGTCCTGGAAGTCCACCAGCTTGTAGCGGCGGTACTCGTCCAGGGGCTCGTGCACCTCCACGAACTCGCCGTGGGGCAGAGCCTGGATGCGTCCGGACTCGCGGCCGTGAAGGACGATCTCGCGGTCCTTCCGCTGCAGCGACAGGCAGAAGCGACGCGTGATCATGAACGCCAGGATGGGGCCCAGGAAGTACAGGGCTCGCAGCCAGTAGATCACATCGTTCACGGCCATGTGGAAGTGCGTGGCAATGAGGTCGCCAGAGGCGGCGATCATCTGGACGGCGTAGAAAGTCACGCCCGCCGCGCCCACGGCCGTGCGGAACGGCGCGTTGCGGGGGCGGTCCAGAATGTTGTGCACACGGTTGTCGCGGGTGACCCAGCGCTCGATCCAGGGCCATGCGAACATGGCACCGAACATCCCCGCCATGGGGATCAGCGGCAGGAGGATGGCCAGGGGAATTGCCAGGCCGAAGAGGTGGATCTCCCACGAGAACGGCCAGGACCCCGGCATGAGGCGCAGACCGCCGTCGGAGAAGCCCATGTACCAGTCGGGCTGCGAACCGGCCTGCACGGGGGAGGGATCGTAGGGGCCGTAGTTCCAGATCGCGTTGATGGTGGTGGTCCCGGCGATGGCGGCCAGGATGCCGAACACGATGAAGAAGAAACCGCCGGCCTTGGCGGCGTACACGGGACCCACGGGGAAGCCCACCACGTTGTTCTCGGTGCGGCCGGGGCCGGGGTACTGGGTGTGCTTGTGCACGACCACCATGAACAGGTGGATCACGATCATGACCAGGATCAGCGCAGGGATGATCAGCACGTGCACGATGTACAGGCGGCCGATGATCGCGTGGCCGGGGAACTCCCCGCCGAACATGAACATGGAGATGTAGGTGCCCACCACGGGGATGGACTTGGCGATGGCGTCCGCAATCCGCAGACCGTTGCCGGAGAGCACGTCGTCGGGGAGGGAGTAGCCGGAGAAGCCGGCCACGATCGCCAGGATGAAGAGCACGCAGCCCACCACCCAGTTCAGCTCACGGGGGCGCCGGAACGCGCCGGTGAAGAACACGCGGAGCATGTGCACGGACAGGGCCATGACGAACAGCAGCGCGGACCAGTGGTGGAGCTGGCGGAGGAAGAGACCACCGCGGATGTCGAACGAGATGTTCAGCGCCGAGGCGTAGGCCCCGGACATCTCCACACCCTGCATGGGCACGTAGTTGCCCTTGTACTCCATGGACGTCATGGTCGGGTCGAACCAGAGCGCCAGGAAGGTCCCGGAGAGGAGCAGGATGACGAAGCTGTAGAGGGCCACCTCACCGAACATGAAGGACCAGTGGTCGGGGAAGACCTTGCGGCCGAACTCCTTGACCATGGCCGAGGCACCCACGCGGGTGTCGACGAAGTTGGCGATGCGGCCCGTGCTGGTGGTGGGCCTGTATTCGAAGTCGGACGATGTGGACATCAATTCGCCTCATCCTGCATGTCTTTGACGGCGAAATCGCGCTGCGAGTAGGTGGGTCCCACGGGCTCGTGGAAGTCACTGCGGGCAACGAGGTAGCCGTCGGAATCAACGGAAATGGGCAGCTGCGGCAAGGGTCGGGATGCCGGGCCGAAGATGACCTCACACTCGTTCGTGAGGTCGAACGTGGACTGGTGGCACGGGCAGAGCAGGTGGTGCGTGTGCTGCTCGTACAGGGCGATGGGGCAGCCGACGTGGGTGCAGACCTTGGAGTAGGCGAAGATGCCGTCCACGTTCCAGTCCTTGCGGTCCTCGGATACGTTCACGGTGTCCGGGTCCAGGCGCATGAGCAGCACCACGGACTTGGCCTTCTCGTTGAGGTAGCCGTCCTCGTGGCTGAGGGTGGTGAGGTTCTCGGGGATCACGTGGAAGGCGGAGCCCAGGGTCACGTCGGACGCCTTGATGGGGGTGCCGGAGGGGTCGCGCACCAGGCGCACGCCCTGGTCCCACATGGAGTGGCGCAGGACCTTGAGGTCGGTGGGGCCGAGGTCCTTGAGCAGACCCACGAACGGGAGCGGCATGAGCACCGCCGCGCCGATGAGCGTGTTCCGCAGCAGCGGGCGGCGCTTGACGCCGGACTCGTCGTAGATGGTGTTCAGGATGCTCTGCGCCTCGGCGCGCTCCTCCTCGGAGCGAAGGTCGTGGCGCTGCTCCACGATCTCGTGGTCGGGCATGAGCGTACGGGCCCAGTGGACCACGCCCACGCCGATGCCGAACATGCCGAGCGCGATGCCGAGACCCAGCAGGAGGTTCTGCAGGCGCAGCTGCGCGGTGGGTTCGGTGTTCACCGCGTCGTAGAGCGGGCCGTCCACGCGGATGCCGAAGTAGGCCACGAAGAAGAGCACGGAGCCGATCACGGAGATCAGGAACATCAGGACGATGTGGTGCTCGGCGCGCTTGGCGGCCTTGGGGTCAACGTCGGTCACGCGGGGGCGGTGCGGTGGAAGCCCCGGGTTGGGGAAGTGGTCCAGATCCGCTCCGTCCGAGGTGACAACCGCCCCGCTCTTGTGGGGAGTGCCGTCACGATGGTCGCCCATGTGGTCCCTCATTCTTCTCTTGGTGCTGTGAATAGTGTCTAGGGTGCCGGCCCGGGGCCAGCGGGTGCTCTCAGGCGGAGCGGGAGGTCAGCCAGACCGTGAAGGCAATGACGACGATCAGACCGATGGTCCAGATGAACAGGCCCTCGGAGACGGGACCCAGGGAGCCCAGGCTGAACCCGCCGACGGTGGTGTTGTTATCGAGCGTCTTCAGGTACGTGATCACGTCGCGCTTCTCATCGGGAGTGATGTTGGCGTCGTTGAACACGGGCATGTTCTGCGGGCCGGTCTGCATGGCCTCGTAGATGTGCTCCTCGCTGACTCCCATGAGGGAGGGGGCGAACTTGCCGCGGGTCAGGGCGCCGCCCTGGCCGGCCGCGTTGTGGCACATGGCGCAGTTGGAGAGGAAGATCTTGGCGCCCTCGGCGGAGTTGCCCTTGGAGATGTCAAGGTCCTCCTCGTCCGGCACGGAGGGGCCGGCGCCGAGGGAGGCCACGTACGCGGCGAGCTGCTTGGTCTGCTCGTCGTTGAACTGCGGCGGCTTCACCTGGGCCTGGGGGCCCTGCATCTGCATGGGCATGCGGCCCGTGCCGACCTGGAAATCCACGGAGGAGGCGCCCACGCCGATGAGGGAGGGACCGGTGTTGGTTCCCTGGGCCTTCATGCCGTGGCAGGTGGAGCAGTTGGACTGGAAGAGCTTCTGCCCGTCCTGGATGTCCTGAGCCGAGTAGGTGGTCGTCTCGGCCTTGGCTTCATTGGTGGTTGTGGCAACTGCGTAGAGTCCACCGGTCAGAAGCAAAGCCATGACCAACAGCGCCAGGGCTGCCATGGGATGGCGGCGCTTTTGTGAGAGTGCCTTCACGTCAAACGTTCCTTAACTCGGTTCTCGATCTGGGATGGGTGGTGGGACCTGCGAGGACTACTTGATGAAGTAGACGAGGATGAACAGGACGATCCAGACGACGTCCACGAAGTGCCAGTAGTAGGACACCACGATGGCCGAGGTGGCCTCGTAGTGGCCGAAGCGCTTCGCGACGAACGCGCGGCCCATGATGAAGAGGAATGCGATGAGACCACCGGTCACGTGCAGGGCGTGGAAACCGGTGGTGATGTAGAAGGCGGAGCCGTAGGCGCTGGCCGCAATGGTGACGCCCTCCGAGACCAGGGACGCGTACTCGTAGACCTGCACGGACACGAACACCGCCCCCATGAGGAAGGTGAGGGCGAACCACTCGGTCAGGCCCCACTTGGTGATCTGGAAGATCCCGCCCGTGCGTCGCGGCTGGAGTCGCTCCGCCGCGAACACGCCGAACTGGCAGGTCACGGAGCTCAGAACGAGGATCAGGGTGTTGATCGACGCCATGGGGACGTTGAGCACTTCGGTGTTCTCGTGCCAGACCTCGGGAGAGGTGGCGCGGAGGGTGAAGTACATGGCAAAGAGACCGGCGAAGAACATGACCTCGGAGGACAACCACACGATGGTGCCCACGGAGGTGAGGTTGGGGCGAGTGATGGTCGCACCCACCGGTTTGGCTGGGGTATGAGTCGCAGTTGTCACAGAGACATTATGTCGCCAAAACTCTCGACGGACCAACCACCACGCGCTCGGGCCTCCGCCGTGTCGCCCGCCCCGCACGTGACATCGGCGACGCCGCGGGGTTCGCGGAACCCGGGGGAGAGGGCTGCGGGCGCCGCCGGTGGCCGCGGCGCGGGCGGTAGAGTCGGCACCGTGACTACCTCGAGCGACCCCCGCGCGGCCCAGCAGTGGCCCGATCTCCTGGCCGCCCTGTCCCGGGGCGAGGACCTCACCCGGGAGGCGGCCTACTGGGCCATGGACACCATCATGGCGGGCGAGGCGTCGGACGCCGTGATCGCCGGATTCCTCATGGCGCTGCGCACCAAGGGGGAGACCGTCCCGGAGCTCGACGGGCTCGCGGACGCCATGGTGGCCCGCGCCCGTCCGATCACCGTCCCCGGCCCCGCCCTGGACATCGTGGGGACCGGCGGCGACCGGCTCTCGAGCGTCAACATCTCCACCATGGCGGCGATCGTGTGCGCCGGCGCGGGAGTGCGCGTGGTGAAGCACGGCAACCGGGCGTCGTCGTCGAAGTCGGGCTCCGCCGACGTCCTGGAGGCGCTGGGCGTCCAGCTGGACATGCCCGTGGACCGGGTGCAGGGCTGTGCCGTGGACGTGGGCATCACGTTCCTCTTCGCCCAGACGTTCCACCCCTCCATGAGATCTGCCGCGGCTGCCCGCAAGGCCCTGGGAGTGCCCACTGCCTTCAACCTCCTGGGTCCCATCACCAATCCGGCGCGCGTCTCGGCGTCCGCGATCGGTGTGGCGGACGCAGCCCTGGCCCCCCTGATGGCCGGGGTGTTCCGGGACCGCGGCGACCGCGCCCTCGTCTTCCGGGGCGGCGACGGGCTCGACGAGCTCACGGTCACGGCGCAGTCCGCGGTGTGGGAGGTGCGCGACGGCGAGGTCACCGAGCACACTCTGGAACCCCTCGATCTGGGCATGCCGCGTGCCTCGGTCGCCGACCTGCGCGGTGGGGACGCCCGTCACAACGCCCAGGTGGTGCGCGACGTCCTCGACGGCGCCCCCGGCCACATCCGCCACGCAGTGCTGCTGAACGCGGCCGCCGGCCTCGTGGCCCTCGCGGAGCACGCGGAGGGGCCGTTCGAGGAGCGCTTTGCGGCGGCCGTGTCCCGTGCCGCCGACGCGGTGGACTCCGGAGCGGCGCGCGCCGTCCTGGACCGCTGGGTGGATTTCTCCAGGCCCTGACGGGCCCGCCCGCCCCGGTTTCCGGTCACGTCACGGGCTGCGCACCTCCGGAGCAACGACGCCGCCCGGCCGGGTGACCGGGGGGGGCGGCGGCCTTCTGTGGGGCGGTGCGGGCGAGCCGTCCGTGCCACTTTCTTCACAGGGTGACGGTCAGGGACCGGTCACCCGTGTCTGAGCTGTCCTGGGAGACCTCGTGCGCGTCCTCGGCGAGCTGGAACTGGACCGGGGTGCAGGAGAGCGCGCACACGGTCGCGGGGGAGTGGTCCGCGCTCAGCGGCGGCGCAGCCGCGCGACGAGCGTCAGCACGAGCCGGTAGCCCACGAGGAGCACGGCCAGGACGATGGTGCTGACGACGATGAAGGACAGTGCCGTGCCCTGGCCGGTGAGAGCTCGCAGGACCATGCCACCCACCTCGGCGCACAGCCACACGGACAGACCCGTGGGGATGACGGCGACCGGGTGCCGGGTGCCGCGGCTCGCGAGCCATCCGAGCAGGGCTCCCGCGGCGAAGGGCCAGGCGGTGACCACGAGGCCACCGAGGTCCTCGCCGTGACTGGCACGCCCGATGGCGGCAAAGATCAGCACGAGCACGACGTCCACCACCAGGTAGACCGGCCACCGCGTGTTCGCAGTGCCGTCGACCGCGGCGGGAGCGGTTCGCCCCGGCCGGGACTGCCGGGTCTGTG
>NZ_JAUMTZ010000007.1:0-9747 GCF_030530945.1 Kocuria sp. | reverse complement strand
CGGGATCGGCTGAGCGGGTCGGCTCGGACTGCTCGACCCAGGGCGGGTGCGATGCGTCGCCGCCGGGGGAGACGGAGGTGGGCCGGGAGGTGTCTTCCATGAGGCCATCCTACTGCGGCGACTATTTGAACACTGGAGTGAAGGTCAAGAAATATTCTTCAAGTTCAATGTAAAACACGAGCTGCAGAGCGGCGGGTAGGAGCAGATCCGGATCGCGCCGTGAGACCACTTCCGGTCGCAGTCGTGTGCTGTTCGTCGTTTGTACCAGTGTGCGCCGGGCCGGGGAGTCGCGAGCGCGGTGGGCCACGTGTAGCCGACCGCACGGTCACCGAGGGCCAGCCGTGGCTCGGCGGCCGTGCACCGAGGGCACGAATGCAGGCATCACGGGAGTCGGCGTCTGGAGGGAGGCAGTCCCTGTAGAAGCTGCGGGCACTGTGGGCGTACACCCGTCTGACCCATGTGTCCGATAATGTACATTATGTAAAGTAAAGCGGAAACGAGCGCCCTCCGCACACCCGGAAGCCCCTTCCCCGCAGGGTCGGCACCCACTTCATGCACTCATTCATGCATTCACCCGTCGCCCCGCCCCTCGGCGGTCTGTGCTAACCGGTGCGGCGTGCGCTGCGCCCATCGCCCGGTGTCACCTCCGGCCGGCCTCTCGCACTGTCACCGCCCGCCACACCGGGCGTGGGCACCGGATGGCCGCCCGGTGTCGTCACTCCGTGCGCATGGCGGTACGACGACGCCGCCCGGTCACCCTCGTGGAGAAGGCAACCGGGCGGCGTCGTACGAAGCTGCGTGAGGTGAACCGGGATGCTGGCGGGTGGAAGCGCCACTGTGCGGGGATGCCCGTGGCTGGGGGTGCCGGTGGGGCGTTACCTCCCCTGTCTGAACCCCGTGACTCCCCCGGCCGCCAACTCCCCTGCCACCGCGACGACTCAGGCGCTGGCGGTCCCGGTGGTCGCCTGGGACGCGGCCCTGTGGGTGCCCTCGCCGGTGGTCACGGTGTGGTGCGCACCCGCGGTGCTGGAACCCCCCGTGGTCTGCGCGCCGTCGGCGTCGCCACCCCTGCCGTTGCCCGGTAGTGCCGCCTGGTTGCGGTAGTGGCCCGAGAGCACGAGCACCACACCGGCGGCGAGCCACCCGATGAGGGCCCAGATCTGGCCGGAGACGTTCGCGTCCGGGAAGTAGGACAGGTCGCGCAGCACGGTGCCGGACAGCCCGGGCACGAGCCACTGGCCGATCTCACCGAACGGCGGGGCGATGAACTCCTTGGGCTGCGTGAGCGAGGACAGCGGGTTGCCGATGAACATGGTGATCACCGCGCCCACGCCGATGCCCGGGCGGCCGATGAGGGCGTTGAGCCCCACGATCACCGAGGCGGTGGCGGCGATGCCCAGGCCGATGGCTCCCGCGTTCGCGAAGAAGTTGCCCTGCAGGATGTGGAAGAGCCCCTGCATGAGGCACGCCAGGGCCAGCCCGCCGATGATGCCGTAGAGGACGATGGCGAGCAGGTGCTTGCGGGGCCCGTTGACCAGCAGGGAGATCAGCACGCCGCCGATCATCCCACCCATGGTGAGGGGCAGGCCGGCGATGGCCAGGCCGGCGCCGCGGGGATCGTCGCCGGACAGCGGGACCACGTCCGTGATCTTCACGGTGGGCGGGGTGGCGGCCTGCTGGCCGCCCTGTCCGGACTTCTGCGCCTGCTGAGCCATGGCCGCCATGCCGCTCGGCCCCTGGGCCATGGCGGACTTCATCTGCTGCAGGGCCTCGGTCTGCTTCGAGATGACCTGCTGGTCGATCCCCCGCTGCATGGTGGTCCCGATGGAGGTGAGCATCTGGGAGGCCACCGGGCTGCCGGCGCTGGCGGTCAGGATCTCGGGCTGGTCCCCCAGCAGGATCGCGCCGTACACCTCGCGGCTGCGGATCCCGTTCTCCGCGTCCTGGCGGTTCGCCACGGGGTGCAGGGCCAGCGGGTTGTCGTCCGGCATCTTGTCGGTCAGGGAGTCGATCTGCTCCTGGCTGCCCACCACAGCCACGGGCAGGTCCTGCACCTTGGACGTGACCGTGGGCCACGCGAAGGCCAGCAGGATGATGGAGACCACGACGGAGGCGATGAGGGCCGCGCGGACGCTCTTGGTCCACTCGGGCCGCGGCCTGCGGACCGGGGTCTGGACGTGCGACATGGCGCACTCCTTTCACAAAAGAATGTTGATTCTTGAAGAGTGTGGACCCGCCCGGGTACCCTGTCAAGAACGATCATTCGTTTTGAGAGGTGGGTCATGCCCAAGGTCACGGAAGAGCACAGGGCGGAGATGCGGGAGCGGATCCAGCGGGCCGCGCTCACGTGCATCGGAGTCCACGGGTTCTCCGCCACGTCCATGGCGGACGTGATCAGGGAGTCGGGGCTGTCGGCCGGGGCGGTCTACCTCTACTACAAGAGCAAGGACGACCTCCTGCTGGACGTGGGGCGCACCGTGATGCGCATCCGGCTGGGCATGCTGGACTCCCTCCCGGAGCAGCGTCCACTCCCCCATCCCGCGCAGGCGATCGCCACGGTGGTGGAGAGCATTCCGGAGCACTCCACATTTCCCGGTCTGCCCGTGCAGGTGTGGGGAGAGGCGGTGCGCCGCCCCGAGCTGCGGGACGCCGTGCTGGGCATTCTGGACGAGGCCACCGAGCACATCAACCGCTACCTGGTCGCGTGGCTCGCCGATCAGGCGGGCTTTTCACGGGACGACGCCGCGGCAGCCTCGCAGCGCCTGTGTCCGGCATTCATCGGGCTGGTCCAGGGCTACATGGTCCAGGTCAGCGTGGGAGCTGACCCCCGGGAGACCCACGACCGATACCTGGCCGGCGTGGACGCGCTACTCAGCGGTGTGCTCGCCGCACGGACGGACACCGCTGAGCGCGCGAAGGCTCACTGCACCGAGCGGTAGACCTCCAGGGTCCGCTCCGCGATGGACTCCCACGAGAAGTGCTCCTCGGCGCGGCGTCGGCCGGCCTGGCCCATGCGGCGGGCGCGGGCGGGGTCGGAGACCACGTCCGTGAGGGCGGCGGCGAAGTCGTCCACGAAGGCCTGGGGATCCAGGGGGGTGCCGCTGCCGTCGGTGACCTGCTCGATGGGGACCAGGCGCCCGGTCTCGCCGTCCACCACCACCTCCGGGATTCCGCCGGTGGCGGTGGCCACCACCGCGGCGCCGCAGGCCATGGCCTCCAGGTTCACGATGCCGAGGGGCTCGTAGACCGAGGGGCACGCGAACGCCGTGGCGTGGGAGAGGATCTGGACCACCTCGCGCCGCGGCAGCATCTTCTCGATGAGCACCACGCCGTCGCGCTGCTCCCGCAGCGTGTCGATGAGCCCGTTGACCTCCGCGGCCAGCTCCGGGGTGTCCGCCGCACCGGCGCACAGCACCAGCTGGACCTCCGGGGGCAGCTGCAGGGCGGCGCGCAGCAGGTAGGGCACACCCTTCTGGCGGGTCACGCGGCCCACGAACACCACGGAGGGCCGGGCGGGGTCGATGCCGTACCGCTCCAGGACGTCGGTGTCCTCGTCCCGCTCCCACTGGGAGACGTCGATGCCGTTGTGCACGGTCCGCACCCGGGCGGGGTCCACGTCCGGGTAGGAGCGCAGGATGTCCTCGCGCATGCCGTCCGAGACGGCGATGATCGCGGCGGCCGCCTCGTACGCGGTCTTCTCCGCGAAGGAGGACACGCGGTAACCGCCGCCCAGCTGCTCGGCCTTCCACGGGCGCAGGGGCTCGAGGGAGTGGGCGGACAGCACGTGGGGGATGTCGTACATGAGGGCGGAGAGGTGTCCGGCCATGTTCGCGTACCAGGTGTGGGAGTGCACCACGTCCGCGCCCTGCACGTCCCCCACCATGGTGAGGTCCACGCCGAGGGTCTGGATGGCGGCGTTGGCGGACGCCAGTTCCGCGGGTGTGGGGTACGCCGTCACGTGGGCGCCGTGGAAGTCGGGCTCCCGGGGCTCGCCGAAGCACCGGACGTTGAGGTCCACGAGCGGTGCGAGCACGCGCGAGAGCTCCGCCACGTGCACCCCCGCTCCCCCGTAGATGGCGGGCGGGAATTCTTTGCTCAGGATGTCTACTCGCACACCGCGAGCGTAGCGCACATCACGCTCACGGCAACGGCCGGGGAGCGCCGCACACCCGTCCCACCCGCGGGGGTGGTGCGCGGGCGGCGTCATGCGGGGACAGGTGCGGTGGAGCGGCGAGCGCGGAGCGGCGGAGGGGGGTGTGCCGGGCGGGTGCGGGTGCACGCATTGCACAGGCGGAGGTGGAGTGGGACACAATGGCGGTGAAGTCCGGTCAATGTCGACGCCGTGTCGTGGCCTTCGATGGCCTTGACCGTCTCGCGAAGTGGAGGGGTACGTATGTCACGACAGAAGAAGGTTCTCGCGATCGTGCTGGCGGGTGGTGAGGGCAAGCGCCTGATGCCGCTCACGGAGGACCGTGCGAAGCCGGCGGTGCCGTTTGCCGGTGGGTACCGGTTGATCGATTTCGCGCTGTCGAACCTGGTGAACTCGGGGTACCTGCAGATCGTGGTGCTCACGCAGTACAAGTCGCACTCGCTGGACCGGCACCTGTCGGAGACGTGGCGGCTGTCCACGCAGCTGGGCAACTACGTGACGTCCGTGCCTGCGCAGCAGCGCCGGGGGAAGGACTGGTTCCTGGGCTCGGCGAATGCCATCTACCAGTCCATGAACCTGATCGACGACGCGGATCCGGACATCGTGGTGGTGGTGGGCGCGGACCACGTGTACCGCATGGACTTCGCGGACATGGTGGACAAGCACATCGCGTCCGGGGCGAAGGCCACGGTGGCGGCGGTGCGTCAGCCCATGGAGACGGTGAAGTCCTTCGGGGTGATCGAGACGGATCCGCAGGAGCCGTCGCGGATCGCGCGGTTCGTGGAGAAGCCGGACACCACGGCTCCGCTGCCGGACGATCCGGGGTCGTTCCTGGCGTCGATGGGCAACTACGTCTTCGACCGGGATGCCCTGGTGGAGGCGCTGCGCTCGGACAACGAGCAGGCGGACACGCAGCACGACATGGGCGGGGACATCATGCCGTACTTCGCGCAGCGGGGTGAGGCCATGGTGTACGACTTCACGCACAACGACGTCCCGGGGTCCACGGAGCGGGACCGGCAGTACTGGCGGGACGTGGGCACGCTGGACTCGTACTACGAGTCTCACATGGACCTGATCCGTCCGCTGCCGGTGTTCAACCTGTACAACTACGACTGGCCGATCTACACGCACCAGATCATGGCGCCGCCGGCCAGGACGGTGCGGGGGCCCAACGGGCAGGCGGGGGTGGCGTTCGACTCGATCCTCTCCCCCGGTGTGCTGATCACGGGTGGTCACGTGGGCTCCTCGGTGCTCTCCCCGAAGGTGAAGGTGGAGCACGACGCGCGGGTCACGGAGTCGGTGCTGATGCAGAACGTGCAGATCGGGGCCGGGGCCACCGTGCACCGCTGCATCCTGGACAAGAACGTGGTGGTTCCCCCGGGCTTCACGGTGGGTCTGGACCGGGAGCAGGACCTGGCCCGTGGGCTCACGGTCACGGACTCGGGGTTGACGATCGCGCCGAAGAACTACCGGTTCGAGAAGTAGCCGCCCGCACCCCGCGGGGAAGGGGACGGCGACCCCGCCCGGTGGCCGTGCGGCGGCGCCGGCCCCTTGGTCGGGGCGGGGGGGCGGGGGGGGGGGACGGCGGGGGCGCGGGCGAGGGCGGCGCCCGGTGTGGCGGTGTGACGGATGACACCGGGGGGCTGCCTAGACTGGGGCCATGGGAGCCAGCCTGAGCCGAGAAGAAGCAGCCACGCGCGCGGAGCAGATCCGGGTGGAGGACTACCGGGTCACGGTGGACCTGTCGGGGGCGGAGGATCCTGCGAGCACCACGTTCGGCTCCGAGGTCACCGTGCGGTTCACCGCGGAGGAGGGCGCGGAGTCGTTCATCGACTTCATCCACGACACCGTCACGGAGGTGGAGCTCAACGGCGAGGTCCTGGACGTGGACGACGTGGTGGAGGACTCGCGGATCCGGCTGCCGGAGCTCGGTCGGGTGAACGAGCTGCGGGTGGTGGGCCGGGCGCTGTACTCGCGCTCCGGTGAGGGCCTGCACCGCTACGTGGACCCGCAGGGCGGCGAGGTGTACGTCTACACGCAGTACGAGCCCGCGGACTGCCGCCGGGTGTTCGCGGTGTTCGAGCAGCCGGACCTCAAGGCGGTCTTCCACATCACGGTGATCACCCCCGAGGGGTGGCTGGCGGCCTCGAACGGGGAGCTGCTGGGCTCCGAGGGCACCCGTGAGTGCGACGCACCCGGGGCGATGGCCCACGAGTTCGCGCCCACGAAGCGGATCTCCAGCTACATCACCACCATCCTCGCCGGGCCCTACACCCGTGTGACGGACGAGTGGTCCGGAACCGACCCCCAGGGCGAGGCAATGACCGTCCCCCTGGCGCTGTACTGCCGCCGGGCGCTCGCCGAGCACCTGGACGCCGACGAGCTGTTCGCGCTCACCAAGCAGGGTCTGGACTTCTTCCCCCGGCTCTTCGGCGTGGCGTACCCGTGGGGCAAGTACGAGCAGGCGTTCGTCCCGGAGTACAACCTGGGGGCCATGGAGAACCCGGGGATGGTCACGTTCACCGAGGACTACCTCTTCCCCTCCGGGGCCACGCGCGCCCAGCTGTCCGGGCGGGCGAACACCCTGATGCACGAGATGTCCCACATGTGGTTCGGTGACCTGGTGACCATGCGCTGGTGGGACGACCTCTGGCTCAAGGAGTCCTTCGCGGAGTTCATGGGCGCGTACGCCCTGGTCCACGCCACCGAGTACACGGACGCGTGGGTCACGTTCGCCCTTGCGCGCAAGGAGTGGGCCTACCGCCAGGACCAGCTGCCCACCACGCACCCCGTGGTCGCGGACATCGTGGACCTGGAGGCCGCGCGGCAGAACTTCGACGGCATCACCTACGCCAAGGGCGCCGCGGTGCTCAAGCAGCTGGTCGCGTTCGTGGGTGAGGACGCCTTCATGGACGCGTGCCGCGCCTACTTCCGCCGCTTCGCGTTCGGCAACACGGACCTGGACGACTTCCTGGGCGTGCTGGACGAGGCGTGCGAGCACGATGTCCGCGCCTGGGCCGACGCCTGGCTGCGCACCACCGGCGTGCCGGTGCTCGCGGTCTCCGCCCCGGACGACGACGCCTCCGCACCCGGCCCGGCGACCCTCACCCAGAGCGCCTCTCCCCTGCGCCCCCACGTGCTGACCGTGGGGCGCTACGCCCGGGAGGAGACCACCCGGGCCGGGGACGCGACAGGCTCCGGCGCCGGGCCCGCGGGGCCGGTCGTCGAGACGGCGCGCGTTGACGTGCGCGTGCCCGCCGAGGACGGCCCCGTGACGCTCGCCGGGCTGCCCGCGGCCGACGCGCACTCGGTGCTCCTGGCCAACGACACGGACCTCACCTACTGTCTGGCCCACCCGGACCCACGCTCGCTCGCCGGGCTCACGGAGCTCGTGGCGGACATTGCCGATCCCCTGGCGCGCGCGGTGGCCCACTCCCAGCTGTGGGCCGCCGTGCGCGACGGGCGGCTGTGCCCCCGCGAGTACGTTCTCATGGTCGCCACCCGCTGCACGGGTGAGAGCCACGCGGCGATCCTCACCACCGTGCTGGAGCACGCCCGCCAGGCCCTGGGCCAGTACGTGCCCGTGGCCTGGCGCACCACCGTGCGCCGCACCCTGCTGGACGCCCTCGGCGCGGCGATGCTCGGCGCCGGACCCGGCTCGGACGCCCAGCTGATCCTGGCGCGCGCCTTCGCCCGCGAGGCCGCCCGGGACGGCACGTACGCCCGACCCATCCAGGAGTGGCTCAGCGGCGAGCGGACCGTGCCCGGGCTGCGGCTGAGCCCGCAGCTGAGGTGGGCCATGCTCACGGCGATCACCGCCACGGGCCACACCACGGTGTCCGAGCTGGAGGCGGAGCACGCCCAGGACCCCACCCGGGACGGGCACCTGGGGCACCTGGAGGCCGCGGCCGCGATGCGCTCGGACCATTCCAAGCAGCAGGCGTGGGAGCGGATCCTCTCGGGCGAGCTGTCCAACGACGAGCTCACCGCCACGATCGCGGGTTTCCAGCTCGCGGCCCCCGCCGTGCTGCACCGCTACGAGGCCGCGTACTTCGAGCAGCTCACCTGGTGGTGGGAGACCCGGTCCATGGAGATCGCCACCCGCATGGTGCGCGGACTGTACCCGCGCGCGGTGGACGCCCGGGCGGCGTCGTCGTCCCCGCAGGAGGCGGCCGCGCAGCACCCCGTGGTGCGGGCCAGCCGTGCATGGCTGGAGGCCCACGACGACGCCCCGGCGGCCCTGCGGCGCATCGTCACCGAGCTCACGGACGACGCCCAGCGGGCGGTGGAGCTGCAGGCCGCGTGCCTGTCCCGGTGAGCCCCGTGCCGGGGGTGTCCACACAGTGGATGAACCTCGATGCAAGGGGATCAACGGATAGCATGAGATGCGATGCTGCGGCGGAGCACCCGCCAGCTCGACAGCGAGGGAGACCATGACCGATTACGCGCTCAACGACCGAGGGTCCTTGGACGTCGTCACCGAGAACTTCTACGACGTCGAGATCATGCGGGTCTTCGGCGGTCTCTCCGCGGGCCGCGCGCAGAGCTGGAACGGGATGGCCGCGCTGGTGCCGGAACCCGACAACCCCTTCGACCCGCGCACGGTCTCGGTGCGCGTGGGCGAGAACAAGGTGGCCCACCTCAGCTCCGAGGACGCGCACCGGTACTGGCACCAGCTCGCGCGCGTGATCGCCTCCGGCTACACCCCCGTGGTTCCCCTGCACCTGGAGGCAGAGCTGCTGCGCCAGGACGGGCAGGCAGAGGTCTCCGCGCGCGCCGTGATCGACATCGCTCCCCCGGACATGCTCTTCCCCCTGAACACCGCCCCCTCCCAGGCCGCCGTGCTGCCCCAGGGCTCCTCCATCAAGGTCCTGGACGAGCAGGACTTCGCGGAGTACCTGCACTCGATCGTGCCGCCCACCGGGGAGGGCCGGGTGATCCTCACCCTGGAGGTCAACAAGGTCCGCAACTCCCACGGGCTCACCGTGGACACCGTGGACGTGCTCTACGAGCGCAAACAGGTGGGCCGACTGTCCACCCAGATGTCCCAGCAGTTCATCCCCATCATCAACCACGCCTTCGACCACGACCTCCTCACGGCCGTGTGGGGCACCATCCGCGGGTCCTCCTTCGAGGTGTCCATGACCCTGCAGGCCGCGCGCGCCTCCGAGGTCCCCGCCCAGTGGTTCGAGGAGCTGCCCAACGACGTCCCCGAGCTGCTCCCGGATGCCGAGGATTTCGAGGTGCCCCCGGCCTACGTGGCCGTGGAATCCGACCACGGGCGCAACGCCCGGAAGTGGCGGCGTGGTTTCGCCGCCGCCCACCCGGACGCAGCCACCGCCGGTGCCGGCTCCAACCCCGCGGGCGCCCGCGGCCTCGCCGCCCGCCTCCGCGGCGACTCCCGGACCGAGCCCGCGGCCGCGCCGGCCTCCCGCGGGGACGACGCCGCCGTGGCCGCCCGCGCCTCCCAGGCCCCCACCGCGCAGCGCCCGGGTCCTGCGGCCGGCACCCGCGCCCCCCGTCCCGCCGGGGGTTCGGCGGTCTCGCGGCTGGTGAGCGGGGTCAAGCCCGTGGTGAGCGCCCTGCTGGTGCTG
>NZ_JAUMTZ010000020.1 GCF_030530945.1 Kocuria sp. | reverse complement strand
CGCGCTGTCACGCGGAGACCCCCGGCGCCTCGAAGGGTTCCATCACGTCCACAGGGCCCTGCGGGCGTCGTTCAGGTGCCCTCGTCAGAGATAGTGATGCGCCCCCGCACCAGTCCGGTGCGGGGGCGCTTTCGTCATGCCCCAAGGGCTACGGGGCCGAGGGGCCAGCCACGTCCGCAGTGGCGTCCGGGTCTGCAGCGGGTGCCGCCGCCACGTCGATCCCGTACTCCGTGTAGCAGTACTGGATCGCCCCCGACGTCGCCGTGTTGATGTCCAGCGACTTGCACTGAGCGATGTCCTCAGCCTTCTCGGCCTCCGACTTCTCCGCGGGCTCCTGCTGACCGCCGCCGTAGTTCTTCGGGTCCATCGGGTCCACCCCGCCCGCCCAGTCCCCGAGCTGGTTCGCGGCGCAGTAGTCGATGACCTTCTGCTGCAGGGCGTCCGTGTGCGGCATGGAGGAGCTCCACACGTCGGAGATGCACTGCCCGCCGGTCTGGAAGAACTGCTGCACATCGTCATTGCCGGCGGCAGCCTGCGTCGGCGCGGATGCCTGGGCCGGTGCGGTCTCTGCGGCGCCGGGCGTTTCGGACGGCTCCGAGGCAGGCTCGCTCGACGCGGTCTTGGTGGGGGTGGCGGACCTGGTGGCGCTGGGCGACGCGCTGGTGATGCTCGCGGAAGGACTCGCGGTCTCCTTCGGCGTGTCGCCGCCTCCGCACCCGGTGAGGGTGAGGGCCGCGAGCGTGGCGGGAATGAGCAGAGCGAGAGTGTGGCGGTGCATGGGGGGTCTCCTAGATGGGGGGGTGTGGTGAGTCTAGCTGGGTAGATGCGCCGCTGGCAGGTGTCCACTTACTGTCCACTTTCAGCGGTAATCGTCGGTAATCGGCGGTATGAATGGGAGGGGCCCAGGGGGTGGGACACCGCTCTGACTAGTACCGATAGGGAACTAGCGGTAATCCTCGGTATCCGTCAAGAGGACACGACTGGGGGTCAAGGGGTCGCAGGTTCAAATCCTGTCATCCCGACCGAAAACCCCGGTAGGACGGTTGTCCTACCGGGGTTTTTCCCTTCCTGCCGTGCTCTCACGTGTCCCGCGTGAGCCGCACCCACCCGTCGGACAGCGCGGCCTTGAGCCCGGCCGAGCGGGAGACCGCCGGCAGCGCGCGGTTGAGGCACTCCACGGCGTCGTAGCCCTCGTGGTCCACCCCGGGGAGCACGTGCAGGTGGGTGTCGAAGCCCGCCTCCCGGTAGGCGGCCACGCCCTCCTCGGCGGCACCCATGGCACTCCACTCCGGGGGGTTGGTGGCGCCGTCCACGTCCAGCTCACCCACCCACCAGTGCATGGCGGTGGAGCCGATGCAGGGGCGGGCCTTCTTCTTGTGGGCCACCGGCGCGTTGGCCCCGCCGCCCCCGATGATGACGGCTCCGCCGCCGGTCATGCCCTCCACGCCGCGGTCCAGCAGCTCGTAGGTGATGAACTCCGCGCCGCCGCTGTAGCCCACGAACCAGAGGTTCGAGGCGTCCACATCCGGGTTCTGCGCGACCAGGTGCTCGTGCAGGGCACGGAAGTACCTGCCATTGCCCTTGCAGTCCTCCCACCAGGTGTAGCCGTCCCCGGAGCCGTCCTCGTCCGGGGTGTTCACGGCCACGAACATCAGGTCCCGGGCCTGGGCGGCGATCGCCAGCCGGGCCAGGTCCCCCTCCTCGGGCCAGTTGATCGAGGTGTCGTCCAGGTCCCAGTAGTCGCCGTCGAAGTAGTAGAGGATTCCTGCGGTGCCCGTGTGCCACACGTGGTACCACGAGCTCAGCCCGTTCGGCGCGGTGAAGTCGATGAACGTCTCCGGTGTCATGGTCCCCCCAGGTCGTCGGGTCGTCCTCCCGGGGCCTGGCGCGCTCCGGGGCACCTCCAGTATGGCCCGCCCGGCGGCGTCGTGCGCCGGAACCGCTACCCGCTCGGGTGTGGCCTCCTCGCCCGCGGGGTGCTTGGCTGGGACCACCGACAGCCGCACATCCGGAAAGAGGCAGAACCATGAGCAGCGTGATCACCACCTACCTGCAGGACCACCACGCCGGATCGGCCGCGGGGGTGGACGCGTTCCGCCGCGTGGCCGAGTTCCACGGGGACGAGACGGTGCGCGGGAAGGTGGGAAGGCTGGCCCGGGAGGTCGAGCAGGACCAGGCCGCGCTGGAGCGGATCATGGCCGCCGTGGACGTGAAGCCCGCCCCGCTGAAGGACCTCCCGGCGAAAGCCGCGGAGAAAGCGGCTCGGCTGAAGCCGAACGAACGCCTGAACCGGCGCTCGCCGCTGTCCGACATCGAGGAGCTGGAAGCCCTGGTGGCCGCCGTCCACGCCAAGGGTCTCGGCTGGCGCTTGCTCCTGGAGGCCCCGGACGAGAGGCTGGACAAGCAGATGCTCCGGGACCTGCACGCGCGCGCCCTGGAGCAGGAGGAGACGCTGGAGCGGCTGCGGCTCGGACAGGCGGTCAAGCTCACGCGCTCCTGACGTCCGCCGCGCGCCCGGAAGGAGCCCCCATGACCACCGCCGACCAGATGCCCTCCCTGCGCCGCCGCACGAGCACCAAGTGGCGCAGCTACGGGGAGGACGTCCTGCCCATGTTCATCGCGGAGATGGACTTCCCCACGCCGCCCGCCGTGAAGGGCGCGCTGGAGGCCGCGATCGCGAACAGTGACACCGGCTACGCCGCCACCGAGGACCGGGGCGCGGCGCGGGCGTACGCGGAGTTCGCGGCGGCGCGCTGGGGCTGGCGTCCGGACCCGGAGCGGATCGCCTACACCACGGACGTCACGGTGGTGGTCGTGGAGTCCCTGCGCCGGCTCGTCCGTCCCGGTGACGGCGTGGTCATCACACCGCCGGTGTACGCCCCGTTCTACGCGCTGGTCGAGGAGGCCGGTGGTCACCCCGTGGAGGTGCCCCTGCGGGACGACGGCGCCGCGTACCACCTGGATCTCGCGGGCATCGACGCCGCCCTGGCCACCGGGGCACGCACCGTGCTGCTGTGCAACCCGCACAACCCGCTGGGCCTGGTGCACACCCGGGAGGAGCTGGCCGAGCTGGCGGAGATCGTGGAGCGCCACGGCGCGCACGTGGTGAGCGACGAGATCCACGCGCCGCTGACCCACCACGGCGTGCGCTTCACCCCGTACCTCTCGGTGTCCCCGGCCGCGCGACACCACGGGGTGGCGGCCGCGTCCGGGAGCAAGGCGTTCAACCTGGCGGGGCTCAAGGCCGCGATGTTCGTGGTGGACTCCGAGCCCATGGCCGAGTGGCTCCGGAGAGTGCCGGACGCCGTGTCCTACCGCACGGGGATCATGGGTCTGCTGGCCACCCGCGAGGGGTTCCTGCACTGCACGGACTGGCTGGACGACACCATCGCGGCCATCGAGGAGAACATCGCGCTGCTGGAGCACCAGCTCGCCGGGAAGCTGCCCGCGGTCACGGCCCGGCGGGGCGGGGCCACCTACCTGGCGTGGCTCGACATGCGCGCCCTGGGGTGGGGGGGACGATCCCGCCGCGCACGCGCTGGAGCACGCACGGGTGGCGCTGTCCAGCGGCCCCACGTTCGGTGCCGGTGGCGCGGGATTCGCCCGCATGAACCTGGCCTGCGCCCCGGAGACCGTGGTGGAGGCCGTGGACCGGCTCAGCGCCGCCGCGCGCGCGAACTGAGCCGCGGTTCGTCCGTCGGCGCGCTCAGTCCACCATCAGGTCCCGCTTGTCCAGGAACTGCTGGGCGGCCTCGATGGTCTGCGAGCGGTACACCCCGGAGGCCTGGGCGTCCAGGAGGGCGTCCTGCTGGGCCTCCAGGAGCTTGCGCTGCAGCTCCTGCTGCTCCTGCCGGCCGGTGGTCCAGAGCTCCATGGTCTCCGGGGACACCGTCTCGGGGATCCTGTGGATGCGCTGCCGCGCCTCCTCCAGCAGCTGGGGGCTGAACTGCTCGCCGTCGTTGCGGTGCAGGGTGGGGGACTCCAGCAGGTCCTGGGAGGCGTCCGTGAGGGAGTTGACGAGGCGCGAGAGCTCCCGCCGCATCTCCTCCTCGTCGGTGCCGCGGATCCCCAGGACACGGATGAGCAGGGGAAGGGTCCCGCCCTGCACCACGAGCGTCACCACCGCCACCGTGAACGCGATCAGGATCAGCTGCGGCCGGTAGGGCAGGTCCTCGGGCAGCGTCTGGGCGGCGGCGACGGTCACGACGCCGCGCATCCCGGACCAGGCCAGCACGAACCCGCCGCGGCGCCCGATCCCCTCGGTGCGCACGAAGGAGGCGTCCGCCTTGCGCCGGGTCAGTTTCCGGCGGATGCCGTTGACCCGCTTCTCCGTCATCCGGGGGTCGTCCGCGAACTGCTCCACGGCGTCGTCGAAGCGCTGGGAGACGTCGTCCAGGCGCTGCGACTGAGCGGCGGCCCGGCGCTGCTGCCGTGACATCACCACGATCATGGGGGCCACGAACAGGAACCGCACCACGAACAGCACCACCGTGGCGAGCAGCCCGAACCACAGGGCACCGCCCACGCTCTGGTGCGCCTGCCGCACCTCGTCCACGATCACCGCGATCTGCAGCCCCAGGACCAGGAACACACCGTGCTCCAGCAGCAGCAGCACGGTGCGCCAGTTGGTGCGCTCGCTCACCCGGGCCTGGGACGAGAGCTGGCGCGGAGCCGAGATCCCGGTGACGAGACCCGCCACGACCACGGAGAGCACCCCGGAGGCACCCATGTGCTCGGCGGGCATGAACGCGATGAACGGCACCACCAGGGAGATGGCCGTGCTGGTCACGGGCTGCTCCAGGCGGGCACGGATGCGGATGGACACCCACCCCACCACCATGCCCACGAGCACCGCCACCACCACGGCGTACGCGAAGTCCGCGAGCACCCCGCCCACGCTGATGGCGCCGGAGGTGGCCACCACGGCGGAGCGGAGCATCACCAGGGCCGTGGCGTCGTTGACGAGTCCCTCGCCCTCCAGGATGGTGACCAGCCGGCTGGGCAGCCCCAGCCGCTTGCCGATCGAGGTGGCGGCCACCGCGTCCGGGGGACTGACCACGGCGCCCAGCGCCACGGCCGCGGCGAAGTTCAGGTCCGGCAGCAGCCACCAGATCAGCGCGCCCACCACGAACGCGGAGACCACCACGAGCACCACGGACAGCGCGGTGATGGAGCCCAGGTTCCTGCGGAAGTCCGTGGCGGGCATGCTCACCGCCGCCGCGTAGAGCAGCAGGGGCAGCACCACGGCCAGGATGATCTCCGGGTCCATCGTGACGGTGGGCACGCCGGGAACCAGGCTCAGCCCCACCCCCACGACCACGAGCAGGATCGGGGCGGCCACCCCCACCCGGTCCGAGATGCTCGTGACCGCCACCACGACGATCACCGCCGCCACGGCGAGAAGGGTCAGTTCGTCCACGGGACCTCCTGTTGCGAGAATTGCCCCGAGTGTATCCGCGGCCCGTCGGGCACCATGACAGGAGGGATTCCCATGCCCCGCACCGTTCCCGTGCTGATCCTCACCGGCTACCTCGGGGCCGGCAAGACCACGGTGCTCAACCACTTCCTGGCCACCGGCCACGCCCGGATCGGGGTGGTCGTCAACGACTTCGGGGACGTGGACGTGGACGCCGGGCTGGTCGCGGGGCAGGTTGCGGAGCCCGTCTCGATCGCCGGCGGGTGCCTGTGCTGCCTGGAGGACCCCCGCCAGCTGGACGACGCCCTGCGTGCGCTGTCCCGGCCGGAGCTCGAGCTGGACGCCGTCGTCGTGGAGGGCTCCGGGATCGCCGAGCCGCCGGGGCTCATCCAGCTGGTCCTGGGCAGCGGCGTCCCCGCGGTGCGCTTCGGCGGGCTCGTGGAGGTGGTGGACGCCGCCCACGTCCCCCTCGCGGAGTCGGGCGGCTGGGACCTGGAGCAGCACGTGAAGGCCGCGGCCGTGGTGCTCCTGACCAAGACCGACCTGGCGGAGCCCGGCACCCTGGCGCGGCTGCGCGATCGGGTGGCCCGCGCCAACCCCCACGCCACGGTGCTCGATGCGCCCCACGGTGCGGTGGACCCCCGGCTGTTCTTCGACGCCGCCGAGCACACCGTCCCCGCGGGCGGGCAGCTGCCCCTGTGGGAGTTCGGGACGTCGGCGGAGCACCACCGTGAGCACCACGTGCACCACCGGGCCACCACCCTGGAGGTTCCCGCTCCGGTGGACCCCGCGGCGCTCGCGGACCTGCTGGAGGACCCGCCCGCCCAGGTGCACCGGATCAAGGCCGTGGTGGACGTGCGCACCACCCGCGGGCTGCGGCGCTTCGTGGCCCACTCGGTCGCTGGCTGGGTGAGCGTCTCCCGGGCGCGGCGGGCCGCCGAGGAGCCCGCGCGCTCGGTCGTGGTGGCCATTGGCCCGGACGCCGCCGCGGCGCCCCCCGAGCTGGGGTCCCTCGTGGGCGCGGCGGAGCAGGTGCCGGTCACGGCCCGCGAGCTGCGCCGGCTCACCCGGTTCCTGTGAGAGTGGCCGTGCTCAGGTGAGGTTCGAGAAGCGCTCGACCTTCCGGGTGGGCCCGGTGACCAGGATCTGGTCGTCGTCGTAGAGCATGGTCCCCGGCTCGATCGGCTCCCACTGGCCCCCGGGCCGGCAGACAGCCACCACCGACACGCCCAGGCGCTGGCGCACGTTCAGCAGGTCCATGGGCCGCTGCTGGATGGGCTCGGGCGGGGTGCACCGCACCAGGGCGTAGCCGTCGTCGATGGGCACGAAGTCCAGGATCCGGTGCTGGATCAGGTGGGCGGCGCGGGTGCCCATGTCGCTCTCGGGGTTGACCACGTGCTGGACCCCGAGCTGCGTGAGGATCTCCGCGTGCGGATCGGTGATGGCCTTGGCCCAGATGGCGGGGCAGCCGAACTTCACCAGCCGGGACGCGGTGAGGATGCTGGCCTGGATGTCCGAGCCGATGCCCACCACGGCGCGGTCGAACTCGTCCACGGACAGCTCCCGCAGCACCTCCTCGTCCGTGGCGTCCGCCCGCACCACCGAGGTCAGCCGGCCGTTGAAGCGCTGCACGGTGGCCTCGCTGTGGTCCACGCCGAGCACGTCCGTGCCGTTGCGCATCAGCTCCAGGGCCAGGGCGCCGCCGAAGCGGCCCAGGCCGATCACGGCCACGGCGTTGGACATGCCCCCTCGCGGGGAGTCGGTGGGATGGGATCCGAACATGGGAGTTCCTTCACTGCTCGTGCCGCCGGGTGCGGCGGGCGGATGGACCGGAGGGGGTGCGTTGGGCGACGACGCCGCGGGGCTGGGCGGGCGGCGTCGTCGCCCCGGGGGGGGGTCAGCCGATCAGCGGCCGCTCCTTGGGCAGCTCGTAGGTGGGAGGGCGGCGGCCGAAGGCGATCGCGGCGGCGACGGTCACGGGCCCGAGGCGGCCCATGAACATCAGGGCGATGAGCACGCACTGCGCGAACGGGGCGAGCGTGGGGGTGATCCCGGTGCTCAGGCCCACGGTGGCGAACGCCGAGACGGCCTCGTACAGCACACGGTCCAGGCCCAGGGTGGTGTCCGTGAGCATGATCAGCATGGCCCCGCCGATCACCGCCCCGGTGGCGAGGACCACCACGGTGATGGCCTCGCGCTGCACCGAGCGGGAGAGCTGCTTGCCGAGCACCGGGACGGCCGCTCCGCCGCGGATCTCCGTGAGGGCCACGAAGAACAGCACGCCGAACGTGGTGACCTTCAGACCACCGGCGGTGCCCGCGGGCCCGCCGCCGATGAACATGAGGATGTCCATGCCCAGCCAGGACACAGGGTGCATGTGGGAGATGTCGATGCTGTTGAAGCCCGCGGTGCGCGAGATCGTGGACTGGAAGAAAGCGTTGAGCAGCTTCACCGGCGCCGGCTGCGGGCCCAGGGTCGCGGGGTTGTTCCACTCCAGCACGAGCAGGAACACCGTGCCGCCCGCCAGCAGCACGGGAGTGGCCAGCAGCACCAGGCGGGTGTTCATGGACCACCGGCGGGGCAGCCGGATGTGGCGGCGCAGCTCGTACAGCACGGGGAAGCCCAGCCCGCCCAGGATCACGCAGGCGGACAGGGTCAGCAGCACCACGGGGTCCGCGGCGAAGTCCACCACGTTGAGGGAGTACAGCGCGAAACCCGCGTTGTTGAACGCGGAGACGGCGTGGAACGCGCCGTGGGCGATCGCGGTGGCCGGCGGGTAGTGGTAGTGGCCCCAGAACCACAGGGAGAGGACGGTGGCCGCGGTGGTCTCGATGACGGCCGTGGTGGCCACGATCCTCCCCACCACCTCGCGGGCACCGCCGCGGGACTTGGTCTCGGCGCTGGCCAGCAGGCGGGTGGAGAGCCCGAACTTCCGGGCCAGCAGGATCCCGAGCATGGTCGTGAACGTCATGACGCCCAGCCCGCCCACCTGGATGAGGCAGATGATCACCACCTGGCCGAACGTGGTCCAGTAGGTGGCGGTGTCCACCGTGACCAGACCGGTCACGCACAGGGAGGAGGTCGCTGTGAACGCCGCGGTGAGCACGTCGGTGCCCCCCGGGGCCACCGTGGCCAGGGGGAGCATGAGCAGCCCCGTGCCGGCGGCCAGCGCCAGCAGGAAGGCTCCGACGATGAGCCGGGCCGAGCGCGCGGGAGTGAGCTCGTGGAGGTGGAAGGGGTCCGGCCTGGAAGACACCATGGGCACGGTGCGGCGGATCTTGGACCCGTGCGTGCGCGCGCGGATCGTGGCCTGACGGAAAGCCTCGGTGATGGGCACCGGGCAAAGGTACACCCCGCGGCATCCCGCTCCCGAGCGCCCGGCGGTGCACCCGGTGGCCGCGGTGGAAGATGACGGCACCCGTGCGCCGTTGCGATTCGGCGTGTGATGCGCGTTACGGACTGCCGGTGCCCTAAACTGACCGGCATGACCAACATTCCCGCGGAACTCGCGTACACCGAAGAGCACGAGTGGGTCCAGGACCTCTCCGAGGACAGCACCTACCGGGTGGGCATCACCGACCACGCCCAGAACGAGCTGGGAGAGGTCGTCTTCGTCCAGCTCCCGCAGGTCGGGGACACCACCACGGCCGGGGACGTCGTGGGCGAGATCGAGTCCACCAAGTCGGTGAGCGACCTCTTCGCCCCCGTCTCCGGTGAGATCGTGGCCGTCAACGAGGACCTCGAGGACAACCCCGGGCTGCTCAACGAGGACCCGTACCAGGCCGGGTGGCTGTTCACCGTGCGCGTGGACTCCGCCGAGGCCACGGCCCAGCTGCTGGACGCCCAGGCGTACAAGCAGCTGATCGACTGACGACCCAGCGTTGCGTGAGGTGAGGGGATCCCATGTCTGACCAGAAGAAGAACGGCGCCCAGTCGGGTCCCGAGACCACGTCCATCCAGATCGTCGCGGGTGTGCTCTCCACCGCCGCGCACCACAAGCTCACGGAGGGTGAGCAGAACGCCGTGGCCGCGCTGCCCCCCGGCTCCGCGCTGCTGCTCGAGACCCACGGCGGTCTGACCGGGGCGCGGTTCCTGCTGGACCGGGACGAGGTCGTGGCCGGGCGCCACCCCGCGTGCTCGGTGTTCCTGGACGACGTCACCGTGTCCCGGCGCCACGCGGAGTTCCTCCGCCGCGGCACCACATTCGAGGTCGTGGACCACGCCTCGCTCAACGGCACGTACGTGAACAGCGACCGCGTCAGCAGCAAGGTGCTCGAGAACGGTGACGAGGTGCAGATCGGCAAGTTCCGCTTCACCTTCTACCACTCGGTCCAGAGCGGGGCCTGACGCCCTCCATGTCGGACACCGAAGAACCGCGGTCGGCGCGGCTGGGCATCGGTGCCCTGCTGCGCCGGCTGCAGCCGCAGTTCCCGGACCTCACGGCCTCCAAGGTGCGCTTCCTGGAGGACCAGGGCCTTGTGCACCCGCACCGCACGGCCTCGGGGTACCGCAAGTACTCGGACGCGGACGTGGAGCGCCTGGCCACGGTGCTGGAGCTGCAGCATGAGCGCTACCTGCCTTTGCGGGTCATCCGTGAGCGCCTGGACCGCGGGGAGGACCCCGCCCAGGGTGCCGAGCGGCAGGAGCGTGAGCAGCCCGCCGTCGACGCCGCCGCGGGCGCGGCCCCCGAGGGAGACCCGGAGGCCGTCTCACGGGCGCGGTACTCCCTGCGGGAGCTGGCCGCGCGCTCGGGCACCGATGTCTCCCTGCTGCGGGAGCTGCTGACCCACGGCCTGCTCGTGGAGCGTGAGGGTGCCTTCGACGAGCACGCCCTCACGGTGGCTGTGGCCGCGGGCAGGCTCGGCGGCTACGGCATCGAGCCCCGCCACCTGCGGGTCCTGCGGGGTGCCGCGGAACGCGTGGTGGCACTGGTGGAGGGCAGCATCTCGCCCCTGCGCACCAGGCGGGACCCCGCCACCCGGCAGAAGGCCGTGGAGCGCGCGCGGGAGATCGCCTCACTGTGCCTGACCGTAATGTCGGCCGCGGTGCACACGCGGGTGGACGACACCGTCCGCTCGTTCGGCCCCCAGGACGCGGAGAGGAACGGCAGATGAGCGGGGACGTCCGCATGGAGATCGCCGGGGTGCGCATGGACGTGCCCACCGGTCAGCCCGTGGTGGTGCTGCGGGAGCTCGACGGTCCACGGCGGCTGCCCATCTGGGTGGGCACCAACGAGGCCACCTCGATCGTCTTCGCCCTGCAGGGGATCCGGCCGCCCCGCCCCCTCACGCACGACCTTCTGCTGTCGGTGGTGGAGAAGCTCGGGCGCAGCGTCACGGGCGTGGTGGTGCACACGGTGGAGGACACGGTGTTCCACGCCGCGGTCTCCCTGGACGACGGCACCGTGGTGGATGCCCGCGCCTCCGACGCCCTGGCCCTGGCCGTGCGCACCGGGTGCCCCGTGACGTGTGCCGCGTCCGTGCTGGACCAGGCCGGGCTGGTGCTCAGCGGGGACGGCGAGCTGCGCGAGCAGGCTCCCGAGACTCCCCGGGAGGCGGAGGCCCAGGTGCGGGAGTTCCGGGACTTCCTGGACCAGGTGGACCCGGAGGACTTCCAGTCCTGAACCGGCTGCGGGGGATTCCGTGCGGCGCGCGCACGACACGGACCCGCGCGCGGCAATGTCTTTGACCCGCCTCCCCCCGGGGTTTACCGTCAGGGAAGCATCACCCACACGGTGGGTCACGGTGGAGCGGCCCGCTCCGCCCCACGCACGAGGAGGACGCTTGAGCAACCCGGAGCTGCCGCTGGACGCGGCGCGCCTGCGTGCCTCTTCGCTCGCGGGCGGCACGCAGGAGATGCTGTTCACCGACGACCTCACGGGGATCGACGAGACCGTGGGCTTCCGCGGCCCCACCGCGTGCAAGGCCGCCGGGATCACCTACCGTCAGCTGGACTACTGGGCCCGCACCGGGCTGGTCTCACCCACCGTGCGCGGGGCCAAGGGATCCGGCTCCCAGCGGCTCTACAGTTTTCGCGACATCCTGGTGCTCAAGGTGGTCAAGCGTCTCCTCGACACCGGGGTCTCCCTGCAGCAGATCCGCTCCGCCGTGGGCGCCCTGCAGCTGCGCGGCATCGACGACCTCACCCGCCTCACCCTGATGTCCGACGGCGCCAGCGTCTACGAGTGCACGTCCCCGAACGAGGTCATCGACCTGGTCCAGGGCGGGCAGGGTGTCTTCGGCATCGCGGTGGGCCGGGTGTGGCGCGAGGTCGAGGCCACGCTGTCCGCCATGCCCGCCGAGCACACCGCACTCGACGCCGCCGCGGAGCCGGCGCCCTTCCCCGAGGACGAGCTCTCGGCGCGCCGCGCCCGCCGCCACAAGAAGAACGCGGTCTGACACGTCTCCCACCCGCTCCGCACCGGGGCTCAGCGCGTGAGGCCCCGCAGGATGGCGCCGAAGCGCTCCGCGAGCTCCGCGGCCTCGGCCCCCGGCCAGCGGTGCACCGGCCACGCCGCACCCTGCGCCTGCTGCATCACGGGCGCCTCGGGCAGCACGGGCTCCACCACGAGTGCACCGAACAGCTCCCGCAGCTCGCCCAGCCGGTGCCGCTGCTCCGGGGAGGAGTCGCGGACCCTGTTGACCACCACCCCGGCCTCCGGCACGGCCCAGGTGCGGGAGGCCTCGAACTGCGCCAGTGCGCTCATGGTGCGCTTGGTCCCGGCCACCGAGAAGAGTGAGGGCTCCGCCACGGAGAGCACCTTGTGGGAGGCAGCCCACGCCATGCGGGTCAGCGCACTGAGCGTGGGCGGGCAGTCCACGAGCACCAGCTCGTAGCGGTCCAGCCCGCGCAGGGCCGTCTCCAGCCGCTTGAGGTCGCGGGGGCGGAACGCGGCGTGGTCCAGGTGCGAGGAGGCCGCCGAGCCCGGAGCCACGTCCAGCACGGGTCGGGACGGCCGGCGGGCGTCGTCGGGGGCCCACTGCCGGGTGGCCGAGCCCGCGGACTCCGGGGTGATGGGGTGGCGGGTCCAGGGCGAGGCGGTGGCCACGGCGCCCAGGGCACCCCTGCGGGGCCGCCGCAGCACCGCGCCCACCTCGTGACCCTCACGGGCGTGGACCCCGAGGGCCGTGGAGGCGTCCCCGTGGGGGTCCAGGTCCACCACCAGGGTGGGGATCCCGGCGTCCAGCGCCGCGGAGGCGAGACCGAGAACCACGGAGGACTTGCCCACCCCACCCTTGAGGCTGCTGATGCTGACGATCTGCACGGATCACCCTTCTGTCACCTGAAGTGGGGGCGGGGCGCCGCCCGACTCCATGCTAATGGGTGGGATCCGGGGCATTGTGTCCCCCGACATGGGTGCATGACACGTGAGCAGGAGGTCCTGGGGTGAGGCGGCGCTCACGTATGCTGGCCCCGGCACACACTTCCTCACCAGCCCGCGGCGTCCGCTCGGTCCCGTGTGCGGAAAAGGTACTCATGTTCTCCAAGATTCTGGTGGCCAACCGCGGCGAGATCGCCATCCGCGCCTTCCGCGCCGCATACGAGCTCGGTGCCGGGACGGTGGCCGTCTTCCCCCACGAGGACCGCAACAACATCCACCGGCAGAAGGCTGACGAGGCGTACCAGATCGGGGAGGAGGGCCACCCCGTCCGCGCCTACCTGGACGTCCAGGAGATCATCCGTGTGGCCAAGGAGTCCGGTGCGGACGCCATCTACCCCGGCTACGGCTTCCTGTCCGAGAACCCGGAGCTCGCGCGCGCCGCGGCCGCCGAGGGCATCACCTTCGTGGGCCCCCGAGCGGAGATCCTGGAGCTGGCCGGCAACAAGGTGGCGGCCCTGCGGGCCGCCCGCCGCGCGGGGATCCCCACCCTGGACTCCTCGGACCCGTCCTCGGACAAGGACACCCTGATCGCGGCCGCGGAGAAGATCGGCTACCCGGTGTTCGTCAAGGCCGTCGCGGGCGGCGGCGGGCGCGGGATGCGCCGCGTGGAGAGCCCGGAGCAGCTGCCCGGCGCCCTGGACGCCGCGATGCGCGAGGCCGACACCGCCTTCGGTGACCCCACCGTGTTCATCGAGCAGGCCGTGCTGCGCCCGCGCCACATCGAGGTCCAGATCCTCGCGGACAACGACGGCAACATCGTCCACCTCTTCGAGCGCGACTGCTCCCTGCAGCGCCGCCACCAGAAGGTCGTGGAGATCGCCCCCGCCCCCCACCTGGACGAGGAGATCCGCGACGCCCTGCACCGCGACGCCGTGAAGTTCGCCAGGGAGCTCGGCTACGTGAACGCCGGGACCGTGGAGTTCCTGGTGGACACAGCCGGGGACCGTGCCGGGCAGCACGTGTTCATCGAGATGAACCCGCGCATCCAGGTGGAGCACACCGTGACCGAGGAGATAACGGACGTGGACCTGGTCCAGTCCCAGCTGCGCATCGCCGCGGGGGAGACCCTGGAGGACCTGGGCATCCGCCAGGACGAGCTGCAGGTGCGCGGCGCGGCTCTGCAGTGCCGCATCACCACCGAGGACCCCGCCAACGACTTCCGCCCGGACGTGGGCAAGGTCTCCGCGTACCGCTCCGCGGGCGGCGCGGGTGTGCGCCTGGACGGCGGCACCCTCTACGCGGGGGCGGAGATCTCCCCGCACTTCGACTCGATGCTCGTGAAGCTCACGTGCCGCGGCCGCGACTACCCCACGGCCGTGCTGCGGGCCCGGCGCGCGCTCGCGGAGTTCCGCATCCGCGGCATCGCCACCAACATCCAGTTCCTGCAGGCCGTGCTGCACAACCCGGACTTCCTGGCCGGGGACGTGGCCACGGACTTCATCGAGAACCACCCGGACCTGCTCAAGGGCAGGGGCTCGGCGGACCGCGGGACCCGGGCGCTGAACTACCTGGCGAACGTCACGGTGAACAAGCCCAACGGCGAGCGGGTGGACGGCATCGACCCGCGCGACAAGCTGCCGCACTACCCGGGGGACAAGCGGGACGAGCCCTACCGCAGCCCCTTCGACGGCCCCTCCACGCACGAGGTTCCCGCCGGGTGGCGCCAGGTGCTGCAGGAGAAGGGCCCCGAGGGCTTCGCCCGGGCGCTGCGCGAGTACGAGCCGCTGGCCGTGACCTCCACGACGTTCCGGGACGCGCACCAGTCGCTGCTCGCCACCCGTGTGCGCACCCGTGACCTGCTCGCGGCGGCCCCGGCCTACGCCCACCTGCTGCCGGGTCTGCTCTCGGTCGAGGCGTGGGGCGGCGCCACGTACGACGTCGCGCTGCGCTTTCTGGGGGAGGACCCCTGGGAGCGGCTGCGGCTGCTGCGCGAGGCCATGCCCAACATCCCCATCCAGATGCTGCTGCGCGGTCGCAACACCGTGGGCTACACCCCGTACCCCGTGGAGGTCACCAACGCGTTCGTGGCCGAGGCCGCGGAGACCGGCGTGGACATCTTCCGGATCTTCGACGCGCTCAACGACGTGGAGCAGATGCGCCCCGCGATCGAGGCGGTGCGCGCCACCGGCACGGCGGTCGCAGAGGTGGCCCTGTGCTACACGGGCAACCTGCTGGACCCGGACGAGACCGTGTACACGCTGGACTACTACCTGGACCTCGCGCAGCAGTGCGTGGACGCCGGGGCCCACGTGCTGGCGATCAAGGACATGGCGGGGCTGCTGCGCCCGGAGGCCGCCCGACGTCTGGTGAGCGCGCTGCGGGAACGCTTCGACCTCCCGCTGCACCTGCACACCCACGACACCGCGGGCGGTCAGCTGGCCACCCTGCTGGCGGCCTCCGAGGCCGGGGTGGACGCGGTGGACGCCGCGGCGGCGTCGATGGCCGGGACCACCTCCCAGGTCTCGGCCTCGGCGCTGGTGGCCGCGCTGGAGAACACCCCGCGGGACACGCGGCTGGACCTGGACGTGGTCAGCGACATGGAGCCCTACTGGGAGGTGGTGCGCTCCATCTACAAGCCCTTCGAGTCGGGGCTGACCGGGCCCACGGGCCGCGTGTACCGCCACGAGATCCCGGGCGGGCAGCTCTCCAACCTGCGCCAGCAGGCGATCGCGCTGGGTCTCGGCGAGAAGTTCGAGGCGATCGAGGACATGTACCACGCCGCGGACCGCATGCTGGGGCACCTGGTCAAGGTCACGCCGTCGTCCAAGGTGGTGGGGGACCTCGCCCTGCAGCTGGTGGGCATGGACGTGGACCCGGCCGAGTTCGAGGCGGACCCCGGCAGGTTCGACATCCCGGCCTCGGTGGTCAACTTCCTCGCGGGCGAGCTCGGCACACCGCCCGCCGGCTGGCCGGAGCCCTTCCGCACCAAGGCCCTGGAGGGCCGCGACGTGAAGCTCGCGGACGAGAAGCTCAGCGCCGAGGAGCGGGCGCCCCACCAGCCGCGCGGCGGCGCCCGCCCCGCCACCCGGAACCGGCTGCGGGTCCGCGGC
>NZ_JAUMTZ010000019.1 GCF_030530945.1 Kocuria sp. | reverse complement strand
GTCCCCCCCGCCGGCCTACTTCCTCCCCGCCAGAAGACCCTTCATAGGCACCGTCCAGAGGTCCTCACCGGAGGCGCCCCACTGGGCGAGCACCTCGTTCGCCGCCAGGAAACCCGTGGTGGCTGCCCGTTCCATGAGAGCCACGGGGTAGTCGCAGCGGACCCAGTCGCCGGCCAGGACCAGGTTCTGCCACGGGGTGGTCACACCGGGCCGCCCGCCCCAGTTCTCGGGGGTGATCAGAGTGCAGTCGTCGTGGATGAGCGTCTCCCGGTGGAGCACTTCGAGACTTGCGCACTCCGGGAAGATCCGGTGCAGCTGCCACTCCATCTCGGCCACCAGGTCGGCGGCGGCGTCGGTGTCGGGCCGCAGGGCGTCGTCGCACGCGTAGGCGTGGACCTCCACCACCGAGCCGCCCTTCTCCGCGGACCAGCGGGCGGCGCCGTCCTCGAAGCGCTCAAGCACGGAGACGTTGTCCACGGGGCCGAAACCGCTGGTGCCCACGAACGCCGGCCGGTCGTCGTCGACCAGGCCGTCGTACCAGAGGCGCAGCACCGTGAACGGGGGAGCGTTGCGGGTCCCCGCCACGGACGCCTTCCAGGCCTCCCTGGAGGTGCCGGTGGTCTGCGCCCGGTCCTCCAGCCCCACGATGAGCTCGCGCGCTGAGCGGGGATCCGTGGCCAGCACGGCGGCGTCGGCGGTGAGGCTCTCCCCATTCGTGTGCACGGTGACGGCGTCGTCGGAAATTTCCCACGAGTCCACAGTGGTGCCGCAGCGGACCGTGACGCCCAGCTCTGCGAGCATGCGGCCGAGCGGTGCCCAGATGGCGGTGTCGTAGTCGTCGGTGGGGACGTCGAAGATCAGGCCCTCCGCGGAGCCGATGAAGTACGCGTGGAACATGGCCACGAGCTCGCCGGCCGCGAAGTCGTCCGGGGAGGCGAAGAACGAGCGCGCGAAGACCTCCAGCGCCAGGTCCCTGGCGTCCTCCGGGAAGCGGAGGCGGTCCAGGAACCTGGCGGCGGACTCGCCGTCGTACGCGGAGAAGGTCTCCGGGAAGCGCACCTGCATCATCTCCAGGGCGGCCTTCGCGTTGACCTGAGCCAGTGTCCGCGGGGTGAACGCCGGACTGCGGAGCACGAAGCCCAGCACGTTCAGCGGCGGCGTGCGGGGGATGTTGGTGAACGAGTCGCCGGGGCGCCCGGCCCGCAGCAGCGGGTAGTCGTCCACGGGGATCAGGCGCTGCAGCTGCGGGTCCGTGCGCCGCAGCAGGGAGCGCAGGTTGTAGTACTGGCGGAAGAAGGCGTGGAAGCCACGGCTCATGGTCCGCCCGTCCTCCAGGGGCCAGGCGGCCACTCGGCCGCCCAGCCGCTCCGTGGCCTCGAGCAGCGTGACTCGCACGCCGCGTTCGGCCAGGGCCGTGGCGGCCGCGATGCCGGCGATTCCGCCACCGATGACGACGGCGCTGCGGTCGCCGTCCACGCGCGGGTTTCCGGCCGGTCCCGGGTGCCGGACGGCGCGGCGGTCGCGTCCGGGACGGTTCTGCTCAGGGTTGCTCATCAGGGTGCGGCTTTCTCGTGGTGGGAGGGGACGGTGGATCGGCGGGTGCGCGGATGGTGGTACTCGTGCACACCTACGAGGGGCGGCTGCAGTGCTTCACGGCGGACACGCCCATGGCATGCTCCCCCACGGTGCGGGACGGTGGGGGTCATTCCGGGGTGACGGAGGGTTCCCGCATGCCCGCCCTGCGCCAGAGAATCAGCGTCAAGGTGACCATGGCGTACCCGAAGCCGAAGTCCTCGATGGGGATGTCCCACGGGAAGCGCACCTGTGAGAAGGCATCGGGGTTGTACAGCACGATGGGATTGGAGAGCTTGGTGAGCCATCCGTCCACGGGGATCTGGAAGGATTCGACGATCACCATGGCGATCCAGTAGCGGGCGGAGCGGAAGATCCCGGTCTTGGCCCACAGCAGCTCCAGGAGCACCACGGCGATGACACCGAGAATGGTGAGGAGCGTGTACTCAGGCATCCGTGTCACCCGCCCTCGGGGACTCGCGGACCAGCCCGTCCGGCCACCGGAACCGCAGCTGTCCGGGCTCCCGCAGCAGACGGAGGATCTTGGCGACCGCTTCGTGGGTGAGCAGACCGCAGACGGGGATCACGATGAAGAACACGAGCTCCTCGAGCGGCAGGCGGCCCAGGTGGATCCCGGTGATGAAGCGTGGGTTGTAGAACCAGTGGTCGCGGTAGATGCCCCAGAGGTCCCGCGCCACGAACAGCACGACCACCGGCAGCATGACCATCAGCAGCCGCTTGGGACGCCGGTAGACGCGCACGCCCACGATGAACTCCAGGGGCAGGGTGATCGCGACGCACAGACCCATCAGCACCAGGTACTGGGCGTGGTCCATGGACTTCCTTCCTGTGCCGGGCAGTGGCCTCAACCCTACCCCGGGGCAGGCCCCGCAGCCCGGGGCGTCACCCCTCCGCGCGCCACCCGGCCGGGGCCGGGGCAGAGCCCGCCGCCGTAGACTGGGGAGCCCGCAGGAAAGGATGCACAACGTGGTCGATCAGTCCGACGTCCGCCGGTCCCGCAAGCCCGGGGAGGCGGTGGAGCCCCGGGTGGAGCACACCGGTTCCGTGTGGCGGATCCGGGGTCTCACGGCGGCACGGCAGGTGCTCCAGGCCCGCCACGCGACCACGCAGGCGGGCTTCACCGCCGAGAAGATCCCCACGGGCTTCTTCCGCCACCACCCGATCCTCGTCTCGGACGGGCCGCTGCACGACGAGCAGCGCAAGAAGGTGGCACGGTTCTTCGCCCCCGCCGTGGTGGCCCGGCGCCACGTGCCCGGCATCGAGTCCCGGGCCGTCTCCTTCGTGGACGCGGCCGCGGCTTCCGGGGACACGTGCCTGCTGGACGAGCTGGCGCTGCGCTTCAGCGTGGACGTCACCCGCGAGATCGTGGGCATCAACCACTCCTCCCTGGACGGCATGTGCCGCCGGCTGGTGAGCTTCTTCAACCAGCCGCCGCTGGACATCACCAAACCGGACTACGGCCGCACCCGCGCGCAGTGGGCCCGGGCGGCCTTCAACGGGCTCGTGCCCATCATCCGCTTCTACCTCGCGGACGTGCGCCCCGCCATCCGGGCGCTGCGCAGGAACCCGGCGGACGACGTCGTCAGCCACCTCCTCGCCGAGGGGTACTCCACGGCGGACATCCTGGTGGAGTGCATGACCTACGGCACCGCGGGGATGGTGACCACCCGGGAGTTCATCGTGATGGCCGCGTGGCACCTGCTGGAGGACGACCGGCTGCGCGCCCGGTACCTCGTGGCAGGGGAGAAGGAGCGCTTCGCGGTCCTGCACGAGATCCTGCGCCTGGAGCCCGTGGTGGGCCACCTGTACCGACGGGTGCAGGAGCCGGTGGAGGTCTCGGACGGCGGGTCCACCTGGACCATCCCGGCCGGGGACCTCGTGGACGTGTGCGTGCGCCAGACCAACACGGATCCGCAGGAGGTGGGTGAGCACCCCACGGGTCTGTGCCCCGGCCGGTCCATGCCCCCGGGGGTGGACGCCACCGGCATGAGCTTCAGCGACGGCGCCCACAAGTGTCCCGGGCGCCCCCTGGCCATCACCGAGACGGACCGCTTCCTGCTGCGGCTGCTGAGCCACGACCCCGTGCTGGTGCAGGCCCCCACCCTGGAGCGGGACAACCTCATCGAGGGCTACACCCTGCGGGGACTAGGGCTGCGGTTCCCGACCCCGGGCACGACCCCGGACAGCACCTCGGGCACGCCTTCCGGAGCGCTTTCCGACCCCGCGACGCGGAGGGCGACGGGCGCGGCGTCGTGAACCGTTCTGCCGGGGGCGCGGCACGGCCCGCCCAGGAACCGGGAGCGGGAACGTCCTCGCCGAACCGGGCGGCCCTCGGGGCCGGGGCGTCGAGGCGCTCGCGCGCCCGGCTCGGGGCGCTGCTCGTGCTTGCCGCGGTGCTCGTGTTCGCGGTGGCCGTGGCCGTGACCCTCTCCACCGCGGACACCGCCTACGTCTGGTACCAGAACATGGTCAGCGACCTCGGGGACGGCGCCTGCCGTGTGCGCGGTGGCCGGTGGATCTGCTCCCCGAACCACGTCCTGTTCAACACGGGGCTGGCCCTCACCGGTGTCCTGCTCGCGGCCGCGGGGGCATGCCTGGTGGAGCGGTGGGGAAGGGTGCTGGCCGGCGGCGTCGTCGTGATGGGCGCGGGGCTGGTGGCCACCGGGGTGTTTCCCGCCGGGAACCGCGCGGGACTGCACCTCACGGCCGTGGTGCTCGCGCTCGTGGTCCCGGCCCTGGGGTTCCTGCTCTCGGGGATCCGCCCGGGCACACCGTGGCTGCACCGCCGCCGCGGCGCGCGCGTGGTGCTCGCGAGCGTCGCGCTCGTCTTCGCCGCCGTGAGCAGGCTGCCGGACGGCACGGTGCCGCGCGGCGCCGGGGAACTCGTGATCGTGGGCGCACTGCTGCTCGCGCTGGTGCTGGAGGCGGGGAGCGTGCTCGTGGGCAGGGACCGTGCGGTGGGCGTCAGCCGCTGATCCGGCGGAAGCGCGGCCACAGGCTCTGCCAGTCCTCCCGCGGACCCTCGCAGTGCAGCACGGGCACGTCTTGGAGCTCGGGGTGGACCACCGGGCCGTTGCGCAGCGACGGTCCCGGCACGCACGCGGCGAAGGCGCTGCGCTGAGCCGTGGCGTGCTCGCCCACCAGCATCACGCGCCGTGAGCTCGGGGGCCCCAGCTCCCACAGGCCGTTGTGCCCGGAGTGCAGCGCGGCGCGGTCCGCGGGGCTGCCGTAGCGGTCCACGGCACCCGCCAGGGCGTAGCTGTCCACGACGACGTCCTCCCCGGCTTCCCGGGCGCCCGTCACCTCCCCGGCCAGTTCGGGCCAGTGGAGCTGGTCCCGCACGGTGGGGTTGACCAGGGACTGGGCTCCCACCCAGGGTTGGGCGGCCGGGAGCACGGGGAGGCAAATGAGGCAGGCCACGGCGGAGTTGGCGGCGACCACCACGGTGCGCCGGGAACGGCCCCAGCGCCGTCGCAACCGGGGGCTTGCCCAGCCGAGCGACAGCGCGGGCAGCAGCGCACCCATGGGGTAGTGCGGCTGGGAGGGGGAGACCAGGGTGAAGACCACCACCACCGCGACCGTGGGCAGCAGGAAGCGCGCGGCGCGCTGCGGGCCGCTCTGCCGGTCCCGCCACGGGTCCAGGAGACCGTGCAGCACCACGAGGACCAGGGGCGGTCCCACGAACAGCGCGAGGGTGGGCAGGAGCACGAGGCGCACGAAGGTTCCCTGCTGCGCCACCAGCCCGGCGGAGACCTGGGACATGGGCATCCCGTGGCTCAGCTGCGCCCACAGCTGGGGTGCGGCGAGCACCAGGAACAGGCCCGCGCCCACCACCGCCTGGGGTGTGCGCAGCAGCCACCGGCACGTGAGGCACAGGGAGACGAACAGCGCCCCCAGCAGCACCACGACGAGCAGCTTGTTCCACGCCGCCACTCCCGCCACCACACCTGCCCAGACGAGGAAGCGCGGGTGCCCCTGGGCGGCGCGCAGCACGAACAGGACCACGAGCTCCCACGCGAGCAGGTCCAGGGCGCCGGTGGTGAAGATGTGCCCCATCAGCAGGGGGTAGACGGTGAAGGCGTGCGCCCACGCGGCGAGCCGCTGCGTGGCGGGCCCGGCACCGAGGGCCCGGGGGAACAGGCTCGCCACCAGGGCCCCGGCGGCCGCGGCGGCAACCGCGGGCAGGCGCTGGACCCAGATGTCCTCACTGACCCGTGCGGCGAGCCACGAGAGCCACACCGTGAGCGGGGGCTGGTCCACGTACCACCACCGCAGGGGCAGCATCCGGAAGTACAGCTCGTCCCAGTGCGGACCGTAGCGCCCGGCCACCAGCAGCAGCACCCCGGTCACCGCGACCATGGGCGCCGCGGCGATCCGCAGCGGGGACACGGTGGCCGGGAGCGCCGTGGACCCGGCCCGGGGGATGTCCTGCCCTGCGCTCACCGCGGTCCTGCCGGGGCCAGCCACTGCTCCACCTGGGCCACCGCGCGCCCGCAGCCGTCCTCCCCGCGCACGCGCTCGGCGAGCAGCTCGGCGCGCGCGCCCACGGCCGGCTCCAGGGCCTCCCGGAGCAACGGGGCCAGGCGCGCACCGGACAGGGAGCCCCGCCGCAGCGGCCGCGGGGCCACCCCCAGGGCGTGCAGCCGGGCACCCCAGTAGAACTGGTCCGCGAAGTGCGGGACCACCACGGAGGGCACCCCCGCCCGCACGGCGGCCGCCGTGGTACCGGCGCCCCCGTGGTGCACGGCCGCGCGCACGCGGCGGAACAGCGCCTCGTGGGGCTGGTCCCCGATGCAGTGGATGCGCGGGTGCACGGGTCCCCGCAGGTCCCCTAGCTGGGCCACGGCGCGGACGCCCGCGCGCTCGCAGGCCTCCCCGGCGGCGTCGAGCACGGCGGCCGGGCTGCCGCGCTGGATGGAGCCGAAACCCAGGTAGACCCAGTCCCCGGAGGAGAGCAGGTCCGCGACGGGGGCGCTCAGGGCGGCGCGGTCCTCGGGACCCGTCCACCAGCCCGTGACGGTGCCCTCCCGGGGCGGGGCGGGGAGCATGTGCGGGCTGAAGGCGTACAGGGTGCCGAGGGTCGCGGTGGTGAGGCCCACGGGGTGGCGCGCCGAGAGGTGCAGGCGCCCGCGCCGCCACCGCCCGGCCACCCCACCCAGGTACGGCTCCACGCGGCGCACGGCGCGCCGGGCGGCCCGTCGGGCGGGGACCGGGGCACGGCCCGAGTGGGGGAGCAGGGGCATGGGGCCGTCCAGGCCCGGGTACTCGGGCCACATGTGCGCCCGCACCACCGGGACCCCCTGCTGCAGGGCGGCGTGGACGGCGGCGATCGAGAAGGTGGAGGCCACGAGCACGTCCGCGTCCCGCAGCGCCTCACGGGCGGGTGCGTAGCCGGAGTGCAGGAAGTCCGCGAACAGGTCCCGGGAGCGGTTCAGCTCCCACGGGGTCCAGTGGTGGGCGGCGCGACCCGCCGGACCGGCCATCAGGGAGTGGGGGTCGCTGGCCACGGGGATCACGCGGGCGTCCGTGCGCAGCACGTCCCGCGCGGACTCGTGGGTGACCACGGTGACCTCGTGGCCCGCGGCCGCGAACCGGTCCGCCAGGTGCGCGAACGGAACGACGTCCCCGCGGCTGCCGATCGCGGATACAGCGACCTTCACCCGATGTGCTCCTCGACGTCGTCCTCGGCAGTGCCCGGCGACGGTGTCGGCGGGGCGTGCGGCCCGTGTTTTCTCGTCCCCAGTCTAGTGGCTCTGCGGTGGGGCACGCAGCCGCGGGCGACGCCGCTGGGTCGCCCGGGTGCCGTGCGGCGCGGCACGGGGGTGACCCAGCGGTGGGACCCCCGTGCCGCGGACGGCAGGGGCGGGTTCCCGCCTACCCCGCGTGTGCGCCCTGGAGGCACGCGCCAACCGCCGTCTCCAGCGCCCGCCCCAGGTCCGTCAGGTGGTCCGCGATGTCCTCGATCCCCACGGACAGCCGCACCAGGTCCTCCGGCACCTCGTACGGGGTGCCCACGCGGGAGGCGTGCGTCATGCTGCGGGGCACGCACGCCAGGGACTCCACCCCGCCCAGGCTCACCGACAGGCTGTAGAGCTGGGAGGCCTTCACGAACTCGTGCGCCGCGGCCGCGCCACCGGCGGGGCGGAAGGAGAGCACACCCCCGAACCCGCCCCGCAGGGTGCGTGCGGCCAGCTCGTGCTGCGGGTGCTCCTCCAGGCCGGGGTAGTTCACCTCCAGGACGTCCTCCCGGGACCGCAGGAACCGGGCCACCGCCAGCGCGTTGGCGCAGTGGCGCTCCATGCGCAGCGGCAGGGTCTTGAGGCCACGGGCGGCCAGAAACGAGTCGAACGGACCGGCCACCGCGCCGCACGCGAACTGCTGGAACGCGACCAGCTCCGCGAGCGGCCGTCCCTGCCACTCGGCGTTCCCCACCACCACGGCGCCGCCCAGCACGTCCGAGTGGCCGCCGATGTACTTGGTGGTCGAGTGCACCACCGCGTGTGCGCCCAGGGTGAGGGGGGTCTGCAGGGCGGGGGTCGCGAAGGTGTTGTCGACCACCAGCAGGGCACCGGCGTCCCGCGCCACGTCCGCCCATGCGGCGATGTCCGCGATGCGCAGGAGCGGGTTGGAGGGGGTCTCCAGCCACACCACCCGGGTGGCGCCGGGGCGCACGGCGGTCGCGGCGTCGTCGGCGGAGGCGGTGGGTGCCACGCTGTGCTCAACACCCCAGCGGGAGAGCACCTGGTCCACCAGGCGGAAGGTGCCGCCGTAGACGTCCGAGGCGAGGACCACGTGGTCACCGGGGGCCAGGACGGCCCGGAGCAGCGCGTCCTCCGCGGCCATGCCCGAGGCGAAGGCGAAGGCGCGGGTGCCGCCCTCCAGGGACGCGAGCTGCTCCTCGAAGCCGTTGCGCGTGGGGTTGGACCCGCGGCTGTACTCGTGGCCCCCGGCGCGGAACTCGTTGACGCCGTCCTGCACGAACGTGGAGGTCTGGTAGATGGGCGGCACCACGGCGCCGGTGGTGGGGTCGGGCTGCTGGCCGTCGTGGATTGCACGGGTGGCGAGTCCCGGCAGGGTGGCGGTGGGGTGGGTCATGGTGTGGTTCCTCGTCTCGTGGGTGCTGTGCCGCGCCGGTCAGGCGACGGCGTTCTGGGCGTGCGGGGAGGCGGGCTGCTCCCGCGCGCCTTCCCGTTCGCTCCGCGCTGCCAGGGGGTCGAGTGCCCGCAGCAGGTCCGCGAGCAGCTCCGCCTCGTCCTCCAGTCCCACGGAGAACCGGAGGGTGCGCTCGGTGATGCCGCTGGCCCGGAACTGCTCGGGGGTCAGGCGGCAGTGGGTCATGCCTGCGGGGTGGGCCACCAGGGTGCGGACGTCCCCGATGTTGGCCGCGAGCCTGATGGTCTCCAGCCCGTTCACCACGGCCGCCACCTGGGCGGGAGTGCCGCGCACGTCCACAGAGAACAGGCCGCCGCCACCGCGGTAGCCGCCCGCCGCGTACAGCTCGCGCTGGCGCCCCTCGGCCAGGGACGGGTGGTGCGCCCGCTCCACGGCCGGGTGCCCCGAGAGGGCGGCGGCCAGGGCGGAAGCGGTGGCGGACTGCCGCTCCACGCGCACGTCCAGCGTGGCCATGCCCTGCAGGATCTCGTGCGCGGCGGTGGCCCCCAGACAGGGCCCCAGGTCGTTGAGGTACTTGCAGCGGGCCACGCCCAGCACGGCCTTCTGCGCACCGAAGAGCTCCACGGGGGAGCGCCCGCCCCAGCGGGGGTGGGCCCTGGTGAGCCAGGGCCAGCGGGCGGCGTCGTCCATGGGGTCGAAGGCGCCGGTGGCCACGAGCAGGCCGCCCAGGGGACCCCCGTGCCCGGCCAGGTACTTGGTGGCCGAGTGCACCACGAAGTCCGCGCCGTGCTCCCCGGGGGTGCAGAGGTACGGGGTGGCCACGGTGTTGTCCACGAGCACCACCGCGCCGTGGCGGTGCGCGATCCGGGCGATCGCTTCCAGCTCCGGGAGCTCGGTGAGCGGGTTGGCGATCGACTCGAGGAAGAACACCCGCGTCCCGTCCCGCACGGCGTCCTCCCACTGCTGCGGTTCCCGCGGGTCGGCGAACGTGACCTCCAGGCCCGTGTCCGCGAGGGTGTCCGTGAGCAGGTCCACGGTCCCGCCGTAGATCCGCGAGGACACCACGGCGTGCGCGTCCCGCGCCGGTCCCGTGAGGGTGAGCAGCGCGAGCGCCACGGCCGCCTGGCCCGACGACGCCGCCACGGCACCCACCCCATGCTCCCGCCGGGCGATCTCCGCCTCCAGCGCCGCCACGTTCGGGTTGCCCGTGCGGGCGTAGGTGAACCCTCCGGCCCGCTGGGCGAAGACGTCCTGCGCCTGCCCGAGGGTCTCGAACGCGTAGGCCGCGCTGTGGTGGATGGGCTGGACGATGGGTGTCCCCAGCGGGGACGGGGTGGGTGCGGTGCTCATGTGCTTCTCCCTCGTGTGGGTCGGGGACCGGGTCTCAGAGAGCCGCGGGCGCGGTTCCGGGGGTGGTGCGCGGGCGGGTGCGGGCGGCGTCGTCCTCCTCGCGGGCGAGCTCCCCGCGGACTGTGAGCGCGGCCGCCACGAGCCGGTCGAGGGCGGCCTCCGTCTCGGGCCACGCGCGGGTCTTGAGCCCGCAGTCGGGGTTCACCCACACGCGCTCGGCGCCGATGGCGTGCGCCGCGTGCCGCACGCGCTGCGCCACCTCCTCGAACGTGGGGACGCGCGGGGAGTGGATGTCCCACACGCCGGGGCCGAGGTCCCGCGGGAAGTCCGCGGCGGCCAGCCCGGCCACGATGCCCGAGCCGGAGCGGGAGGCCTCCAGCGTGGTGACGTCCGCGTCCAGGCCCTCGATCGCATCCAGCACGGTCTCGAACTCGGAGTAGCACAGGTGCGTGTGGATCTGGGTGGCGGGCTCGGCGGATCCCGTGGCCAGCCGGAACGAGCCCACGGACCAGTCCAGGTACGCGGCGCGGTCCGCCTCCCGCAGCGGCAGCAGCTCGCGCAGGGCGGGCTCGTCCACCTGGATCACCGCGGTTCCGGCGGCCTCGAGGTCGGCGATCTCGTCGCGCAGCGCCAGGGCCACCTGGTCCGCGACCTCGGCCGCGGGGGCGTCGTCCCGGACGAAGGACCACGCGAGGATCGTGACCGGTCCCGTGAGCATGCCCTTGACGGGCCGCTCCGTGAGCGATGCGGCGTAGCGCGTCCACTCCACGGTAATCGGCGCGGGCCGCGAGACGTCCCCGAAGAGGATGGACGGGCGCGTGCAGCGCGAACCGTAGGACTGCACCCAGCCGTGCTGCGTGGTGGCGAAGCCGTCCAGCGCCTCCGCGAAGTACTGCACCATGTCGTTGCGCTCCGGCTCGCCGTGCACCAGCACGTCCAGTCCCAGCTCCTCCTGCGCCCGCACCGTCCGGGCGATTTCCTCCCGGATGGCCTCCGTGTAGGCACGCTCGTCCAGCCGTCCGGCGCGGTGTGCGGCGCGCGTGGCACGGATCTCGCGGGTCTGGGGGAAGGAGCCGATGGTCGTGGTGGGCAGCACGGGCAGGTTCAGCCGTGCGTGCTGGGCCGCACGGCGCTCGTCCGAGTCGGCCCGCACCCGGTCCTCGGGCCGCACCGCCGCGGTGCGCTCGCGGACCTCCGCCCGGTGGGTGGCCGGGTGCGCGGCACGGGCCGCACGGCTCTCGGCGTCCGTGGCCAGGGTCTCGGTGATCGCATCCCACCCCTGCGCCACGCCGCGGGCCAGCTCTGCCACCTCGGTGACCTTCTGGTCCGCGAAGGCCACCCAGCGGCGGACCTCCGGGTCCAGCCCGGTCTCCCGGGCCACGTCGTGCGGGACGTGCAGCAGCGGCGTCGCCGTGCCCACGGCCACCGGCCCCTGCGCCGCGGCGCGCAGCCGGTCCAGGATGCTCGCCGCGCGGGCCAGGTCCGTGCGCCACACGGTGCGTCCGCCCACGACGCCGCCCGCCACCGGGCGCTCGCCCCACGCCTCGAGGGCGGCGGCGGAGGGGACGTCCCCGCGGTCGAGGTCCACGGCCAGGGCGTCCGTGTCCGTGCGGGCCAGGGCGAGCAGCGCATCCTCGCCTGCGTCCCCGTAGCCCACGGTCACCAGCAGGGCGGGGCGGTCCGCGGCGGCGGTGAGCCGGGCGTAGGCGGTCTCCAGGGCGGAGACGAGCTCGGCACGCTCCACGGCCCAGCCGTCCGCGGCGAGGGCGGGCTCGTCCAGCTGCACCCACTCGACGCCCGCGGCCGCCAGCTCCGCGAGGATGGTGGTGTAGTGCCCCACCACGTCGTCGAGCCGCGCGAGCGGATCCACCGCGGCGTCGTCCGTGGTCTCGGGCCGGGACAGCAGCAGCAGCGTCACCGGACCCACCAGCACGGGACGGGTCCTGGTCCCGGTCCGCCGCAGCGTGTCCAGGTGACGGGCCACCAGGCTCTCGGGATGTGCGCTCAGCGGGGTGTCCGGGCCGATCTCCGGGACGTAGTAGTGGTAGTTGGTGTCGAACCACTTGGTCATCTCCAGCGGCTCCAGGTGGTCCGTGCCCCGGGACAGCGCGGTCAGCAGCTCGATGCCCGCGGCAGTGTCCGGCGCGGCGGGGCGGTAGCCGTCGGCCGCGAAGCGGGCCGGCACGGCGCCCAGCGCGAGGGCGGTGTCCAGCACGTGGTCCACGGCGAAGCCCTCGCCGGGCACGGCGTAGTCCGCGTCCAGACCGAGTTCGACCAGCCGCGTGGCCGTGCGCTCACGCAGAGCGGCGAGGGTGTCCAGGACGGTGCTCGTGGGGTGCTCCTGCGGGTCCCTCCAGTGGGCTTCCAGTGCGTGCTTGAGCTCGCGGTCCGGGCCGATGCGGGGGTATCCCAGGATGGTGGCGGTGGGCAGAGGAGTGGTGTGCTGAGTGGTCATGGGAGGTCCTTCGTCAGGTGTGGGTCGGGGTGGAAAAAGGGTGTGCGGAAGCGCGCTCGCGGGCGGGTGAGCTCGCGGCTGGCGGGGTGGGGAGGTGCTCGGCGGCCGGGACCTGTTGGTTCCGTGCCGCCCGCGCGGCGTGTCGCGCGGGGTTGGCCTCAGACGGCGGGGCTGCGGCCGCGGTACTCGCGGGCGGCGTCGCGGACCCGCAGGTGCTCCAGGATGGTGAGCGCGGCCTCGGGGCGGTTGAACGTGTAGAGGTGGAAGCCGGCGCAGCCCAGGTCCAGGAGGTCGTCGATGAGGGAAAGAGTTGCCGCGATCCCGCGGTGCCGCATCTCCTCGGGAGAGCCCGCGCGGAGGAACTCCGTGAGCCGCCGCGGGACGGAGACCCCCGTGATCTCGGTCATCCGCCGCAGCCGCCGCGGGTCCGTGAGGGGCATCAGCCCCGCGACCACCGGGATGTGGATGCCCTCGGAGCGGGCGCGCTCCAGGAACCGGGCGTAGTCCTCGGGCTCGTACAGCACCTGCGTGATCGCGTAGTCCGCGCCGGCCTCCTGCTTGTCCCACAGGGACGCGAGGTCCGCCTCGAAGTTACGGCCCCGCGCGGGGGATGGGTAGCACGCCACGGACACGGACAGCGGCCGGTTCCCGGGGCGGAACCCGTCCCCGAAGCGACGCCGCTCCACGTCCCGCACGAGCCGCACCAGCTCCGAGGCCCGGCCGATCCCGCCCGCGGGCGTCACCCACTCGGCTCCGCCCAGCGGCGGGTCCCCCCGCAGCGCGAGGAGGTCCCGCACGCCGTCGTCCAGCAGCTGCTCGACGGCGCCCTCCAGGCCCGCGCGGTCGGTGCCGCCGCACGTGAAGTGCGCCATGACCGGGGTGTCCGTGGTGCGGCGCAGGTGCTGCAGCGCCTCGCGGGAGATCCCGGCGCGGCCCGAGTGGCCGTGGGTCACCGAGAAGAAGTCCGGGCCCGCCTGCGCCATGGTGTCGATGCTGCGCCACACGGCGTCCGGGTCCGCGGTCGGACGCGGCGGAAACACCTCGAAGGAGACGAGCGTGGAACGACGGGGACGGCGCACGAGCCAGGACGTGCCCGTGGGCCGTTCCGCGGCGGACGGGGTGCTGGTGCGGGCTGCTGCCAACGCTGCGGACATGTGAAAAAACCTCCGGCGGTAGGACGCCGGAGGTGTGAGATCCGAGCGCCGTACTTGCCAGTCACGCGGTTGCGCGACGGCCGGATCCTCATCTGGGGCACCCCACTACAGCAGGAGGGTTGCCGTCCGGCCAGCCAGAGCTTTGCGCCGGAACTCATGATCCTTGTCTTCATTGCGAGCGTAGCACCGGTTCGGACCGTCAGGGAAGTCCTGGTGGTCGCGAGCCGGGTGCGGACCCCGGTTCCACGGGGGTGGGACCCGCAGATCAGCGGGGCCTGCGGCCGGAGGAGGCCCTCCGGCGCGCTGGACCCACGGCGTGGCTCCCGGCCGTGGTCGGGAGATCCGTGAGATCCGCCGGGTTGTCAGGGCGGTGGTCCTGGTGGAAGAGCCGCACCAGCGACAGGGCCACGGCCGTGAGCGTGAGGGAGCTCGCCGCGACCACCAGGAAGAACGGCACCACCGGGAAGTTCTCGGACCAGTCGGTGGAGAAGTAGGAGTGCACGAAGCCCCCCGCGCCGAGCAGTCCGAATCCGCAGGCCCCCGCGTACAGGAGGTTTTCCACGCGATGGCGGCGCAGGAAGAGTGCCATGGGTCCCTCACGGTGCGTCGGAGTGGGCGGGTGGTCGCTGCGGACCCCGGGGGCCTCGACGAGGGGGTGGATTCGACGGGCGGGAGTGGAGGGGCACCGCGCGGCTCACGGGGGACCCCATGGTAGCAAGACGCCAGACCGGGGGTGGGCGCACCGCGGCACGGGGGCGAGGGCCCGGTGGCGGTGCGCCCCGTGCCGCGGTGCGGAGCTCAGCGCTGAGGTTCGGCGGAGTGGTGCTGCCCGGCCACGAGCTCCAGGTTCTCCCCGGAGGCAGGGTCGAAGAAGCACATCTCGCGGGGGTTCGGCCGCACGTGCAGGATGGAACCCGCCTCCACCCGCAGGAACTTCTCCGCGCGGACCGTGGCCCGGCCCTTCTCGAACCTCATGGTCCCCGTGGAGCCGCGGACCTCCGACCCCTCCGAGTCGTCCTGGGCGTCCGGCAGGACGCAGTGGATGAACGCCTCGGAGCCGAGCTTCTCCACCAGGTGGACCTGCAGGGGCAGGGCAGGAGCGTCCGGGGCGCTGCCCGCGGCCACGATCTCCCAGGACTCGGGGCGCACCCCCACGGTCACGGTGTCCCCGACGCGCGGGAGGAACGCGGACGGGACGGGCACGCGCAGGCCGCTGGCGGCGTCGAGAACGGCGTGCCCGTCACGGACCGGGACGTCGTGGACCACGGACATGGCGGGGGAGCCGATGAACCGTGCCACGAACACGTTGGCGGGGTGCTCGTAGAGGTGGATGGGGTCCGCCACCTGCTGCAGCTGCCCGTCCCGCAGCACCGCCACGCGGTCCCCCATGGTCATGGCCTCCACCTGGTCGTGCGTCACGTAGATGGTGGTGACGCCCAGCTCGCGCTGCAGGTCCGCGATCTGGGCGCGGGTGGAGACCCGCAGGGTGGCGTCCAGGTTGGACAGGGGCTCGTCCATGCACCACACCTTCGGGTTGCGCACGATGGAGCGGCCCATGGCCACGCGCTGGCGCTGCCCGCCGGACATGGCCGAGGGCCGCTTGTCCATGAGGGGGCCGAGCTCGAGCATGGCCGCGGCGCGTTCCACCCGCTGGTCGATCTCCGCGCGCGGCAGCTTCTCGTTCTCCAGCGCGAAGGCCATGTTCTGCCGCGCTGTCATGTTGGGGTAGAGGGCGTAGGACTGGAACACCATGGCCACGTCCCGGTCGCGGGCGCGGGTGGACGTGACGTCCTTTCCGTCGATCAGCACCGAGCCCTCGTCCACCGGCTCCAGCCCGGCCAGCATCCGCATGGCGGTGGACTTGCCGCTGCCGGAGGGCCCCACCAGGACGAGCAGCTCGCCGTCGCGGATGCTCAGGTCCAGGTGCGCCACGGCCGGGGGCCTGTCCGGGTCGAACGTGCGTGAGGCGTTCTTGTACTCGACGGTGGCCATGGTGATCCTCCGGCTTTCAGCTGGTGACGATGAAGGTGGGTGACGGCAGGCCGACGCGGTGCCGGCTGCGGGGGCGCGGCGGCCCCCGCCGGTTCGTGGACCCGTCCGTCACGGGCCCGGTGGTGGGGGGGGCCCGCGGGGGGCCCCCCCCCCGGGGGTGGTGGCCTTGGGGGGTGGTTGGGGTGGGTGGGTGTGGGTGGGTTG
>NZ_JAUMTZ010000006.1:42270-140947 GCF_030530945.1 Kocuria sp. | reverse complement strand
ACGTCGTCGTCGGAGTCCGTGCGCGGCTCGGTGTGGTGGGGAACCACCGGCAACTGGCCCGTGACGAAGGCGAGCTCCTCCTCGGCGCTGTCCGCGAACTCCGGGTCCTGGTCCAGCTCGGTGCTGAACACCCAGAAGCGGTACGCGAAGTAGCGGAAGACGGTGCCCAGGATGGTGCCGATGACCGTGCCGGAGATGAAGGACGCCGTGGCCGAGGTCAGCCCCAGGACGTAGTAGCTCACCCCGAGGCACCCGAGTTCGATGGCCATGCCGATGCCGTTGGCCACCAGGAACTGCACGAGCTCCTTCTTCTTGTCGTCCTGGCGCTTGTCGCGGAAGGTCCACAGCCTGTTGGCGAGCCACGAGAAGATGATGGCCACGATCGTGGCCACGACCTTCGCCTTGATGTGGCTGTCCGCGAAGTAGCGGGTGTGCATGAGCAGCAGCACCAGGGAGGCGTTGATGGCGAACGCCGCCGCGCCCACCACCCCGAACTTGGCGAGTTCTTTGACGAACAGTTCCCAGAGGGCGTGCGCGCGATCCATCAGGTTGTTCAAGGATTCGCTCTCCATCTGCTGATCGGGTGGGCTGCCGGGCGGGGCGGTGGCGCCCCGGGTCCCGGAACCGCGCCGCGGCCAGCCGGACCGCGGCGGTGCGGAGTGGTTGCAGGATGCTGGAGTGCATCGTACTCCGACATGACTGGACGTCCGCTGTGACGATAGCCTGGAGCGGTGAATTCTCCCGTTACCGGTCCTGTCATCGGCGTCGTGGGCGGCGGGCAGCTCGCCCGCATGATGGCCCCCGCCGCCACCGCCCTCGGCGTGGAGCTGCGCGTCCTCGCGGAGTCCCCGGAGGTCAGCGCGGTCGCGGCCGTGCCCACCGCACCCGTGGGCGACTACACGGACCTGGACACCCTCCGGCGCTTCGCCGCGGAGGTGGACGTCCTCACGTTCGACCACGAGCACGTGCCCACCGAGCACCTGCGGGCCCTCGAGGCCCACGGTGTGGCCGTGCGCCCCGGCCCGGACGCCCTGGAGCACGCGCAGGACAAGCTCGTGATGCGCCGGGCCGTGGCGGAGCTGGGACTGCCCAACCCCCGCTGGGAGGAGGTCCACTCCCCCGAGCAGCTGGTGGCCTTCGGCGAGCGCGTGGGGTGGCCGCTGATCCTGAAGACCCCCCGGGGCGGCTACGACGGCAAGGGCGTGCTCAAGCTGGACGGCCCGCAGGAGGCCGGCGGCGGCACCGCCGCCGAGTGGTTCGAGCGCGCCGCCGCCGCCGGGTCCGGGCAGGGTCTGCTCGCGGAGGAGGCCGTGCCCTTCAGCCGGGAGCTCTCCGCCATGGTGGCCCGCCGTCCCTCCGGGGAGACCGTGGCGTGGCCGGTGGTGGAGTCCATCCAGGTGGCGGGCGTGTGCGACGAGGTGATCGCCCCGGCCCCCGGCCTGGACCCGGAGGTGGCCCGCGCCGCACAGGACGCCGCCGTGCGCCTCGCGCAGGAGCTCGGTGTCACCGGCGTGATGGCCGTGGAGCTGTTCGAGACCCCGGGCACGGAGACCGGTTTCGCGGTCAACGAGCTGGCCATGCGCCCCCACAACTCCGGGCACTGGAGCATGGACGGCTCGGTGACCGGGCAGTTCGAGCAGCACCTGCGGGCGGTCCTGGACTGGCCCCTGGGCCGCACGGAGGTGTTGGCGGGCGCGGCCGTGATGAAGAACGTGCTGGGCGGGGAGAACGAGGACCTGTTCTCCGCCTACCCCCTGGCCATGGCGGCCGAGCCCCGCGCCAAGATCCACACCTACGGCAAGGCCGTGCGCCCCGGGCGCAAGGTGGGGCACGTGAACGCGGTGGGTGGCGCCCACGAGGTGGAGCGGCTGCGCCGGATCGCCACGCGAGCCGCGCTCGTCCTGCGCGACGGCGGGGACCGCGGGCAGCCGCTGAACGAACGCCGCGGGAACGCACCGTGGGGTGCCGTGCCGCGGAGCCAGTCCGAGGCCCCGCTCGTGGGTCTCGTGATGGGCTCCGACTCGGACTGGGCCACCATGCGTGCCGCCGCCGAGGCGCTCGAGGAGCTCGGCATCCCCTACGAGGCGGACGTGGTCTCGGCGCACCGGATGCCCGCCGAGATGCTCGAGTACGGCCGCACCGCCCACGAGCGCGGACTGCGCGTGGTGATCGCCGGGGCCGGTGGTGCCGCGCACCTGCCCGGGATGCTGGCCTCCGTGACGCCGCTGCCGGTGATCGGGGTGCCCGTGGCCCTGAAGACCCTGGACGGCATGGACTCGCTGCTGTCGATCGTGCAGATGCCCGCCGGTGTCCCCGTGGCCACGGTGTCCATCAACGGCGCCCGCAACGCCGGCCTGCTCGCCGCCCGCGTGCTGGGCTCCGCCCCGGACGCCTCGGGCACGCAGCTGCGGGCCAGGCTGCTCGACGCCGCCGCGGAGCTCTCCGAGGCCGCGCACCGCAAGGGCGCCGCGCTGCGCGAGACCGTGGCCCGCGGAGCCACCAGCCAGGACTGAGCCCGGGGCGGCACGAGCCGCGAAGACCCCCGTGACCTGGTGGTTCACCGCCTGGGCCCTCGGCGCGGTCCCAGGTGGAGGGGGCACAATGGACGGGCCGGGTGCCACACCCGTCCCCCGACCCGGCGGGACCGCAGCCGCGGCCCGTCGCAGCACCGACTTCCCCTGCCGCACGGAGTTGCACGTGAACGGATCCACCGACCGCCCCCGCGGTGACGCCCACACCACCACCAGGGCCTACGAGCGGGTGACGGAGAACACTCCCCCGCGGCACGGTCACGAGGACGGCTCCGCCGGCGCCTCCGCCGCCCGCCACCCGGACGAGGGACCCCGCCGCACGCGCTCCCGCGTGGGAGATCCCCTGCGCAGCCCCCGCTTCGCGGCCCCTGCCACCCGAAGCAGGCGGGCCTGGTGGCTGCTGGGAGCCACCCTCCTGGTCCCGGGCTCGGCGCAGCTGGTGGCCGGCCGGCGAGTGGTGGGCCGCATCGCGGTGCGGATCACCGCCGTGGTGTGGGCCCTGCTGGTGGCCGCACTGCTGCTGTGGTTCGTGTGGCGCACCGCGCTGGTGTGGCTGCTGACCAACTCGGTGACCTCCGCGCTGCTCATGTACGGGCTCGTCACCCTGGCGGTCGGCTGGGTGCTGCTGTGGTTCGACACGCTGCGGATCATCCGCCCGGGGCTGCTGCGCACGGGGGTGCGCCGGGGAGTGGTCATCGCCACCGTGCTGGGCATGCTCGTGACCGGTGGCGGACTGGGCTACGCCGCCCACCTGGTCTCCACCGCGCGCCAGGCGATGTCCGGAATCTTCGGCGGGGGCATGCCCTTCGCCGCCGTGGACGGGCGGTACAACATCCTGCTCATGGGCGGGGACGCCGGGGAGGACCGCGAGGGCAGGCGCCCGGACTCCATGACCGTGCTGAGCATCGACGCCTCCTCCGGACAGACCGTCACGGTGTCCATCCCCCGCAACCTGCAGAACGTCCCGTTCCCCTCGGACTCGCCCATGCACGGCGTGTACCCGGACGGCTTCAACTGCGGGGACGAGTGCATCATGAACGCCATCTACACGGACGTGATGCAGAACCACAAGGACCTCTACCCGGACGTCGCGGACCCCGGGGCGCAGGCCACCAAGGAGGCCGCCGAGGGCGTGACCGGGCTGAGCATCCAGGCCTACGCCCTGATCGACATGGACGGCTTCGCCTCCCTGGTGGACGCTCTGGGCGGGATCGACCTGAACGTGGGCGGGCGGGTGCCCATGGGGGGTGGCACCAACCTGGACACCGGCCAGAAGAACCCCATCCTGGGGTGGATCGAACCGGGCACCCAGCACATGGACGGCTACCACGCCCTCTGGTACGCCCGTTCCCGCGAAGGTGCCACGGACTACGACCGCCAGGCCCGCCAGCGGTGCGTGCAGGCGGCCATGCTCTCGCAGCTGGATCCCGTCACGGTGGTCACCAAGTTCGACGACCTCGCCAGCTCGGGCGAGCAGATCCTGGAGACGGACATCCCCCGGTCCTCGATCGGCTCCATGGTCTCGGTGGCCACCAAGGCCCAGAAGCACGAGCTTCTCTCCTACGCCGCGGGACCGCCCTACTACGACCAGTCCTTCCCCACGTACCCGGACTTCGACCGGTTCCACTCCGACCTCGCGGGCGTCCTCTCCCGCGCGAACGGCGACGACGCCCAGGCGGCGGGCGCGCCCAGCGGCACCGCGGCGGCGTCGTCCGCCCGGGACACCGCCAACGGTGGCGCGGTGGGCGCGAGCGGGGTGTCCGTGATCGGCGGGGGCCCGGGGATCGGGACGGCCGCCGTGGTGCCTGCGGCGCTGCAGGTCCCCGCCGAGGAGCAGCTCTCCCCGAACGGGACGTGCTCGCTGCCCTGACCGGAACCGGCCCGGACGGGACCGGGGGTGCACTCCGGCCGGCCCCGGAGACGGGGACCTCCCCCGCGCGGTCTCGGTACAGTGGGGGCGTGGCAAACATCCTGCAGTCCCCCGAGTGGGCACAGTTCCAGCAGAGCATCGGACACCGCGTCATCCGGGCGGAGGGGTCCGGGTGGCGCTACCTCGCCACGGTCGAGGGCGGGCGCGGCGGGCGGTACCTGTACTGCCCCTACGGCCCGGAGGCCGAGTCCCCGCGGGCGTTCGACGCCGCCCTGTCGGACCTCGTGGCCAAGGCCCGGGAGCAGCGCTGCTGGTTCGTGCGCGTGGAGCCCGTCGACGGCCACGTGGCCGAGCCCGGGGAGAGCCCCGAGGCCGCGCTGCGGCGGCGCGGCATGCGCCGGTCCCCGCGGCAGGTGCAGCCCGGGCACACCCAGGTCATCGACCTGCGCAGGGACCCCAAGGACCTGCTCAAGGACATGAAGTCCACGAACCGCAACCTGTACCGCAACATCCACAAGAAGGGCGTGAGCATCCGCCGCTCCGAGGACCCGCGGGACGTGGAGCACCTGCTGCGCTTCCTGGAGGACACCGCCAGGCGCCGGAACTTCAACCGGCAGCAGGACGACTACCTGCGGGCCGCGGCCAGCTCCCTCATGCCGGTGGGCGCCGCGAGCCTCTACCTCGCGGAGCTCGAGGGACAGCCCATCGCGGCGTCCCTGGTCTACGACTCCGACGACACCCGCACCTACGCCCACGCGGCCATGGACCAGGAGCACCGCAAGCTCTCCGCGGGCATTCCCCTGGTGGTCACCATGGTCATGGACGCCCGGGAGAAGGGGCTCACCCGGTTCGACCTCTTCGGCACCGCCCCCGAGGGCGCGGGACCGGAGCACGAGTGGTACGGCTTCACGTCCTTCAAGAAGTCCTTCGGCGGTGAGCCCGTGAGCCATCCCGGCACGTGGGACCTGCCGGTCTCCCGCGCGGGCTACGCCGCCTACAGCGGTGTCCGCGCCACCCGCGAGGGCCTGTCCCGAACGCGCGCAGCCCTGCGCGAGCACCTGACCCGAAAGGCGGACGCATGAGTCCCGCAGCACTGATCACGGGCGCCACCGGCGGGATCGGCCGGGCTTTCACCGAGGCGCTGCACGAACGCGGGTACCGGCTGGTGCTCACGGGCCGCAGCAGCGAGAAGCTCACGGCGCTGTCCGAGGCCGTCACGGGCGGCACGGCCCGCACCGTGGCCGCGGACCTGGGCACGCAGGAGGGCATCGACGCCGTGGCGGCCGTGCTGCGGACCGAGCCCGTGGACCTGCTGGTGAACAACGCCGGCTTCGGCACCCACGGGGAGTTCGCCCGGCTGGACCTGGACCGCGAGCTCGAGCAGCTCACCGTGAACGTGCGGGCCCTGATGACCCTCACCCACGCGGCGCTCGGCCCCATGACGGCCGCCGGGCGCGGGACCGTGGTCAACATCGCCTCCGTGGCCGCGTTCCAGCCCCTGCCGTCCATGGCCACGTACGGCGCCAGCAAGGCGTTCGTGGACCGGTTCAGCGTGGCCGTGGACGTGGAGGCCCGCAGGCACGGTGTGCGCGTGCTGAGCGTGTGCCCGGGGCCCGTGGACACGGACTTCTTCCGCGTGGCCGACGCCGCGGCGATCGAGGTGGGGCGCTCGGCGCGCCCCGCGGACCTCGTGGCCGCGGTGCTCTCGGCACTGGACCACGGCCGGTCCCGCGTGGTGTTCCCCCGCGCGTACCGGCTCCTGGAGGGACTCACCCGGCTCCTGCCGCAGCCACTGGTGGCGCGCGCGGCGAACATGGTGTCCGGGCGCTCCTAGCGCTCGGCACTCCCACCGCGTCCCCCGCGGGCCCGCCACGGAGGCGGGCCCGCGCTCCGCGGACTCACCAGCGGGCGGCGTCCCGCACGGCCGCGCGGCTCTCGGCGAGCACACGTCCGAACAGGGAGCCCCTGACCTGCTCGTCCCCGGTCGGCCGGGCGGCCGCCTGTGGAGTGCTCTGCTCCGGGGCTTCCTGCTCCAGGGTTGCGTCCTGACGGGTGCCTGCCCCGGCGGCGCTCTCGGGGAGACCGCTCCTCCCGGATCCGGCGTCGACCGATCCGGTCTCCAACGATCCGGTTTTCGTCGATCCGGTCTCCTCGGGCGCCGTCCCGGCCCCGCGGACGCGCGCGCGACGACGCCCGCCCGGGGTGGTGCGGTCCCCCCGGTGGCGGCGCGGCGGCGTCGTCGGGCGGGTGTGCTTCCTTTCGGTGGCGTCTGCAGCGGGCTCGGGCGAGGCGGTGCCGCCCACGGCCCGGGACTCGGCGGACTCGCCGGAGTCGGGCGAGGTCGCGACGGACCGGGCCCCGGGGGCGGGCGCGTCCGGCGTGGACCCGGTGGTCGCGGGAGAGGGACCGTCCGAGACGGCGTCCTCCGGCAGCAGGTCCTGCTGCGAGGCGGGACGCTTGGCGCGGCGGCCGAAGAGGCGGCGGCGGGCCTTCTCCGCGCGCCCGGCCACCTGGAACTCGCCCACCAGGGGGTACTCCCAGGTGCCCAGGACCTCGTGCTCCTCCGTGGCGAGCTCGCGCAGCACCATGGGGTGGCCCGGCTGGTCGGGATCCCCGGCGAGCACCCGGTGCACCTGGCGCTGCTGCAGCTGCACGAGACCCGTGAGCAGCAGCGCGTCGTCCACACCCAGGTCCCGGGCGCGGTCCGTGAAGCCCAGCCGGTAGACGATCGCGGCCTCACCGGTGTGCACGAACCAGAGGTAGCCCAGGGCGGCCTCCGCACCGGCCTCGTCCCGCTCGGTGGCCACCAGGAACACGGAGTTCTGGCCCACGGCGCGCAGCAGCTCGCGGATGTGCTGGGTGCGCAGACCCACGTGGGAGAGGTCCCGGTCCGCGGCCTCCACCCGGCGCACGCGCACCCCGGAGTCGCGCAGTCCCGCGCGGCAGCGCTGCAGGGTCTCGCTGGAGAGCCGCCGGGAGAGCTCGCCCTCGGTCTCCCCCAGGCGCACCACGAGGTGACGGGGGCCGGCCTCCCCTCGGCGGATCCGGTCCCGGCGCCGATACCCGGCCTCGGTGAGACTCGCCGCGAGGTCCGTGGTGGCGGGGGTGTCGGGGCTCACCCGCAGCACGGCGGCCCCGTGGGCGGTGCGCGCGTGGTCCTGCAGGGCGGCCAGCACGTCCAGCAGGTCGCGGGGGTTCTTCACGTGCATGGACTTGGCGTCCACCACGGTGTGCCGGTCCTCGGCGAGCACCAGCAGCTGCCCGTAGCCCACGGTCTGTTCGCCGCGGTCCACGGCCACGCGCTCCACGCCCACGCCCTCGCGCGTGAGGGCCTCGGCGTCACCGATGCCCCACAGCAGTTCGGGATGCCCGCCCGTGACCCGGACCCGGGCGTCCCAGGTCTTCCTGTTGCCGCACGGGGACACGCTCAACGCCACGGTTCTTCCTCTCCTCGGGCCCAGCACACAGCGCCCCAGCTTAGCGGCGAAAGAAGAACGCGCGTGCCCACCCTTGACGGGGCGGGCACGCGCGTTCGACGGCGCGGGGAGCGGCTCAGCCGTGGCTGCGCTCGTACTTCTCCCACTTCTTGGCCAGGTGCTCGGCCTCCACCATGCGCACCGTCCCGGAGCGGGAGCGCATCACGATGGACTGGGTGGTGATGGTGCGGCCGCGGTAGCGCACACCGCGCAGCAGGTCCCCGTCCGTGATGCCGGTGGCGGCGAAGAAGCAGTTGTCGGAGGTGACCAGCTCGTCCGTGGTGAGGATCCGGTCCACGTCCAGCCCCGCCGCGGCGGCCTTCTCGCGCTCGGCGTCGTCCGTGGGGGCCAGGCGGCCCTGGATCACACCGCCGGTGGCCTTCACGGCGCACGCGGTCACGATGCCCTCCGGAGTGCCGCCGATGCCCATCATGATGTCCACCCCGGTGCCCTCGCGGCACGCGGCGATCGCGCCCGCCACGTCACCGTCCAGGATCATGCGGGTGCGGGCGCCCGTGGCACGGATCTCCTCCACGAGCCCCTGGTGCCGCGGGCGGTCCAGGACGCACACCGTGACCTGGTTGGGCTTCACGCCCTTGGCCTTGGCCACCAGGTGGATGTTCTGCTTCACGGGCAGGCGCAGGTCCACCATGTCCGCGGCCTCCGGACCCACCACGAGCTTGTCCATGTAGAACACGGCCGAGGGGTCGAACATGGACCCGCCGTCCGCCACCGCGATCACCGCGAGCGCGTTGTTCATGCCCAGCGCCGTGAGCCGGGTGCCGTCGATGGGGTCCACCGCCACGTCCGAGGCGGGGCCCGCGCCGCTGCCCACCTGCTCGCCGTTGAACAGCATGGGGGCCTCGTCCTTCTCGCCCTCGCCGATCACCACGGTGCCGTTGAAGTCCACGGTGGAGAGGAAGGAGCGCATGGCGTCCACGGCCGCGCCGTCCGCGCTGTTCTTGTCCCCGGCGCCCACCCAGTGGCCGCCCGCGATCGCGGCGGCCTCGGTGACACGCACCAGTTCCAGTGCCAAGTTCCGGTCCGCCACATTTCCGGAGCCAGCCTGCGGGGTCGTCTCTGCCACGTTGTTCCTCACCTTCGAGTTTCGGCCGTGCCGGGGGCCGCCGCGCACCGGGGCCCGGGCACCGCCACGGGTGGGCCCAGCATATCCCCGGCCCGCCCCTGTTGGGCCGGTTCGCGCGAGCACGGCACAATGGGTCCGTGAGTTCCTCTGCTTCCGGACCGCGCGCCGCTTCCGACGGTTCCCGCCCCGCACCCGTCTCCCCCGCCCCCGGCTCCGCCGAGGCCACGTCCGACGACGCCGCCGAGCGGCCCGTCCCGCAGCTCACCAGCAAGCAGGCCAAGCGGCTCAACGCCCCCATCCGGGGCATGGTGATCTCCATGGTGGTGCTGATCCTGATGCTGCTGCCGTTCCTGTGGCTGCAGCCCAAACCGGACGCCCAGCCCTACCGGGCGCAGGTGGACGTGGCGCAGGAGGCGAAGTTCGCGGCGGACCAGGCGTCCTTCACACCCGCGGCACCGCAGCTCGGGGACGGGTGGAGCGCGAACTACGCCCGCTGGACCGCCCAGTCCCAGGACGGCGTCCCCCTGTGGGACGTGGGGTACCTCTCCCCCGACTACCACCTGGTGGACATGGTCCAGACCGCCAAGTCGAACCCCACGTGGCTCGCCCAGCGCACCCAGCTGGTCCCCCAGACCGGGGAGAAGCAGCTGGACGGCGTCACGTGGCACCAGCACCACCGGGACGCCAGCGGCAAGGACGAGGAGTTCACCGCGTGGGTCGGGGACCTCAAGGGCTCCACCGTGGTGCTCAGCGGCACGGCGCCGGACGCCGACTTCGAGCACGTGGCCCGGGCGCTGTCCGGGTCCTGACGGGGCCGTGGCCCGCACGGCACGGGTCTACCCTGTACCAGCGGCGCGCAGCCTCGTGCCGCACCGCCCCCGACGAGTCATGGAGTCCGACCGTGAGCACTGAGACAGCCAGCGTGGAGCACACCCCACACACCCCGGCCGAGGCCTGGCGGGCCCTGCAGGAGGGCAACGCCCGCTTCATCTCCGGGGACACCCTGCACCCCCACCAGGACGCGCAGCGCCGCGAGGACCTGGCCCAGTCGCAGAAGCCGTTCGCGGTGATCTTCGGCTGCTCCGACTCGCGGCTGGCCGCGGAGATCATCTTCGACCTGGGCCTGGGGGACGCGTTCGTGATCCGCACCGCCGGACAGGTGATCGACAACGCCGTGCTGGGCTCCCTGGAGTACGCCATCGAGGTGCTGGGCACACCCCTGGTCATGGTGCTCGGCCACGACTCGTGCGGCGCCGTGACGGCCACCCGGGACTCCGTGGAGTCCGGGCAGCTGCCCCGCGGCTTCCAGCGGGACCTCGTGGAGCGCATCACCCCCTCGGTGCTGGAGGCCAAGCGCGCCGGGGATGCGGACCTGCAGGACATGGTGGTGGAGCACACCCGGCAGACCGCCGCCCGGCTCGTGGACCACTCCGCGGCCATCTCCCAAGCCGTCACGCGCGGGGACGCCGCCGTGATCGGCGTCTTCTACCACCTCGCGGACGGCAAGGCCGAGCTGGTCTACAGCGAGGACCCCGGGTTCCGCGGCGCCTGAGAGCGCGCCGGAGCGGGCGACGCCGCCGGGTCACCCGGGTGCGCGGCGGCGTCGTCCACCGCGGCCCGGGGGAAGCCCGCTGGAACGGGAGCGGGATGCCTAAACTGGGGCCATGGCTGAAAACACCGAGTACCGCATCGAACACGACACCATGGGCGAGGTGCGCGTCCCGAAGAACGCGCTCTACCGTGCGCAGACGCAGCGCGCCGTGGAGAACTTCCCCATCTCCGGCAGCACCCTGGAGCGCGAGCACATCAAGGCGCTCGCCCAGGTGAAGAAGGCCGCCGCCACCGCCAACGAGGAGCTGGGCGTGCTCGACGCCCAGCGTGCACAGGCCATCCGCGACGCCGCGGACGCCGTGGCCTCGGGCGAGCACGACGACCAGTTCCCGATCGACGTGTTCCAGACCGGCTCCGGCACCTCCTCGAACATGAACACCAACGAGGTGCTGGCCACCCTGGCGTCCCGCGCGCTGGAGTCCGAGGGGATCGAGGTGCACCCGAACGACCACGTGAACGCCTCGCAGTCCTCCAACGACGTCTTCCCCACCTCCGTGCACGTGGCCGTCACCAACGCGCTCATCAACGACCTCAAGCCGGCCATGGACGTGCTCGCCACCTCCCTGGAGAAGAAGGCGGAGCAGTTCAAGGACATCGTGAAGTCCGGGCGCACCCACCTCATGGACGCCACCCCCGTGACCCTGGGCCAGGAGTTCGGCGGCTACGCGGCGCAGGTGCGATACGGCATGGAGCGCATCGACGCCTCCCTGCCGCGCGTGGCCGAGGTCCCGCTGGGCGGCACCGCCGTGGGCACCGGCATCAACACCCCGGACGGCTTCTCCGCCCGCGTGATTGAGCTGCTCTCCGAGGAGACCGGGCTGCCCCTGACCGAGGCGCGCAACCACTTCGAGGCGCAGGCCAACCGCGACGGTCTCGTGGAGGCCTCCGGGCAGCTGCGCAACATCGCGTACTCCTACATGAAGATCATGAACGACATCCGCTGGATGGGTTCCGGGCCCAACACCGGCCTGGGCGAGCTCCACATCCCGGACCTGCAGCCGGGCTCGTCCATCATGCCGGGCAAGGTCAACCCCGTGATCTGCGAGGCCACCATCCAGGTGGCCGCCCAGGTGATCGGCAACGACACCGCGGTCTCCCTGTCCGCCACCAACGGGGCGTTCGAGCTCAACGTGGGCATTCCCGTGATGGCCGCGAACCTGCTGGGCTCCATCCGCCTGCTCGCCAACGTGTCCCGCGTGGCCGCGGAGAAGATGGTGGACGGGCTGGAGGCCAACGAGGAGCGCTGCCGCTTCCTCGCCGAGGCCTCCCCCTCGATCGTGACCCCGCTGAACAAGGCCATCGGCTACGAGGCCGCCGCGAAGATCGCCAAGCACGCCGTGGCCAACAAGGTCACCGTGCGCGAGGCGACCATCGAGCTCGGCTACGTGGACGGCGAGAAGCTCACCGAGGAGCAGCTGGACCGCGCGCTGGACGTCACCACCATGACGGGCAAGTACTGAGCACCCACCGCTGACCGGCACGGCGCCGTGTGACGGACCCGGTCACCCCTCCCGGGGTGGCCGGGTCCGCCGCTTCCGCCGCGTCAGCACGGCACCGTCCGTTGCCCGGTAGGACTGTTCCGTTGGACACAGGTTCTTTCTGCCGAAAACACCCGCCGCTAGGCTGGGGACGAGCACATTCGTCGCGCCCGCGCGGAGCACCGTCCGTGGCGGGACCACCACTCGAGGAGACAGCGTGAAACTCGCAGAGCAGATCATCCAGCAGCTCATCGACGCCGGCGTGGAGCGCATCTACGGCGTCGTGGGCGACAGCCTCAACCCGATCGTGGACGCCGTGCGCCGCACGGGCGGCTCCGCCAAGGGCGGGATCGACTGGGTCCACGTCCGCCACGAGGAGGCCGGCGCGTTCGCGGCGAGCGCCGAGGCCCAGGTCACCGGCAAGCTCGCCGTGTGCGCCGGGTCCTGCGGACCGGGCAACCTGCACCTGATCAACGGGCTGTACGACGCCAACCGCTCGGGTGCCCCCGTGCTGGCCATCGCCTCCCACATCCCCTCCCAGTACATCGGCTCCGGGTACTTCCAGGAGACCCACCCGGACCGGATCTTCAACGAGTGCTCGGTGTACTCCGAGCTCGTGAGCACGCCGCAGCAGTCCCCCGCCGTGGTCAGCTCCGCGATCCAGTTCGCCGTGACCAGCCCGGGCGTCTCCGTGGTCACCCTGCCCGGTGACCTCGCGGACTCCGAGGTGGCCGCCGAGGCGCGCCCGTACGCGGTTCCGGACGCGAGCGCCGTCGTCCCCTCGGACGCGACCATCGCGCGCATGGCGGACGCGCTGAACTCTGCCAAGAAGGTCGCGATCTTCGCGGGCATCGGCGTGGCCGGCGCGCACGACGAGGTGATCGCCCTGGCGGACACGCTCAAGGCACCCGTGGGCCACTCCCTGCGCGGCAAGGACCAGATCCAGTACGACAACCCGTTCGACGTGGGCATGACCGGCCTGCTCGGCTACGGCGCCGCGGCCGAGGGCCTGCACGACGCCGACGTCATGGTGATGCTGGGCACGGACTTCCCGTACGACCAGTTCCTCCCCGACGTCACGACCATCCAGGTGGACACCGACCCGGCCGTGATCGGACGGCGCACCGGGGTGAGCATCCCGGTCTACGGGGACGTGAAGTCCACCATCCTGAAGCTGCTGCCGGAGCTGACGGTCAAGTCGGACAGCTCGTTCCTGGATAAGACGCTGGCCAAGCACGACAAGCTCATGAACAAGGCCGTGGGTGCGTACACCCGCAAGGTCGAGAAGATGACGCCCATCCACCCGGAGTACGCCGCGTCCATCCTGGACCAGGTGGCCGCGAAGGACGCCGTCTTCACCGCGGACACCGGCATGTGCAACGTGTGGACCGCCCGCTACATCAACCCGCTGGGCACGCGCCGCATCCTGGGGTCCTACCTCCACGGGTCCATGGCCAACGCCCTGCCCCACGCGATCGGCGCGCAGCTGGCCGACCCCGGGCGTCAGGTGATCTCCGTGTCCGGCGACGGCGGGCTGTCCATGCTCATGGGCGAGCTGCTCACCCTGGCGGCGTACGACCTCCCCGTGACCGTGGTGGTGTTCAACAACTCCACGCTCGGCATGGTCAAGCTCGAGATGCTCGTGGACGGGCTGCCGGACTTCGGGGTGGACGTCCCGCAGGCGGACTACGCCGCGATCGCCCGCGCCGTGGGCATCCAGGGGATCCGCGTGGAGAAGCCCAAGGACCTGGAGTCCGCGTTCACCGAGGCGCTCGCGCACCAGGGCCCGTCCCTGGTGGAGGTCATCACGGACCCGAACGCGCTGTCCATCCCGCCGGAGATCAAGAGCTCCCAGGTGTTCGGCTTCGCCACGGCGATGTCCCGCATCGTGCTCAACCGCGGCGCGGGTGAGGCCGTCTCCATGGCCCGCTCCAACCTGCGCAACATCCCCCGCGGCTGACCCGCGTTCCCCAGAGCGGCCCGGTGCACCCGCACCGGGCCGCTCTGCCGTGTCCGCGGTCCACGGTGGCCCGGGTGGACGCGGCGCCGGTGGTGGGGGTCACACGGGACGGATATGCTCACACACCTGAGGGTTCGCGCTCTCAGGTCTGCGCCTTTTCTCCTACGGATCGTCCGGCACGTGCCTGCCGGGAAAGAGGACCACCATGTCGAGCGTGCAGTACGACCACGTGACCTGCCGTTACCCCGGCGCGGACCGGGACTCCGTCTCCGACCTCAGCCTGGACATCGCCCACGGCGAGTTCCTAGTGCTCGTGGGCCCCTCCGGCTGCGGGAAGTCCACCACCCTGCGGATGCTCGCCGGGCTCGAGGAGGTCACGGAGGGAGCCATCAGGATCGGCGGCGAGGACGTCACCCACACCGCCTCCCGGGACCGGGACATCGCCATGGTGTTCCAGAACTACGCCCTGTACCCGCACATGAGCGTGCGCGACAACATGGGCTTCGCACTGAAGATCGCGAAGGTGGGCGAGACCGAGCGCACCCGGCGCATCGAGGAGGCGGCCAGGATCCTGGACCTCACCGAGTACCTGGACCGCAAGCCCAAGGCCCTCTCGGGTGGCCAGCGCCAGCGCGTGGCCATGGGCCGCGCCATCGTGCGCTCCCCCCAGGTGTTCCTCATGGACGAGCCCCTGTCCAACCTGGACGCCAAGCTGCGGGTGCAGACGCGCACGCAGATCGCCTCCCTCACCCGCAGGCTTGGCGTCACCACCGTGTACGTGACCCACGACCAGACCGAGGCCATGACCATGGGCGACCGCGTGGCCGTGCTCAAGGACGGGCGCCTCATGCAGGTGGACACCCCGCGCGAGCTCTACGACCGCCCCGCCAACGAGTTCGTGGCCGGGTTCATCGGCTCTCCCGCCATGAACCTCTTCCGCTCCCCCGTCTCCGGTGAGGGCGCCGTGGAGCTGGGCACCCTCACCTGGCGGCTGAGCCCCGCGGCGCGCGAGGCGCTCACGGGTTCCGAGGTCACGGTGGGGGTGCGCCCCGAGGACCTGGTGGCCTCCCGCGACGGTGAGGGCCTGGAGGTCGTGGCCGACGTCGTGGAGGAGCTCGGCGCGGACGCCTACGTCTACGGGCATCTCAGCCCCCGGGCGAGCCAGGGCGTCGCCCCCGTTTCCACCACCCACGAGGCGAGCGAGGACGAGGACCCCGCCGCCATGGGCGACGGCTCCGACCCGCTGGTCATCCGCGTGGACGGCCGCCACCCACCGCGGGCGGGATCCACCATCTGGGTGGCGCCGAGCCCCGAGCGCGCCCACCTGTTCGACGCCGCCACGGGCCTCCGCCTGCCGGACTGAGCGCAGGACCCAGAACCCGAGCCCGGAGCGCGGCACCGTGCCGCCGTCTCCCGCACCAGACCGCCCGTTCCAGGAGGTGACCCCCGTGCCCGACGAGGATCCGTGGCCGCCCACGGACCCGGTGCGGCGGCAGCACCTGCTGGCCCACCTGGCCCACGGCCACTACGTGGACGGGCTCTCGAAGGTCTCCCTCGCGGAGAAGTCGGGGCTCTCCCGCTTCCAGGTGGCCGCCCTGCTCCGGGAGGCCCAGGAGACGGGGGTGGTCCGGATCGAGATCACCGTGCCCGCGGAGGACGCGGACGACGCCCTGGCCCGCGCCGTAGGGCTGCGGAGCCTCACCACCGTGGGCACCGTGCAGTGGCCCGCGGACCGGGATGCCCTGGCACGTGCCACGGCGCGGGAGATCACGGCACGCCTCCGGGAGGACGAGGTCCTGGGGATCTCCTGGTCCCGCACCCTGCAGCGCGTGGTGAAGCACCTCCCACCGCTGCCGGACAACGACATCGTCCAGCTCGCGGGCGCCCTGAACACGCCCCACGGCGGGGAGCCCGAGGCGCCCCGCCTGCTGGCCGGTCTCCAGTGCCGTTCGGCGTGGCCCCTGTGGGCCCCGCTGGTGGTCGACCAGGCGGAATTCCTGCGCAGGGCCCCGGAGATCGCCGCCACCCTGAAGAAGGCCTGTTCGCTGGACGTCGCCGTGCTGGCCGTGGGCAGCTGGACCCCGGAGGGCTCCACGGTGTGGTCGCGCGTGGACCCCCGGACCGCCCTCGCGGCGCAGCGCGCGGGTGCCGTGGCCGAGGTGTCCGGGCACCTGCTGGACGCGCAGGGCGGGGAGGTGCGGACTCCCCTCGCGGGGATGGTCGTGGCCGCGGACCTCGCCCCGCTGCGCAGTACCCGGGACAAACTGGCCGTGGCCTCGGGCGCGGACCGCGCCGCCGCGGTGCTGGCCGCCGTCCGGTCCGGACTGGTGGACCACCTGGTCTGCGACGCCGCCCTGCGGGACGCCCTGCGCGCCCTGCCGCCTGCGCCCGCCGGGCCATGAGGTGCGCGACCCCGCGGGCACTGCCCGCCCTGTCCCACCGGTCTCGGGCGGCTCACGTGCACCCGAGCTCCACCATCTCCGCTCCGTGAAAGGACACCATGAGCATCGTCGTCGGCATTGATTCATCCACACAGTCCTGCAAGGTCGTGCTCGTCGAGACGACCACCGGCGAGACCGTCGCCGGGGCCACCGCGCCCCACCCGGACGGCACCAGCGTGGACCCGCGCGTGTGGGTTGAGGCCCTGCGCCGGGCCTGGGCGGAGGCCGGGGTGACTGAGCGCGATGACGTGGTCGGGGTGGCCGTGGGCGGTCAGCAGCACGGCCTGGTCGCGGTGGACGCCGAGGGCACCCCGGTGCGCGACGCCCTGCTGTGGAACGACGTCCGCAGCGAGCCCCAGGCCGCCCGCATGGTCCAGGAGCACGGCACCGCGTGGTGGATGGAGCGTGTGGGCATGGCCCCGGTGGCCTCCATGACGCTGTCCAAGCTGGCGTGGCTGCGCGAGAACGAGCCGGAGACCGCGGAACGGGTGGCGCGGGTCATGCTCCCCCACGACTGGCTCACGCTGCAGCTGTGCGGGGAGTTCGTCACCGACCGCTCGGACGCCTCGGGCACCGGGTACTTCGACGCCGTCCACGGCGAGTACCGCCCGGAGCTGCTGCGGGAGTACTTCGGCGCGGTGCCGCAGCTGCCCCGCGTCCTGGGCCCGGGCGACGCCGCTGGAACCCTGCTGTCCGAGTGGGGCGGCGGGGACGGCGTCGTCGTGGGAGCCGGTGCCGGGGACAACGCCGCGGCGGCGCTGGGGCTGGGCCTGGGCGAGGGCGAGGTGGTGGTCTCGGTGGGGACCTCCGGGACCGTGTTCGCGTGCAGCGCCGAGCAGCCGCACGACCCCACGGGCACGACGGCCGGTTTCGCGGACGCCACCGGGCGGTTCCTGCCGCTGCTGTGCACCATCAACGCCGCACGGGTGATGACGAGCACCGCGGCCCTGCTGGGAGTGGACCTGGACGAGTTCACACGCCTGGCCACGAGCGGGGCGTCCGACGCTGGGGGCCTCACCCTGCTGCCCTACCTCGACGGCGAGCGCACCCCCAACCTGCCCCGGGCCACCGGGCGGCTGGACGGGATGACGCGCGCCTCCCTCACACGGGAGAACCTGGCACGGGCGGCGGTGCTGTCCGTGGCCAACTCGCTGGCGGACTGCCTGGACGTCCTGCGTGCCGCGGGCGTGGACGTGGAACGGGTCCTGCTGATCGGCGGGGGCGCCCGCTCCGAGGCGCTGTGCAGCGTCCTGCCGGACACCCTCGGGATGCCCGTGACGGTTCCCCGCTCCGACGAGTACGTGGCCCTCGGTGCCGCCCGGCAGGCGGCGTGGGCCGCAACGGGCGCGCTGCCCCGGTGGAGCCGGACCGTGGACCGGGAGCTTGCGCCGCGCACCGATGAGGGGGTGCGGGCCTTCCGGAGCCGGTACGGCGTGGCGCGGGGAAACCTCGAGTCCGAGATGCTCTGACACCCGGGCCGGGTCCCGCGGGGCGCCTCCTCTCGGCGGGGCCACCCCGGGACCCGGATGCCACGGCGCCGCCCCGTCCGGTGTGGACGGGGCGGCGCCGAGGGAACGGGTGCGAGGGGTGCTACTGCGCGAAGCGCGCCACCGCGTCCTCGATGGTGGCCCGCGCCCCGCGCTCGTGGAAGCTGCGCAGCGCGGCGACGTAGGGCCGGGTGAACGCCTCGTGGTGGGCGAGGTCGCCGAAGAGGTCCTCGTCACGCAGGAACGCGAGCTCGTCCTCCCCCTGGCGCGCCGCGGCCGCCATCACGCGGTCCCGGCGCTGATCCACGACCGTGATCGGGGCACCCTTCTCGTCCGTGCCCTCCGCGTACCGTGCCCAGGACGCCACGATGGTCGCACTGAGCTCCACGGGGCGGCCGTGGGCGAGGTTCTCCCGGACCACCGGCACCAGCCACGTGGGGATCCGGTCCGAGGACTCCGCGCACAGCCGCGCGAGGGTGTCCCGGACGTGCGGGTTCGCGAAGCGCTCGATCAGCATGTGCTTGTAGGCGTCCAGGTCCACACCCTCCACCGGGCGCAGCGTGGGGGAGGCCTCGCGGTTCATGTACCCCAGCAGGTAGGCCACGAACGTGGGGTCCTGGCACACCTCGTGCGCGTACTCGTAGCCCGCCAGGAACCCCGGGTAGCACAGGGCCTGGTGGCTCGCGTTGAGCAGCCGCAGCTTCATGAGCTCGTAGGGCTCCACGTCGGGGACCACCTGCACCCCCACGTCCTCGAACTCGGGGCGGCCGCTGACGAAGGAGTCCTCGAGCGCCCACTGCGCGAAGGGCTCCGCGACCACGGGCCACTGGTCCGCCACACCGAAGCGCTCCGTGACCAGCTGCCGGTCAGCGTCCGTGGTCACGGGGGTGATGCGGTCCACCATGGAGTTGGGGAACGGGACGTTCGCCTCGATCCAGTCCGCGAGTTCCGGGTCCCGCAGGCGCGCGTACGCCGTGAACTGCTGGTGCGCCATGTGGCCGTTGCCCTGGATGTTGTCGCAGGACATCACGGTGAACGGGGCGGTGCCGGCCGCCCGCCTGCGCGCAAGGGCCTCGACCACCAGGCCGAAGACGGTGCTCGGGGGCTCCGCCTGCTCGCCACGGGCCGCGGCCCGCGCCTGGTCGAGGTCGCGGGCCACCGCCGGGTTCGTGTCGTCGAAGAGGCCAGTGGCCTGGCTGAAGTTGTAGCCACCCTCGGTGATGGTGAGGGACACGATCCGAGTCGCGGGATCCGTGAGGCGGGCCATGGCCTCCTCCGGCTGGTCCGGCGCGAAGACGTAGTCCACGATCGAGCCGACGACCCGCGGCTCCAGCGTGCCGTCCGGGTGCTTCAGCACGAGCGTGTACAGGTTGTCCTGCTCGTCCATGACCTTCTTCATGGTGGCGTCCCCGGGCAGCACTCCCATGCCGCAGATGCCCCAGTCCAGGTTCCTGCCCTCGTTCATCAGACGGTCCAGGTACATGGCCTGGTGCGCGCGGTGGAAGCCCCCCACCCCGAAGTGGACGATCCCCACCGAGACCTTCTCCCGGTCGTACCCGGGGACCGGGACGTCGAGGTCCCCCAGTGCGGCCTGGGAAAGCGCCGTGGCCTTCGAGGCCGGCTGATTCTCCGTCATGACTGCTCCCATCATCGGTGCGAAACCCGGTCTGGGCCGCACCGCGTCAAAATATCAGGTGTGGAATGCGTGGCCGCCGGGACCCCGCAAGACCCCGGGGGCCCGAGTTCCGGACCCGGTCACACGACGGTGTAGCCGCCGTCGATCAGGATGTTCTGCCCGGTGACCATGGCGGCCTCCGGCGAGGTGAGGTAGCCCACCAGCGCCGCCACCTCGTGCGTCTCCGCGAATCGGCCCGCCGGGATGGCGGCGCGCATCCGCTCGCCGGGAGCGCCCTCCCACGCCGCGCGTCCCAGAGCCGTGTTGACCACCGTGGGCGACACCGCGTTCACCGTCACCCCGCGCGAGGCCCACTCGGCCGCGAGCACACGAGTCATCCCCACGACCGCAGCCTTCGAGGCGCAGTACGCCACGTGGCGCTCCAGCGCCACCGCGGCGGCCTGGGAGGCAAGGTTCACAATCCGGCCGGAGCCGCGTTCGAGCATGAGGGACCCGAGCGCCTGGCACACGGTGAAGGTGCCCGTGAGGTTCACCGCCAGGGTGGCGTCCCACTGCTCGGGCGTGAGCTCCTCCGCGGGGGCCAGCAGGGCGATCCCCGCACAGTTGACGAGCACGTCCACCCGCCCAGCGGCCTCCGCGCGCAGCGTGCCCGCCAGGACGGCAACGGCCGCACGGTCCGTGACGTCCACCGTCACGGCCTGGTGCCGTTCCGGGTGCGGCAGCCGCGCCGCGGCCTCCGCGCCGTCGGCCCGATCCACCACGACCACCCTGTCACCGTGCTCGGCGAAGTACCGGGCGCACTCCCAGCCGATGCCCGCGGCGCCACCCGTCACGACGACGACGCGCGGCTCCGGCACCGAAGACGCCTCCCCGGCTTCAGCCACGCTCAGCAACCCTGGCTCTCGGGGGCCACCCGGTGCTGCGCCTCGTAGTCCTCCAGGACACGCACCTTCTCCGCGGAGGAGGACTGCGGGTCGAAGCGGTAGCCGAGCCACTCGCGGGCGAGCCGGCGGGCGAGCTCCAGGCCCACCACCCGCTGGCCCATGCACAGGATCTGCGCGTTGTTGGACAGGATGGAACGCTCCACGGAGAACGGGTCGTGGGCCGTGACCGCACGGATCCCGGAGACCTTGTTGGCGCTGATCGCCACCCCGAGCCCGGTCCCGCAGATCAGCAGGGCGCGGTCCGCCTCACCGTCCCGGATCTTCTCGGCCGCGCCGATGGCCACCGTGGGGTACGGGGTGTGGCCGTCCTGGCCCACCCCCACGTCGATGACCTCCGCCACGCGCTCGTCCGCCTGGAGGTCCCGCTTGATGGCCTCCTTGTACTCGTACCCGGCGTCGTCGCTGCCGACAACGACCCGCAGCTTGTCATTCATCTCCGCGCTCACTTCCCGTTCGTCTCGTTCTGGCCACCTGCCACCAGGCCGGTGAGTTCCTGCAGGATCATCCCCATGGACGTGGCCCCGGCGTCGGGGTGTCCGAGGCTCTTCTCGGCGAGCGGGCGCGCCCGCCCCACGCGGGGCCGCAGCTGCGCCGTGTCCCGAGCGGCGGCCACCGCCGTGGCAGCGGCCTCCGCCCACGCGCGGCCCACGGGCTCGGAGTCGTCGCGCGTGAGCCGCTCCACGAACGGCAGCAGCGCGTCGAGCATGGTCTTGTCGCCCTTCTGCGCCCCGCCCAGCTCCTGGATGGTCTCGGTGAAGGCGACGACGCCGCGGCGCAGCGACGCGTCGTCGTAGTCCGTCGCGGAGTCGTCCAGGGTGCGGGACGCCGCTTCCAGCGCGGCGCCCCACAGCACGCCGGAGGTGCCGCCGGCGCGCTCGGCCCACTGCTGGCCCGCGCGCCGCAGCGCGAAGGACGCCCCGGCACGCCCCGCCAGCGACTCGACGGCGTCCCAGGCCGCCGTGGTGCCCTTGCGCATGCCCCGGCCGTGGTCGCCGTCCCCCGCCACGGCGTCGATCTCCCCGAGCGTGGTCTCCTCGCGGGCGATCAGCTCGGCCACGGCCACGACGGCGGCGCGCACCTTCTCCGCGAGCGCCGCCGAGGCCTCCCCGTACACGGGCACGTCCTCGTTCTCCCCGCCGTCCTCCAGGGCGGCCGCCGCAGCGGGGTCGATGCCCGTGAGCGCGGCGGAGTGCTTGCGGTAGGCGGGTGTGTAGGCGTCCGCGCGCCACAGCGGCTCCGACTCGTCGTCGAGCCACACGAGGGTCACGGAGCAGCCGCCCATGTCCAGGCTCGTGACGAGCTCGCCGACCTCGGGCTCCACCAGGCTGTAGCCCGCTTCCGCGAGCAGCCCGGAGACGTGGCGGAACAGCAGGAAAAGCTCCTCGTACTTGGTGGTCCCGAGCCCGTTGACGATCACGCCCACGCGGCGGGACGTCTCCGCGGCGGCGTCCGCCAGCAGCGGTTCCACCAGCATGTCCGCGAGCTCCCGCGCCCGCGGCATGGCCACGTCCCTGATCCCGGGTTCGCCGTGGATCCCCAGGCCCAGACCCAGGTGACCCTCCGGCACCGTGAACAGCGGGCTGTCCGCACCCGGCATGGTGCAGCCGCTGAAGGCCACGCCCATGGTGCGGGTGTGCTCGTTGACCGCGCGTCCGATCCGCTCGACCTCGTCCAGGGAGTCGCCCCTGGCCGCGGCCGCGCCCATGGCCTTGAAGACCACGAAGTCACCGGCGATCCCGCGCCGCTGGGAGGGGTCTTCGGCGGAGGCGACGTCGTCCGTAACGTGCACGATCCGGGTGTCGATGCCCTCCGCGTTGAGCCGCTCGGCCGCGATCCCGAAGTTCATCACGTCCCCGGCGTACTTGCCGAACGTGAGGACCACGCCCCGTCCGCGGTGAGCGGCCTTGGCCACGGAGTAGACGTGTGCCGCGGACGGGGACGTGAAGATGTTGCCCACCACCGCACCCGAGGCGAACCCAGGGCCCACGAGGCCGGCGAACGCCGGGTAGTGCCCGGAGCCGCCGCCCACCACCACGGCCACGGTGGGCTCTCCCTGGGGCAGTGCCACCACGCCGCCCGGGACCCCGCGGAGGCGGTCGGCGTAGAGCTGCAGGAATCCCTCGAGCTGGTCGTCGGCGAAGTCCTCGGGTGCGTCGTACAGCGTTGTCATGAGGAGTCACTTCCTTGTGAGTCGGGTGGTGGGCAGTGCGGGCACCGCCTCAGTGGTGGCGGGCGCCCTTCTCGTCCTGGGGGACGCGGAGGTGGTCCACCATCACGAAGGCGCAGGCGTAGAGGGCCACGAAGGTCCACACCACGGCGGAGTTCGCCGCGAACGAGGACATGCCCAGCGCGTTGCAGATGTTGAGCACGACCGCCACCACGGCAGAGCCCAGGAAGTACGCGCCGCCCGCGGCGGTGGTGTACATGGCCATGGCCGCGCCCTTGTGCTCGGGCACCAGCGCCGGCATGATCGCGCCCATCGGCACGAACCCAGCAAGCATGATGCCGAAGACCATGCCGGCGATCGTGGAGACCACGAAGCCCCAGGTGGAGCCGGGCTCCACCCAGTGCGGCACGTACCACCACAGGAGCAGGCCGAGGGCCGATCCCACGATGCCGCACCACTGCACGGTCTTGCGCCAGCCGAACCTGTCCCCGATGGCGCCGAACATGGCATTGAAGAGGATGTTGCCCGCGTAGACGCACACCGTCATGGTGAGCCAGCGCGCCAGTCCCCACTCGAGGGTGGTGGAGATGACGGCGGGGAGGATGATGAACATCCCGAACTCGGGGGCCGTGTTGATCAGACGGACCAGGAAGCCCTGGAGGACCTTCCGGTTCGTGAAGGTCAGGCGCAGCCCGGAGGAGATGACCCGGCCCGCGCTCTCCCCGGCCGGAGCGATCCGGGAGTTGCCGTTCTCGGCCTTCACGCCGAACCAGGCGATGCAGAAGCCCGCCACGACCAGCGCGATGGACAGCCACATGGCGCCCGTCTCACCGGCGGTGCCCCCGCCGAAGGCGGGAATCGCACCGATCGCCACCAGCGAGCCGAGGGTGGGCAGACCACCCGTGAACATCACGTAGAACCAGCCCACCGCGGTGCCGTTGCGCTCCACCGGGGTGGTGATGTTGATCCACACCAGGAAGGAGAAGGAGAACAGCGGGAAGCCGAAGCCGCGCAGGAAGTAGCTGATGCCGGTGAGCCACAGGCTGCCGGTCTGGATGGCCAGCAGGAAGGCGACCTCGAAGACCACCCAGATCAGGAAGCCCAGCAGCATGACCCTGCGGGGGCCCCACAGGTCGCTGAGCGCCCCCGAGAGGTAGCTGGCGATCAGCACCGCCACGGAGTAGAAGCCGATGACCACCGCCACGGTGGCCTCGGTGGAGCCCAGCATGTTCACCAGGTGGGGCGTGAGGAAGTTCGACTCGACGCCCAGACCTGTCATGAAGACCAGGACACCCAGGAAGCCCCACTTCAGGACGGAGGGGATGCCGATCCGGTCCAGGAAGTTCTCGCGCACCGGGGTCCCGGGCGTGGAGGCTGCCGCGCTCACGCGTTCAGTCCCTGCTCGGAGCGGTGCCGGGGCGCCGCGAGACCGGGGAGGATGCTGACCTTCACGGAGGAGCCCGCGGAGTCCGCCACCATGTCCAGCGCCTCCTGGAACTGCTCCAGGGGGAACTGGTCGGTGCAGATCTCGTCCAGGGGCAGGTCGCCGGACTCCACCATGCGGATGGCGGCGGGCCAGCAGTTGGGGCCCAGGTGGGCGCCCAGCACGTTGAGCTCCTTGTCGTCCGAGATGATGGACCAGTCCACGGTCACGTCCGAGCCGAACACGGAGTACTCCACGTAGGTGCCCAGCTTGCGCAGCAGGTTGAGCCCCTGGGGCACGGCCGACGGGTGACCGGTGCCCTCGATGTAGACGTCCGCCCCGTAGCCCTCGGTGAGGTCCTTGACCACGGCCACGGCGTCCTCGCGCGCGATGTTGATGGTCATGTCCGCGCCGCACTTCTCGGCGAGCGCGAGCTTGTCGTCGGACATGTCCAGCGCGATCACCTTCAGCGGGCTCTTGGCCTTGGCCCCGGCGATCATCCCCAGGCCGATGGGCCCGCAGCCAGCGATGACCACCACGTCGTTGAACGTGATGTTCGCCCGCTCCACGGCGTGCAGCGAGCAGGACAGCGGCTCGGCGAACGCCGCGTGCTCGGGGGCCACGTCCTTGGAGACCCGGTGGACGCGCGCGATCCGCGGGACGAGCATGTACTGCGCCATGGCGCCGTCGAAGTTGCGGAAGCCGAACATGTCGTGCGGACCGCACATCCAGTACTGGCCACGGCGGCAGTAGAGGCACTCGCCGCAGGGCACGATCTGCTCGCACACGATGCGGTCCCCCATAGACACGCCGTGGTGCGCGAGGGCCTTGTCGGAGCCCGCCACGATCTCGCCCACGAGCTCGTGGCCCGGGGTCACGCCCTTCTGGGCCCACGCCGGGCGGTTCTCGTCCCCCCAGAACTTGGCGGCGCCGTGGTAGCACTTCAGGTCGCTCGCGCAGACCCCCACCGCCTCCACCCTGATGATGAGGTCGTCGGCCCCGGGGGTCGGAACGGCCCGCTCCTCCAGGGTGTAGTCCTCGGGACCGTTGCACACCACCGCGGTCATGGTTTCGGGCAGGCTCATGATGGCCACTCCTTCGTGTCACACGTCATAGGCGAAATATGTGATGCACACTACTACCCCGTGAACACATGTCAAGAACACATTTTCAGAATGATGCCGCCCCTCGCCTCCCAGCGCGCGACACCGCCGCCATGTCACGGGCGGGCACCCGGGGGCGTGCTAGTTTGCCCTGAACATATGTTCACGATGGGACCCCCGGCATGACGCAGACACCACTCACACCCCGCGGCGGCGAACGCCCGCAGGAGGAGCTCTTCCGCGCGGCCTGGCTGTACTACGAGGAGGGCGCCACCCAGGCGCAGGTCGCGGCGGACCTCGAGGTGTCCCGCCCCACGGTCTCCCGGCTGCTGGCCGAGGCGCGCCGGCGGGGCATCGTGCGCATCTCGGTGGTCCGTCCCTCCTCCCCACCCCTGGGGGACCTCGCCCGCGCACTGGAGTCCCACCTCGGTCTGGAGCGCGTCTACCTGGGCCCCGGGTCCCAGTCGGAGCACATCGGCACGGGCCTCGCCGCCCCGGCGCGGGAAGCCATCCAGGACATGGCCCTGCAGCCCGGGCAGATCCTGGTCCTCTCGTCCGGGCAGTCCGTCTACCAGGTGGTGCAGACGGCGGGCAACGACCTCTCCTCGGTCACGGTGGTGCCGGGGGTCGGCGGGCAGTCGGAGCCGGAGCCGTGGCACCAGACGAACGAGATCCTGCGCCTCGCGGCCTCTGAGCTCGGGGCCGCCCCCCGGTTCCTGTTCGCCCAGGCGATGCCCTCCGCCGGGGTCTACCGGGCGCTGCAGGAGGACCCCGACTTCCTCGGCATCAGGCAGCTGTGGGAGCGCGCCTCCGCGTGCCTCGTGGGGGTGGGGGCTCCCACGGCCACCCGCACCTCACTCGCGTCCTCGGTCCCCCACCGCCACCCGTCCCTGCACAGCGCCGTGGGCGACATCTGCCTGCACTTCTACGACACCGCGGGGAACCTCGTGGAGTTCCCCGGCAGCGACCGCATGATCAGCATCGGCACCGACGCGCTGCGCGCCATCCCCCGGCGCGTGGCCGTGGCGGCGGGCGTCCAGAAGGCCCGCAGCATCGTCGCAGGGGCCGGTCTGGGGTTCTTCAACCGGCTCGTCACCGACGAGGAGACCGCCCGCGCCGTGCTGGAGCTTCCCACCACCACGGACGGCGCGCCTCAGCTCTGACCCTGGACGTCCGCGAGGTCGTGCATCACGTCCTTCAGCGCCGGGTAGAGGGCCTCGTAGTCGTGGAAGAGGCGGTTGTAGAGCTCCCGGTGCTCCTCGCGCGGGCGCACCACGTCCGCCGTGCGTGCCCAGGAGGTGCCCGGATCCTCGTGCCCCGTGCCGATCGCCGCGAGCAGCGCGTCCCCGTAGCTCGCCCCGATCGTCTGCTCGGGCACCTCCTGCTCGCGCCCGGTGATGTCGCTGACGGCCTGCGTCCACACCGGGGACTGCGCACCGCCACCCACCGCCACGATCCGGGTCACAGGCTCGGTCTGGGACTCCAGCAGCGCCAGCACCTGGCGCACCGCGAATCCGATGCCCTCGTACTGGGCCCTGATCATGTGCCCCCGCCCGTGGGAGAGCGTGAGCCCCACCAGGGCGCCGCGGGCCCTGGGATCGAAGATCGGGGTCCGCTCCCCCGCGTAGTACGGCAGCGACAGCAGCCCGTCCGCGCCCGGCGGGACCTCACGGGCCAGCGCGTCGAGCTCCGGGAAGGACAGGTCCCCCAGCTGCTTCTGCCACCACCCGAGCAGCGAGCCGGAGGTGGCCATGCCCGCCGCGAGGGTGAGGGTCCCCGGGAAGATGCCGTTCGTGGACCACAGCTGGGGGTGGGCGCTGACCTCGGACACGGTGTGGGTGAGGAACATGGTGGAGCCGTACATCATCATCAGCTCGCCCGGTGCCCGCACCCCCGCACTCAGGGCCTCGACCCAGGCGTCCACGCTGCCCGCGCTGACGGGCGTCCCCCGAGGGATGCCGGTGGCCTCGGCGGCGGCCTCGTGGACGGTGCCCACCACCTCGTGGGGCCAGACGAGCTCGGGCTGCGCGAGGGGCCCGCAGATGTCCTGCCACCGCGCGGCGTCCCAGTGACCCGCCCGATCGGCGTCGCCGTCCGCGGTGTCCCCCTCCGAGGCACCCCGCGGCATGGAGTACAGGGGGTCGGACTGGCTCGCGGAGTGGTGGTCCTGGACGTACGCCCCGGTGAGCTTCGCCGCGATGTAGGAGTTCACGCCGAAGACGCGCGTGGCGCGGGCGAAGACCTCCGGCTCGTGGTTGCGGACCCACTCGATCTTGGGCCCGACCGCCTGCGAGGACAGTGCGGTCCCGCAGTCAGCCAGGATGGTCTCCTCGCCGTAGCGCCGGGTCTGCTCCAGGATCTCGCGATGGGCCCGCATGTCGATGCCGTAGAGGATCGCGGGACGCACCGGCTCCAGCCGGTCGTCGGTGAGCACCACGCAGGGCCCCATCCCGCTGACGCACATCCCCAGGATCTCGGTGCCCTCGGCGTGGGCCATGAGCTCCCGGCCCAGGGAGCAGATCTCCTCCCACCACACGCCCTGCGGATCGAACTCCGCCCACCCGGGGCGGGGGATCAGCATCTCGTGGCCGCGGGTGGCCGAGTGCAGGATCTGGCCCTCGGTCGAGCAGAGCACCGCCTTGGTGCTGCCGGTCCCGATGTCCATCCCGATGTACGCCTGTGTCATCCGGAAACTCCTTCTGTGGAACGCGAACGTGGTGCGCCCGCCCAAACTACCCCGCGCCCTCCTCAGCCGAGGAAGTCCGTCCGCCCCGTGAACTCCAGGGCCGCGCGGAGCCGCTGCGCCTGGTGCTCCGGCAGGGGCGGCAGCTCCTCCAGCGGGTACCACCCGACCTCGAGGGACTCGTCGTCAGCGACCCGCGCGTCACCGGAGACGTAGCTGCACAGGAACGTGTGGTCCAGGAACTGGCAGCGGTCCCCGTTGGGAAACTCCACCACACCCCCGGCCCGCACCCGCACGAGGGCATCCACGGTGACCTCCACCCCGGTCTCCTCGAGGCACTCGCGACGGGCGGCCACCCCAGGGTCCTCCCCGGGCTCCACGATCCCCGTGATCAGACCCCAGGCGCCGTTGTCCGCGCGCCTGCCGAGCAGCACCCTGCCCTCGTGCACCACCACGGCGGTGCAGCCGGGCAGCCACAGCAGCTCGTGGCCGATGCTGCGTCGCAGGTGCTGGATGAATTCAGGGGTGGCCATGCTCTCGTCTCCTGGCTCGGGGTGGGTGCGGTCCACTGGCGTCCCCGCCGGCGGGCCGGGTGGCGCGGGGATGCGCCACGGGCAGCGCCCAGGGGTGGTGCGCGGGCGGCGGACCGGGTGGCACGGCGGGATCACCCGAAGGCCACGACCCCCAAGCTTCCCACGATCATGAAGGGCCCCAGGGGAATCCGGCTGCTGGCACCGGCGCGCCGCAGCAGGATGAGCGCTGCGCAGAACACCCCGGCCAGCACGAACGTGAGGCCCAGGGCCAGCACGGTGTGGGTCACGGAGGCGAATCCCGTGACGAGGCCCAACACCCCGGCCAGGCGCACGTCCCCCATGCCCATCCCGGCGGGGTTGAGCAGCCGCAGCGCCAGGAAGATCCCACCCATGATCCCCAGGCCCCACAGCATCCACCACAGCCGGTCGGTGTCCTGCGCGAGCAGCGCCGCGGCGCCCAGGAGGACCGCGGTGACGGGGTAGAGCGGGCGCACCACGGCACCGGGGAGGCGGTGTTCGCGGATGTCGGTGGCCGCGAGCCAGACACCGGCGCACGCGAGCACAAGCACCGCCAAGGCGCACAGCACCGCGGCCACGAGCGCACCGGGCGTGCCGGCCTGCAGGTTGTCCCCCACGAATCCCCCGATGCCCGCCGCACTGGACTGCATCATGGGGTCATCGTAGCCACGCCCCGCGCACCGCCCGCCGTGTTGCAGCGGGGTTGTGCAGTTCCGTCCCGCAGCGCGTTCTGCTACCCGTTCCCCAGCTCGTTCCGCCACCCGGTCCCCCGAACCGCTGCGGCCCGGGCCGTGCTCAGCCGCCGAAGCGGCGCTGGCGGCGCGCGTAGTCCCGCAGGGCGCGGAGGAAGTCCACCCGGCGGAAGTCCGGCCACAGGGCCTCGCAGAAGTAGAACTCGCTGTAGGCGGACTGCCACATGAGGAACCCTGAGAGCCGCTGCTCGCCGGAGGTGCGGATCAGCAGGTCGGGGTCCGGCTGCCCGCGCGTGTAGAGGTGGTCGGAGATGTCCTCGACGCTCAGGGCCGCCGCCGTGCGCGCGAGGGACTCCCCGCGGGCGTCGGCGTCCAGGAACACCTCGCGTACCGCGTCCACGATCTCCTGGCGGCCGCCGTAGCCCACCGCGATGTTCAGGTGCGGGCCGGGGTTGGACGCGGTGCGCCGGGCGCTGGACGCGAGCTGCTCCTGGAGGTCCTCCGGGAGCGTGGACAGGGCGCCCACGGGCTGGATGCGGCAGATGCCCTCATCCTGCAGCTCCGCCATGAGCCTGGTGATGATGTCCAGCAGCGCGGCGAGCTCCTCCGGCGGCCGGTTGAGGTTCTCCGTGGAGAGGATGTACAGGGTGACCACGCGGATGTCGAGCTCCTGGCACCAGCGCAGGAACTCCACGATCTTGCGGGCACCGGCCCGGTGCCCCTCCTCGGTGGTGGCGCCGAACTGTTTGGCCCACCGCCGGTTGCCGTCCACGAGCACGCCCACGTGGTGCGGCAGCTCGTCCGGGGGCAGCCTGCGTGCCAGCCGGTGCTCGTAGAAGGAGTACAGCAAGCGGCGGAGCTTCATGGGGCTGCCGTCCTCCTGGTTCGTCTCGGCCAACGCGGATCCACACCCCCTAAACTACTCGCAGGCAGGGCGCGGTCCAGACGCGTCCGTGGCCCCCGTCGCCCGGGGCCGGTCAGGGAAGGCAGGTGCAGCCCCATGCGAGACGACCGCGCGAGCAGGCCCACCACCGGCCCGGTGACCGTGGTGCGCACCACGCGCCACGGGCCCGTGACCGTGGAGAAGAAGCCCGCGTGGCGCGGCTGGATCCACGCGGGGTTCAGTCCGCTGGCCATCGCCATGGGCCTGGTGGCGATCGTGGCGGCGCCCACCACGGCCCTGCGCCTGGCGTGCGTGGTCTACACGATCACCGCGGCGATGCTGTTCGGGACCTCCGCCGTGTACCACCGCTTCTACTGGGGCGCCCGCATGAACGCCGTGCTGCGGCGGCTGGACCACTCGAACATCGCGCTGATCATCGCCGGCACCTACACGCCCCTGGCGGTCAGCTTCCTGCCGCAGGACCGCGCCACCCTGCTGCTCACCGTCATCTGGGTCCTGGGCGCGCTGCTCGTGGCCTTCCGGGTGTTCTGGCTGGGTGCACCCCGCTGGCTCTACACCCCCCTGTACGTGGTGATGGGGTGCATCGCGCTGCTGTACCTGCCCGCGTTCTTCGCCGTGAACGTCCCCGCCACCGTACTGCTGATCTGCGGCGGTGCGGCGTACATCGCCGGGGCCGTGTGCTACGCCCTCAAGCGGCCCCGCCTGCTGCCCGCCACGTTCAGCTTCCACGAGGTGTTCCACGCCTGCACGATCGTGGGCTTCGTGTGCCACTACATCTCGATCATGCTCGCGATGTTCGCCGCCTGACTCACGCCCGCAGCTGTGCCGCGGAGTGCACGGGCAGCTCGCAGCGCCCGTCCCGGCACCGCCACACCGTGAAGCCGCCCTCCGAGGCGGGCGTGCCGTACGGGGCCACCGCGGCGTCCAGGATCAGGCTGTCCAGCACGCGCCGCGAACCCACCGCAGCCAGCACCTGCTCCCACTGCTCGGCGGTGGCGTGGGCCACCTGAAGCACCTCCGGAGGGCGCGCCTCGGCCAGCACGGCCGCGACCGTCCCCCCGGCCGCCGTGGGGGCCTTGAGCACCATGCCCGTGACCCGCGCCGTCACCGCGGACACCACGTCCCCGGGGCGCCGGCCCGCCACCTCGGGCTGGGCGAGCTCCACGAGCCACCGCGCGAGGACCGCGGGAGCCGCCGCGGCGACGTCGTCGAACGGCTCCGCGCGCCCCGTGGCCCCCGCGGCCGCGAGCGCGGGGTCCACCCGAGCGGACCCGACCACCGCCTCGCCCCTGACGAAGCGCTCCACGGTGGCCCCGGCGAGCGCCAGGCTGCGCTCGTACCAGAGCGTGTCCCCGCTGGCGCGGTACAGGGCGAGCAGACCCGCCCCCAGGCACGCGTAGTCCTCGAGCTGGCCCTCGTGCGGGTCCACGACGCCGCCGCGCGAGGTCCGCGCCACGGTGCCGGTGTCCGCCTGGCGGTGGTGCTCCCACAGGAACCCCGCCGCGGCAACCGCGGGCTCCAGCCACTCCGGCCGGTCCAGCAGCACTGCCGCCTCCGCGAGCGCGGTGAGGGCCATGCCGTTCCAGGCGGTGACCACCTTGTCGTCCCGGTGCGGGGCGGCCCGGCTGGTGCGCCGCTCCCACAGGGCGGAGCGCAGGCTCTCGTCCAGGATGCCCGTGACGGCACCCGCCTCGCCCCACGCGGCGGTGACCGGGGCGGGGCGGGAGCCCGCCGCACCCCCGTCGGCCCGGGAGAAGGTGTAGTAGGCGCCCTCCCGCTCGGCGTGCGGCTCGTCCGGAGCGGGGTCGCTGTCCGCGTCCAGGGACGCCGCGAGGGCCCCCTCGGGGGTGACCATCTCGCGGAGCAGCCAGTCCACCAGGGCGGTGGCCGCGTGCCGGTACCGCGCGGCGCGGGCGGGGTCGATGCCGCGCTCCTCCAGCAGGTGCGCCGTGCGCGCCAGGACCCCCAGCAGCTGGGCGTTGTCGTAGAGCATCTTCTCGTAGTGCGGCAGGGACCAGTCCGGGGTCACCGAGTAGCGGAAGAAACCCCCGCCCACGTGGTCCTGCAGCGCACCGGTGACCATGGCGTCGAGGGTCGCGCACAGCAGCTCGCGGGCGGCGCGCGGCTGCTCCCGCTCCCCCTGACCGGCCGCGATGCGCACCAGGGCGTCGAGCGCCGGGGAGGGCGGGAACTTGGCGCCGGTCCCGAAGCCCTCGTGGGCGGCGTCGCGCGCGACCTCCAGCCCGTCGAGCCAGGCACCCACCAGGTCCCCCACGGGATCCGTGGCGGATCCGGCGCCCGGTTCGGTGACGAGGGAGGGGCCCGCGTCCGCGAGCATACGCTCCACGAGGTCCGGGTGCCGGGACAGCGCCTCGGAGACCTCCTGGGCGCCGCGCAGCACCTCGTCCCGGCGCTGCGTCCACGCCTCGGTGACGGCCGTCATGACCTGCCGGAACGAGGGGCGGCCCTGCACGGGACGCGGCGGGTAGTAGGTCCCGGCGTGGAACACCCTGCCCTCCGGGGTGAGGAACACGGTCATGGGCCAGCCGCCCTGACCGGTGAGCAGCTGCGTGGCGGCCATGTAGGTGGCGTCCACGTCCGGGCGCTGCTCGCGGTCCACCTTCACGGACACGAACTGCTCGTTCATCTGCCGCGCGGTCTCCGGGTCCTCGAAGGACTCGTGGGCCATCACGTGGCACCAGTGGCACGCGGCGTATCCCACGGACAGCAGCACGGGCACGTCCCGCTGGCGGGCGGAGTCGAACGCCTCCGGGGTGAACTCCCACCACTGCACCGGGTTCTCCGCGTGCTGCAGCAGGTACGGGCTCGTGGCGTGGACCAGACGGTTCGTCATGCCCCTACCGTCTCACGGCGCTCCGACGGGCACAGTGTGCACGGGTCCGGTCGCCTCCCGCCGCCCCGGTGCGCCCGTGACACGGACGGTCAGCGGGCGGTGTCTCCCGGTTCACCGGGTTCCCGACCCGCGCGCGGTGGGCGGACGACGTCGTCCGGCCCGTCCTGCGCGGTGCTCGCGTTCCCGCGGGGCGCGGCGGTGGGACGCGCGCTCGTGGCGCCCTGTCCCGTTCCACGCTCCGACCGGCCGGAAGGCTCCGACCCCGGGGACTGAGTGCCGGGGCCACCCTGCTGCTCCTGCGCAACCCGCTGCTCGGCGTACTGCGCGCGGTAGCGCAGCCGCCGGTTGCGGCGGTTGAAGTCGATCACGAGCAGGACCACGGCCGCGGTCAGGACGAACGTCATGAGGAAGCCGATGAGCCCCGGGGACACCTGACTGGGGTCCAGCCCGGGACGCAGGGTGTTCTCGGGACTCGGGGCGGGGGTCGCGGCCGTCAGGACGCTCAGCACGGTGGGCACGGGCTGCTCACTCCCCCGGGGTCGCGGAGGGGTCGATCCCCGCGAAGAGGTCGGTCTCCGGCAGGGAGGTCTCCACGCGGGACTCCGCCAGCGTGTAGTCCTCCCAGGGCCACACCTCGGCCTGGGTCTCGGTGGAGACCGCGAAGAACAGGCCCTTGGGGTCCACCTGCGTGCGGTGGCTCAGCAGAGCGCGGTCCCTGACCGGGAACTGCTCCGGGCACTGCACCCGGGTGGTGGTCTCGTGGCGCGGCACGGGCGGCTGGTGGCCCTCGGGGTCGGACTCCTGGATGGCGGCGATGCGCTCGGCGTACGGGGACTTCAGGCCCTTGGCCTCGAGCGCCTCGTGCAGGGCCATGAAGCGCTCCGGGTTGAACGCGCGGTCGTAGTAGAGCTTCAGCGGGACCCAGGCCTCGCCGGTGCCCGGGTACGCCTGCGGGTCCCCGGCGCGCCGGTACGCCTCCATGGCCACGTTGTGGGCCTGGATGTGGTCCGGGTGCGGGTAGCCGCCGTTCTCGTCGTAGCCGAGGACCACGTGCGGACGGAACTCGCGCACCAGCTGCACCAGGGGCGCGGCCGCACGCTCGAGCGGCTGCAGGGCGAAGCAGCCCCACGGCAGCGGCGGAAGGGGGTCACCCTCCGGCAGACCGGAGTCCATGAACCCGATCCAGCGGTGCTCCACGCCCAGTGCCGCGGCGGCCTGCGCCATCTCGTGGCGCCGCAGACCCGGCAGGTCCCGCTCCGCGCGGACGTCGCCCGCCATCTCGGCGTTGAGGATCGAGCCCCGCTCGCCGCCGGTGCAGGTGGCCACCATGACCCGCGCACCCAGGCGCGCGTAGTGGGCCATGGTCGCGGCACCCTTGCTGGACTCGTCGTCCGGGTGCGCGTGAACGGCCAACAATCGAAGCTGCGAATAGTCCGTCACCGAACGGATCCTCCAAGACGTCGTCGAGAACAGTGCAATCCCGCACATCCTACGCCGACTCCCCCCCGGGCGGACGGGCCACCCGCCGCGCCCCAGCAGGCACCCGTCCGCGCTGAGTACAGTGGGCACCATGAGTTCTGCGACCCCCCACCCGGCCCGCGGCGGATCCGAGGAGACCGGGGCGCACCGGGTGCTCTCGCAGCGCTACGGCGCGGGACACCGGACCGTCACCCGCGCCCCGCGACGGGGTCCGGGGCAGCGCGGCTGGATCGCCATTGCGGTGGCCGCCACCCTGGTGGCCGCCCTGTTCGTGGTGTGGATCGTGTGGGGGGACTCCCAGCGGCCCGTGTTCAAGGACGTGAGCTTCGGCATCACGGACGCCGGCCACGTGTACGCGGACTTCGACCTCACCAAGGACCCGGACCAGACGGTCACGTGCGCGGTGCAGGCGCTGAACGAGCAGTACGCCGTGGTGGGGTGGAACGAGGTCACCATCGGGCGGGTGGCCCCCGAGGAGCTCAACGGGCGCACCAGCACCCACCGCGTGGCGGTGCGCACCACGAACGCGGCCACCACTGCGGGGGTGGAGTCCTGCTGGAACGTGTCCGGCTGACGCCACCCGTGTTGCGCACCACTTTGGGGAGCGCCCTGCGCGTCCTCTAGACTTCTGCGGAGATCAGATCCCCGACCCGGACGCACTGGGCTGCACGGCCCGCGCCGGGGCGGGGTTTTTCACACGTGTCCGCCAGGGAGGCGGGCACCTCAGAACGGAGGCACCGTGGCCACTCACGAGGGAGCCTGGCTCACCCAGGAAGCGTACGACCGGCTCAAGAAGGAGCTCGACTACCTCGCCGGACCCTACCGCCAGGAGATCGTGGACCGCATCGAGCAGGCCCGCTCCGAGGGCGACCTCAAGGAGAACGGCGGCTACCACGCCGCCCGCGAGGAGCAGGGCAAGAACGAGGGCCGCATCCAGCAGCTCACCCAGCTGCTCGACAGCGCCCAGGTGGGCGAGGCTCCCGCGGACGACGGCGTGATCGAGGCCGGCATGGTGGTCACCGCGGAGATCGCCGGGGACGAGATGACGTTCCTCATGGGCAACCGCGAGGTCGCCGAGGACCTCACCGGTGGCGAGGACCTGGAGGTCTTCTCCGAGCGCTCCCCCATGGGTGCCGCGATCAACGGCCACAAGGTGGGCGAGACGGTGAGCTACAAGGCCCCCAACGGCAAGGACATCACCGTGAAGATCCTGAAGGCCAAGCCCTTCAGCCGCTGATTCCGGACCACGCCGGGGCGCGGGCCACGAGCCCGGGCGCCCCGGCGGCGTCGTCCCCGCAGGCCGCTCCGCACGCGCGGGGCGGCCTTCGTCGAGAGGAGGGGCCGTGGTCACCCACTGGCACCGAACGCCCGGGCGCTGGACCGTGCCCCTGCTGGTGCTCACGGCACTGCTGGCGGTGGCCGCGATCGCGGTGCACCTGCTGGGTCAGCGCGACCCCGCACTGAACGCGACCGGCGGCCCCCGCAACATCCTGTGGTTCGCCACGTTCGTCGCGGGCTTCGTCACCTACCTCTCGGCCCGCGGGCGGCGCCGCCGCTGATGCCCACCCGGGCGGGTCAGTGCACCACCACGGGGTGGTAGCCGTCCGACTCCAGCGCGGCGAGCACCTGGTCGCAGTGCGCGTGGCCCTTGGTCTCCATGTCGATGGTGATGGAGACGTCCCCCATGGACAGCGAGCCGCCGATCCGGGTGTGGTTCACGCCCGTGACGTTCGCGTCCATCCCCGCGATGAGCTGGGAGATCTGCGCCAGCTCGCCCGGGCGGTCCGTGAGCATCATCTTGATGGTCATGTAGCGCCCCGCCGCCGAGAGACCCCGCTGGATCACCTTGAGCATGAGCATGGGGTCGATGTTCCCGCCCGAGAGCAGGATCACCGTGGTGCCCAGGTCCGGGTGGGTCTGGCGCAGCTCACCCTCCAGGACGGCGGCCACGCCCACCGCACCGGCGGGCTCCACCACCATCTTGTTGCGCTCCAGCATGAAGATCAGCGCCTGGGCCAGGGCGTCCTCGGACACTGTGACGACGTCGTCCGCGAGCTCCCGGATGATGCTGAAGGGCAGCTGCCCGGGCCGCCCCACGGCGATGCCGTCTGCGATCGTGGAGACCTTGGAGAGGGTCACGATGGCGTCCCCCGCCAGAGACGGCGGGTAGGCGGCGGCGTTCTCCGCCTGCACCCCGATCACGCGGATGTCCCGACCCTGCTCCGCGGCCTTGGCCTTGACCGCCACGGAGACGCCCGCGAGCAGCCCGCCGCCGCCCACGCCGGCGATCACGGTGTCCACGGTGGGCAGCTGCTCGAGGATCTCCAGGCCGATGGTCCCCTGCCCGGCCACGATGTCCCGGTGGTCGAACGGGTGCACGAACACCGCCCCGGTCTGGTCCGCGTAGCGCTGCGCCTCCGTCAGCGCCTCGTCCACGGTGGAGCCGTGGAGCACCACCTCCGCGCCGTGGTCCTGGGTGGCCGCGATCTTGGGCAGGGCCGCGCCTCGCGGCATGTAGATCCGTGCGGTGATGCCGAGCTTCGCGGCCGCGAGCGCCACTCCCTGGGCGTGGTTGCCCGCCGACGCCGCCACCACCCCCCGGCTCTTCTCGGCCTCGGTGAGCTGGGCCATGCGCACGTACGCGCCGCGGGCCTTGAAGGAGCCCGCGCGTTGGAGGTTCTCGCACTTGAGGTACACCTCGGAGCCCAGCATGCGGGACAGCGCCCGGGAGTGCGCCAGGGGCGTCCGCTCGATCACCCCGTCCAGCAGCCGGGCGGCGTCGCGGACGTCGTCCACCGAGACGGACAGTGCAGTGTGGCCCACAGGAACTTCTTTCGTCATCGCCGCTCGGGGCGGCTCCTCGACTCGTGCCGGCCCCGGCGGGATCACGACCGAGGGGTTCTCCGCAGATGGAAGGAACGCGGTGCCCGGGGTGGGGGCACCGCGTTCCATCCTATGACGAGGGGATCACACCTCTCGACCTAGCGGTGGGAGTCCTCCGAACCGATCGCACCGGAGAGGCCGGCGGCCTCGTGACGGAGCTCCTTCTTGTGCTTCTCCTCCCGCTTCTCCTCGCGCTTGCGCTCCTCGTCCTCACGCTCACGCTGGCGCTTGCCGCGGAAGCGCTGCAGCTGCGCCATGACCTGCTCACGGGTGAGGTCGTCCTTCTTGGCGGCCTTCTTGATCTCCCACGGGTAGAGGAACGGCTGCCAGGCGATCTCCGCGTCGTGCTCCCACGAACGGCTCGCCAGGTAGCGGATGATGGTGTTGAGTACCGCCATCAGCGGCACGGCGAACAGCGCGCCGGCAATGCCGAAGAGCACGCTGCCCGAGGCCACGGCCAGGAACACGGCCACGGGGTGCAGGGACACGGCCTTGCCCATGACCAGGGGCTGCAGGACGTTTGACTCCACTTGCTGGACGAGCAGCACCACGCCCAGCATGGCCAGGGCGACCAGCGGGCTCACGGCCACGAGCGCCACCAGCACCGCCACTGCACCGGTGAGCACGGCACCCACGATGGGGATGAACGAGGCCAGGAACACGAGCACGCCGATGGGCAGCGCCAGCGGCACACCCAGCAGGAATGCGCCCAGGCCGATGCCCACGGCGTCCACGAACGCCACGAAGACCTGGATCCGCACGTACTGGGCCAGGGAGATCCAGCCCTTGCGGCCCGCCCCGTTCACAGCGGGACGCGCCCGGCTGGGGAACAGCTTGACCAGGAACAGCCAGATGTTCTCGCCGTCCATGAGGAAGAACAGCAGCACGAACAGCATGATGATGGCGCCGGTGGCAATGTTGCCCGCGGTGGAGCCGAACGTCATGGCGCTGGAGAGGATGGTGCCCGTGTTCTGCTGCAGGGTGTTGCCCAGCTCGGAGATGTACTGCGGGATCTGGTCCATGTTCAGGTGCAGCGGGCTGTCCTCGAGCATGCCCACGAGCTGCTGGAAACCGGCCACCGCGCTGGTGGAGAGCTGCGCGAAGCCCACGATCATCTGCTGGCCGGCCAGGGCGAGCAGCCCCAGGACCACCACGATCAGACCGAGCTCCACGGTGATGGCCGCCAGCGCAGAGGGGAAGTGCTTGGAGCGCAGCCACCGCACGGCAGGGCTCAGCAGACCCGCGAGCAGCGCCGCCAGCAGGACGGGGATCAGGACGGTGGTGACGTGGCTGAGCAGCCAGCCCACCACACCCACGGCCGCGATGACGAGGAGCACGCGCCAGGACCACGCCGCGGCGATCCGCACCGGGGCCGTGACCAGGTCCTGCGCGTCGTCGATGGGACGGGAATTGGTCTGGGGGACGTCTCGGGCGCGATCCGGGGGCGAGCCCGCGCGCGACGTCGAAACACTGGAAGACATGCTTCCTATCATCGCATCAAAGAATGACGCGCACGGACCAGTTCTCGGGCCGCCGGGATGACAAGATGGCGTGCATGTCCACCACACTGCTGCGTGTCCTCTCCCAGCGCCGTCCCGCGAGCCTGCTCACGCAGGAGAGCCCTCGGAAGGAGGACCTGGAGCATGTGCTGCGCACCGCCGCCGGCGCCAGGTACGACGACCGCCCCGTGGGGTGGCGCGTGAGCGTGACCGGACGCGGCGCCGCCCCCGAGCTCGCCGCGGCCATGGCGGGGCTGACCTCCGTGCCCAGCCTGGACGGGCCGTTGCCCCGGCTGAAGGGGAAGAAGATCCGGGTGCTCGCCGCCTACCGTGGAACGCTGCAGTGGGCGTCCCGCGGCGGTGTGGCCCTGGCACTGATCTTCCGCCACCACCCGGAGCTTCCCGAGCCGAAGAAGGAGCAGCGCGGGGACGTCCACGCGGCCCGCGGGGTGCTGGAGGCGGCCTTCTACGCCCAGGGGTGGGCCACCATCTGGTCCCGCCGGGAACCCTCCGACCGCGAGCTCGTCAGCGCGTTCTACGACCTGGACGAGCACGAGGAGATCCTCGGGTGGCTGTTCGTGGGCCGCGCGGCGAGCGAGAGCGTGCCCGCCCGGGCCATCAACCTCCCACCGCGGGACCTGGAGATCCGCTACCTGTGAGGCGGGGTCTGTGGGGTGGGACCCACGCACGACGACGGCCCGGTGCGAGAGCGCACCGGGCCGTCGTCGAGTGCCGCGCCGGGGAGGTCCCCCGGGACGGCCGCGGATCACTCGCTCATGGAGCGGATGATGGAGAGCAGCCGCAGAATCTCCACGTAGGTCCAGATCAGGGTCACGGTCAGGCCGAACGCCGCGGACCAGGCCGCCCGGCGCGGGAGGCCGCGCCGAACGCCGTCGGTGATGTTCTCGAAGTCCAGCACGAAGCTGTAGACGGCCAGCAGGATGGCGATCGCGCCCACCACGAGCCCCAGCGGGATGCCGGCCACCGAGACCTCGGTGCGCATGTCGAAGCCCCCGATGAGGCTGGTGCCGAAGTTGACCAGCGCGAAGATCGCGTACGCCATCAGGGCCACCATGAAGAACTTGGTCACGCGCGGCGAGGAGCGCAGGACTCCCACTTTGTAGAGCACCAGGACGGAGACGAACACCGCGAGGGTGCCGATGACCGCCTGGACCACCACGCCGGGGTAGCTGGCCTCGAACAAGCCGGAGATGCCGCCCAGGAACAGCCCCTCGGCCAGGGCGTACAGGATGATGAGCACGGGGCTCGGCTCGCGCTTGAAGGAGTTCACGAGTCCCAGCACCAGGCCCACGAGCGCACCGGGCACGGCCAGGACGGGCACGAACCACCCGGCGGCGGCGGCCACGACCACGCAGCCCAGGACCAGCGAGGTGCGCACCACGACGTCGTCGTAGCTCATGCGCCCCGTCTGGGCGGGTCCGGCCGCGGGAGCGCTGTACATGCGCTCGAGCTGCTCGGGCGAGTACCGGGAGTCCTGCAGGGAACCCGGGGCGGTGCTGGCGTTCTTCTTACCGAAGTCGTTGAGGAGGGGATTTCCGCCGGCCAATGTGACGTCCTTTCGAGGGCGTAGTCGAGCTGTTCCTCCAGGCTAGCAGTGGCACCCCGCGGCGGCGGGCTGGTTCCTGCAGAGCGAACGGACTCCCGGCCACCTGCCAGTCAGGGGCTCGGTGCGCGTGCCGGGGGTGCGACGCCCGGGATGGTGCCCCCAGTGGGACTCGAACCCACACTGAGCGGATTTTAAGTCCGCTGCCTCTGCCGATTGGGCTATGGGGGCCCACACGCCCACGGTGGGGCCGCGACGTCGCGCGGCCCCACCGTGGGCGTGTCAGGTCAGGAGTGCGTCACAGGCGGGCGCGGGCCGCCGGCACGTTCTCCCCCGCGGCCTTGCGGAACGCGAGACGCGGGTCGTGCAGGTGGCGCAGCGGAGTGGTGTCCCGGCCGAAGAGCATGTTGATGCCCCACTCCGTGAACACGCGCACCTTCCGCTCCACCGTGGGGATCGCGTAGCCGTGGTAGAGCCGGTGCATGGCCCAGGCGGGCAGCCCGCCCAGGTCCACGCCGCGGATGGTGGCCGCACCCTTGTAGAGGCCCAGGCCCGCCACGGAGCCGAGGCCCTCGTGGTAGTAGTCCTCCAGGGGCGCGCCCTGGTGGGCGGCCATGATGTTCTTGGCCATGGTGGCGGCCTGGCGCACCGCGTGCTGGGCGTTGGGGACGCAGAAGCCACCGGGACCGGCACCCGTGAGGTCCGGGACGGCGGCGATGTCACCGGCGGCCCAGGCGCCCTCGAGGGGCCCGTCGTCGCCCGTGACGCGCAGGTCCGCACCCACGCGCACACGACCGCGCTCGTCCACCGGGAGGTCGCTGTTCTTCGCGAAGCCCGCGGCCTGGACACCGGCGCACCAGATGAGGGTGTCGGTGGCCATCTCGCCCGCGGGGGACTTGTCGCCCATGTTGATGAGCTTCACGACGTCGCCGTCGACCTCGGAGATGGAGGTGTTGAGCAGCACCTCGATGCCGCGGGCGCGCATCTCGGCCACGACCTTCTCGGCACGGTCCTTGGAGACCTCGGGCATGATCCGGCCCATGGCCTCCACGAGCACGAAGCGCAGGTCCGAGACGCGCAGGCGGTCGTTGCGCTCCACGGCGGAGCGGGCCATGTCCTCGAGCTCCGCGATGGTCTCGGAGCCGGCGTAGCCGCCGCCCACCACGATGAAGGTCAGCGCCTGGCGCTTGAGCTCCTCGTCGTCCGTGAGGGAGGCGGTCTCGATGCGCTCCAGGACCCAGTTGCGGACCGACACGGCCTCTTCGATGGTCTTCATGCCGATGGCCTTCTCCGCGAGCCCCGGGATGGGGAAGGTGCGGGTGGTGGAACCACCGGTGACCACGATCTCGTCGTACGCGAGCTCGAACTCGGGGCCGTCGTCGATGCCCTTGACGGTGACCTTCCGGTTGGCGTGGTCGATGTGCTCCACCCGGCCGTTCACCAGCTCGCAGTCCCGCAGGTGCTGGCGGTGCGGGATGACGGCGTAGCGGGCCTCGATGTTGCCCGCGGAGACCTCCGGCAGGAACGGGAGGTAGGTCATGTACGGGTTGGGGTCCACCACCGTGACCACGCCGCCGGACTCCTTGATGCGGGTCTGCAGCTTCTGGGCGAGGGTGAAACCGGCGTAGCCGCCACCCACGATGAGAAGGCGCGGACGGTCCTTAGCAAGTTGATTGAATGCCATGTCCGGAAGTTTACCCGCGGCATGGTCCCTTTGGTGACGGAATGTCCGGTGGTGACCGGGCCGGGCGTCACATCAGCGGGCGAGCCTCCGGATGTGCAGCACCGCGGCCACGGTGAGTGCCGCGACCACCACCCCGAAGGATGCCAGGACCACCACGGGCAGCGCGCCGGTCTCGTTCAGCGGCGGCTGGGCCACGGGCGGGGTGGCCTCCTCCGTGACCTGGCGGGTGTCCCCCGCGGCGGTGCCCGAGCTCGGGCTCGCTGAGGGGGAGGCGCTCTGCGGACGGTTCTGGGCGATCCAGTGCCGGATGCTGCCCAGGGGGTTCTCGTCCGTGGTCTTTACCTGCCGGGTGAGCGCCGCTTCCACGTCCAGGATCCCGTAGCCGTAGAGCGGGTCCTTGCCCTTGTCCCCCGCGTCGTGGGCGGTCCGCACGATGCGCTCGGCCACCTGGCCCGCGGTGAGGTCCGGGTACTTCTGCTTGATCAGCGCGGCCGTCCCCGCGACCAGGGGTGCCGTGGCGGAGGTGCCGGACCACTCGGCGTACCCGTTGCCGGGCATGGCACCCACCATGTCCTCGCTGGGCCCGGCCACGGCGATCGAGATGCCCTGCGAGGACGAGTCCCAGCTCGCCGTGCCGCTGCGGTCCACCCCGCCAACCGAGAGCACCCCGGGGATCGTGGCGGGCGCCCCCACCTGGTTCAGCCCGGAGCCACGGTTGCCGGCCGCGGCCACCACGAGCACGTTCTTCTCCTCCGCGTACGCGAAGGCCGAGTCCCAGGACTGCGGCCAGGCCGTGGAGTCCGAGCCCACGGACATGTTGATCACGTCCGCGCCGTGGTCCACCGCCCAGCGCACCGCCGCGGGAATCTGCTCGTCCACGCTCTTCTCACCCGGCTGCTGCGCCCCGAGTCCGAGGGAGACCGGCAGGACCTGGGCGTCCGGTGCGACACCCAGGATGCCCTCCCGGTGGCCCGGGGCGCCGTCGTTCGCGGCACCGTGGCCCCTGCCCGCGGCGAGGGAGGCCACCAGGGTGCCGTGCTCGGGCTCCGGGCCCAGGCCCTCCTGCCCGTCCGCCCGGCCCACGCCGGAGACGTCCGTGCCCTCGCCCAGCGCGCCCTGCAGGTCCTGGTGGGTGCCGTCCACGCCGGTGTCGATCACGGCGATCTTCACACCCTTGCCCGTGGCGGTCCTCCAGGCGTCCCGCACGCCGTAGTCGTCCAGCCAGTACTCGCGCTGCTGGATGTCCGTGGCGGCCACGGAGTCCTTGCCGTCCTGAGTGGGCGGGTCCACGGGGGTCTCCACGGGGACCGACGGCGCGGGAGCGGGAACCACGGGATCCTGCGCGAGCGCCGGCGCCGCGGCAGTCCCCGCGAGCAGCAGCGCCGCGGCCACACCCGCCGCCAGGGTGCGCGCGCGCCTGCGTCCCGTCATGGTCCCTCTGCTTCCCCGCGCGTGCCAGGTCCGACCGACCGCGCGTCCTCGTGGGGGTGATGTCCCGGCCCGCGTCCACGGGCCGGCGGTGGCTAGGACACCAGGGACAGGCCGATGCCGTCCAGGATGTCGTGCTCGCTCGCCGTCACCGTGCTCACACGGCCGTCGGTGGCCGCCGCCACGCGCTCCACCACCCGGCGCCACACCAGCGCCCCGGCGCCGATGACGTCCACGCGACCCTCGTGCATAAACCCCAGCCCGGCGCGCTCCTCACGGGTCATCCCGGTCAGCTCACGGCAGGCCCGCACCACGTCCGCCACGTCCAGCACGGTGCCGTCGATGCGCTCGGGGTCGTAGCCGTCCAGCCCCAGTGCCATGGCGGTGACCGTGGTGACGGTGCCGGCCACGCCCACGAGCCGGGTGACCTCGGCCAGGGGCACGGTGCGGGCCACCACGTCCAGGGCGTCGTCCACGTCGCGCAGCACCCGCTCCTGCTGCTCCGCGGTGGGCGGGTTGGATCCCAGGTGGCGCTCGGTCAGGCGCACGCACCCCACGTCCACGCTCCTGGCCGCGATCACCTGCTCCGGGGTGCCGAGCACGCACTCCGTGGAGCCGCCCCCCAGGTCCACCACGAGCACGCGGTCCGCGGGGTCCAGACCCGTGGCCGCGTTCAGTGCGCCACGGAAGGACAGGGCTGCCTCCTCCTCGCCGCTGACCACCTCGGGGACCACGCCCAGGCGGGAGCGGATGCCCGCCACGAACACGTCACGGTTGCCGGCGTCGCGGGTGGCGGAGGTGGCCACGAAGCGCACGCGGTCCGCCCCGTGGCGCTCGATCAGCGCCGCGTACTCGTCCACCGCGGCGAACGTGCGCTCCAGCGCGGCCTCGGACAGCCAGCCCGTGGCGTCCACCCCCTGGCCCAGGCGCACGATGCGCATCTCGCGCACCACGTCCCGCAGCACGGTTCGTCCGCCGTCGTCCGTCACGGCGTCCGCGATGAGCAGACGGATGGAGTTGGTACCGCAGTCGATGGCAGCTACGCGCATGGCAGGAGGGGTCCTCGGTTCTCAGGATCGGGGTTGCAGGGACGGACGTGGCGGAACGGGCCCGGGTCTCAGTCCTCGGCGCGCCATGCAGGGTCGCACGCGCACGCGTCCGGGGTCCAGGTGTGGGAGATCAGCTCCAGAGTCTCGTCCCCCAGGGGATTCACACCCGGGCCCGCGGCCAGGGCGTGGCCCACGAGCACGTGCAGGCACTTCACACGGGTGGGCATCCCCCCGGCGGAGATCCCTGCGATCTCGGGCACGTCCCCGGTCCCGGCGAGCTCCCCGATCCGACGCCGCTGAGCCAGGTAGTCCTCGTGGGCGGCGGTGTAGCGACCGGCCAGTTCAGGGTCCTGCGCCACGCGCTCCGTCATCCCGTACATGGCACCCTCCGCCTCCAGCCGCGAGACCGCGGCGGTGACCACCGGGTGCGTGAGGTAGAAGACCGTGGGGAAGGGCGTGCCGCCGCTCAGCCGAGGGGCGGTGGCCACCACCAGGGGGTTGCCGCACGTGCACCGCGCGGCGATCTCCACCACGTCCCGCGCCGGGCGCCCCAGCTGGTGGCCCACCACCGTGAGGTCCTGCGGGGTGACGGAGGGATCGTGCGGGGCGGCTGGGCTCACTTGTCGCTGCTTTCTCGGGTGTCCGGTTCCAGGGTGATGTCGTCCTGCGGGTAGGCGGAGTCCACCACGGACTGCCACAGCCCGTCAGCCCACGCGGGCTTGCCGGCCTCCACCTGGTCCGCCGAGGACTGCACGGCCTGCTGGTGCTCGGTGTGCGCACCCAGCACCACGTAGGGGTTCTCCCCCGGCTTGACGTAGGACATCCGCTCGCGGGCCTGCTGCTCCACGTAGGAGTCGTCCCCCCAGAGCTGCTCCTCGCGCTTGAGCTGCTCCTGCTGCTGCTGCTCGCGGTCGATGCTCGCGCGCAGCTCGGAGATCTGGGTGCGCTGGTCCACGAAGATCTTGGCGGTGGGCGCGGCCAGGAACACGATGAGCGTGGCCACCACCACCAGTGCCACGAGCCGCCCGTTGAAGGAGTGCGCCGGGGTGGGCGCCGCCAGCGTGGAGGATCCACCGCGGGAGCCGGGGGCGGTGCCGGGCCCGGGGTTCGCGGCCCGGGTGGTGGTCTCCTCGGGGCTCTGCCGCGCGGGGCGCGCGGGGCGCCGCGGGATCCGGGGGCGGGGACCGGCCATGCGTACCTCCCGGGTGGGCTGGGTGGGGCGGATCGTGCTCGCACAGTCTACCCGTAGCACGACGCCGCCCGGCCCCGGAACGGGAGCGGACGGCGTCGTGCGCTGCGGCGCGGCACCCCGGAGGGCACCGGCGGCGCGCCCTACTTGGCGGTGAAGCGCGGGAAGGCGGAGGCGCCGGCGTAGGTCGCGGCGTCCCCGAGCTCCTCCTCGATGCGCAGCAACTGGTTGTACTTGGCCACGCGCTCCGAGCGGGCGGGAGCACCGGTCTTGATCTGACCCGCGTTCACGGCCACCGCGATGTCCGCGATGGTGGTGTCCTCGGTCTCACCGGAACGGTGGGAGATCATGCAGCGGTAGCCGTTGCGCTGGGCGAGCTCCACGGCGTCGAAGGTCTCCGTGAGGGAGCCGATCTGGTTGACCTTGACCAGCAGCGCGTTGGCCACCTTCTCCTGGATGCCGCGGGACAGCCGCTCGGGGTTGGTGACGAAGAGGTCGTCGCCCACGAGCTGGACGCGGTCGCCGATGTGCTCGGTGAGCGTGGCCCAGCCCTGCCAGTCGTTCTCGTCCAGGGGGTCCTCGATGGAGACCAGCGGGTAGTTCGCCACGAGCTGCTGGTAGTACTCGGACATCTCCTGCGCGGAGCGGTGCTGGCCCTCGAAGGAGTAGGAGCCGTTCTCGAAGAACTCGGAGGAGGCCACGTCCAGTGCCAGGGCGATGTCCCGGCCCGGGGTGTAGCCAGCCTTCTCGATGGCGTCGATGATGAGGTCCAGGGCGGCGGCGTTGGACTCGAGGTTCGGGGCGAACCCGCCCTCGTCGCCCAGGCCCGTGGCCAGACCGCGGTCCTTCAGCACGGACTTGAGGCTGTGGTAGACCTCCACGCCCCAGCGCAGGGCCTCGGAGAACGTGGGGGCGCCGATGGGCGCGATCATGAACTCCTGGATGTCCACGTTCGAGTCCGCGTGGGAGCCGCCGTTGAGGATGTTCATCATGGGCACCGGCAGCACGTGGGCGTTGGGGCCTCCCAGGTACTTGTACAGGGGCAGGTCCGCGGAGCTGGCGGCGGCGCGGGCGATGGCCATGGACGCGCCCAGGATGGCGTTCGCGCCCAGCTTGCCCTTGTTCTCGGTGCCGTCCAGCTCGAGCATGGCCTGGTCCACGGCACGCTGGTCCGAGGCGTCCAGACCCACCACGGCCTGCTCGATCTCCTCGTCCACGGCGTGGACGGCGTCCAGCACACCCTTGCCCAGGTAGACCTTCTTGTCCCCGTCGCGACGCTCCACGGCCTCGTGCTCGCCGGTCGAGGCACCCGAGGGCACCGCGGCGCGGCCGAAGCTGCCATCCTCCAGCAGGGCCTCGACCTCCACCGTGGGGTTGCCCCGGGAGTCCAGGATCTGGCGGGCTTGCAGCGCAATGATCATTGCCATGAAAATCTCCTTGTCGGTCGTCGACCTGCGGGACGTTGCATCCCTGGTCCTCAGTTTACCGAGCACCCCCGCGTGGCCGCGAGCGCGCCCGCGGCGCGGGTCAGTCGGGCACGGGGCCGTCGTGGCGGCGCACGAACTCCCGCACGGCGGTGCGCAGGGCGCGCTCCGCGTCCAGACCGCGGGCGGAGGCGGTCTCCAGCCGTGCCAGCAGCTCCTCCCCCAGCTCGCGCTCCTCCGCCTCCCGCCGCTGCGCCGTGGGCTGGGAGGTGGCCGGCTCCACACCGGCAACCCCGTGGCGGCGTGCCTTGGACAGTGCCTTCTCGCCGTACGCGAGCGCGGGCAGCGCGGGCGGGATGCCGTCGAAGATCCTCGTGCGGTGCGGCTTCTCCACCCGCTTGACCGCGTCCCAGCGAGCGGCCAGCTCGGCCTCGGTGGCCGTCTCCTCCCCGGGCGACGCCGCGGCGTCGCCCGCCGCTTCCACCTCGCCGGCCGGGGCCTCCCCGGCGCATGCGCCCGAGCGGTCCGGGAAGACGTGCGGGTGGCGGCGCACCAGCTTGTCGGTGACCGAGGCGATCACGTCCGAGACGTCGAAGCGCTGCTCGCCCTCGTGCTCCTCGCCGATCCGGGCGTGGAAGACCACCTGCAGGAGCACGTCCCCGAGCTCCTCCACGAGGTCGTCACGGCGCTGTCGCGGGGGGGCTCGGCGCCTCGACGGCCTCCACGACCTCGTACGCCTCCTCTACGAGGTAGCGCAGCAGGGACTCGTGGGTCTGCTCGCCGTCCCACGGGCACCCGCCCGGGGAGCGCAGCCGGTCCATCACCGCGAGCAGCCGCTCGAACTGCCGCCCCGCGTCCGTGCCGGGGTGCCCGCTGCCGGCGGCGCCCGCCGGGTGGCTCCGCTGCCCGCCGCTCACGCGTCCTCCCCCGTGACGAGCCGTTCGAGCCACTGCTGGTAGGCGATCGGCACGAAGGCCGCGCGGGCCGCGTTGCGCTGCACGCGCACCACGTCCGCGGCGCTCCACCCGGCTTCCTGGCGCAGGAGCCGCAGCTCGTGGCTCACGGACGTCCCGCTCATCAGTCGGTTGTCGGGGGACACGGTCACCGTGAAGCCGGCGCGCAGCATCCGGGTCACGGGGTGGGCGGCCACCGTGGTGCCCCACGCCGCGCTCGCCCCGGTCTGCAGGTTCGAGCACGGGCACAGCTCCAGGGCGATCCGGCGGTCCCGGACCCAGCGGCTCAGCGGGGTGCTCGCCTCCGGGTCCTCGTCCAGCAGCCGGGCACCGTGGCCCAGCCGCAGGGCGCGCCCGCTGTCGAGGGCGTCCGCAATGGATTCCGTCCCGGCGGCCTCCCCGGCGTGCAGGGTCACGGGCACCCGGTGGGCCGCGAGCAGCGCGAGCGCCGGGGCGTGGTCGGAGGCGGGGAACCCGTCCTCGGGCCCCGCCAGGTCGAACGCGACCACCGCGCCGGGCTCCGGCTCCCCGGGAACGGTGCCGGGCGGCGTCGTGGTGGGGGCGGGGTCCGGCCCACCCCGCGCATCCCCGGACGACGCCGCGGCGGCAGGGCGCGCGTGGCGCACCACGAGCTCCGCGATCTCCTCGGAGCGGTCCAGGTGGCGCATGGCGCACAGGATCTGCACCACGGAGATGTGACCACCGGCCGCCTTGACACCGGCAACGCCCTCGGCGAGCCCGCGGCGCACGGCCTCGACGGCGTCGTCCAGGTCCAGCTGCGGACCGACGTGCTGCTCGGGTGCCCAGCGGACCTCGGCGTGGACGATCCCCTCCGCGGCGCAGTCCTCGACGTACTCGCGAGCTACCCGGTGCAGCGCGTCCGCGGTGCGGGTGACCGCCACGGTGTGCTCGAAGGTCTCGAGGTAGCGCGGCAGGCTGCCCGAGTCCGCGCTGTCACGGAACCAGCGGCCCAGCGCCTCGGGATCCGTGGTGGGCAGCTCGTGGCCGATCCGCCCGGCGAGCTCCACCACGGTGGCCGGTCGCAGGCCTCCGTCCAGGTGGTCGTGGAGGCAGATGAGTCCGTGTGGCCCGAGGGCCCCGTCCGCGGTGCGGACGGGGCCCTCGGCGCGCGTTCGTGCGGCCACGGCTCAGTAGTTCCAGTCCTGCAGGGCGTCGTTGACGTGCTGCGGGATGTTGGAACCGGTGCGCGGGTACATCCGCAGCTCCTCCAGGTAGTTCTGACCCGGCAGGCGCTGCTCGTAGCGCACGAACGCCTCCTCGTCCGAGTAGTCGAAGGAGACCTCCGGGGGAACACCCGGGCGGAAGCGGAACATCATGGCCAGCGGGGCGCCGGAGCCCTCCAGGTACGAGTCGTCCTTGAGCTCCTGGACGCGCAGCTGCTCCTCGGGGACCAGGTCGAACGTGGGGCGCTGGTCCCAGAAGCCGTTGAGGCGCACGTGCGTCAGGGCGTCGTAGTAGGTGCCCAGGGCGCGAACGCGGATCAGCACGGTGGAGACGTCCCGCGCGGTGCCCTCCGGGCCGAAGAGGTGGCGCTGCGCCTCCGCGAGCCGGGCGAGGACGTCACCGGTGGTCAGGACCAGGTTTCCCGGGGCGAGGGCGTCCTGGTCCAGCTCCTGCTGGGTCTGCGGAGCGCGGTAGGACGGCGAGACGTCCGTGGCCGTGGCCAGCTGCGGGGCGCTCGCAGGGTCGTCCTCGACGTCCCTTGCCGCGCCGGCGGTCCCGGAGGGAACCAGGGGGTCCACGGTCTCGGTGCCGAAGTCGGACTCGTCCACGTGGGCGGGCAGGTCCTGGGTCCCGTGGGAGTGCGCGGCGGAGTCCTCCGGGGTGGCGCCCGTGAGCGCCTGGGCGTCATGGGCGTCGGTGTCCACGGGGACGGCGGGATCCGCGACGGCGGGCTCGGCGGGTGCGGGCTCCATGACGGGCTGGCCGTTGTCAGCAGACTCGCGCGTCGGGGTCGCGGGGGCCGCCTCCACCACGACCGGGGCTGCGGCGCCGGTGCCGGCCACCACCTCACCGTCCTGGGCAGGACGGGCGGGCTGCTCGTCCGCGAGGCGCACGGCGTCATCGTCCGCACCGCGGGGTGCGTCGTCGGACGTCGGCGCCGCTCCGGTGGTGGGCGCGGCGTCCACGGGTGCCGCGTCCAGGGGCTGCGTCGTACCGGCCACGGCCTCGTCCGTCTCCGGACGCTCGGTGGCCGGGGCGGTCCCTGCGGGGGCGCGGTTCTCCGGGGCGCCGGACGTGCCGTGCCCCTCGTCCAGGCCCTGTCCCCCGGCGGTCCCGGCCTCGCGGGCGGCTGGGGCGGTGCCCGCGGCCGCAGTGCCAGCGGCCACGCCCGCGGTGCTCGCGCGGTGCTCCTCAGACTGCTCGGTCGCGTGCTGGGAGTCGGCGGGCTGCGCGTCGGCGAGCTGCTCGCCGCGGTGCTGCTCGGCGTCGGGCCTGGCGTCACCCTGCGCCGCCCGGAGGCCGTTCCCGGTGGGGGCGCCGCCCTGGGCGTAGTGCTCGGTGCGGGTCTCCCCGTTCGGGAAGTCGTACGTCACGGTGACCTCGCGGCGGCCCTCCTGCGCGGGGGACACCGACAGGTCCAGCTGCCGCCACGGCCCCACGGGCGTGCTCATGGCCTGGGTGTAGAGGTCCGCGACGTCGTCGAACAGGGGCGAGCCCTGGTCCACCGTGCCGTTCTCCACCTCGTCCTGGGCCTGGCCGACCGACTGGCGGGTCTGGTGGGTCATGATGTTCCCGGACTGCACCAGCGTGAGCCGGGCGCGGTCCGCACCGCGCGAGAGCAGAAGCTCCACGAGGTTGCGCAGCGCGCCGGTCTCGGGCAGCGGGGTGGCGTCCTGCTCCGGACGGCGGCGAGCGCCCTCCGGCGGGGTCGTCTCCGACGTGCCGCTCACGGGGCCGTTCTCCCCCGGCGTGCCCTGGGCGGGCGCGGATGCGGAGGCCGAGGGAGCGGGACCGGCCGAGGGCCGGGGCGTCGGGGTGTCGTGCTTGTTGCTGCGGAACAGATCTCTCAGACCCACGTGAGTGTTTCCCTTCGGGTGCCGGGCTCGGTGTCGTGGCCAGTATAGGCGGGGCACCCCCAGCCCTCCCCGCGGCCCCGGGTCCCGGGGCCGCCCAGGGCTCAGAGGTTCTGCGGCCCGAAGGCGTCCGGGAGCACCTGGTCCATGCTGCGCACGCCGCTCACCGTGAGCAGCTCCATGCCCGGGGCGCGGTGCTCGTAGAGCAGCTGACGACAGCGCCCGCACGGCATGAGCACCTCACCGTGGGCGTCCACGCACACGAACGCGGTGAGCTGCCCCCCACCGGACATGAACAGGGCGCTCACCAGGGAGCACTCGGCACACAGGGTCACGCCGTAGGAGGCGTTCTCGATGTTCGCCCCCGTGACCACGCGGCCGTCGTCCACGAGGGCCGCCGCGCCCACGGGAAAGTGCGAGTAGGGAGAGTAGGAGTGGGCGAGGGCCTCGGTGGCCGCGCGCTGCAGCGATCGCCACGTGCTCTCGTCCACGGGGTTCTGCGTGCTGGTCATGGTCGGTGCTCCGTTTCTCGGGCTGTCTCGTGGCTGGGGGCGGCACGCCGCGCGCCGGGCCGGTGGCGCCGTGCGCGGGGACCGGGAGTGCGGTGGCTGGGGGCGGTGGTCAGGAGGGCGCGGTGGCCGGGGCAGTGCGGGGCTCCGTGCCGCAGGGCTGCCCCGACGCCGCTCGGTCAGGGTTTGGGCGCGCTGCGGGACTGCACCGTGACCCTGCCGTCGACGATGTCCTGCTTCAGCTGCTGGACCTGCCTGTCCAGGTCCTCCCCCACCTCGTCCTGCTGGTCGTGGTACGGGGCCAGGCCTACACCCCCGTTCTGGAGGGTCCCCACGTACTTCGTGTTGTCGAACGAGCCGCCCGCGGCCTGGGTGACCACGTCCTCCACGGACCGGGCCACGTCCTTGAGCACGGAGGTGAGCAGGTACTGCCTGCCGGAGTCCAGGGTGTCGTAGCCGTCCGTGTCCGGCCAGATCAGCCGCACGGGATCGTCCCCGCCGTCCTTGTTGGCCTCGGTGACCGCGTCCGCGGTGCCCTGCGCGGCCTCTCCGGCCACCGGAAGCACCACGTCCGCGCCGTCGTCGACCAGGCTCCGGGTGACGGTCCTGGCCCTGGACGAGTCCTGGAAGGAGTTGAGGAACGTGCCCTTCCGGGAGCCCTTGTTCCAGCCGAGAACCTTCACGTCCTTCCTCTTCTTCTGGTTGTAGTGCTCCACGCCGTCCGCGAAGCCGTCCATGAACACGGTCACGGCAGGAATGTCCATGCCGCCGTAGGTGCCCACCCTCCCGGTCTTCGACGTCCCCGCCGCGAGGTACCCGGCGAGGAACGCGGCCTCGGCCGTGTTGTAGACGATCGGCTTGACGTTGTCTGCGGTGATGGAGCCGTCGTCCACGATCGCGAAGTGCCTGTCCGGATCGGCGGCGGCCGCCTTCCCGGTGGCGTCCGCGAGGAGGGAGCCCACGGAGACGGTCAGGGTGCATCCCCGCTGCACCATGGACGCGAGATTCGGCTCGAAATCGGTCTCGGACTGGGACTCGGCCTGTTCGACCTCGATGCCCTCGTGCTCCTCGGCCGCCTCGAGCCCGTCGTGGGCGCCCTGGTTGAACGAGCGGTCCTGGAAGCCGCCGGCGTCGGAGACGATGCAGCCCTTGAAGTCCGGGGCCTGGCTGCTGCTCTCCCCGGAGCCGCCCGGGGCGACGCCGCACCCGGCGAGCGCGAGACCGGTGATCCCGGCCAGCGCAAGGGCGCCGGGGCGGAGGAGGCGTCGAGTGGTCATGGGGTCCTCCGGTCGGTGGGACGGGGGCAGCGGGGCCCGTGCAGCGGGGCTCGGGCGGCCGGCAACGGCACGCGGGGACGCGCGACCGGCGCCCCGGCCGGGCGGCCGCCGCGCGGCGCGTCAGTCGGTCGCATCCCCTGTGTCGCGGGAGGCGTCGGCGAGCTCCCGGACCCGCAGGCGCACGGCGCGCAGGGCCGTGGAGGCCATGACCTGGACCCCGCACCGGATCGCCTCCTCCTGGGGGGCGTAGTCCGACTGGTGCAGGTCGTAGGTGCGCCCGCCGGGGGCCCGCGTGCCCAGACGCATCATGGCACCGGGCACCTGCTGGAGGAACCACGCGAAGTCCTCGCCGCCCATGGACTGCTCCACGAGCAGGATGCTGTCCTCGCCCAGCTCCGCACGGGCGGCGATCTCCAGCAGGGTGGTCTCCGTCTCGCCGTTGACCACCGGTGGCACGCCGCGGATGTGCTCGAGGTCCACGTTCACGCCGTAGGGTGCGGCCACCTGACCCACCACCTCGTCCAGCATCTCGCCGGCCCGGTACCACGCGTCCGCGTCCAGGCAGCGCATGGTCCCGGCCATGAACCCGGACATGGGAATCGCGTTGGGGGCCATCCCCGCGTGGATCTGCCCCCACACCACGGCCACGCCCGAGCGTGCGTCCACCCGGCGGGAGAGCACGGCCGGGACGTCGATCGCGATCTGGCTCATCGCGTAGACGAGGTCCTCGGTCAGGTGCGGCCGCGAGGTGTGCCCCCCGCGGCCGGAGAGCTCGATGCGGATGGTGTCCGAGGCGGAGGTGATGGCCCCGATCCGGGTGCCCACCTGGCCCACGTCCACCTTGGGCTCGCAGTGCAGGGCGAACATCCGTGGCACCCCGTCCAGCACGTTCTGCCTGATGATGCTGAGGGCGCCGCCGGGCAGCTTCTCCTCGGCGGGCTGGAACACGATGCGCACCGTGCCCGCGAACGGCGAGGAGCGGTGGAGGTCCGCGAGCACCCGGGCCACACCCAGCATCACCGTGGTGTGGATGTCGTGGCCGCACGCGTGCATCACGCCCTCGTTGATGGAGGCGTACTCCAGACCCGTGTCCTCCAGGATGGGCAGCGCGTCGATGTCCGCGCGCAGCCCCACCATGACCGGGCCGCGCCCCACGTCCACGTAGCAGCCGGTGCGCTCGAAGCGCACGGGCCGGAGCCCCGCGGACTCCAGCGCGTTCACGATCCGCTCCGTGGTGCGGTACTCCTCGTAGGACAGCTCGGGGTGGCGGTGCACGTCACGGCGGAACCGGACGAGGTCCGGGAGGTACTGGGCGAGCAGGGGCCCCACGGCCGGGGGCTGGCCCACGTCGTCGGAGGAGGGCAGCGGCAGATCCAACATGGGAGTCAGAGTACCGCCGCCCGGCCCGCACGACGCCGCACGCGGCCCCGGAGAGGACTCAGAGGACGTCCGTGTCCCCGCTGCGCTTGAGGGAGTCCACGGCGTTCTTCACGCGCTGGGCGTGCTCGGCGGTGGTGACCAGCAGGGCGTCGGGGGTGTCCACCACCACGATGTCCGCCACGCCGATCAGCGCGATCAGCCGCCCGGTGTCCGAGACCACGATGCCGGAGGACTCGTCCGCGAGCACCCTGTTGTTCTGCCCCAGGATGGAGACCTGCGAGTCCGTGTCCGGGTCCACCTTGTTCAACCGGTTGATCGCGGCGAAGTCCCCCACGTCCTCCCACGTGAAGTCCCCGGGGACCATGGCCACGGCACCGGCCGCGGCGGCGGGCTCGGCCACGGCGTAGTCGATGGCGGTCTTGGTCAGCGTGGGCCAGACCTCGTCCACCACGGCGTCACGCTCCGGGGTGTCCCACGCGTCCGCGATCCGGTCCAGGCCCCGGGCCAGCTCGGGCTCGCTCGCGCGCAGGTACTCGAGCATGAGCCCCACCGGGGCCACGAACATTCCGGCGTTCCAGGTGTAGCGCCCGCTGGCCACGTACTCGCGGGCGGTGGCCTCATCCGGCTTCTCCACGAACTGCTCCACCGCGAGCGCGTGCGGCGCCTCCGGCAGCCCCAGCGGCTCCCCCGCCTTGATGTAGCCGAAACCCGTGGCAGGGGACGACGGTGTGATCCCGATGGTCACGATCCGCCCGGTGTCCGCAGCCTGCACCGCCTCGCGCACCACCTCCTGGAACGCCGCCGCGGGCTCCACCACGTGGTCGGCGGCGAACGAGCCGATGATCGCCTCCGGGTCCCGGCGGGCAATCAGAGTGCACGCCAGTCCGATGGCCGCCGCCGAGTCCTTCGGGGACGGCTCCAGCACCAGGTCCGCGGCCGTGAGCTCCGGCAGCTGCTCCTGCACCGCCCCGGCGTGCGTGCGCCCGGTGACCACCATGATGGGGCCGTCGGTCAGCCCGGCCAGCCGGTCGTAGGTGGCGCGCAGCAGAGAGGAGCCGGAACCGGTGAGGTCCAGCAGGAACTTGGGCGCGTCCGCGCGGGAGAGGGGCCACAGCCGTGAGCCCACGCCGCCCGCCGGGATGAACGGATGGAATCGTTGCAATGGCGAAGTCACGACCGACAGTGTACGGGCCGCCCCGCGCGGACCCGCGGATCCCCCGCCTGTGACGTCCCCGGGAGCCGTCGAATTCCGGGGCGCCGCGGCGCGGTCACGGTTGGCGACACGTTGTCAGCAGACTCCCTGGAGGCTGGTATCTTGAGCGGGAAGTAACGCATCATCCATGACAGAGCCAGCCAGGGCTCCGCCATCGCCGTGCACCGGCGCGAGAACGCCACCACTGTTCACCGATCACCAGTGCGCACGACGACGAGCGACACAGGGAGGACATTCCGTGGCGAACTCATCCAGGGGCACCCTTTACCGCGGCCAGTACGGCATGTGGTCGTGGGTCGCCCACCGCATCACCGGCGTGGCCATCTTCTTCTTCTTGCTGGTCCACGTCCTCGACACGGCTCTCGTGCGTGTATCCCCCGAGGCCTACAACGCAGTGATTGCCACCTACAAGAACCCCATCATGGGCATGGGCGAGGCCGGCCTGGTGGCCGCCATCGTCTACCACGCCTTCAACGGCCTGCGCATCATCCTGATCGACTTCTGGAAGGGCGGGACCAAGCACCAGAAGAGCCTTCTCTGGGGCGTCCTCGGCCTCTGGGTCATCGTCATGATCCCGTTCCTCATCCGTCACCTGTCAGTCGTTTTCGGGGGTTGATACCGTGAGCACTCCTCTCAAGACCAAGATCCAAGTTCCCCGCAGCCGCGACCTCGAGGTGGACGGCGTCAAGTACAACCGCGCCGGCTCCTCCCGCAGCAGCTTCGAGATGTTCGCGTGGCTGTTCATGCGCATGTCCGGCATCGTGCTCATCGTGCTGGTCTTCGGCCACCTCTTCGTCAACCTCATGGTGGGAGACGGCGTCCACGCCGTGGACTTCGGCTTCGTGGGTGGCAAGTGGGCCAACCCGTTCTGGCAGGTCTGGGACCTGGTCATGCTGTGGCTGGCCATGCTCCACGGCACCAACGGCATCCGCACCATCATCGACGACTACGCCGGGCGCAGCACCACGCGCTTCTGGCTCAAGGTCCTGCTCTGCGTGGCCTCGGCGTTCGTCATCCTCCTGGGCACCATGGTGATCTTCACCTTCGAGCCCTGCCCCGCGGGCGCCGACCCCTCCCTGCTGGCGTCCTTCTGCTCCGCGCGATGACCCGGTGGACGGTGGGGCCCGCGGGCCCCACCGTTCGTCGTCTTCTCCGGTCCGCGACGGGGACCCGAACTCCTCTCACTCACCCACGTAGAAAGAACATCTGGTATGCAGGTTCACAAGTACGATGTGGTAATCGTCGGCGCCGGTGGCGCCGGCATGCGTGCCGCCATTGAGTCCGGTCAGCGCGCGCGCACTGCCGTACTGACCAAGCTCTACCCCACCCGGTCCCACACGGGTGCCGCCCAGGGCGGCATGTGCGCCGCCCTCGCCAACGTCGAGGAAGACAACTGGGAGTGGCACACGTTCGACACCGTCAAGGGCGGTGACTACCTGGTGGACCAGGACGCCGCCGAGGTGATGGCCAAGGAGGCCATCGACGCGGTCCTGGACCTGGAGCACATGGGGCTGCCGTTCAACCGCACCCCCGAGGGCAAGATCGACCAGCGACGCTTCGGCGGGCACACCCGCGACCACGGCAAGAACCCCGTGCGCCGCGCGTGCTACGCCGCCGACCGCACCGGCCACATGATCCTGCAGACCCTCTACCAGACGTGCATCAAGCACAACGTGGAGTTCTTCAACGAGTACTACGTCCTGGACCTGATCATGGTGGACACCCCCGAGGGACGGCGTCCCGCGGGCGTGGTCTCCTACGAGCTGGCCACGGGCGAGCTGCACGTGTTCCAGGCCAAGTCCGTGGTCTTCGCCTCCGGCGGCGCGGGCAAGGTCTTCAAGACCACCTCCAACGCCCACACCCTCACCGGTGACGGCATGGCCATCGCGTTCCGCAACGGCCTGCCCCTGGAGGACATGGAGTTCGTGCAGTTCCACCCGACAGGCCTGGCCGGTCTGGGCATCCTCGTCTCGGAGGCGGCCCGCGGTGAGGGCGGCATCCTGCGCAACTCGGAGGGTGAGCGCTTCATGGAGCGCTACGCCCCCACCATCAAGGACCTGGCCCCCCGAGACATCGTGGCCCGGTCCATGGCCAACGAGGTCCGCGAGGGCCGCGGCTGCGGGCCCAACAAGGACTACGTCCTGCTGGACCTCACCCACCTGGAGCCCGCGCACATCGACGCCAAGCTCCCGGACATCACGGAGTTCGCCCGCACCTACCTGGGTGTGGAGCCCTACACCGAGCCCGTGCCCGTGTTCCCCACGGCGCACTACTGCATGGGTGGCATCCCCACCGACATCAAGGGCGAGGTGTTCCAGGACTCCGAGACCACCATCCCCGGGCTGTACGCCGCCGGTGAGGTGGCCTGTGTGTCCGTGCACGGCTCCAACCGTCTGGGCACCAACTCCCTGCTGGACATCAACGTGTTCGGCAAGCGCTCCGGCGTGTACGCCGCGGAGTACGCGCAGACCGCGGAGTTCCTGCCCGTCCCGGACGACGCCACCGCGCGCACCGAGGCGCTGCTGGACAACGCCCGCAGCCCGCACGGCAACGAGAAGGTGGCCGCGATCCGCAAGGACCTGCAGGACACCATGGACCTGAACATGCAGGTGTTCCGCACCGCGGAGACCATCCAGAAGGCGCTCGACGACATCGCCGCCCTGGAGGAGCGCTACGCGAACATCTCCATCCAGGACCAGGGCAAGCGCTTCAACCTGGACCTGCTGGAGGCCGTGGAGCTGGGCTTCCTGCTGGAGCTTGCCAAGGTGATGTCCGTGGCCGCCCTGCACCGCGAGGAGTCCCGCGGTGGCCACTTCCGCGAGGACTTCCCCAACCGTGACGACGAGAACTTCATGGTCCACTCCATGGTGTACGAGGACCCGTCGTCGCCCACCGCGGGCATCCGGCAGGAGACCAAGCCGGTGATCATGACCCGCTACGAGCCGATGGAGCGTAAGTACTGATGTCCACAGCAGTCACCGAGAACCAGAACCAGGACGCTCAGCAGACCGCCGACGAGGGCGGGGAGAGCATCCCCACGTACGACGTGGTGCTCCAGGTCCGCCGCTACGACCCCGAGTTCGAGACCGAGGCCCACTGGGACGAGTGGAAGCTCACCATGTACGGCACGGACCGTGTGCTGGACGCCCTGCACAAGGTCAAGTGGGAGCTGGACGGCTCGCTGTCCTTCCGACGCTCGTGCGCCCACGGCGTGTGCGGCTCGGACGCCATGCGCATCAACGGCCGCAACCGGCTGGCCTGCAAGACCCTGCTCAAGGACCTGGACCTGTCCAAGCCCATCACGGTGGAGCCCATCAAGGGCCTGCCGTGCGAGAAGGACCTGATCGTGGACATGGAGCCGTTCTTCCAGTCCTACCGCGAGATCATGCCGTTCCTGGTGAACGAGGACCACACCCCCACCGGGGAGCGGTACCAGTCCCAGGAGGACCGCGCGCGCTTCGACGACACCACCAAGTGCATCCTGTGCGCGGCGTGCACGTCCTCGTGCCCCGTGTTCTGGACGGACGGGCAGTACTTCGGCCCGGCGGCGATCGTGAACGCCCACCGGTTCATCTTCGACTCCCGCGACCAGGCGGGTGACATGCGCCTGGAGATCCTCAACGACAAGGAGGGTGTGTGGCGCTGCCGCACCACCTTCAACTGCACCGAGGCATGCCCCCGTGGCATCCAGGTGACCAAGGCCATCGCCGAGGTCAAGAAGGCGGTGTTCGCCGCCGCCGTGTGACCACGGCCTGAGCACCACCGCGGCCCCCGGAACACAAACCCGGGTACGGGGGCGCGGGGATGTCATGGGTCGGGGTGCTGGGGGTCGCCGGACCCGTCGCCCCGGCGGGGGCAGCGGATGGCGGGCTGCGCGTCCGCCCCGCGAGCGGCGTCGGGCAGGGCCGAGGTGGGGACCACCGTGACGGCGCGGTCCTCGCGCTCGGGCTGGGCCCTCGCTCCCCGGATGTCGGCCTGGACCACGGCACCGGTCGCGGCGGCCAGCAGCAGGATCTGCCCGTAGAGGTTGAACCACAGCAGCACACCCACCAGCACGGCCACGGAGAGCAGGTAGGGGTTGCCGGAGGCGCCTCCGATCACCGAGCTGCCGCCGTAGCGCAGGGCCTGCGAACCCACCGCCCCCACGAGGACCGTGGCGGCGAGCGCCCTGCGGTGGAGCTTCAGCTGCGCGACCCCCCGGACCAGGGCGAGACTGGTGAGGCAGTCCACCACCAGGCCCACCGCGAACGTGAACGCGGACCGCCCGCCGCCGTCCAGCCAGGGCTGCACGCGGGTGAGTCCGATGTCCCCGAGCCACCCCACCACGCCGTCCACGGCGCCCGAGGCCACCACGCTGACCGTGGCCGAGACGAGGAGCAGCAGGCCGACCACCACGAGCCACAGGAGGTCGCGGGGCACGGCAGCCATGGGGATTCCTGGCGCCGGGGGCAGCTCGAACATCCGGCGGGTGGCCAGGCGGACTCCCGCGACCCAGCGCCAGGCCGTGAAGAGCAGCACCGCGCCGGCCACGGTGGAGGCCACCGAGAACGGGCCCGTGTCCTCGAGCAGCGACAGGGGGATCACTCCCCCGGTGCCGTCGCCCACGTCCAGCAGCCCAGGGATGTTCGCCACGACCCCCGCCACGAGACTCTGCTGCAGCGGTGAGTTCGTGCCCAGGAACGTGGCCAGGCCGGAGAAGAAGATGACGAGCAGGGCGGTGGAGGCGAACAGCAGCTGGTAGGCCATGCCCGCCGCCATGAGCGGACCGCCGTGGAACATGTAGTGGGCCACCACGCGCGCGGGGAACAGGGCCATGAATCGGGCGAAGACCCACGCGAAGAAGGCGCCCACACGCTGCCCCGCGGGAGCCTCCTGCGCGGCCAGTTCGCGCCGCGCAGCGCGCAGCCGCCGGTGCTCGGCGACGAGCCCGGCCCGGTCCGTGAGCGAGGGGACCACCGGGGGCGGGTCAGTGCGGGCCATGGCCACCGGCGGGCAGTCCCAAGGGGATGTGCTCGCGCAGGTCCCAGGATCCGTCGTGAGCGCACTCGTAGAGGTGCACCCCGTCCACCAGGAAGCCAGCGCGGTAGGTGCGCAACGTCTCCTGCGCCCGGTCCAGCGTCTCCTGGCTGCCGCCGTGGGCGAGAGTCACGTGCGGGTGGTAGTCGAACGGGGAGGCGGACTCCACACTGCGGGCGTGCAGCATCTGGTGCAGGGTCACGCACTGCTGGTGACCGCGGCCCACCCGCAGGTACACCACCGGGGTGACGGGGCGGAACGTGCCCGTGCCGCTGAGCTGCACGTGGAAGGGCTCGCACCGGGCGGCCACGTCCCGCACGTGGGCGGAGAGCTGCTCCCAGTTGCGCTCAACGGGGGAGATCATGAGGGTGATGTGAGCGGGAACGGTCCTCGCCCGGGGGTCCCCGAAGGACTCCCGCCAGTCCCGCAGCTCCTGGGCCGTCGGTTCGGGGAGCGGGATGACCACCCCGGCGTAGGTCCGCCCCGGGCGCAGGGTGGGGGAAGCGCAGTTCTCGCTCACGCGCCCCTCCTCCCCTCGACCGGGACCCACACTAGCCCACCGGTGTGACGCCCGGCACAGCGGTTCATCGTGCGGGCAGGAAGCCCATGCGGTCGTAGACCTGCGCGAGGGTGTCGGCGGCGATCTCCCGGCCCTTCTGCGCGCCCCGGGCGAGCAGGCGGTCCAGCTCGGCGGGGTCGTCCAGGAGCTCCTGTGCCCGCTGCTGGATGGGTTCCAGCGTCTGCGAGACCACCTCGGCGAGGTCCACCTTGAGGTGGCCGTACATCTTGCCCTCGTACTGCTCTTCCAGCTCGGCCACCGGGGTGCCGGTGAGGGAGGAGTAGATGGTCAGCAGGTTGGAGACCCCGGGCTTGCCCTGGCGGTCGAAGCGGACCTCGGTGCCGTCGTCCGTGACCGCGGACTTGATCTTCTTGGCGTTGACCTTGGCCGGGTCCAGCAGCCGGACGAGCCCCGCGTCCGAGGGAGCGGACTTGGACATCTTGGCCGTGGGGTTCTGCAGGTCGTACACCTTGGCGGAGTTCTCCAGGATCTTGGCGTCCGGGACCGCGAAGGTCTCCCCGAAGCGGGAGTTGAAGCGCTGCGCGAGGGTGCGGGTCAGCTCCAGGTGCTGGCGCTGGTCCTCCCCCACCGGGACCTGGTTGGCCTGGTACACCAGGATGTCCGCAGCCATGAGCACGGGGTAGGTGAACAGGCCCACCGTGGTGTTCTCCGCGCCCTGTTTCAGGGACTTGTCCTTGAACTGGGTCATCCGGGCGGCCTCGCCGTAGCCGGTGATGCAGTTGAGCACCCATGCGAGCTGCGTGTGCTCCGGCACCTGGGACTGGATGAGCAGGGTGGAGCGCTCGGGGTCGATCCCGGCGGCGATGTACTGCGCCGCGGTCACGCGGGTGCGTTCCTGCATGCTCGCGGGATCCTGTCCCGTGGTGATCGAGTGCAGGTCCGCCACGAAGAACACGCAGTCGTTCTCCCGCTGCATGTCCACCCAGTTGCGCAGGGCTCCCACGTAGTTGCCCAGGTGCAGGGAGTCCGCGGAGGGCTGGACGCCGGACACCACGCGGGGGGTCGAGGTCCTGGGGGTGCTCTGTTCGCTCACGGTGGCAGTCTTCTTTCGGTGCTGGCGGCCCGGTGCGGGCCGCACGGTGCGGGTACGGGGTCTGGCCGCGCGCTCAGTCCAGGCGGTAGTCCACGACGAGCGGGGCGTGGTCGGAGAAGCGGGTGTCGTAGCTCCCCGCGCGGTCCACGGTGGCGCTCTCGGCACGCGCCGCGAGGCCGGGGGTGGCCATGTGGTAGTCGATGCGCCACCCGGCGTCCGTGTCGAACGCCTTGCCGCGGTAGGACCACCACGTGTAGGGCCCGGCAACGTCCCCGGCGAGGGCGCGGGCCACGTCCACGTACCCCACGTCCCCGAAGAAACGGTCGAAGTAGGCGCGCTCCTCGGGGAGGAAACCCGCGTTCTTCACGTTGCCCTTCCAGTTCTTGATGTCGCGCTCGGTGTGACCCACGTTCAGGTCTCCCACCACCAGGGCGTGGTCGCTCCCGGAGGCCAGCTGCGGCAGCCGGGTGAGCATGGCGTCCATGAAGCGGTACTTGTCCGCCTGCTTGGGCGTGTCCACCTCACCGGAGTGCACGTAGGCGGAGACCAGCGTGAGCGTCTCGCCGTTCGGCAGGGTGACGTCGTTCTCGATCCACCGCCCGGCGTGGTCGAAGTAGTCCTCCCCGATGCCCACGCGGGAGGCGGTAGGCAGCAGCGCGCCCTCGAAGGCGTCCCGCCGCGTGGCGATGGCCACGCCCGCGCGCCCCTTGGCGGCGGCCTCGGCGTGGCGAATGTCCCAGACGTCCTCGTCCAGCAGCTCACGGGTGATCTTGTCCGGCGCGCGCACCTCCTGCAGGCACAGCAGGTCCACCCCGCGCGGGGCGAGCCAGTCGGCCATGCCGCGGCGGTAGGCCGCGCGGATGCCGTTCACGTTCACCGTGGCGATGCGTACGCTCTGCCGGGGCTGCGTCATCTGCGGGTGTCTCCTCGTTCGTCTGCGGTCCGTGCCGTGGGCCTCCGTCGTTCCCCGACGACGCCGCACGGCCCCTGGCGCTGTCAGTCCACCACGGTACCGCTGACCGGGGTTCCGGAGTCCCGGAGGCTGCGCAGTCCGTTGGCGGCGGTCATGTCGATGGTCTCCAGGGCGCGGCTGATCTGCTCGGGCTCGGGCTCGGGCGAGGACAGCTGCTCCTTGACCACCGAGGACTGCACCAGGATCACCTGCATGCCGTGGGCGAGCTTCTCGTCCCGCAGGGACTGGCCGGGACCCGCGGGGGCCGCTGGCGCCCTACCCTGCTGCGCCTGGAACTGCTCCTGCGCCTGGCGCACCTGCTCACGCCCGAAGGCCGCGGCCCTGCGCACCATGGACAGCGCCCACACGGCCAGCATGAGCCAGCCCAGCGCGATCCCCGCGAGGATCCAGCCGAGCAGCGAGTTGGCGTGCGCGGCCTGCAGCAGCGCCACCGCGAACACGACCACCAGCACGGCCAGCCCGATCAGGGTCCCCCACAGCGCGGTGCGACCCGAACGGGGGGTCTCAGTGGCGTCGGCGGGACGGGGGGACGAGGATCCGATCGGCTGCATGGGCCCATTGTCTCAAACCCCGCCGGGCGCGCCGAATCGACGCCGACCCCGGGCCGCACCGCACGGACCGCCCCGGGACGACGAAGCCGCCCGGTCCTCTCCCACGGGAGGGGACCGGGCGGCGTCGTGCGCGTGCGCTGGGAGTCACTCCGTGTGCGCGGCCTGCCGTTCGCAGGACTCCACCACGTTGACCAGCAGCATGGCGCGCGTCATGGGCCCCACGCCCCCGGGGTTCGGGGACATCCAGGAGGCGCGCTCGGCGGCGGCGGGGTCGATGTCCCCGGTGAGCTTCCCCTTGCCCGTCTCCGGGTCCGGGACGCGCGAGACGCCCACGTCCAGCAGCACGGCCCCGGGCTTGACCTGCTCCGCGGTGACCATGTGGGGACGGCCCGCGGCCGCCACCACCACGTCCGCCTGCCCCAGCAGCTCCGGCAGGTTCGTGGTGCCGGTGTGGGCAAGGGTCACGGTCGCGTTGATCTCCCTGCGGGTGAGCAGCAGACCGATGGGGCGCCCCACGGTCACGCCGCGGCCGACCACCAGCACGTGACGTCCCGCCAGCTCCACGCCGTGGCGGGAGAGCAGCTCCACGATCCCGTTGGGCGTACACGGCAGCGGGGAGGTCATCTCCCCGTTGACGTTGAGCACCAGCCGCCCCAGGTTGGTGGGGTGCAGCCCGTCCGCGTCCTTGGCGGGGTCTATCCGCTCCAGGACGGCGTTCGTGTCCATGTGCGCGGGCAGGGGCAGCTGCACGATGTAGCCGGTGCACCGGGGGTCCTCGTTGAGCTCGTCGATGACGCGCTCGAGCTCCTCCTGGGAGGCGTCCTCCGGCAGCTCACGGCGGATGGACGCGATGCCCACCTGCTCGCAGTCCCGGTGCTTGCCCGCCACGTAGGAGCGGGACCCGGGGTCGTCGCCCACGAGCACGGTCCCCAGTCCGGGGACCACGCCCTGCTCGCGCAGGCGGGAGACGCGCTCGGTGAGCTCGGACTTGATCTGTGCGGCGGTGGCCCTGCCGTCAAGTGTGCGTGCCGTCATACTCACCACTCCTCGAGGCCGGGGTACAGGGGGAACTGCTCGGTCAGCGCGTCCACACGGGAGCGCAGGGCCGGGACGTCCGCGCCCGGCTTGAGCGCCTCGGCGATGACGTCCGCGACCTCCGTGAACTCCTCCGCACCGAAGCCGCGGGTGGCCAGGGCCGGGGTCCCGATGCGCAGCCCGGAGGTCACCATGGGCGGACGCGGGTCCCACGGCACCGCGTTGCGGTTCACCGTGATCCCCGCCTGGTGCAGCAGGTCCTCGGCCTGCTTGCCGTCCAGCTCGGAGTCGCGCAGGTCCACGAGGGTGAGGTGCACGTCCGTGCCACCCGTGAGCACGGACACCCCGTGCTCGGCGACGTCCGGGGAGTTCAGCCGCTCGGCCAGGATCTGGGCGCCCTCGACGGTGCGCTGCTGGCGCTCGCGGAACTCCTCGGACGCGGCGATCTTGAACGCCACGGCCTTGCCCGCGATCGCGTGCATGAGGGGCCCGCCCTGCTGGCCCGGGAACACGGCGGAGTCGATCTTCTTCTTCAGGTCCGCCTCGCACAGGATCACGCCGGAGCGGGGCCCTGCGAGGGTCTTGTGCACCGTGGAGGTGGTCACGTGCGCGTGGGGCACGGGGTTGGGGTGCAGCCCGGCGGCCACGAGGCCCGCGAAGTGGGCCATGTCCACCCACAGCTTGGCGCCCACCTCGTCCGCGATGGAGCGGAACGCCTCGAAGTCCAGCTGGCGCGAGTAGGCGGACCAGCCGGCCACGATCACGGAGGGGCGGGCCTCCAGCGCGGTCTCCCGCACCTTGTCCATGTCGATCCGGTAGCTCTGCGGGTCCACCTCGTACGCGGCGATGTTGTAGAGCTTGCCGGACACGTTGATCTTCATCCCGTGGGTGAGGTGACCGCCGTGGGCCAGGGAGAGGCCCATGAGGGTGTCACCGGGCTGCATCAGGGCGGCCATCACCGCGGTGTTGGCCTGCGCACCCGAGTGGGGCTGCACGTTCGCGTGGTCGGCGCCGAACAGTTCGCAGGCACGGTCGCGGGCGAGGTTCTCCACAACGTCCACGTACTCGCAGCCGCCGTAGTAGCGCCGCCCGGGGTAGCCCTCCGCGTACTTGTTGGTCAGCACGGAGCCCTGCGCCTCGAGCACGGCGCGCGGGGCGAAGTTCTCGGACGCGATCATCTCAAGGGTGGAGCGCTGGCGCCCCAGTTCGTCCTGGATGGCCCGGGCGACGTCCGGGTCCACCTCCGACAGCGGCTGATTGGTCACGGCTGGCGCCTGGTTGTCCGACATGCTCCACCTTCTTTGTCCACGACAGGGTCCGCTCCAGCATATCCGGGCACGTGGCCGCCGTGTCCCCTGGGTCACACGACCCGCCGTCGTGCCAGCCGCCCGGGGACCCGCGCACTTCCCGCGGTGTGGTGGGCCGTGAACGAATGAGGGTAACGTGTGTGCCCGAACATCACGCGCGTCCTGGACGCGCCGCCGAAGCGCCGCTGGGCCACCGTCGTCCCCGATGAGAGCGCGCACCCGCACCGTTCCCGTTCCAGGTCCTCGTCCCCAGCTCTAGGAGATCCCGCGCTGTGAACGTTCTTCCCACCGCCCCGTTCACCACTGCCATGCCCCACGTCTCGGACGGGCACGCGCCCTCGGAGCCCGTGGACGTGCTGCGCACCCGCTACGGCGCCGTCGTCTTCGACATGGACGGCGTGGTCACGGACACCGCCGGCGTGCACGCCCGGGCCTGGAAGAGGCTGTTCGACCAGCTGCTCGCGGACCCGCGCCTCGAACCCGTCGAGGAGGGGGTGGCCGTGGAGCGCGGTCCCTTCGACCCGGGCAGCGAGTACCGCACCTACGTGGACGGGCGACGCCGCGAGGACGGCGTCCGCGCCCTGCTTGCCGCGCGCGGTGCGGCCCTGCCCGAGGCCGAGGACCCGGAGAGCGCCCAACCGGGTGACTGGACGGTCCAGGGCCAGGCCGCGGCCAAGGACGGCTACTTCCACGAGGAGCTCGCCACGCAGGGCGTGCGCGTCTTCGACGGCACCGTGGCGCTGATCGAGCGGCTGCGTGAGGGCGGCGTGCCCGTGGGCCTGGTGACCGCGAGCCGCAACAGCGCCGTGGTGCTCGCCGCCGCGGGGCTGCAGGACGCCTTCGACCGGATCGTGGACGGCAACTGGGCCGCCGAGCACGGACTGCCGGGCAAACCGGCCCCGGACACCTTCCTCGAGTGCGCCCGACTGCTGGGCGTGGAGCCGCGGGACGCCGTCGTGGTGGAGGACGCCGTGGCCGGTGTGCAGGCCGGGGCCGCGGGCGGCTTCGGTCTCGTGGTGGGCGTGAACCGGGACGGCGCTCGGGAGCGGCTCTACCGCGCCGGCGCCCACACGGTCCTCAACGACGTCGGCGAGCTGGACCTCGGCGCGCACCGCGACGACCCGTGGAAGCTCGTCTTCGACGGCTTCGACCCCGCCACCGAGTCCCGCCGTGAGGCACTGCTGACCCTCGCGAACGGGTACATGGGCGTGCGCGGTGCGGCGTGCGAGTTCCCCGGCAACAGCGTGCACTACCCCGGGACCTACCTGGCCGGTGTCTTCAACCGGGTGCTGAGCCACGTCAACGGGCGGGACGTGGAGCACGAGTCCATGGTCAACGCGCCCAACTGGCTGCACCTGGACCTGCGCTTCTCCGGCGGCCGCTGGTGGTCCGAGGGGGGTCTGCGACCCTCCGAGGAGCGGGTGGAGCTGGACCTGCGCCGGGGGCTGCTGACCCGCACCCTCGTGCTGAGCGACGTCGAGGCCGACCCCCAGTCGGACGAGCCCGCCCGCGAGCTGGAGGTCGAGCAGCGCCGCCTGGTCTCCCTGCGCCACCGCCACGTGGGCGCCCAGGAGACCCGGGTGCGCTCCCGCGGCTACAGCGGACGCCTGCATGTGCGCACGGGGGTGGACCCCGCGGTGACCAACAGCGGCGTGGCCGAGTACCGCGAGCTCAACTCCCACCACCTCGCCCTGCTGGACTCCACCACCCTGCCGGACGAGCACGAGACGCTGCTGTCCCTGGTGCGCACCTCGCAGTCCAAGATCGAGATCGCCATGGCCCAGCGCACGCGGATCGAGTCCGACGCCCCGGTGACCGAGCGCCGCGAGGTCCGCCCTGGTGGCATCGAGTTCCGCCGCCACACGGTGCAGATCGCCCCGGAGCAGCCGGTCCTCGTGGACAGCACCACCGCCGTGGTCACGAGCCGCGACGCCGCCATCGGCTCCCCGCGCGAGGGCGCCCTCGCCGAGCTGAACCGCACCCCGTTCGGTGTGCGCAACCTGCTCGCGTCCCACGAGATCGAGTGGGCGCGGCTGTGGGACCGCTACGAGGTCACGCTGGAGTCCGCGGAGGACACCCCGGAGCACCGCAGCACGCAGCTCGCCGTGCGCACTCACCTCTTCCACGCCGCGCAGACCCTGGCCCCGCACCTGTCCCTGCGCGACGCCGGGGTCCCCGCCCGGGGGCTGCACGGCGAGGGCTACCGCGGGCACATCTTCTGGGACGAGCTGTTCATCCTCCCGGTCATCAACATGCGCCAGCCGCACGTGACCCGCTCCCTGCTGTCCTACCGCTGGCGCCGCCTGGCCATGGCCCAGCAGCGGGCGCAGGAGATGGGCCTGTACGGGGCGGCGTTCCCGTGGCAGTCCGGCTCCGACGGCCGCGAGGAGACCCCGCCCGAGCTCTACAACCACCACTCCCGCCGCTGGTTGCCGGACAACTCCTGGCGCCAGTTCCACGTGGGCCTGGCGATCGCCTACAACGCGTGGGTGTACTACGAGTCCACCGGGGACGTCGACTGGCTCTCCGGGCAGGGCACGGAGCTGATCGTGGGCATCACCCGCCTGTTCGCGTCCCTCACCGAGTACGACTCCCACGACGGCAAGTTCCACATCGCCGGCGTCATGGGTCCTGACGAGTACCACGACGGTCCCGCGGGCCAGCACGGCGGCGGGCTGAAGGACAACGCCTACACCAACGTCCTGGCGTCCTGGCTGTTCCGCCACTCCGCGCACATCTTCACCGACATGGTGGAGCACCAGCGCGAGGACTTGGAGTCGAGGTTCGAGATCTCGCCGCAGGAGGTCCAGACCTGGCTCAACATGTCGGAGAACATGTACGTGCCGTTCAACGCGGACGGCACGATCGCCCAGTTCGAGGGCTACGACCAGCTCGCCGAGCTGGACTGGGACTTCTACCGCAGCAAGTACCGCAACATCGGCCGCCTGGACCTCCTCCTCGAGAACGAGGGGGACATGACCAACAACTACAAGCTCACCAAGCAGGCGGACACCATCATGCTGGTGTACCTGCTGGGTCCGGAGGGCGTGATCGAGGAGCTCGCGCGCATGGGCTACACCGTGGACATGGACGCCGTGCAGCGCACCGTGGACCACTACATCGCCCGTTCCTCCAACGGCTCGTCCCTGTCCCGCGTGGTCAACGCGGCCGTGCTCGCGTGGCTGGACCCGGACCGCTCGTGGGGCTCCTTCCAGGACGCGCTGATGATCGACCTGGACGACACCCAGGGCGGGACCACGGGCGAGGGAATCCACCTGGGTGCCATGGCCGGTTCCGTGGACGTGGTCACCCGCGCCTACGCGGGACTGCGGGTGCGCGGTCAGTGGCTCGAGTTCCAGCCCGCGCTGCCGCGCGAGCTGGACGCCGTGGACTTCACCGTCCTGTACTGCGGCCAGGTCATCGAGGTCTCCCTGGACCACGACATCCTGGAGCTGGAGGGGAGCTCGGTCAACGCAGCGCCCGTCACCATCCACGTCAACGACGCGGAGTACGTGCTCAAGGGCGGCCAGAAGATCTCCGTGGCCCTGCGCCACCGCGCCTCCCGCCGCCCGGAGAAGGCCATGGCGGCCCTGCGGCGCCGCTCCATCTCGGACGCCGGGCAGCAGTGACCCCGCGGGGTCCGCGCTCCGCCGCGGGCCCGGCTCACTAGACTGTGGCCCATGACACAGCAGAGCTGCACGCCCGCCTCCCCCGGCCCCCTCGTCCTGCCCTACGGCCAGCAGCGCCCCGCGATTGCCGAGACCGCGTTCGTGGCACCGAACGCCACCGTGGTGGGGGACGTGTCGGTGGGACCCGGCGCGGGGATCTTCTACGGCGCCGTGCTGCGCGGGGACCGCTCCCCGCTGCGCGTGGGGGCTGACTCCAACCTGCAGGACAACGTGACGGTGCACTCGGATCCGGAGCACCCCGTGGCGATCGGCGAACGGGTCAGCGTGGGCCACGGGGCCGTGGTCCACGGGTGCGTCCTGGAGGACGACGTCCTGGTGGGCATGAACGCCACCGTGCTCAACGGTGCCGTGGTGGGCAGCGGCAGCCTGGTGGCCGCCGGTGCGGTGGTGCTGGAGGGCACGGTGGTGCCTCCCGGATCCCTGGTGGCCGGGGTGCCGGGCACAGTCCGGCGGGAGCTCTCGGTCGAGGAGCGGCACGCGGTCAGCCGCAACGCCCAGAACTACATCGAGCTCTCCCGGGAGCACCGCTCGCTGAACTCCTGAGCGTCCGCGGAACGGCGCCCCGCCGCGTCACGGACCCGCGCGCACGAGGACGGCCCGGGCCCCCGCGAGGGTCCGGGCCGTCGTCGTGCGCGGGAGCGCGGCAGGCGATCAGTGGAAGAAGTGCCGCGCGCCCGTGAGGTACATGGTCACGCCGGCGGCCTTCGCGGCCTCGACGACCTCCTCGTCACGGATCGAGCCGCCGGGCTGGACCACGGCGCGCACGCCCGCGTCCAGCAGCACCTGCAGCCCGTCCGCGAACGGGAAGAACGCGTCCGACGCCGCCACGGCACCGCGCGCGCGCTCGGCGCCGTCCTCCGCGAGCGTGTTGGCGCGCTCCACGGACAGCCGGCAGGAGTCCACCCGGTTGACCTGACCCATCCCGATGCCCACGGACGCGCCGTCGTGCGCCAGGAGGATCGCGTTGGACTTCACCGCGCGCAGCGAGCGCCACGCGAACTCGAGGTCCGCGAGGGTTGCCTCGTCCGCGGCGTCGCCGGAGACGAGCGTCCAGTTCGCGGGGTCGTCGCCCTCGGCGTCGAGGCGGTCGGCCTGCTGGAACAGGGCGCCGCCGGAGACGCCCCGGTACTCCAGGGGATCCCGCTCGAAGCCCTCGGGCAGCGCGAGCAGCCGGATGTTCTTCTTGGCCTGCAGGATCTCCAGCGCCTCGGACTCGAAGCCGGGGGCCACGACCACCTCGGTGAAGATGGGCTTGAGGTTGCGGGCCATCTCGGCAGTGACCTGCCGGTTCGCGGCCACCACTCCCCCGTAGGCGGAGAGCGGGTCGCACGCGTGGGCCTTGAGGTGGGCGTCCGCAATGGGGTCGGCGGCGCCGGGGGTGGCCACGGCCACCCCGCACGGGTTGTTGTGCTTGACCACGGCCACGGCCGGCTGGTCGTAGTCGAAGGCCGCGCGCAGGGCGGCGTCCGCGTCCACGTAGTTGTTGTAGGACATGGCCTTGCCGTGCAGCTGCTCGGCCTGGGCGATGCCGGGCGCGGCGGCGTCGTTCGTGTAGAGGGCGGCCTTCTGGTGGGGGTTCTCGCCGTAGCGCAGGGACTCCGCGCGCTGGAACGCGAGGCCGGCGTAGGGCGGCCAGAAGTTCGCGTCCGGGTCCTGCTCGAACTGCTGGGCGGTCCAGGTGGCCACCGCGGTGTCGTACGCGGCGGTGTGGGCGAACGCGGCCGCGGCCAGCTTCTGGCGCGCCGCGAGGTCGTAGCCGCCCTCCTGCGCGGCGCGGACGACGTCCGGGTACCCCGCCGGGTCCACCACGACCGAGACGGCCGCGTGGTTCTTCGCGGCGGCGCGCACCATGGACGGGCCACCGATGTCGATCTGCTCCACCACGGCGTCCCGGCCGGCGCCGGAGCGGACCGTCTCCTGGAACGGGTAGAGGTTCACGACCACCAGGTCGAAGGGCTCGATCTCCAGCTCGCGCAGCTGGTCCAGGTGGTCCTGCTTGCGGCGGTCCGCCAGGATCCCGGCGTGGACGCGCGGGTGCAGGGTCTTGACCCGGCCGTCCAGGCACTCCTGGAAGCCGGTCACCTCGGACACCTCGGTCACGGGGACCCCGGCGCCCTGGATGGTCTTCGCCGTGGAGCCGGTGGAGACGATCGCCACCCCCGCCTCGTGCAGGCCGCGGGCGAGGTCCTCCAGGCCGGTCTTGTCGTACACGGAGATCAGGGCGCGCTTGAGCGGCACGCGGTTCGGGTCGGAAGTGTTCACGGACTCTCCTGGGAGGTGCGGGGACGGTGCGGTGCGCGCCGTGCGGGGACGTCCGCCGGGCGACCCGGGTGCCCGGGCGGCCGCGGCGTCCCGGTGCGGTGTCCCCGTGCTGCGGCCCGCTGCGGATTCCCGGCGGGGCTGCGGCACGTGGGACGCCGGCCGGCGCCCGGTCCAGTCTACGGCCGCGCTCCCCCGGGCCCGGCCGTGCCCGGCTCAGACCCGGCTGAGGTGGTCGAGGGTGTCCACGAGCAGCTGCCGCTCGGCGGTCTTGATCCGCTCGTGCAGGGACTCCTGGGTGTCCTCCAGCTCCACGGGCACCGCCACCTGGGCCAGCACGGGGCCCGCGTCCACGTCCGGGACGACCACGTGCACGGTGGCGCCGGTGATCTTCACCCCATGGGCCAGGGCGTCGCGGACCGCGTGGGCACCGGGGAAGGCCGGCAGAAGGGAGGGGTGGGTGTTGATGATCAGACCCGGGAACGCGGCCACGAAGTCCGCGTCCACGATCCGCATGAAGCCCGCGAAGACCACGCGGTCCGGTTGGTAGGAGGCCACCTGGCGCTCCAGGGCGCGGTTCCACCCCGGCCGGTCCGGGTGGTCGGAGGGCGGAACCACGAACGTCTCGATGCCCGCCGTCTCGGCGCGGCGCAGCCCCTCGCAGGGGCGGTCGGCCCCCACCGCCGCGATCTCCAGGGGAGTGTCCCCCCGGTGCAGGGTGTCGATCATTGCCTGCAGATTCGTGCCGGAACCGGATACCAGGACCACTACGCGCATGGGCCCATGCTACCGGGGCCGGTGGAGCGCGCCCGGCCCGGCTCCCCGGGGCCGCTCGCCTAGAGTGGATCCCATGCAGGATTCCCGCGACCGGTCCACGCCGCCCCACGAGACGCCGCCCCGCGCACCGCGCCCCGGGAGGACGCCCGGGGACGACTCCGCCCGGCTCCGGTTCGCGGCCCTGGGCGCCGGTCTGGCGGTGCTCGCCTCGGCGCTGATCACCGGCGAGGCGATCGCAACCGCCGTGGGTGTGGCCCTGGCACTGGCCGGAGTGGTCATGGGCATCATCACCCTTGTGCGTTCCCGCGGCTCGTCCGCCCGCGGGCTGCTCATCGCGCTCGGGGTGGTCGCGGTCCTGTGGGGCGCGCTCAACGCGGTGAGCGGGGGCAGCCGACTGGTCGTGTGGCCCGCCACCCAGGCCTACCAGGAGTGCACCGAGCAGGCGCTCACGCTCTCCTCCCAGCAGACGTGCCGGCAGCAGCTGAACGACAACGTGTGGAACCACTTCGCGGGCCGTCCTCTGGAGACCGGAGCACCCGCCACGAGCCCCTCCCCGGAGGGGTCCGCCGCGGCCACCGCCTCCCCGGCCGCGAGCCCCTCGGCCACGGCGAGCACCCCGCCGTCCCCGGGCGCCTCGGGCTCGGCGTCCCCCAGCACCACCGAGGCAACGCCCACGGCAGACGCCACCACCCCCGCGCCCTGACGCCCGGCACCCGCCACCGCGGCTGACCCGGCGCCGCCGTCACCGGATCAGCCGGTGGTTCGGGGCACCGGTGCCGGTGGCCGGACACCACGAGCGGCCGTCAGCGCTCGTTCTCGCGGTCCAGCGCCGCGAGCCGGGCCGCCTTGCGCTTCGCGGAGCGCCGCTGCCTGGCCTCCTCACGGCGGGAGAGACCCGGCCGCCCCGACCCGGAGGCCCCAGCGCCGCGGACCACCGCGGACGAGCCCGCTCGCCGCTCCGGGCGCGGTGCGGAACGGGCCGTGTCCGGCGCGGGCGACGCCGCGGCGTCGCCCTGCCGGGTCCGCACCGCCCCGCCGCGGGAGCGGTCGGACGTGGTCTCCTCCCGGTCCTCTCGGGCCGCAGGGGCGCGCGCCGGGTCCTTCGGGACCTCCGTACGGGACAGCCAGGCTGGCACCCGGCGAGGCCGCCCGGCGGCGTCCCCGGCGGAAACCTGCTCCGTCAGGTCCCGCACCGCGGGTTCCCCTGTTGCGGACTTGTGCACCTCGGGGCTCTGCACCGCGTGGTGCTGACGCGCACCGTCCGGAGCCGGGGACGTCACGACCGGGCGGGCCCGCTCGGCCACCGGTCCCTGCTCCGGGTGGCCGGCAGCGGCGTCGTGGTCGTCGCGGGAGCGGTACCCCTCGCGCTCCAGCCAGGGACCGAGCACGTAGCCCACGGCGGCGCCCACCGCGAGCTCCGCACCGAGCCACAGGAAGACGGTCCCGGCGTGCGGACCGACGTCCGTGAGACGGCCGATGCCCAGTGAACCGTGGGAGAGCCAGACCAGCAGGGACGCCAGACCGGAGCCCACGGCGGCGATGAGCACCACCGTGACCAGCGTGGAGACCAGGAACGTGAACCACCGCAGGGGCAGGCGGATGGCCATCCAGTCGTCCAGGTGGTTCTCGCCCTCGCGGCAGAACCACCACCCCGCGAGCAGACCGGCGAGCACCGGCAGCGCGAGGACTGCGGGCGCGAACGCCCACGGGTCCCCGGTGGGCAGTGCGGCGAGCGCGGGGAACTGCGGGAGCGGTCCGAGGGTCGTGTGGAAGGGGGAGGTGAGGGTTCCGGCACCCACCGAGAACCCGGCGCCCGTGGCCCACGCGAGGGCCCAGAGGACCATGTTGGGCAGCAGCCCGAGCTGCATGGCGGTCAGTGCGGTGTCCCCGGCGGCGCCCGTGCCGAGGTCCTGGTGGACGGCGATGATCCGGTCCCAGTTCGCCACGAAGGCCACGGTGAGCAGGAGGGCGCCCCCGGCCACGGCGGTGACGGCGGCGAGGAAGCCCGCACGCAGCACGGCCCACACGTAGGAGCCCGCCCAGCGGGAGTACTGGCTGGTGCGCTGCAGCCAGGAGGCGGCGTCCGTCCCGAGCACCGCGGCCAGGGAGCGGGAGACGCTCCAGCCGCCCACCAGCGTGCCCAGCCCCACGGGCAGCAGCGAGCACAGCGCGGCGGCGGGCAGGTCCACCGAGACCTGGTCCGTGCGGCAGGCCCAGGCCACGGCCGCGGCGAAGACCGCGTAGGCGGCCATGCCCGTGAAGAACGGCAGCAGGAACTGCCCGCGCCAGCAGGCCCGGGCGATCCTGCGCCCGGCGACGACCGCGAGGCCGAACGGGATCAGGGTGAGCCCCAGGGGCACGAGGTTCACGGTCTCCGGGCCCGGCAGGGACAGCCCCTCGACGGCGTGGACGGTGACCGGGGCACCGTGGGCGAGCAGCCACCCCAGCCCGGCCAGGCGCAGGCTCCCGCCCGCGCCGAGGGTCGCGAAACCGCCGGCGGCCCACACGGCCCCCAGCAGCAGCGCCCCGAGCACGAGGCCCACCACGGCCACCGCGAGCAGCTCCAGGACGCCCTGGAGCGCGAGGGGCATGGGCAGCCCGGCCGCGTCCTGGCGGGTCTCACGGGGGAGGTCGGCGTCCGTCGCGGCGGAGGAGCCGCGAGCTCGCCATCGGTCACGTACGCCCGAGATCGCGCCGGGCACTGAGGGGAGTTTCATCACGTTCATCTTTCCACGTCCACCGCGGTGCCACCCGCACCGGAGTTCGCCGGGACTTCACCGCGCCGACACCCGCGGGTGGGCTGCCCGTGACACCCGGGGCGCACGGTGGGAGCGTGAGAATCGCACTGGTTGCCGAACAGTTCCTCCCCCACGTCAACGGCGTCACGCACTCGGTGATCCGGGTCCTGGAGCACCTGCGCGACCACGGCCACGAGGCCATGGTGATCGCACCCTCCTACGAGAAGACCCTGTTCCTGGGCTCCGTGGACCACGTGGACGGTGTGCGCGTGGAACGCCTGCCGTCGCTGCCGCTCGCGGGCTACCCCGAGGTGCGGGTGGCCAGCTGCACCGTGAACCGCATGCAGCGCATCCTCGCCCGCTTCGCGCCGGACGTGGTGCACGTGGCCTCCCCGTTCATCCTTGGCTGGCAGGGCATCCAGGCGGCCCGCTCCCTGGGCCTGCCGTGCGTGGCCGTCTACCAGACGGACGTCCCCGGGTACGCGGCCCGCTACGGCGCCGCCGTGCTGGAACGGGGCATGTGGTCCCACGTGCGCACCATGCACAACAGCGCCACCCTCACCCTGGCCCCCTCCACCGCCTCGATCGCCTCCCTGCACGAGCACGGGGTGCGGCGGGTGCACATGTGGCGCCGCGGGGTGGACACCACCCGGTTCCACCCCGCGCTGCGGGACGAGGCCTGGCGCGAGCGGGTGGGCGGCGGCCGGCGGCTCGTGGGGTACGTGGGCAGGCTCGCCCCGGAGAAGCAGGTGGCGGACCTCGCGGTGCTGGACTCCCTGCCGGACGCGCGGCTCGTGGTGGTCGGCTCCGGCCCGGAGAAGGCGGCCCTGCGGGAGCTGCTTCCGAGCGCCCACTTCACCGGGTTCCTCGCGGGCACCGAGCTGGCCACCGTCATGGCCTCCCTGGACGTCTTCGTCCACCCCGGCGAGCACGAGACCTTCTGCCAGACCATCCAGGAGGCCATGGCCTGCGCCGTCCCCGTGGTGGCCGTGGGTCGCGGTGGCCCGCTGGACCTCGTGGACGCCTCCCGCAACGGCTGGCTCTACCGCCCCGGAGACACCACCGCGCTGCGCGAGCGGGTGCGGGACCTCGTGGGCGACGACGCCAAGCGCCTCGCCTTCGCCTCCACCGCCCACCGCACGGTGCAGGAGCGCACGTGGGACGCCGTGTGCGGGCAGCTCCTGGAGCACTACGAGCGGGCCCGGCGGATCAACGCCCGGCTCGTGGGCCAGCGCGGCACGGGTGCACGGCTGCACTGAGCACCACCCCGTGGACCGGTGGGCCTCCGGTTAAGTTTTGATGACATTCCCGGGCGGCCCCTGGCCCCCGTCCGGGAATTCTGACTAGGCTCGGCACCGGCTTCACGAGATGCACCTGTGCGCCGGACGTTCCGTCCCGCGCACACCCGGAGCTCCAACTCGGTGCACGCCAACCCTCGGTTCAGGGGTGGATTGGATGACGAAGCGGCCGGACCACACCTGTGGTCCCGGCAAGAAACCGGAAGAACCAGAGGCCACAGACCATGAACAGCACAGCACAGCGCCCCCCGTCCGCCCCGCCGGCGGCCCCCGACTCCCGCGAGCAGTGGGTGGACGTCACCGTCCACGCGGACACCGTCCACCAGTGCGTCCGTCTCACCGAGGCGGACGGCCGTGAGCACCGCTACGCCGCCGACGACGTCCGCGAGGTCGCCCTCGCGGCCCGCCACGCGCGCGGCCGCGGGCAGTGGTGCGCCAAGTACCGCCGCCTCCTCGTCCCGGGCGCGTCCCGTGTGACGGGCGGCATGTCCTTCTACAAGCTCGAGCCGCTCCCGGCCTGAGCCCGACCCGCCCGCCGCGGAACCCGCCCCACGGCGTGGAACCCGGCGCGGCGGCGTGGAACCCGGCGCGGCGTCGTCGTCCCACCCCTGGCACGAAGCGGCCCGGGCCCCCGCCCGCACCCCCCCCGGGGGCGGGGCGGCCCCCAACCCCGCGCGCGGCGCGCGGCCCCCCGGGCGCCCGGGGCGCCGCCCCCGCCCCCCCCCCCCGGGGGGGGCGGGGCCGCTCCACACCCCGGGGAGCGGCTCAGTCCCGCGCGGCCGCGCGGTCCTCGGTGATCAGCTCCGCGGCCCGCTCACCGATCATGTACACGGTGATGTTCGGGTTGACGGTCACGAGCTCCGGCATCACGGAGGCGTCGGCCACGCGCAGCCCGGAGACCCCCTTGACGCGCAGCTGCGGGTCCAGGGGCGAGTCCGCGTCCTCCACCGGGCCCATGCGGCACGAACCCGCCGGGTGGTACACGGTGTTGTGGGTGCGGCGGATGTAGTCCGCGATCTCCTCGTCACTCTGCACGTCCTCCCCCGGGAACAGCTCCCTGCCCGCCCACTCGGACATGCCCGGCTGGGCCACGATCTCGCGGGCCCGGCGGATGCCCGCCGTCATGATCCGCATGTCGTAGCCCTCGGGGTCCGTGAAGTAGCGGGGGTCCACCCGCGGCTTGTCCCGGTAGTCGCGCGTGCGCAGGCGCACGGTGCCGCGGGAGCGGGCGTGGGTCACGTTGGGGGTGAGGCAGAAGGCGTTGTCCGAGGTGGGGTAGCCCTGTCGGTAGGTGTGCATGTCGAAGTTCACGCTGCCGTAGTGCATCATCAGGTCCGGGCGGTCCAGGCCCTCGTCCACCTGGTCGAACACGCCGATCTCCCACCACTGCGTGGAGTCCTCCACCATGGGCTTCTTCGCCTCCCACTGGATCACCGCCTCCGGGTGGTCCTGCAGGTGCGAGCCCACGCCCGGGGAGTCCACCAGCACGTCCACGCCCACCTCGCGCAGGTGCTCGGCGGGACCGATCCCGGAGAGCATCAGCAGCTTGGGGGTGTCGATCGCCCCGGCGGAGACGACCACCTCGCGGCGGGCGGAGATCACGTGCGCCCTGCCGAACGCGTTGTCCGTGACCTCCACACCGGTGGCCCGCCGGTCCGCGTCGAAGAGCACCCGCTTGACCTGGGTGCCCGTGAGGATCGTGAGGTTCTCGCGGTCCTGCGCCGGGTGCAGGTAGCTCACCGAGGAGGACGAGCGCGTGCCGTCCTCCCGGGCGCTGATCTGGAAGAAGCTCGCGCCCCGCGTCACGGTCTTGCCCGTGTTGAAGTCCGCGCGCGGGATCCCCGCCTGCTCCGCCGCCTCCAGCAGGGCGACGCCGCTCGGGTCCGCCGGGGGCACGCTGCGCAGGCGCACGGGCCCGTCGTGGCCGTGGTGGGCGCCCGGGTCCTCGTTGTTCTCCAGCTTCTGGTACAGCCGGAACGCCATCTCGGAGTTCCAGCCGTCCAGACCGTACGTGGACTCCCACTCGTCCAGGTCCTCGGACGGCGCCCAGAACGCGATGCACGAGTTGTGGGACGAGCACCCGCCCAGCACCTTGGCGCGGGCCATGCGCATGAACGAGTTGCCGTTCTCCTGCTCCTCGAGCGGGTAGTCCCAGTCGTGCCCAGACTCCAGCAGCTCCATCCAGCGGTTGAGCTGCAGCACCTCGGGGTAGCCGGCGTCGTGGTCACCGGCCTCGAGCAGGGCCACCGAAACGCTCGGGTCCTCGCTCAGCCGCGCGGCGACCACTGCGCCGGCGGAGCCTGCCCCCACCACCACGTAGTCGTACTCGGCCAGGGTGTTCTTCTCCGTCATGTGTTCTCCCGTCGATCAGGTGTGGCGACGCCGCACGCGTGTCCTCCGCGCCGCGGTGCCCGTGCGGCGTCGTGGGCCGTGCCGTGCGCCGGGACCGGGCCCGGCACGGGGTGCGTCAGTGCTGCGCGAACCATCCGGTCACGGCGGGCCGGATGTTCTGGTAGACGTGCTTGGTCTCCTGGTACTCCCCCAGCCCGTCGTGACCCAGCTCGCGGCCCACGCCGGACTGCTTCATGCCGCCCCACTCCGCCTGGGGCAGGTAGGGGTGGAAGTCGTTGATCCACACGGTGCCGTGGCGCAGCTTCCCCGCCACGCGCTGGGACCTGCCCGCGTCCTGGCTCCACACCGCACCGGCCAGGCCGTAGTACGTGTCGTTGGCGATCGCCACGGCCTCCTCCTCGGTGCGGAAGGTCTCCACGGTCACGGTGGGGCCGAAGGCCTCGTCGTGCACGCAGTCCATGTCCGGGGTGCACCCGTCGATCACCGTGGGCAGGTAGAAGAACCCGTCGGAGAGCTCCAGGGAGCCGTCCGCGGAGGGACCCTCCGCGAAGCGGCCGCCGCAGCGGATGCGCGCTCCCTGCTCGCGGGCGTGCTCCACGTATGCGTGCACCTTCTCGCGGTGGGCCTCGGAGATCAGCGCACCGGTCTCGGCCTTCTCGTCGAACGGGCCGCCCAGCAGGATGCCCTCCGCCCGCGCGGCGAGGTCGGCGACGAAGCGTTCCGCGATGGACTCCTCCACCACCAGCCGGGCCCCGGCCGAGCAGACCTGCCCCGAGTGCACGAAGGCGGCGTTGAGGGCGTTGTCCAGGGCGGCGTCGTAGTCCGCGTCCGCGAACACCACGTTCGGGTTCTTGCCGCCCAGCTCCAGGGCCACCTTCTTGACGGTGGCCGCCGCCTCACGGGCGATCACGCGGCCGGTCACGAGTCCCCCGGTGAAGGAGACCAGGTCCACGCGCGGGTCCGAGGACAGCGGCGCACCCGCCTCCGCCCCGGCGCCCAGGACCAGGTTGGCCACCCCCGCGGGCAGCTCGAGCTCCTCCAGCACCTGCACCATGAGGATCGCGGTGTGGGGCGTGAGCTCGGCCGGCTTGAGCACGAACGTGTTGCCCGCGGCGAGCGCGGGTGCGATCTTCCACGCCGCCTGCAGCAGGGGGTAGTTCCACGGGGTGATGAGCCCGCACACGCCCACGGGCTCGTGGACCACGCGGCTGACCACGTCCGGGTTCCCCGCGTCCACGACGCGGCCCGCGTCCTGCGCGGCGATCTTGCCGAAGTGCTCGAAGCAGTCCGCGATGTCCGACATGTCCTGGCGGGACTCGTCGATGCGCTTGCCGGTGTCCAGGGACTCGGCCCGGGCGAACTCCTCGGCGCGCTCGCGCAGCCGGGCCGCCACGCGCAGCAGGAAGCTGCCGCGCTCCCCCGCGGGGACGCTCGACCAGCGGCCGTCGTCGAAGGCCACGCGGGCCGCGCCGATCGCGCGTTCGGTGTCCTCGCGGGTGGCCTCGGCGACGACGGCCACCTCGGTGCCGTCCGCGGGGCACGTGATGGTGCGGGTTCCGCCGCGCAGCGCGGGGACCCACTGGCCGTCGATGTACAGGGTGTTGCTCACGATGTCTCCTCCTTGGGTGCGGGGTTCTCTGCCACGGCGCTCAGCTCGGCCGTGGGAAGGCCGATCTGGGTGCTGCCGGGGTGCTCGTGGTTCAGCCGGATGAACTCCAGGTGGCGCTCGTAGCAGTCGAGCGCGTCGTTGATGAGCTGCTCGGACGTGTACCCCAGCACGTCGTAGCCCAGCGAGCCGGTGGCCGTGAAGACCTCCAGCCGGAAGTACCGGTCCGAGTCCGGGTTGGTGCGGAAGCCGCCGAAGCCGGGGGTGGGGAACGCCACCGGGTGGATGCGGTACAGGAAGTCGCGCTCGGGCGCGAGGTCCACGTGCAGGCTGGTCTGCTGCAGCCCGGGGCCCTCCGCGACAGGCGTGGTCTCCACGACGACCGCCACCCCGGACCCGCGGATCTCCGCCGCCAAGGTCTCCAGTGCCGGCGCCGCCACGTCCTTCACGTAGCGCTGCGCGGCGCGCGGCCCCGGGTACGCGCCCAGGCGGGAGAGCCGCGAGCGCCAGTGCGTGTCCCGGCCGGTGCGGCCCGCCACGGCGGAACGGCTGGCCACCGCGCCGGAGGCCGCGGTGCTGACCTCCACCCGCAGCGCCCGCCACAGTCCCACCATGATGAGGTACATGACCACCGAGAACGGCAGACCCATGATGAGCGTGGCGTTCTGCAGCGTGGTCACGCCGCCCACCAGGAGCATGGCCAGGGTCAGCACGCCCGTGCTCACCGCCCAGAACACCCGAAGCCACTTGGGGCCGTCCTGGTTGGGGTCGTCGATCCTGGCGGTGAAGTTGCTCATCACCAGGGCCCCGGAGTCCGCGGACGTGACGTAGAACAGCAGGCCGGTGAACGTGGCGATCGACGCCGCCACCGTGGCACCGGGGTACTGCTCCAGCAGGGTGTAGAAGGCGCGCTCGGGGGTGTTCACGGCCACGTCCCCGAAGGCAGTGTCCCCGTGGACCACGAGGTCCAGCGCGGAGTTCCCGAAGATCGAGATCCACAGCAGGATGAACGTGAAGGGCACCGTCATGGTCCCCACCACGAACTGGCGCAGGGTGCGCCCCCGGGAGATCCGGGCCAGGAACAGCCCCACGAAGGGCGCCCACGCGATCCACCAGGCCCAGAAGAACAGGGTCCAGGTGCTCATCCACTCCTGGGGCGCCTCGAACGCGAAGGTGTTCAGGGTCATCCCCGGGAAGCTCGCCACGAAGTCCCCGATGTTCATCACGATCGCGTCCAGCAGGAACGCGGTGCGCCCCGCCACCAGCACGTAGAGCATGAGCCCGATGGCCAGGACGATGTTCAGCTCGGACAGCCGGCGGATGCCCTTGTCCACGCCGGACACGCACGAGACCACGGCCATCCCCACGCCCACGGCGATCAGCGCGGACTGCACCGCGAGGGTCTCGGGCACGCCGAACAGGGTCTTGAGACCGTAGTTCAGCTGCACCACCCCGATGCCCAGGGAGGTGGCCACCCCGAAGACGGTGCCCAGCAGCGCGGCGGTGTCCACGGCGTCGCCGGCCACACCGTGGATGCGTCTGCCCAGCAGCGGGTACAGCGCGGAGCGGATGCTCAGGGGCATCCCGAAGCGGTACGCGAAGTACCCGAAGGCCATGCCCATCAGGGCGTACATGGCCCACCCGGTGATGCCGTAGTGGAACAGCGTCCACACCACCGCCTGGCGGGCTGCTCCCAGGTTCTGGCCGTCCCCGGAGGGCGGGGCGAAGTACTGGCTCACCGGCTCCGACACGGAGAAGAACATGAGGTCCACGCCGATGCCCGCCGCGAACAGCATGGCCGTCCACGTGAACATGTTGAACTGCGGCCGGGCGTGGTCCGGTCCCATGCGCACGGCGCCGCCGCGGCTCACGGCCACCGCGACCACGAACACGATCACCAGGGTGGCGGTGAGGATGTAGAACCATCCCAGCCGGGAGGCGACCCACGCCACCACACCTCCGATCACGGCGTCGGCCTGCTGGGGTGCGGCGATGGCCCAGGCGGAGAGCCCCACGATCAGGGCCGCCGCGGAGATCAGCACCCGCCAGTTGACGGGCATCCTCCCGGGTGCCTCCTCCACGGGAGCGGGGTCTGCTGGCCCGGTGCGGGCGGTCGATCCGGCGCGGTCCGGCTGGGTGGTCGAGGATTCGCTCATGTGCGGTTCGTCGCTGGGCCGGACGAGGGCGACCCGGGGTCGAGGCGTCGAGCTGCCACGGGGTGGGCAGTGCAGGCGCTTCCACTGTAGGGACGGCGGCGGCGGGCTCGCAACGCGCCCCCGCCGCCCCGCGTGTCAGCCCAGGAGCTTGGACACCAGAGCCGCGGCGAACTCCTCGGAGACGTCCCCGTAGTTCAGGGAGAAGTCCTCGTCCACGAGCGTGGGCAGCAGCCCGGAGCACAGCACGGCGGCCCGCGCGTAGAGCCCGGGCAGGGCCGCGCCGATGGGCACGGACAGCAGCCGCAGCTCGGGGTCGTAGCTGACCAGCGGCGTGCCGAGGTCCCGTGCGGCCAGGTGCTTGCCCAGCCCTGAGGACACGAAACGGGCGTGGCCCGAGTCCACGTCCTCCGCGGTGCGGTAGACGTAGCGCGTCTTGTGGTGGTGGTTGATCCGGTACAGCCCCGGCTGGTTGCGGTCCTCGGTGGCCTCCCACGTGGCGTCCGCCGGCACGAAGCGCTCGGCCACCCCGTTGTACTGCATCTCGCGCAGGGGCAGGCCCGCCACCACGGTGGACAGGGGCGGGAGGGTGTCCAGCATCACGGGCCCGGCGTCGTAGACCACGTCGCACATGCCGCCGGGCAGGGACCTGCTCAGCGCGTCGAGGTCCACGTCCTGGAGCATGGTGGTTGCGTGGTCCTCCGGGGAGAGCAGCACCGCCTCGCTCCCCTGGGCCGCGGCGGCCCGGGTCACGGCCTCCTCCTGCTCCGCCTTCCACCCACCGGTGAGCAGCACGGAGCCGTCCACCAGCTGGGTCAGCGCCGGGGAGCACACCTGCCAGCGGCGCACCGTCCAGCTCTCGTCCCGGATCACCTCCAGGAAGCCGAGGGCCTGCAGGTGGCCCACGAACCACTCCTCGAACCGCTCCGAGTCCTCGAGCTGGCGGGCCACGATCGACAGGCTCGAACGCTTGCCGCCGCCCAGGAACGTGAGCATGTCCTTGAAGGGCGCCCACGAGCCGGGGTACTCACCCTCGTCCGGGCCGATGAACTGCAGTGCCTCCACGGAACCGGTCTGACCCACCGCGGAGAGCTTGGTGAGCCGGCCCGGGTAGCGCTTGGTGAGCCCGCAGAACTTGCACCGCCCGAACACCCACGGCGCCCTGGCCTTGGGGTCCATGGGGGGCAGGACCACCTTGTGCCGCCCCGTGACCATGCACGAGACGTCCGCGGCGGGGGGCAGCTCGTTGCTGCGCTCCGGGAACATCTGCCCCTCGGCGGACTCCCAGCCCGCCACCTCGGGAACCTCCGGCGCGTCCGTGCCGGAGTCCTCCGGCTCGAAGGCCGCCATGTTGTCGAACGAGCCCTGGACGTACTCCTCGGGCAGCTCGTCCCGGGTGACCGCGGTGACGGGCCACAGGGTCTCCTCGGCCACGTGCACCATCTCGCCCTCGTAGCCCAGCGAGCGCTGGGTGATGTAGTACGAGCTGTCCCGCACACGGAACTCCAGGCGCTGCTTGACGGTGCGCCCGGAGCGCAGCACCAGGGTGTAGTCGTTCGGCTTGAGGTGTCCGTCCTCCTGGGCCAGCTCCGTGGCGCCCAGACTCACCTGGAACGGAGGCACGCGCGGGGCCGTGAGCTTGGTGCTCATGAGCTTGAACGAGTGGGGGTTGCGCCACTCGCACTCCACGGACAGGGGGTCGTCGCTGTCGGAGGTCACGGTGAGCTGGGGCGGGCGCAGCGCGGAGAAGCGCTCCACGTCACCGGGGATCCGCAGCCCGCCGGACAGGGTGATGGCGGGCACGAGCCGGGGCACGAGCGCGGAGAAGTTGTCGTTGACGGTCAGCGCCGGGTCCCCGGCGCGCAGCACCTGGACGTCGTCGAAGAGCACCCAGCCCTCGGCCACGCCGTTCTCCCCCGGGCCCACCACCCGGTAGTCCGGGGAGGCGGAGTCGTCCAGGATGGCCCGGACCTGGTCCACCCACTCCGGCTCGTCGCGGACCATGATGCGGCAGGGCCACGCGGCGGGCACGTGGTCCACGGACAGGAACGTGTCCGAGTAGGCGTCCTTGGCGAAGACCACCACCGGGCGCGGGTTGCGGGTGAGGCTCAGCTCCCCCACGGTGACGGTGAGCTGGCCGCTGAGCAGCGTCTCGCTGGTCATCCGGGCGGCGTACGCGGAGATCCCCAGGAAGGCGTCCCCGATGTAGTTCAGGAACATGGTCCGCGGCCCGGCGGTGGTCGCGAGGTCCACCTCGCGCCCGGGCACCAGGCGCTTGGGCACCACGAACCCCAGCTCGTACACGGGGTTGCCCACGTAGTCCGTGCCGTCCGTGAGGGACAGCCCGGGGCTGCGCGAGCCCAGGTGGCGGGAGCCGCGGGGGGCGGGGACGGCGTCGTCGTCCGGCGCGGACTCCCAGGCGTCCAGCTGGGCCAGCGCCACCTGCAGCGCGGGGTCCCGGGTGAGCGGGTTGGACCAGATGCTGCGCATGGACTTGGACACGTCCGTGTCCGCGATGTCGAGCCAGAAGTCCACGTAGATGCCGAGCTCCTGCGCGCTCATCCCCTGGGCGGTGGTCAGCTCCAGGTCCTCGAACAGCTGGTGGAGCTGGCGCAGCTCGGACGGGCCGAACAGGGTCTGGGACAGCGCGAGCCCCACGGGCCGGTGGTTCACGGCGTAGGCGGAGGGCAGGCCCAGCTGGCCGTCGAAGGCCTCGAGCCAGTAGCGCAGCGCGTCCCAGTACGTCTCGGTGTCCTTGCGCACCGCGGCCTCCAGGGCCTTGACGTTCTCCTGCCCCGCCTGCAGCAGCACGGCCAGGGGCAGGTAGAACGTGGACACGGACTTCTTGCCCGTGCGCGCGGCGAGCGCGGACATGTGCCGCCCCGCCAGGGAGAGCAGCGCCAGCAGCGCCACGATGGGCGGCGGACCGATCTTCGTGAGGTCCTCGAGCTGGCGCCGGGACATCCGGTACCAGACCTCGGTGAGCTTGTTGAAGGCGTCGAACACCGAGCGCCGTGAGCCGTCGGTGACGAGCAGCGGGGTCACGGAGTCCGCGAGCGCCCGCAGGGTGGACGGCCCGTCCAGGCCGAACTCCGCGCCGATCTGCTCGAGCATCTTCTCGTCCAGGTCCAGCTGGACCAGCTCACCCGCCGCACGGGGGCCGAAGAAGGCACGGGCCACGGCGTCGTTCCACCGCAGGTACTCGACCTCCCGGGGTCCGGATGCAATCGCGTGGTCTCCCGTGTGGAAACCGGCAGCGTCAGCCACAAATCCTCCGTCTGCGCCGCGGGGCGCTCTTGGTCGTCACAGTCCGCTCCCGAGTATAAGTTCCCGCGCGCGGCTCCCCGGCGCGCCCTCCGCCCTGGCGGGGCGCCCCGGTGTCACCGCCCGCCCCGCTGGTGCGCTCCCGCCGGGCGCCCGTCGCACGACGACGCCGCACGCCCGGCCCCCGCGCGTCCGGCCCGTTCCCGTGTCCGCACCGGACGGTACCGTGGACGCCATGGATGGTGCTGCGCAGTTCACGGATGCCCGCGTGCCGGGAGCGGAGCGGGACTGGCGCAGCGAGCTCTCCCGGATCGTGCCCGGCGCGGACGGCGGCCGCGTGGTCGCGGACCCGGACTCCGGACCCGCCGTGGCCCTGGAGATGGACCTGGCCCGGGTGCAGAACCGCTCCCCGCGGGCGTGGCAGACGTCACCCGAGGAGACGCCCCTGACCCTCACCGCGCGGCCGGTGCTGCGCGGGCGGCGCGGCTGGGTGCACACCGGGATCGACTGGGGGAACCTGGCCTCCCACGCCCGGGCCGGGGTCCTGGGGCCCGAGCAGCTGGACTGGTTCGAGGAGCTGCGGGCGCTGTCCGAGTCCCACCGCGGCAGCTACGCGGCGGACCGCCACCAGCTGCACATGGAGCGCTACACCTCCCCCCTGCTGTGGCCCATCCTGGCCCGGGCCGAGGGCCTGGGCATCCCCGTGGTCTCCCGGGGCACAGGGGCCCCCGTGGTCCTGGACCGGGACGGGCGCTTCGAAGTGCGCGTGGAGTCCGGGGACGGCGGCGAGCTCTCCCTGCGTCCGCAGCTGATCGTGGGCGAGCAGGAGATCCCGCTGCGCTGGGCCCGGATCATCGGCGAGCCCGGTCACGGGCTGTTCCACCCGGAGGCCACCCCCCAGGAGCTGGCCGCCGCGGAGGACCTCAACCGCTTCCCCCTGCACCTCGTGGTGCTCGGGACCCGGCTGAACCAGCAGCAGCGGTCGTTCCTGGACCGGGCCGAGTCCCTCACCGTGCCGCGGGACGGGGTCGAGGAGTTCTTCGAGACCTACTTCCCGCGCCTGCACCAGAGCATGCGCGTGACCGCCCAGGAGGAGTCCCTGGTGCTGCCGCAGGTGGCGGATCCCGAGTTCGTGCTCACGGTCCACCACGACGACCTCACCGAGCGCGTCGAGTGGGAGTGGGAGTACCAGAAGGGCCGGGAGCGCGTGCGGCTGCCGTTCCGGCCGCTGGACCCGCTGGGGGACGAACCCGTGGCCCGCGAGGCCCGCTGGGAGTCCTCCATGGTCCAGGCCGTGCACCGCAGGGTCCCGGAGCTGGACTTCAGGCGCAGCTCCTACGCCGCCCAGGACGCCCTCACGCTGCTGCGCACCTGGCTGCCGCAGCTGCGCCGGATCCCGGACCTGCGGATCGAGGAGACCGGCGGAACCCCCGTGTACCGGGAGGTCACCGAACCCACCGAGATCACGGTCTCCACCGCCCCCACGGAGCACCACGACTGGTTCGGGCTCGGGGTGACCGTGAGGGTGGGTGAGCACTACCTCCCGTTCTCCGAGATCTTCCAGGCCCTGGACCGGGGCCAGGACGTGATGCTGCTGCGGGACGGCTCCTACTTCTCCCTGGACCGGCCGGAGTTCACCCGGCTGCGCACCCTGATCGCCGAGGCCCGCACCCTGCAGGAGGACCGCAGCGCCCCGCTCGCACTGAACCGCTACCAGACGAGCCTGTGGGAGCAGTTCGAGGACATTGCCACGGACACGCACCAGGCCGAGCGCTGGCGGGAGGGCGTGCGTGCGCTCGCCCACCTGGACGAGGTCCCCTCTCCCCCGGCGCCCGAGACCCTGCGGGCCACGCTTCGCCCCTACCAGTACGAGGGCTACCGCTGGCTCTGCTTCCTGTGGGAGCATGAGCTCGGCGGGGTGCTCGCGGACGACATGGGCCTGGGCAAGACCGTGCAGACCATCGCCGCGATGCTGCGGTCCGTCTCCCGGGACCCGCAGCTGCCGCCCTTCCTGGTGGTGGCGCCCACCTCCGTGGTGGCCAACTGGTCTGCGGAGCTGCGCCGCTTCGCGCCGTCGCTGCCGGCCACCGTGCTGCGCACCACCAGGGACTCCGTGGCCGCGGCCGCCGCCTCGTCCCGCGTGGTGCTGACCTCCTACGCCCTGCTGCGCCTGGACGCGGACGCCTACCGGGACGTGGAGTGGGCCGGCGTGGTGATGGACGAGGCGCAGTTCGTGAAGAACCCCCGCACCAAGGCGTACCGCGCGGTGAAGAACCTGCGGGCCCGCACCCGCCTGGCGATCACGGGCACCCCCATGGAGAACAGCCTCTCGGAGCTGTGGTCCCTGCTGTCCCTCACCGCCCCGGGTCTCTTCCCCTCCCGCAAACGCTTCACGGAGCACTACCAGCGACCCATCGAGCGAGCCATGGACCCGGAGGCGCTGGCCCGGCTGCGCGCCCGGATGAAGCCGTTCATGCTGCGCCGCACGAAGGCGGACGTGGACCTGCAGCTGCCCCCCAAGCTCGAGCACGTGCTGCCCGTGGAGCTGAACCCCGAACACCGCAGCGCCTACGACCGCCGGCTGCAGCGCGAGCGGGCCAAGATCCTGGGGCTGCTGCGGGACTTCGACAGGAACCGCTTCACCATCTTCCAGTCGCTGACCACCCTGCGGATGCTCGCCCTGGACCCCGCCCTGGCGGACCCGGAGTCCACCGTGCCCTCCTCCAAGCTGGACGTGCTCTTCGAGCAGCTCCCCCAGCTGCTGCAGGAGGGCCACCGGCCCCTGGTCTTCAGCCAGTTCACGAGCTTCCTCAAGATCGTGGCCCGGCGCCTGGACGAGGCCGGGATCGCCTACAGCTACCTGGACGGCGGCACCCGCGACCGTGAGGCCGCCCTGGACCGGTTCCGCGGCGGGGACGCCCCCGTGTTCCTGGTGAGCCTCAAGGCGGGCGGCTTCGGGATCAACCTCACCGAGGCCGACTACTGCTTCCTGCTGGACCCCTGGTGGAACCCCGCTGCGGAGAACCAGGCGGTGGACCGCACCCACCGGATCGGGCAGACCCGCAAGGTCATGGTCTACCGCATGGTCGCCGAGAACACGATCGAGGAGAAGGTCATGGAGCTCAAGGCCCGCAAGGCGGACCTGTTCTCCGCGGTGCTCGACGACGAGCGCGTGTTCTCCGCCGCCCTCGACGCGGACGACATCCGCTCCCTCGTGGGCCTGTGACCCGCCTCCCACCGCGGACCCGTGCATTCGGCCTCCCGAAATCACGGTTCGCCCCGGCTCCGTAGGATCGCGTGTCATGCCAGCGCACAGCACCGACACCCCCGCCACCACACCGCACACCGACCCCACGCCCGCCCAGATCCGGCGCTGGCGGCACTACCTCGCGGACGAGCTCGCCGAGGCCGCCACCTACGAGCACCTGGCCCGCCACAGCTCCGGACGCCACGCGGAGATCCTGCACCGCGTGGCCGAGGGAGAGGGCCGCCACGCCGAGCACTGGCGCCGGCTGCTGGGCCCCCACGCCGAACGCACGGCACGTCCCGCGCTGCGGGCGAGAGTCCTCATGTTCCTGGCCAAGCACGTGGGCTCCGTGTTCGTCCTCGCCCTGCTCCAGCGCGCCGAGTCACGCTCCCCCTACCGCGAGGACCCGGACGCCACCGCCGCCATGGCCGCGGACGAGGCGGTGCACGAGGAGATCATCCGCGCCCTCGCCACGGACGGGCGCACCCGGCTCTCCGGCAACTTCCGGGCAGCGGTCTTCGGCGCCAACGACGGCCTCGTGTCCAACCTGGCCCTGGTGATGGGGGTGGGCGCCACCGGCACGGCGAGCTCCATGGTGCTGTTCTCCGGCGTCGCCGGGCTGCTCGCCGGGGCGCTGTCCATGGGTGCCGGCGAGTTCGTCTCGGTGCGCTCGCAGCGTGAGCTCCTGGACGCCTCGCAGCCCACCCAGGTGACCCTGCAGGTGGCGCCGTCCCTGGATCTCGACGCGAACGAGCTGACGCTGATATACCGCGCCCGCGGCATGAGCGAGGAGGCCGCCGAGCACCGCGCCGCCGAGCGGCTGGGATACCACGACTGCGACTGCGACCCGTCCCTGTCCTTCCAGGACGAGAAGGCCCGCCGTGCCCTGGCGTCCGACGCCGCCGGGGACACCCCCGTGGACGGGGGCCACGAGGCGCTGGGCACGGACCTGGGCGCGGCGGCGTCGAGCTTCTGCTTCTTCGCCTCTGGTGCGATCATCCCGATCCTGCCCTACCTCTTCGGGCTCGGGGGTGGCACGGCACTGCTCGTGGGAATGCTGCTGGTGGGGGCCGCGCTGCTGGTCACGGGCGGTTTCGTGGGTCTGCTCTCCGGGGCCTCCCCCCTGAAGCGCGGACTGCGCCAGCTGGCGATCGGCTACGGCGCCGCGATCGCCACCTACCTGCTGGGGCTCGCGTTCAACACCGGCGTGGCGTGAGGACGGGCGCCCGAATACGACACTCGGACTTGTCCCCTCTAGCGCCCACAGGTCGATGAGGCTCTCTCGGGACAGTCGCTCATTCACTTTCGGCAATTCCTGAAATGTCCCGGGAAATCAGCATCTGCACTGGTCAACGGCATGTTTTGTGACGCCTTTCCCTGCAGTTGCGGCAGTGCCGCCGTGGGCCGCTTGGTGAAAGCGCCGCTGCATGAGTTCGCACGCTCTCCGAGACAACTGAGAAATTCCGATATTCTTGAGGGGTGGTTCACAGAACCACAGCAACGGGAGACTTCGCACAGGAAAACCGCCGCTCCTGCACTGGGGGGTGCACTGCGGCAGGTGCTGTGCGTCGGTAGCCGCTCAGCCCACGGCTTGATCCCGTTGAGGCGTTATCGCCTGCCGGTGGCCGCTGGTTCTCTTGCAGAGGCGCACCTCTCCCCGCGCCGGACGGGCTCCTACCGTCCGCTCACGCGGCCACCGGTCGATAACGCCCCGTGCTGGGCCCGGTACCCGCCGATGCAGCCCGCGCCACCTCCGCAGAGCCGGTAAAATCGGTCCGGCCCACGGCCGATCCGCGCAAGCGCGCCGCCCGGCCCCGATCCGACCCACCACCCCAGGAGCCCCCCGTCATGCCGGCCCAGCAGTCCATGCCCGATGAGCACGTCCTCACCGTCCACTGCCCCGAGGCCTACGGTCTCGTGAGCGCGGTGGCCTCCAACCTCACGGCCCAGGGCTGCGACATCTTCGACGTCAAGCACTTCTCGGACCGGCACGACGACCAGTTCTTCATGCGCTGCCACACCATCAGTGCTCCCGGAACCGTCAGCACCGAATCGCTCGTCGCGGGTTTCCGCCCGGTTGCCGAGGAGCACGGCATGAGCTTCCGGCTGGTGGACGCCCGGAAGAAGACCCGTGTGCTGGTGATGGTCTCCAGGATCTCCCACTGCCTCGCGGACCTGCTGCACCGCGCCCACACGGGATCGCTGCCCGTGGAGATCGTGGCAGTGGTCTCCAACCACCCGGACCTGCAGCCCCTCGTGGACTTCTACGGCGTGCCGTTCCACCACGTCCCGGTGACCCGGGAGACCAAGCGACAGGCGGAGGCCGAGCTGCTGGAGCTCGTCTCCGCGTACGACGTGGAGCTCGTGGTCCTGGCCCGCTACATGCAGATCCTCTCGGACGAGCTCACCCGGGAGCTGACCGGGCGGTGCATCAACATCCACCACTCGTTCCTGCCCTCCTTCAAGGGGGCCAAGCCCTACCACCAGGCGTACGAGCGCGGGGTGAAGATGGTCGGTGCCACCGCCCACTACGTCACCCCCGAGCTGGACGAGGGCCCCATCATCGCGCAGCGCGTGATCCCCGTGGACCACGCCCACACTCCCGAGGACCTCGTCTCCGCGGGCGCTGACGCCGAGTCCCAGGCGCTCTTCCGGGCCGTGAAGTGGCACGCCGAGGGGCGCGTGGTCGTCTCCGGCAACCGCACCATCGTCCTGGCCTGACCCGGGGGCCGCGGCGCACGGTCCCGGGAACAGAACGACGCCGCTCCCCCACCGAGGTGGGCGAGCGGCGTCGTGGTGTGCGCGGCCCCGGCGAACCGGGAACGGGTCACTTGGCGGAGAAGATCTCCCGCATCAGCTGCGCGGTCTCCGAGGGGGTCTTGCCGACCTTCACCCCGGCGGCCTCGAGGGCCTCCTTCTTGGCCTGTGCCGTTCCGGAGGAGCCGGAGACGATGGCACCGGCGTGGCCCATGGTCTTGCCCTCCGGGGCGGTGAAGCCGGCCACGTAGCCCACCACGGGCTTGGTGACGTTGGCCTTGATGAAGTCTGCGGCGCGCTCCTCGGCGTCGCCGCCGATCTCACCGATCATCACGATGGCCTCGGTCTCGGGGTCCGCCTCGAACGCCTCGAGGGCGTCGATGTGGGTGGTCCCGATCACGGGGTCGCCGCCGATGCCGATGGCCGTCGTGAAGCCCAGGTCACGCAGCTCGTACATCATCTGGTAGGTCAGGGTGCCGGACTTGGAGACCAGGCCCAGCTTGCCCTTGCCCGTGATGTTCGCGGGGGTGATGCCCAGCAGGGACTCCTCGGGGGAGATGATGCCGGGGCAGTTGGGGCCGATGATCCGCGTCTTGGGCTTGCCGTCAGCACCGGTGTTGGCCTGCGAGTGGGCCCAGAACTCGGCGGAGTCCTGCACCGGGATGCCCTCGGTGATCACGACCACCAGCGGGATCTCGGCGTCGATGGCCTCGATCACGGCATCCTTGCAGAAGGCCGGCGGCACGAAGACGATCGACGCGTTTGCGCCGGTCTCCTTCATGGCCTCGCTCACGGAGCCGTAGACCGGCAGCTCGACAGCGTTACCGTCCTTGTCCTGGTGGCTCACCGTGGTCCCGGCCTTGCGGGCGTTCACGCCGCCCAGCACCTGGGTGCCGGCCGCGAGCATGCGCGCGGTGTGCTTGGTGCCCTCGCCGCCGGTGATGCCCTGAACGATGACCTTGGAGTCCTTGTTCAAAAAGATCGACATGTCTTCTTCCTGGTAGATCTGTTCGTGGGCGCTTACTTGGCGGAGTGGGCGAGCTCGGCGGCCTTGTCGGCGCCGGCGTCCATGGTGTCCGCGGAGGTGATCAGCGGGTGGTTGGCCTCGCGGAGGATCGCGCGGCCCTCGTCCACGTTGTTGCCGTCCAGGCGCACCACGATGGGCTTGGTGGCGGAGTCGCCGAGGATCTCCAGCGCCTTGACGATGCCGTTGGCCACGGCGTCGCACGCGGTGATCCCGCCGAAGACGTTCACGAACACGGACTTGACCTGCGGGTCCCCCAGGATGACGTCCAGGCCGTTGGCCATGACCTCGGCGGAGGCGCCGCCCCCGATGTCCAGGAAGTTCGCGGGCTTCACGTTGCCGTGCTTCTCGCCGGCGTAGGCCACCACGTCCAGGGTGGACATGACCAGGCCCGCACCGTTGCCGATGATCCCCACTTCGCCGTCGAGCTTGACGTAGTTGAGGTCGTTCTCCTTGGCCTTCTCCTCCAGCGGATCCGCGGAGGTCTTGTCGGCCAGCTCGGCGTGCTCCGGGTGGCGGAACTCGGCGTTGTCGTCCAGGGAGACCTTGCCGTCCAGGGCGAGGATCTGGCCGTCGCCGGTCTTCACCAGCGGGTTGACCTCCACCAGGGTGGCGTCCTCCTTGGTGTAGACCTCACCGAGCTTCACCAGCACGGGGACGACCTTCTCGGCGGTCTCGGCGTCGAACCTGGCCTGCGCCACGATCTCGCGGGCCTTCTCCTCGGTGATGCCCTCGGCGGGGTTCACGTCCACGCGCGCCAGCGCGTCCGGGCGCTCCACGGCGAGCTGCTCGATCTCCATGCCGCCCTCCACCGAGCACATGGCCAGGTAGGAGCGGTTCGCGCGGTCCAGCAGGACCGAGAAGTAGTACTCCTCGGCGATGTCCGCACCCTGGGCGATCATCACGCGGTGCACGGTGTGGCCCTTGATGTCCATCCCCAGGATCTGCTGGGCGTACTGGAACGCCTCGTCCGGGTTCTTGGCAACCTTGACGCCGCCGGCCTTGCCGCGGCCGCCCACCTTGACCTGGGCCTTGACGACGGTCACGCCGCCGATCTTCTCGGCCGCTGCCTTGGCTTCTTCTGGGGTAGTGGCGACGATGCCGGCCAGCACGGGAACACCGTGCTTCTCGAACAGGTCGCGTGCCTGGTACTCAAACAGGTCCACGGATAAGTGTCCTTTGCGTCGAGGTGTGTCGTCCCGAACCGGGAACCCCCGGCTGGTGCGACCTGGTGTGGGGGGATGCGGCGCAGCGTCGCGCTCGCAGTGCCCTCACGGCGATTTTAGTCCATGGGGACGCGATTCGCCGTACCTGCACCGGACGCCCGGGGGCGGCGGAGGGTTCTCCGCCCGGTGCCCGTCCCTGGTTGACTGGGTCCATGCGACGCATCGACCTGCCGGAGATCTGGGACGCCCGTCACGCGGACCGTGGGTTCATGGCCTCGCTCGCCACGTTCTCGTTCGTGGCGCTCGGGTTCGAGCTGGTGGTGGCCGGCACGGTCCTCACGTACACGGGTGCGGCCCCCGCCCTCTACCCCCTGGGGTGGCAGTGCGTCGCGTGGGTCGCCCTGGGCGCCCTGTGGCTGCTCGTGGCCCGCGGTCTCGTGGCCTGGTCCCGACGCCGAGGCCTGGACCCCCTGCCCGCGGACCTGCTCCCCCCGGACTCCTCCGGCCCCGCGGCTGATTCCGCGGTTCCGGCTGACCCCGCGGCCGCGGCGGACGACGCCGCCCTCGACCACCGCGCGTGGCGTGCGGTGCTGCTGTGCTTCGCCGCAGCGGTGGTGGCGGCGGTCGCGCTGCCCGCCCTGCTGGGGGTGCCGGGGGGCCCGGCCCCCGTGGAGCTCTACCAGCGGCTGTACGGGGCCTACGGCGGACCCGCGTGGCTCGCGCTGCTGGCCCGGGTGGTCTACCACGTGGGCCGGTGCGTCCTGCTCGCCGGGTTCCTGGCGTACGCGCACCGGGCGGTGCTGGGCCTCGTGTCGTTCCGTGGCGCCGGCCTGCTCCCCTGGGGCGGTCTGGTGGCGGGCCTCGTGATGGGCGTGGTGGCCCTGCTGTCCCGGGGACCCGCCGTGGCGCTGACCACCGCCGTGGCCTACGTTCTGCTCGGTGTGATCCACGTGCGCGGCCGCGAGTCGCTGCGGGTCACCGCCCCGTTCACCGTGCTGGTGCTCGCGCTGCTCTGAGGGCAGTCACCGGAGAGCCCGGCCCGCCCGCTCAGGACACCCTGGTCATGGGGGCGTAGCGCAGCAGCAGCCGCTTCTCCTCCGCCCCGAAGCGCACCTTGGCCACGGTCTTGTCCCCGCTGCCCTCCAGGGACACCACGGAGCCGCGCCCGAAGGCCTTGTGCTCCACGGTGTCTCCCACGCTCAGCGAGGGGATCTCCCTGTTGGGCTCCACCCGGCCCGTCGAGGTCGGGGGCAGTCTGCGGAACGTGGCCCCGGAACCGGCCCCTGCACCCCAGGACGAGCCGCGGGAGGAGTCCCTGGAGTCGAAGCCGGCGTGGACGGGTGAGCCCCATCCCCCGGCGGCGGGAGCGCCCTCGCGCTTCCAGTCGATGAGGCGCGCCGGGATCTCGTCCAGGAACGGGCTCGCCGGGTTGAACTGGGACTGGCCCCACATGGACCGGGACTCCGCCCGGGTGATGTAGAGCCGCTCCCGGGCGCGGGTGATCCCCACGTACGCCAGGCGCCGTTCCTCCTCCATGCTCGAGGGGTCCGCGAAGCTGCGCTGGTGCGGGAAGATGCCGTGCTCCATGCCCGTGAGGAACACCACGGGGAACTCCAGTCCCTTGGCGGTGTGCAGCGTCATGAGGGTCACCACGCCCTGGGAGCGGGCCTCCTCGACCTCTTCTGCGATCTGCTGGGCGCTCGCCCCGCCCTCCCCCGACTGCTCGGGCCGCGAGGGGATCTGGTCCGCGTCCGCCACGAGGGCCACGTGCTCCAGGAACTGGCCGAGGTCTGCGTCCGGGTGGTCCTTCTCGAACTCGCGCACCACGGCCACGAGCTCCGCCAGGTTCTCCACCCGGGACTCGTCCTGCGGGTCGGTGGACGTGCGCAGGGCCTCCAGGTACCCGGACTGCTCGAGCACGGCCTCCAGCACCGCGGCGACGGACGCGCCGTCCGCCAGCTCGCGCAGGTCGTCCATGAGCTGGGCGAACGTGCGAATCGCGTTCGCGGAGCGGGTGGCCAGGGCGGGGGCCTCGTCCAGGCGGTGCATGGCGTCCCAGAAGGAGATGCCCTCGCGCTCGGCGAGCGCGGCGATCGAGCCCTGCGCCCGGTCCCCGATCCCGCGCTTGGGCTCGTTGACGATGCGGCGGACGGTGATGTCGTCCGCGGGGTTGGCGATCGCCCGGAGGTAGGACATGGCGTCCTTGATCTCCTTGCGCTCGTAGAAGCGGGTTCCCCCCACCACCTTGTAGGGCAGGCCCACGCGCATGAGGATCTCCTCCAGGGAGCGGGACTGCGCGTTGGTGCGGTAGAACACCGCCACGTCCCCGGGGCGCACGCCGTGCTCGTCCTGGAGCCTGTCGATCTCCTCCGCGACGAAGCGGGCCTCCTCGTGCTCGTTCTCGGCGGCGTAGCCCACGATCGGGGCGCCGTCGCCCTCCGCCGTCCACAGCTTCTTGTCTCGGCGGTCCGCGTTCTGGGAGATCACGGCGTTGGCGGCCGAGAGGATGTTCTGGGTGGAGCGGTAGTTCTGCTCCAGCAGGATGGTGCGCGCGGAGGGGTAGTCGCGCTCGAAGTCCGTGATATTGCGGATGTCGGCGCCGCGGAACGCGTAGATGGACTGGTCCGAGTCCCCCACCACGGTCAGTTCCGCCGGGGGCGTCCCTGAGGGGTCGGTGCCCTGCGGTGAGTTCCCGCCCACGAGTTCGCGGACCAGTGCGTACTGGGCGTGGTTGGTGTCCTGGTACTCGTCCACCAGGACGTGGCGGAAGCGGCGGCGGTAGTACTCCAGCACCTGGGGGAAGGCGCGGAACATGTGCACGGTCTCGGCGATGAGGTCGTCGAAGTCCATGGCGTTCGCCGCGCGCAGCCGCTGCGTGTACCCCCGGTAGACCTGGGCCACGGCGGTCTCGAACGGATCCGTGGAGCTCGCACGCGCCAGGCAGGTCTCGTCGTCCACGAGCTCGTTCTTCAGCGCGGAGATCCTGTGCTGGATGGCCTTGGGGGCGAAGCGCTTGGGATCCAGCTCGTGCTGCTTGGCCACCTGCGTGATGAGCCGCAGCGAGTCCGCGGAGTCGTAGATGGAGAAGGCGGTGGACAGCCCCAGGGTCTTGGCCTCGCGCCGCAGGATCCGCACGCACAGGGAGTGGAACGTGGAGATCCACATGCTGCGGGCGGAGTCCCCCACTAGGTCCACGATCCGCTCGCGCATCTCGGCGGCGGCCTTGTTGGTGAAGGTGATGGCCAGGATCTCCCCGCGGGTGGCCCGACCCGTGGCCAGCAGGTACGCGATGCGGTGGGTCAGCACCCGGGTCTTCCCGGACCCCGCTCCCGCGACGATCAGCAGCGGGGACCCCGCGTGCTCCACCGCGGCCCGCTGCGGCTCGTTAAGGCCCGCCACGAGCTGCTCCCGGGAGGTGGCCGCGCTCGAGGCACTGGTGGATTCAGGCGTGGCGCGCACGGAGGTCGCGGAGAGCAGGGGGTTGTCAGAGAGGTAGTCCATGGTGCGCCCAGTGTATCCAGGGCCCCGGACGCGCACACCGGCCTCTCCGCGCCGCGACCTGGACGGTGCCGGGCGGACGCGCCGGTGCCCGGCGGCGTCGTCGCCCCGCCGGCTGGCGGGGAGGGCGAGGGGCCCGGGAGATAATGGGCGCATGGGTATGACCAGAGCGCAGAAGGCCAGGAAGTACGGGGACGCGGGGGCACCCGAGCCCCGCGGGGCCACGAGCGCCCGGGAGACCGTGGTGCGCCCGCCGAGCGTGCACGAGATGCGCGCCGGTGAGCTCGCCGCGGAGCCCACCAAGGGGTCCTCGGCGGGGATCCTGGTGGGCGTCGCGTTCTTCGTGGGCGTGGCCCTGTGGCTGTACTACCACCTGCTCGTGCTGCGCGGCGTCTCCGGGAGCCTGGCGCACGGCGTCACGGCCCCCGACCTGCTGGCGGGCGGGTTCGCCCCGGAGCACCTGGAGCGGTTCGCACGGGCCCTGGGGGCGGACGGGCCGGGCGAGTACTCGGGCGTCCACCTCACCACGGGCCTGTTCACGCCGCTGCTCACGGGTCTGGGCTGGTTGCTCTTCACCGGACTCAACGTGCCGAGCCGTGGCAGGCGGTGGCTCTGCTGGGCAGTGGTCCTCGCGCACACCGTGGTCTTCATCGCGGGCAACGCCGCCCTCGACGCCGCCGTGGCCCGTCCCGGCGACCACGGCCTCGCGGCGCTCGCCTCCGGCCTGGTGGTCGCCCGGTGGGTCCTGCTCGCGGCGCTGGTGCTGATCGCCGTGCTCGTGGCCGTCTCCGTGGTGCGGCGGAAGATGGACGACTTCGCCGAGGGGCGGCTGCCGGGTCAGCGCCCGCGCGGCTGAGGGCCCGGGAGTCGGGGGTCCGGGGGTCCCG
>NZ_JAUMTZ010000006.1:0-42260 GCF_030530945.1 Kocuria sp. | reverse complement strand
TGGGAGTCTGGGAGTCTGGGACGACAAGTGCCCCGCCCGTGACGGGCGGGGCACTGCTCGTGCCCTCGATTGGATTCGAACCAACGACACCGGCTTTAGGAGAGCCGTGCTCTATCCCCTGAGCTACGAGGGCAACAGTGCTCCACTGTATCCGCGCCGCCGCCCACCCGCGAGTCCGGCGCACAATGGGAGCATGACCGTCTACATCGACCCGCCCCGGTGGCCCGCGCACGGGACCGTGTTCTCGCACCTCGTCTCGGACGCGTCCCTGCGGGAGCTGCACGAGTTCGCGGCGGCCCTCGGCATCTCCGAGCGCGCCTTCGACCGCGACCACTACGACGTCCCCGCCCACCGCCACGCGGACGCGGTGGGCCTGGGCGCCACTGCCGTGGACGGCAAGCAGCTCGCGCGCCTGCTGATCGGCAGCGGCCTGCGCATCCCCGCACGACGCCGCCCGGCCAAGCTCGCCTCCGTCCTCACCGACCGGTGGGAGCGCCACTTCCCCTGGGACCCGGAGACAGGACACGACCTGGTGGCGCGGTGGAGCGAACCCCACCGCGTCTACCACGGACCCGCGCACCTGCTGCACGTGCTCGAGTCGCTCGACCGTCTCACGGACGCGAGGGCCAGGCCCCACCTGGTGCTCGCCGCGTGGTTCCACGACGCCGTCCACGAGGGACGCGCGGGCCAGGACGAGCGGGACTCCGCCGAGCTGGCCCGGGCCGCGCTCGGCTCGGCGGCGTGGCCGGAGGGCACGGGTGAGCGGGTGGCGGAACTGGTGCTCGTCACCGCCGAGCACTCACCCGATCCCGGGGACCGGGAGGCGTGCCTGCTGGTGGACGCGGACCTGTCGGTCCTCGGAGGTCCGCCCGAGGACTACGAGCGGTACCGCCAGGCCGTGCGTCGGGAGTACGCCTCCGTGCCCGAGGACGAGTTCCGCGCGGCGCGGACGGACGTGCTGAGCGCCCTGCTGACCAAGCCCAGCCTCTTCCACGACCCGCAGGCCGTGCGGCTGTGGGAGGAGCGGGCCAGGAGAAATCTGGCACGGGAGATCGAGCGGCTCGGCTCACACTGAGTCGGAGGCGGACTCCCGGGCCCGGCGGGTGGCGGCGCGGCGGCGTCGGAAGACGACCGCGGCGGTCACCAGCCCCAGGATGATCCCGATGCCGCCGAAGACCGACAGCCACATGGCCACGTGGCCCACGAAGGCCGCCACGATGAAACCCACGATGATGCCGGGAAGTGCCCCGGCGACCATGCCCACGGCGTAGTAGGTGAATTCCTGGTCCTGGGGGGTTCGGGCGGCGCTGGAGAAGTCGGTGGACATGCCCACGATTCTACGACCGGCACCTGGACGCCGACCGGTCCAGAGCGCGCGGTGCGGGCGGGCACGACGAAATGCACGGCCCCCGTCGTGCGACGGGGGCCGTGCATTCCTCAGGGTGTCACCCGGAGTGCGGCGGATGCCGCAGTCCGGTGGAGTCCCGGGGTGGCGGCGCGGGATCTGCCGCGCCTTCCGTGCGTGGGAACGCTCAGCCCACGCGGATGAACTCGGGGCCGGAGCCCACGTACGCGGTGGTCTTCACGGTCTGGTTGCCGTTCCACCCGCCGTGCACGGCCTGGCCGTTGCCGGCGTAGATGGCCACGTGGGCCTGGCCGCTGCCACCGTTGGCGTAGTAGGCGATGTCACCGGCGCGGGCCTGGTCCGCGGAGACCGAGGTGCCCAGGGACTTGTAGTCGGCCGGCCAGCCGTGGAAGTTGATGCCCACGGCGGCCAGGGAGTCGGACACGAGCTGCGTGCAGTCCTGGTTCTCCCCGATCTGCGCCTCGGCGGCGCCGAGGATGGCCTGGCCCTTGGCGGAGCCGGACACCGTGGAGGTGGTCTTGGCAGCGGTCTTGTGCACGGTGGTGGACTGCGTGGAGACGGTGCTGACGGCAGCGGTCGCGGCGGTCCTGGTCTCGACCCCGGTGGTACCGGTCTGGGCGGTGGTCTTCTGGGTGGTGGCCGTGGCTGCCTGGTGGGTGCTGACACCGGCGGTGCGGGTCTGCGTGCCCTGCGAGGCGGGAACAGCGCTGCTCGCGGGAGCCACCGGGGAGTAGACCTGGTTGCTCTGCTGCGCGGCGGTCTCCGCGGCAATGGTCTGCTGGGTGGGCTGCGCGGCGTGACGGCCCTGGGCCGGGGCCTTCGCGGGGACCGGGGTGACCTGCTCGGAGGCGGTCGTGACGGTGGCGGAAGCCGGGGCCGCGGGAGCCTGGGCCGCGGGAGCGGCGGCGGCGGGGGCCTTGAGCGGGGTCACGTCCGCCACGGGAGCGGCCTGCACCACGGAGGACTGCACGGCGGTCGGGGCGGCGGCCTTCTCGGCCTTCTTGTCCTGCGCCTTGGTGGTCTTGCTGTCGGCCTTGTCCGCCTTCGCGGCGGGCTCGGCGGAGACGGTGGTGTCGGCGGCCGGGGCCTCGGACACGGTGGCCGCGGGGGCCTGCTCGTCAGCGTTCTGCGTGGCCTGCACGGACACGGTGGTGGCCAGGGCCAGGCCGGAGAAGGCGGCCACGGCGGCCACGGTGCGGGCCTTGCCGGCGAAGAGGTTCTTGGCGGGAGCGGCGTCGTTCGACATGCGTGTGGTTTCCTAACACGTTCGTGTCCACCCAGGGCACGGAGGTGTGCAGTGACCGCGACGTTCTCAGCGCTTCGACGGTGCACCGTTGGTGGGCGGTGTGGTGATGTTCTGTTCTGTCACGGGCGGGCTGGCCGTGCCCACCGGGTGGACCGGTGGGCACGGCCGCCGCCGCGTCCTGCTGGAGGGGTGCCCGCGTGGGACCTCACGGTCCCGGGCACGCCGGATCAGCGGAAGGTGTAGTAGCCGTCCACGTGCATGGCGTTCACGGCGTGGATCTGGGTGCCCTGCGAGGGGTTGAGGGCGGAGATCATCTGGCCGTTGCCGATGTAGATGCCCACGTGCGAGCCGCCGTTCTGGGAGACCAGGTCACCCGGCTGCGGGTTGGAGGTGGGGGTGCCGGCCGCGAACTGCGCCCAGGTGGTGCGGGGCAGGTTGATGCCGTTCTGCGCGTACACCCACTGGGTGAAGCCGGAGCAGTCCCACGCCTTGAAGCTGGAGCCGCCCCACACGTACGCGCCACCGACGCCCTGGTAGGCGGTGCCCGCCAGACCGCTGGCGGAGCGGGAGGAGGAGGACTGGGTGGTCAGGCCGGAGCCGGAGGCCAGGGTGTCCTGGGTGGAGGAGGTGCTGAAGGACATCAGCGAGGTGGTGCTCGACTGCGTGCTGTAGGACGTGGTGGTCCCGAGGTCGGCGACCTCACCGGCGGCCTGTGCGGGCATCGAGATGCCGGCGACGGCGGCACCGGCGGCCACGGCTGCGACGGTGGTGTTGCGCACCATGTGCGAGGACGTCTCGGCGCGGTGGCGGGCAGAGCTCTGCTTCATGAAAGACATGGGTGTTCCTCCCTGCGCCTACGGGGTGAGCTGTCGGGTTCGGATGGGAGACATCCGGCCGCGCGCAACGGTGATGCGCGCTGACTTGACCCCTAGGGTTCGTTGGGCTGTAACGAATCCGGAAGTGGTTCCCCCGCTTCTGCCATGCGGATTTTCTGTGTACGGGATCCCGGGTGCGCATGGCAGAACTCGGCGAGCGCTCGGGAGTGCCGGATCCGACCAGTGATCGGCACGGACACGACTGTACAGGAGAGATAACGAAAATGTCACGTTTTGATTACAACGGATCACAGAACGGCCACGGTGGCCTGAGCCCACCGCCCGTCAGGAGAGGGACTCGGTGACCCGGATGGCCCGGGCCGTGGCGGCGTCGATGTCCAGGGAGACCCCCGTCTCCACGTTGGTGACCAGCACACGGTGCTCGTCACCGGGGTTGGGCTCCGCGGTGACCCGCGACCCGGTGAGAATCCCCGCGGAGCTGAGCATGTCGATGAGCTCCAGGTCCGCCTGCACCACCTCGGGCAGCAGCCGCACCCGGTGCTCCCGCCTCTGCTCGGCGGTGGCCGCGTCCCACAGGGTGAGCCCTCCGAAGGCCTCCGGGGTGCCGCCTCCGGACCCCTCGGGCCGCCGACCGGGGATGGGGGTGCCGTAGGGGGACAGCTCGGGATCGTTCAGCAGGTCCACGAGCCGCTGCTCCACCCGTTCGCTCATCACGTGCTCCCAGCGGCAGGCCTCCTCGTGGACGTGCGCCATGTCCAGTCCCACCACGTCCGCGAGCAGCCGCTCCGCGAGGCGGTGCTTGCGCATCACGGACACCGCGGTGGCACGACCCTCGGCGGTGAGCTGCAGCGAGCGGTCCGGGGCCACGGAGAGCAGGCCGTCGCGCTCCATCCGGGACACGGTCTGGGACACGGTGGGCCCCGAGTGGTGCAGCCGCTCCACGATCCGCGCGCGCATGGGCGTGATGCCCTCCTCCTCCAGCTCCAGAACCGTGCGCAGGTACATCTCCGTGGTGTCGATCAGGTCGCCGCTCATGGTCCGTCCTCGAATTTCTGCGCACCGCAGCGCGCGGGTCAAGGGTCCGCGGTAGAGGTGCCGCTCGGCCCGTGGTGATGGTTCAGGGGAAGTGTAACGAGTGGCCCCCGGAAGGCGCCCGCGTCCACGGCACCCCACCGGGCGGGCACAATGGGGAGCACAGCCCGTGCCGTCCCCGGAGGAGTTCCCCGTGACCGACCTGCCCCTGATCCCCCCGTCCCTGCTGCCCGCGGACGGCCGTTTCGGGGCCGGCCCCTCCCGCGTGCGGCCTGATCAGGTGGCTGCCCTGCAACGTGAGGCCATCCGCGTGCTGGGCACCTCCCACCGCCAGGCGCCCGTGAAGGATCTGGTGGCCCGGGTGCAGCGGCGCACGGCCGAGCTGCTGAAGGCGCCCGAGGGCTACGAGATCGTCCTGGGGATGGGAGGGGCCAGCACGTTCTGGGACAGCGCCGCGTTCGGTCTGGTGCGTGAGCGCGCGCAGCACCTGGTGTTCGGCGAGTTCGGGGCCAAGTTCGCGAGCGTCACGGACAGGGCGCCGTTCCTGGAGCCGTCCGAGGTGCTCGAGGCCCCCGCCGGTTCGCGCCCCTCCGGCCCCCAGCCGCACGAGGGCGTGGACGTCTACGCCTGGCCGCAGAACGAGACCTCCACGGGCGTGGCCATGCCGGTGCGCCGCGTGGCGGCAGAGGGTGCCCTCACCGTGGTGGACGCCACCTCCGCGGCCGGCGGGATGGCTGTGGACCTGTCCCAGACGGACGTCTACTACTTCTCCCCGCAGAAGAACCTGGGCAGCGACGGCGGCCTGTGGCTCGCGGCCTTCTCCCCCGCCGCGCTCGAGCGCGTGGGGCAGGTCGAGGCCTCCGGCCGCTGGACCCCGGACGTGCTCTCCCTCGCCACTGCGGTGGCGAACTCGCGTCAGCACCAGACGTACAACACCCCCGGTCTCGCCGGGCTCGTGATGCTGGACGAGCAGCTCGGCTGGCTCCTCGAGCAGGGCGGGCTGGACTGGGCCGCCCACCGCACCGCGGAGACCTCAGCCCTGGTCTACGACTGGGCGGAGCGCAGCCCCGTTGCCCGGCCGTTCGTCGCGGACCCCGCCCACCGCTCCCCGGTGGTCTGCACCGTGGACTTCGACGACGCCGTGGACGCCTCCCGGATCGCGGCGGTGCTGCGGGCCAACGGCGTGGTGGACGTGGAACCGTACCGCAAGCTCGGCCGCAACCAGCTGCGCATCGCCACGTTCGCCTCCGTCCCCCCGGAGGACGTGCGTGCCCTGCTGGGGTGCATCGACTGGACGGTGGAGCACCTCGCCTGATCCCCCGCGTCCCCTCCCGGACGGGGCGCGCGCGATGTCCGCTACGCCTCGTCCGGGGTGGTGGCCGCCCCGGCACCGGGAGTGCGACGGCGAGCGGCGTCGTCGGCCGGGGACGCGTCCCGGCGGGTGCGGCGCAGGAAGAGGCACCCGATGAGCACCCCCGCCGCCCCGGCGAGCACCGCGGAGCCCATGCCCCAGCGGGGACCGAGCGCGTCCGTGAGCCAGCCCACCGCGGGCGCGCCCACGGGAGTGCCGCCCATGAAGATGGCCATGTAGAGACTCATCACCCGCCCGCGCATCTGCGGGGACGTGGTGGTCTGCACGTAGGCGTTCGCGGTGGTCATGATGGTCAGGGAGGAGACCCCGCACGGGACGAGCCACAGGGCGAACACCCACAGCGCGGGCGCAGTGGCCGCGCCCAGGCAGGAGACCGTGAACGCCGCGCACCCAATGAAGATGTAGCGCAGCCGCGCGCTGGCCCGGCGCGCGGAGAGCAGCGCCCCGGTCACGGTGCCCAGCGCGAGCACCGAGTTGAGCGCGCCGAACTCCTGGGAGCCCCGCCCGAACACGGTCCCGGCCATGCTCGCGAGGTACACGGCGAAGTTCATGCCGAACGTGCCGATCATGAAGATGGTGCTCATCACCGCCACGAGGTCCGGGCGGTGCAGGACGTACCCCACGCCCTCACGGATCTGCCCGCGCGCCCGGGTGGCGCGGGGCGAGTGCCGCAGCCGGGTGTCGTCGATCATGAGGATGGCCCAGATCATCGCGGCGAACGTGAGGGTGTTGAGCATGAACACCCACCCGGTTCCCACCGCGGCCACCAGCACTCCGGCCACCGCGGGCCCGATGAGCCGCGCGGAGTTGAAGGACGTGGAGTTCAGGGCCACCGCGTTGGAGAGGTGGGTGTCCGGGACCATCTCCGAGACGAAGGTCTGGCGCACCGGGGCGTCGAAGGTCGCCACGGCCCCGAGCGCGAGCGCGAAGACGTACACGGTGCCCAGCTGCGCGAGACCGAGCAGCAGCAGCGCCCCCAGGCCGGCGGCCAGCAGGGCCATCACGCCCTGGGTGACCAGCAGGATCCGGCGGCGGTCGTACCGGTCCGCGAGCACGCCCGCGTAGGGCGCGAGGAGCAGCTGGGGGACGAACTGCAGGGCCATGACCACGCCCATGGCGGTGGCGTCGTGGTCGGTTAGCTCGTCGAAGACCAGCCAGGACTGGGCGGTGCGCTGCATCCAGGTGCCCACGTTGGACACCAGCGCACCCGTGAACCACAGGCGGTAGTTGCGGATCCGCAGGGAGCGGAACATACCGGTCCCGGCGGGGTCCGGTGCCGGCCGCGCGGACGCCGCGGTGGGTCCGCGCCCTACGATGACGCGTCGCCCCCGGAGAACGCGACCGCGGCGTCGACCGGGCCCTCGGGTGCCGGGGTCTCGGGGGCCGGAGCCTGGGAGCCGGCGTCCCGGGCGGGGTCGGCGTCCGGGGCGGGGGAGGACTCGGCGTCCGGGGACCCCTCACCCTCCTGCTCGCGCACCGCCTGCATCCGCTCCTCCCAGGGCACCCACGCGGGTGCCAGGAGGGAGTCCGGCCCGGCCAGCAGCCCGGACTCGCACACGGTCACGTGCTTGCTCCGGGGAGCACGGGCCACGGTGGCGTACCAGGTCCACCCCGGGTAGCCCCGCAGCCTGCACTCGAAGAGGTGGGTCAGCAGCCGGTCCTCGTGGACCCGCACCCCCACGTGGTCCCCCACTCCGCTCTCGTCCTGGCCGCCGAGCAGCACCGCCTCCCGGGCGAGCGCCACGGCGGCGCTCAGCACGGGGTCCTGCTTGGGGGTCCGGGTTCGGGCACGGGTGCTCGTGCGCCTGCGGGGTGCGGGTGCGGGTGCCCCGGCGGCGGTTCCGTCCTGGTCGGTGGTTGGCTCAGACATCGAGCTCGTCCGCCACGGTGCGCAGGATGGTGGCGATCTTCCGCCCGTGGGAGTGGTCCGGGTAGCGCCCCCGGCGCAGGCCGCCGGACATCCCGTCCAGCAGGCGGATGAGGTCCTCCGTGAGCACGGCCATCTCCTCGGGCGGCTTGCGGGTGTTGCGCGTGACGGACGGCGGCGTGCCGAGCACCGTGGCGGACAGCGCCTGGGCACCGCGCTTGCCGTCCGCGATGCCGAAGTCCATGCGGGTCCCGGGCTTGACCGTGGTCACCCCGCTGGGCAGCGCCGACGCGTGGAGAAACACCTCCTGGCCGTCGTCGGTGGCCAGGAAACCGAAACCCTTGTCTGCGTCGAACCACTTGACCTTGCCCGTGGGCACGCGGATCACCTCAGTCTCTTCATCACGTGGCGGCCGCTGCGCGCAGCGGCGCCGCACTATGCGAACACCACAGTTTAGCCCCCGGCCGCCCGGGTGGCCTCCCCCGCGCGCGGCGCCTTGCTACCTTGTGCCCATGCCTGATTCCAGCCCCTCCACCCCGTCCGCGCCCGCCGCCCGCCGCTCCGGGGACCGCATCTCCGGCCTGCTCGCCACGGCACTCGTCCTCACCGTGCTGTGCGCCCTGTCCATCGCCGCGGTGCTCGTGGCCGCCGCAGGCGGGCACGTGCTCTGGGGCGGGTTCACCATCTTCCCGGCCGTCCTCCTGCCGGTGGCGTTCCTGCTGCTGTGCGTGGAGCTGGTGCGCGGCGCACGACGACGCTCGGCCCGCTGAGGCGCGCGGGCGGCGTCGTCCGCGGGCTCATCATGGCGAAGCGCGGAGACGGCCGCCTCGACGGGCACCCAGAATCCCATCGGCAGCGGGCCAGGATACGTCCAGGAAACACGGAGATAGTGGGAGCATGAACACCAAGACCCCTGAAGCGAAGCTGCTCGTCGTCGACGACGAGCCCAACATCCTCGAGCTGCTGGCCACGTCGCTGCGGTTCGCCGGGTTCGAGGTGGTCACGGCCGCCAACGGGCGTGACGCCCTGCTCAAGGCCGAGGCCGAGGACCCCGATCTCGCGGTGCTGGACGTGATGCTCCCGGACATCGACGGCTTCGCGGTGACCCGCAAGCTGCGCGCGGCCGGGCGCCACTTCCCCATCCTCTTCCTCACCGCCAAGGACGACACCGACGACAAGGTCGCCGGCCTGACCGTGGGCGGCGACGACTACGTCACCAAGCCCTTCAGCCTGGACGAGGTGGTGGCCCGCATCCGCGCGGTGCTGCGCCGCACCCAGCCCCTCGAGGAGGAGGACTCCCGCCTGAGGGTGGACGACCTCGTCCTGGACGACGACGCCCACGAGGTGTTCCGCGGCGGGCGCGAGATCGACCTGTCCCCCACCGAGTTCAAGCTGCTGCGCTACCTCATGCTCAACCCCAACAGGGTGCTGTCCAAGGCGCAGATCCTGGACCACGTGTGGGAGTACGACTTCAACGGCGACGCCTCCATCGTGGAGTCCTACATCTCCTACCTGCGCCGCAAGATCGACAACGACCCCGAGCAGCCCTCCCTGATCCACACCAAGCGCGGCGTGGGCTACCTGCTGCGCTCCGCGGACAAGCGCCACTGACCCCTTGAACGTGCTCACCCGGCGGTTCCGCTCCGCGTCCCTACGCTCCCAGCTCATGGCCCTCACCGGGCTTCTGCTCGCCGTGTCCGTCATGGTGACCACACTGGTGGCCGTGTCCGTCTTGCGGGACTCGCTGGTGACCAGCAAGGACCAGGAGCTCGCCCAGGCCGTGCACACCATGGCACCGGTGCTCACGGGAGCACTGCGCGGGGACGTGAGCACCCCGGTGCCAACCTCCGGCTTCCTCCTGGACCGGGACGGGCACGTGGTTGCCACCGCGCGCGGCGGCGCCTCGGACGACGCGAACTCGCCGGACCCGGACCTGTCCAGGATGACCCTGGACTACGTGGAGGCCCACGAGGGCCAGGCCGAGACGGTGGGCTCCGAGGGGAACTCGGACCGGACGTGGCGCGTGCTGCCCAGCAAGCTCACCATGTTCGACATGTCCCTGGTGGTCGCGGAACCCCTCGACCGCACCAACGCCATCATCTCCGGGGTGGGGCTGCTGACCTTCAGCTTCGGCCTGGCCACCCTGCTCGCCGCCATGACCGTGGGCTGGGTCCTGGTCACCCGGGCGTTCCAGCCCCTGCGCCAGGTGGAGGCCACCGCCGCACGGATCGCGGACGGGGACCTGTCCCAGCGCATGGAGGGCTACAACCCCCAGACCGAGATCGGCCAGCTCTCCACCTCCCTCAACGCCATGCTGGGCCACATCGAGGACGCCTTCGACGCCCGCACCCGCTCCGAGACCAAGCTGCGCCGCTTCGTGGCGGACGCCTCCCACGAGCTGCGCACCCCTCTGGTCTCCATCCGCGGCTACTCCGAGCTCTACCGCCACGGGGCGCTGCAGACCCCGGAGGACGTGGGCAAGGCCATGGACCGGATCGAGTCCGAGTCCAAGCGCATGACGCAGCTCGTGGAGGACCTCCTCACCCTGGCGCGCCTCGACGAGCGCCGGGTCACCACCACGGGTCCCGTGGACCTGCTGCACCTGGCCTACGACGCCGCCTCCGACGCCCACGCCACGGCGCCGGACCGCAGCGTGGCCGTGGTGGGTCTGGACAGCCCCTCCCCGGAGGCCGCGTGGGTGCACGGCGACGAGTCCAAGCTGCGCCAGGTGGTGGCGAACCTCATCACCAACGCCCTGCGCTACACCCCCGCCGGTTCCCCGCTGGAGCTCGCGGTGGGGCTGGAGCCCGCGGTGGACGGGCAGTTCACCTCGGTCCTGCAGGTGAGGGACCACGGTCCCGGCATCCACGGCGACGACGCCGAGCGGGTCTTCGAGCGCTTCTACCGGGCCGACTCCTCCCGCACCCGGGAGACGGGGGGAACGGGGCTGGGGCTGTCCATCGTGGCGGCGATCATCGACCAGCACGACGGTGCGGTGAAGCTCGAGGAGACGGACGGCGGCGGGGCCACCTTCACCGTGCGGATCCCCCACGCGGAACCTGTGGACACCGAGCGCCAACCCTCCTGAGTCCACAGGCGGGCCCGCCGGGAGGCACATCGCGCACCCCGGCGCCTAGCGTGCGGTGGACCGGCAGGGTGCCGGTGCACACACGGTCTCCCCAGGAGGAACCCCATGGCCCACTTCGTGGTGGACAGCGACACCATCGCCGCCAAGTCCCAGCAGGCCCACGGCCACATCGAGCGGCTCGGAGCGGAGGTCAACGGCATGACGGCCACGCTCACGGACCTGGAGGGCTCGTGGACGGGCACCGCGTCCGCGAGCTTCCAGGAGGCCCTGCGCTCGTGGCGCAGCGCCCAGGCGCAGATGGAGCAGGCTGTGGCTCAGATCAACCAGGCCCTCGCCACCGCGGGGACCCAGTACGCCGAGACCGAGGCCGCCAACGCCCGCATGTTCGCGGGCTGAGACCGCTCAGTCCTCCGCCGTGACCTGGTGGTGGCGCAGCAACCACGGACCCATCTCGTTGTGCTGGTCCTCGCGCACCCACACGGAGCTGCGCCGGGTCACGGCGGAGGGCTCCTGCACCCGGTAGCTCACGTGGTAGCCGCCCGCGCCCAGCGCACTCACGCGCAGCTCCTCCGGAACCCCGCCACCCGTCCCGGCACGGCGCTCGAAGTCGGCGGCGGTGCCCGTGCGGCCGTGGGCGTCCACCCAGAGCATCCCGGGGTGCAGCCGGTCCTCACGCGAGCTCCCCGGGCGGTGGGTGAGCAGCGCGGTCTCCCGGTCCAGGGCCTCAGCCACCAGGTGCGCGGGCACGGACCCGGCGCCCGGCGCTGCGCCCTCCGCGGGGGGCGCCGGGACGGCAGCGGGTGCGGAGTGGTCCAGCTCGGCGAGCTCGGAGAAGAGGTCCGGTTCGACCCGGTCCCCCGCACCGCTCGGTTCGCGGTCTCCCCCACTGCCCCGGCCGTGGCCGCCTCCGCCCCCGGCGCCTCCACCGGGGCGGGCCTGCGCACTCGTGAACGGTTCTTCTGCCGGTCCGGGGGTGTGCGTGGCATCTGCGCGGTCCCGGAACCCGGGTCCCGTGGGCATGTCCTGGGGCGCGGTCCCGGCCTGGTAGGCGGTGGCCACGGCACGGGCGCGCTGGTCCGCGGCTTCGTTGAGCTCGTGTCCCGCGTGGCCCTTGACCCACTCGAAGCTCACGCGGCGCCCGGTGAGCTCCCGGTCCAGGGCTTTCATGATGTCCACGTTCATCACGGGCTTGCCGTCGCGCTTCTTCCAGCCCTTCTTCTTCCAGCCGGGCATCCACTTGGTGATGGAGTTGATCACGTACTGGCTGTCGCAGTAGACCGTGAGCGGCTCGTCCGCCCGGTGGCGGGTCTCCTCCAGCAGGTTCAGCACCGCCGTGAGCTCGCCCATGTTGTTGGTGCCGTGCGCCCACCCGCCCGCGCGCCACGAGGTGGGGTCGATGTACCAGGCCCAGCCGGCCGGGCCCGGGTTGCCGAGTGCCGAGCCGTCCGCGGAAGCAATGATCGTCATGGCCCCATTCTCCCAAAGCACCCCGACAGGCAGAACCGGGAGTGCAGACGATCTGGTCCGGCCCGATCCGCCCCGTGGCGAGCTCGCCGGAGCAGGGAAAAGGACCGGAACATGAAAAGGACCCCGGATGCGCCCAGCGCATCCGGGGTCCTTCGCGATCCCACCCGTGTGGCGGGTGGGAGCACTGCTCAGGGCAGTGGGATCACATCATGCCGCCCATGCCGCCCATGGGGTCGGCACCGGCGCCCGCACCGGCGGCCTCCGGCTCGGGCTTGTCCGCCACCACGGCCTCCGTGGTGAGGAACAGACCCGCGATGGACGCGGCGTTCTGCAGCGCGGAACGGGTCACCTTGACGGGGTCGTTGATGCCCGCGGACATGAGGTCCTCGTACTCGCCGGTGGCGGCGTTGAGGCCCCAGCCGGTCTCGAGCCCGCGGACCTTGTCCACCACCACGCCGGGCTCCATGCCGGCGTTGAGGGCGATCTGCTTCAGCGGCGCGTCGATGGCGACCTTCACGATGTTCGCACCCGTGGCCTCGTCACCGGAGAGGTCCAGCGAGTCGAACACCTTGGCACCGGCCTGGATGAGGGCCACGCCACCACCGGCGACGATGCCCTCCTCCACAGCGGCCTTGGCGTTGCGCACGGCGTCCTCGATGCGGTGCTTGCGCTCCTTGAGCTCCACCTCGGTGGCGGCACCGGCCTTGAGAACGGCCACGCCGCCGGCGAGCTTCGCCAGGCGCTCCTGCAGCTTCTCGCGGTCGTAGTCGGAGTCGGAGTTGTTGATCTCCGCGCGGATCTGCGCCACGCGGCCCTCGATCTCCTCCTGCGTCCCGGCACCGTCCACGATGGTGGTCTCGTCCTTGGTCACCACGACCTTGCGGGCCTGGCCCAGCAGGTCGATCGTGGCGGACTCCAGCGACAGGCCCACCTCCTCGGTGATGACCTGGCCGCCGGTGAGGATGGCGATGTCCGCGAGCTGCGCCTTGCGGCGGTCGCCGAAGCCGGGGGCCTTGACGGCCACGGACTTCACGGCACCGCGCATCTTGTTCAGCACCAGCATGGCCAGCGCCTCGCCGTCCACGTCCTCGGCGATGATCAGCAGCGGCTTGCCGGCCTGCATGACCTTCTCCAGCACGGGGACCAGGTCCTTCACGGCGGAAATCTTGGAGTTCACGATGAGGATGTAGGGATCCTCGAGGACAGCCTCCTGGCGGTCCGCGTCCGTGACGAAGTAGCCGGAGAGGTAGCCCTTGTCGAAGCGCATGCCCTCGGTGAGCTCGAGGTCCAGCCCGAAGGTGTTGGACTCCTCGACGGTGATGACGCCTTCCTTGCCCACCTTCTCCATGGCCTCGGCGATGAGCTTGCCGATCTCGGGGTCCGCGGCGGAGATGGACGCGGTGGCGGCGATCTCCTCCTCGGTCTCGATCTCCTTGGCGGAGGACAGCAGCTGCTCGGTCACGGCGGCCACGGCCTTCTCGATGCCACGCTTCAGCGACAGCGGGTCGGCGCCGGCGGCCACGTTGCGCAGGCCTTCCTTCACCAGGGCCTGGGCGAGCACGGTGGCCGTGGTGGTGCCGTCACCGGCGACGTCGTCGGTCTTCTTGGCGACCTCCTTGACGAGCTCGGCACCGATCTTCTCGTAGGGCTCCTCGAGCTCGATCTCCTTGGCGATGGACACGCCGTCGTTGGTGATCGTGGGGGCGCCCCAGGACTTCTCGAGGACCACGTTGCGCCCGCGGGGGCCGAGCGTGACCTTCACGGCGTCCGCGAGGGTGTTCAGACCCTTCTCGAGGCCGCGGCGTGCTTCTTCGTCGAATGCGATCATCTTTGCCATGTGTTTCGTCCCTCCTGGACGGTTGACAAACAAGACTTGCCACCACGGTGCCCGCGACGGACGGTGCGCCCCACGGTCCTCACCGCGCGACGGTCACCTCACCGTGATGTGGTTTCACTCGGCCGCCGGGCAACCGCCACCGGACCCGGTTAGCAGTCCACTCGACTGAGTGCTAATCCAATAGTGGCACCCGTGCGCGCGGAACCGCAAACGATCTGCGCGCAGGACGCTCAGGTTTCATTCCCGGCTGAACGCACCGGCGCAGGAGGGGCCACGACGCCGCCCGCGAGGGTTTCAGCGGCGGCCGCCGGGGCGGCGTGGGCCCGGGTGTCCTGCGCGGTGCGGGGGGCGTTGACGAAGCAGAACGCCCCGAGCACCAGCGAGAGCACCCCTGCCGCCAGCACGGCGCGCAGCTGGCCGCGCGAGCCGGTACGGGCGCGCGGGTTGTGGCCGCGGTGGGCGCCCTGCCGGGAGCCGTCCTCGGGGACGTCGTCGAACTCGTCGCGGGGGTACTCGCTCATCGTCTCGTTCCTCTCGGACGTTCGTCGGGGGGGGGCGGTGGTGTGCGCGGCCGTCGCCACCGCAGGCGGCAGATTGCCGGCGTCTCCACAGGAGGCGGCCGGTCGTGGCCGTCACGGGCGGTCTGCTGGAGCGCGCCGCGGAGTCAGCGGGTGCGGGCGCGGCGCAGCCGGCCGATCAGCATGGGCGCGTGCCGGGCGGCCGCGTCCGAGGAGATCAGGGAGTTCAGCCGCTGGTAGTAGTTCACGGGACTGAGCCCCAGCCGGGTCCGGATGGCGGACTCCTTGGCGCCGCGGTACTTCCAGTGCTCGGCCTCGAGCGCCAGCAGCGCGCGGTCGTCGTCGTCCAGATCCTCTCCCGTGGTAGACATGGCCCCAACCCTAGCGCGCGGTGCGCCGCGCCGTCGTCCCCAGGAGGTCACCCGTGAACAGCCCCCGGCCCTTGCACGAGATCATGCACGAGGAGTGGGCCCGAGCCCTGCAGCCGGTGGAGCCGCGGATCCGGGAGATGGGCGAGTTCCTGCGCAGGGAGCACGCGGGGGGACACCACACCCTGCCGGCGGGGCGGGACGTCTTCCGGGCGTTCCGGGAGCCCATGAGCGCCGTGAAGGTCCTGATCGTGGGCCAGGACCCGTACCCCACGCCGGGCCACGCCATGGGGCTGTCCTTCTCGGTGGCGCCGGACGTCCGCCCCGTGCCGCGCTCGCTGCAGAACATCTACAAGGAGCTGCGATCGGACCTGGGCATCGACCCGCCCGCGCACGGCGACCTCTCCTCGTGGTCCGGACAGGGGGTCATGCTGCTCAACAGGGTCCTCACGGTCCGGGCCGGAACCCCCGCCTCGCACCGGGGCAAGGGCTGGGAGGAGGTCACCGAGTGTGCCATCCGTGCGCTCGGAGAGCGGGGCACGCCACTCGTGGGGATCCTGTGGGGCAAGGACGCCCGTGGCACCGCGCCGTGGCTGGGTGGTGCCCCCACGGTGGAGTCCGTGCACCCCTCTCCGCTGTCAGCGTCCCGGGGCTTCTTCGACTCCCGCCCGTTCTCCCGCGCGAACGCCCTGCTGCAGGAGCAGGGCGCGGAGCCCGTCTCATGGCAACTTCCCGGTTAGGGTGCCCTAACCTGGTGTCATGACGACACCTCCCGCACCCACCCGCAAGCCCCAGCTCGACCTCACCGTGCTCGAGCGGATCCAGCTGTCCCCGGCCATGGTGCGGGTGGTCTGCCGCATCGAGAACCCCGAGGACTTCCGGGACGTCCCCGCGCCCGAGAAGTACGTGAAGCTGCTGTTCTTCCCGCCCGCCGTGGCCGACTCCGCGCCGGGCGGCTTCCCCGACTACTGGGCGGTGCGCGAGGCCGCCGCACCCCAGGACCAGCCGGTCTCCCGCCACATGACGCTGCGCCGGGTGGACACGGACACCGCCACGGTGTGGATCGACGTGGCGCTGCACGGCGCGGCAGGCTTCGCCGGGCCCTGGGCGGGCGCCGCGGCCCCCGGCAACCGGATCGTCGCCCTGGGCCCCGGCGGCACGTGGGTGCCGGACCCGGAGGCCACCTGGACCCTGCTCGCGGGCGACGACGCCGCCGTCCCCGCCGTGCTCGCAAACCTCGAGGCCCTGCCCGCCTCCGCACGCGGCGAGGTGGTCCTGGAGGTGGCGGACGCCGCACACGAACTGGACCTGGGCGGCGTCGCCGTCCCGGAGGGGATGCGCGTGCGGTGGGTGCACAGAGCCACGCAGGCACCCGGCGAGCGCGCGCTCGTCACCGCCCTGGCCGGGGCCGCGTGGCCCGAGGACGTCTCCGGGGTCCAGGTGTTCGTGCACGGGGAGCGCGAGGCCATGAAGGCCGCCCGACGGGAGCTCTTCGAGGTCCGGGGGCTGGAGCGCTCGCAGGTCTCGCTGTCCGGCTACTGGGCGCAGGGGCGCACGGAGGACATGTTCCAGGCGGAGAAAAAGCTGCCCGTGGGCAAGATCATCTGATTCCCCGGGTGGGCGTCACCGCCGCCGGTTGCGGCGCTGCGAGAGGTGCTGCATCTGCTCGATGAACGGGCGCATGAGGTACTTCGCGAGCACCACTCCCGCGGCGAGCAGCACGATCGAGGCCATGGCGTTGAGCATCTCCGTGATCCCGGCGCTGGCGGCGTCGGACTCCACGGTGATGGCGTACATGCCGCGGAACAGCGTGAGGCCCGGGAGCAGGAACGTCATGGCGGGAATGGCCAGCACGGCCTGCGGGATCTTGGCCCGCGCGGCCAGCAGCGCGGCCACGCAGCCGCTGCTCACCGCCCCCATCCCCGTGGCGAGGCGGCTGCCGGCGCCGAGAGCGGTGACCCCGTGGTAGAGCAGCAGCCCCACGAACGCGGCCGCGAGCAGCGCGGGGATGTGGCGCGGCTTGACCTGCATGGTGAGCGAGATCAGGACCGTGGAGACCAGCATGAACGCGATGTTCGTGACCACGCCGGTGGGAGTGAAGCTGGACTGGGACACGTCGATGGGCGGCGCGCCGGCACCGTTGACGGTGACCGTGACACCCAGGGCGATCCCGGCCACGATCCCCAGGAACGCCAGGGCAGTGGAGAGCAGCCGGCCCGCCGCGGTGACGGGGAAGCCGTTGATCGCGTCCTGCATGGTGGAGACCATCCGCGTGGTGGGCAGGAGCATGATGAGCCCGCCCGCGATGACTCTCGGTGGTGACAGCTCCACCCCCACCGCCGAGACCACGATGGCCAGCATGGTGACCACGAAGGCGTTCGCGGCCAGGGAGAAGAACTCCGGGATCCGCCAGGCGGAGAGCTTGGCCGTGACCAGCTGCACCACCGCCGCGGATCCCACCGCCACGAGCGCACCCACCAGCGAGGCCCCCAGGGCGAGGGCGAGCGTGCCCGCGGCCACCACGGTGGCCGCGGAGACCATCCACCGGGGATATGGCTTGGGGCGCGCGTTGATCTCCGCGAGCTCCTTCTCGGCACGCCGCAGCGGCATCTCGCCCTCGATGATGCGGGTCACCAGCTGGTGGGAGTCCGCCAGCCCGGCGTAGTTGTCCGTCCAGGAGCGCACCACCCGCATCACGGTGTGGCTGGAGGTGGTGGAGTCCCCCCAGGGGTCCTCCCCCGTGCGGGGGTTCCTGGCACCGCGGACCTCCCCCGTGGTCCCCGGCGTCCCCGCGAACGCGGGGGCACCCTCCGCCGTGGAGCCCCCGCCCCCGGCCTTCCCGCCTGTGTGCGCGCCCGCGGCCGTGAGACTGCCGGTGGGGGTGGTCTCGGCCACGTAGTTGATGGTCACGGACTGGTTGGTGATGTCCACCTCCAGGTTCTCCACCCCGTACGTGGCGCACACCGCGATGATGGCGTTCTCCACGTCCAGGGCGTCCGCGCCGTAGTGGAACATGGTCTCGGCCAGGCGCAGCGCGAAGTTCAGGGTGCGCCTGGCCTGGCGGTCGGTGCCGTCGCCGAACTTGCGCAGGTGCTGGAAGGGGGTGGCGGTGAGCCGGTCCACCACGCGCATGGGAGCGGTGGGCGCGGCGTCCCCCCGCACCAGAGAGCGCAGCAAGGACCGGGGGGCACGCGCGGGCTCCACGCGGGCCGCAGGATATGCCCCGCGGGGAATGGTCGTGGTGGCCGGTGCCACCTGGTGCGCCACGGTCTCGGGGCGCTCCACGGGAGAGGCCGCGGGGGTGCCACGGCGGGAGGTCACGCCGACCGGCTCGGTGAGCGCGGCGGGCACGCCCGCGCGGTGCCCCTGGCCCGCCCGGTCCGCGGCGATCTGACCGGGGGTCAGCACGGGAAGCGCGGTGACCCGCGGGGTGTCCGCGCCCCGCCCGGTGTGCGGGACGCGGTCCTGCGGCTGCCGGGGAGACCCGGCGGCGTCGTCCAGGGTGGGCGGACGGACGGCCGCGCTGCGCAGCTCGGCCCGCGCGGCCTGCTCCTCAGTGGGTCGCGGCAGGGGGCGCGGACGCCGCCGCGGGGTCGTGGGACGCACGGCGTCCCGCAGGGCCGTGTCCCCGCCGGGCCCGAAGGGCTCGTCCTCGGGCGACGACGCCTCCTGGGCCTCCCCGGACGACGGGTACCCCTGGTGCGTCGGCCGCGTCAACTGTTCACTCACGCTCACGTCGCATGAACCTCCCCTGCCGCCACGGGCACTGCTCGGATCGTCTGTGGTGGCCGCCGCGACGCCCGCCCGTCACCCGGGGGACCCGCGGCGCGGCCGGGTGCCGTTCAGCCGGGATGCACCGGGACGGGGCGGCTCAGTAGAACGGCTGCCCCGTGCGGCGCACCCACAGCTGGCGCTGGACCTTCTCCGCCACATTGGTCCACACAGCGTATTTCGCGCGGCTGAGCGGCTGGTCCCAAACACCTACGTAGTCCACGACAGTCTTGGTGAAGCTCGTCTTGAACAGCCCCAGGCCGTAGTAGTGGTGCTCCTTGTTCTTGAGCTGGTCCGAGGGCGGGGTGCCGCAGAAGTCGTACTGGGTGATCCCGTGGTCCCGCTTCAGGTCCGTGATGGCGCTCCACTGCACCAGGTGGGAGTCCCCGTACTGCTTGCGGCGCGGCTTGGAGCCGCCGTCCTTGTAGGTGCCCTTGGCGCCGTACGCGATCACGTAGGCACCCACCGAGGGTTTGCCGTCCTCGTAGGTGAAGTACAGCCTGCCCTGACCGCGCCGGGCGAAGTTGTTCCAGAACGCCCTGTAGTACTCGTAGGAGCGCAGGTTCACGTGCGCGTGCCCCTGGCCCACCGAGTCCATGAGCGCGTACATGGTCCGCATGTTCTCCTCGGTGAGGGGAACCTGCTCCACCTCGCAGCCCTCCCGGACCGCACGGCGCACGGCGTTGCGCCCGCGGGAGTGCAGGGACTTGAGAAGGGCCTTCTCGTCCATGTCCGTGTCCAGCACCGCGGTGGAGTCATTCGGCTGGATCTCGAAGGACTTCACCAGCCCGCACCGGGCCAGCACACCGGTGGCGTAGTCCGAGGCGAGGATCTCCGGCTCGTACTTGATGGCGAACACGTCCTTCGCGGACTCGGCCACGAAACGCTCGTTCGCGGCCACGATGCCCGGCATGTCCTCCACGGACTCCACGTCCGGGCCCTTGATCATGTACCAGAGCTTTCCCAGGGCCGGAACGGACTTCTCCAGCACCAGGTTGTAGCTGGGCCGCGAGCCGTCCGAGGGCTCGTAGACCACGTGCCGCGGGACCCAGCCGTGGTCCTTCTTGACCTCGGCGAAGGCCTCCGACTGCAGCAGGTTGCCACCCGAGGGATTGGCCGTGACGTGCTCGTCCCACTCGGACAGTTCCTGGGCGGTGGCGAAACGTGCAGTGAATTCTCGCAAGGCTCTCTCAATCCTGTGCCGCGGACGTGCTCTGACGGGGGCGGACCCGGGCGGTGCCGGGACCGCCTCACATGGTATCCCGCCGCCCTCAGGCCAGCCCGGGGTTGCGGCTGCGCTGGGTGTCGTCCGGGTCCACGTTGTGGGACTCCGGAGCCGGGTCCCGCACCGTGTGCTGAGCACCCGCGGTGGTCCCCGGCTCGCCCTCGGGCCGCGCGGCCGTCCCCTGGGACGCCCCCTCCGGACCGCCTGCGGGCACGGGTGCCGCAGCCTGCTCCGAGGAGGCACCCGGTCCCGCGGCCGCGCGGGACCGAGTTCCACCCGCAGGGCGCGCTCCGGTGCCGGACCCTCCGGCGACGGCGCCCACGCCGGCGAGCGCCGGCGTGCGGTCCGCCGCGGGGACCCTCCCGCCCGGGGAGAGCGGACCGCGGTCGTTGAAGACGTACTTGCCGGGATGGCCTGCGGTGAAGCGGTCCGGGTCCGCGTAGTCCCAGTCCTCACCCCAACCGCCCTCGACACCCTCGAACAGCTCTCCCGGGCGCAGCCACTCGTAGAGGGACTCGTAGGAGACGCTCCGGGTGGCCGTGACCTTGCGGCGCAGCATCTCGCGGGTGAGCTCCTCCGGGTGGTCGCAGCCCATGGTGGAGATGATCTGCCCGGCTTCCTCCACGGTGAGACGGTGGTAGCGCTCCACGCGGTCGCCCTTGTCCGCCACGTCCAGGGCCCGGTACAACCGGGGGTTCTGCGTGGTGACGCCCACGGGGCACGTGTTGGTGTGGCAGGCCTGGGCCTGGATGCAGCCCACGGCCATCATCATGGCGCGTGCGCTCAGGCAGAAGTCCGCGCCCTGGATGATGTGGCGGACGATGTCGTGGCCCGAGGTGATCTTCCCCGCGCAGCCGATCTTGATCCGCTCCCGCAGCCCGGAACCCACCAGCGCGTTGTGCACCAGGATGAGTCCCTCCACCAGCGGGGTGCCCACGTGGTCCTGGTACTCCAGGGGAGCCGCCCCCGTGCCGCCCTCCCCACCGTCCACCACGATGAAGTCGGGGGTCACGTCCTCCTCGATCATGGCCTTGCAGATGGCCAGGAACTCCACCCGCGAGCCCACGCACAGCTTGAAGCCGATCGGCTTGCCGTGGGAGAGCTCCCGCAGCCGCGCGATGAACCGCACCAATTCGCGAGGGGTGGTGAACGCCGAGTGACTGGCCGGGGAGATGCAGGTCTGCCCCTCGGGCACCCCGCGGGCGTCGGCGATCTCCGGGGTCACCTTGGCCCCGGGCAGCACCCCGCCCAGACCGGGCTTGGCGCCCTGGGAGAGCTTGACGCTGATGGCCTTGACCTGCGGGAGGTTGGACTTCTCGCGGAAGACCTCGGGGTCGAAGTGCCCGTCCGCGTCCCGGGTCCCGAAGTAGCCGGAGCCGAACTCCCAGACGATGTCAGCGTCGTGCGCCAGGTGGTAGCGGGTGAGTCCGCCCTCCCCCGTCTCCTGCGCGAACCCGCCCTGGGCCGCGCCCTTGTTCATGGCCAGCACGGCGTTCTTGGACAGGGAGCCGAAGCTCATGGAGGAGATGTTCAGCAGGGAGGCGTCGTAGGGCTGGCGGCAGTCCGGCCCGCCCAACCGCACCCTGTGCTCCTCCTTCGGTGCGGGCCGGGGCGCCACGGACTGCACGAAGTACTCGTAGCCCGGTGCGTTGACGTCCAGCTCCGTGCCGAACGCCTTGTCCCCCTTGAAGCCCTTGGCCCGGGAGTAGACCAGGGAGCGCTGGTCCCGGTCGAAGGGCTTGCCGTCCCAGTTGCGCTCGATGAAGTACTGCTGGATCTCGGGACGGATCTTCTCCAGGAGGAAGCGCATGCGCCCCAGCACCGGGAAGTTGCGCAGCACGGAGTGCCTGCGCTGCACCACGTCGTGGACGGCCACGACCAGCAGGAGGAGGAAGAGGGCGGCGGGGATCCACCAGCCCCAGGGACCGAGCACGGCCGCGAGGACCGTGAGGAGCAGGGCCGCCGTGAGGCCCGCCAGGATGAGGATTCGCACCATGGGGACACCGTACCCCGGCACCTCACCGGGGCCCGTTCACGAGAAAGCCCCGTTCACGCGGGCTCCCCGGGCTCAACAAAACCCAGTGCACACCTCCCCCGCACGATGAAACCCCGCTCGTGACGAAACCCCGGGGACCCGTGGCACGGGTCCCCGGGGTTCACCGGTGGCGCGGGGTTCTACTCGGCGTCGAGATCCGTCTCGATGATCCCGGCGAGGTGCTCGAGCGCCTCCTCGGCGCCGTCGCCCTCGGCCGCGAGGACCACCTTGTCCCCGTGGGACGCGCCCAGGGACATCAGCGAGAGCACGGAGGAGGCGTCCATGCCCTCCTCGGCGTCCTCGCCCTCGGCGCGGATGGTGATCTCGAGGTTCTCGTACTCCCCGGCGGCCTCCGCGAAGATCGCGGCGGGACGCGCGTGCAGGCCCACTCGGGAGGCCACGGTGGCGGTGCGTTCTGTCATGTCAGCTCCTTGTCGATGTACTGCTGTGGTCTGTCTCGGGGCTCGTCACAGCCCCAGTTCTGCCAGCACGGGCAGCTGCGCCCGCACCGATTCCTTGGCCTGCTCGGCACTCGTGGCTCCCAGCGCCAGGGCCGCGAGACGGCGCGCCTCGGCGCGGTCCACGGTGGCCAGGACGGTGGCCACGGCCGCAAGCGAGCGCGGGCTCATGGACAGGGTGTCCACGCCCAGCCCCACGAGCACCACGGCGAGCGCAGGATCCGCGGCCGCCTCGCCGCACACTCCCACGTTCTTGTGGGTGCCGGTGGACTCGGTGGCCGACGCCGCCCCGCGGGTCACGCTGTCGATCATCCGCAGCACGGCGGGCTGCCAGGGCGAGTTCAGCTCCGCGAGGGAGCCGAGCATCCGGTCCGCGGCCATCGTGTACTGGGTGAGGTCGTTGGTGCCCAGTGACACGAAGTCCACGCGCTCCAGGATCTGCTCGGCGGTGACCGCGGCGGCCGGGGTCTCGACCATCACGCCGCACACCTCCAGACCCGCGGCGTCCGTGAGCTCCCGGAAGCGCGCGGCCTCGGACACGGTGGCGATCATGGGGGCCATGACCCACACCTGGGCGCCGCTGGCGTCCCGGGCCGCGGCGACGGCCTCGAGCTGGCGGGCGAGCACCCCCGGGGTGGTCCAGTCCGTGCGGTAGCCGCGCACGCCCAGGGCGGGGTTGGGCTCGGTGGTGTCCGTGAGGAACGGCAGGGGCTTGTCGGCGCCGGCGTCGAGCGTGCGCACCACCACCTTCCTGCCCTCGAACGCCTCGAAGACCTCCGCGTAGGCCTCGGTCTGCTCCGCCACGGTGGGCTCGGTGTCCCGGCCCAGGAAGCAGAACTCGGTGCGCAGCAGCCCCACGCCCTGGGCGCCGGCCTCCGCGGCGGCCCGGGCGTCGTCGCCCGTGCCCACGTTGGCCAGCAGGGGGACCTCGGTGCCGTCGGAGAGGACACCGCGCCCGTCGAAGGACGCGAGCCGCTCGGACGTGCGGCGCCATGCCTCCACCGCGGCCTGCTCCGCCTCGCCCGGGGAGGCGACCACGGTGCCGGTCGAGCCGTCCACGAACACCGGCGTCCCGGCCTCGATCTCCAGGACCCCCGCCACGGCGACGGCGGCGGGCAGCCCCAGGTTGCGCGCCAGGATCGCCGTGTGGGACTGCGGCCCGCCGGAGGAGGTCACGAGCGCCTGGACCACCTCGGGGTCCAGAACGGCGGTGTCCGCGGGGGCGAGGTCCTCGGCGGCGAGCACGAAGGGCTCCCGCCGCTGCGGCACGCCCGGGGCGTCCTCGCCGCGCAGCTGCGCCACGATCCGCGCCCGGACGTCCTCGATGTCCGCGGCACGCTCGGCCATGTAGCCGCCCATGGCCCGCATCTGGTCCGCGTACGCCGTGGCGGCCTGCCACAGTGCCCGTTCGGGACTCAGCTGCTGCGAGGTCACGAGCTTGCCCGCGTTCTTCACGAGCGCCCTGTCGCCGGCCATCAGCGCGGTGGCCTTGAGGACCTCCGCGGCGGACTCCGAGCGTGCCCGGGCGGCACGCTCGGTGAGCTCCGCCTTGACGGCGAGCGCGGCGGACTTGAGCCGGTCGGTCGCGGCCTGGGGGTCCTCGGTGAGCTGCTCGCCCTCCGGCGGTTCACTCACGGCCGGGGCCATGTGCACGACCGGGGCGATCACGCGGCCCGGGCTCACGCCCACGCCGTGCAGGACCTGCTGCTGGGAAAGGTTGTCGTCTGTCATGGTCCTCACGCTTCCACGGTCTGCCCGGTCTGGGGAACCCCCGGGACCTCACCCACGTGCTGCTTCACGCGCCCGATGCGCTTGAGCAGGGTCACCGCCACGGCGGTCACCGCGGTGCCCACCAGGATGGAGAGCACGAAGCCGAAGGCTCCGCCGATCACGGGGAGGATCCAGATGCCGCCGTGCGGAGCGGCGGAGGTCACGCCGAAGGCCATGGACATGGCCCCGGTGATGGCACCGCCCAGCATGGTGGCGGGGATCACGCGCAGGGGGTCCGCCGCGGCGAACGGGATGGCACCCTCCGAGATGAAGGAGGCTCCCAGCAGCCACGAGGTCTTGCCGTTCTCCCGCTCTGCGGCGGTGAAGTACTTGCGGCCCAGGACGGTGGAGGCCAGGGCCAGGCCCAGGGGGGCCACCATGCCGGAGGCGATGACCGCGGCCATGATCTCCTGCGGGGCGGTGTTCGTGACGGTTGCCGCGCCCAGGCCGGCCACGGCGAAGGAGTAGGCCACCTTGTTGATGGGACCGCCCAGGTCCGAGCACATCATGAGTCCCAGCACGGCACCCAGAGCCACGGCGGAGGTGCCGGTCATGCCGGAGAGCAGGCCGGTCAGCCAGGTCATGAACACGGCGATCGGTCCGCCGATGAACAGCAGCAGCAGCCCGCCCGCGAACAGGGAGGCCAGCAGGGGGATGATCACCACGGGCATCAGCGAGCCCAGCCACCGGGGCAGCCGGGGCAGGGTCAGCCAGTAGGCGCACAGCCCGGCCAGCAGACCGCCCACGATGCCGCCGATGAACCCGGCGCCCATGAAGTTGGCCACCAGGCCCGCGGCGAAGCCGGGCGCGATGCCGGGCCGGTCCGCGAGTCCGTAGGCGATGTAGCCCGCGAGCGCCGGGACCAGCAGGCTGATCGCCAGGTTGCCGATCTTGAAGAGCACAGCCCCCAGGTACATGTTCAGGGGGACGTCCCCCAGGTTGCCCAGGGTGGAGCTCTGCAGGATGCCGTCGGCCTGCTTCGCCACCAGGACGGGGTCCGCGATGATGAACGCGATGGCCATGAGCAGACCGCCCGCGGCCACGAAGGGGATCATGTAGCTCACGCCGGTCATCACGGCCTTGCGGATCCGCGTGCCCCAGCCCTCACTGCCTGTCAGCGCGGCGGAGGCCTCGGTGCCGTCGCCGGTGACCTTGGGCGCGCGGGGGTCGTCCGCCGCGGCGAGCGCCTCCTCGATCATCTCCCGGGGCTCGTCGATCCCGCGCTTGACCGCGGAGGCGATGTACGGCAGGCCCGCGACGCGCGAGCGCTCGCGCACGTCCACGTCCGTGGCGAAGATGACGGCCTCGGCCCCCGCGATCACCTGCGGGTCCAGCCGCGCGGCGCCGGAGGAGCCCTGCGTCTCGACCTGCAGGTCCACGCCCATCTCCTCGGCCGTGTTGCTCAGCGCATCCGCGGCCATGTAGGTGTGCGCGATCCCCGTGGGGCACGCGGTCACGGCCACGATCCGGCGGGGTCCGCGCGCGGCACCCTGCTCGGACGACGACGCCGCGGCGCCGGTCCCTGCCACGGTCCCGGTTCCCGCTCCGGCCGCCGCTGCCGCGCCCGTTCCGGCTGCGGCGCTGGTTCCGGCGGCACCTACCGCGGTGGCTCCCGCGGCGGTCGCACCACCCGAGCAGGCGGCGCCGCCGTCCTGCGGGGAGGCGGCCCCGGCAGCCGTGGCTGCGCCGGAGGTGCCGGACGCGCCTTCCTGGGCGGCGGCGTCGTCCGGGGCCAGGCCGAGGGCGCGGTCCACGATGCCCACGACCTCCTCGGGGGTCTCGGCGGCGCGCAGGGATGCGACGAACGGCTTCTTCATGAGCGAGCGGGCGAGCTTGGACAGCAGCTTGAGGTGCTCCTGGTCCGCGCCCGCGGGAGCCGCGATGAAGAAGACGATGTCCGCGGGCCCGTCCTTGGCGCCGAAGTCCACGGCGGGCGCGAGCCGCGCCATGACCAGGGTGGCCTGCGTGACGGCCTCGGAGCGGCAGTGCGGGATGCCGATGCCGCCGGGGATCCCGGTGGCGTTCTTGGCCTCGCGGGCGAGCGCGTCCGCGGCCAGCGAGTCCGCGTCCCGCGCGCGACCCTCCCGGTGGACGGTGGCGGCGAGTTCACGGATCACGTTCTCCGTGGACGCTCCCAGGTCCCGGTCCAGCAGGACCAGGCCGGGGTTGATGAGATCCGACATGTCAGGACTCCTTGGTACGGGCCCGTGGGCTCGCAGTGGGTGGATCGAACGGTGGGTGGATCGGGCAGTGGTGGATCGGGCGGGGTCCGCGCTGCGCGGCGGTCGTCCCCCGGGGCTGTCAGGCGGTGGGCCGTTCGAGGGCCGTCACGCGGACGGCCTCGGGGGTGGTGTCCGCCACGGTGGGCATCTGTGTCCCGGGCAGTGCCGCGGCCGCCGAGCCGTGGGCCACGGCTCGGCGCAGGCACTCCTCGGGCGGGGCGCCCTCCTGCGCGGCCACGAGGTAGCCGGTGAGGGCACTGTCGCCGGCGCCCACCGTGGAGCGCACGGTCACGGGCTCGTGCAGGGCGTGCCAGGCACCCTCTGCGGTGACCAGCACGGCACCGTTGCCGCCCAGGGTGCACAGCACAGCGCCCACGCCCCGGTCCACGAGCGCCGCGGCGGCGTGGGCGGCGGCCTGCGGATCGGCCTCGAGGTCGTCGCCGTCTTCACGGCCCAGCAGCTGGGCGAGCTCGTGGCCGTTCGGCTTGATCACGTCCGGGTACACCGCGGCACCGGGCGCGAGGGCCTCCCGCAGCGGGTCACCGGAGGAGTCCAGCGCGAACGACGGCGCCGCGGCGCCCAGCGCGCCGCGCACCCGCGCGGCGAGCACGGCGTAGACGTCCGGCGCCGGGCCCGGGGGCACGGAGCCCGCGAACACGATCCAGGAGGCTCCCGCCCCACGGCTCACGATGCGCTCCACGATCCGCTCCACCGTGTGCTCGTCCAGCACGGGACCGGGCTCGTTGATCTTGGTGGTGGTCCCGTCCGGCTCCGTGATGGTGATGTTGGAGCGGATGGGCGCGCCGATGGACACGTTGTCGTAGCGCACGCCCGCGGCGTCGAGCCCCGCGAACAGGGGGTCCGTGGGATCGCCCGGGGCCACGGCCACGGTGTCCACGCCGCTGGCGCACAGGGCGCGGGAGATGTTCACGCCCTTGCCGCCCGGGTCCTGGCGGGTGCCGGACGCGCGCTGCACGTCACCCCGGGCCAGCGGGCCCGGGAGGTCCACCGTGCGGTCCACGGAGGGGTTGAGGGTCAGGGTGATGATCATGCGAGAACCACTTCCACATCTGCGTCTTCGAGGGCCTGAGCCAGATCCCCCGTGGGAGCCCGGTCGGTGATGAACGTGTCGATCTGTTCCAGGGCGCAGAAACGGGTCAGCGTCTCCTGGTCCTGCTTGCTGGAGTCGCACAGCACCACCACGCGGCGGGCGGCCTGCACGATCGCAGACTTCACCACGGCCTCGATGGGGTCCGGGGTGGAGAGCCCGAAGCGCGCGTGGGCGCCGTTGCAGCCCACGAAGGCGAGATCCGGTCGCAGCTGGTCGTAGTGCTGGGCGGCCCGGGAGCCCGTGGCGGCCCATGTGAGCTTGCGGATCCGGCCCCCGACCAGTTCCAGGCCCACCCCCTGGGCGTCCGCGAGCTTCGCCGCGATGTGCAGGGCGTGGGTGATGACAAGCTGCTCCTGCCCACTCGGCAGGTGGTTGTCGCGGCGCAGCAGGAGCTCCGCGAGCGCCTCCACCGTGGTTCCGGCGTCCAGCACCACGGCACCGGCCCCGGCGTGGCGCAGCAGGTCCAGCGCCCTGTGGGCGATGCGCTGCTTCTCCGCGGCGGCCTGGCGCTGGCGCGAGTCCATGCCCTGCTCGCCGCTCGTGGACTGGTCCACCGAGACGGCACCGCCGTGCACCCGGCGCAGCCGACCCTGGCTCTCCAGGACGGCCAGGTCGCGGCGGACGGTCTCCATGGTCACCTGGAACCGCTGGGCGAGGTCCGCGCCGTTGACACGGCGCTCGCGGGTCACCGTACGAGCGATCTCCTCGTGGCGTTCTGCTGCGAACATCCTCACCTCACGGCCCGGGGCGGCGATGGTGGCGCCCCTGTGGATGTGAGCTTATGTCTGTTCGTGTGGTTTTTCCAGCCCCCATCCCACATCGGCGCCGCCTCCCCGTGATGCGCCACGTATATTGGGCGCGTCACCGGCTCCGCCCCCGCCGTTCTGCGTCAGGATCCATCACCATGCTGCTGCGTCTGCTGCGCACGTCCCTCCGTCCGTACCTGCCCTGGGTGGTGGGCGTCCTCGTCTTCCAGCTGCTCTCCACGATCGCCTCCCTCTACCTGCCAAGCCTCAACGCCCGGATCATCGACAACGGCGTGACCCGCGGGGACACGGACTACATCTGGCGCACGGGAGCCGTGATGCTCACCGTGGCCCTGGGCCAGGTGGTGGCGGCGGTCGCGGCCGTGTGGTGCGGGGCCCGCACCGCCGTCGGACAGGGGCGGGACCTGAGGGCGGACGTCTACCGCAAGGTCGCCACGTTCAGCGCCAGGGAGGTCGGGACCTTCGGCGCCCCCTCCCTGATCACCCGCAACACCAACGACGTCCAGCAGATCCAGATGCTCACCCTCATGGGCCTGAACTTCATGGTGATGGCACCCATCATGTGCATCGGCGGCGTCGTCATGGCCGTGCGGGAGGACCCCGGGCTGTCCTGGCTCGTGTGGGTCTCCATCCCGGTCATGGGCGTGCTGCTGGGATTCGTGGTCTCACGGCTCATGCCGTGGTTCCGCACCATGCAGGAACGCCTGGACACCATCAACGGCGTGCTGCGGGAGCAGATCACCGGCATCCGGGTCATCCGGGCCTTCGTCAAGGAGCCCTTCGAGACGCAGCGCTTCCGGCGCGCCAACCAGGACCTCACGGAGATCTCCCTGCGCATCGGGTCCCTCTTCGTGCTGCTGTTCCCGGTGATCAACATGGTCATGCACCTGGCCACCGCCGCGGTGCTGTGGTTCGGCGGGCACCGGGTGGACCAGGGGCAGATCGAGGTGGGCGCACTGACCGCGTTCCTGCAGTACATGCTGCAGATCCTCATGGCGGTGATGATGGCCACCTTCATGTTCATGATGATCCCCCGGGCCGTGGTGTGCGCCGAGCGCATCACCGAGGTCCTGGACACCGAGCCGAGCATGCACCCCCCTCGGGAGCCCGCACCGACGCCGCGTCCCGAGGGGCGGCTGCGGTTCCGCGACGTCACCTTCCAGTACCCCGGCGCGGAGGACCCCGTGCTGGACGGGATCAGCTTCTCCGCCGAGCCCGGGCGCACGGTGGCGGTGGTGGGCGCCACGGGTTCCGGGAAGAGCACCCTGGTGAGTCTCATCCCCCGCCTGCTGGACCCCGTGAGCGGGGAGGTGCTGCTGGACGGTGTCTCCCTGCGGGACTACGCACCGGAGGACCTCGCCGGGCGGATCGGCCTCGTGCCGCAGCGGCCCTTCCTGTTCGCGGGGACCGTGGCGAGCAACCTGCGCTTCGGCCGCGAGGACGCCACTGACGAGGAGCTGTGGGCGGCCCTGCGTGTTGCCCAGGCCGAGGACTTCGTCCGCGAGATGCCCGAGGGCCTGGACTCCCCCGTGTCGCAGGGCGGCACCAACGTCTCCGGCGGGCAGCGCCAGCGGCTCAGCATCGCACGCGCCCTCGTAGCCCGCCCGGAGGTCTACGTCTTCGACGACTCCTTCTCCGCGCTGGACGTGGCCACGGACGCCCGGCTGCGCGCGGCGCTGGGCCCGGTGACCCGCCACGCCACGGTCGTCACCGTGGCGCAGCGGATCTCCTCCATCGTGGACGCGGACCTGATCCTGGTCCTGGACCACGGACGGATCATCGACCGCGGCACCCACGAGCAGCTCCTCGCCCAGAGCGAGACCTACCGGGAGATCGTCACGTCACAGCTCTCGGCCGAACAGACCACTGGAGGCGACGCGTGAGCGAGACACAGGAACCGGCCCGGAAGCCGCAGCGCTTCTGGCCCTCCACCGTGCGGCTGGTGAAGCTCATGGCCCCGCACCGGGCCGCCCTCACCCTGGTGGTCGCGGCCGTGGTGGCCTCCGTGGCGCTCACCGTGTGGGCGCCGCGCGTGCTGGGGCGCGCCATGGACGTGATCTTCGCGGGCGTCGTCGGAAAATCCCTGCCCGCGGGCACCACGCAGGCCCAGGTGGAGGCCGGCATGCGGGCGCAGGGCCAGGACACCATGGCGGACATGGTCTCCGCCATGCACCTGGTGCCGGGACAGGGCGTGGACTTCTCCCGGCTGGGCACCCTGATCCTCACCGTGCTCGCGCTGTACACCCTGGCCTCGTTCCTCATGTGGCTGCAGGGATACGTGCTCAACCGCGTGGTCATGCGAGTGGTGTACGACCTGCGGGAGGAGGTGGAGCGCAAGCTCAACGCCCTGCCCCTCTCCTACTTCGACACCCGCCGGCGCGGAGACGTGATGTCCCGGGTGACCAACGACGTGGACAACATCCAGACCGCCCTGCAGCAGACCTTCTCCCAGCTGGTGGAGCAGGCCCTCACCGTGGTGGGCATCCTGGTCATGATGTTCGTGGTCTCGTGGCAGATGGCGCTGGTGGCGCTCGTAGCCCTGCCGCTGTCCGCGGTGGCCGCCGGGGTGATCGGCACCCGGTCCCAGAAGATGTTCAAGCAGCAGTGGCAGGCCACCGGTGAGCTCAACGGCCACATCGAGGAGTCCTTCTCCGGCCACGAGCTGGTTCACGCCTACGGCCGCCAGGCGCAGTCCCAGGCCCAGTTCGACGAGCGCAACGAGCAGCTCTACCGAGCGGCCTTCGGCGCCCAGTTCCTGTCCGGGACCATCATGCCCGTGATGCAGTTCGTCTCCTACCTCTCCTACGTGGGGATCGCTGTGATGGGCGGGCTGCGCGTGGCCACGGGCCAGCTGAGCCTCGGGGACGCCACCGCGTTCATCCAGTACTCCAGGGAGTTCACCCAGCCCCTGTCCCAGCTGGCGGGGATGGCCACCCAGCTGCAGTCCGGCGTGGCCTCCGCGGAACGCACGTTCGAGCTGCTGGACGCGACCGAGCAGGAGCCGGAGCTGCCCACCGCACACCTGCCCGAGCGGTTGCGCGGCGAGGTGCGCTTCGAGCACGTGGACTTCTCTTACGACAAGGCGGGCCTGGCGCGCGGCGAGCGCCCCATGATCGAGGACCTCACGTTCCGGGTGGAGCCCGGACGGACCGTGGCGATCGTGGGGCCCACGGGGGCAGGCAAGACCACCCTGGTGAACCTGGTCCTGCGCTTCTACGAGATCGACGCCGGGCGCATCACCCTGGACGGCATCGACATCAGGGACCTCGCGCGCGACGACCTGCGCTCCCAGGTGGGCATGGTGCTGCAGGACGCGTGGCTGTTCCACGGCACCATCAGGGAGAACATCCGCTTCGGTCGCCAGGACGCCACCGACGAGGAGGTGCTCGAGGCGGCCCGCGCCACTTACGTGGACCGCTTCGTGCGGGCCCTGCCGGAGGGCTACGATACGGTCATCTCGGAGGACGGCTCATCGGTCTCCGCCGGGGAGAAGCAGCTGATCACCATTGCCCGGGCCTTCCTGTCCCAGCCCTCGCTGCTCATCCTGGACGAGGCCACCTCCGCCGTGGACACGCGCACAGAACTCCTCGTGCAGAAGGCCATGGCGGCGCTGCGCGAGCAGCGCACGTCCTTCGTGATCGCCCACCGGCTGTCCACCATCCGGGACGCGGACACGATCCTCGTGATGCAGTCCGGGCGGATCGTGGAGCAGGGCTCCCACGCGGAGCTGGTCGAGGCCGACGGCGCGTACGCCGCCCTCTACGAGGCCCAGTTCAACTCCGCCGCACCGGATGGGGGTTCCGCGGACGGGCCCGCCACCTGAGCCGGCGCCCGGGCGCCCCGGGCGCCGTCGCACGCGCCATCCTGGTGGCGGGAACGGCCGAGCGGCTCTACCGTGGTGCTGAAGGTCAACCCCACAGAATGGATGTTCTCGTGACCAACTTCGCCAATGTCGAACGCCGCCACCTCGCCGCCCTGCTGCGCCGCGTGGGCCCTGACGCGCCCACGCTGTGCGAGGGCTGGAACACCCGGGACCTCGCCGTCCACCTGGCCATCAGGGACGCCCGTCCGGACGCCGTCCCCGGAATGTTCGCGCCCAAGCTGCCCCTGCTGGGCGCACACGCGAAGACCGTGGACTCCGAGTACCGGGAGCTGCCCTGGGAGGAGCTGGTGAACCTCGTGGAGCGCCCGCCGCTGCACTCCCCCGGACGCTGGTCCGCGCTGGACAAGCGCATGAACACGGGCGAGTTCTTCGTCCACCACGAGGACGTGCGCCGCGCCCAGCCGCAGTGGCACCCCCGGCAGCTGCTCAACGACGAGCAGAAGGCCCTGTGGGCCATGCTCTCCTTCGGCGGGTCCATGATGCTGCGCAAGGAGGACGAGTCCGTGGTGCTGCTCGCGGCCGGTTTCGGCTCGGTGCGCGGCGGCAAGAAGAACGCACGGAAGGTGAAGATCGTGCGCGGTGAGCCCTCGGAGCTGCTGCTGTGGGCCTTCGGCCGCCGCGAGCAGGCCGCTGTGGAGATCACCCAGGAGTAGTCCTGCTCCGGTGCCGTCGGTACCCGTGGCGGAGGCCCGCACACCCCGGAGTGTGCGGGCCTCTTCCGTGTGCGCGGCTCAGGTGAACGGCCGCGCCGGGCTCACTCCGCCTCGACCTCGCGGGCGCCCAGCTCGTTGTCCAGTCGCAGCAGGCCCGGGCCGTCGTTGTGCACCAGGCGCACCTGGTCGCAGATCTCCTCCACGGTGGCCTCCTCCTCGATCTGCTCCGAGATGAACCAGTGCAGCAGGGGCATGGCGTCGATGTCCCCCTCCTCCTGGGCCAGGCGGTACAGGCCGCGGATGGACTCGGAGACCTTCCGCTCGTGGGCCAGCGCCGCCTCGAAGCAGCCCAGCACAGAGGTGTCCTCGATGCGAGGGCTCGCCATGTCCTCGATCTGGGGCTGACCGCCGCGGTCCACCATGTGGTCGATGAACTTCTCGGCGTGGGTGACCTCCTCCTGTGCCTGGGCACGGAACCACTGCGCGAAACCGGGGAGGCTGGCCACCTCCATCTGGATGGACAGCTGGCGGTACACCACGCTGGCCTGCAGCTCCATGGTGATCTGGTCGTTGACTGCCTGTGCGAATGCGCCTCGAATTTCCATGGCTTCATGGAAGCACTTTTCCCGCGCCGGGGATAGTGAGTTATGCCTGCCTCACCACGGGTCTGCCACGCCCCGGGACGACGCCGCCGGGCCACGTCTGCCCGCCGCGTGCGCCGGGGGCCCCGGCCCAGTACCATGGAGCGGTCCACCCGGTCCCCGCGACCGGGCAGGCCCCCTTAGCTCAGCTGGCCAGAGCATCTGTCTTGTAAACAGAGGGTCGCCGGTTCGAATCCGGCAGGGGGCTCCGAGAGGCCCGCGGACGGCGTCGTCCTGGGGCGGGCGCAGGCAGAAAAGGACCCCCGGTGGGAGATCGTCTCCACCGGGGGTCCCGCCGTGCCGGGGCGCCGAGCCCCTACTTCACTTCTTGGCGGCCTTCTTGGCGTCGATCGCCTTCTTGAGCACGTCCGAGAAGCTGCCCTCGCCGTAGCGCTTGCCGTCCACGTAGATCGTGGGCGTGCCGGCCACGCCGTTGGTCACGGACTCACGGGTGTCCACGTTGACCATGGGGCGGTAGGTGTTCTCGTCCAGGTCGTCGGCGGTGACGGTGGCACCGTGCTTGCCGGCGATCTCCGCGAGCTCCTGGTTGCTCAGTCCGCCGGTGCCCTGGTGGGAGAAGACCTCCTGGGCGTACTCCATGTACTGGTCGCTGCTGACCTGCTCCGCCACGTAGTAGGCGGCGTTCGCGGCGCGGGAGGAGTACTGGTCCGCGGTGGCCCGGTCCAGGAAGTTGAGGTTGCGGTACTCCACCTCCACGTCCCCGGCGTCCACGGCCTTCTTGATGGTGTCCGCGTTCTCCTTCTCGAAGTCGGCGCAGTGCACGCACTCGAAGTCCTGGAAGATCACGAGCTGCACGGGCTTGCCGTTGCTCGCGGCCTTCTTCTCGTCCACGATGCCCAGCGGGGTCTTGGAGGTGTCCGCCTGGTCCGGGGCCTCGGGCAGGGTCGCGAGGTCCCGCTCCTTCACGTCCGAGGTGTTCTGGGCGATCCCGTCCTTCGTCACCGTGATGCCGCCGTACTGGTTGGCGCTCGCGGGGACCGGCCCGGCGTCGGGAATCTTGCCCTTGCTGTTCTGCCAGATCACCAGGCCGATGATCAGCGCGATGACCAGCACCAGCGCGACGATCCCGAGGATCAGTCCGAGCGGCCTGCCGTTGGAGCGGCGGGACTGCTTGTCGGCGATCTGCCGGGCCCGCTCCCTGGCGTCCGTGGCCGAGGATCCTGCGGTCTTCTTCGTGGGAGCCATGGGGGCCAGGTGTCCTTCCGGTGGGGGTGACGGGGCTGTCGTTGCGTGGTGCCCAGGGTACCCGGCCGGGATCACCGTCTCGACTCGCCCGTCTCGGAAATCCCTGACCGCGCAGCCCCCCCCCCTGCCGCACACCGGTGACGCACGACGACGCCGCACGGCCCCCACTCAGCCGCGCCGCACCTCACCTCCGCGCCGCCGCCCGCCGCGGGCCGGGGGCCGGGGGCCGGGGGGGCGGAACCCGGGCGCACATACACTGGTCGGGACACGCCGCCCCCGGGAAGGATGCCAGCATGAGCGCAGAACAGTCTTTGGAAGAGGTCACCGTCCCGCGGGAGGGCTACGACTTCGTGGTGGTCTCCAACCGGCTGCCCGTGGACCGGGACGTGGCCGAGGACGGCAGCAGCACGTGGCGCCGCTCCCCCGGCGGCCTGGTGAGCGCCCTGGCACCCGTCATGGCGCAGCGCGAGGGCGCGTGGGTGGGCTGGCACGGGGCGCCGGACGAGACCCTGGAGCCCTTCGACCACGACGTCTTCCACCTGGTCCCGGTGGCGCTCTCGGAGCTGGAGGTGCAGCGCTACTACGAGGGGTTCTCGAACGCCACCCTGTGGCCGCTCTACCACGACGTGATCGCACCCCCCGAGTTCCACCGCACCTGGTGGTACGCCTACCGGCGGGTGAACGAGCGCTTCGCCCGCATGGCGGCGGAGACCGCCTCGCGGGGCGCCACCGTGTGGGTGCAGGACTACCAGCTGCAGCTCGTGCCCCGGATGCTGCGCCGGCTGCGCCCGGACGTGACGATCGGCTTCTTCAACCACATCCCGTTCCCTCCCACCGAGATCTTCTCCCAGCTGCCGTGGCGCCGCGCCGTGCTGGAGGGCCTCACGGGTGCGGACCTGATCGGCTTCCAGCGGCCCGGGGACGCCCAGAACTTCCAGCGCTGCGTGCGCAGGTACCTGGGGGTGCAGTTCACCAAGGGCAGCGCACGCTTCAGCGAGAGCACCGCGGACGGCTCGGAGACCTCGTGGACGGTGAACGCGGCGTCGTACCCCATCTCCATCGACGTGGACTCCATCAAGGAGCTCGCCGAGAACCCGGACGTCCAGGCCCGGGCCCGGGAGATCCGGGAGGAGCTGGGGAACCCGCGAACCGTGTTCCTGGGCGTGGACCGCCTGGACTACACGAAGGGCATCCGGCACCGCATCAAGGCGTACGGCGAGCTGCTGCACGACGGGGAGCTCTCCGTGGAGGACTCCGTGCTGATCCAGGTGGCCAGCCCCTCCCGCGAGCGCGTGGACTCCTACCGCCAGCTGCGCGAGCTCGTGGAGGGGATGGTGGGCCGGATCAACGGCCAGTACGACACCATCTCCCACACGGCCATCCGCTACCTCCACCACGGCTACCCGTTCGAGGAGATGGTCGCGCTGTACCTGGCCGCGGACGTCATGCTCGTCACGGCGCTGCGGGACGGGATGAACCTGGTGGCCAAGGAGTACGTGGCGGCCCGCCAGGACGGCTCCGGGGTGCTGGTGCTCTCCGAGTTCACAGGAGCCGCGGAGCAGCTCAAGCAGGCCGTGCTGGTGAACCCGCACGACATCGACGGTCTCAAGGAGGCCATGCTGCGGGCCCGTGACATGCCCGCCCCGGAGGTCCGCAAGCGCATGACCTCCATGCGCCGCCAGGTCCTCACCCACGACGTGGTGGACTGGTCCCACCGCTTCCTGGAGGACCTGGCATCCCACTCCCGGCCCGCGGACACGGACGACGCCGCCGCGGCGGCTTCCGGCCCGGGTTCCGGTTCCGCGTCGACCACCGAGCCCGGCCGGGACTCCGACGCCCCGGACGCGGGCACCCGGGAGGACCACGATGACTGAGCGCACGAGTCACGGGGCCGGCGCGGCGGGCGGAGCATCCGCGCCCGGAACCACCGGCAGGACCCCCACGGCCCCGCGCCCCTCCGGGGCCTCAGCGGACCGTCCCGGCGACCTGACCGAGGCCCTGGCCGCAGCGGCGGCAGCCTCCACGCTGCTCGTGGCACTGGACTTCGACGGCACCCTTGCGCCCTTCACCGAGGACCCCGCGGACTCCCGTCCCCTGCCCGAGGCGCAGGAGGCGCTGGACGTCCTGGCGCAGCTGCCGCGCACCACGGTGGCCGTGGTCTCGGGGCGCCCGCTCGAGTTCCTGCGCACGGTGGTGGACCCCCGCCGCCGCATGGTGCTCTCCGGCTCCCACGGCGCCGAGGTAGACCTCACGGCGGCCGGCGGGGCGGGCGGCGTCGACATCTCCCTGAGCGGGCCGCAGCTGGATCTGCTGGAGCGTGCCGTCGCGGCCACCGAGGCCGTGGCCCGGCGGTACCCGGGGTCCCTCACGGAGCGCAAGCCCGCAGGGGTGGCGCTGCACACCCGCCCCGTCGAGGACCCAGAGCTCGCGGAGCTCGCGCTCGCCGAGGTGGCCGCCGCGTACTCCGCCCTCCCCGGACTGCGCGTGACCCCCGGCCAGCAGGTGGTCGAGAGCTCGGTGCTCAGCGCCACCAAGGGGGACGGTCTCGCCGTCATCCGCGGCGCGGTGCACCCGGACGTCACGGTGTTCGCCGGGGACGACGTCACGGACGAGGACGCCCTCGCGGTCCTCGGCCCCCGGGACGTGGGCATCAAGGTGGGAGACAAGGAGACCGTGGCTCCGTGGCGCGTGGCGGATCCCGCCGCGTTCACCGCCACGCTCGCCACCCTCGCCAGGTTGCGCGCCCGCACCGTGCAACCTGGAACGGTTGGTGGGCCTGGCACCGCAGCGCCGATCGCAGCCGGTCCCGCGGGAGACACCGACTGAGATGGCCACTCCCCCGAATCCCGACGCCGCGGCGTCGCACCCCCCGCACACCGCCCGCCGCGTGTCCATCAATACCGCGTTCCCGGATCCCGGCCTGCTGGAGCTGCCGTGGGACCTGCCTCTCGAGGACTGGCCGCCCGAGGTGCTCGCGGCGTACCCCCGTGGGATCTCCCGGCACGTGGTGCGCTTCGCCCGCGTGGGCGAGCGTGTCGTGGCCGTGAAGGAGACCACCGCGCACTACGCGCGCCGCGAGTACGGCCTGCTGCGCACCCTGCAGCGCATGGGCACTCCGTCCGTGGTGCCGGACTCCGTGGTCACGGACCGCTACTCCCCCGACGGCCAGGAGCTGCCCGCCGCGCTGGTGACCGACCACCTCAGCTTCTCCCTGCCCTACCGGGCGATCTTCGAGCAGGTGCCCTCCCCGGACACCATCGAACGGCTCGTGGACGCTCTGGCCCTGCTGATCGTCCAGCTGCACCTCTCCGGCTTCTACTGGGGGGACGTGTCCCTGTCCAACACGCTGTTCCGCCGGGACGCGGGCTCGTTCGCCGCCTACCTCGTGGACGCCGAGACCGGTGAGCTGCACCCCAGGCTCTCCCGGGGGCAGCGCGAGTACGACATCGACCTCGCCCGCACCAACGTGGCCGGCGAGGTCATGGACCTGCTGGCCGGGGAGCACATGCAACGGCGTCTTGCGGAGGCGGGTGTGGCCCCGGAGTCCGTGGACCCCTTTGTGATCTCGGAACGGCTCGGGGAGACCTACAACGGGCTGTGGGAGCAGCTGACCGCCACCGAGATCTTCACCGTGGACGAGCGCTGGCGGGTCCAGGAACGGGTCCAGCGGCTCAACGAGCTCGGCTTCGACGTGGAGGAGGCCTCCCTGGACTCCGACGACGCCGGTCGCGTCCACCTGCGCCCCCGCGTGGTGGAACCGGGTCACCACAGCCGCAGGCTGCTGCACCTGACGGGGCTGAACACCCAGGAGAACCAGGCGCGCCGGATCCTTACGGACATCGACCAGTTCGGGCGCGCCCTCTACCCCGGGCTGCCCGAGGACCTCACCGCCCAGCTGTGGATGCGTGAGATCTTTGTGCCCATCATGTCCGCGATCCCTGCCGACCTGCGGCGCAAGCGCGAACCAGCCCAGATCGTCCACGAGGTGCTGGAGCACCGCTGGTTCATGTCGGAGGACGCCCGCAAGGACATTCCCACGGAGACCGCGGCGGAGGACTACGTGAGGTCCTACCTGGCGCAGCGGCCGGACGAACGGGACGTGTTCTAGGCGGTTGCGGGGCGGTCGGCGGACCCCTCGGAGACTTCCGTGGCTCCGGGCACCGCGGCGATCTGGTCCACGAGGGTGCGGTGAACACGCTCGGCCCACCCCTCGTCCAGGGACCCGTAGCGGGCCACGTGGGCGTAGGCAGCTCCCAGGATGAAGTCCACCACCGTGTCCAGGTCTGCGGAGGGGCGGATCGCGCCCATCTGCTGCTCACGCACCAGCACCGCGCGAAGTGCCTCCGTGCGCGGGCGCACCACCGAGGAGCGCAGCACGCGGGAGGTGGCGGAGTCGGGTTCCTGCAGCAGGGTGATGGCCACTCCCACCCCCATGTCCTGCAGCAGCAGCTCCACGGCCGCCGTGACCGCCTGCTCCCACGTGGCGTCCCGGGGCAACGTCTCGGTCCCGTCGCCCACGTGCTCCAGGGCGGCCTCGAGCAGCTGGGCGCTGTTGTCGTAGCGCCTGTAGATGGACGTCTTCGCCACACCGGTCAGGGCTGAGACCGCTTCGATGGTGACCCGTTGCGGTCCGCCCTCACGCAGCAGCCGCAGGGTTCCCGCCACGATCTTGCGGTCGGTGCGTGCCGTGCGGGGGTCCACGGCTGCCCTCTCCATGGACTTCTCCACGACCTGCTCCGCAGGCTTCTCCACGCCCATGCCTCAGTTCCTTCCGCTGCTCGTCACGCGGCGCCCGGGGCCCATGCTCTGATCCTCCGGTTCCCGGAGGCGCCCGGGTACCGGACGGGGCGGGCGGGGCCGGGCACGGGACGCCGCGATGGCCCAGCGCCTGGGCCCCTGCCGCCGCGCACCAGGGGCCTGTGCTACGCGGACCGTAGTGTATCTTAGAGTCATGCTTACCGCTCTCGTGACCGGTGGGACGTCAGGCATCGGTGCCGCGTTCGCACGATCCCTCGCCCGCAGGGGCTTCGACCTCGTCCTGGTGGCGCGGGACCAGACGCGTCTCACCCGGACCGCGGAGGAACTCACCGCAGAGCACGGCGTGCACGTGGAGACCCTCACCGCGGACCTGTCCGTGCGGGAGGACCTGTACCGCGTCGCGAAGCGGATCGAGGATCCCGAGCACCCCGTGGACATGGTCGTGAACAACGCGGGCTTCTCCGTCAAGACTCCCTACACCGCCGAGGACTTCAGCCAGCACGAGAAGGGCTTCGACGTGATGGGCGCGGCCGTCACCCGCCTTTCCGGGGCCGCCGCACGCGCCATGGTCAAGCGCGGCACAGGATGGATCGTCAACGTCTCCTCCGTCTCCGGGTACGTGACCATGGGCGAGTACTCGGCGCTGAAGGCGTACACCACGAGCATGACGGAGTCCCTCGCCGTGGAGCTGCACGGCACCGGCGTGCACGTGACTGCCCTGGTGCCCGGCTGGGTGCGAACCGAGTTCCACAGCCGCGCGGGCATCTCCGGCTCCTCGATCCCGGACTTCATGTGGCTGGACGCGGACCGGCTCGTGGAGGAAGCTCTCGCGGACGTGGCCCGTGGCAAGGTGCTCTCCGTGCCCACCCTGCGCTACAAGGTGATGGCCACGGCTGTCCGCCACCTCCCCCGTCCCGCCGTGCACTGGATCTCCCGCCAGATCTCGGGCATCCGACGCCGCGAGATCCAGGCCTGAGCCCGTGGCACCCTCACAGGACCCCACGCCGAACCGATCAGCGGAGCCGAGCGGACGACGTCGCCCCCACGCGCCCGCCCAACCGCACCCCCGCGTGCTTGACTCGCTGGAGGGATCCGCGGGGCAGCAGGAACCAACCCCTTCCGCGCCCCCGGCAGCCTCCGCAGACCTCACCGCCGCCCACTACACGCAGCCCGTGCGTCGGCTCCTCCGCAGGATCGTGCAGGGGGTCTTCTTCCGGGGTCTGGTCAACCGCACCATCACCCGCACGAACGTGGTGGACCCTGCCGCGTACGGGGTCAAGGGCACGTGCGTGGTCGTAGCCAACCACTCGAGCCACCTGGACGCACCCCTCGTGATGAGTGGCGTCCCCCGCTACATCTCCCGGGACCTCGCCACGGGAGTGGCCGCGGACTACTTCTTCACCAAGTGGTACAAGAAGGTCTTCACGCAGCTCGTGTTCAACGCCTTCCCCGTGGACCGGCGGGGCGGTGGCGCCAACCGTGGGCTCTCCAAGAAGCTGCTGGCCGCCGGCGTACCGCTGCTCATCTTCCCCGAAGGAACCCGTTCCAAGACCGGGAAGATGGCGCCGTTCCAGGTGGGCGCCGCCTCGCTGGCACTGTCCACCCAAGTGCCTGTGGTGCCGGTCGCCCTCATCGGGGCCCACGAGGCCATGCCGCGCGGCGCCAGCTGGCCCCGCCGCGGCCGCCCACCCGTGGTGGTCGCCGTGGGCGCTCCTCTGCGGGCACGCAGCAACGAGAAGGCCGCCGCTTTCAACGAGCGCATCGAAGCCGCCGTGCGCGCCCTCTACGCGGCCAACCGGTACCGCATCCAGGACTGAGCACCTTAGTCCGCGCCGCTCCCCTCAACCGCGGTCCCGCTTCCGTGCGCGTTCCGCCGCGTGCGCGCGAGCGGTGTCCGCGTACCAGTCCAGAACCTCGGCGTCCTCGGCCGTCGCACGGTTCAGCGTGGCGGGGTCCGCACCCTGGAAGAGCTTCTTGAAGGGCATCTCCATGAGCTTGCTCGTGCGGGTTCGGGGGACGGCAGGCGCCTCGATGATCTCGTCCGGGACGTAGCGCGGGGACACCTGATCCCGGATGGCCCCGACGATGCGGCGGGGAAGATCCTCCGATGGTGGAGTCCGGACGGCCGTCCACGATGAACGGGCCCTCGTGCAGCTGTGTGACCCAGTCACCCTGCCGTCGCACGCCGGGGAACATGTCGAAGGCGGAAAGGTCCATCGTCCCGTTCGGGCTGACACCGGCCCGCTGGGCCATCGCCAGGACACCGGCACCCGCGCCGAGGAAGATCGCGCGGTGGCGAGCGACAAGCTCGAAGGACTTGTCCGGGCCACCGTGCGTGGAGACACTGTCGTAGATGATGATGCGCGCACCGGTGAGCAGTATGCCCACCGGCATGTTCCACACCATCCAGGTGGTTGCCACTGCGTAGTACGCCACGTCCTGCGGCCCGAGTCAGGCGTGCAGCCCCAAAGCCTTGAAGAACTCGAGGGTGATTCTCTTGGGATTTGCTACCCGGCCGTGCGGGTGACCGGTGCCTATGAAGGGTCTTCTGGCGGGGAAGAACTAGGCCAGCGGGGGGGGGCTCGACCGGCGGGAGGCTGTCAGACCGGTGCGTGGTCCCGCACCCCCACCCGCGGTCCTGCACCCGGGCCCCGGCCTGGCCTGCCACCACACCTGGCACACCCCGGGCCGGGTCGGGCCCGGGTGTGGCACCCTGCTGTGGCCTGTTAAATGCGGGGAGGCCCCACACCATTCCTGGTGTGG
>NZ_JAUMTZ010000005.1:97683-153575 GCF_030530945.1 Kocuria sp. | reverse complement strand
TGACAAACAACACACCACATCCAGGCGCCCCTCACAGGACCACCACGATCGGTTGCGATTTGCAAGATTATCTCGGAGCCAACAGGTCCGCAACTCGAGCTGAACTCTTCGTTGCCGGATTCTGCTTGCCGCTCTTCGGCGTCTTGCGGGGATTCATCCTAGCACACTTCCTGGCTGTCTTGCGACCAGTCGGTGGTGGGTGCCCCCGGAAGTTGTTGCCCGCTCCGGCCTCTTCGACCGGCGCCGTGGCGACTCGGAAGACATTACACGCGGACCGCGGATGCGACAAACCCGCGGAGACGTGGTGTCTCCGCGGGCTTGCCCAGGGGCAGCCGGAGCATCTCACGGTGCTCGCTCCGGCGAGCGGGGTCAGCTGCCGGTGCTCTGCCCGGCTTCGCCCCCCGCACCGTTGGTGATGGTCCGCCGGGATGCGGGCTTGAGGAAAAGGACCGCCAACGGAGGAACGGTGAGCTCCACCGACGCCGGCTTGTCGTTGTATGCACCCTCCTCGGCGGTCACCCGTCCGAGATTGCCCACACCGGATCCGCCGAAGGTCTCCGCATCGGTGTTGAGCACTTCCTCCCACTCACCGGCCCACGGCAGACCCAGGCGGAAGTTCTCGTGGGTGTTGCCCGCGAAGTTGGCGATGCACACCAGCGGGTTGCCCTGGTCGTCCCACCGGGTGAAGGACAGGGTGTTGCGCTGCGCGTCGTTCGCGTCGATCCACTCGAAGCCGGACGGGTCGTTGTCCCGCGCGTAGAGGGCGGGGGTCTCCCGGTACACCGCGTTGAGGCTGCGCACGAGCTCCTGCACACCGTGGTGCGGCGGGGTCTCGGAGAGCCACCAGTCGAGGCCGTGCTCCTGGGACCACTCGGACTCCTGCGCGTACTCCGTGCCCATGAAGATCAGCTGCTTGCCGGGGTGGGCCCACATGTACGCCAGGTACGCGCGCACGCCGGCCAGCTGCTGCCACCGGTCACCCGGCATCTTGCGCAACAACGACCCCTTGCCGTACACGACCTCGTCGTGCGAGATGGGCAGGATGAAGTTCTCCGAGAACGCGTAGACCAGGGAGAACGTGGCCTTGTTGTGGTGGTAGTGCCGGTTGATGGGGTCCTCGGCCATGTACTCGAGGCTGTCGTGCATCCAGCCCATGTTCCACTTGATGCCGAAGCCCAGACCGCCGGCGCTGGTGGGCTTGGTGACCCCGGGGAAGGAGGTGGACTCCTCGGCGATCATCACGATGCCCGGGTTGCGCCGGTACGCGGTGGCGTTCGCCTCCTGCAGGAAGCCGATGGCCTCCAGGTTCTCGCGGCCGCCGTACTGGTTGGGCTCCCACTCGCCGTCGTTGCGCGAGTAGTCGAGGTAGAGCATGGAGGCCACGGCGTCCACGCGCAGACCGTCCACGTGGAACTCCTCGAGCCAGTAGCTCGCGTTCGCCACGAGGAAGTTGCGCACCTCCCGGCGCCCGTAGTCGAAGATCAGCGTGCCCCAGTCCTTGTGCTCGCCACGACGGGGGTCCGGGTGCTCGTAGAGCGGCTGGCCGTCGAACTTGGCGAGCGCCCACTCGTCCTTGGGGAAGTGCCCGGGCACCCAGTCCACCAGCACACCGATCCCGGCCTGGTGCAGCTGGTCCACCAGGTAGCGGAACTCGTCCGGGGAGCCGAAGCGCGATGAGGGCGCGTAGTAGCCGGTGACCTGGTAGCCCCAGGAACCGCCGAAGGGGTGCTCGGCCACGGGCATGAACTCCACGTGCGTGAAGCCCTGCCACGTGAGGTACTCGACCAGCTCACGGGCCAGGTCCACGTATCCCAGCCCCATGCGCCACGAGCCGATGTGCATCTCGTACACGCTCATGGGCGCGTTGTGGGGATCCCGCTGCGCGCGGGCGGCCATCCACTCCTGGTCCTGGAACTGGTACTCGGAGTCGAAGACGCGCGAGGCCGTGGACGGCGGGATCTCGGTGCCGAAGGCCATGGGGTCCGCCTTGTCCCGCCACGCGCCGTCCGCACCCTGGATGCGGAACTTGTACGTGTCCCCGGACTTCATGCCCGGGACGAACAGCTCCCACACGCCGCTGGAGCCCAGCGAGCGCATGGCGTGCTCGGAGCCGTCCCAGCCGTTGAAGTCGCCGATCACCCGCACGGCCTGGGCATTGGGGGCCCACACGGCGAAACTCACACCTGTGACGTCACCCAGGGGCGAGGGGTAGTGGCGCACGTGGGCGCCCAGCACGGTCCACAGCGTCTCGTGGCGCCCCTCCCCGATCAGGTGCAGATCCAGGTCCCCCAGCGTGGGCGCGAACCGGTAGGGATCGTCCACGAGCTCGGGAGCCTTGCCCGCGTAGGTGACCTCCAGACGGTAGTCGGGGATCTGCCCCTCGTCGTGGGCGGGGACGACACCCGTGAAGATCCCACCCCACTCGTGCTCGAGCGGGAACGTGCCGTCCGGAGTGCGCGCGGACACCGCCGTGGCGAAGCGGCGCAGGGTGCGGATGGTCACCGAGCCGTCCGGGTTCGGGTGCGCCCCGAGCACGGCGTGCGGGTCGTGGAAACGCCCCTCGGCAACGGCCGAGAGCACCTCCTCTGTCACGGGGACCGGCCCGCCCGCAGGCCCACCGCTCGCGCCCTCCGGGCCGGACGACGTCGCGGCGTCACCGGCGGCACCCGTCCCGCCCACGCGGGCGGGCACCGGGGCGTCGGACGTCTCGGACGCGGCTGCGGCTGCGGCGGCCACCGGAGCAGGGGCACCGGAGACGGTTGGTGCGGCCCCTCCCACGGCACGCGGCTCCGAGGCGGCGGACGGCGACGGCTGCGCCGCGCGAGCCGACCGGGCGGCGTCGTCCTGGGAGGCCGCGGGTGTGACGCGCGGCTGCTGCTCCGGGTCGGAGGACGAACGGTCGGTGGGGCGGGGGTGCTCGGTGCTCACGAAATCCTCGGTTCTGGGTGACGTTGGCTGGCTCTCGTGCTTCTCGTTGCTCACGGTACGGGAGCGTGCGCGTTCGAGCGAACGAACCACGGCCCCCGCCGGCACGCCCACCCACTCGGGGCGGTTGCGCTGCTCGTAGACGACCTCGTACAGGGCTTTGTCCAGCCACAGCGCCCGGAACAGCGCCGAGTCCCGGTCCACGGGGGTGCCGCTGGTGGCGCTGTAGCCCTCCAGGAACGCGTCCGAGACGGCGGCGGTCCAGCCGCTCATGTCCCGCCCGTTCCCGCGGGCGGCCATGGCTCCCGCGTAGTCGAAGGAGCGCAGCATGCCCACGACGTCGCGCAGCGCCACGTCCGGGCGCACGCGCTCCTTGATGGGTCGCAGGGGCTCGCCCTCGAAGTCCAGGATGCGGAAGCCCTGGGAGTCGTTGTGCAGCACCTGACCCAGGTGGTAGTCGCCGTGGATGCGCTGCAGCGCGGGGATCTCGGAGCTGCGCCCCAGCTCGTCGAGCAGCGCGTCCACCTCCGCGCGGAAGGACTCGAACCGCTCCCCGCAGGAGTCCCAGGCCCAGCGCACGCGCGAGGTGAGGTCCCCGAGGAAACGGTGGCGGGCGGCGTCGTCCACCGTGGCGGGCTCGAACGCGGCGAAGAGGTCCGCGTGCACGCGCGCGGTGGTGACGCCCAGGTCCCGGGCAAGGGCCGTGAAGTCCTGCTCCTGGGTGGCGGCGGCCACGGCCATGGCCCAGGCGTCCTGTGAGTCGTCCAGGAACTGCGCGGCGACGGCCAGCTGGCCGGAGGTGGTCACGAGCCCCTGACGCCACTGGGCGTCGATCCACCCGGCCGTGGCCGGCACCGCGGTGGAGCCGTGGGAGGTGAGCCTGACCCCGACCTCGACGTCCGGGTTGCGGCCCTCCCCCACCACACGGAAGAACTTGACGATCACGGCGTCCCCGCGCAGGGCCGAGTCCGAGGTGCCCGCCTCCGCGGGGCGCAGGATCACCGATGTGTTCGACTGCTCGGAGGAGATCACCCGCACCTGCTCGGGCGCCAGGATCCGGTAGTCGGTGTTCAGCGCGCCCGTGTAGCGCCCGTGCAGGCCCATGCCGTGGCGCAGCACGCCGCCCTCCGTGAGCTGGGCGTCCATCAGCCGCAGCACGCGGTCCATGAAGCCGGGCTCGCCCACGGCGTCGTAGAGGTGGAGCCGGGTGGGATCCTCCTCGCCCGGCCTGACGGAGCGCTCGGAATCCGCGTCCCGGGAGGCATCCGTGGTGTCCCCCGGCGAGTCCTCCCCGCGGCCGCGGCGGCGCTCCAGCAGCGCACCCGCCTGGGAGACGGCCCGGCGCAGGAACGACGCCGACGCGTCCGCCCCTGCCACCAGCTGCTCCGGCAGCGGGCGGTTGGGGCCCTCCGCGCAGTAGCTGCCGATCGCGAAGCGTTCGAGGCCCTCCAGCGGCTCCGTGCTGCGCACCACGGGCACGTTGAGCAGCTCGCTGCGCTCACCGACCGTGACCTGTACGAGGAGCATGATCCGCTCGCACCCGGGCCGGACGTCCCAGCTGTCGCCGCCGTCGAGCCCCGTCCGCCCCACCACGTTCAGCCGCAGCTGATCCGGGGTGGCCGTGAACGGGAACCACCGCTGCGCCGGAAGCCACTCGCGCAGCCTGTCGAGAACTTGCTGATCCGTCATGGAGGTCCCCCCGCTTTCGTCCGGAAAATTCACTGCCGCGCCCGCGCGGTCGCGCGTTCGCTCACTCGCCGCGCACGGGCCTGATGATGGGCATCGCCACCGTCTCCGGGTGGCCGCCGTCGGAGTCCGGCGCGGTGCGCAGCCGCAGCCAGAAGAAGTCCTGGGAGCCGAGCGTGATCCGGTAGTCGCCGCTCTGCGAGAAGTCGCCGAACGTCTCACCGCCGAACAGCTCCCGGGTGCCGCGCCCCGCGTACTCCGGGAGGTGCACCGAGCAGCTCGCCGGCACGTGGGCCAGGTTGAAGATGCACAGCAGGGTCTCCCCCACGCCGTCCTCCGCGTCCTGCGGGTCCAGGCGGCGCAGGAACGCCAGCACCGACTCGTGGTCCGTGTCCACGTTGACGTACTCGCCCATGCCGAAGGCCGGGTGGGCCTTGCGGACCATGAGCATCTGCCGGATCCAGTGCAGCAGGGAGGACGAGGACGCCAGCTGCGTCTCCACGTTGGTCTGCGCGTAGTTGTAGACCAGCGACTGCACCACTGGCAGGTAGAGCTTGCCCGGATCCGCCGTGGAGAAGCCCGCGTTGCGGTCCGGGGTCCACTGCATGGGGGTGCGGGAGGCGTCGCGGTCGTCCAGCCAGATGTTGTCGCCCATGCCGATCTCGTCCCCGTAGTACAGGAACGGTGAGCCCGGCAGGGACAGCAGCAGCGCGTGGGCCAGCTCCAGCTCCGCGCGGGAGTTGTCCAGCAGGGGTGCCAGACGGCGTCGGATGCCGATGTTCGCGCGCATGCGGGAGTCCGGGGCGTACCAGCCCAGCATGGCCTGGCGCTCCTCGCTCGTGACCATCTCCAGCGTCAGCTCGTCGTGGTTGCGCAGGAACGTGCCCCACTGGGTGCCGCGCGGGATCTGCGGGGTGTTCGCCATGGTGGAGACGATGGGCCCGGCCTTCTGGTCGCGCAGGGAGTAGTAGATCCGCGGCATGATCGGGAAGTGGAAGCACATGTGGCACTCGGGAGACTCCTCCGTGCCGAAGTACTCCACGACCTCGTGGGGCATCTGGTTGGCCTCCGCGACGATCACCCGCCCCGGGTACTCCCGGTCCACCATCTCGCGCAGGCGCACCAGGAAGTCGTGGGTGCCGGGGAGGTTCTCGCAGTTGGTGCCCTCTTCCTCGACCAGGTACGGGATGGCGTCCGCCCGGAAGCCGTCGATGCCCATGTCCAGCCAGAACTTCACCACGTCGAACACGGCCTCGACGACCTTGGGGTTCTCGAAGTTCAGGTCCGGCTGGTGCGAGAAGAAGCGGTGCCAGAAGAACTGGCGGCGCACGGGGTCGAACGTCCAGTTCGAGACCTCGGTGTCCACGAAGATGATGCGGGCGTCCTGGTACTTCTCGTCCGTGTCCGACCACACGTAGAAGTCCCCGTACGGGCCCTCGGGGTCCTCCCGGGACGCCTGGAACCACGGGTGCTGGTCGGACGTGTGGTTCAGGGGCAGGTCGATGATGACCCGCAGCCCGCGGGCGTGGGCCTCCGCCACCAGCCGCTTGAAGTCGCTCACGGTGCCGAACTCGTCCAGCACCGAGTAGTAGTCCGAGATGTCGTAGCCGCCGTCGCGCAGGGGCGAGTCGAAGAAGGGCGGCAGCCACAGGCAGTCGATGCCCAGCCACTGCAGGTAGTCGAGCTTGTCGATCAGACCGGTGAAGTCCCCGGAGCCGTCCCCGTTGGCGTCGGAGAAGGCCCGGACGAGCACTTCGTAGAACACGGCCTTGCGGAACCAGTCCGGGTCGTGGGCGATTCCGGGTGCGTTGAGGTGGAACGGTGTGGTGCTCATGATCGGCGGGGCTGCCCTCTCGCGGGAACGGGTGGAACGGACGGGACGGATCTGGCGCGTGCGGGGCCGCCGCCGTGCGAGCACGCACGGCGGCGGCGGATCACTTCACGCCCCGGCGGATGCTGAGAACGTGCGCGGGCTCGGCGTACGGGTCCAGGCGGACGTAGTTGTGGGTCCCCCACTTCCAGCTCGCACCGGAGATGAGGTCGTCCACCCAGAACGAGCCGTCCTCGTTGAAGTCCTCGTCCCGCAGCTCGAGGGACTCGAGGTCCAGCCACACGGTGGCCTCGCGGGTCGCGTGCGGATCGGTGTTGACCACCACGACCACGCTGTCCCTGACGTCCTGGCCATCGCGGGTCACGGTCTTGGTCTTGCTGAACGCCACGATCGCCTCGTCCGTGGTGTTCTGCACCGTGAGGTTCTGCAGGTCCCCGAGCGCGGGGTGCTCCCGGCGGATCCGGTTCAGCCGGGTGATGTACGGGGCCAGGGACTCGCCTCGCTCCAGTGCGCCCTCGAAGTCGCGGGAGCGCAGCTGGAACTTCTCGTTGTCGATGTACTCCTCCGCACCGGGACGCGCGACGTGCTCGAAGAGCTCGTAGCCGGCGTACACGCCCCACAGCGGCGAGGCGGTGGCGGCGAGCGCGGCACGGACCTTGAACGCCGCCGGGCCGCCGAACTGCAGGTACTCGGTGAGGATGTCCGGGGTGTTCACGAAGAAGTTGGGACGGTAGAAGCCCGACGTCTCGTGGGACACCTCCTGCAGGTACTCCTCGAGCTCCTCCTTGGTGTTGCGCCAGGTGAAGTACGAGTAGGACTGCTGGAACCCGGCCTTGGCCAGGCCCTGCATCATGGCCGGTCGGGTGAAGGCCTCGGCCAGGAACACGGTGTCCGGGTGCTTCTCGCGCACGCGGGCGATGAGCCACTCCCAGAACCAGAGGGGCTTGGTGTGGGGGTTGTCCACACGGAAGATGTCCACGCCGTGGCCGATCCACAGCTCCACCACCCGCAGCACCTCGTCGGCGAGGCCCTGGGGGTCGTTGTCGAAGTTCAGGGGGTAGATGTCCTGGTACTTCTTGGGAGGGTTCTCCGCGTACGCGATGCTGCCGTCGGCGCGGGTGGTGAACCACTGCGGGTGCTCCTGGACCCACGGGTGGTCCGGGGAGGCCTGCAGGGCCAGGTCCAGGGCCACCTCGAGGCCGATCTCGTGGGCGTGTGCCACGAAGGCGTCGAAGTCCTCGAACGTGCCGAGGTCCGGGTGGATGGCGTCGTGGCCGCCCTCGGGGCCGCCGATGGCCCACGGGGAGCCCGGGTCCTGCTCGCCGGCCACGAGGCTGTTGTTGGGGCCCTTGCGGTGGGTGCGTCCGATGGGGTGGATGGGTGGCAGGTACGCCACGTCGAAGCCCATGCCGGCGGCGCGGTCCAGCGCGGCGGTGGCGGTGCGGAACGTGCCGGAGGTCCAGGTGCCGGTCTCGGGGTCCTGGGTGGCACCCTCGGACCGGGGGAAGAACTCGTACCACGCGCCGCGCCCTGCGGCCTCGCGCTCCACCTCCAGCGGGTAGCGGGGGGAGGACGTCAGCAGGTCCCGCAGCGGCCGTTCCGCCACGGCTTCGAGCAGCCGGGGCGCGGTGGCGATCCCCCAGCGCTCCTCCACGGAGCGCGAGGTGTCCCGCACGGCCTCGGCCGCGTCCTCGAACGCGCGCACCTCGGCGGGGTCGCGGTCGGCCTCCTTGGAGGCGGCCTCGAAGAGCAGGGAGGCCTCCTGGAACATCAGCTCCACGTCCTGCCCCACTCCGAGCTTGATCTGCGCGGCGTGGTGCCACGTGTCGTACAGGTCCGACCAGCCCTCCACCGCGAAGCTCCACCGGCCCTCGGAACCGGGGCGCAGCCAGGCCTCGTAGCGGTCGGTGCCGGGCGCCACGAGCGTCATGCGGCGGCGCTGGGTCTCGCGGCCCTGGGGGTCGTACAGCACCGCGGTCACGCCCAGCGAGTCGTGGCCCTCCCGGAACACGGTGGCGGAGACCCGGATGTCCTCACCGGGCACTGCCGTGGCGGGCAGACGCCCGCCCGCGATCACGGGTGCCACGTCCGAGACGGGGATGCGGCCGTAGACGAGGTCCTCGGACGGGAAGTCCATGCTGTGCTCCTCGGTGGTGGGGCCCTGGGCCCCGGTGGTCGGTTCTGCGGTGTCCGCGCGCTCCTGCGGGATCGACGCCGCGCGGTCTGCACCTGCGCGGTGGACGGACGGTGCGACGTCGGGAACGCCCGTGGCCGGCACGGGGGCCGTCAGGCGCGAGCCCACGTCCGGGCGGGCGTGGTCCGTGCGGGGATCCGGTGCGGTCTCGGAGGGACGGGGGCGTGGAGGCTGGTTCGGCTGCGGCACGCGGCCAACGTTACCCAACGAACGGCAGGATCCTTAAGGCCGTGAAGCAACGAGACCGCGGGCGCACCGCGTCGCGCCAGCACGGCCCGCCGATCCGGCGCAGCTCGCACCGGTTCGCAACGCCCAGGACCGAGACCTCCGACGCGGCAGTACCCCCGGGCCCCGACCCGACGAGCCCGCCCCCGCTCACTCGAGGGTGAACAGCGCCACGCTCTGGGCGGGCAGGGCCACGGTCTCCCCGCCGCGCCACCGGTTGCCCGTGAGGTCGTCCAGCTGGGGATCCGTGGCGAGCATCAGCCGGTATCCGGGGGTGCGCGGCGAGCCGGCGCCGTCGTCGTCCAGGTCCCGGGCCGCGGGCAGCACCGCAGGCAACGGCGAGTCGGTGCCGTTGAGCACGAACAGGCCCGTGGGGCCGCCGCCGCGCGCGGCGAGCACCACCTGCAGCGCACGGGAGCCGTCCGTCTGCCACAGGGTCTCCGTCATGGGGGTGCCGTCCGGGGCGAACCAGTGCAGCACCACGTCCTCCGGGCGGGAGGGGAAGTCCTCCGGCTGCGCGGCCAGGAAGGTCCGGCGGATGCGGACGAGACGCTGGGTGGTGCTGAGCATGGAGCGGTCCAGGGGCGTGAGGCGCCAGTCCAGCCAGGAGAGCCTGTTGTCCTGGCAGTAGGCGTTGTTGTTTCCCCGCTGCGAGCGCAGCACCTCGTCCCCGGCCGTGATCATGGGGATGCCCTGCGAGAACAGCAGGGTGGCCATCATGTTCCGTGCGGTGGCCGCGCGCGCCCCCCGGACGCGGGCGTCGGAGGAGAAGCCCTCGTGCCCGTGGTTCCAGGAGTGGTTGTCGTTCGTGCCGTCCGCGTTGTTCTCCAGGTTGGCCTCGTTGTGCTTGGCGTCGTACGCCGTGAGGTCGTGCAGCGTGAAGCCGTCGTGGGCCGTGACGAAGTTGACGGACGCGAGCGACGTGCGGCCCTGGGGCGCGAACAGCTCGGCGGACCCGGAGATGGCGCCCGCGAGCCGGGCGGCGGTGCCGCCACCTCCACCGCGGTGCACGGTGCGCTGCCCCGAGAGCCAGAAGTCCCGCACGGTGTCGCGGTAGACGTCGTTCCAGTCCGCCCACCCCGCGGGGAACCGGCCGGTCTGCCAGCCTCCCGCGCCCACGTCCCACGGCTCGGAGATCATGCGGACCCCCTGCAGCACCGGGTCCGCGGCGACGGCCACGAAGAAGGGGTGGTTGCGGGTGAAGCGGTGGTGCTCGTCCCGGCCGAGCTCGGGCGCGAGGTCGAAGCGGAAGCCGTCCACGTGGCACTCGGTGACCCAGTACCGCAGCGAGTCCAGCGCCATGCGCACCACCTGCGGGTTGCCGAAGTCCACGGAGTTCCCGCAGCCGGTCACGTCCACGGGGGCGCCGTGCTCGTCGTGGCGGTAGTACTCCCGCTCTCCCAGCCCGCGCCAGCAGTACGGGCGCTGGGTGGGGCCGCCCTCGGCCGTGTGGTTGTAGACGACGTCCAGGAACACCTGCAGCCCGGCGCCGTGCAGCGCGTCCACCGCCGCCTTGAACTCGTTGAGCACGGCCGTCGGCCCCGCGGCCCGTGCGGCCGCCGTGGCGTAGCCCGCGTGCGGGGCGAAAAACCCCAGGGTGTTGTAGCCCCAGTAGTTGGTGAGCCCGTTCGCCGTGAGGTGGGCCTCGTCCAGGTGCGCGTGGACGGGCAGCAGCTCCACCGCGGTCACCCCGAGTCCGCGCAGGTGCTCCAGCACCGCGGGGTGCCCGAGCCCGGCGTAGGTCCCGCGCAGCTCGTGGGGGACGTCCGGGTGCAGCATGGTGAGGCCCTTGACGTGGGCCTCGTAGATGACGGTCTCCCGCCAGGGTGGGGCGGGACGGTCCGCGTCCCGCCACTCGTGGTCCTGGGCGGTGACCACCGACACGTACATCCCGCCGTAGGCGTCGGGACCCGGGTCCACGACGTCGGCGGGCGGGGCCACGCGCTCGAGCCCCCGCCCGTAGGGGTCCAGCAGCACGACCTGCTCCGCGGGGTCGGGGACCGGCTCGGAGGCGGGAGCGCCGGGCACGAAGCCGTACCGGGTGCCCTCGGGCATGGCGGGGCACACGTCCCGGGCCAGCTCCTCGGCGGTGAGGCTGGTGCGGGCAGCGTCTCGCGGACGCGGGACCGTGGCGTAGTGGATGCCGTGGGCGCGCCCGGGCAGCGGGAGCCGCTGCCACGGCTGACCGGGGCGCTGGAGGACGAGGTCCACGGCGTCGAGCCCCGGTGCGTAGACCGCGACGTTCGCGGTGCCGTCCCCGGACGGTGAGGGGTGGACCCCCAGGGGGTGGCTACGCGCCTGCACGGCGGCGCGCGATCTCGTACAGCGTGATCCCCACGGCCATGGAGGCGTTCAGCGACTCCATGGCGGACTCGATGGGGATGGAGACGATCGCGTCGCAGTGCTCGGTCACGAGCCGGGAGAGCCCCTTGCCCTCGGATCCCACGACCACCACGAGGGGCTCGGTGGCGAGCTCCAGCTGCGGGAGGGACATGTCCCCGCCGCCGTCGAGCCCCACCACGAAGTAGCCCTGCTTCTTGCAGTTCTCCAGCGTGCGGGTGAGGTTCGTGGCCTTGGCCACGGGCACCCGCGCGGCGGCACCGGAGCTCGTCTTCCAGGCGGTGGCGGTGACCCCCGCGGAGCGGCGCTCGGGCAGGATCACGCCGTCCCCGGCGAACGCCGAGACGCTGCGGATGATGGCCCCCAGGTTGCGCGGGTCGGTGATGCCGTCCGCGGCGACCAGCAGGGGCGGGTGGGAGTCCTCGCGCCCGGCCATGAGCGAGGCCGCGAGCTCGTCCGCGTCCGGGTACTCGTACGGCGGGACCTGCAGCACCACGCCCTGATGGATGGCGTCCGAGGACATCCGGTCCAGCTCCCCGCGCGAGGCCTCCAGGGTGGGGACCTGGCGCTCGGCGCACAGCTGCAGGATGTCCTTGACGCGGTCGTCCACCTCGATCTTGGTGGCGATGAACAGGGTCTTGGCGGGCACCCCGGCCCGCAGGGCCTCCAGCACCGAGTTGCGGCCCGTGACCAGGTCCTCCTTGATGGGGCCGGTGCCCGTGCGCTGGGGGCGACGCGGCTGGTTCTGCTTGCGCGCCGCGGCCTGCTTCGCCTTGTACGCCTTGTGGTAGACGCGGTCCTCGGCCTTGGGGGTGGGACCGCGGCCCTCGAGTCCCTTGCGGCGCTGCCCGCCGCTGCCCACGACGGGGCCCTTCTTCTTCTTGCGCACCGCTCCGGGGCGGTTGTTCTGGGCCATGCTCACTACTTCCGTGTCTGTCACGGGTCACGGCGCGAGGGCCGCCCCGGGGTGGTCGGCGATCTGGGGCCAGTTTAGGCCAGGGTCAGGAGCCCACGGACCACGCGGAGCCCTGCGCTCCGTCCTTGACGACGACGCCCGCGTCCGCCAGCCGGTCGCGGATCGTGTCCGCCAGCGCCCAGTCCCGGGCCTCCCGCGCGGCGCTGCGCTGGGCGAGCAGGTCCTGGACGAGCGCGTCGAGCGCACGGTGCTCGGCGCCGTCGTGGTCCGCGGTGCCCGCCACGTCCATGAGCTGCAGCAGCCCCAGGACGTCCGCCATCCCCGCGACGGCCGCGACGAGCGGGCGGGCCCCGGCGGTGTCTTCCGCCGCGAGGGCGGTGTTGGCGGAACGGACCGTCTCGTGCAGGACGGCGAGCGCACGGGGAACGTTGAGGTCGTCGTCCATCACGGCCACGAACTCCTGGGGCACGTCCTGAGCGCCCCACTTCAGGGGGAGACCGGCGGCGCGCGCGGCGACCAGCACGGCCTCGACACGCTCCACCGCGGCGGTGGCCTCCCGCAGGGAGGTGGGCCTGTAGTCGAGCACCGAGCGGTAGTGCGCCTGGCCCAGGTAGTAGCGCACCGCGAGCGGGCGCGCCTGCTCGAGCATCTGCTGCGGGGAGACCGTGTTGCCGATGGACTTGGACATCTTCTCGCCCTGGTAGGTCACCAGTCCGTTGTGCAGCCAGAAGTTCGCGAACTCGCGTCCCGCCGCGGTGGACTGCGCGAGCTCGTTCTCGTGGTGCGGGAAGCGCAGGTCCAGCCCGCCGCCGTGGATGTCGAAGTGCGCGCCCAGGTACTTGTCCGCCATGGCCGAGCACTCCAGGTGCCACCCCGGGCGGCCGCGGCCCCACGGGGAGTCCCAGGAGGCCGTGAGCGGCTCTCCCTCCTTGTGGCCCTTCCAGAGGGCGAAGTCGCGGGGGTCCCGCTTGCCGCGCGGGTCGGCGTCCGGGGCGTCCTGCATGTCATCCACCCGCTGCCGGGTGAGCTCGCCGTAGCGCGGCCAGGAGCGGACGTCGAAGTAGACGTCCCCGGAGCCGTCGGGCGCGGGGTAGGCGTGGCCGGCGTCGATGAGCTCCTGGATGAGGGCGTGCATCTCCGGCACGTGGCCCGTGGCGCGCGGCTCGTAGGTGGGGTCGGCGATGCCGAGCGCGGCGTAGGCCTGCCCGAACACGCGCTCGAAGCGGTAGGCCAGCGCCCACCACTGCTCGCGGGGGTGCTCGCCGCGGTAGTCCGGCGCGAAGGAGGCGCGGGAGTTGACCAGGATCTTGTCGTCGATGTCGGTGACGTTGCGCACCGTGGTGACCTCGTAGCCGCGGAAGCGCAGCCAGCGGGCCAGGACGTCGAACACCAGCGCGGAGCGCACGTGGCCGATGTGCGGCGCGCCCTGCACCGTGGCCCCGCAGTAGTACAGCCGGGCCTCCCCCGGGTGGACGGGGACGAATTCCTTGGTGGTCGCGGAGGCGGTGTCGTAGAAGCGCAGAGTCACCCCGCCAGTCTACCGGGGAGCCTCCCGCCGACGACGGCGCCCGGCACCGTCCCGCTGGTGCGCCCCGGGTGGCACCCCCGCCCCTCCGCCACACCTCGGGAGGCGGGTCCGGTCAGGGGCGCCGCACCACCAGCGCGGTGGCGATCGCGGCGATCCCCTCCCCGCGACCGGTGAGGCCGAGGGCGTCCGTGGTGGTGGCGCTCAGGTGCACGGGGGCGCCCGCGGCCCGGGTGAGCACTTCCGCGGCCTCCGCCCTGCGGGGCGCGAACTTGGGGCGGTTGCCCACGAGCTGCACGGAGATGTTGCCCACCGCGTATCCCGCCCCCGTGACGATCCGCACGGCCTCCGCGAGGATCCGGCACCCGGACGCGCCCGCGAACTCGGGCCGGTCCGTGCCGAAGTGGGCCCCCAGGTCCCCCACCCCGGCGGCCGAGAACAGGGCGTCCGCCGCGGCGTGGGCCACCACGTCCCCGTCCGAGTGCCCGCTCAGCCCCCGCTCCCCGGGCCACAGCAGCCCCGCGATCCACAGGGGTGTGCCCTCCGGGCCGAAGGCGTGGACGTCCACACCCACACCCACCTGGGGCAGGGGGAAGGGCACGGCCGCGGTGGGACCGCCCTCCGGGTCCCGCTCCTCACGGGGCCCGTCCACCGGCGCGGGCGGCGCGGATGGACGGGAGTGCTGGGAGGGCAGGCAGTCGTGGGGCGCGGAGGCGTCGGTCATGCACCCATTGTCGCGGACGGGCTCGCCCGTGGCACGGCGGAGTCGCCCCGGGCACAGCACGGGGCGGACGGTCCCGAGGCGCACGGTCATCGGGGCTGTCACGGTGGGCGGCGCTCGGCTCGTTCTCCACGCACCCCGTCCGCAGGTCCGTGGGGGCCGGGGCTGATCCCGCCGGACCGGCGGGATCAGCCCCGGGCGTCGGCGAGCGCGCGGGCCAGGAGCAGGTCCACGGGGCGGGTGATCTTGAAGGACTCCTCGTGCCCGGCCACCAGGTCCACCGGCTGCTCCGGGGCGAAGCGCTCCACGAGGCTGGCGTCGTCCGTGATGCCCTCGGGGTCCCCGTCCGGACCCACAACGGGCTGGGGCGCCGCTCCCTCAGCGGGGGCTCCGGCGTTCTCGTCCGGGGCGTCCCCCGCGGGGACCACGGGCAGCAGCCCCGCCGCGGTGTTCACCCGTTCCAGCAGGTGCCGTTCGAAGCCCTGAGGGGTCTGCACGCGGCGCAGCGCGGAGCGCTCCACCGTGCCCGTGCTGCGCCCGGCGGCGTCCACACCCCGCACGGTGTCCGTCACCTCGGTCACCGGGACCACCGCGCGGGACCCGGACGCGAGCGCGGCGACCACTCGCTCGAAGACAGCGGCCGGGGTGAGGCAGCGAGCGGCGTCGTGCACCAGGACGTGCGTGGCCCGCTCCGGAAGGGCGGCGAGGGCGCGCGCCACGGACTGCGCCCGCGTGGGACCCCCGGTCACGGCGGTGGCGCCCGAGCGGTGGGCCGCGGCCGTGAGCTCGGTGTCCCCCTCCGGAACGGTGACCACGAGCTCCGCGGTAGGCAGAGCCTGGCGCACGGTGCCGAGGGCCCACTCCAGCACGGACCGCCCCGCCACGGGGACCAGGGCCTTCGGAAGGCCGTACCCCAGGCGGGTCCCGGAACCGGCGGCCACGACGACGACCGCGAGCCCGTCCACGGTGGACGGGCTCGCGGTGTGGTGGTGTGTCACGGTGCGGGCTGCGCTCAGTCCGCGGAGAGGATGTCGTCCAGGCGCTTCTCCGCCTCTTCCTCGTCGATCTTCTTGGCGAGGGCCAGCTCGGAGGTGAGGATCTGGCGGGCCTTGGTCAGCATGCGCTTCTCCCCGGCGGACAGGCCCTTGCCGCGGTCCCGGCGCCACAGGTCGCGGACGACCTCGGCGACCTTGAGGACGTCACCGGAGGCGAGCTTCTCGAGGTTGGCCTTGTAGCGGCGGGACCAGTTGGAGGCCTCCTCCGCGTCCTGCGCCTGCAGCACCGCGATGACCTGCTTGAGACCGTCCTCGTCCACGACGTCGCGCACGCCCACGAGGTCCACGTTCTCCGCCGGCACCTCGATCATGAGGTCCCCCTGGGTCACCTTCAGCCGGAGATACATCTTCTCCTCGCCCTTGACGGTGCGAGTCTTGATCTCCTCGATGGTCGCGGCACCGTGGTGCGGATAAACGACCGTTTCGCCAACCTCAAAAACCATGCACAAACCCCTTTCAGCCCACCAAGTCTACCACGGTGTATGATGCGCCGATCCGTCCGACAAGGGCCCTCTCCCGCCCCACGACGCCGCACGGTCGGGTTCCGGGGGGCCCGCCGCGGGCACCTCCCCGCCGCACGGGACACCGCACCGACCGCGCACGCCCGGGGCGCCACGGGTGGGCGCGGATGCAGACGATCCGTGGCCAAACGGATAGACTGGCCCCAGTTTCCGACCCACCGTCCGAGAGCCCGAGGAGTTCGTGCCGTGAAGAACGCCGCCCACAAGAAGCTGCAGCACCTCGGGACGGGTGTGGCAGCGCTCGCCGTCCTGACCACCGTGAGCGGATGCGCGTACATCAGCCCCCAGGCCACCCTGGACAGTTTCGCCCCCGCGGACGGTGTGCAGATGGACCTGGGCGACATGCAGCTGCGCAACATCCTGGTGGTGGGTGAGAGCGCGGACTCCGAGGGCCGCGTGCTGGGCACCGTGATCAACAACGGGAACGACGAGCAGTCCCTTACCCTGGACGCGGGCGGCGCAACCGCCACGATCCAGGTCCCCGCCAACGGCGAGGTGATCCTGGAGAAGTCCAAGCCTGTGATCCTGGACCGCGCGGGCGCCAATCCGGGCCTGATGGTCACCACCAAGTTCACCGGGGACGGCAAGGACAACACCGTCTCCGTCCCGGTGCTGGACCACACCTACGCCCGGTACGCCTCCTTCGTGCCCGGCGGCGCCCCCACCACGCCGGCCAACCCCTCCAACACCCCCAAGGCCGAGGAGCACGAGGGCTAGCAGTCCCGCGGAGGCTCACCTCGGAGGTCGGTGGACAGTCCCCCACGTGGACACGGAAGAGGGTCGCATCCCGCGGGATGCGACCCTCTTGCGTGTCCGCTCCCGCCCCCGTGCAGGGGCGCGTACCCGGTGCCCCGGGCCACTGCTCCGTGGACCGGGGTGGCGCGACTCAGGGCTCGAACTTGTAGCCCAGCCCCCGCACGGTCACGATGTGCCGCGGCGAGGAAGGATCGGGCTCCACCTTGGAGCGCAGCCGCTTCACGTGCACGTCCAGGGTCTTAGTGTCCCCCACGTAGTCCGAGCCCCAGACCCTGTCGATGAGCTGCCCGCGCGTGAGCACCCGACCGGCGTTGCGCAGGAGCATCTCCAGCAGCTCGAACTCCTTCAGGGGCATGGCCACGGGCTCCCCGGCCACGTGCACCACGTGCCGCTCCACGTCCATGCGCACCGGGCCCGCGGCCACCGTGGCGGTGATCAGCTCCTCGGGTTCGGAACGGCGTCGCAGCACCGCACGGATGCGGGCCACCAGCTCCCGGGACGAGTACGGCTTGGTGACGTAGTCGTCGGCACCGAGCTCCAGCCCCAGGACCTTGTCGATCTCCGCGTCCTTGGCGGTGAGCATGATGATGGGCACGTTGGAGCGCTGCCGGATCTGCTTGCACACCTCCGTGCCGGACTGCCCGGGCAGCATGAGGTCCAGCAGCACGAGGTCCGCGCCGGAGCGCTCGAACTCGGGCACCGCGCTGGTGCCGTCCGCCACGACGGTCACGTCGAAGCCCTCCCTGCCCAGCAGGTAGGCCAGCGGGTCGCTCAGGGACTCCTCGTCCTCGACCATGAGAATCTGGGTCACGCGTGCTCCTCAACTCGTTGACCGCGTCCCGTTCCGTGGGCACGCGGCGGCTCCTGGTGGTCCTCTGGGTCGTCCATGACGGGCAGCACCAGTGTGAAGGTGGAGCCGCGCCCCGGCTGGGACCACACCGAGACCTCCCCACCGTGCTGGGCCATGACGTGCTTGACGATGCTCAGTCCCAGCCCGGTCCCCCCGGTCTGCCGGGAGCGGGCCCCGTCCACACGGTAGAAGCGCTCGAAGATCCGGTCCTGCTCGGCCTCGGGGATGCCCGGGCCCTGGTCCGTCACGGTGATCAGCGCCGTGCCGCCGCGCTCCCGCAGCCCCACGCCCACGCGGGTGCCTTCCGGCGAGTAGCGCACCGCGTTGTCCACCAGGTTGCGCACCGCGGTGACGAGCATGTCCGGGTCCCCGAACACCGGGGTGTCGACGCGGCCCCCCACCTTGACCTCGATGCTCCTGGTCTCGGCCGCGAGCCGGCTGCGGTCCACGGCCTCCCCCACCGCCCGGTTCAGGTCCACGGGGGCGCCCTGCGCCACAACGTCCGTGCCCTGCAGCCGGGAGAGCTCGATGATGTCCTGCACCAGGGCGGTCAGCCGCGCGGACTCGCGATGCAGGCTCGCCGCGAAGTGCAGCACGGCCTCGCGGTCCTCGGAGGCGTCCGCAATGGCCTCGGAGAGCAGGCTGATGGCGCCCACCGGCGTCTTCAGCTCGTGGGACACGTTGGCCACGAAGTCGTTGCGGATGGACTGGGCGCGCACGATCTCCGTCTGGTCGTCGGCGAGCAGCAGGATGTACTCGTCCGCAATGGTGACCACGCGCACGTCCAGCACGATGGCCCCGCGCTGCAGCTGCCCCCGGGTGAGCTCCAGACGCTGCTCCTCCACCACGCCGTTGCGCCGGGTGCGGCGGACCATCTCCAGCAGCTCCTCGTGGACCACGGTGTGCCCCCGCACGATGCCGTAGGCGTACGCCGCGGGCGAGGCCCTGACCACTCCGTCCACGCCGTCCACCACCACGTACGCGAGTCCCAGCGCCGCGAGGATCTCGGCGGTCCCCTCTGGCAGCGTGGGCTCCTGCACGTCCACGAACGGGTGACGACGCCGCTGGCTCACCCGCACGGCGACCAGCCCGCTGATGCCCAGCAGGAAGCCGATGAATCCGGCCACCAGGGCGATCGTCGTCTCACTCACGGGAGCCAGCTTAGACCGGCCCGCCCCCGCCGGACCGGCCTCCGCGCGAGGTGGTGGCCCGGTTCAGCCAACGTTCACCTGCGGATGGCGGTTCGTTCACACCGGCCTGCGACTCTTGGCCCGCGTGTGCGGATCCGTCATGCCGCTCCCCGGTGGCCCCCCGCCCGAACGGGACGCGTAGGCTACGGGACCAAGAATCGCCCCGAACGAAAGGACGTCCCCTGTGCGTAAGGTTTTCCAGGCCGAGCTCCACCAGGTCGGCGAAGAGCTGATCCAGATCGCCACTCTCGTGCAGCAGGCGCTGGAGAGCGCCCGGACCGCATTCCTGGACGCGGACATCCAGGTGGCCGAGGAGGTCATCTCCAACGACGCGCGCATCGACTTCCTGCAGAACGACCTCGACGAGCGCTCCATCGACATCCTGGCCCTGCAGGCGCCCGTGGCCTCGGACCTGCGCATGATCGTGGGGGCCCTGCGGATGAGCGCCTCCCTGGAGCGGATGGGGGACCTGGCGCGCCACCTGGCGCAGCTCGCCCGGCTGCGCTTCCCCGAGACCGTCCTGCCGGAGGCCATGCGCGGGCACTTCGAGCAGATGTTCGACATCGACCTCAAGCTGCTCTCCCGGATGATCTCCGTGCTCGAGGACCGGGACATCAGTGAGGCGGACGAGATCTTCGCCCTGAAGTCCGAGCTGAACCTCAAGCACCAGCAGGTCTTCGAGATGCTCGCGGACCCGAGCTGGGACTCCTCCGTGCCCACCGCCGTGGACGTCACCCTGGCGTCCCGCTACCTGGAGCGGATCGGGGACCACGGTGTCTCCGTGGCCCGGAAGGTCTCCTACCTGGTGACCGGCGACTGGGCGCCCGTCTCGGACTCCCGCCCCACGGGCCACGGCAACGTGGCGGCGGACGCCGGCGAGTGACTCCACCGGGCCCGCGCCCGTCACGACGAATCCCCCGCCGGCTGCGTGCCGACGGGGGATTCGTCTGTCCGGGGCTGCGGGCTACTTCTTGCCCTGGTTGGCCACGGCCTGGATGGACTCGGCGGCGGCGTCCGGGTCCAGGTAGCGGCCGCCCGCGGTGACGGGCTTGAAGTTCTGGTCCAGCTCGTAGAACAGCGGGATGCCCGTGGGGATGTTGAGTCCGGCGATGTCGTCGTCGGAGATCCCGTCCAGGTGCTTGACCAGGGCGCGCAGGGAGTTGCCGTGGGCGGCCACCAGCACGGTCTTGCCGGCCTTCAGGTCCGGGACGATCTGCTCGTCCCAGTACGGCAGGAAGCGCTCCAGGACGTCCTTGAGGCACTCGGTGCGCGGCAGCTCGGCCACGTCCGCGTACCGGGGGTCCCCCGCCTGGGACCACTCGGAGGAGTCCTCCAGCGCGGGCGGCGGGGTGTCGTAGGAGCGGCGCCAGGTCATGAACTGCTCCTCGCCGTACTCCTCGCGGATCTCGGCCTTGTTCTTGCCCTGCAGCGCACCGTAGTGGCGCTCGTTGAGGCGCCAGGAGCGCTTCACGGGGATCCACAGCCGGTCCGCCGCGTCCAGCGCGAGGTTCGCCGTGTTCATGGCACGGCGGAGCAGGGACGTGTGGACCACGTCCGGCAGCAGCTGGTTCTCGACGAGCATCTCACCGCCGCGGGTGGCCTCCGCCCGGCCCTTCTCGGTGAGGGGGACGTCCACCCACCCCGTGAACAGGTTCTTCTCGTTCCACTCGGACTGGCCGTGGCGCAGCAGGATGAGCTTGTGTGTGGTCGCATCGTTAGCCATGCCCCCATTGTCCCACCGCTGGGCTCGTGGGGGAACGGGCCACGCGGCGCGGCGTACAGTGACCGTGTGCCCGCTCAGTCCCGCCCCGTGGGAGCCATCACCCGGGGAACCACCAACCCCAACAGGTTGCGCCGCGCGGACCGCTACCTTACCGGGGTCCTCGCCCCGCTGCTGCGCCGCGCCGAGGACCCGCTCGTGGTGGACCTGGGGTTCGGGGCCGCACCACTGACCACCGTGGAGCTGTGGGAACGCGTGCGCGGGGTGCGCCCGGACACGGAGGTCCTGGGCATCGAGATCGACCCTGAACGGGTGGCCGCCGCCCACGTCCACATCCGGCCGGGGCTCTCGTTCCGCCGCGGCGGGTTCGAGATCCCCACCGGTGGCCGCGCCCCCGTGTTCGTGCGGGCGTTCAACGTGCTGCGGCAGTACCCGGTGGCGGAGGTCCCGGCGGCGTGGGAGCTCGCGTGCTCCCGGCTGGCTGCGGGCGGAGTGCTCATGGACGGCACGTGCGACGAGATCGGACGCCTGGCCACGTGGCTGTGCTGCGACGCCCGCGGGCCGCAGACCTTCACCGTGAGCATGCGCCCGGACACCCACGACCTGCCCTCCGACGTGGCCGCCCGGCTGCCCAAGATCCTCATCCACCGCAACGTGGCCGGGGAACCCGTGCACGACTTCCTCGCCGCGGCCGACGCCGCCTGGCTGGCGAACGCGCCGCTGTCACCGTTCGGGGCGCGGCAGCGTTGGATCGCCACGTGCCGGGACCTGCGGGCCGGCGGCTGGCCCGTGCTCCACGGACCCCGCCGGTGGCGGCTGGGAGAGCTCACGGTGCCGTGGTCCGCGGTGGCTCCGCGGGACGCGCCGACCTACCAGTAGCCGGGGTTCCTGGACTGCCCGGAGACCGCGGGGCGGACGTCCGCAAGGTACACACCGGCAATGGTGGCGGCGATGAGCATCAGCAGCAGCGAACCGGTCCCGGGGACACCCGCGCGCACCAGCATGAGCGTGGAGAACACCGCACTGAACACGGTCACCACCGCGGCGCCGCCGGTCAGCGCGAGCCAGAACGCCTTGGTGCGCTTCCACGCGCGCTCGAACTGCACCGCGGGGCGGCGCACGCAGTCGAGAGCGGCGAGCAGTGCCAGGACGGCCACAACCAGGGTGATGGCGTAGTCCAGGTAGTTCGCCAGTGCCAGGGCCCACGGGAAGGAAGTCACGGGCCCAGTCTACCGACCGGCGAGCGCGTCGAGCCCCGCGCGCAGGTCCTGCCAGAGGTCCTCCACGTTCTCGATCCCCACGGACAGCCGCAGCAGGTTCTCGGGCACGCTGTGGGGCTCGTCGTGGTGCCGGCGCCGTCGTTCCACGAGGGACTCCACGCCGCCGAGGGACGTGGCGGGGGTCCACACGCGCAGGCGCGAGACGAGGCGCTCGGCCGCGGCGGCGTCGTCGTGGGGGACCAGTGCGAGCACCGAACCGAACCCGCCCCGCAGCTGCGCGACCGCCCGCTCGTGGCCCGGGTCCTGCGGCAGGCCTGGGTACAGCACCCGTGCGACGGCGGGGTGGTCCTGGGCGCGGCGGGCGAGCTCCGCGGCGGAGGCCATGGAACGCTCCACCCGCACGGCGAGGGTGCGGACCCCGCGCAGGGTCAGCCACGCCTCGAACGGTCCCGGGATCGCACCCTCGAGGGAGCGCTGGGAGTGCAGCCGGGAGCGCAGCTGCTCCGAGGCGCACAGCACAGCGCCCATGAGCACGTCCGAGTGGCCCGCGAGGTACTTGGTGGCGGAGTGCACCACGAGGTCCGCGCCCAGCGTGAGGGGCCGCTGGAGCAGGGGCGTGGCGAAGGTGTTGTCCACCGCGCTGAGCACGCCGCGCTCGCGCGCACCGCGCAGCAGGACCGGGAGGTCGGCGATCTCCAGCATGGGGTTGGTGGGGCTCTCGACCCACAGCATGTCCGCCCCGTCCAGTGCCGCGAGGGTGGCCCCGGTGTCGGCGATGTCCACGGTGCGCACCGTGAAGATCCCCCGCTGCTCCCAGCGGCGGGCGAGCTGCATGCTGCCCTGGTAGCTGTGGCGGGGCAGCACCAGGGTCCCGCCCACGGGCACCAGCGTGAGCACGGCGGTGATCGCGGCCATTCCGGAGGCGTAGGCCAGCGCCGGGCAGGGCGCGTCCTCCAGGCGCGCGAGCACGTCCTCCAGTGCCTCCCACGTGGGGTTGGTGCTGCGCGCGTAGGAGCGGTCCCCCTCGGCCACGGCACCCACGCCCCGGTACGTGGAGGTGAGCACCACGGGAGGGTTCACGGGTGCGTCGTGGGAGTGGTCGGGGCGGCCTGCGGCCACCACCACTGTGTCCTTGTGCATGGCACCACAGCCTAGCCGGGGTCCGTCCGCCACCACCGTGCGCGGCGCCCTCCCCAGGCCCGGCGGCACGCTCCGGCTGTCGGGGGCGCTCGCTAGAGTGGGGGTCGTGAATCGATCAACGCCCGGGGTCCTCGTCGTCTTCGAGGGCGGCGACGGCGCCGGGAAGTCCACCCAGCTGGCCGCCCTGGCGCGTCACCTGCGGCAGGCGGGTCGCACGGTGACCTGCACGCGCGAACCCGGTGGCACCCCGCTCGCGGAGTCGTTGCGCGCCCTGGTCCTGGACCCCACCCATGCGCCCGTGTCCCCCACCACGGAAGCCCTGCTCTTCGCGTCAGCGCGCGCGGACCACGTGGCCAGGCTGATCCGTCCCGCCCTGGAGCGCGGCGAGATCGTGCTCTGCGACCGCTTCGTGGACTCCTCCGCCGCCTACCAGGGCGCGGGGCGTGGCCTGGGGCTCGAACACGTCCTGGAGCTGAACCGGTGGGCGCTGCAGGGTCTCGTGCCGCAGCTGACGGTCCTCCTGGACGTGGACCCCGCCACCGCGGAGGCACGACGCCGCGAGCGCGGGGGGCTCGCCGACCGCATGGAGACGGAGGCACGAGCCTTCCACACCACTGTGAACGCGGCCTTCCGCGAGCTCGCGGCCCGCGCCCCCTCCCGGTACCTGGTCCTGGACGCGGCCGCCCCCGCGCAGGAGATCACCGGTGCCGTGGCGCGGCGCGTGGGTGCGCTGCTGCCCGCCGCCGAGGAGGTCCACCCGTGAGCGTGTGGGACGAGGTGGTGGGGCAGCCGCGCGTGGTAGAGCAGCTGCAGCGCGCCGCCCGGGACAGGGAACCCACCCACGCCTGGCTGTTCACCGGGCCCCCGGGGTCCGGACGCTCCACGGCGGCACGGGCCCTGGCCGCCGCGCTGCTGTGCGAGCACGGGACCGGCTGCGGGCAGTGCCACGCGTGCCGCACGGCGTTGGCGGGCACCCACGCGGACGTCACCAACTTCGTCACCGAGAACCCGCAGATCAGCATCGAGGAGGCCCGCGAGCTCGTGGTGCGGGCACAGGACCGGCCGTCCGTGGGGTCCTGGCGCATCATGGTGGTGGAGGACGCCGACCGCATGACCGAGCGGACCTCGAACGTGATGCTCAAAAGCATCGAGGAGCCCCCGCCGCACACCATCTGGCTGCTGTGCGCGCCCTCCCCCATGGACGTGCTCGTGACCATCCGCTCCCGCTGCCGCCCGGTCACCCTCAAGGTCCCCTCCCCCCAGGACGTGGCACGCCTGCTCGTGGCCCGGCACGGGGTCCCGGAGCAGCGGGCCGTGGAGTGCGCCCGCCTCGCCCAGTGCCACGTGGGGGTGGCCACCCGCCTTGCGCTCTACGACGACGCCCGCACCCGCCGCCAGGAGGTCGTCTCCCTCCCGCTGTCCATGCGGGGTGTCACCCAGGCCGTGCGCGCCGCGGACCGCCTCCACCGTCTGGCGGTGGACGAGTCCGCGGCGGACGCCGAGGCCCGCAACGACGAGGAGCGCGCGCAGCTGCTGGTCTCCATGGGTGCCCCGGAGACGGGCCGCGTTCCGCCCGCCATCCGCGGTGCGCTCAACCGGCTGGAGGCGGACCAGAAGCGCCGGTCCCGCAGGATCCAGACCGACACGCTGGACCGGTTCCTGATCGACCTCACCACGTTCTACCGGGACGTGCTGAGCGTGCAGCTCGGCACCGGCATGCCGCTGATCAACCTGCACCTGGAGGAGCAGATCCGCGGCTACGCCACCAACACCCCGGCGGAGCAGACGCTGCACAGGATCGACGTGATCAGCGAGACCCGCCGCCGGATCCGCACCAACGTCAGCGCCCAGCTCGCGTTCGAGGCCATGATGGTCTCCATCGTCTGACCCCTCGAGAGGCCCCACGTGAAACCCTCCCTCCCCCGCCGCGCCGCCGTCCTCCTGGGCGTCGCGGTCCTGGCCCTCACCGGGTGCTCCGGCGGCACCGGGGAGGACACCGAGGCCCGCGGCAGCGCGGACCCGGACGTCACGGCGAGCACCGACCCGGCGTTGCAGCGCTACTACACCCAGAGCCCGCAGTGGGGCCGGTGCGAGACCAGCACCGACCAGCAGGAGTTCCCGCACGGGCTGGAGTGCGCGGGAATCACCGTGCCGCTGGACTACTCGCACCCCACCGCCGGTGACACCACGGTGGAGATCGCCCGCCTGAAGGCCACGGGCTCCGGGTCCCGTGGGGCGCTGTTCCTCAATCCCGGCGGTCCCGGTGGCTCGGGCGTGGACATGATGGCCTCCACGGGCTACTTCACCTCCCCGCAGATGCGCCGCGACTACGACCTCGTGGGCTTCGACCCCCGCGGCGTGGAGCGCTCCGACGGGATTCACTGCCTCTCCGACGCCGAGCTGGACAGGTGGCGGGCCGAGCCGGCCTTCGACCCGCAGAAGGAGTCCCTGGACGAGTTGCGCAGCGCCTCCCGGGAGATCGGGGAGAAGTGCCACCAGCACTCCTCCGCGGTGGTCTCCCACATGGACACCCAGAGCGTGGCCCGGGACCTGGACGTGCTGCGGGCCGTGATGGGCCAGGCCACCACCCACTACCTGGGCTTCTCCTACGGCACCGAGATCGGGGCCACCTACGCCCACCTGTTCCCCCGGCGCACGGGACGCATGGTCCTGGACGGGGCCGTGGACCCCACGCTGGACGAGCGCGCCTCGTCCCTCGCCCAGGCCGAGGGCTTCGAGGACAACCTGCGGCACTTCGTGGCCGACTGCCAGGAGACCACGAGGAACTGCGCGGTGGCGGGCAAGGACGTCTCCGCCGGCGTCGCCAAGGTCCAGGACATGCTCGCCACCACCGACAGGAAGCGGCCCAAGACCTCCGACGGGCGCACCGTCACGGCCACCAACGCGCTCGAGGGCATCCTGGTGCCCCTCTACTCCACCACCGGGTACCCGCAGCTGAACTCCGCGCTGGCATCGGCTTTCAACGGGGACATGAACCCGCTCATGGCGTTCTCCGACTCCAACCACGGCCGGGACTCCTCCGGGAAGTACACCTCCAACGTGTCCATGGCGTTCACCGCCGTGAGCTGCCTGGACGCCTCCCCCGAGAAGGTCTCCGACGAGCAGATGAAGGCCGCCGCGGCCGAGCTGAGCAGACGCGCGCCCACCTTCGGGCCGTACCTGGGCTACGGGGCCGCGTCCTGCCAGGGCTGGCCGGACGAACCCGTGCAGCCGCTGGACGACTACCGCGCGGACGTGGAGACGCCCGCTCTGGTGATCGGCACCACCCACGACCCCGCCACGCCCTACCCGTGGGCGGAGTCCCTCACCCGCCAGCTCGGCGCCGCCCGCCTGCTGAAGCACGAGGGGTACGGCCACACGGCGTACACCTCCGGCGACTCGTGCGTCACCGGCGCCGTGGACGACTACTTCCTGGACGGGACCCTGCCCGCGGAGGGAACCACCTGCGGCTCCGCCTGATTGGTGGTGCCACAGGCCTGTCTGATAATGTTTCGGCGTGCATCTGGGGTGTATCCACCCCGGTCACGCCGCCTTAGCTCAGTCGGTAGAGCGATTCACTCGTAATGAATAGGTCGCCGGTTCGATTCCGGCAGGCGGCTCCACAGCGGACGCCCCGTCACCACCCGGTGACGGGGCGTTCTGCGTTCCAGTTCCCGGGTCCCGGGTCCCGGGCATCCGTGGCGGACTCCCGGCGCATCCGGTGTCCGGCCCGCCCGGCTCTAGTGGCCCCGCACGTGCGCGTCGGCACGCTGAGCGCGGGCGTCCGCGACGAATGCCTCCGGCTGGGAGCGCCGCAGCCACCGGGTGTGCACGCGGAAGTTGAGTTCCACCAGCAGCGACCCGGCCGCGGCAACCGCCAGCGAGGCCCAGAACAGGGAGGGGTGCGGGAGCTCGAACTGGTGGTAGAGCAGCGAGAGCGGAATGACCAGGACCAGCACGAGCCCCGCGTACATGGCCACCACCAGCGCCAGCCGCACGAGGGTCAGCGGCCGGGAGCCCACGCACAGCACCCACAGCCCCACGAGCACCAGGACCAGGAAGTTCGAGGTCTGGAAGGCCTCCGTGCTGCCCGCCGGGTCCACCGTGCGCTCGTAGAGGTTCAGCGTCACCACGCACAGGGTCACGATCGCAGCGCTCGGAACCGCGAAGTGCAGCGCCCGGCGCAGGTATCCGGAGACGTAGCGCCGGGTGTTGGGCAGCATAGTCAGGATGAAGGAGGGCATTCCGATCATCAGGGCGTCGGCCGTGGAGTACTGGCGGGGCAGGAACGGGAAGGTCCACGCGAGCAGACCCAGGACCACGCCCATGAGTACCGCAAACCCGGTCTTGGTGAGGAACAGGTTGGTCACGCGTTCGATGTTCGCGATGATCCGGCGCCCCTCGGCCAGCACAGCCGGCAACCGCGAGAACTGTCCGTCCAGGAGCACCAGCCGGGAGACCGCCTTGGTGGCGGGGGCGGCGTTGCCCATCGCGATCCCGAGGTCCGCGTGCTTCAGGGCCAGTGCATCGTTGATCCCGTCCCCGGCCATGGCCACCACGTGCCCGCTCTGCTGCAGCCCGGCCACCATGTTCTTCTTCTGGTGCGGGGACACACGGCCGAACACGCTGTGCTCCAGCGCGGCCCGGTGCAGGACCTCGCCGTCGTCCGGCAGCTCGCTGGCGTCCACGGCGCCGTGCGAGACATCCATGCCCGCCATGCCCGCCGCGGCCGCGACCGTTGCGGGGTTGTCCCCGGAGAAGACTTTCAGGTCGATGCCCTGCTCCGTGAAGTAGGCCAGGGTCTCCCGCGCGTCCGCGCGCACCTGCTCCCGGAAGGTGAGGATGAACTGGGGCTGCTGGTCCGCGGGCAGCTTCTGGACGGCGCGCGGCGTCTCGTCGGAACCGCCGTCCCGCGCCATCACCAGGTGCTCTGCGTGGGAGAGCACCATGGTACGCATGCCGGCGCCCGCGAGTCGCTGCGCGTGCCCCCGGGCCTCGCGCCACTGCTCTCCACGCAGCAGCACCTCGGGCGCCCCCAGGACCCAGGCCCCCGAGTCCTCGAACTCCACGCCCGAGTAGCGGTTCGCGGAGGAGAAGGCCAGCACGGCCACAGGCTGGCCGGGGTGCGGGTCCTCGAAGCCCTCGGCCAGGGCCGCGGCCGTGGGGTTCGCGTGCGGGTCCGCACCGAACCAACCGAGGGCCGCCGCCGCCTCGGGGGAAGGGTCCAGGGTCTCCGCGTCGGCGACGGCGTCCGCGACTGTGCCGCAGGCGGCCGGCGGGGCACCGTCGGAGCCAGACGCGTCATGGGTTTCCGCGGTCTTACCTGCCGCGAGGACCTCGCGTCCGACGACGCCGCCCGGCTCCGATCCTCTGCTGCCGCCGGTCCCGGCCGCGCGCTGCGCGCTGGACGGGACGAGGGGGCGGGCGGCGTCGAACGAGACACCACCCTCCGTGAGGGTGCCGGTCTTGTCGAAGCAGACGGTGTCCACCCGGGCCAGGACCTCCACGGCGGGCTGCTCCTGGATGAGGACCTCGTCCCGGGCGAGCTTCACGGCGGCCACGGCAAAGCTGATGGTGGTCATCAGTGCCAGGCCCTGCGGGATCATGGAGGCCACGGAGGACACCGAGGCCACCAGCGCGTCCTCCCACGTTCCGGCGTCCAGGGCGTGGCGCCACCCGCCCGCGGCGCGCATCTGTCCGTTGAGGACCACCGCGATGATGGGGATCAGGGCGATGCTCAGCCACCGCACCACCCGCGCCAGGGACTCGCGCAGCTCGGAGCGGATGGGGGCGAACTGGCGGGCCTCCGTGGCCAGCTTGGAGGCGTGGGACTTCTCCCCCACCGCGGTGACCCGCACGCGGCCGGAACCGCTCGTGACGCTGGAGGCCGAGAACACCCTGTCCCCCCGGCGCTTAAGCACGGGATCGTTCTCCCCCGTGAGCAGGGACTCGTCCATGTCCAGGCCGTCCGCCTCCAGGACCTCCCCGTCCGCGGGAACCTGGTCTCCGCGGCTGAGCAGCAGGACGTCGTCCAGCACGATCTGCTCCAGCGGGATCTGCGTGGTCTGGCCGTCCCGCAGGACCGTGGCGGGGTCCCGCCGCAGGAGCGCGATCCTGTCCAGCTGCCGCTTGGCGGAGAACTCCTGGACGAACCCGATGGTCACGTTGCCGATCGCGGCCAGACAGAACAGCAGGTCCAGCCAGCGGCCGAGCGCGATGATGACGGCGGCACACAGCCCCAGCACCAGGTTGAAGAGTGTGAAGACGTGTGTGCGGATAATGGCCCACACGCTGCGGGACGTGGTGTTCGAGGCTGCGTTGGTGAGCCCCAGCTCCACGCGCTGAGCCACGGCGGCCCGGTCGAGGCCCTCCCGGACCAGTGTCCGCTCATCCACCTCGGGCGGCCTGGATGCGGGGCTCTTGGTCCTCTGGGACATTGCTCTCCTCGGCTCGGGCTCCGGTCTGCACCCCAGTGTATGGGCGGCCACGGCACCCGTTCCCGTCCGGCGTGGGGCTCTTCGGCCTTTCCTTTGGCAACGGTGTTTCATAACATTGTGTCCTGGGCGTTGCGGCTCAGGCGGCCGCGGCGTCCCGCAACAGGGGACACACGGATGCCCCGGAGCCCCTCCGCCCGGCCCGGCCGGTCGAACGGATAACTCCGGGGCATCAGTCGTCCCGGGTCGCGCCCACCACCGCCCGGCCGCTCACCCGCGGCGCGGGGCGTGGGCGGTCATCAGGGCCTCTGCGGCGGCCACGTACTCCTCGACCACCGCTCGGCGACGACGGATCGAGTGCGTCCCCGCGGACGGGGACTCCGGGTGCCCGGACACCGCGCCGGGCCGATCTGCCGCAGGAGCGTCACTCGTCTCCCGGCGGGTGGGTGAGGGGTCTGCGGAGCGTGACCCTGCGGCGTCGTCCGCGGGGCACGCAAAGGGTGCGGCGGCGCTCCCGGAGACCGCGAAACGTGCCATGGTGAGCGCTTCCGCCGCCTGCGCCATGGCGTTGCCCGCGCGGGAGAGCTGCCGGTGGACGTCCGAGAGGTAGCCGGCGGTGGAGTGCGGGATGTCCTGGTTCTGCGACGGCGCGCGCAGGTGCGCCTCCATGCACACGGCGCGGACGCGCGGCAGCAGGTCCGCGAGCTCGTTGGCCACGGGGACGGCGGCGGCCCGCAGCTCGGGGGCCCGAACGGACTCGAGGATCTGGTGGTACCGGTCCAGGCCGCGCTTGAAGCGGTCGTGGGCACGGCGCCAGACGCCCTCGCCCAGCTCGCGCTCGTCCCGGCGCGTGGCCCTGTACTCACCGAGGAAACCCACCGGTGCACCCCTTCCGTTCCGCTGCCCTGCGCAGCGGTCCATGGTATCGCCTCAGCAGCACCGCCCCTCCGGGTGGGCGTCCTGCCAGTCCTGGTAGTCACACCAGAACTCCCGCTCCGTCATGGGCGCCTCGTGGTTCCCGCAGGCCCGGTGGTACTCGAGGTAGCGGTCGTACCTGTCCGCGCCCAGCACGCCGTTGCCGAAGCGCAGCACGCGACAACCCCACCCTGCGAGCCGCGCCCCGAACGACGGCGCCGTGCCCGCCCCGGTGGCCGCGGCCATCAGTGGTGCCCCCCGCCCGTGGGGGTGCGCTGCTCGAGCGGCAGCTGAGCCCACTGCTCGGCGAGCGCCTTCTCCGAGGGCGTGGCCACGAGACCGGAGGGCGCGTAGAACCGGGACTCCACAACGGGGTCCTCGTGGCTGCGCCGCTGCCCGCCCCGCAGCACCCTGACTGTCTCCACGAGGGCCATGACCACCACCACCACGGTGAGCACCACGAACAGCACGGACAGCGTGCCCTGGACGAAGGTGTTGCGCACCACGGCCTCCATGGCCTCCGGTGTCTTGGCGGTGCCGAAGCTCGTCCTCCCCTGCGCCAGGGCGTCCTTGAACGCATTGTGACTGGCCCAGTACCCCACCTTGGGGTTCGAGGAGAAGATCTTCTGCCAGGAGCCGGTGACCGTGACGGCCACGTCGAACGCGAGTGGGAGCAGGATGATCCACAGGTACCGGAACCGGCCCAGGTTCGCGGCGATCGCCAGGCACACGGCGAGACCGATGGCGGCCAGGAGCTGGTTGGCGATGCCGAACAGCGGGTAGAACGTGTTGATCCCGCCCAGCGGGTCCGTGACGCCCAGGATGAGGATGGCTCCCCACCCGGCCACCATCACGGCGGTGGTCAGCCACGCGCCGGCGCGCCAGTTGGCATCCCGGAAGCGCGGGAAGAAGTTGCCCAGTGTGTCCGTGAGCATGAACCGGGCCACGCGGGTGCCGGCGTCCACGGCGGTGAGGATGAACAGGGCCTCGAACATGATGGCGAAGTGGTACCAGAAGCTCGTCATGGCGGGGCCGCCGAACCACTGGCCCATGATGTGCGAGAGCCCCACCGCCAGGGTGGGCGCCCCGCCGGTGCGGGAGACGATGCTCTCCTCCCCCACGGCGGCCGCGGTGCCCTGCAGCAGCTCGGGGGTCACGTGCACCCCGGAGAGGCCCAGGGAGTTCACGAACGCGGCCGCGCCCTCCACGGTTCCCATGGTGGCCGCGGGGGATGCGTTCATTGCGAAGTAGATGCCGCGGTCGATCGAGACGGCCGCCACGAGCGCCATGATGGCCACGAAGGACTCCATGAGCATGCCGCCGTAGCCGATGAACCGCGCCTGACGCTCCTTCTCGATCATCTTGGGAGTGGTGCCCGAGGCGATCAGCGCGTGGAAGCCGGAGAGCGCGCCGCATGCGATGGTCACGAAGAGGAACGGGAACAGGGAGCCGGTGAACGCGGGGCCGTCCGTGCGGCCCGCGAACTCGCTGACCGCGGGAACGGTGATCTCCGGGCGCACCACCACGATCGCGGCGGCGAGCAGCACGATGGTGCCCACCTTCATGAACGTGGAGAGGTAGTCCCGGGGGGAGAGCAGCAGCCACACGGGCAGCACGGCGGCCACGAAGCCGTAGCCGATCACGCACCACGCGAGCGTCACGCGGTCCAGGGTGAACAGCTGGACGCCGAGCTCGGTGTCCGCCACCCAGCCGCCGCCCACGATGGCGGCCATGAGCAGCACGAAGCCGATGACCGAGACCTCCATGACCTTGCCCGGGCGCAGGTAGCGCAGGTACACACCCATGAACAGGGCGATGGGGATGGTCATCCCCACCGAGAACACACCCCACGGCGACTCGCCGAGCGAGTTGACCACCACCAGCGCGAGGATGGCCACGATGATCACCATGATGGTCAGGGTGGCCACGATCGCGGCGTAGCCGCCCACCACACCCAGCTCCTCACGGGCCATCTGTCCCAGGGACCGGCCGCCACGGCGCATGGAGAAGAACAGCACCAGGTAGTCCTGCACCGCACCGGCCAGGATCACACCCACGATGATCCAGATGGTCCCGGGCAGGTAGCCCATCTGCGCCGCCAGCACGGGGCCCACCAGCGGACCGGCACCCGCGATGGCCGCGAAGTGGTGGCCGTAGAGGACCCGCCGGTCCGTGGGCACGTAGTCCTTGCCGTTGGCGCGGTACTCGGCCGGGGTGGCCCGCCGGTCGTCCGGGCGGGTCAGCTTCAGCTCGACGAACTTGGCGTAGAACCGGTAGGCGATGAAGTAGCTGCACACCGCGGCGAACACGAACCAGACGGCGTTCACCGACTCGCCGCGTGCGAAGGCGATCATCACCCACGCCACGCCGCCCAGCAGGGCGATGCCCGCCCACAGGGCGATCCGCCACGGGGTCCACCGGGTCTGCTCCCGGTCCAGGACCTCCGGGTCCACGTGGTTGGGCGGAAGGTTCCGCCGGTTCCGGTCGGTGGGACCGGGTGCGTCCGCCGGCGGGTGGTGCGTGGTGCTCATGGGGAAGGCTCCGAGGCTCGTGCCGACGCGCCCCGAGGCGCGTGTGATTGCACCCATAACCCTATGCGAGCGCTCTCACACGCACAGCGGACGCGCGAGCCCTACGGCGCACCACGGAGCGGGACCCGGCCGGACCTGGGCCCGGCCGGTCCGGCACTGCCCGGCACGGCGCCGGTCACACGGTCAGCAGCACCTTCCCCACGTGGGAGCCGCCGTCGAAGTACTCGTGCGCCTCCCGCACCCGGTCCAGGGGGAACGCGCGGGAGACCAGCGGCCGCACCTGCCCCGAGACCAGCAGGGGCCACACGTACTCGCGCACCGCGGCCATGATGGTGGCCTTCTCGTCCGCGGAGCGGGCCCGGAGGGTCGTGCCGATCACGGCGGCCCGCTTCTGCAGCAGCCGCCCCACGTTCAGCTCCCCCGTGGCGCCGCCCTGCATGCCGATGATCACGATCCGCCCGTTGGTGGCCACGGCCCGCAGGTTGGGGTCCAGGTACCTGGCCCCCACCACGTCCAGGATCACGTCTGCTCCCCGCCCGCCCGTGAGCTCGTGGACGCGCCCCACGAAGTCCTCGCTCCGGTAGTTGACGGCGGTGGCCCCCAGCTCGCGCACCACGCGGGCCTTCTCGTCACTGCCCACCGTGGCGACCACCGTGAGACCCAGCGCCACGGCCACCTGGATGGCGTGCGTTCCGATGCCCCCGGCGCCACCGTGCACGAGCAGGGTCTCCCCCTCGCGTGCCGCGGCCGCCATGAACACGTTGGAGAACACGGTCGCCGCCACCTCCGGCAGCCCCGCCGCCGCCACCGGGTCCACACCCTCGGGCAGCGGAAGCACCTGCCGCCACGGGGCCACCACGCGCTCGGTGTACCCCCCGGAGTCCAGCAGGGCCACCACGGGATCGCCCACGGCCAGCCCGGCATCCTCCGGGACGTCCTTCCCCAGCTCCAGCACCGTTCCAGAGACCTCCAGCCCGAAGACGTCCGTGGCGCCCGGGGGCACCGGGTAGTTGCCCTCCCGCTGCAGGACGTCCGCCCGGTTCAGGCCCGCTGCGGTCACGGCGATCAGCACCCCGTCCGCCGTGAGCTCCGGCTCCGGGACGTCACTCACCCTCAGGACCTCCGGTCCGCCGGATTCCAGGTCACGCACTGCGCGCATGGGATTTTCCTTCCACTCGTCGACTGGTGGCCCCATCCTCCCGCCGGGTGCCGCGGCAGTGCCAGCGGACGACGCCGCTGTTCCCGCTCCGCGGACACCCGCGCCTCCCGGTCGGGGAGCCCTTCGGCATCCGTGGGACGCGTGGGTGGGCCAGCCACCATGGGACACACGGAGCCTGATCGCAACCAGGAGGGGTTGTCCCGCAGGGTCGGGCGGGCCCCGATCACCGGAGTGGCGGGTGCGCGGCACGCGGGGACGGCGGCGTCGTGCCCGGGTGCGCAGTGGCACGCCGCGCGCGGGGCGTGGAATAATGGCGAGTCGTTCGTGCCGGGCGGATCCCGAGGCGAGCAGAGGAAGGTTGTCCGAGCGGCCTAAGGAGCTGGTCTTGAAAACCAGTGCGCGGTAACCCCGTGCCAAGGGTTCAAATCCCTTACCTTCCGCAGAGGAAAGAGCCCCCGTTGCCTGGAACGTCAGGCGACGGGGGCTCTTTCACGGGGCCGGTCTGCCCCACTGCACCGTGGAGCTGGGCTCAGAGTCCCACGACCTCCCGCAGCTCCGCGCTGATCCGCTCGAGCCGCTCGGCGGCCTCGGCGCGCGGGACCTCGGCGTCGTCGAGCACGGGCAGCACGACCTCCAGGTAGCACTTGAGCTTGGGCTCCGTGCCGGAGGGACGCACGATCACACGGTCGTCCGCCTCGGTGCGCAGCAGGACGCCCTCGGTGGGGAGCATCTCGGGCCCGCCCTCGGAGAGGTCCACGAACTCCGCGACCGGTGAGCCCGCGAGCTGCCGCGGCGGGTTCTCCCGCAGGCGCTGCATGCCGCGGCCTATCAGCGACAGGTCCGCCACCCTGAACGTCAGCGGCGCCGTGGCGTAGAGCCCGTGCACGCGCGCGAGCCGGTCCAGCTCGTCCTGCACGGTGTGACCGCGGGCCTTGAGCGACGCCACGAGGGAGGCCACACGGACCGCGGTAGAGATGCCGTCCTTGTCACGCACTGCGGCGGGGTCCGTGCAGTAGCCGATGGCCTCCTCGTACCCGAAGCGCAGTCCGGGAGTGCGGGCGATCCACTTGAAGCCGGTGAGGGTCTGCCGGAACGAGAGCCCGTGGTGCGCTGCGATCCGCCCGAGCAGCCGCCCGGAGACGATCGAGCACGCGAGGGTGTCCCCTGCCCGGTCCGGGTCCGCGGCGGCGTCCTCGCCCAGCAGGGCACCGAGCTCGTCGCCGCTGAGGCGCCGCCAGTCCACGGCAGGATCCCCCGTGCCGTCCCCCGTGGGGATGGCCACGGCGCAGCGGTCCGCGTCCGGGTCCAGGGCGATCGCCACGTCCGCGTCCTCGCGCGCGGCCAGCGCCAGGAGCAGGTCAACGGCCCCCGGCTCCTCGGGGTTGGGGAAGGCCACGGTGGGGAAGTCCGGATCCGGCTCCGCCTGCTCGGCCACCACGGCCACCCGGGAGAACCCGGCCTCATCCAGGACCCGCAGCGCCGTGCCGAGTCCCACACCGTGCATGGGTGTGAGGGCGATCGACGCGTCCTGCCAGGTGGTCCCGGGGGCCCGCAGGGACGCGGCGCGGCGCACGTAGTCGGTGACCAGGGCGGCGTCGACGTCGCCCACCGCGGACGGCGAGCGCGGCACCTCGTCCGCGGGGGGTGCCGCGGCGATGCGCTCGGCGATCCGGGCGTCGTCCGGCGGCACGATCTGGACGCCGCGCTCGTCGTCCCCGGAGACCGCGCGGCCGCCGAGGTAGACCTTGTAGCCGTTGTCCGCGGGCGGGTTGTGGGAGGCTGTGACCATCACGCCGGCGTCCGCGCCGAGGGCTCGCACGGCGTAGGCCACGAGCGGGGTGGGCAGCTGCGCGGGCAGCCGCACGGCCCGGCAGCCGGCCGCGGCGAACACCGCGGCGGCGTCCGCGGCGAAGTCCTCGGAGCCGTGGCGGGCGTCGCAGCCCACCACCACGAGCGGCTCGGAGCCCACCCGGTCCACGAGGAACGCGGCCAGCCCGGCGCTCGCGCGGATCACGACGGCGCGGTTCATGCGGGACTCGCCCGCCCCCACCGCGGCGCGCAGCCCGGCGGTGCCGAACACGAGGGGTCCGCTGAAGCGGGACCCGAGCTCCCCGAGCGCTGCGGCATCACCGCCGCGCGCGGCGGCCAGCAGGGTGGTGAGCTCCTCACGGGTGGCGGGATCGGGGTCGTGCTCGATCCACCGCCGTGCTGCGGTGAACAGCTGCTCGCTCATCAGGAGCTCAGCCCCTCCAGGACGGCGCGCGTGCCCGAGAGCCCGAGGCGGGTGGCCCCGGCCTCGACCATCGCCAGGGCCGCCTCGGTGGTGCGGATGCCGCCGGAGGCCTTCACGCCCAGACGGTCCCCCACGGTCTCGGCCATGAGCCGCACCGCGTCCACGCTCGCGCCGCCCGCGGGGTGGAAGCCGGTGGAGGTCTTCACGAAGTCCGCCCCGGCGGCCTCCGCGGCGCGGCAGGCGGCCACGATCTGCTCGCGATCCAGTGCCGCGGACTCGATGATCACCTTGAGCACGGTGGGGGCGGGGCAGGCCGCGCGCACGGACTCGATGTCCTCCCGCACACCGTCCCAGTCCCCGGCAGCGGCCAGACCCAGGTTGACGACCATGTCCACCTCGTCCGCACCGCGGGCCACGGAGTCCGCGGCCTCCACGGCCTTGACCTCGGACGGGTGGGCGCCGGACGGGAAGCCGCACACGGTGGCCAGTTTGACCCCTTCGGGCAACTCCACGTCCAGCAGGGAGGGCGAGACGCAGATGGAGTACGTGCCCAGCTGCGACGCCTCTCGGGCGAGGTCCGCGACCTGCTCCGCGGTGGCCTCGGGCTTGAGCAGGGTGTGGTCCACCATGGCGGCAAGTTCTGAGCGGGTGGTCATGGGGTTCTCCTCGGGGTTCGGGGGTGCCACGGCACGGGCCGGTGGCGGGGCGGGATGTGACGGCGTGGGCCGGCGCCGTCGCGGGGTGCGACGGCGGTGCTCAGGCGATGCGGTCCAGAACCACGTCCTCGCGGGCACCGGTGCCGTCCGCGGCGTCCGGGTCGATCGTGGCGCCACCGGCGAGGGACTCCAGCGCACGGTCGAAGCGCTCGGGGGTGTCCGTGTGCAGGGTGAAGAGCTTCTGACCGCGGGTCACGCGCTCCCCGGGCACGGCGTGGATCTCCACGCCGGCACCGGCCTGGACGGGGTCCCCCTGGCGGGCGCGGCCCGCGCCGAGGCGCCAGGACGCCACCCCCACGGACATCGCGTCCAGCTCCGTGAGCACGCCCTCCGTCTCCGCGAGCACGTCCTGCGTGTGCGCGGCCGAGGGCAGCGGGGCCTCGGGGTCCCCGCCCTGGGCGGCCACCATCCTCTTCCACGTGTCCATGGCGCGCCCGTCCTGCAGCGCCGCCTCCACGTCCGCGTCGTGCACACCCGCGGCGGCAAGCATCTCCTGCGCGAGCGCCACGGTCAGCCGCACGACGTCGCCCGGGCCGCCTCCCGCGAGCACCTCCACCGACTCGCGCACCTCCAGGGCGTTGCCCACGGTGCGCCCCAGCGGGCGGGACATGTCCGTGAGCAGGGCGACGGTGTCCACGCCGTGGTCCCGGCCGAGGTCCACCATGGTGCGCGCGAGCTCACGGGCGTCCGCCTCGGACTTCATGAACGCGCCCGGGCCGGTCTTCACGTCCAGCACCAGGGCGCCGGTGCCCTCCGCGATCTTCTTGGACATGATCGAGGAGGCGATCAGGGGGATGCACTCCACGGTGGAGGTGGTGTCCCGCAGCGCGTAGAGCTTCTTGTCCGCCGGGGCCAGGCCGCTGCCGGCCGCGCAGATCACGGCGCCCACGGTGTCCAGGACCTCCATCATCCGCTCGTTCGACAGCTCCGCCCGCCAGCCGGGGATGGCCTCCATCTTGTCCAGCGTCCCCCCGGTGTGTCCCAGACCGCGGCCCGACAGCTGAGGAACGGCCACCCCGAAGCACGCCACGAGCGGAGCCAGGGGCAGGGTGATCTTGTCCCCCACGCCACCGGTGGAGTGCTTGTCCGCGGTGGGGCGGGAGAGGGCCCCGAAGTTCATGCGCTCGCCGGAGTCGATCATGGCCTGCGTCCAGCGGGAGATCTCCGCGCGGTCCATCCCGTTGAGGAAGATGGCCATGGCCAGCGCGGACATCTGCTCGTCCGCCACCACACCCCGGGTGTAGGCGTCCACCACCCAGTCGATGGCCTCCGGGGACAGCGTCTCGCGGTCCCTCTTCATGCGGATCACGTCCACGGCGTCGAACGCTTCGACCACTGTGCTCACTCCCTCGGGTAGCTGCGGCGCCGTGCGGTGAGGGGCCTGCGCCCGCGCCACGGCTCACCGGCAATCCTAGGGGCCGGAACGGAAATTCCGTCCCCTATAGTCTTGACACGTGTTCGTGCCCGGCCCTCTGCCGGGCACCGGGAATCGAAAGCTGGGGTCACCGTGGACCGTTTCCAGGGCCTGGTGGGGGTCGTCCTCATCCTGGGCACCATCGTTCTGCTCTCGCGCCACCGCCGGGCCATCCGCTGGCGCACCCTGGCCGTGGGGCTGGCCCTGCAGGTGGGGGTGGCCCTGCTGATCCTCAAGTGGGGTCCGGGCTTCGAGGCCCTGAAGTGGTTCTCCGGGCTGGTCCAGGGGCTCATCGGGTTCACGGGGGAGGGCACCAAGTTCGTCTTCGGGGGCCTGCTCAACGAGAACAACGGGTTCGTCTTCGCGCTGAGCGTGCTGCCCGTGATCATCTTCCTGGGCGCGCTCATCGGCGCCCTGTACTACCTGCGGGTCATCCAGGTGTTCGTGCACGTGCTGGGCACCGCGCTCAACAAGGTCATGGGCACCTCCAAGATCGAGTCCGTCTTCGCCTCCACCGTGATCTTCCTGGGCCAGAGCGAGGCCCCCCCGATGATCAAGCCCTACATCAGCAAGCTCACCCGCTCGGAGCTTTTCGCGTGCATGACCGGCGGCTTCGCGGCCGTGGCCGGGTCCACCCTGGTGGGCTACTCCCTGCTGGGCGCCCCGCTGCCCTATTTGTTGGCGGCCTCCGTGATGAACGCCCCCGGATCCCTGCTCGTGGCCAAGGCGCTCATGCCCGAGACCGAGAAGTCCGTGGCCTCCGTGAACGCGCTGAAGGTGCGGGACACCGAGTCCAAGAACCTCATCGACGCGATCGGCACGGGTGCCCTCAGCGGCGGCCGGATCGCCGTGATCGTGGGCTGCCTGCTGATCGCGTTCATCGCCCTGATCGCCCTGGTCTCCGCGGTGCTGGGATGGTTCGGGTCCCTGTTCGGCTTCCAGGGCTGGTCCCTGGAGGGACTGTTCGGGATCATCTTCGCGCCGCTGGCGTGGGCCATCGGTGTGCCGTGGCAGGACGCCGCCCAGGTGGGCAACTTCATCGGCCAGAAGACCATCCTCAACGAGTTCGTGGGCTACACCGCGTTCGGTCCCGAGATCCCCCACCTGGACCCCCAGTCGGTGCTGATCACCACGTTCGCACTGGCCGGCTTCGCGAACCTCTCCTCGATCGCCATCCAGATCGGCTCGATCGGCGGCCTGGCACCGGACCGGCGCGGGGACGTGGCCCAGATGGGTCTCTTCGCCCTGCTGGCAGGGTTCCTCACCAACATGCTCAACGCCGCGCTCGTGGGCGTGATCATGGGCCTGTGACGGGCTCCGCACGGGCCGAGCGGACCCGGCGGCCCGGCGCGGGCTCCGCCGGGCGCCGCTCCCCCAGGACCTCCCGTGCGATCTGGTCCGCGTCCCCCAGGGTGCGGGCCCCCAGGTGGGCGGGCGCCCCGGCTTCCGCGGCGATGGCCACACCCCACTGCACCGAGCACAGCTGCAGACCCAGCACGTAGATCCCCGGCTCGGCCTGGTCCCGCTCCCCCACCGCGCGGTAGACGAACGACGCCGCGGCGTCGCCGTCGTGCCCGTGTCCCCGCTGGGCGCGCACGTCCAGGCCGGGGCTGGTCTCGGGGCTCGCACCGTCCCTGGTCTCCATGAGGCGGGCACGCACCAGGCCCCGCTCGTGCATGTGGCTCAGCAGGGGCGAGACGTTGCGGTGGACGTCGTTCGGCGGGGACATGGCCTCGATGAGCCACCGTGCCCGGACCGGAGCGGCCTCGACCCACGGGGAGGCCGCCACGAACGTGCCCTGCGAGCGGTCCACGGCGAAGCGGGGCTCGGGACCCAGGAAGCGCACCACGCCCGCGCGGGTCAGCGCCGCGAGCTGCTGGATGCGCAGCACGGGCGGGCCGGAGGCGAGGCCCTCCACGAACGGCTCGAAGTCCCGGCGCAGCTCGTGCACCCAGGACGAGTCGGAGATCCCGATCTCCGCGAGCACCCACTTCAGCACCGTGCGGGCCGCGTTGAGGGAGGCGATGGTCATCTTGACGGGGTCGTCCTCGCCGAGCAGGGAGCCGTGCACGTCCCTGTCCAGGTGGTGGACCACCGCGGCCGCGTACTCGTCGTGGCTCCCGAAGCTCATGTCCTCGAAGGGCCGGGCCAGGCGCGCGGGCTGCAGGTCCCGCCCCGGGACCACGGCCTCTGAGATCAGCGCCGCGGTTTGGCGGTCCCAGGCCCGGGGGTCCGGGTCGGTCAGGATCCTGTCCAGGTCCGAGAGGAAGACCTGCGGGTCCACGGTCAGCGCCTGCGGGTCCGTGCGGGCGAGCACCCGGTAGTAGTTCCACAGGGCGTCCCTGCGGATGAGCGGCAGCAGGTCCCGCTCGAAGGACAGCTCACGGTCCAGTCCGTCCGCGAGCACCCGCACCGCCTCCACGGTGAAGAAGCGGGTGTCCAGGCTCTCGGCGTAGTACCCCCGCAGCACTGCCTTGGCGCGGTAGGGGGTTCCGCGGCGGGAGCCCGCCACAATGTGGGGCTCGCGCCCCGAGGGGTGGTACACCAGCCGTTCGGGGTGGTGGGGGTCCTGCTCGAACGCACCGCCGCGGCCCTCCGTGAGCTGGGCGAGGGCGTCGCAGAAGTTCAGTCCCATCCCGCGCACCAGCACGTTCTCCCCGGCGGGCACCTCGGGCCAGGGTGCGTCCGCGGGCACCACGGGCGGCCAGTAGGTGAGGCCCTGCTCGGCGGCGCCGTCCACGAGGTCCTTCTGCGAGGGGCGCAGGTGGGCGTCCAGGTGGCCCAGGGCGAGCACCACGGCGTCCGCGGGCAGCGTGAGGCCGCCCGAGAGCTCCACGGCGTAGCGGTGCCTGCCGGAGGCCCCGGTCCAGGCGTCCACGGCCTCGGCACGGTGGACGGTGAGCGACACCGTGTCCGGGAGGTTTTGCCGCAGCACGTCGAAGACCCATGCCAGGTACCGGCCGTAGAGCGCCCGGGGCGGGTAGCCCTGCGGACTCAGCTCCGAGAGTGCCCGCCGCTGTGCGTCGCTCAGCGGGTCCGCGAGCACCACCTCACCGGCGACGACGCCGCGGCGCCAGGCGTCGAAGCTCATCCCCCGCAGGGGCTCCAGGGAGGGAACGTCCAGCACGCCCTCACCCGCAATCACCGTGGGGAACAGGGAGGGCGTGTTCATGAGGAACAGCTCGGACTGGTCCGTTCGCCACACGTGTCCCGGGCCCGGGGGGAAGGGGTCCACCAGGTCGATGTGCACCGGCGCCCCCGTGTGCGCGGAGCGGGCCACGAGCCGCTCGACCGCCGACAGACCCCGGGGACCGGCCCCCACCACCACCACGCGCTGCTGAATTCCCATGTCCCCCAGGATATCCAGGGGCCGCTGCGGAAACCGGCGCGGCGCCGGTGGCCCGGGCCCGCGGCGCCAGCCCGTGCATCAGGCCCCGGCCGAGGTCGCGGCGGGCGGGGAAACGGGCCCCGCGGCGTCGTCGTGCTCACTGCACCTCGGTGCGCACCACCTTGCCCGTGGCGCGCGTCCACGCGTACTGGGTGAGCTTGCCGGTGCCCGGGTGGCGGAAGCGCTGGTAGGCGCCGCCGGCGGTCTGCACCTCGGAGGACGTGGGGTATCCCACGCCCGCCTCGAAGCCGTCCTTCGCCCACCGCTTGCCGATCGCGGAGGTCTCCACCACGGGCTGCGCACCGGTGGCCGAGCTCCAGATGATCTTGGTGGTCCGGTTCGTGCCCAGCTGCACGAAGTTCTGGTACGCGCCACCCGTGGCCGTGGGCTGCTCGTCCCTGCTCGGCAGACCGAACGCGGCGGGGCCACCGAGCTGCACGTACCGCGCACCGATGCCCTTCCACGTCTCCACGCGGTGCGCCCCCGTGGCGCTGGACCAGTAGATCCTGGTGGTTCTGCCGCTCTTCACGAAGGTCTGCACCACGCCACCCACGCCGGTGCTCTGCTCGCCGGTGGTGGGCGCCCCGATGCTCGCCGCACCACCGTGGGCGTTGTAGTAGGTGGCGATCGCTCCGCGTACCGTGGGCTTGGCCCGCGGAACCGCTCGCGCGGCCGCGGCGGCGTTCACCTTGCGGTACCCGCTCAGGGCGGTTCCCGTGCTGCGCAGGGTGGTGCGGATGGCCTCCACCCCCAGATCCGGGTTCCGCTCCTTCATGAGCGCGATGGTCCCGGCCACGTGGGGAGCCGCCATGGACGTCCCGCTGAGGTCGCCGTAGGAGGGCCTGCCGATCGAGTAGGTCCCCGTGTTCACCGTGGACCAGATGGGCGCGGAGTTGTCCCCGCCGGGTGCCACCACGTCCACCATGGGGCCCCAGTTGGTGTACCCCGTGAGCTGGTTCTGGGAGGTGGTGGCACCCACCACGATGGCGCCCGGGCAGTTCGCGGGCGAGGCCAGGTTCGCGCTCATGGCGGAGTTGCCCGCCGCAACCACCAGGGGCACGTTGATCGCGTGCATGCGGTCGACGGCCTTCTGCATCACCGCGGGGCAGGAACCCGCGTCCCACGCCTCGGAGAGGTTGACCACCTTGGCGGGGTTCTTGTTCACGGGCACGCCCGGGATCGAGATCCCCGCGGACCACATGACCCCGTCCGCGATGTCCGAGATGTAGCCACGTCCATCCGCGCCGAGAACGCGGGCGTGCTGGATCTTGGCATCCGGTGCCATCCCCGCGATGCCCGCTCGGTTGTTGGTCTGCGCCGCGGCGATCCCCGCCACGTGGGACCCGTGCCACCAGGACGGTCTGCCGGGGCTCCAGTCCCCCTGGTCCTGCGGGTTGGAGTCACGCCCGTTGCCGTCCCGGGAGTGGTAGGTGTCCGAAAGGAAGTCGTAGCCCGGGACGGTCTTGGCGTTGAGGTCCGGATGGTTGGTCTGGCCCGTGTCAGCGATGCCGATCACGATCCCCTGGCCCGTGGCCTGGCTCCACGCGCTCGGCACCCCGATGTTGCGCGGGCCCCACTGGTAGTTCCAGTTGGTGTCGTTGGGGGCCTTGGCCGGGGTGGCCGCCAGTGCGTTGACCACGATCTGGTCCGGTTCCGCGGACTCCACGGCCGGGTCCGCCTCGATGGCCGCCACGGCATCCTTCTGCTCGGCGGGACTCAGCATCTCCGCAGACTCCACCACGTCCTCGCCGGTGCCGGTGGTCCGCACGATGTCCGGGTCCTGGAGGTCCGTGGAGTCATCCGCCTCCTCCAGGACCGCCTCCTTCTGCGTTGCAGGCACGTTCTGCTTGAACTTCACGACGATCCGGTCCGTCTCCGGCAGCACCTTTCCCTGTCCCGTGCTGCCGCGGCCCAGGGACGCCACGCCGCCCTCGGTCTCCGGCCGCGCCTGCGCGGACTGCTCCGACGACGCCGCACCCGGCGGCGCGGCCACCGCCGGTCCCGCTGCGGTGATGAGCGCGAGCGACAGCCCCGCCGTGATCCATGTCCGTGTGGTGCGCATGCGGATCTCTCCCGTTCCGGCCGGGCCCCGGGGGCCGCGCACCGGGATCGGCGGCGGGTGGGCCTCGTGCCGCTCCGGAGTGTATCTATGCAAATCACTGCGAAACGGCCCGGAGCGCAAGCCACCGGATTGTGACGCACGCGGCAGAAAGACGAACGACGCCGCCCGGGTCACCCGGGCGGCGTCGTTCGTCTTCTGCTCTGGCGGAGACGGGGGGATTTGAACCCCCGGCCCGGGGTTAAACCGAGCCCTTCATTAGCAGTGAAGTCCATTCGGCCGCTCTGGCACGTCTCCGTGTGTCATGCAACTACGAGACCCGCAAGGGCAGGGTAGGAGCAGAACAACGCTGACAAGCCTATCCGCCGGGTGTGGCGGCGGTCAAAGTGATGGGCCGGGGCACGGACTCCAGGACCCGGGCGGATGTGACATGCTGCGGGCGGCGGGGAACCGCGTCGCGCCCAGGATCCAGCGCCAGGACACCCGGACGTGGTACTCATGGACCTCATCCCCTGCTCCCACACGGAAGGCCGTCATCCCGTGCGATCCCTCGTAGTCACCGCATGGTTCCCCGACTCGCAGACCCCCAGTCGGACCCCGTTCGTCCTGGAGCACTGCTGGTCCCTGCAGGAAGCAGGTCACGAGGTAGCGGTGGTCCACGTGATCATCGGGCGCGTGGGCGGCCCCACCGTGCAGGAGGTGTACGAGGGGGTTCCCGTGACCCGCTTGCGTCTGAACGTCACCGACCCGCGCAGCTATGCGCGGGTGGCGCGGGTCATCGGCGCAGGCCTGCGACGAGCCCAGGTGCTGCACACCATGGCCTTCTCAGCCGTGCTGTTCGCGGCGGCCCCGTGGCTGCTCCGACGTCGGCCGTGGGTGCACACCGAGCACTGGAACGGGGTTGTCAACCCGGCGAGCGTGGGTCCCCTGTGGGAGCGACTCGCATGGATGCGTCACGCACTGCGGCTGCCTCATGCCGTCACCGGCGTGACCGACGAGCTGTGCCGTGAGATGGCCCGTTTCTCCCGCCCCGGTGCCACGCACGTGATCCCCTGCGTCGTGGAGAACCCCCGCCCCGCAGCGCCCTTCCCCCCCGCACCTCCCGTGCGGCTCGTGGGCGTGGGCGCTCTCATCGAGCGCAAGCGACCGGTGCTGGCACTGGAGACCGTCGCGGAACTCGTTCGCCGCGGCGTGGACGTCCACTACACCCTGATCGGCAACGGGCCCCTCATGGACACCCTGCGCACCACGGCTCGCACGCTCGGCATCGCCGACCGGGTCGATCTCACCGGGCCCATCCCGCCTGCTCAGGTCGCCGACAGGCTCGCGGCCGCGCACGTCTTCTTCCTTCCCAGCGCCCAGGAGAACTTCTTCACCGCCGTGGCTGAGGCGATAGCAGCGGGCCGACCCGCCGCCGTCCCCCTCAGCGGCGGGTTCGACGACTACTGCACCGACGCCAACTCGGTGCTGACCGACAGCTGGGAGGTCCCTGCCCTCGCGGACGCCGTGGAGACAGCGTGGGCGCGTTTCCAGGACGCCGATCCTGCCGCCATTGCCACCACCGTGCGGTCCCGCTTCTCCCGAGCCGTGATCGGCGCGCAGTTCACCCGGCTCTACCGCGCCGTGGCCGAGCGGGTCCGGTGAGAGGCGCACGGTCGATACACTCCACAGGGTGACTTCTTCCCCCGCCCCCGGTTCATCCGCACGGAAATGGCGGGGCATCCTGTTCCCCCCGCCCAACCACGAGAACAGGGACAACCCCATCGGGTCCTCCTTCGCGCTCACCGTGGTCGCGGTGTTCGTGCAGGGACTCTCCCGCTTCGGCTACAGCCTTCTGATCGGCAACATCCTGGGGCGGGAGATCCTGGGGCAGGTCAACCTGGCCATCTCGCTGGCCCTCTTCCTGGTGCTGCTGTGGCCTCAGGCCGCTGGCAACGCCGCCTCCAAGTTCATCGCCATGGCCCGCGGTCAGGGTCACAGGGAGGAGCAGCTGTCCGTGGCGGTCTACACGGCCCGCACCGCCACTCTGGCCACCATCGTGCTCTGCGTGGTGGGAGTCGCGGCGGCCATCGGCTTTCTGCACCTGCCACTGAGCTACGCACTGTCCGCGGGGCTGCTGGTGATCGCCTTGTCCGCGTACAACTTCGTGCGTGGGGTCCGCACCGGCAACAACCAGTTCGTGACCACCGCCGTGTGGGACTGCATCAGCTCCGGTGTGACCCTCACCCTCCTGCTCGCGGTGCTGCTGTGCGGCGCCACCCCCCTGATGCTGCTTCCCCTGAGTCTGGGCTACCTGCTGTACGCCGTCCCGGGCTGGCCCCGCGTCTCCGGAGGAGCACTGCCGCCCGCGCTCAAACACGAGATCAACACGTTCACGGCGTGGGCCGCCGTCAACATCCTCACCGCCTCGGGCCTGCTGCAGCTGTCCGTGATGCTCGGAAAGCACTACGACACGGGCGCGGCCGTGGGGCAGTACTCCGCCGCGGTGAGCATTGCCACGCCCGCCAGCATGCTGTCCTCCTCGATGCTCGTGGCCCTCGCTCCCGCCGTGGCGCGCATGTTCACCGCCGGGGACCACGAGGGGATGAAGCGGCAGCTCGACGGGATCCTGCGCATCATGGTCCTCGTGTTCCTGCCCGTCTTCGGCGTGGGAATCCTGTGGGCCCAGCCCCTCATCCACCTGCTCTACAACGCCCGGGCCGAGGAGTTCACCGAGGCGGTGCCCCTGCTGGTGGTGCTGTTCCTGGCGGTCTCCGCCACCAGCTTCAACGCCTCCAACTCGCGGCTCAACGGCGGGGAGAGCTGGGGGGTGCGAGCGCTCGCGGCCTGCAACGCGGTGGGTCTGCTCCTGGGCGTCTGCACCATCGTGTGGTGGGGCCCCCGCCTGGGAATCATGGCGGCGGCCATCGGGTACCTCGTGGGCTGCCTGGTCAGCTCGCTGGGCCCCCTGGTGATCGTGTGGATCCACGACCGGATGTCCTGGGCCGGACTCATGCTGCGGGTCGCGGCGGGCTACGCCCTCATCCTGGCAGGCCTGTGGTGGAGCACCACGCATCCTGGGATCATCACCACGATTGCGGCAACCGTGGTGTTCCTGGCCTCGTGGTGCCTCCTCTCGTGGCGGGACCTCTCTCGCCACCTGGCCGGACTGCGCGGGAGACTGGGACGCTCCTGACCCCGGCAGGAGCCGTGGACGCTGCGCCGGGGAGGGGCAGGGTGATCCCCCATCGCAGGCCCTGGCACTGAAACGGGCTCAGCGGGTGGCGCCGCCCCGTACCGCCACTCTGTAGCGCACGGTCTGCGCCGCGCTCGCGGCCGCCACGCGCAGGGGGCTCTGCCGGTCCAGAACCCAGCGGAGACGCGGGGTGAGCAGAGCGGCCGGGGTGGCGAACCGGCGTCGTGCGGAGAGCGCATCCAGCAGGTCCGCGGCGCTCGTGGCCGGTTCCAGAAGCGAGAGCACCCGCGCGTCCGCCCGCGACAGCCGGTCCGCCACGTGCGGCGCTGATGCCAGCAGCTCATCGGCGACCGCCCGGGCGGTCGAGGCCTGGCCCTCGTTCCACTCACCGGCGGCCACGAGGTTGTGGACTGCGGGGAAGAAGTTGACGCGGATGTACTTGATGATGTGTGAGGCACGCAGTTCCGGAGTGGTCCCCGCGAACCACGGGTGCTGACCCAGGTCCAGCGCGGCCGCCACCTCGTCCCGCAGCGGCAGAGGCTGCCCGGACACGCGCACGTCCGCATCCGCGTGGACCAGGTAGCCGGGCAGCCCCGCCGCGCAGTCAATGCGTGAGCACCCCGTGTAGAGGGCCATCACGAAGGACTGGTCCTCGCCCGTGCGAACTTTCTCGTCGAAGTCCGCACCGAGACGTCGGATCGTCGCGAGCCGAACCAGGCCGAAGGCCGAACTGCGGTACCCCAGCCGGTCCTTCACCGCGTCCAGGCGCGCGCAGCGCCCCGGTCTTGTGAGAGGCGTGATGTCCGTCCGGCTCCCTTCGTGGTGCTGGAACGGGATGACCAGGTCGCTCCCGCGCCGCTCGGCGATCCCGAGCCACCGGGTCACCGCACCGCGGTCCAGGGTGTCGTCGCTGTCCAGGAAGCTGATGTAGCGCGCGGTGCTCGCGCGCAGTGCCTCGTTGCGGGGAACGGCCGCGGTGACCCCGCGGTCCTCGGCCACCAGGACGGAGACCACCGGGCGCAGGTGCTCGGGGAGCATGGCGAGGACCTGTTCCCCACTGAGGTGGTGGGCGGCCACAACGATCCTGCACTGACCGGGTCCCGCCCCCTCGCTCGCGTCCAGCGCCGAGGACACGGCGCGCGCGAGCGGTCTGGTGGTGGAGTGCACCGGGATCACGATGTCCACGAGCGGCTGCTGCATCGGTTCGACCATGCCTTCACGATAGGTCACCGCCGACGCCGCCCGGTGGCGCTCCGGCCGTGCCTCCCCGGACCGCGCGGCTCCTCCGGCGCTGCGGCCGTGGGCAGCCTCACCCCTGTGCGGCGAGCGCGAGTGGCAGCACCGCGTCCGCGCCGGCACCCCGCAGCTCGCGCCCCGCGACGGTGAGGCTCCACCGGCTGTCCACGAGGTCGTCCACGAGCAGCACCACGGCCTGCGGGGTGCCGGCCAGGAGCTCCGCCAGCTCGGCCGGCACCACGAATCTGCCCCACACCTCGGCCAGCCGGTAGGCGCTGTTGCCGCCGTGGCTGCCCCGGGGGACCTCGGGATCCAGTTCCAGCCGCCCCCAGAAGGGCAGGTGCCCGGCGGCGGCGATGCCGCGCGCGAGGGCGTCCACCAGCTGGGGCCGCGACTGCGACGGCATGGCCACCACCGCCGTGGGCCGCTGCTGCCAGTCCCACTGCGCGAGCACGGTCAGGGCGGCGCGGCCCAGGTCCGCGGTGACGGGGGCGTCCACGGGCTGCCCGTCCGCGTCCGTGCGGAAGACCTCCCGCAGGCGGGTCCCCCACCCGAGGTCCGTGAGCCGGGCGACGGCGCGGCCCCGCTCCACGCGCTCACCCTCCGGGATCTTGCCCTTCACGCGGATCCCCAACCGGTCCATCCCCGTGGGCCACTGGGCTCGGGGCTCCAGGGCCACACCGGCGCGGTGCAGGGCGGCGTCCGCAGCGTCCGCGGCCTGCGCGTCCACGCCCGTGGGGTACCAGGGCCCCGCACAGACGTCGCACCGGCCGCAGGGCTCGGCCGTGGGGTCGTCGAGCTGGCGGGTGAGGAACTGCATGCGGCACTCGCCCGTGCGCTCGTAGTCCAGCATGGCCTGCTGCTCGTCCACCCGGGCCGTGCGCACCCGCTCGTAGCGGGCGGCGTCGTAGGTCCAGGGGCGGCCCGTGGCCTGCCAGCCGCCGCCCACGCGCTCCACGGCGCCGTCCACCGCGAGCACCTTGAGGAGCAGCTCGAGGGGCGAGCGCTTGATGTTGACCCGGGGCTCCAGCGCCGCGACGGACAGCGGCCCGCCGTGCTCCGCGAGCGCGGTGAGCACGGCGGTGGCCTTCTCCTCCGTGGGCATGGACGCGGTGGCGAAGTACTCCCAGATCTCGCGGTCCTCGGAACCGGGCAGCAGCAGCACGTCCGCGCTGTCCGTGGCGCGCCCGGCGCGGCCCACCTGCTGGTAGTAGGCCACGGGCGAGGAAGGCGCCCCCAGGTGCACCACGAAACCGAGGTCCGGCTTGTCGAAGCCCATCCCCAGCGCGGAGGTGGCCACGAGCGCCTTGACCTGGTTCTCCTTCAGCGCCGTTTCCAGCTCCTCGCGCTCGGCCGCGTCCGTGCGCCCGGTGTAGGCGGCCACCCTGTGCCCGGCGTCCGTGAGGGCGCGGGCGGTGTCCTCGGCGGCGCCGATGGTCAGGGCGTAGATGATGCCGCTGCCGGGCAGCTGCTCCAGGTGCCCCAGCAGCCACGCGAGCCGCGCGGAGGTGGAGGGCAGCCGCAGGACGCCCAGGCGCAGGGACCCGCGGGACAGCGGTCCGCGCAGGGTGAAGACCTCCCCCTGGTAGCCGGAGCCCACGCCCAGCTGCTCCCGGACGTCCTCGATCACGCGCTCGTTGGCGGTGGCGGTGGTGGCCAGCACGGCCACCGAGTCCGGAAGCTGCGCGAGCATGTCCTTGATCCGGCGGTAGTCCGGGCGGAAGTCGTGGCCCCAGTCCGAGATGCAGTGGGCCTCGTCCACCACCAGCAGACCGAGCTCGGACATCAGCCGCGGCAGCTGCTCCTCCCGGAAGCGCGGGTTGTTCAGCCGCTCCGGGGAGACGAGCAGCACGTCCAGCTCACCCCGGTCCAGCGCTGCGGAGATCTCCGCCCACTCGGTGGGGTTGGCGGAGGAGATGGCGGCGGCCCGCACACCGGCCCGCCGGGCGGCGGCCACCTGATCACGCATCAGCGCCAGCAGCGGGGAGATGATGAGCGTGGGGCCGTGGCCCTGTGCGCGCATCAGCAGCGCGGAGAGGAAGTACACGGCGGACTTGCCCCAGCCGGTGCGCTGGACCACCAGCGCGCGGCGGTGCTCCGCCACGAGGGCGGAGACGGCCTCGAACTGCCCCTGGTGGAAGTCCGCGGTGGGACTGCCCGTGAGCTCCCGCAGGTGCTCCAGGGCGCGGGATCGCAGGGACGGGTCGGCACTGTGCGCGGCATCGGTCATGGCGGAAGTGTCCCAGGCCCCTCGGACACGCACAGGCGGTGTGGACCGTCGGCACCGGGGCGAGGAGAGAAGAAGAAGACCGGCCAACGTGATGCGTCCGCTGCACCCGGGCCCGTTCCCCCGAACGGGCCCCCACGGCACAGCGGACGCACACGCCGGTATCCGGCGCGGATTGAGATCCGCTCGGAGCCCGCGCCCCCCGGCACGAACCCCGTGTACGCGCCCCACGGGATGACCCGAACACACCACGCCCCCCGGCGTGGACGGCGTTCGAATCGGCTGTGGTGCGCGCTGCCAGTATTCCCCCCGGTCATGGCAGCGCCGCACCGGTGATCCCGTGTGGCGACGTGTTCATGCTGGCACGGCCCCACCTGGATTTCCACCGCCCACGAGCGCGGCGCGCACCGATCGCCGTTCTGTGGACAAGCCCACCTCTTCGCATGTTCGCCCACGTCAGAGCCGTTTTCTGGGCGGTCGCGCACCCTCGGTGTCCCCCGCCGCCCTCCCGGCCGTCACGCAAAATGGGGACACCCGGTCCCCCGTTCTGCGGGCGGTGCACGGGCGTGGACCGGGCCCCGGTGAGCGGGCACACTGGCCACATGGAGATGACCGTGAGCCGCACCGGGCCCGCCGCCCCGCAGGACGTGTGGCGGCACTACCGCCAGCTCGCACTGTGGACCCGCTGGGCTCCCCACCTCACGCGCGTGCGCGCCGACTCCTCGGTGCTGCTGCCGGGGATCGAGGGCACCGTCACGGCACTGGGGCTGGTGCGGGCGCGCTTCCGGGTGCTGGACGTGGCCGAGGACCAGCGGCAGTGGGCCTGGGCCGTTCGTCTGGGACCGGTCCGGCTGCTGCTGGAGCACCACGTCACCCCCGTCCCGGGCGGCGGTTCGCGCGCGGACGTCCGCATCCAGGGGCCAGCCCCGGTGCTCGTGGCCTACGAACCGGTGATGGGGTGGGCGCTCTCCCGCCTGGTCCGGGTGGGCCGGCGGGACTGACGGCGCCGCGAGCGGCACCGGAGCTCCGGGGCTGGTCCGGCCTGCGGACACGAAGAATCCCGCCCCCGGTGGAACCGGTGACGGGATGCACGGTGCGCCCTGTGGGGCTCGAACCCACGACCCATGGATTAAAAGTCCACTGCTCTACCAACTGAGCTAAAGGCGCGTGCCCTCCACGCCCAGGGAGCACCCCGGCGGTCGAGCACGGCCACTCTACCGCAGCCCCCGGGCATTTCCACTCCGTTCCCCGGGCTCAGGAGGCCCCCGGAGGCCCCGACGCCCGGGGAAGGGAGCGGCCGTTGGGAGCCGGGCGGGCGGCGTCGTCCTGGGCCCCGTTCCCCTGTCCGACCGCGGCGGGGTGGCGCCGGTGTGGGACCCTGGAGGTCGAGAAGCCCGCCGGGCGGACGGTCGCGTGGCGCACCGTGCCCGGGGTCCGCACCATCCCCGAGGAGACGCCGATGAGCACCGTTCCCATGTCCAAGCTGGGGCCGTCCCCCATCACCGAGTACCTGCGCCGCGTGGTGGAGGATCTGCGCGGCGTGGACGGCGGCGAGCTCAACGCCTCCATCCCGGAGCTCGCAGGCGCGGACCCGAAGACCATGGGCATCGCCGTGGCCACGGTGGACGGCGCGCTGTACCAGGCCGGGGACACCCGGCAGGAGTTCTGCATCCAGTCCATCTCCAAGGCCTTCACCTACGCGCAGGCGCTCACGGACCGGGGCCTGGAGGGGGTGTTCGAGAAGATCGACGTGGAGCCCAGCGGCGACGCGTTCAATGAGATCTCGCTGCAGCCCGAGACCGGGCGCCCCTCCAACCCCATGATCAACGCCGGGGCGATCGCCGCCACCTCCCTGGTGCGCAACACCTCCCACGGAACCCGCATGGAACGGATCCTGCGGCTGTACTCCAACTGCGCCGGACGCCGGCTGCGCATCAACAAGAACATCCAGGCCCAGGAGCGCCGCGCGGGGGACCGCAACCGCGCCCTGGGGTGGCTGCTGACGTCCCGGGGGATCATCGAGGGGGACCCCACGGGAGCCCTGGACGACTACTTCGGCCAGTGCGCCGTGATGATCGACTGCGTGGACCTCGCCCGCATGGGCGCCACACTGGCCGCGGGCGGGCGCAACCCGGTGACGGGCGAACGGGTCCTGGAGCCGGAGGTGGTCTCGGACGTCCTGTCCGTGATGAACACGTGCGGCATGTACGACGACGCCGGGCGCTGGGCCCTGCGCGTGGGCCTGCCCGCCAAGTCCGGCGTGAGCGGCGGCGTGGTGGCCGTGCTTCCCGGTCAGCTCGCGGTGGCGGTGTTCTCCCCACCCCTGGACCGGCACGGCAACTCGGTGCGCGGGGTTGCGGCGTGCGAGCGCCTCACCCGTGACCTGGACCTGCACTTCGCCCGCACCGAGCGCAACGGCCACTCCACCGTGCGCGCCGAGTACACCCTCGCCGAGACTCCCTCCCTGGTGCGGCGCAACGAGGCCGCCACGGAGATCCTGGAGCACCACGGCCAGGACGCCCGCGTCATCGAGCTGCAGGGGGACCTGCGCTTCGCCGGCGCGGAGACCGCGGTGCGCACCATCCGGGAGGCGGCCCGCGTCTCCACCTACGTCCTGGTGGACATCCGCCAGGTGGACGACATGTCCCGGTTCGTGATCCCCATGCTGGCCCGGACCGCGGAGCAGGTGCAGAAAACGGGCCACCACGTGGTGCTGATCGCGGAGAAGAGCAACGAGCACACCCGGGGCGTGGAGCATCCCATGACCATGTTCACCACCCGGGCGGAGGCCCTGGCCTGGGCGGAGGAGCGGATCCTGGAGCAGTTCGGGGACCCGGAGTGCACACCGGACAAGGTCCACTCCACCCGGTCCGAGCTGCTGAGTTCCCTGGACGAGGAGGACATCCGCCTGATCCGCTCCCACACCGAGCACGTCCAGTGGTCCGCGGGCGCCACCATGCTGCGCGCCGGGCAGAGGTTCAACGGCGTGTTCATGGTGACCTCCGGCAGCGTGGAGGTCTCGCGCCGCTCGCCGCAGGGGGACCGCGTGGAGCTCGAGGTGATCGGGCCCGGGATGAGCTTCGGGGAGATCGCCCTGGGCACCAACTGGCGCTACCTGGTGAGTTTCACGGCCCTCACGGACGTCACCGCCCGGCGCCTGCCGCCCGAGGCCATCGAGCGGATCGAGGAGGAGGACCCCCGCCTCGCACTGCGCTGGTGGCGGGCCGTGAGCCAGCAGGCCATGCTGCGCATCGAGGAGCGCTGGCGCCAGCAGGCCGGGGAGCTGCACACCGCGGACTGAATCCTCGGGGGCGTCGGGGCCCGGGCGTACACTCGGGCGCATGCCCGAACGCCGCGCCCACCACTCACCCGTGAAGTTCTCCCCGGAGAAGTTCGAGTCCCACGAGGGCGGCACGGACCCCGCGCGGGTCTCCGAGGCGGCGCACCTGGCGGCACAGGCGCTCGTCTCCCGCGGGCGCCGCTCCCAGGACCCGCGGGTGCGGGAGCGGCTGGTGCGGCTCACGGACGAGCAGGGGCTGGAGGGGATCGCCGAGATGTGGTCCCAGGCCCCCGCCGTTTCCCTGCCTGGGGCGCTGTGGCGCCTCTACGCACTGCGCGCCGCCGCCCGCACGGATCCCCACCGCATGGGCCGCTGGTTCACGGCCGGGCGCCACGCCGCCCAGGTCTCCCACGTGGTCGCGGGCGTCGCGGACCCGCCCGGCGCGGAGGAGATCTGCGACGTCGCGGACGCGATCCTCTCCGGCGCGTTCCAGGGCGAGTTCGACGTCGCCCTGGAACGTTTCGCGGCGTTCTGCCGGGTGGTCGCCGTGGGCCAGGAGCAGACGCTCGACGTGCCGGGGCTGCGCACCCGGGAGCCGTGGGAGCGCATCCCCCGCCTGCTGCGCACCGCGGACGAGCTCGACGCCGCCGCCGAGGCGTGGCGCGGCGGCCACCTGGAGTGAGCCGCACCCGCGGTTGGAGCCGCGCCGGGGGCCGGCGGTAGACTGAACGCCAGGTGTCGGGCCGTGGCAGCCCCGGGCTCCATCATTTAGCCGCTACGAGCGGCCTTCCGCCGAGAGGCGCTCCCGGTCCGGCACCGCCCCCGTCACGGATCATCCGGGTTCACCGGCATTGGGTAGCATGACGCCCGAACTTGACCGATCGTGATCTCGGAGGACCCACGGATGGCCTTTCGCATCTTCCCCGAGGACGAGCGAGTCACCGAACTGCTCGTGGACATGTCCCGGTGCGTGATCACCGCGGTGGAGCAGCTCTCCGAGCACATCGGCACCGTGGAGAAGGTGTGGGAGCGGCCCTTCACGGAGCTTCTGGACACCGAGGACCGCTGCACCAACCTCTACTTCTCCCTCATGACCACCACCCGTTCCTCTTACGTGGTCCCCATTCCCCGCCAGGACCTCTACATCCTGGGCCACTGGCTGCTGCGCGCGGTGCAGGCCCTCGTGGGGTGCGCGGAGCTGCACCGGCAGCATCGTGTGGAACGCCCCAGCTCCCACGCCGCCGAGCAGCTGGCCGTGGTCCAGCACATGGCGCTGATGACCGGCAAGGCCATGGGGCGGCTGTCCAGTCTGGACGAGCTCGACGACTACTGGTTCGAGATGATGCGCCTCATCCGTCAGGCCGAGCGCACCCAGCGCGTCTACAGGGCGGACCTGCTGGAGAACTTCAAGCCCGCGCAGGCCATCCGCCGCATGGACACCGCCCAGCAGCTCTTCGACGCCGCCGCGGCGCTGGGTCAGGTCTCCTCCGAGGTGGGCCGGATCCTCGTCACGGAGTACTGAGCCACCGTGACAGGACTGCTGGCCGCCACGGGCATCGCACTGACCCTCGTGTTCACCGTGCTCAACGGCTTCCACGACGCCTCCAACGCCGTGGCCCTGCCCGTGCGGTTCAACGCCCTCACGCCCCGGGTTGCGCTGTGGACCGGGGCGGTCTTCAACATGGTGGGGGCCCTGCTCGTGGGGCTCGTGCTGAACCGGATGATCACCTTCGAGATCCCCGTGCCCCTGGACACCGTGGGCGGTGTGGCGCTGATCTGCGCCCTGCTCACGGCCATCGGCTGGGACCTGCTGACCTGGTGGTGGCGCATGCCCTCCTCCTCCACCGCGGCCATCGGCGGGTCGGTGGTGGGCGCCCTGGCCGGCGCCCACGCCGTGGGTCTCCTGGACAGCGCGCTGGGGGTGGGCCCCTACCTGTCGTGGAACGTGCTGCTGCCCATGGTGGCGTCCCCGCTGATCGCCTTCGCGCTGGCGTTCGCGCTGGTGGTTCCCCTGGTCCACCTGCTGCAGCACGAGACCCCTGGTCGGGTGAACTTCCGGGCGGGGGTGATCCAGGCCACCGGAGCGGCGGCCATCCACCTGGGTCACGGCATCCAGCACACCCGGCGCACCCTGTGGATCCTCATGGTGCTCCTGCTCACCGCAGGTTCCGGGTTTCCCCGGGAGGCCATCCCCGCGTGGCTGTCCGTGCTGGTGGGCGGGGGGGGGGGCCCCGGCCCCCCGCGGGGGGGGGGGCGGGTGGCCGACACCCCCCCCCACCCCCCCGGGGCCCACGGCCCCCCGCGCGGCGC
>NZ_JAUMTZ010000005.1:0-97673 GCF_030530945.1 Kocuria sp. | reverse complement strand
CTGTCCGTGCTGGTGGGCGGGTGCCTCGGCCTCGGCACCCTGCTGGGCGGCTGGCGGATCTCCTACACCCTGTCCACCCGCGTGGTCTCCCTGGACCCGCTGCGCGGCGCGGTGGCGCAGACGGTTGCCGGAACCATGCTCTTCGTGGGCGGCTTCCTCTCCCCCATCCCCCTCTCCAGCTCCCACGCGAGCACCGCCGCCATCCTCGGCGCGGGGTCCGCACAGCGCTTCCGCACCGTGTACCACACCACCCTGGTGCGGGTGCTGCTCACGTGGGTGCTCACCGTCCCCGTCTGCGCCCTGGTGTCCGCGACCCTCTTCCTGGCCGCCTCCCCCCTGGTCCCGGCTCCCGGGGTCTGAGACCCGGTCGGCGGCGGCGGCGTCGTCGTGATCCCTGAGACGGCGCGAGGCCGGCGCGGCATCGTGGATGCGGCGCCGGCCTCGGTCCGTGGGAGAGCCGGGTGGCGGATCAGCCGAAGCGGCCGGAGACGTAGTCCTCGGTCTCCTTCTTCTGCGGAGTGTTGAAGATCTCCGAGGTGGGCGAGTACTCGATCAGGCGCCCGGGCTTGCCGGTGCCCTCGATGTTGAAGAAGGCGGTCTTGTCCGAGACGCGGGACGCCTGCTGCATGTTGTGCGTGACGATCACGACCGTGTAGTCGGTCTTGATCTCGTTGATCAGGTCCTCGATGGCCAGGGTGGAGATGGGGTCCAGCGCCGAGCACGGCTCGTCCATGAGGATCACGTCCGGCTTGACCGCGATGGCGCGGGCGATGCACAGCCGCTGCTGCTGACCGCCGGAGAGCCCCGACCCGGGCTTGTTGAGCCGGTCCTTGACCTCGTTCCACAGGTTGGCACCGCGCAGCGAGCTCTCCACGAGGTCATCGGCCTCGCTACCGGAGATCCGCTTGTTGTTCAGCTTCACACCGGCCAGGACGTTGTCCCGGATGGACATGGTGGGGAACGGGTTGGGGCGCTGGAACACCATGCCCACCATGGAGCGCACCGTCACCGGGTCCACGCCCTTGCCGTAGAGGTCGTCCCCGTCCAGGAGGACCTTGCCCTCCGCGTACGCGCCCGGGATCACCTCGTGCATGCGGTTCAACGTGCGCAGGAACGTGGACTTGCCGCAGCCGGAGGGGCCGATGAAGGCGGTCACGGACCGCGGCTCGATGTTCATGCTGACGTCCTGGACCGCCAGGAAATCACCGTAGTAGACGTTGAGGTGTTCGACGTCGATGCGTTTCGACATGGTTGTCATTCCTTCGATCAGGTGGGTCGGTGGGCGCTCAGCGGCCGGCGGTCTTGGGCGCGAACGCCCTGGCGATCAGGCGCGCCACGAGGTTGAGCAGCATCACGATGATGATGAGCACCAGCGCCGCCGCCCAGGCCCGCTGCAGGGAGGGGTCGGGGTTCGTGGGAGACGTGGGGTTCATGATCTGGTAGTAGATGAACGTGGGCAGGGTGGTCATCCACCCGGAGAACGAGTTCCAGTTGATGGCCGTGGCAAAGCCCGCGGTGACGAGCAGGGGCGCGGTCTCACCGATCACGCGCGCGATCGCCAGGGTCACGCCGGACGCGATGCCGGAGATGGCCGTGGGGATCACCACCTTCAGGATGGTCCGCCACTTGCGCACGCCCAGCGCGTAGGAGGCCTCCCGCAGCTCGTTGGGAACGATCCGCAGCATCTCCTCCGTGTTCTTGACCACCGTGGGGATCATCAGGACGGTCAGGGCCACGGCGGCCACGAAGCCGGTGCGGGTGGACGGGCCCAGGATCATCCCGAACAGCGCCGCGGCGAACAGGCCCGCCACGATGGAGGGGATGCCGGTCATCACGTCCACGAAGAACGTGATGACCTTGCCCAGCCAGCCCCCGCGGGAGTACTCCACCAGGTAGATGGCGGTGAGCAGTCCGATGGGGACGGACATGATGGTGGCCCAGAACGTGATGGAGACGGTACCCACGATCGCGTGGTACGCGCCGCCCATGACCTCCGAGGAGCCGTGGGCCTTGTTGTCCTGGAAACCGGTGACCCCGTTCATGGAGGTGAGCAGCATGCTGGAGGTCATCCCGGGGATGCCCTTCGCGAGCACGGTCCACAGCACCGAGACCAGCGGGATCACGGCGAGCACGAAGGCGGCGTAGACCAGGAAGGTCATGAGCGAGTCGGCCCCGGCACGCCTGCCCTCGACGAGTGTGACCGCGAGCGGGCCCACCACCAGGAAGATGACGGCTGCGAACAGGGCCCACAGGGCGATGCTGAAGCCGAGCAGCGCCGAGAGCGCGGCACCAGCCACGATCGCGACGACCCCGATCACGGGGATCAGCCACTTGGGCCGCTGCCCACGGGTGAGCTTGGACTGTCGGACCGGGGAGACCCCGGGAGTGTTCGTGGACGTGGACATCAGTTGGCCCCCGAGAATTCCTTGTAGCGGGCGATGATGGCGCGCGCGATCATGTTGACCACCAGGGTGATGAGGAACAGCACGAGACCGGCGGCGATCAGCTCGGAGAGCCGCAGACCGTAGGCCTCCGGGAAGTTCAGGGCGATCTCCGCGGCGATGGTCTGGTTCCCGGACTTGATGAGGGAGGCGATCATCGGCCCCGAGGAGAGCACCAGGGCCACGGCCATGGTCTCACCGAGCGCGCGCCCCAGGGCGAGCATGATCGAGGAGATGATGCCCGGCCGTGCGAACGGCAGCACGGACATCCGGACCATCTCCCAGCGCGTGGCCCCCAGTGCCAGCGCGGCCTCCTCGTGTAGCTTGGGGGTCTGGGTGAAGATCTCGCGGGACATGGAGGTGATGATCGGCAGGATCATGATGGCGAGCACCACGCCGGCGGTGAGCAGGGTCTTGCCGGTCTGGGAGGCCGGGCCGGAGAAGATCGGGATGAATCCCAGGTGCTCGCTCAGCCAGGTGAACAGCGGCACGAGCGCCGGGGCCAGCACCGTGGCGCCCCATGCGCCGTAGATCACGGAGGGGATCGCGGCGAGCAGGTCGATCACGTACCCCACGGGCTTCGAGACCCTAGCCGGGGCGTAGTGGGAGATGTAGAGGGCCACCAGGATCCCCACGGGCGTGGCGATCAGCAGGGCGATGACCGAGGCGATGAGCGTGCCCACCACGAGCGGCCAGATGTAGGTGAAGAACCCCTTGCCCCCGGTGATGTCCGCGGGCGCCGCGGTGAAGGTGGGCAGGGCCTGGAGCAGCAGGAAGATCGCCACGGCCGCGAGGACCGCGAAGATCAGGATGCCCGCGGCCAGGCTGAGGCCCGAGAAGATGGAGTCACCCGCACGACCGGCCGCCGTGGACGCGGTGGCCCGTTTGCGGGTGCTGACGGTGGTGGACATGGAGCAGTCCCTTCGATCAGGTGGGGTGGGTGCCGGGCGGGCCGCCGTCCAGCCCTGAACGCGGCGGGACGGATCGGACGTCGGCGTGGTGGCGGCGTCGACGCAGTGGATGCGCCGACGCCGCCGTCACCGGTGGGGAACCGGGTCAGCCCTTGGCGGAGATGGTGTCCACCGCGGCCTTGGCCTTGTCCCGCAGGGACTGGGAGAGCGGGGCGGAGCCGGCGGAGTCCGCGGCGGTCTTCTGCCCGTCCTCGGAGATCACGTAGGACTCGAAGGCCTTGACGAGGTCCGCGGTCTCCTTCTTGTCGTACTGGGAGCACACGATGTGGTAGGAGATCAGCACCAGCGGGTAGGCGCCGGCCTCCTTGGTGTCGCGGGCGATATCGATCGCGAGGTCGTGCTCGCTGCGGCCCTTGACCTGCGAGGAGACCTCCACAGCCTTGGCGGCGGCTTCCGGGGAGTGCTTGACGTACTCGTCCCCCACCTTGATGGCGGCGGTGCCCAGGTCACCCACGGCGGAGGAGTCCGCGTAGGTCACCGCGCCCTCGGTGCCGGAGGTGGTGGAGACCACGCCGGAGGTGCCCTTGTTGTTCTCACCGGCGTACTTGGAGGGCCAGGCCTGGTCCGCCTCGTCGGTCCAGTCCTTCGGCGCCGCCTTGCTCAGGTAGTCGGTGAAGTTCTCGGTGGTGCCGGAGTCGTCGCTGCGGTGCACCACGGTGATGGCGGTGCTGGGGAGATCGGCGTCCGGGTTCTGCTTCTTGATCTCGTCCGCATCCCACTTCTTGATCTCACCCTTGAAGATCTTGGCGATGGTGGGCGCGTCCAGGTTCAGGGAGTCGATGCCGGGCAGGTTGAACGCCACGGAGATCGGGGAGACGTACACGGGCAGGTCCATGGCGCCGCCGTCACCGCACTGCTTCTTGGCGTCCGGGAGCTCCTTGTCGGCGAGGTACGCGTCCGAGCCCGCGAAGTTCGCGCCGCCGGCCAGGAACGCCTTGCGGCCCGCACCGGATCCGTCCGGGGAGTACTGGATGGTGGCCCCGCTGTTGGAGGACTGGAAGCCGTTCTGCCAAGCGGTCATCGCGGCCTGCTGCGACGAGGCGCCGATGCCGGTGAGCGTGCCGGAGACCCCGCTGCTCTCACCGCCACCGCTTCCGCCGCCGTTGCCGGTGGCGTTGTCGGAACCGCAAGCGGTCAGAGCGAGGGCACCGATGACGAGGACTGCGGCCGAGCGGCCGACGTGCGAAACCTTCACTGTTTCTCCTTCGAGAGCATGGACCGGCGATTCCGGCGTGTAGCGGAGACGCCGCGACACGGCGTCCGTGGTCGCTGCACTCGCAGCGCGCCCGGCGCCGACGCTAACCACCGGACGTTTCCAGAGTCGCCCGGGAAGGTGAACGGCCGATGAACAACCTCGGTGTCGCGCCCCGCGCACCGGGTGCACGGGGAGCACCGCGGAGGCGGCTCGCGCCCGTGCGAACCCGTCCCCCCGCCCCGCCTAGGATGGCCTCATGGCGCCCACGGAAGCAGATCAGCCCCGCTCCCGGCTGCGCCGCGTCCGCGGGCTCGTGGCACGCCGGGCGCGCACGGGCTGGACCCGGATGAGCGCGGGCTTCTTCCAGGCGGTGCAGATGACCGTGGCCGCCGTGGTGGCCTACGTCATCGCAGAACGGCTGCTGGGTCACCACGGGCCGATCTTCGCGGCCACCGCCGCCTTGGTCTCCCTGGGCTACGCGAAGGGCGGGCTGCGGTACCGGCGGGTCCTGGAGGTCTCGCTCGGCTGCACCCTCGGCATCATCATGGGAGACACCCTGATCCACCTCCTGGGCCCGGGCGAGTGGCAGGCGGGGGTCGTGCTGCTGGCCTCCCTGCTGCTGGCCAGGTTCCTGGACAACGGCGGCATCTTCACCACCCAGATGGGCCTGCAGTCCGTGCTGGTGGTGCTGCTGCCCCCCTCGCAGGACGGGGTCTTCGGCCGGTCGCTGGACGCCGTGGTGGGGTGCCTGTGCGCGCTGCTGCTGGCCTACGTGCTGCCCCAGGACCCCCGCCGGGAGCCGCGGCAGGACCTGGGGGTGCTCATCACCGAGTTCACCCAGATGCTCACGGACTGCTCCCACGCCGTTGCGGACACCGACTCCCGTCTGGCCTGGCACGCCCTGGTGCGGGGCCGCCAGACCCAGCCGCTCGTGGACTCGGTGCGCACGGGGCTGCAGGGCTCATGGGAGATCGTCCACGCCTCCCCCATCCACAGGCGGCACCGGCGCGAGATCGACGAGCTCTCCGAGAGCATCCGCTACCTGGACCTCGCGGTGCGCAACTCGCGGGTCTTCGCCCGCCGGCTGGCGTCCGTACTCAACCGGGTCACCCTGGCGGACGAGGCCGTGACCTCCCTCTCCGAGGCTCTCTCGGACCTCTCCGACGCCGTCCTGAGCCTGGGCCACGCCCTCAACGAGGGCCACCCGCAGAGCCGGGAGAGCTACCTGCGCCAGACCCGCAACGAGCTGATCTCGGTGGCACGGCGCCTGGAACCGGCCGCCATGGGCATCCGCACCATGGAGGGCGAGGCGCTGGTCCTGCTGCTACGGCCCATGGTGGTGGACCTGCTGGAGGCCACGGGTGTGGCCCACGAGACCGCCACCGCGCACCTGCCCCCGCTCGGTCACGGCTGAGCCCGCGGACGACGCCGCCGGGGCGGCTTATGCGCGTCGGAACGGGCTCCTAGCGTGGGCACCATGGCCACGAAGACCCGCAAGCAGTCCACCACCTACCGCTGCTCCGAGTGCGGGTGGACCACCGCCAAGTGGGTGGGGCGCTGCGGTGAGTGCCAGGCGTGGGGCACCGTGCAGGAGACAGGGTCGGAGCGTGAGCTCGGGCGGACCCGGGCCGCCGCCACGGTGACCTCGCCCGCGCAGCCCATCGGCGCCGTCGACTCCTCCCTGGCGCAGTTCACGCCCACGCGGGTCCAGGAGCTGGACCGGGTGCTGGGCGGCGGGCTGGTGCCCGGTGCGGTGATCCTGCTGGCCGGCGAGCCGGGGGTGGGCAAGTCCACCCTGCTGCTGGACGCCGCCGCCAAGGTGGCCGGCGGGGAGTCCCCGCGCACGGTGCTGTACGTGAGCGGCGAGGAGTCTGCGGCGCAGGTGAAGCTGCGCGCCGAGCGGATCGGGGCGCTGTCCGACTCCCTCTACCTGGCGGCGGAGTCGGACCTCTCCGCGGCCCTGGCACAGGTGGAGTCCCTGTCCCCGGAGCTGCTGATCGTGGACTCCGTGCAGACGCTCGCGAGTCCGGAGATCGAGGGCTCCGCGGGTGGGGTGAGCCAGGTGCGGGAGGTCACCGCGAGCCTCATCCACGCGGCCAAGACCCGGAACATGACCACGCTGCTGGTGGGCCACGTGACCAAGGAGGGCTCCATCGCGGGGCCGCGGCTGCTGGAGCACCTGGTGGACGTGGTGTGCCAGTTCGAGGGCGACAAGCACTCCCGCATCCGTCTGCTCCGGGCGGTGAAGAACCGCTTCGGCCCCACGGACGAGGTGGGCTGCTTCGACCTGGAGGAGAACGGCATCCGCTCCGTCTCGGACCCCTCCGGGCTCTTCGTCTCCCGCACCCCCGTCCCCGTGGCGGGCACGTGCCTGAGCGTCACCGTGGAGGGCCGCAGACCTCTGCTCGCCGAGGTCCAGGCGCTGCTGGACCGCTCCAGCACCTCCCAGCCCCGGCGAGCCACCTCCGGCCTGGACAGCTCCCGCGTGGCCATGCTGCTGGCCGTCCTGCAGCGCAGGGCCGGTGTGGCCCTGGCCGCCATGGACTGCTACGTCTCCACGGTTGGGGGCGTGCGGCTCACCGAGCCCGCCACGGACCTCGCGGTGTGCATGGCTCTGGCCTCCGCGGCCCAGGACCGACCCCTGCCCCAGCGTCTCGTGTGCTTCGGGGAGATCGGTCTCGCCGGGGAGGTGCGCCCCGTGCCGGAGATCAACCGCCGGATCCAGGAGGTGGCGCGACTGGGCTTCACCCACGCCGTGGTCCCAGCCTCCCCCAGCGGCCCGGGGAAGATCCCCCCGGGATTCTCGGTCCGGGAGGTCACCACCGTGAACCAGGCCATGGAGCTGCTCTTTCCCCCGCGCCAGGGCTGAGGCGCCGCGCCCGCTGCCCCGCGCGAGACCGGTGCACGGGGCGGTACACGAGAGGGGTACACGGGGGGCACGGGGCAGGGGGACACGGAGCCCCTGCGCCCACGTCGCCCCTGGTCAGCGCCGGGCGCCCCCTTGCTGGGGGCGGTCCGGGTGCGGCTGCCCGACCGTAGAATGAAGGCGTGGTGAACTCTCGTGAAGCAGCGTTGCGCAAGACCCTCGCCAGGGTCTCCCCCGGCACAGAGCTGCGCACCGGTCTGGAGCGGATCCTGCGGGGCCGCACCGGCGCGCTGATCGTCCTCGGCGTCGACCGCTCCGTGGAGTCGCTGTGCTCCGGCGGGTTCGACATCCACACGGACTTCACCCCCACCAAGCTGCGGGAGCTCGCCAAGATGGACGGGGCGATCGTGTGCGACAAGGACGCCACGCGCATCCTCAAGGCCGGGGTCCAGCTCATGCCGGACGCGAGCATCCCCACGCAGGAGTCCGGCACGCGGCACCGTTCCGCGGAGCGCACGGCCAAGCAGACGGGCGTGCCCGTGATCTCGGTGAGCGCGTCCATGAGCGTGATCACCATCTACAAGGACGAGTACCGCTACGCGATCGAGGGCTCGCAGGCCATCATGGCCCGCGCCAACCAGGCCCTGCAGACCCTGGAGCACTACAGCAACCGGCTGGAGCAGGTGCTGGGAAGCCTCTCCGCGCTGGAGATCGAGGCGGCCGTCACCGTCCGGGACGTGGCCCTGACCCTGCAGCGCATGGAGATGGTCCGCCGGATCTCCGAGGAGATCGCCTGGTACGTCCTGGAGCTCGGCTCGGACGGCCGGCTGATCTCCCTGCAGCTGGAGGAGCTCACCGCGGGCACGGGACCCGGACCGGATGTGGTGCTGCGCGACTACCTCCCGGAGGCCACCGCACCGGAGGTGGTCGAGGGGTCACTGGACCAGCTCGCGGAGCTCTCCCCCGCCGAGCTCGTGGACCTGCAGCGGGTGGCGGTGGCCGCCGGTCTCACCGGAGCGCAGGCCACCCTGGAGACGGACCTGCACCCCCACGGCTACCGGCTGCTGGAGGGCATCAAGTCCATGCCCGGAGCGGTGGCCAAGCGGCTCGTCTCCCAGTTCGACGGCCTGCAGTCCCTCATGGCCGCGAACCTGGAGGACCTCATGTCCGTGGACGGCATCGGCGAGCAGCGCGCGCGCACGGTCCGGGAGTCCCTCTCGCGCATGGCGGAGACCAGCCTGCTGGACCGCTTCATGTGAGGTCGCCCGGCTCCCGGAGCGGGTCACTGCAGCACGAATGCGGCGGGAGCGCTCGTGGTGTCCCCCAGGGTGGCGGTGAGCTTGTAGTACCCCGCCGCGGCCTCGGCCTGTCCCGCGGGGCAGCCCTGCGCGGTGCGGGTGCGGTTCCAGCTCAGCCTGGCCGTCTCCTTCGCCCCGGCGTCCAGGGTGAGCTTGCGGTCGTCGCCCCCGGCGGCGCAGTGGCGGGAGTCGAAGACGGTGTCCGAGCCGGAGACCACCGTGAACACCATCTTGCTGGTGCCGGCGTCCACGGTGCACGGGTGGTTGCCCGTGTTCTGCAGCGTCATGGTCAGGACCGGCTGCTCCTTCGCGGCGTAGGTCTCCTTGTCCGTGGAGGCGGTGACCGAGAGGTCAGCCCCGCACGCCGGGACGGCCGTGCTGCTCGGGCTGGGGGTCCCCGGGGCGGAGGAGGATGCCGAGCCGGAGGGATCGGGCCGCGGCGTGAAGTCCGCGAACTTCTGCTCCGGGTCGGCGGTGGCCTGGGCCGTGGCTGCCGGACGCTGGGCGGCCGCGTCCTGCGCGGTGTCCTGTCCGCCGGAACCGGTCACGGCCCGCACGCCCCGGACCACACCCACCACGAGCAGCAGCAGGAGGAGGGCGATGACCGCGAGCGCCACCAGGCGGCGTCGCCGGTAGACGTGCGCGGGAAGCCTGGCCTCCGAGCCCCCGCCCCCGGTGGTGGACGTGGGGGGATCGTGGTGCTCGGAACCGTGGGAAGCCATGGTCTCCAGGCTACCGTGGACGGTGATGAAGCCGAACGCCGAAGCACCTGAAGCCCTGGACCCGCGGGCGCTGCCCGGCATCCGCCACGCCGTGGTGGCGTGGTACGGGAACCACTCCCGCGTCCTGCCGTGGCGAGCCGCGGACCGCTCCCCGTGGGGCGTGCTGGTCAGCGAGATCATGCTGCAGCAGACACCCGTGGTGCGGGTTCTGCCGGTGTGGCGGCGCTGGATGCAGCGGTGGCCGCATCCGGGGGACCTGGCCGCGGCGGCGCCGGCGGACGTGGTGCGCGCGTGGGACCGGCTCGGCTATCCCCGGCGGGCGCTGCGGTTGCACGCGGCGGCTCAGCGCATCCGGGACGAGCACCACGGTGTGGTCCCCGAGGACCATGCCCAGCTGCTGGCCCTGCCCGGGATCGGGACGTACACGGCGGCCGCCGTGGCGGTCTTCGCGTTCGGCCAGCGCCACACGGTGGTGGACACCAACATCCGCCGCGTGGAGGCCCGGCTGTTCTCGGGACGTGCGCTGCCCGGGCGCTCCCTGACCGCGGCGGAGACACGGCTCGCGGACGCCGTGCTTCCCGCGGACGTGGCGGAGTCCGTGGCCTGGAACCAGGCCGTGATGGAGCTGGGGGCACTCGTCTGCACGGCTCGCGCCCCGAGGTGCGAGGAGTGCCCCGTGGCGCACGAGTGCGCGTGGGTGGCCGCCGGCAGCCCACCCGCCGAGGAGGTTCCCCGCGCCCAGGCCTGGCACGGCACGGACCGGCAGGTGCGGGGCGCCATCATGGCGGTGCTGCGCGCGGCGGAGGAGCCCGTGGCGAAGCCCCTGCTGCTCGCGGACGCCGCCAGCTCCGAGCAGCTGGCCACGGAGCACGCGGCCCCGCCGGAGGTGGTGGTCGAGCGGCTCACCGCGCTGTGGCGCCTGAGCGCGCCGCTCGAGCAGCGCGAGCGGGCCCTGACCGGCCTGGTGCTGGACGGGCTCGCGGCCGAGGGCCGGGACGGGGTCAGTCTGCCGGGCTGAGGGTCCGGATCATGCGGGTGTTGCCCAGCGTGTTCGGCTTCACCCGTGCAAGGTCCAGGAACTCCGCCACGCCCTCGTCGTGCGAGCGCAGCAGCTCCGCGAAGACCTCGGCGGGAATGGTCTCCTGGTTCGCCATGACCTCGAAGCCGTGGGCGGCGAAGAAACCCACCTCGAACGTGAGGCAGAAGACCCGGCCCACCCCGAGCCGCCCGGCCCGCTCCAGCAGCTCGCGCAGCATCCGCCCGCCCACACCGTGCCCGCGGGCCGCGGGAGAGGTGGCCAGCGTGCGCACCTCCGCGAGGTCCTCCCACATCACGTGCAGGGCCCCGCACCCCACCAGGGCACCGGACTCGTCCTCCGCGACCACGAACTCCTGGATGCTCTCGAAGTAGGTGACCGTGTCCTTGGTGATCAGGATGCGCTCGGCGGCCATGGGTGCCACGAGCTCCTTGATGCCGGGCACGTCGGACGTCCTCGCGGGACGGATGCGGATCTCAGCCATGCCCCCGACTGTACGCGGGGCCGGCCGGGCCCCGGGTACGCGAGCGGGCGGCGTCGCCCACCGCTGTGGTGGACGATGCCGCCCGCTCGTCACCCGTAAGAGGCCCTCACCGTCGCAAGGGCCTCACCGCAGGTCTCAGGCCTGCGCCTGGGCCGCTCCGCCCCCGGTGTCACCGCCGGTGTGCGGTGAGCGGGGGACGTCCTTGCCGGACTGGCTGTCGTTGCTCTCCGAGAGGGTGGGGGTGTTCTCGATCTCCCGGATCTCCTCGTCGGACAGCTCGGACATGGGCGTGGAGGAGAACGTGAAGGTGGCGTCGTCACCCTCACCCTCGACACCCACGGTGATCTTCTCGCCGGAGGCGATCTCACCGAACAGGATGCGCTCCGAGAGCTGGTCCTCGATCTCCCGCTGCATGGTGCGGCGCAGCGGGCGGGCACCCATGGCGGGGTCGTAGCCCTTCTTGGCCACGAGCGCCTTGGCGGCGTCCGTGAGCGTGATCGACATGTCCTGCTCGCGCAGCCGCTGCTGCAGCCGGGCCACGAACAGGTCCACGATCTGGACGATCTCGCTCTCGCTCAGCTGCGGGAACACGATGATCTCGTCCACGCGGTTGAGGAACTCGGGGCGGAAGTGCTCCTTGAGCTCCTCCTGCACCTTGGCCTGCATCCGGTCGTAGGAGGTGGCGGCGTCCCCGCTGGCCTGGAAGCCCACGGGAACCGTGCGGGAGATGTCACGGGTGCCCAGGTTGGTGGTCATGATGATCACCGTGTTCTTGAAGTCCACCACGCGCCCCTGGGAGTCGGTCAGACGACCGTCCTCCAGGATCTGCAGCAGGGAGTTGAACAGGTCCTGGTGCGCCTTCTCGACCTCGTCGAAGAGCACCACGGAGAACGGCTTGCGGCGGACCTTCTCGGTCAGCTGGCCGCCCTCCTCGTAGCCCACGTACCCGGGAGGGGCACCGAAGAGCCGCGAGACGGTGTGCTTCTCCTGGTACTCGGACATGTCCAGGGTGATGAGGGCGTCCTCGTCGCCGAAGAGGAACTCCGCGAGCGCCTTGGCCAGCTCGGTCTTGCCCACGCCGGTGGGCCCGGCGAAGATGAACGAGCCACCGGGACGGCGGGGATCCTTCAGACCCGCACGGGTGCGACGGATGGAGCGGGACAGGGCCTTGATGGCCTCGTTCTGCCCGATGACGCGCTTGTGCAGCTCGTCCTCCATGTGCAGCAGCCGCCCGGACTCCTCCTCGGAGATCTTGTACACGGGCACGCCCGTGGAGGCCGAGAGGACCTCGGAGATGACCTCGGGGGTGACCTCGGAGATCTGGTCGTCCCCCTCGCGCCAGGCCCTGTCCTTCTCGTCCCGCTCCGCGATGAGCTTCTGCTCGGTGTCGCGCAGGGAGGCGGCCTTCTCGTAGTCCTGGCCCTCGATCGCCGCTTCCTTGGCGGTCTTGGTCTCGGAGATGCGCTCGTCCAGGGCCTTGATCTCCGGCGGGGCCGTCATGCGCTTGATGCGCAGCCGGGCGCCGGCCTCGTCGATCAGGTCGATGGCCTTGTCCGGCAGGAACCGGTCCGAGACGTAGCGGGCGGACATGTTCACGGCGGCCTCGAGTGCGTCGTCCGAGATGGACACGCGGTGGTGCGCCTCGTACTTGTCCCGCAGCCCCTTGAGGATCTCCACGGCGTGGGCCTCGGAGGGCTCGTCCACCTGGATGGGCTGGAAGCGCCGCTCCAGGGCGGCGTCCTTCTCGATGTGCTTGCGGTACTCGTCCAGGGTGGTGGCACCGATGGTCTGCAGCTCACCACGGGCCAGCATGGGCTTGAGGATCGAGGCGGCGTCGATGGCACCCTCGGCGGCACCCGCACCCACCAGGGTGTGGATCTCGTCGATGAACAGGATGATGTCCCCGCGGGTACGGATCTCCTTGAGCACCTTCTTCAGGCGCTCCTCGAAGTCGCCGCGGTAGCGGGAGCCAGCCACGAGCGAGCCGAGGTCCAGCGTGTAGAGCTGCTTGTCCTTCAGGGTCTCCGGGACGTCGCCGCGCACGATGGCCTGGGCCAGGCCCTCCACCACGGCGGTCTTGCCCACACCGGGCTCGCCGATCAGCACGGGGTTGTTCTTGGTGCGTCGCGAGAGGACCTGCATGACGCGCTCCATCTCGCGGTAGCGCCCGATCACCGGATCCAGCTTGGACTCGCGGGCGGCCGCGGTGAGGTTGCGCCCGAACTGGTCCAGCACGGCGGAGCCGGCCGGGGTGCCCTCGGCGCGACCGCCGGAGCCGACACCCGCGGCCTCCTTCTCGCCGCCGGAGCTGCCCGACTGGTACCCGGAGATCAGCTCCAGGACCGTGGCGCGGACCTTCGCGGGATCCGCTCCGAGCTTGACGAGCACCTGGGAGGCCACGCCCTCGCCGGCGCGGATGATGCCCAGCAGGATGTGCTCGGTGCCGATGTAGTTGTGCCCCAGCTGCAGGGCCTCGCGCAGCGAGTGCTCGAGCACCTTCTTGGCACGGGGCGTGAACGGGATGTGGCCCGAGGGGGCCTGCTGGCCCGGTCCGATGATGTCCTGGACCTGCTCGCGGGCCGCGCTGAGGGTGATGCCGAGGGACTCGAGGGCCTTGGCGGCCACTCCCTCGCCCTCGTGGATCAGCCCGAGCAGCAGGTGCTCGGTGCCGATGTAGTTGTGGTTGAGCATCCTGGCCTCTTCCTGGGCCAGCACGACCACCCGGCGGGCACGGTCGGTGAAGCGTTCGAACATGGATACTCCTTCATTGATCTCTGCCCACGATGCTAGGCACCTGGCGCGGGGCCATGGGCACTGTTCGCCACTGGCGCACGGTGTCCAGCCCTCAGCGCAATCGCCCCCTGCGCCACCGCCCAAGGCCCCTCCCGGGGCTCCTGCGGCGCACCCCACCGGCACGTACGACGACGGCCGGAACACGTCCCTGGGGACGCGTTCCGGCCGTCGTGGCTCACCGGGGGCGAGGCAGTCACCCCACCGGGAGACCTCACCCCACCCGCGGCGCCTCCGGTCTGCCCGGTTCGGTGCCGCGCGCGGGGCAGCACCGGGATGCCGGTGCGTGAGGACTCAGCCGTTGTGGGCGGCGTAGTACTTGTCCTGGATGTCCTGGTGGATGCGGCCCCGGTCCGAGACCGGCAGGCCCTGCTCCTTGGCCCACGCGCGGATCTTGGGCGTCTCGGGGTTGCCGGAACGGCTGGGACGCGTGGTGGTGGCGGTGCTGCGGGTGTTCTTCGCGGTGGCGCGACGACCGGCTGAGACGTACGGGCGCAGCGCGTCGCGCAGCTTGGTGGCGTTCTCCGTGCTCAGGTCGATCTCGTACTGGCCGCCGTCGAGCCCGAAACGCACCGTCTCGTTGGCCTCGCCGCCGTCGATGTCGTCCTCCAGAATGATTTTCACGGTCTGAGCCATGGTCAGCTCCTCCAAACGCCCAAAGGGCTGCGTCGATCAATTGTTCGTGTGAGCGCATTCGCACTGTGCTGTGGCGCGCAGTGGTGTTTCCCGCGGTGGCGTTCCGTTTTCCCGTAAACATCGTGTGCCACGCCGGTGGGAAAAGGAAAACGCCGCGCGGAAGCGATCGCTGTCGCGGAATGACGATAGCCATCATTGCACGAGACCGGCGAAATGTCATCACGGCGGTTTATCGGTCGTTGCGCTCTTCGGGAGAATTACGAATGGGAATGCTGCCGCGCAGACCCAGTCCCCGCTGCGCCCGCGGGTTTTCCTCCTCGTGCCCGAAGGGCGAATTCTCTCCCTCGCGCTCACTCACGGCGCGGTACCACTGCTCGGCATCCTCCTGGGCATGCTTCTGCGCGCTGCGCTCCGTGCGGTCCCCCCGCAGCAACCAGCGCATGACCAGGTAGAACACCACACCCACGCCCACCGAGGGCGCAAAGACGGCCAGATATTCCATGGTGTTGGTGATCCTTTCCGGGACTGAATGATTTCTGTGCGGGGGATCCCGCGGCGGGATCACTCAGGTTTCATGAGCGGGAACAGAATGGTCTCCCGGATCCCCAGGTTCGTGAACAGCATGATGAGCCGGTCCAGTCCAAGACCGAGACCACCCATGGGCGGTGCGCCGTGCTCCAGGGCGCGCAGGAAGTCCTCGTCCAGCTGCATGGCCTCGTCGTCCCCGGCCGCGGCCAGCCGCGACTGGGCCACGAGCCGTTCCCGCTGGATCACGGGGTCCACCAGCTCCGAGAAGGCCGTGCCCCGCTCCATGCCGCCGATGATCAGGTCCCACGCCTCGATGAGCCCGGGCTCGCTGCGGTGCGGGCGGGCCAGCGGCTGGGCGGCCGGCGGGTAGTCGTAGACGAAGGTGGGCTGGATCAGGGTGGGCTCCACGATCTCCTCGAAGAGCTCCATCACGAGTTTCTGAGCGTCCCACGCGGGATTCACGGGAATCTCGCGCTGCGCGGCGATCTCCCGCAGCCGCGCCGCCGGGGTTTCCGGTGTGATCTCCTGCCCCACGGCCTCGGAAAGACCCGGGTACACGGCCACCCACTCCCATTCCCCGAACAATTCAATGCGGCCCTGGGGTGTGTCCACGCCGTCCACGCCGAGCACCCGCGCGCATTCCTGGATGATCTCCTGAATGCGCTGCGCCATGACGAATTGGTCGGCGTACGCCTCGTAGGCCTCGAGCGTGGTGAATTCCGGGCTGTGGGAGGAGTCCACGCCCTCGTTGCGGAAGACCCGTCCGAGCTCGAAGACCCGGTCGATGCCCCCCACCACGGCGCGCTTGAGGTACAGCTCCGTGGCGATGCGCAGGGTCATGTCCTGGTCGAAGGCGTTCAGATGGGTCTCGAACGGCCTGGCCGCAGCACCGCCGTGCACCAGCTGCAGCATGGGCGTCTCGATCTCCACGTAGCCCTGCTCCTCCATGACCCGGCGCACGGTGCGGGTGATCAGGGAGCGGGTGAGAACCACGTCACGGGCCTCCTGGCGCACGAGGAGGTCCAGGTAGCGCTGGCGCACCCGGGTCTCCTCGTTGAGCTCCTTGTGCATGGTGGGCAGCGGGCGCAGCGCCTTGGACGCGAGGGTCCAGGAGTCCGCCATGACGGAGAGCTCCCCGCGGCGGGAGCTGATGACCCGTCCGGTGACGGCCACGAAGTCCCCGAGGTCCACGAGCGCCTTCCACTGCGCGAGGGGCTCGTCCCCCACGTTCGCCCTGGAGAGCATGACCTGCAGCCGGGTGCCGTCCCCCTCCTGCAGGGTCCCGAAGCACAGCTTGCCCGTGTTGCGCACGTGCACCACGCGCCCGGCGACGGTGACCGTGTGCTCGGTCTCCTCACCGGGCTCGAGGTGGCCGAAGTCCTCGCGCACCCGCGCGAGGGTGGTGGTGCGCCCCACGCCCACCGGGTACGGCTCCATGCCGGCCTCGGCGGCGGCCTGCCGCTTGGCGGCGCGCACCGACATCTGGTCGTTGAGCTCGCTCGCGCTCAGCTCCGGATCGGTGCTGGCGGGATCGGCGGGAACGGTGGTCTCAGGCTGCTCGGTCACAGTCGACCAGGATACCGCCCGCGCTCAGATGCGCATGTTGTCGATCAACCGGGTGGACCCCACCCACGCGGCCACGAGCGCCAGGGTCCCGGGCGTGGGATCCACGAGGGAGAGGTCCCGCGGGTCCACCGTCACGAGGTAGTCCAGGCGGACCCCGGCTTCCGCGCTCACGCGGCGTCGTGCCTGGTCCAGCGTGAGCTCCCCCGCCGCCAGTGCGCGCAGCGTGCGGTTCAGCACGAGCGCGTGCTCCGCCTGCTCCGGGGTGAGGTACTGGTTGCGGGAGGACAGCGCGAGCCCCTCCAGGGAGCGCACGATGGGCACGGGGCGGATCTCCACGCGGTGGTCGAGGTCACGGACCATCCGCTGCATCAGGAGCAGCTGCTGGGCGTCCTTCTCCCCGAAGTAGGCCCGGAACGGGGTGCCCGGGCCGGGGGCCATGATGGTGAGGAGCTTGTTGACCACGGTCAGGGCGCCGTCGAAGTGCCCGGGCCGGGTGGCGCCCTCCAGGACGGTCCCCGCCGCGCCCGCGGTCACGGACACCACGGGCCGCCCGTCCGGGTACATCTCCCGGGTCTCCGGAGCGAAGACGAGGTCCACACCCTCCTGAGCCAGCAGCGCGACGTCCTCGTCCAGCCGCCGCGGGTAGCTCTCGTAGTCCTCGCCGGGGCCGAACTGCAGCGGGTTCACGAACACGGAGACGACCGCCAGCTCGTTCTCGGCGCGCGTGCGCCGCGCGATCTCCAGGTGCCCGCTGTGCAGCGCACCCATGGTGGGCAGCAGCCCCACGCTCGCGGCTCCGCGCGCCACACGGGCGGCGATCTCCTCCCGGATCCCGGCCACGGTGGTGCACACCACGGGTCCCGTCACGGTCACTCCCCCTCCTCGAGCGCGGCCACGACCGCGCGGTACGTCGTCCCGTCCAGTCTGCCCGACGCCGCCGCGCGCCGCGCCGTCTGCCGCCCCAGCGCGCGATACGCGCTCAGCAGCTGCTCCCCCATGTCCTGCTCCGGTGCCGCGGGGCGCGGTCCGGGCGCGGCGGCGTCGTCCGGGGAGCCGGTGACCGCCTGGGAGGAGAGGGTGGGGGCGGAGCGGTGATCCCGCCCGGCGAGCTCCCGCAGCGCCGCCACGTGCGCGGCGACCGTGGAGACGTCCCCGCGGGCCACCGGGCCGGTGAGGGCGGACTCCCCGGAGGCCAGCGCGTTGTCCACCGTGGCGCGCACCAGCGGCCCCAGGACTCGGTCGGGGTGCTCCACACCGATCTCCCCGAGCAGCTGCATGGACTCGCCCAGCAGCGTCATCACGTGGTTGGAGCCGTGGGCGAGTGCCACGTGGTACAGCGGGCGGTCCGCCTCCGCGACCACCACGGGCTCCGCGCCCATCTCCACCACGAGGGCCTGGGCGATGGGGAGCACGGGTGCCGGGGCGGTGACGCCGAAGCAGCAGTCCACGAGCCGCTGCAGGTCCACGCTCAGCCCCGTGAATGTCATGGCCGGGTGCACCGCCAGGCCGATGGCCCCCGCGGCGCGCACCGGCTCCAGCACGTCCGTGCCGTAGCGCCCCGCCGTGTGCACTACGAGCTGGCCGGGCTGCCACGCCCCTGTGGCGGCGAGCCCGCTCACCAGCGCCGGCAGCTGGTCGTCCGGCACGGCCAGCAGCACGAGCTCGCTGCGCTCCACGATGGTCGGGACGTCCAGCACGGGCACGTCCGGCAGCAGCGCGTCCGCGCGCTCGCGGCTCTCCGGCGACGACGCGTGCACGCCCACCACGGCGTGGCCCGCCGCGCGCAGTGCCGCGCCCAGGACCGCGCCCACCTTCCCGGCGCTGACGACACCCACGCCGAGACGGCCGGGACGGTGACTGGACTGGGACACGGGAGACTCCTTGCGGGGGACGACGGCACGCACAGGCTAGCGCACGGTCTCACGCACCGGGGGTGGGCCGTGGTGCCCACGGGGCTCTCCCGGGGAAGCCCGGGTCCGTGGCTGCGGAGCCCACGGAGCCGGGCATGCCTGCACCGCCGGCGCTCACGCGCTCCCGGGCGAGACGGGCTGCGTCCGTGTGGCGCCGCTGCAGCTCACGGGCCCGCTCGACGTCCAGGTGCTCCACGGTGGTGGTCACGGACCCGGGCGTCACGTGCGCCGTGAAACCGCACAGGCCGAGCCGTCGCTCCACCGGGCCCTGCGCGAGAGCCGTGGACTGCGTCTTGTGGTGCGGGAGCACACTGGCGTGGCGGCCCAGGCGACCCCCTCGAAGCACCAGCACGGCGTGGTCCATCGCGAAGCCCGTGCGCCGCCACGTGAGCGGGTCCAGCCAGCGGGCGCGCCGGGGACTCGTGGTGAAGCTCCCCGCGTCTCCGAACCCCGTGAGACCCTCGCGCACGAGCTCCACGGGGGCCGCCTCCAGCGGCAGCACCAGGGCCAGGACCTGAGCCACGTCCGCCCACGTGCCCACGGGCAGCACCACCGAGCCGAGACCCTCCCCGTCCCCCGCACCGCTCTTGCCTGCGGTGACCACCGTGACCCGGTGCCCGCCGAAGGGGCGCCACAGCAGCGGCGCGGTGACCTCCAGCGCCTGCACCCTCCCCGCGGGAATGGTGGACGAGCGCTCGTTGAACAGACCCGCCCGGGTCCGCACACCCGCGGGGACCTCGCTGAGCGTGAACCCCCAGCTGCGCTCCAGGCGCGAGTACAGCCCGGACACCACGGCCAGCAGCAGCGGCAGCGCCGAGGGCAGCGACACCACCAGGGCCTCCGGGACCCACACGGACAGCCCCGCCGTGGCGAGCGCGAGCAGCGCCAGCACCACGGTCGGCGGCGAGCAGACCAGCCCCAGCAGCACCCGCAGGGTCGGGATGGTGAGCACGGGCCGCGCCTCGTCCCGCTCGGTCAGCAGACCGTGTCTGCGCGCCACCCGGATGTCCGCGCCCTCGCGTTTGCCGGGGAGGCTCCGGCCGGGCACGACGGCGCCCGCGGCGTCCAGGGGGTCGGTTCCGTCCCCGGCGGGTGCGGCATGGGAGGACGCCGCCCGGGAGAACGCCGTGGCCCAGGGCGCCGGCCGGGTGGACCGCGCCGCTGCAGCGGGCTGGGACGCGGCGGCCTCGGCACCGCGAACGGGGCCGGGACCGGGCGGCGTCGCCCCCGGCTGCTGCAGGCTGGCCCGGTGGGCCGCGGCGAGAAGCTGCCGCCGCAGCTCCAGCGCGTGGGCGCGGCCCAGGTAGGACAGCTCCAGGACGCTGGTGCCGCCGTCGGCCACGTCGAACTTCAGGGACGCGAGCCCCAGGACGCGGGGCAGGAAGCGGCGCTCGATGTCGATGCCCTGCACCCGGTCCAGCCTGGCCTGGCGCTGCGTGCGGAAGAGCCAGCCGCTGCGGAAGCGCACGTGCTCGTCCGTGATCTGGTAGCGGATGAACCACCACGAGAGCAGCCCCAGGCCCACCAGCACGCCCAGCACCCCGCACAGCACGGCAACGACCAGCCCGGCACCGATCAGCTGGATGGAGCCACCGAGGTCCACGTCCACGGGTTCGTGCCGCAGCAGCGCGGTGAGGAAGTCGTCCAGGAAGGTGTTGGCGATCCCCCAGACCAGGGCCACCAGCAGCAGCCAGCTCCGCACGAACGGGGTGAAGGGGTGGACCCGGTGCCACTCGCCGTTGGCCTCCCGAGCCGTCCCGGGGGAGTCCTCCCGTGCGGCGTCCCGGCGCGTCACAGGCCCACCATGTGCTCTTCCCCGCGCTCCGTGAGCTGCTCCCGCAGCCGGTCCGCCTCCACCCGGGACAGCCCGGGCAGCACGGCGTCCGTGTTCGCGGCCGCGGTGTGCAGGGTCACCGAGGCGAGCCCGAAGGCGTGGAGCAGCGGTCCCGTGCGGATGTCCACGTACTGCATGCGCCCGTAGGGAACCACCGTGACGGTGCGGAAGAAGAGCCCCTTGCGCAGCCACAGCTCCGTGGGCGCCTCCGCGTAGCCGATGGCCCGCACCCGGCGCGGGACCAGCACGAGGTTCACCCCGCCCCACACGAGCACCACGGCGGGGGGCAGCCACACCCACCACGGCGCGCCCGGGTCCCCGCCGCCCAGCAGCGTGATCCCCAGCGGGATGCACGCGAGACATGCCCAGACGAGCATGCCCACGGCCGCGCCGATCAGGCGGACCGGGACGTACCGCGGCGAGACCTGCCGCCACCGCATCCCCTGCGGGCCGAGGTCAGCGCTCTCGCGCATAGCCGCCCTCCCCTCCCGCGTACGGGCCCGACCGCCCGTCGAGGGGGGTCCCACCCTGCGCGTCCGGATCGTCCGGTGGCAGCCGGCACCAGCGCTCCACGATCCACCCCAGCACCGCCAGGAGGATCCCGGAGACCACGTGGACCACGCACAGCCACAGCGGCTCCTGGGTGGAGCGCACCCCGAGCAGCGCCGCCTGCTCCACGCCCAGCCCCGTGTGCCACCCGGCGCACAGCGCGCCGTAGTAGGCCACCGCCTGCGCCGCGGCCGCGGTGCCCACCGCCCACACCGGGTCGTAGGGCTTGCGCCGCGCCGGATCACGACGCCGCCCGGCCCCCTTGCCGGGATCGCGGTACGCCCGCACGCGCAGCCCCAGGTACCCCACGACGACCGCGGCACCCAGCTCCGCGAGCAGGCTGACCCACGGCAGGATCAGCATGCTCTGCACACCGCCCCCCACCGCGTGGTCCAGGCTCCATCCCACGGCGGCGGCCACGGCGGCCACCGCCACGAGGCTCAGCAGGTTCAGGTAGCGCACGCGGGATCCTCCTCCGGTCGCAGCAAAAACTCGGTCACCGTGAGGTCCGCGAGATCCGGGGCCGTCCGTGCCAGCTCCGCCACGGACTCCCCCTCCAGCACGGCCTCGGGGTCCATCAGCGCCCACGGCTGCAGCACGAAGGCACGCTCACGGGCGCGAGGGTGGGGCAGGAGCAGCCGCGGGTCCGCGCTGCGCACACCCTCCACGCACACCACGTCCAGGTCCAGGGTGCGGGGCCCCCAGCGCACCTCGCGTGTGCGGCCGTGGCGCCGCTCGATGTCCTGGCACACTTCCAGCACCTGCCACGGCGTCAGCTCCGTGGACAGCTGCACCACGGCGTTGAGGTAGTCCGGTGAGCCCCCCGGCCCGCCCACGGCCCGGGTGCTCACCACGGGCGAGACCGCGGTGACCGTGGTCCCGGGGGTCTCCTCCAGCTCGCGGACGGCCGCGCGCAGCACGGCGAGCCGGTCCCCGAGGTTCGCCCCCAGGGCCACGACGCACCGGGCCGCCATCAGTCCAGGCCCCCCGGACGGTCTCCCCGCGCACGGGAGATGCTCACCGCCACGTCCGAGAACGTCACGTCGATCGGCGCCTTGGGCTTGTGCACGGTGACCTCCAGCTCCGCGATCGCCGGGAAGCGCTCCAGCAGCGTGCGGGCCAGCTCCTCCGCCAGCGCCTCGATGAGCTGGAACCGGGTGCCGATGATGATCTCCCGCACCAGCTCCGCGACCTCGCCGTAGTGCACCGTGAGGTGGAGGTCGTCCGTGGTGCCGGCCGGGCGCAGGTCCAGGTGGAGCACGAGGTCCACGAAGAACGGCTGCCCGCTGCGACGCTCCTTCTCGAAGACGCCGTGGTACCCCACGGCGCCGAGGCCGGTGAGGACGATGCGGTCGCGGTGGGTGGTCTCGGTCATGGCGGGTTCAGTCCTCGTGGTCGTCGCGGGGGCGCAGCAGGGGCGGTTGGACGCCCAGCCAGGCGTGGGCGGTGGCGACCGCGTCCACGGTGGCGGGGACGTCGTGCACGCGCACGGCCCACGCTCCCCCGAACGCGGACAGCGCGCTGACGGCGGCGGTGGCGGTGTCCCGCTCCGTGACCGGACGCGGTTCCCCGCCACGGGCCAGCAGCGATCCCAGGAAGCGCTTGCGGGACGCGGCCACCAGGACCTTGTTCCCCTGCTCCCGCAGCAGCGGCAGGGCCCGCAGCAGCTCCCAGTCCTGTCCCCCGGCCTTGGCGAAGCCCAGTCCGGGGTCCAGGATCAGCCGCTCGGGCCGCACACCGGCCGCGTACAGCCGCTCCCGGACCCCCAGCAGCTCGCCCAGCACGTCCGCGACGGTGTCCCGGTAGTGGGCGAGCGTGGTCATGGTCTCCGGGGTCCCGCGCGAGTGCATGAGCACGTACGGGACGCCGGTGGCGCCCACGAGCTCGACCATCCGCGGGCTCACGTTCGTGCCGGAGACGTCGTTCACGATCTGCGCGCCGGCGTCCACCGCGGCCTCGGCGGTCTCGGGGTTGAGCGTGTCCACGCTGACCACGACGCCGCGGCGCGTCAGCTCCCGGATCACGGGCAGCACCCGGCGCTGCTCCTCCCTCGGCGCCACGCGCTGGGAGTGCGGCCGGGTGGACTCCCCGCCCACGTCCACGAGGTCCGCTCCCTGCGCCGCCAGCCGCAGGCCGTGGGTGATCGCGGCGTCCTCGGTGTCGTGGGCGCCCCCGTCGCTGAAGGAGTCGGGGGTCACGTTGAGGATCCCCATCACCAGGGTGCGCCCCGTGGGCAGCGCCTCGAAGGTGCCCCACCCGAGCGGCTCCCCACTCGAAGGTGCGAGCGGTCCGGAGGGCGGGGCGGCGTCGTGGTGCGGGGCGGTCATCGGCTGTGCCCCGCGACGATCAGGTTCATGGCCTCCGCCCGGGTGGCGGGATTGCGCAGCTGCCCGCGCACCGCGGAGGTGACCGTGCGGGCACCGGGCTTGCGCACCCCGCGCATGGACATGCACAGGTGCTCGCACTCCACGACCACGATGGCCCCGGCCGGGTGCAGGTGCTCCTCGAGCGCCTCCACCACCTGCGTGGTGAGCCGCTCCTGGACCTGTGGGCGCTTGGCGTAGAGGTCCACGAGCCGCGCGAGCTTGGACAGGCCCGTGACCTTCCCCTCCGCGCCGGGAATGTAGCCCACGTGGGCCACCCCGTGGAAAGGCACCAGGTGGTGCTCGCACGTGGAGTAGAAGGGGATGTCCCGCACCAGGACCATCTCGGAGTGGCCGATGTCGAAGGACGTGGCGAGCAGCTCGGCGGGGTCCTCGTGCAGGCCCGCGAAGACCTCTGCGTAGGCGCGCGCCACCCGGGCGGGGGTGTCCCGCAGCCCGTTGCGGTCCGGGTCCTCCCCCACCGCCAGCAGGATCTCCCGCACGGCGGCCGCGATCCGTGGCTGGTCGATGGCCGGGTCCAGGGCGGAGTCCGCAGCGTGCTCGGCCCAGGAACCGGAGACGGGCTCGGGCAGCTCGTCAGGAGATGGCGGCGTCATTCAGTCGTTCTCCCGCCGGACACCGCCCGGTTCCTGACCGGGGTCCCCGCCGACAGAGCCGGTCTGGTCCTCGCCACCGGGCTGCGGGTCCTGGTGCTCGGGGACCTCCAGCGGGTGCTCGGGCTTCGCGGCCACGGCCTGGTCCTGGGGCGCCATGCTCTCCGGGTCCTGCAGGTTCTTCCGCCGCGCCTCCTCACGCTCCGCCGCTGTCACCACCGGGGGGACGTCCGAGACCTCGCGCTCCTCGCCCGACTGCCACACGGGACGCAGGTCGCGCTGGCGCACGTCCCGGAAGATCTCCCGGATCTGGGCCTCGTTGAGGGTCTCGCGCTCCAGCAGCTCCAGGGCCAGCCGGTCCAGCACGTCCCGGTTCTCCAGGAGGATCCTGTGGGCCTCGTCGTGGGCCTGCTCCAGCAGCACCCGCACCTCGTCGTCCACGACCGCCAGGGTGTGGTCCGAGTACTCCTTGGAGCCGGAGCCCATCTCGCGGCCCACGAACGGGTCCGAGTTGTCCCCGCCGATCTTCACGGAGCCGATCCGAGAGCTCATCCCGTACTGGGTGACCATCTTCCGGGCCGTGTCCGTGGCCTTCTGGATGTCGTTGGAGGCACCCGTGGAGGGGTCGTGGAAGACGATCTCCTCCGCGGCGCGCCCGCCCATGGCGTAGGCCATCTGGTCCAGCAGCTCGTTGCGGGTGGTGGAGTACTTGTCGTCCACGGGCATCACCATGGTGTAGCCCAGGGCCCGTCCGCGCGGCAGGATGGTGATCTTGGTGACCGGGTCCGTGTTGCGCAGGGCGGCGGCCACCAGGGCGTGCCCGCCCTCGTGGTAGGCCGTGACCTTGCGCTCGAGCTCCTTCATCACGCGGGAACGCTTCTGGGGTCCCGCGATCACACGGTCGATGGCCTCGTCCACGGCACGGTCGTCGATCAGCTGCGCGTGGGAACGGGCGGTCAGCAGGGCGGCCTCGTTCATCACGTTGGCCAGCTCCGCACCCGTGAAGCCGGGGGTGCGCTTGGCCACCGAGGCGAGGTCCACGTTCTGGGCGAGCGGCTTGTTCTTGGCGTGCACGCGCAGGATCTGCTCGCGGCCCTTCATGTCCGGGGCGTCCACGCCGATCTGCCGGTCGAAGCGCCCCGGGCGCAGCAGCGCGGGGTCCAGCACGTCCGGGCGGTTCGTGGCCGCGATCAGGATCACGTTGGTGTTCGCGTCGAAGCCGTCCATCTCCACGAGCAGCTGGTTCAGGGTCTGCTCGCGCTCGTCGTTGCCGCCGCCCATGCCGGCGCCGCGCTGGCGGCCCACGGCGTCGATCTCGTCCACGAAGATGATGGCCGGGGCGTTCTCCTTGGCCTGCTGGAACAGGTCCCGAACGCGGGAGGCGCCCACGCCCACGAACATCTCCACGAAGTCCGAGCCGGAGATCGAGTAGAACGGGACGCCCGCCTCACCGGCCACGGCCTTGGCCAGCAGGGTCTTGCCGGTGCCGGGAGGGCCGTAGAGCAGCACACCCTTGGGGACCTTGGCGCCCACGGCGGTGAAGCGGTCGTGCTCCACCAGGAACTGCTTGATCTCGTCGAGCTCCTGCACGGCCTCGTCCGCGCCGGCAACGTCCGCGAAAGTGACCTCGGAGTTCTCCTTGTTGAACATCTTGGCCTTGGACCGGCCGAACTTCATGGCCTGCCCACCGGTCTGCATGCGGGAGAACAGGAACCAGAAGATCCCCATGATGATCAGGAAGGGCAGCAGGAACCGGACCAGGGAGAGGAACCAGTTGTTCTCCACCGGCTGGTCGGTGAAGCCCTGCAGGTGGGCGTCGTTGACGGCGTGCACCACGTCCTCGGCGCGCGGCTCCACGTAGTAGAACTCCACGTCCTTGCCAAGGTTCTGGTCCCCCTGCTGGAGGTCGTCCTTGAGGGTGAGCTCCACCTTCTGCTCACCGTCGTAGATCTTGGCCTCCGTGACCTTGTCGTCGTGGAGGAGGTTCAGGCCCACGTTGGTGTCCACACGGGACGTGGAGGGCGAGAAGAGACTCGCGCCCACGGGCACCAGGACCAGAATGGCCAAGAGGATCCAGAAGACTGGTCCCTTGAAGAAACTCGTGGGTTTTTTTGCCGTGGCCAAGCCGTTGATCCTCCCGTGGACGTGACACGCACCGTGCTGGCCGGCCTCCCTGCGGGCCCGCAGCCCGGTGACCCGGGAGACGGACACGACGACCGTGGCGCGCATGGCACAATCTATCGCTTCGAATGACGCCTCGGCGTCCGGTGCGCCGCACGTTCTTTCTCAGCGCACACGAGAACGTCACGGTACACGTGCCGTCCCCGCGTTCACTGGGAGCGGGAGCACCGCCCGGGGGTCACTCGTACACGTGCGGGGCGAGGGTGGCGATGCACTCCAGGTTGCGGTACTGCTCCGCGAAGTCCAGCCCGTAGCCCACCACGAACTCGTTCGGGATGTCCCAGCCCACGTAGCGCACGTCGATGCTGGTCTTCATGGCGTCCGGCTTGCGCAGCAGCGTGCAGATCTCCACGGAGCGCGTCCCGCGGGACTCCAGGTTGGTGCGCAGCCAGGACAGCGTGAGACCGGAGTCGATCACGTCCTCCACGATCAGCACGTCCTTGCCGTGCAGATCCGTGTCCAGGTCCTTGAGGATTCGCACCACGCCGGAGGACTTGGTGCCGGAGCCGTAGGAGGAGACCGCCATCCAGTCCATGGGGTACTGGCCCTCGAGCTGGCGCATCAGGTCCGCCATGACCATCACGGCTCCCTTGAGCACGCCCACGAGCAGGACGTCCCGCCCCTGGTAGTCGCGGTCGATCTGCTGGGCGAGTTCGCGGACCTTCTCGGCGATCTGTTCCTTGGTGAACAGGATGCTGCTCAGGTCGTCTGCGACGTGTTCGGCCTTCACTGGGCACTCCCGGGGTTGTTCTGGGTGGTCGTCTCCTGCGGTGCGCGCCCGCTCCGCAGCTCCAGGCGGCCCCGCGCGTGAGCCGCGTCCGCGCGGTGGCGCCACGCTGTCACCTTACCCGCCATCTGCACGGGTCCCGCGGCGCCATGTCCCAGGGCGAAGTCCTCCAGTGCCCCCAGCCGCTCGAACGTGGGAGTCTCTCCCCCGGCCGCAACACATGCCCGCGCCAGCACACGTCTCCGCAGCGCCGCGGGGGTCTCCTGCAGGGCCGCCCCGTCCAGCACCACGGAGGACGACGCCGCCCGCGCGCTCCGGGGCTCGGCGCCCCTCCCGGACGGGGCGACCAGGGCGGCGTCGTAGGCGGCCGCGGCCTGCTCGTCCAGGTAGTCGGCGTCCGCGCCGAGGACCGAGGCGGTGCGGGCGAGGGCCCGACACACCCCCGGGCCCAGCTGTGCCTCGAGGTACGGCAGCACCTCGTGGCGGATGCGGGAGCGGGTGAGGGCGGTGTCCCCGTTGGTGGGGTCGTGCCAGGGCTCGAGGCCCTCCGCGGCGCACACGGTCTCCGTCTCCGCGCGGGTGACGTTGAGCAGGGGGCGCAGGTAGCGCACGCCGTCCCGCACGAGCCGCCCTGGCATGCCGGACAGGGACCGCGTGCCTGAACCCCGGGTGAGGCCCAGAAGCACGGTCTCCGACTGGTCGTCGCGGGTGTGCCCCAGCAGCACGGCCACCGCACCGGTGCGCAGCGCCACCGAGCGCAGCGCCTCGTAGCGGGCGAGGCGGGCGGCCATCTCCGGGCCGGTGCCCGCGCGGCGCACGTCCACGCGCTCCACGGCCACGGGGTCCAGGCCCAGGTCCCGAAGGAGGCAGGCGGTGCGGGCCGCCACCTCGGCGGAGCCCTCCTGCAGCTGGTGGTCCACCACCACCGCACCCACGCGAGCCTTCCCGCGCCGCTGCAGGTGGGCGGTGGCGGCGGCCAGCGCCAGGGAATCAGCGCCTCCGCTGCACGCCACCAGGATGAGGGGTGCAGCACCGGAGCCCTCCTCCCCCGCCCCGGCGAGCAGGGGCTCGACCGAGCGCGCCACCGCGCGCCGCGCCCGGGCCACCACTGGGTTCAGCCGACCACTGCGACCTCGCTGCACGGACTCAGCCCTGCGCGGCGGCGGTCCGCTGGGCGGACTCCTCGGCCATGGCCAGCACCTTGGACAGCACGGGCGTGCTGCTGCCCAGCATGACCAGGGCGCGCTCCAGCTCGCCCACCGGGACCACGGAGGCCAGGGCGGTCACCGCGTCCGTCTCGGTGCTGATGCTGGTGCGGATCTGGGAGGTGGACAGCACCGGCTGCGAGGCCTCCACCCGGGTCAGCACGGCTTCCCTGTCCGAGGCTCCCGCGCTGTCCTCGAGCATGACCAGGCGTTCATACACAGCCGGGTTGCCGATCTTGATGCGTCTGCCGCTGATGAGTTGGGAGAGCATGGGCGCGGACAGGCCCAGAACTTGGGCCAGCCTGCGCTGCGTAATGCCGTAGGCCCCCACCACGGCGCCAAAACGCTCTGACAACGGCTGACCGTACAGCCGGATCTGTTGATTGATGTTTTCAGAGCTCACGGGGGCCATCTTGACACACGGATCCGGTGGACTGCCCGGCAGGGGCCCGCCTCAGCCGAGCACCCGCTCCATCCACGCCCGGGGATCGTGGATCTCCGCCTCGGTGGGCAGTGTCTGCGGGGACTCCCACACGGTGTTGAAGCGCTCCATCCCCACGCGTTCCACCACGTGCTCCACGAACCTCTGGCCGTTGCTGTACTGGCGCATCTTCGCGTCCATGCCCATGAGGGAACGCACCATGCGGTCCAGGGCCCCGTGGTTGGAGGAGCGGGCGTCGAACCGGCGGCGGATGGTCTTCACGGACGGCACGATGCTCGCATCCACAGCATCCATGACGGCGTTCGCGTGGCCCTCCAGCAGGGACATCACAGCAGTGATGCGCGAGAGGCTCTCCCGTTCGGCGTCCGTGAGCAGGTGGGTCACGGGTCCCAGCCCGGCATCGGGACGCGGACCCTGGGAGCGCCCCACCAGCGCGGCCCCCGCGGCCCGCATCCGCTGCCACGCCGTGGCGTCCAGGGAGCTCAGCTGCGCGATCAGCCCCAGCATGTGGTCACGCAGCCAGGGGGCCGCCGCGAACTGCACGCGGTGCGTCTGCTCGTGCAGGCACACCCACAGCCGGAAGTCCTCGGGCGCCACGTTGAGCTCGCGCTCGGTCCACAGCACGTTGGGCGCCACGAACATGAGCCGGCCCCCGGGGTGCAAGCGGGCGGCCTGTTCCGAGACCAGACCCGCGTACGGGTCGTACTGGCCCAGCACCCTGGCGGAGAGGAAGCCCACCAGGGCGCCCATCTCCGCGGCGGCGGCCGTGGCTCCCACACCGCGCAGGGCGGCGTCGAACTTGGCGGGGTCCTTCGCGCGGAGACGGTCGAAGACGGGCTGCATCAGCACGGAGAACGTCTGGGTGTTCGCCTTGGACCACCCCGCGCGGTCCACCACCAGAACGGTGGAGTCCCGCAGGTTCTCGGCGGCGTCCAGGCGCGTGATGGCGTGGACGTGGTGAACGGACTCGTGGGCGAAGTAGCGCAGCGACTCCACGGCCCGGGACATCTCACGGGGCGCCGGTGTGGGCCCCGGAGGTGTGACCTTGGCGGCGATCTGCGCGGCGGTTCCCCAGTCCACGGGCGAACGGCGGGTCGGTTCTGTGCTCATGCGCTCACTCAACCACACGACCCCGACCGGTGCGGGCGCGGCGACCGGCAACTTCCCGGACCCGGCGGGCACGCACTCACGCGGAGCGGGCGAGCGCGGCCACGGTGCGGTCCGCCCGGTCCCTGGCCTGGTCCGTGCGGCCACTGACTCCGTTGAGCACCAGGGAGTACGCCAGCACGCGGCCGTCCTCGCGCTGCGCGTACCCGGACAGGGCGACGACGTCCAGCAGCGTTCCCGTCTTGGCGCGGCTGACCCCCCGGGCCGGAGCCTCGGCGGGGTCGTCGAAGCGGGTGGCCAGGGTGCCCGCCCCTCCCGCCACGGGCAGGCCCTGGCCGTAGGGTCCGAAGCGCGGTTCGGTGACCAGTTCGCTCACCGTCTGGGCGAGCGTGACGGGGGTGACGCGGTTGCCGGGGGCCATCCCGCTCGCGTCCAGCACCTCCAGCCCGGTGACGTCCACCCCGTGATCTCGCAGCGTGGTGGGCAGCAGGTCCCGCACGCCGGCCACGCCGCCCTCCCGGCCCGAGCGCACCGCCGCGACCCGCGCCAGGGTCTCGGCGAGGGAATTGTCCGAGTGCGCCAGCATGTAGGCCGCCTGCTCGTGCACGGGGGCGGACTCCACCCGCGCCAGCTCGGCGGCACCCTGGGGGGCGGGTGCGGCCGCCCGGAGCGTGACCTGCGCGCCCCCCAGCTCCTCCTGCAGCCGCTGCACGAACGCCTCCGCCGCGGCCGCCGAGGGGTCGTCCGGCCTGTCCCCGTGGTCCCCGGGGTCGCCGCCGTCCGCGGTGGGCACGCGGTGGGAGTACAGGGCGATGGGCGAGACCCGGGTGATCTCCCCGCTCGCGAGGTCCTCCTCCTGCCACGCCGGGTTGCGGTCCGGACCGGTGAACAGGCTCGTGTCCACGGCCACGGTGACCGGACCCGACGCCGCCTCCTGCGAGCGCTCCCGCAGGGCCCGGGCGGTGCGCTGCGCGAGGGTGCCCAGCCCAGCGCGGCCGTCCACGGCACCGGGGTCCCCTGCCCCGGGAGCCAGGAGACTGTCCCCTCCGGCCACCAGGGTCAGCTCACGGGGGTCCTCCCCGGCGACCACCGTGGTGGCGAGGCGCTCGTACGGACCCACGTGCTCGGCGAGGCTCAGGGCGGTCAGCAGCTTCTGGTTCGAGGCCGGAACCATGGCGCGGGTCTGGGAGTCCCCGGCCAGGACGGTGTCCTCCCCGAGCTCAGTGACCGCCGCCGCGGCGGTGCCCGGGGCGCCGTCGAGCCCGGAGATCAGGGCCTCGCGCACACCGTCCGTGGACACGGGACCCGGGGACGAGGAGGCGGTGGGCGAGGAGACGGTGCCCTCCGGACGCACCCGGTCCACCAGTGCAGGCCGGATCTCCGCCACCGCAGCGGGGACCACCAGGACCGTGGCCGTGCAGAGCGCCGCGAGCAGCAGCGCGCACACCACGGCCCACGCCGTGCGGCGCCGAGGGGAGGACGGGGTCTGCACCATGGCCCCATCCTCCTGAACCCGTCCGACACGCACAACGCGCCACCCCTCCCGCCGCGCGGACCACGGGGCGGACGCGCCCGGTGGGACAGCGCGCCACCCCCGTGCGCCGGACGAGCGCGGGGCGGGCGAACGAACCCCGGAGGCACGCCACGGAGCACTCCCCACTCCCCCGGGTGCGGTGCGCGGCGGCCACGGCCGCTATCGTGAGTGCATCCGACCGTGCGCGCGGAAGCGTGTGCACGGTGCCGGGTGGACGAGACACCCGCAGCACATCACCCGACCCAAGGAGTTTCACCATGGAGCTGGACGTCACCATCGAGATCCCCCGCGGCTCTCGCGTCAAGTACGAGATCGACCACGAGACCGGCCGCATCCGCCTGGACCGCGTGCTCTTCACCTCCATGCAGTACCCCACCCACTACGGCTACTTCGAGGACACCCTGGGTGAGGACGGCGACCCCCTGGACGCCCTGCTGATCCTGGACGTGGACATCATGCCCGGCGTGATCGTGGAGGCCCGACCCATCGCCGTGTTCAACATGACCGACGAGGCCGGCGGGGACGCCAAGGTGCTGTGCGTGTCCACGGACAAGCGCTACGACCACATCCAGGGCCTGGAGGACGTCAACGAGTTCCTGCAGAAGGAGATCCAGCACTTCTTCGAGCGCTACAAGGACCTGGAGCCCAACAAGTGGGTCAAGGGCGAGGGCTGGGAGGGCAAGGAGACCGCCGAGCGTCTCATCGTCGAGGCGCAGCAGCGCTTCGAGCAGTCCCAGTACGACTCCGCCGCGGAGGCCGAGCAGGACGACTGAGTCCCGCACCCGTTCCACCACGGGGTCCCCGCAGCCGAGGCACGACCCGGCGGCGGGGACCCCGTCGCGTGGCGGGGCTTATGCGTGTCGGCGCGCGGTGGTGGGATGGGACCAGTTCCGATCCACCCGGTCCCATCCCGCCCGGTCCCGATCCTCCCGGAGGTGAGCACGGTGTTCGATCCCCAGCCCCACGGGGCCGAGCGCGTCTACGTGCTCCACGGCACGGACTCCACCCAGGTCCTGGGTCCAGCGCCGCTCATGGAGCGCGTGCAGGTGCTGCTCTCCGCGGTGGGCGTGCTGCCCGCGCGGGAGCCCTCCGCGCACCCGGACATCACGGACCGGCCCTTCACGGCGGAGTCCCCTGACCCCCACGACCACGAACGGCCCACGGTGTGGTCCCGGCAGCGCAGCACCGTGTCGCAGGTGTCCGTGGAACTCGGCGCGGAGCGGTTCTGGGACCGCGTGCACGCCGGCAGCTGGGCCACCTGGCAGGACCGCTGGCCGGATCCCGGTCAGGAGCCGCTGTTCCCCCCGCGGTCGCCGGACTGGCTCGTCGGCGCCCCGCGCTGGGAACTCGATCCGCTCGCCCCCGCGCTGGGCCCGGCGGCGTCGGGCGGCTGGGTGCGCAGCCCGACCCGGGGCTGGGACGACGCCGCCGGGACCGCCTCCCCGAGCGCGGCACCCGGACCGGGCGGGGAGCCTGCGCCAAACGGCGTGCCCATGCCGAACAAAGACCCCCATCCGAGCGGGGAGACACCTCAGCACCACGGGGTGGGGCTGTTCCAGCTCACGGACCTGGAGTCCTTCTGGATCTTGGCCACCGAGGAGGACATCCCGCAGATCACGCAGCGGTGCGAGGCGCTCTCCGCCGAGCACCCGGCCTTCACATGGCTCACGGGCTACTTCGACGCCCGGGACGTCCCCGGTTCCCTCCGCCTGCCCGCCGAGTGCCTTCCGCTGCTGGAGGCAGACCTCACGGCAGCGGGGTTCCCGGTGGACACGTGGTGGTGACACCGGTGGGCACCCCGCTGCTCAACCCTGGAAGGACTCCGCCGACTCGCACAGCCGCAGCAGGGTGGCGGCCGCCGGCCGGGCCCGCCACTCCTCGTTCCACAGCGAGCGCACCACGGCCTTGGAGACGGCCTGGGGCGTGATCCCGAGCTGCTGCGCCACGGTCCTCTGCTGACCCCGGGCGCCGGGGACCATGAGGTCCACCACGCGCCACTCCGCCTCGCTGCGCTCGGCCACCACCTGGCCCACGAGCGTGAGCACCGCCTCCGCCTGCTCCGCGGCCACCGGGTCCGCGGCACTCACTCGCACCGAGACCCGGTCCGTACGGCGGACGTGCTGGGCGGCGTGGTGCCCGAAGGCCATGCCGGGGCCCTCCGCCGTGACCGCCACGCGGCCGTCCTCCTGGTCCACCCGGGTGAGGAAGACGTCCCCCACGCCGATGCCCACGGCATAGCGGTTCTCCCGCAGCGCGATCATGGTGGCGTCCACGGCGGCGTCCGCGTGCTGGGTGAGACCGCGCACCAGCCCCGGGCCCGTGGGCTGGAACGGCGCCCGCGCGGGGAGCCCGCTCAGCTGCCGGCACACCTCGCGGTCCACGGCAGGGTCCGGGCGGGCGGCATCCGCCACGCGCTGGGTCAGGGTCAGGACGAACACGGTCCCAGTATCGCAGTTCGATGCGATGTCACGGGCCGTGGCCCGCTCGACCTCGCCGGGCCCCACCCTGTCCTCAGAGCAGGGTGCGCAGGACGGCCGCGGCTCCGTCGTCGTACACGCTGGTGGTGACCTCGTCCGCGACGCCGGCGACCTCGTCCGGGGCCTGGCCCATGGCCACCCCGCGGGCGGCCCACTGCAGCATCTCGACGTCGTTGCGCCCGTCCCCCATGGCGATGGTGTGCGCCGGGTCCACGTCCAGGTGCCGGCGGATCTGCTCCAGGGCGCTGGCCTTGGAGACGCCGTTCGCGGCCACGTCCAGCCACGAGGACCAGCCCACGGAGTAGGCCACACCGTGCAGCCCGGCCCGCTCGATGGCGTCCGCGAAGTCGCCGGGAGCGTCCGTGGCGCTGTAGACCACCAGCCGCACGGCGGGGATCTCAGCGAGCTCGTGGAGGTCCACGCCCACCGCCTCGATGCCGAAGGACGCGTCCTGGAAGCGCTCGGTGGAGTAGAAGCGGCCGTCCGCGCCCTCCAGCGCGAACTTGGCGGTGGGCAGCCCGCTCGCCAGCGCCCGCAGCGCGTGGGCAGGGTCGAAGCTCACACGGTCCGTGACCTCGTAGTGCTCGGGCAGCTCGGGGTCCAGGCGCAGGGTCACGCCGCCGTTGGAGCACACCGCGAAGCCGGAGTCGACGTGCGCCTGCCGGATCACGGGCAGCGTGGCGCCCATGGACCGGCCCGTGGAGATGACCACGTGGTGCCCGGCCGCCACCACGGCGCGCAGGGTGTCCTTCACGGCCCGGGACATCCGGCCGTCGTGGTCCACGAGCGTGCCGTCCACGTCCAGCGCCACGAGGTAGGAGACCCCGGGTTCCACGGTCCACGAGCTGCCGCGCGGTGTCTGGAGTTTCACGTGCGCCATGGCGGCCGCGGCATTCTGCGCCCGCTCGGTGGCGGCGCGGTCCCGGTCCACGGTGTGGGGGCCGTCAGAGTTTCGGTCGTCGGTCTGCCGGTCGTCGGTGCCGGCGCGGGAGTCAGTCATGGGAGTCATGGTGCCACACGAGCACGCGGTCATGACCGGCGGTGGGCCCCCGGATGGACCGCCGGTGAACCCCGTCCGCGAGGCAGCGGACGACGCCGCCCGCGCACCGTGCGCGGGCACGGCGGGCGGGCGGCGTCGTCGGGCTCTCCGGTCCCGTCAGGCGACCGGGCGCAGGACCTCCTGGCCGCGCATGTAGGGGCGCAGGACCTCGGGCACGGCCACGGAGCCGTCGGCCTGCTGGTGGGTCTCGAGCAGGGCCACGAGCCAGCGGGTGGTCGCCAGGGTGCCGTTGAGGGTGGCCACGGCGCGCGTGCCGCCCTTCTTGACCTTGCCGTTCGCGTCCGTGGTCTCCGGCAGCCGCTCGCGGATGTTGAGGCGGCGGGCCTGGTAGGTGGTGCAGTTGGAGGTGGAGGTCAGCTCGCGGTACCTGCCCTGGGTGGGGATCCACGCCTCGCAGTCGAACTTGCGGGCCGCGGAGGTGCCCAGATCCCCGGCGGCGGTGTCGATCACCCGGTAGGCCAGCCCGCACGCCCGCAGCATCTGCTCTTCCCACGCAAGCAGCCGCTCGTGCTCGGCGGCGGCGTCCTCGGGGTGGCAGTAGACGAACATCTCGAGCTTGTTGAACTGGTGGACACGGATGATCCCGCGGGTGTCCTTCCCCGCGGAACCGGCCTCGCGGCGGTAGCAGGAGGACCACCCGGCGTAGCGCAGCGGGCCCTCGGAGAGGTCCAGGATCTCGTCCGCGTGGTAGCCGGCCAGGGCCACCTCGGAGGTACCCACGAGGTAGAGGTCGTCCTTGCCCACGCGGTAGATCTCGTCGTCGTGCTCCACGTCGAAGCCCGTGCCGTTCATGATGGCCGGGCGCACCAGGTTGGGCGTGGTCATGGGGATGAAGCCGTTGTCCAGGGCGAGGTCCTGCGCGGCCATCAGCAGCGCGGTCTCCAGACGGGCCACGTCCCGCTTGAGGAAGTAGAACCGGGAGCCGGAGACCTTGGCGCCGCGCTCCATGTCGATGCCGTCCAGCAGCTCGCCGAGCGCCAGGTGGTCGCGCGGCTCGAAGCCCTCGGCGGCGAAGTCCCGGGGCGTGCCCTCGGTGCGCAGCTGCACGAAGTCGTCCTCGCCGCCGGACGGGATGCCCGGGACGATGAGGTTGGGGAACTGCGCCACGAGCTCCTGCTGGGCGGCCTGCGCGGCGTCCGCGGCCGCCTGGGCGGCCTTGACGTCCGCGGCCAGCTGCTTGACCTGCGCGAGCAGCTGCTGCTTCTCCTCGCCCGTGGCCTTGGCAACCTTCTTGCCGAACGCGTTCTGCTGGGCGCGCAGAGACTCGAACTCGGTGATCGCCTCGCGCCTGCCAGCGTCCGCCTCGAGGATGGCGTCCACGAGGGTCGCATCCGCCCCGCGGGCGGCCTGGGAGGCACGGTAGGTGTCAGGGTCGGCGCGCAGCTCGTTGATGTCGATCACGCCTCCAGGGTAGCCAACGGATGCCCGGCGGCGCGATGCAGCGCCCCCGCGCGGGGCGCCCAGCCCGCGCCCGTAGACTGGAGGACCTCTCCAGCCGCCCTTCAACCGATCCAGGAAAGGGACCCCGTGCGTGACAACACATGGACGCCCCAGCGAGTGGCCGTCGTCGTCAATCCCACCAAGGCGCTCGCGCACGTGGCCCAGGACGCCGTGATCATCGCGTGCCGCAAGGCCGGGTGGGCCGACCCCGTGATCCTCGAGACGGCCGCGGACGACCCCGGCTTCTCGATGGCCCGCAGGGCTGTGGAGATGGGGGTGGACGTGGTGCTCGCCGCCGGTGGGGACGGCACCATCCGCGCCGTGGGCGAGTCCCTGGCCGGAACGGACATCCCCCTGGGCCTCGTGCCCCTGGGGACGGGCAACCTGCTGGCCCGGAACCTGGAGGCGGACCTCGCGGATCCGCACCACTCGGCGGACGTGGCCCTGTTCGGCTCCGAGAAGGCCATCGACACCATTGCCATGCACCTGGAGACCGCGGACGGGCGCACCGAGGACCACCGGTTCCTCGTGATGGGCGGGGCCGGCTTCGACGCCCAGATCATGGCGGACACCCGGGACGACCTCAAGGACCTGGTGGGCTGGGTCGCGTACGGCGAGGCCGGGCTGCGGCACCTGTTCAACGGCCCGCGCTGGGCCCGGTTCAGCGTGGACGGCGGGCCCTGGACCGCCCGGCAGGTGCGCTCCGTGATGGTCTGCAACTGCGGTGAGCTCACCGCCGGCGTGGTCCTGGTCCCCAAGGCCCGGCTGGACGACGGCTTCCTGGACCTCGTGGTCATGACGCCGCGTTCCGTGGTGGGCTGGCTCGGGATGGTGGGCAAGGTCGTCTTCCGCCACCGCCACGAGCTGCCCGTGATCGACTACTACAGCGGCAAGACCGTGCGGGTGGAGTTCCACGAGCCCATCGAGTGCGAGGTGGACGGGGACCCGCTGGGCAGCATCAGCGCGTTCGAGTCCACCGTGGACCACCGTTCGCTCAAGGTGCGGGTGCCGCCCTCCCAGGCCGACTGACACGCCCCGCGCACCGCGAACGGCCCGGGTCCCCGCGCAGGGGACCCGGGCCGTTCGGTGTGCGCCCCCGGTCGGGGAGCCGGGTGGCTCAGAACGCGCCGGCGAGCCCGAAGATGACGGCGGCGAGCGCGAAGCCCACCACGCCGATGATGGTCTCCAGCACGGTCCAGGTCTTGAACGTGGTGCGCACGTCCATGTCCAGGAAGCGGCCCACGAGCCAGAACCCGGAGTCGTTCACGTGGGAGAGCACCACGGAGCCCGCGGCCACGGCCACGACCATCGCGGCGAGCTGCACCGCGTTGTAGTTCCCGGCCAGCACGGCCGGGGCCACGAGACCGGCTGCGGTGGTCAGGGCCACGGTGGCGGAGCCCTGGGCCACGCGCATCACGGCGGCGATCAGGAAGCCCGCGAGGATCACGGGGATCCCCAGGTCCGAGAGCACGTTCTCCAGGGCGTCGCCGATCCCCGAGGTGCGCAGCACCCCGCCGAACATGCCACCGGCACCGGTGATCAGGATGACCGAGCACACGGGGCCGAGGGCGGACTCGAAGGTCTTCTCGATGGCGCTGCCGCTCAGACCGCGCGCGCGGCCGATGGTGAGGGCCGCGATGACCAGGGTGACCGTCAGCGCGATCGGGGTCTCACCGAGTGCCCGCAGCAGCTGGTACCAGGTTTGGGACGCGGTGTCCTCGGAGACCGCGCCGGACTTGGCGAGGGTGCCCAGGCCGGTGTTGAGGAAGATCAGCACCATGGGCAGCAGCAGCATGGCCACCACGGTGCCCACCTTCGGCGGGTTGGAGACGTCCTCCGCGCGGCCCAGGATGCTGGGCACGGGGAGGTTGATGCGGCGCCCGGCGATCTTGCCGAACAGGTAGGAGGAGACGTACCACGCGGGGATCGCGCAGATCAGGCCCACCAGGATGATGTAGCCCACGTTCGCCTCGAAGAACGTGGCGGCGGTGACCGGTCCCGGGTGGGGCGGGAGGAACACGTGCATCACGGAGAAGGCGCCCACGGCCGGCAGGGCGTACGTGAGCACGCTGCCGCCGAGCCGGCGTGCGACCGAGAAGACCACGGGCAGCATGACCACCAGGCCGGCGTCGAAGAAGATGGGGAAGCCGAACAGCAGCGAGGCCACGCCGAGCGCCAGGGGCGCCCGCTTCTCCCCGAACGCGCGGATCAGCCGGTCCGCGAGCACCTGCGCGCCGCCGGAGGTTTCGAGCAGCCGCCCGAGCATGGCGCCGAGGCCCACGAGCAGGGCCACGCTGGCCAGGGTCTTCCCGAACCCGTCGAGCATCACGGGCACCACCTGGTCGGTGGGGATGCCCGTGGCGAAGGCTGTGAGGGCCGAGATGATGATCAGGGCCAGGAACGCGTGGACCCGCAGTTTGATGATGAGCACCAGCAGCACCGCAATGGCCGCCGCTGCGATGAGCAGCAGGGGGCCCGCTGTGAGCGTCTGGCTCCAGCCCTCGATCTCCATGGACGTCACTGTCCTTTCAGGTTGTCGACCCACGAACGGGCCTGGATGAACGCGGCGTCGCTGTGCTGCGACGCCACGGGTACCACGCGCTCGTCCGCGCGGGGGTATGAGCCGAGGAACCGGGTGCGGGGACAGATCCGGCGCACGCCCATGAGGGCGTCTGCCACACGGTCGTCCTGGATGTGCCCGTCGATGTCCACGGAGAAGAAGTAGTGGCCCAGGTGGGTCTTGGTGGGGCGGGACTCGATCCGGGTGAGGTTGACCCCCCGGGTGGCGAACTGCTCCAGGATGTCCAGCAGCGCACCGGGGCGGTCCTCCCACAGGGGGACCACGAGCGAGGTCTTGTCCGCTCCGGTGCGCGCGGGTGTGGGGGCCTCGGGGCGGGCCACGAGCACGAAGCGCGTGACGGCCTGCCTGTTGTCCCCGATGTCGTCCGCCAGCACGTGCAGCTCCGGGTGCTGCTCGGCCACCGCGGGGGAGCACACGGCGGCGTCGTAGCCGAGGCCCGCGGTGCTCACTCCCCCGGCGCCGTCGAGCATGGCCACCGCGGCCGCCGCCGTGGAGGGTGCGGGGACGTATCCCACGCCGGGGAGGTTCTCCTCGGTCCAGCGGCGGATCTGCGCCCACGCGACCGTGTGGGTGGACACCGTGCGCACGTCCGCCAGACCGGTGCCCTCCGGGGCCACGAGCAGGAAGCGGATGGGCACCACGATCTCGCGCAGGATCCGCAGCTCGGCACCGAAGGAGACATCGTCCAGGGTGGCGGTCACCCCGCCCTCCACCGAGTTCTCGATGGGCACCACGGCGGCGTCCGCGCGGTCCTCACGGACGGCGGCCAGAGCGGCGGGCACCGAGCCCATGGGGGTGCGCACGGCGGCGTCGGCCCCCGTGACCCGCAGCAGGGCAGCCTCCGTGAATGTGCCCTCCGGTCCCAGAAAGGCGTACCGACGGGGGCGTGGGCCCCGCGCCCCCCGGCCCCCGCAGCGGGCCCCCCGCCGTGTAGGGCCCCCCCGGCCCCTGACCGGGGCCCGGCCGGGGGCGTGCCCCGGTATCCGCAGGACCCGGGGCCACGCCTGAGACAGCGGCGTTCACAGGACGCGCGCCGCCTCGCCCGTCTCGGAGACGATGGGCTTGCCGGCGTCCGCCCACGCGCCCATGCCGCCCAGCACGTTCACGGGGTCGTAGCCGTACTGCGCGAGGTACGCGGTGGCGCGCAGGGAGCGGCCGCCGGAGCGGCAGATCACGTACACGTCCTGGTCCAGCGGGACCTCCTCGGAGCGCGCCTCCAGCTGCGACAGCGGCAGGTGCTGGGCGCCCTCGATGTGCCCGGCGTCCCACTCGTCCTGCTCGCGCACGTCCAGCACGGGAGCGCCCTCGGGGATCTCGTCCACGGTGGCGGACGGCAGGTTGTTCACGGTGTCCACGGCGTTCTCCATCATCGCTCGCACGGATTCGTTCGGTGGTCCACCTTAGTGGCAGCGGCCACCTCCGGGGACCGTGCCGGAGCGTGGCGTGGCGCCGCCGCCGGGGCGCCGCGTGCCCGAGCACCCGTGGACGACGCCGCTCAGCGCGCCCCGGTCTGCGGGGTCTCCGCCGCCTGGTCCTCCTCGCCGGAGGTCGTGAGCTCGGGCAGGCCGTTCTTCGCCACGTGCCGCCTGGAGACCTCGTAGCCGATGTTGGTGGCCACGAGGATCAGCACGCCGGCCAGCAGGCTGTAGTACCAGTGCGGGTTGGAGAAGTCGAACATGATGTAGAGGGTCAGCGCCGTGAGGAACACCAGGCACACCCAGTTGGTCACGGGCGCACCGGGCATCTTGAAGTGCACGCCCGGGAGGAGCCCGCGGGAGACCTGGCGGCGGTAGCCCAGGTGGGACACGAAGATCGAGATCCACCCGAAGAGCACGAACACCGAGCAGGCGCTGAGCACCACCTCGAACGCGTCGGACGCCCCCAGGGCGTAGATCAGCACGATGCCCAGCAGGTCGAAGCCGAAGATGCAGACCAGCGCGCCGGAGGGCACACCGCGGTCCGAGACCTTGGACATCACCTCGGGGGCCTGGCCGTGGGCGGCCAGGTTCCGCAGCAGGCGCACGCACGCGTACAGGGTGGCGTTCACGCCGGATACCGCCGCGGTGAGCACCACGAAGTTCATGATGCCCGCGAGCGCCGGGATGTTCAGGGAGGACAGGGCGGTCACGAACGGGGACTGCTCCCCGGAGTACTGGTCCGTGGGCAGCAGCATGGACAGCACCAGGATGGAGCCGATGTAGAAGATGGCGATGCGCAGCACCACGGAGTTGATGGCCTTGGGCATGGACTTCTCCGGGTCCTTGGCCTCACCCGCGGAGACGCCCACGATCTCGATGGCGGAGAAGGAGAACACCACGCCTGTCATCACGACCACGAGCACCAGCACGCCCTGGGGTGCGAAGCCCTGGTTCCACAGGTTGCTCACGGAGGCGGCCGTGGGGGCGTGGAAGATGTCCCCGGCGACCACCAGGACGACACCCGCGGCCAGGAACAGCAGGATGGCGAGCACCTTGACGGCAGCGGCCCACGTCTCGATGAAGCCGTAGAGCTTCACGCTCAGCAGGTTGCAGCCCACGATCACCATGGCGGCCACGAGCGAGGGGATCCACCCCGGGATCTCGGGCCACCAGAACTGCACGTACACGGCGAGCGCGGCGATCTCGCCCACGCCGGCCACGGCGGAGAGCGCCACGTAGATCCACCCGGTCATGAACGCGAACCGGTCCCCCACGAACTCGCGTGCGTAGGACACCCACGCGCCAGTGGTGGGCCGGTGGATCACGAGCTCCCCGAGGGCGCGCATGAGCAGGTACACCACGGTGGAGACCACCAGGTAGGACACGATCAGGGCGGGACCGGCCGCGGCGAGACGCCCGCCGATGCCCAGGAAGAGGCCCACGCCGATGGCGCCGCCGATGCCGATCATCTGGATCTGGAAGTTGCCCAGGGACTTCTTGTACCCCTGGTCCCCCCGCTCCTGGTAGACGGGCATGGGGCCGGTGGCCGGTGCCTTGGGATCGAAGGGCATGAGTTCTCCTGGGGGTGTGGGGGCGTGCTCCCGGGCGCGCACGCCGGGGCGGTCCTGCGGCCTCCGCACGATCCGGAAGCCGCCGCGCCGCCCCACGAGCGTACTGCGCGGGCCCCGGGGGTCTGCGACGCGTGACAGCCGGGGCGGGTGCGGAGACGTCACGCCCCGCGGCACCCGGGGCGCTCCCGGTTTCCCGCCCACGTAGGGTGGTCGGTGACGATTGCCGGGCCGACGCCGCGCCCCCGGCGGATCCCGAGGAGCCCACCCATGCACCGCCTGTTCCACCACGCCACCGTCCACGCCATGAACCCGGCCACCGGCTGGACGCCGCAGGGGCAGTGGCACTCCCGTGACGCGACCCACCCGGACGCGATCCTCACCGCCGGGGACCGGATCCTGGCCGTGGGCGGGTACCGCGAGCTGCGGGCCCTCGCACCCCTGGGCACCGAGCACGTGGACCTCGGCGGCGGGCACGTGCTGCCGGGCATGGGGGACGCCCACATCCACTCGGCCATGTACGCCCGCTCGCTCATCGAGCCGGACATGCGCGCGTGCACGGACCTGGACTCCGCGCTGGCGGTGCTGCGGCCGCACGTGGACAAGGCGCGCAGGGATCCCTCGATCACGTGGATCTTCGGCGGGCAGTGGAACATCAACGCGTGGACCACCCCCGCCCGACCGGACCGCCGCGTGCTGGACGCTGTGGCGCCGGACGTCCCCGTGGCCCTGAGCTCGCTGGACCTGCACACCCTGTGGCTGAACTCCCGGGCGCTGCAGGAGCTCGGCCTGGACCGCACCGTGGCGGACCCGGACGGCGGGGAGTACGAGCGGGACGAGCACGGCGAGCTCACCGGCGTGCTGCGGGAGGCCGCCGCCATCCCCGTGCGGGACGGGCTCATGCAGTCGGACGTGGCCGGGAGCATCGACTCCTACCTGCCCCTGGGACAGCGGGAGCTGCTGCGGCGCGGGATCACATCCGTCCACGACATCGACGGCGTGGACTGCCTCAACGCCTACCGGGCGCTGCGCGAGCGCGGGGAGCTGGACCTGCGGGTGCACAAGATCCTGCGGCAGGAGCAGCTGCCCGACTTCCTCCAGCGCGGGATCCGCACGCACTCCGGGGACGAGTGGATCTCCATGGGCCCACTCAAGCTCTTCGCGGACGGCGCCCTGGGCTCCCACACGTGCCACATGTCCCGGGCGTGGCCGGGGACCGGGGACCACGGCATGGCGGTGATGGAGCCGGAGGAGCTGCGGCACTGGATCCGCACCGCGGCCGCCGCGGGGATCGCCACGGCGGTCCACGCCATCGGGGACCAGGCCGCCACGGAGGCCCTGGACGCCATCGCGGCCAGCCGGGACGTCTCACGGGCCTTCGGGCTGCGGCACCGGATCGAGCACGCGCAGTACCTCAAGCCCGAGGACGTCCCCCGGCTGCGGGAGCTGGGCGTCACGGCCTCCATGCAGCCCATGCACTGCACCACGGACATCCCGCTCAACGGCTTCCTCGCGGACCGGGACCTCGTGGCCTACGGCTGGCGCACCCTCCTGGAGCAGGGCGTGGAGCTGGCCTTCGGCTCGGACGCCCCCGTGGAGGACCCCAACCCGTTCCACGCCCTCCACGCGGCGGTCACCCGCACCCGCGACGGCGCACCCGAGGGCGGGTGGCAGCCCCACGAGCGGATCTCCCGCGCGGAGGCCGTGCACCTGCACACCCACGCGGTGGCCCGGGCCTCCTACGAGGAGAACCTGAAGGGCTGCCTGGCCCCCGGGATGCTCGCGGACTTCGTGAGCGTGGACCGGGACGTCTTCTCGGTGGACACCGAGGCGGTGCGGGACACCGTGGTGGAGGCCACCGTGGTGGGCGCCCGCGTCCGCTACCGCCACGGGGACTGACGCCCGGGCACCCGGGCGGGCCCGGCGGCGTCGTGGGCCGGGCGGCACCAGGTCCCTCCCCGGCGGCCTTGTCCCCGGGGATACGATGGCGCCGGGAGTTGTGTCCCGTGCATCCGAGACCGCACCGCGCAGCGCAGCGCCGGGCGGATCCCAGAAAGGAACCACATGAGCATCCACGACAAGGTCGCCGCCGTTCTCGAGGCAACGCCCACGGGTCTGCTGATCGACGGCGAGTGGCGGGACGCCTCGGACGGCGGCACGTTCGACGTCGAGAACCCCGCCACCGGGGAGGTCCTGGCCACGCTCGCCTCGGCCACCGAGGAGGACTCCCGCGCGGCCATGGACGCCGCCGCGAACGCCCAGGAGTCCTGGGCCCGCACGAGCCCGAGGGAGCGCTCCGAGATCCTGCGCCGCGCCTTCGACCTTGTGCAGGAGCACGCGGAGGACCTGGCCCTGCTCATGACCCTGGAGATGGGCAAGCCGCTGAAGGAGGCCCGCGGCGAGGTGGTCTACGGCGGCGAGTTCCTCCGCTGGTTCTCCGAGGAGGCGGTGCGCCACTACGGCCGCTACGCCCCCACCCCCGAGGGCAACCTGCGGATGTTCGTGTCCCACAAGCCCGTGGGTCCGTGCCTGCTGATCACCCCGTGGAACTTCCCGCTGGCCATGGCCACCCGCAAGGTGGCCCCCGCCGTGGCCGCCGGGTGCACCATGGTCCTCAAGCCCGCGCGCCTGACCCCGCTGACCTCGCAGTTCTTCGCCAAGCTCATGGTCCAGGCCGGCCTGCCCGCCGGCGTGCTCAACGTGGTGTCCTCGAAGTCCGCGGCCAGCGTCTCGGACCCGATCATGGCGGACCCCCGCCTGCGAAAGGTCTCCTTCACCGGGTCCACCCCCGTGGGCAAGCAGCTCATGAAGACCGCCGCGGACCACGTGCTGCGCACCTCCATGGAGCTGGGCGGCAACGGCCCGTTCATCGTGTTCGAGGACGCGGACCTGGACAAGGCCGTGGAGGGTGCCATGGCCGCGAAGATGCGCAACATGGGCGAGGCCTGCACCGCGGCCAACCGCTTCCTGGTGCACGAGTCCGTGGCCGAGGAGTTCTCGCGGAAGTTCGCCGAGAAGCTCGCCGCGCTGAAGCCGGGCAACGGCCTCGAGGAGGACTCCACCGTGGGCCCCATGGTGGAGCGCAAGGCCGTGGAGTCCGTGGCCGAGCTCGTTCAGGACGCCCTGGCCAAGGGCGCCACCGCCGTGGTGGGCGGCAAGCGCGTGGACGGTCCCGGCTACTTCTTCGAGCCCACCCTGCTCACCGGGGTCACCGAGGACTGCCGCGTGTTCCAGGAGGAGATCTTCGGCCCCGTGGCACCGGTGACCACCTTCACGGACGAGGACGACGCCGTGCGCCTGGCCAACCGCACCGAGTACGGCCTGGCCTCCTACGTCTTCACCGAGGACATCTCCCGGGCCCTGCGGATCGGCGAACGCATCGAGTACGGCCTGCTGGGCCTGAACGTGGGCGTGATCTCCAATGCCGCCGCACCCTTCGGCGGGGTCAAGGAGTCCGGCCTGGGCCGCGAGGGCGGCGCCGAGGGCATCGCGGAGTACACCACCGTCCAGTACATGGGCATGCCCTCCCCCTGGGCCTGAGCCCACCCCACACCTCCCGCCCGGGGTGCCGCCGCGCCCCGGGCACAGCACGAAAGGAAGCCCCAGAGATGGCAGAGATCGAGTACCGGCTCCCGCAGAAGCGTGAGCTCGTGACCAGCATTCCCGGCCCCAGGTCCCAGGCGCTCGCGGAACGCCGTGCGCAGACCGTCGCGGCCGGCGTCGCCTCCTCCATGCCCGTCTTCGCGGACGAGCTGGACGGCGGCGTGATCAAGGACGTGGACGGCAACCAGCTGGTGGACCTCGGCTCCGGGATCGCCGTGACCTCCGTGGGCGCCTCCGCCCCCAAGGTGGTGCAGCGGGTCCAGGATGCGGTGGCCAGGTTCACGCACACGTGCTTCATGGTCACCCCGTACGAGGACTACGTGGCCGTGGGCGAGAAGCTCGCCCAGCTGACCCCGGGCTCCTTCGACAAGCGCACGGCGCTGTTCACCTCCGGCTCCGAGGCCGTGGAGAACGCCGTCAAGATCGCGCGCGTGCACACCAAGCGGCAGGCGGTGGTCGTCTTCGACCACGCCTACCACGGGCGCACCAACCTCACCATGGCCATGACCGCCAAGGTGATGCCGTACAAGCAGGGCTTCGGGCCGTTCGCGAACGAGGTCTACCGCGTGCCCATGTCCTACCCCTTCCGCGACCCCGAGGGCATGACGGGCGCCGAGGCCGCGAAGCGCGCCCTGACGCTCGTGGAGAAGCAGGTGGGCGCGGAGAACGTGGCCGCCGTGGTGATCGAGCCCATCCAGGGCGAGGGCGGCTTCATCGTCCCCGCCGAGGGCTTCCTGCCGGCCCTGTCCGCCTGGTGCCGGGACAACGGCGCCGTCTTCGTGGCGGACGAGGTCCAGGCCGGCATCGCCCGCACCGGTGCGTGGTTCGCGTCCGAGCACGAGGACGTGGAGCCGGACCTGGTGGCCTTCGCCAAGGGCGTCGCGGGCGGCATGCCGCTGTCCGGCGTGGTGGGCCGAGCCGAGATCATGGACGCCGTGCACCCCGGTGGCCTGGGTGGCACCTACGGCGGCAACCCCGTGGCTTGCGCCGCCGCGCTGGGCGCGCTGGAGACCATCGAGGAGTGGGGTCTCGTGGAGCGCGCGCGGCAGATCGAGGCGGTCATCCGCGAGGAGCTGGGCTCCGTGGCGGGGTCCTCCCCCGTGGTGGGCGAGCTGCGCGGACGCGGCGCCATGGTCGCACTCGAGTTCGTGAAGCCCGGCACGCACGAGCCCAACCCGGACGCCGCCAAGCAGGTCGCGGCCCGCTGCCTCGAGCAGGGGGTTGCGATCCTCACGTGCGGCACGTTCGGCAACATCGTGCGCCTGCTCCCCCCGCTGGTCATCGACATGGACCTGCTGCGGGACGCCCTCGGCGTGTTCGCCGCGGCCATCCAGGAGCTCGGCGCCTGATCCGCTGAGCCTCCCTCGCGGAGCGCGCCGAACGGGCGGTCACCGGGTTTCCCGGTGGCCGCCCGTGCGCCTTCTCCGCATCTCCCCACGTCATCGGGCATCCGGGACCGGGGCGACGACGCCGCACGGCCCCTCCTGTGGTAGAACTCCCCTGTTCCCCGCGTTTCCCGACCCCTCCGGCACCTCCCCGAGATCCGCCGGGCGAAAGGACAGGCCATGAGCAACGGCAGCCCCTCACGCGGCGCGGCAGTTCCCGCCGGGGCCGGGTCCTCCCCCGCCCCCGCGGCATCCGCCCAGGACGCCCCCGAGGTCGCGCACAAGGCCCTGCGCTCCCGCCACGTCACCATGATCACGCTGGGCGGGATCATCGGCGCGAGTCTGTTCGTGGGCTCCGGGAACGTGATCCGCATGGTGGGTCCGGCCGCGGTGCTGTCCTACCTGCTGGGAGGGCTGCTCGTGTTCCTCGCCATGCGCATGCTCGGAGAGATGGCCGCGGCCCGGCCCGCGGTGGGCTCCTTCATGGAGTACGCGCGCGTGGGGCTCGGCGACTGGGCCGGGTACTTCGTGGGCTGGCTGTACTGGTACTTCTGGGTGGGCGTGATCGCCTTCGAGGCCACCGTGGGCGGGTCGATCCTCAACGGCTGGTTCCCCGGTGTGCCCGTGTGGCTGGGCTCCGTGGTGCTGCTGCTCGTCTTCACGGTCACCAACCTGATCTCCGTGCGCTCGTTCGGGGAGGTGGAGTTCTGGCTCGCGAGCGTCAAGGTCACGGTGATCGTGGTGTTCCTGGGGCTGGGCACGCTCTTCGCCCTGGGGCTGTGGCCCAACGCCTCGTTCTCGGTGCCCAACCTCTGGGAGCACGGCGGATTCGCACCCCAGGGCGGCTGGGCCGTGATCTCGGGTGTGGCCGTGGTGATCTTCTCCTACTTCGGCACCGAGATCGCCGTGATGGCCGCCGCGGAGTCCGAGGACCCCGCCAGGGGCGTCCGGCAGGCCACCGTGACCGTGGTGTGGCGCATCCTGCTGTTCTTCGTGGGCTCGGTGCTGCTGATCGTCACGATCGTGCCGTGGGACCGGCTGCCGGACCCGGACGAGCAGGCGCCGTTCGCGCACGTCTTCAGCCTGTTCGGGCTGCCCGGTGCCGGGCTGGTCATGGACGTGGTGATCTTCACGGCGGTCTGCTCCGTGCTCAACTCCGGCCTGTACTCCGCGGCCCGCATGTTCTCCGCGCTGGCCGGTGAGGGGCTGGCCCCGCGCATCGTGGCACGCCGCTCCCGCAACGGCGTGCCCGTGGTGGCGGTGCTCGCCTCCACCCTGGGCGGGTACGCGGCCGTGATCGTGAACTTCGTGGCCCCGGACTCCGGGATCTTCGACTTCATCATGAACTCCGCGGGACTCGTGGCCCTGTTCGTGTACGTGTTCGTGGCCGTCACGCAGATGAAGCTGCGCTCACGGATGAGCCCCCAGGAGCGGGAGAACCTCACGCTGAAGATGTGGCTGCACCCGTGGCTGGGGATCTTCGTGATCGTGGCCGTGGCGGCCATCGTGGTGGTCATGCTGGTCTCCGGCGACTCCAGCCGCACGCAGGTGTGGACCAGCCTCGTGGCCGTGGCCGTGCTCGCGGTCTTCTGGCCGCTCGTGCGCCGCAACCTGCGACGCCGCGCGGCCACCGGTCCCGCGCGGGCCACCCCCGCCGCCACCTCCTGACCGGCCCCGCCGGGGCACGATCCGAAAGGGACGCATGGAACACTTCCCCACCCTCACCGGGACCGTGGCGGCCCTGCACGCCGGGGAGGTCACCAGCGAGCAGCTCACCCTGCGGGCGCTGGACCGGATCGACGCCCTGAACGAGCACCTCGGGGCGTTCGTGCACGTGGCCCGCGAGGACGCGCTGACCGCCGCCCGTGCCGCGGACGCACGGCGCGAGGACCTGCTGCGACGGGGCGGGACGACCCTGCCCGCCCTGCTGGGTGTTCCCACCGCGCTGAAGGACGGGCACGACGTCGCCGGGATGCCCACCACCTGGGGCTCCCTGACCTCCCTGGACGAGACCGGGAGGGTACCGCCCGCCGAGCGCTCCGACGAGCTCGCGGCCACCCTTCAGGAGAGCGGCGCCGTGGTGCTGGGCAAGACCCAGGTGCCCGAGTTCCTGCTGAACTCCTATTCCGAGAACCGCATGCTTCCGGCCGCCCGGAACCCGTTCGCGCTGGACTGCTCCCCCGGCGGCTCCTCGGGAGGGCAGGCGGCGGCCGTGGCGGCGGGGATCCTCCCCGGGGCCATCGGCTCGGACGGCGGGGGTTCCATCCGCATTCCTGCGGCGGCCTGCGGGCTGATCGGGCTCAAACCCAACCGGGGGCGGGTGCCGAGCAGCGACGCCATGTCGAACATCGGGCAGCTGGCGGTCAACGGTCCCCTCGCCCGCACCGCCGAGGACGCCGCCCTGCTCATGGACGTGCTGTGCCGTACGCCCGGTCACGAGAGAATCCACCGTCCGGTCACCGCCGTTGCGGAACCGTCCTTCCAGGAGTCGGTGCGCCGCGCGCTCGCCGGGGACCCGCCGTGGGATGGGCGCCCGCTGCGGATCGGCGTCAGCACGGCCTCCCCCTTCGACGAGACGCACGAGATCACGGTGTCCCCGGAGGCCCGCGCCGCCCTGGACGCGGGAGTCCGGCAGCTGACGGCCCTCGGCCACACGGTGGAGAATGCGCAGCTCCACTACGACCCCGCCTATCCGGAGGCCTTCTCCCGGCTGTGGACCACCGCCGTGGGTCAGCTGCCCCTGGAGGGGCGGGAGCCGCTGCTGACCGGACTGGCCCGCACGTTCCGCGAGCGCGCCCTGGCCCGTGGCGCCGTGGAGCTCGCGGACGCCTTCGCCGTGCTGCGCGGGATCGAGGCGGACCTGCTCCGTCAGTTCTCCCGCTTCGACATGGTCCTCACCCCCGCCCTGGCCATGCCGCCACGGCCCGTGGGCTGGTTCCACGAGGGCTTCGACATCGCGGATCCCGCCGGTGCGGACCAGGACTACACGCGCCAGTGCCAGTACACGCCGTGGACCTCCGTGGTGAACGTGGCCGGGCTGCCCGCCGTCACGGTGCCCACCACCTGGGTGACTCCCGGCCCGGGGGACTACCCCGGCCCGGTCCCCATGGGCGTGCAGCTGATCGGGGCACCCTCCGCGGAGGCCGCGCTGCTCGCGCTGGCCGCCCAGCTGGACCCGCCCACCACACCGCACGCCCGCCTCGTGGCGTGACGCCCCCGGGCGCGCCGCGAGCGGCACGGAGGGCGACGTGCCCGGTCCGGGCGCCCCGCGGCGGCGTCGTCACACCGGGACCCGCACGCACCGGCGCCTGACGAGGCGGGGGGAACGGGACTAGGTTGGGGCCATGACCAATCGTGCGGGCACCGTTGCCCAACCCAGTGACCTCGTGGACCTCGACCAGCTCCTGGCGGCGTACACCGACCGCGTGCCGGACGTGGCCAACCCGGACCAGCGCGTGGTGTTCGGCACCTCGGGACACCGCGGCTCGTCCCTGAAGACCTCCTTCAACGAGGCGCACATCGCCGCGATCACCCAGGCGATCGTGGAGTACCGCGCCGGGCAGGGGATCACCGGCCCGCTGTTCATGGGCCGGGACACGCACGCGCTGTCCGGGCCCGCGCAGGACACCGCCCTGCGTGTGCTCGCGGCCAACGGCGTGCGCACCCTGCTGGACTCCCGGAACGGCTACACCCCCACCCCGGCGCTGTCCCACGCGATCCTCACGTACAACGCCTCCGAGCCCACGGACCGCGCGGACGGGATCGTGATCACCCCGTCCCACAACCCGCCCACGGACGGCGGCTTCAAGTACAACCCCCCGCACGGCGGCCCCGCGGACACGGACGCCACCGAGTGGATCGCCACCCGTGCGAACGAGCTCATCGCGGCCGGCCTGGACGGGGTGCGGCAGATCGGGCTGGACGAGGCGCGGGCCGCGGAGACCACCGGCACGTTCGACTTCCTGGACAGCTACGTCTCCGCCCTGCCGGAGATCATCGACCTGGACGCCATCAGGGACGCCGGTGTGCACATCGGCGCGGACCCCATGGGCTCGGCGTCCGTGGCGTACTGGGAGGAGATCGCCGGGCGGTTCGGGCTGAACCTGGAGGTGGTGAACCGCACGGTGGACCCGCAGTGGGCGTTCATGACCCTGGACTGGGACGAGAAGATCCGCATGGACTGCTCCTCGCAGTACGCCATGGCCTCGCTGATCGGCAACCGCTCGACGTACGACATCGCCACCGGCAACGACGCCGACAGCGACCGGCACGGCATCGTCACCCCGGACGGCGGGCTGATGAACCCCAACCACTACCTCGCGGTGGCCATCGACTACCTCTACCGCACGCGCGACGGCTGGCGGGCGGACGCGGGAGTGGGCAAGACCCTGGTGTCCTCCTCGATCATCGACCGCGTGGCGCAGTCCCTGGGGCGGCGCCTGGACGAGGTCCCCGTGGGCTTCAAGTGGTTCGTCCCCGGCCTGCTGGACGGCTCGATCGGCTTCGGCGGCGAGGAGTCCGCGGGCGCCTCGTTCCTGCGCAGGGACGGGTCGGTCTGGACCACGGACAAGGACGGCATCATCCTCGCGCTGCTGGCGGCGGAGATCACCGCCACCACGGGCAAGACCCCGTCCCAGCGGTACCGGGAGCTCACCGAGCAGTTCGGGGGCCCCGTGTACGAGCGCATCGACGCCCCCGCGAACCGCGAGCAGAAGGCCGCCCTGAAGAAGCTCTCCGCGGACCAGGTCACGGCGGACACGCTGGCCGGTGAGCCCATCACCGCCAAGCTCACCGAGGCCCCCGGCAACGGCGCCCCCGTGGGCGGGCTGAAGGTCACCACCGAGAACGCGTGGTTCGCCGCGCGCCCCTCCGGCACCGAGGACGTCTACAAGATCTACGCCGAGTCCTTCAAGGGTGCGGAGCACCTCAAGCAGGTCCAGCGCGAGGCCAAGGCGCTCGTGGACTCGGTCATCGGCTGACGCACCTGCCCCGCCGCCACCGTCCGCGGGGGGCTCGAGAGTGCGGGGGTCGCCGTGCGGCGCGGGTTCGTCCCGTCCCATGCGGCGGCCCCCTTCCGTGTGCACGGGACACGACGGCACGGTGCTGAGCGCCCAGGGCTTTCGGTAGCCTGAACGGCCGGTGGGAGACACTGCGCGTGCATCCCGCCGGCCTGTCCGCGCCGTCCAGGCACAACCGCCCGCTCCACGAAAGGACCCCCGTGTCCCCCTCGCCCCACGTTCCCGCCGACACCCACCACGGCCCCGCCGATCCGACCGAGGCCGGTGGGACCTCCCCCGCCTCCCGCGGACCCGGGAACCCCTCCGGAGCCCGGAGCCGTGCCGACCGGCCCGTGGAGGTGCACGCCGGACACCACGAGCTGATCATCCGGGGGCGCTACGAGACGCTCTCGATCGCCAACGACATCCTGATCGGGCTGATCTTCCTGGCCGGCTCGTTCCTCTTCTTCCACGAGGACACCGTGTACGCGGGCACGTGGCTCTTCGTGGTGGGCAGTGCGCTCATGCTCGTGCGCCCGAGCATCCGCATCACCCGCCGCGTGCACCTGCAGCGCCTGTCCCCGAACCGCGCACCCGAGGCCTCGCACGACTTCTGAGCGCCCACGACGCCGCCGCGGTCAGTTCCCGCTCAGCTGCCGGTGGCGGACGGGCCCCACGCGCGGGAGTAGAACCGCGGCGAGAGGGAGTTGAGCAGCTCGCTGTAGGCCCCCGGATCCAGTGACTGGGCCGCCCCCTCGGGAAGGTCCGGACGGCGGACGGAGACGCCCAGCCCCGCGCGGCCGTCGGCCACGGGCAGACCGGCGGCCTCGAGCAGGGTGGGGTACATGTCCAGCTGGTTGGAGTCGCCGCGCACCGGGGTGCGGCCCGTCTCGCCCGGGATCCAGATGCGGTTGAAGATGGAACGGTCCGGGTTGTCGTCCAGCTGCTCGTGGAAGGCGTCCCCGGCGCTCATGTGCTTGAGGTGGTCGCCCATGACCACCACCGAGGTGTCCTCCAGGTAGCCCCGGTCCTTCATGTGCTGCACGAAACCGGCCACCTGGGTCATGGAGCACGCGAAGACGGAGGTGACCTCGTTCCGGGTGTCCACGTGGCACGAGTCGTAGACGTGCACGGGTTCATGGGTGTCCAGCGTGAGCATGGACAGGTTGAACGGCTGCCCGGTGCGCTCGGCGTCCGCGTGCAGGCGGTCCACCTCGTCCTCGGCGTGGGCCATCAGGCGCTCGTCGCTCAGCCCCCAGTCCCCGCGGAAGTTCTTCGGGTCCTCACCGGCGGCCCGCCAGTCCTGCAGCCCCTTGTCCTCGGTGTAGCCGTGGGTGCGCAGGAACACGTCCTTGGCGGCGAAGGAGGAGTTGGCCCCGCCCAGGAAGACGTTCTTGTACCCCTGCTCCCGCAGCACGTCCCCGAAGCACGTGACACCGCCCAGGTACTCGCCCATGCCGCCGCCGATGTCGTTCTCGGCGCCCGCGGCGCCGGAACCCTTCAGGGGGATGCCGCACTGCGTGGAGACGATCCCCGCCATGGTCCACCCGCCGCCCTGGTACTGCTGGAGGTCGTCCACGCTGCGCCACCCCTCGGAGGCGGGGGTGACCTGCTCCAGGGGCGCGAAGGCGTTTTTCTCGAAGAGCTGGTCGTCCGCGAGGGTCTGCTCACCGGACTCCAGGTAGATCACCACGACGTTCCGCCTGTCCGCGGTGCTGGTGGGGGTCGGGTCCGCGTAGTAGTCGCCGATGTCCGAGGTGGACCTCGCCGCCTTCACGTACTGCTTGAGCCCCACGGCGGAGGCGAAGGTGGCCGAGCCGCTGACGACCACCGCGGCCACGGCGAGGGCCGAGACCGAACGGGCAACCGCGCGGGAGCGCCGGGAGAGGCGCCACGTCGGGGAGCGGCGCCGCCAGACGTGCAGGCCCGCGGCGAGCGCCCCGGTGACCAGGACGGGCAGCACGCCGATGGCGAGGACCGCCACCCACACGATGGAACCGCCTCCGCCGTCCGTCTGCACGGAGACCAGGTTCAGCTTCATCTGCCCCACGGAGATCGGCCCCCAGTAGTGCCGGATCACCGCCGCTGCCGCGAGCAGGACCAGCCCGGCCCACACCAGCAGGCAGCTCGCACTCCTGGTCAGCAGCAGTGCGAACCGACGGATTGCGCGCGCAGTCTGCCCGGACATCGCTCACCTCGTGTTTCGTCTCAGGGAGTGGGACCGGCGGGCGCCGTCGGTTCCCGCGGGGCTCGTGGCCGCCTCGGAACGCGGGACGCAACGTGCCGTTCACCCGTTGTTCAAGGGTAGGACATTCCCCGGACACCACCGCTCCCGGCGAGAGCAGGAAGAGCCGCACCACAGGGGCACTCGCCCTCCCGCCAGCACCGGGAATGCGGCTAGTGTGAGTCCCACGCGCGCCGCGACCACCGCTGCTCCCGGCGCATCTGACCTAGGACACGATTCCCCCACATGATCCGACCGGCCACCCCCGCCGCCGCCCCCCTCCCCGGCTCAGCCTCTTCACCCCTCCTGGGACCGGCGAGCATCCTGCAGTCCGCCGCGTGGCAGGAGTTCCAGAGAAGCCTCGGACGCACCGTGCTCAGACGGGACGGCGCGGGCTGGCAGGCTCTCGTGGTCGAGGAGCGCACCGCCGTGGGCCCGATCTGGTACGCGCCGTACGGCCCGGTGCTGGAGCACCCGTCCGCGCTTCCAGAGGCGCTGTCCTCCCTCGGCTCGGCGGCCCGGGAGCACGGGATCTCCTGGTTGCGCGTGGAGCCGCAGTGCCCACCGCGGCTCGGCGCCACGTTCTCGGACACCGTGCGGCGGCAGAACGCCACCGCGGCGTCCCTGTCCGCCGGACTGCGATCCCTCGGCGCGCGGTCCGCACCGCGGGACATCCAGCCGGCCTTCACACGCTGGGTGGATCTCACGCGTCCCCCGGAGGAGATCCTCAAGGCCATGACGGGCACCAACCGCAACCTGTGGCGGCGGCACCGGGACAAGGGCATCACCATCGCCTCCTCGCACCGCGCGGACGCCGCGGAGTCCGTGGTGGAGCTGCTGCACCGCACCGCGGGCCGCAACGGCTTCACGGCCCACTCCGGCGACTACCTGCGCGCCGCCGCCCGGGCTCTGGGTCCCACCGAGAACTGCACCGCGTACACGAGCACGGTGGACGGCACCGTGGTCAGTGCCCTGCTCACCTACGACTCCCCCACCACGCGCATCTTCGCGCACTCCGGCATGGATGCGGCTGTGCGCAAGCTGCGCCCCAACCAGCCGCTGATCGCGCAGGCCATGCTCGACGCCGCCGAGCGGGGCCTCGCCGTGGCGGACCTCTTCGGCATCGCCCCTCCCAACGAGCCCGAGCACCCCTGGACCGGGTTCAGCGCGTTCAAGCGCTCCTTCGGAGGTGCGGACGTGGCCCTGGGCGGCACGTGGGACGTGCCGGTCTCCCTGCCGCGCTACAACGCGTACCGGGCGCTGCGCACCGCGCGGGACACCGCGTCCACCGCACGGTCACGGGTCCGCACGGTCGTCCAGGAGAGGGTGCGCGCCGCGCGCGGCGGCACGGCGCAGCAGAACTGACACCGCCCCGCTCTCACGTGGCGCGGGCCACGCGGTGCACCCGCACGGCCTCCGCCACCAGGATGTTCAGCTCCACACCGTCCTCGGCCGGTTCCCGGTGCCTGCGGCCGGGCACGGCGGGCTCTCGCCCGGGTGAGTCCCGCGAGGGCTCTTCCGCGCCGGGGGGCGACGCGGCGTCGTCGGCCTCCGGACGCACCCGCACCGCGCCGCGAGCACGGGAGTTCGGCAGCACCCGGAGCAGCGACCCCGGCCCAATGCCGTACCGCCCGAGCAGCCGCAGGGTCTCCGGATCAGCGTCGGAGACACGGGTCACCCGCACCAGCGAGGGCGCCGGGACATCCGTGAGGGGAAGCGCATCCGGAGGGGTGATCGTCCCGTTGGGGGACGGGATCACGTCCCCGTGGGGATCCGTGCCGGGGTGGCCGAGCTTGGCGTCGAGGCTGTCGATGAACCGGTCCGTGACGGCGTGCTCCAGCACCTCGGCCTCGTCGTGGACCTCGTCCCACGGGTAGCCGAGCTCGGTGGCCAGGAACATCTCCAGGAGCCGGTGACGGCGGACCATGTGCACGGCCGCGTCCCGGCCCTGCGCGGTGAGCTCCACCACCCCGTAGGCCGGGCGGGACACCAGGCCCTGTGCGGTCAGCTTCTTCAGCGCCTCGGACACCGTGGACGGCGCGAGGCCCATGCGGGCGGCGAGGGACGTGGTCGTGACCCGCTCCGGCTCCCACTCGCCCAGGCGCCAGATGGTCTTGAGGTAGTCCTGGGTGGAGGACGTGAGCTCGGCGGGGTGCACGGGTTCAGGGTAGCGGGGGTGTCAGGCGCGCGGGGTGGACTGGGCGGCGTCGTGGGCCGTGCCACCGGCGGCGCCGCGGTCCCACGGGGCGCCGTGGTCCTGCGGGGCGCCGCCGCGGCGGAGGCCGACGTACTCGTCGCGGACCTCCAGGCCCTGGCGGACCTCCGCGAGCGCGGGCTCCAGGAACGTGGTGCGGTAGGTGGGGTCGGTGCCGATGCTCACGATGAAGTTCAGGGCGCTGAACGCGGCCAGCACCATGCACACCTGCACGAGCGGCAGGGACACGGGCAGTCCGGAGAGCACCCCGGTGAACTCGGCGGGCGGACTGCCGATCCACTGGGTCGCGGTGACCTTGGAGACGGACAGCACCCCGAAGACCACGTAGAACACGAAGACCACCACGCCCAGCAGCAGCACCTGGATCAGGCTGATCAGCACGCACATGGTGGTGATGTTCGCGCGCTCCGGGGGGCTCAGGTCGGGCCCGCCGCCGTGGACGTCGTAGCTGCGGACGATCCGCGCGATCTCGTCCCGGGCGTTGAGGATGGCCAGGGCGACGCCCAGCGCCCCCATGACTCCCACGATCACCCAGGTGCGGGCCATGGACAGCTGGGCCACCACCTGCCAGATCTCCGCGTTGAAGAAGGAGAACAGCAGCGCGAGCATCAGGATGGGCAGCACCCGGCCCACCATGGACCCCACGTGGTTCATCTCCCGCGCCGCACGCCGGGAGGCCCACGCGAGCACCGAGCCCACACCCCCGTAGGTGGCCAGGAGGATCACCGCCAGGATGAGCAGGACGTCCACGACGCTGAGCTCCAGCCCACTGACCGGCAGCCACGGGAGAACGAGCAGCGCCACCACGACCACCACACCGACCACCGATGCCACCCGGCTGCTCACGTGCCGCAGGATCACCCGCAGCAGCCACCACCCCACGGGGAAGCACACCATGATCAGCAGCCCCGTGCCGGCCGCCACCGCCTGGTCCTGGCTCAGGCCCGCGAGCTCGTCCTCCGTGACGTCCTCCACGCCCCGGCCGAACTGGATCAGCCCCACCAGCAGGATGAGCACCCCGAAGAGCGCGGGGGCGCTGCGGGGGACCACTCCCTGGAACCGGTCGCGGGGTTCCAGCACCAGGGGCAGGCCCCGCTGCAGCAGGTCGTCGCGGAGGGCCTGGATCCGCCGCGTGCGGCGCCGTGGGTGGTTGGGCATGGGTTCATCTTCCCCCAGGGACGCACCCCGCGGCCATCGGGACTGGGAGGTGGCGGCGTGGGGGCGATACGCCTGGCAGGCGCCTGCAACAACGGAGCAGGTGCCACATCCGCCGCTGAAATCCGCATCTGCTCAGTTTTTGCGGCAAACCCCGGGCCGGGCGCCCCGCCGCATCCCCCCCTCACTCGTACGTGTAGAAGCCCCTCCCCGTGTCCCGGCCCATGTAGCCCCTGTCGATGTACTCGGCCTTGACCCGCTCGGCCACCCGCGTCGCCTCCGGGGTTCCCGCGTTGAGGTTGACCTGGTAGAAGGTCTCCATGCCCACGTGGTCCAGGATCTGGAAGGGGCCCAGGGGCGAGCCGGTGGCGGTGCGCCAGGTCCTGTCGATCTCCTCGGTCTGGGCGATGTCGTTGACCCACAGGTGTGCGGCGGCGCTGAGGAACGGGACCAGGAGGGTGTTGAGGATGTACCCGGCCTGCTCCTTCTTCACGTGGACGGGCACCATGCCGATCTCCGCCGCGAACGCCAGCACGGCCGCCACCGCGGCGGGGTCCGTGCCCGCGTGGCCCATGACCTCGCCAGTGTTGTTGCGCCACACCTCGTTGGCGAAGTGCAGGGCCAGGAACCGTTCCGGGTGGCCCGTGGCCCCGGCGATGTCGCTGGGCAGCAGCGTGGACGAGTTGGTGCACAGCAGGGCGGACGACGGCGCCGCCGCACCGATCTGCGCCCACACCTTCTTCTTCAGCTCCAGGTTCTCCGGAACGGCCTCGATCACGATGTCCGCGTCCGTGAGTGCTGCTGCCAGGTCCGTGGTGGCGCTCAGCCGAGCCACGGCCTGCTCCAGCTGCTGCGGGGTGGCCGCCATGTCCCGGGCGTAGAAACCGGAGAGCCGTTCCCACTTGGCGGGCAGCCTGGCGATGATCTCGTCGCTGATGTCGTAGACGGTGACGGTCCTGCCGAAGTACGCGGCCTGGAACGCGATCTGCGATCCGAGCACCCCGGATCCGACGACGGTCACTCTGCTCAGTTCAGCCATGATGTGTTCCCACTCCCCTGCGAGTCCGGAGACCACGGGCGTGGCCCCCGGAACGCAGGTTACTCGTCCGTAGCAGTGCTTCAAGCCCCGGGAGGGAGAACGACCACGGGTCCTCGGAAGGGCCCGGCGCACTAGAATTCCGGGGGCGGCACCTCCGGGTCGCCCAGGACAAGGAGCACCCATGAGCACCCCGGTTTCCCCTTCACACACCCCGCCACCAGGTGGGAAGCAGCAGGATCCCCACGCCGGGAACCGGCGCGGCGGCGTCGTCGAACGGCTGGGCCTGGACTGGCGGCTGCACGGGGACGGCCGGCACGTGGCGCCCGGGGACGTGGTGACGCCGCGCGAGCGCCTGGCGTGGCCGCGGACCATCTCGATCGGCGCGCAGCACGTGGTGGCCATGTTCGGCGCCACGTTCCTGGTGCCCCTGCTCACGGGCTTCCCGCCGGCCACCACCCTGTTCTTCTCCGGGATCGGCACCATCCTGTTCCTGGTGCTCACGGCCGGGAGGGTGCCGAGCTACCTGGGGTCCTCGTTCGCGTTCATTGCGCCCATCACCGCCTCCGTGAGCCAGTACGGGCCCGGGGGCGCGCTGGGCGGGGTGGTGATGGCGGGTGCCGCGCTGTTCCTGATCGGCGTCGTCGTGCAGGTGGCGGGCACGGGATGGCTGCAGACGCTCATGCCGCCCGCGGTGACCGGCACCATCGTGGCGCTGATCGGGTTCAACCTGGCGCCCTCCGCCAAGGAGAACTTCACGGCCGCGCCCGTCACCGCGCTGGTGACCCTGGGCTCCATCGTGCTGGTCTCGGTGCTGTTCCGCGGGATCCTGGGGCGGCTGTCCATCCTGCTGGGCGTGGTGATCGGCTACCTCACCGCCGTGGTGCGCGGGGAGGTGGACTTCACCAGCATCCGCGCGGCGTGGGAGCAGCAGGGGCTGTTCGGGCTGCCGCAGTTCCACACCCCCGAGTTCCACCTGAGCCTGGCCGGGCTGTTCATCCCCGTGATCCTGGTGCTCGTGGCGGAGAACATCGGGCACGTGAAGTCCGTGGCCCTGATGACCGGCGACGACCTGGACCCCTACACCGGCCGCGCCATCATGTCCGACGGGCTGGCCACCATGATCGCCGGCTCCGGCGGCGGCTCCGGCACCACCACGTACGCGGAGAACATCGGCGTCATGGCCGCCACCCGCGTCTACTCCACCGCGGCGTACTGGGTGGCGGCGCTCGTGGCCGTGCTGCTGAGCGTGACCCCGGTCTTCGGGGCCGCCGTGGCCACCGTCCCCCAGGGCGTCCTGGGCGGGGCGGCCACCGTGCTCTACGGCATGATCGGCATGCTGGGCGTGCGCATCTGGGTGCAGAACCGCGTGGACTTCTCCAACCCGGTCAACCTCACCACCGCCGCGATCGCCATGATCGTGGGCATCGGCAACTACACGTGGTCCTTCGCCGGGCTGGACTTCGCGGGCATCGCCCTGGGCACCGCCGCCACCCTGGTGGTCTACCACCTCATGGCCACCATTGCGCGCGCCCGCGGCTCGGTGGGCTCGGACCCGCTGGACCCGGACACCTCCCAGAGCCCCTCACCCCTGGGCTGACCCGGCGCCCCTTCCGGACGACGACGACGCCCCGCACACCTTCTCGTGTGCGGGGCGTCGGCACTCCCGGGCGGAGGGGGTCCGTGTCAGACCCGGATGGGCAGCTCGGACTTCTGGTCCGCCACGGCGCGGATGCGGTCCTGGTCCACCTCCGCCACGGTCTCCGGGTCCCAGTGCGGATCCTTGTCCTTGTCCACCATCACTGCGCGCACGCCCTCGATGAAGTCGTGGCCCACGGCGGTGTCCTCCGCCATGCGCAGCTCGCGCTCCAGGCAGGACACCACGTCGTCGTCCTCCGCGCCCCTGTCCAGCAGCTCGAAGACGCGCGCCAGGGACGTGGGGCTCATGCCCTCCAGCTCGGATCCGGCGGACTCCATGACCTGCTCCAGGGTGTTCCCGGAGTAGGTCGCCACGATCTCGTCCCAGCGGCCCAGCACCTCGGACTCGGGGGCCTCCCGGGCGAAGCGCTGCACCGCGGCGTCCACCCCGTCCGCGAGAACGGCGTCCACGAACGCGTCCGCGTCCGACGAGTCGATGTACGTGTCCGCCAGGCCCAGGGCGATGGCGTCCGCACCGGTGATCCGCACCCCACCCAGCCCGAGGTACCGGGCGACGGCGAGGGACTCACGCCGCGCGGCGTCGTCGTCGATGCCGGCCCCGGCACCGCGGGTGACGCGCGGCAGGAAGAAGCTGGCCCCCACGTCCGTGAAGAACCCGATGGCCGTCTCCGGCATGGCCAGCTGCGTGGTCTCCGTGACGACCCGGTGGGAGCCGTGGACCGAGAGGCCCATGCCACCGCCCATCACGATGCCGTTCATCATGGCCACGTACGGCTTGGGGTAGCGGGCGATGATCGCGTTCATGGAGTACTCGGTGCCGAACGCGTCCCGGATCTCGTCCTCGTGACCCGCCAGCGCCGCGGTCCGCACCTCCTTGATGTCCCCGCCCGCGCACAGCGCCTTGGGCAGGTCGGAGCGCAGGACCACCTCAGTGATCGCGGGATCGTCCCGCCACATCTGCAGGGCGTTCACGAGCTGGTGGTACATGCTCCGGTTCAGCGCGTTCAGCGCCTTGTCACGGGTGAGGGTCAGCAGCCCGGTGTGGCCCTGGATCTCGGCCCGGACGAACGATTCTTCAGTAGCCTTCATGACTCCCATGCTAGCCAGCGGGCGGGGTGGGAGGCGTGAGCACGCACGGATCGGGCCGTGGCGACGGCGCAGAGGGTCCAGGTGCCGAGCAGGACCAGGCACACGGCGTCGGACGCCAGACCGAACGCGCGGACCCTCGTGCCGCTCTCCAGACCGTGCAGCCCCAGGCACACGGTGCCGATGGGGAACGTGAGCGCCCACCAGCCCGGCGAGTAGGCCATGCCGCCGCGGAAGCCGCGCACCGTCATGGCCGTGGCCCACACTGCCAGGGGGATGCCGCACGAGAGCACGACGACGCCGTAGCCGTTGGCCACCTGGGTGAGCGTCCCGGCGTCCTCCGGGAGCACGAAGCGCTGGGCCTGGACGGCGAGCACCTGGGCCGCGGCGGTGGACTGGCCCACCACGCCCAGGGGAATCCACGCGCTGGTGGCGGCCGCCAGCGGCAGCGGGGCCACGCGCCAGTGGTGGTGGTAGGCCACCGTGAAGACCACGAGCCCCAGCACGAGGGCGAGGAAGAAGCACGCGACCGCCGCGATCTCGAGGAGCAGCTGGTCGTGGCGGGTGGTCAGGTGGGGCACCAGGGCGGCGCCAGTGGTGGCGGAGACCATGGGCGGCACGATGGGCAGGCCCCACGTGGTGGTGGGTGAGCCCACCTCCCGGCCGATCAGCCGGGTGGCGAAGCCGAGGGCCGTCAGCACGCCCAGCACGGTGCCCACGCTCCACAGCACGCCGTCCACGGCCCACGCCGCGGATGCCAGCGCGGGCCAGTGGGCGGGAACCACGGTGGCGGTTGCCGAGCCCAGGGAGAGGATGCCCATGGACACCATGCCCCACGTGGCCAGCACGGGGAGGTCGCGGATGGTGTCCGCCAGCACACCGGGGCGGCGCACGATCCGCAGGGCGAAGGCCGTGGTCAGGCCCAGGAATGTGCACCAGGCGACCAGCAGCAGAGCCACCGCAAGCGTTGTGCCACCGGGAAGGTCCTCCCCGAGGGTCTGCACGAGAGTGGCCAGGATGCCCGTGCCCATGAGGGAGCCGTACCACTGCGGACCCGGCGGGGGCAGCGGCGCGGAGCTGGGGCGTGCGGGCTGCCGCGCGCCCGCTGCTCCCCCGGTGGGGACGGTGGCGGCACGGTTTCCGGGGGCTCCGGCCGCGCGGTCTGACAGACCCACGGCCGCGTGGGTTGCCCGGTCGTGGAGGGTGACGGCGGGTTCTGCGGTGCGGTCCGGTTCCGGCAGTGGCGCGGCAGTGTGGCTCATGGATCCAGGGTCTCGCTCGTCATCTCCCCGCCGGTAGCCCGTGGTTTCACATGCTGGGTATATCTTGCGGATATGTCTCACTGGCCCGACCTCGCCGCGCTCGAGCTGCTCGTGGCCGTGGCGGACCACGGCAGCCTGGCCGCCGGCGCCCGCGCGGTGGAGATGGCGCAACCCAACGCCAGCCGGTCCGTGGCCCGGCTGGAGCGTTCCCTGGGCGCGCCTCTCCTGCAACGCTCCACCCGCGGCTCCACCCTCACCCCGGCCGGACTGCTCGTCACGGACTGGGCACGGTCGGTGGTCACGGCCGCACGTCGGCTCGTCGACGGCGCCGCCCTCCTCGGACAGGACGCGTCCGGAACACTGTCCCTGCGGGTCTCCGCAAGCCAGACCGTGGCCGAGCACCTGCTCCCCCGGTGGCTCGCAGGACTCCGTTCCGTCTTCCCGGACTCCCGGGTGCAGGTGACCGTGCATAACTCCCACGAGGTGGTGCAGGACATCCTGCACGGCGCCGCGGACGTGGGCTTCGTCGAGAGCCCGAAACCTCCGTCCGGGGTGCACCGCGCGGTGGTGGCCCGGGACGAGCTGGTGCTCGTGGTCCACCCGCAGCATCCGTGGGCCTCCCGGCAGGATCCCGTGAGCACAGCCGAGCTCGCGGCCACCCAGCTCATCACCCGTGAGGCCGGGTCCGGGACTCGCATGGCGCTGGACGATGCCCTGGGCCGACCCGCGCAGTCGCTGCTGGAGATGCCCAGCAACGCCGCAGTGCGGGTCAGCGTGCAGGCGGGGTCCGCCCCAGCAGTGCTCAGCCGGCTCGCGGTGGACGACGCCCTGGCCGCCGGAACCCTGGTGAGGGTCCCCACCGTTCTGGACCTGCGCCGCGAGCTGCACGCCGTGTGGCACGGCCCCCGCAGAACGCAGGGCCTCGCGGCGGAACTCATGACGGAGGCGCAGCGGACGGGCAGCGGTCCGGGCTAGGGGCACGAGGCCGGGCACGTCCGCCCCTCTGCCACGCGTCAGGAGAGGTTCTCACCGCAGACCAGGACAAAACCCGGTCAGAACCCCCTCCTCACCCACGGACCGAGGACTGCCTCATCCCGCCTCCTCCAGCGTGGGCACGTGCTCCAGCAGTGACCGCGTGTAGTCGTGCCGCGGGTGGCGCAGCACGGTGTCCGTGGGGCCGTACTCCACCAGCTTCCCCTTCTCCAGCACCGCGAGGGTGTGGGAGATGTGCCGGGCGAGTGCGATGTTGTGGGTCACGAACAGCATGGCCAGACCGCGTTCGTGCTGCAGCTCCCGCAGCAGCTCGATCACGGACGCCTGCACGGAGACGTCCAGCGCGGAGGTGATCTCGTCGCAGATCAGCAGGGAGGGTGCGTTCACGAGGGCCCGCGCCACGGCCGCGCGCTGGCGCTCACCGCCGGAGAGCTCCCCGGGGCGGCGGTCGATGTAGCTGCGCCCCAGCCGCACCGCGTCCAGCGCGTCCGCCACGGCGGCGCGCCGCTGCGCGCGGGACATCCCGCCGGTCATCTCCAGCGGCACCTGCAGCGAGTCGCCGATGCTGCGCCGCGGGTTCAGGGACGAGAACGGCGACTGGAACACGTACTGGATCCGCCGCCGCTGCTCGTTGCTCCGCCGCCGCGTGCTGGGCGCGAGCACCTGCCCGTCCAGCAGCACGTCCCCGGTGTAGCCGTCGTTGAGTCCGGCCACGCTGCGCGAGAGGGTGGTCTTCCCGGAGCCGGACTCCCCCAGCAGCATGGTGGTCTGCCCGGCGGGCAGGTCCAGGTCGATGCCGTCCAGGATCACCGCGGAACCGTACGCCATCCGCAGCCCGCGCACACTCACCACGGCCTGTCCACGCCCCTCGGGGACGACGCTGCCGCCCACCTCCCGCTCGCGCGTCACCGCACCCGGGCGGCCGTCGTCCCAGGGGGCGCGCACGGCGGCCACCGGGCTCACGGCGGGCCCGCCGCCCATGTCCCGCGCGCCGCGCAGGTCCGGCACGGCTTCCAGCAGGGCGCGCGTGTAGGGGTGCTCAGGGTGGCGCAGCACGCGCTCGGCGGGGCCGTGCTCCACGACGGCGCCGTGGAGCATGACCGCCACGTCGTCCGCCACGCGCGCCACCACGGCGAGGTCGTGGGTGATGTAGAGCCCGGCGACGTCGTGCCGGGTGGTCAGCTCGTAGACGGTCTTGAGCACCAGGTCCTGGGTGGCCACGTCCAGGCCCGTGGTGGGCTCGTCCAGGATGATCACCGCGGGGCGGCACGCGAACGCCATGGCAATCCCGATGCGCTGCTGCTGCCCGCCCGAGAGCTGGTGCGGGAACCGCCGCTGGTAGGCGCGGTCACTCGGCAGTCCCACCTCGGAGAGCACCTCCGCCACGCGCTCGTCCCGCTCGTGGGCGTTGCGGCCGAATTCGTGGGCGCGCAGCACCTCGGCGATCTGCTCGCCCACGCGCAGCGCCCCGTTGAGGGACAGCGCAGGGTCCTGGGGCACGTACGCGATGGTCCCGCCGCGCAGCCGGCGCATCTGCGCCTCGGAGAGGGTGAGCAGGTCCACGGCCTCCCGGTGGAAGCGGGACGCGCCTTCCTGCAGCTCCACGGTGCCGCCGCGCAGCTCCAGCCCGGCGCGCAGGTGGTTCATGCACGCCAGCGCCGCGGTGGTCTTTCCGGAGCCGGACTCCCCCACGAGGGCGAGGATCCGCCCGGGCCGCAGCCGGAAGGAGACGTCGTCCAGGATCAGCCCGCCGCCGGCGACCCCCACGTCCAGGTGGGACACGGCCACGGCGGTGTCCACGGTGGCGCGGGGCACCACGGTGCCGCGCACCTTCTCGCGCGCCTTCTGCTCCGAGCGTCGCATCATGACTGCCTCTCCACGTCGTTCCCATCGCGGACGACGCCGCCCGCGGAACCGTCCCCACGCACCGCACCGTCCGCTGGCGCGGCACCGGTGGCAAGAACCGCACCATCTGCACGCGCCACATCATGTGCTGGCGCAGCGCCGTCAGCGGGCGCCGCACCGGCGTGACCGGTCCGGCCCTCGGCGTTGCGGTCACCCCGGCCCTTCGTGCGCCGCGTGGAGCGCACCCGGCCCGCGGAGGCGCCCGCCACGGCGTCGGCGATGAGGTTGGTGCCCACGGTGAGCACGGCGATCGCGAGCACCGGCAGCAGCACGCCCCACGGCTGCAGGGCGAGGGCGATCCGGTTCTCGTTGATCATGAGCCCCCAGTCCGGGGTGGGCGGCTGCATGCCCAGGCCCAGGAAGGACAGGGAGGCCACCGCGCCGATCGAGTAGGTCAGGCGCAGCCCCACCTCCACCATGAGGGGTCCCATGATGTTGGGGACCACGTCCCGGGTGAGGATCCTCCACTGCGGCACGGCGTACATCTGGGAGGCCAGGACGTAGTCCTCCGCAACCACGGAGGAGGTGGCGGAGCGGATCACGCGGGCCACCCGCGGGGCGTGCGTCACGCCGATGACGAGCACCAGCACCCACCCCTTGGGACCCAGCACGGTCACCGCGAGCAGCGCGAACACGAGCTGGGGGATGGCCAGGAACACGTCCCCCACCCGCATGATCACGGCGTCCAGCCAGCCGCCCCGGAAGGCGGCGAGCATGCCCAGCAGCGCGCCGAGGCCCACACCCACCACCGTGGCCAGGGCCGAGTACAGCAGCAGCCGCCAGCCCCCCTCCAGGAAGCGGGAGGCCACGTCACGGCCCAGGTTGTCGGTGCCGAAGACACCGGTCTGGAACGGTTTCCCCGCGAACGAGTTGGGGCCGTACCCGGTCCAGGCGGGCACCACGAACGGGCCCAGCACGGCCAGCAGCAGCACGATCCCGGTGAGCACGAAGCCCAGTTTCGCGGCGGGCTGGCCCAGCACGCGCCGCGCGAAGGAGGCGGGTCGGGCGTCCCCGCGGGAGGCGGAGTGCCCGAAGTCCGGGGCCCCTGTGTCCTGCGGGGCGGGTCGCAGGGTGGCTTGCGGGGAGGTGCCGGGCCCGCGGTCGGCGGCCAGGGCGACGTCGCCCGCGGCCGAGCTCCCGCCGGTGTCCTGCGGCGTGCGGCCAGGGGTCTGGGGTGCGCTCATGAGCGGGACTCCGTCCGCAGCTTGGGGTTGGCGAGGATGCCGATCACGTCCGCGAGGAGGTTCACGAGCACGTAGAACGCGGCGATGATCATGGACAGCGCCTGGACCACCTGCACGTCACGGTTGTTCACGGCGTCCACCATGGCCTGGCCGAGCCCGGGGAAGCGGAAGAGGAACTCCACCACCACGATGCCCCCGGCGAGCCACGCGAGCTGCATGGCCACCACCTGGGCCACCGGCCCGATGGCGTGCGGCAGGGCGTGCTTGAGGATCACCTGGCGCTCGGGCAGGCCCTTGAGCCGGGCCATCTCCACGTAGCCGGAGTCCAGGACGTCGATCATGGTGGTGCGGGTCATGCGGATCATGTACGGCACCACCACGAGCACCAGCGTCAGGGACGGCAGCACCAGCTGCAGGGGGTGGTCCCACACGTGGGTGCCGGGCGCCGCCATGGTCACGGAGGGCAGCAGCGTGAACACCGTGGTGGACAGCAGGGTGGTGAGCACCACGCCGATCACGAACTCGGGCAGCGCCGCCAGCACCAGCGAGAAGCCCGTGAGCACCTGGTCCGAGGCACGGCCCCGCCGCATCGCGGACCACGTGCCCAGCAGCAGCCCCACGGGGATGGCGACCACCGCTGCGATCGCCATGAGCACCATGGACGCGGAGACCTTGCTGCCGAGCAGCGCGTTCACGGAACCGCCCGTGGCGGCGGAGGTCCCCAGGTTGCCCACGAACAGTCCCCCCAGCCACGTGAGGTAGCGGGTGTACCAGGGGTCGTTGAGGTGCAGCTGCTCCCGCAGCGCGGCCAGCCGCTCCGGGGTGGCCTGCTGGCCCAGGATCGCCTGGGCCGGGTCTCCGGGCAGCAACAGGGTGAACACGAACACCAGCAGGGACACCGCCAGCAGCACGAAGACCGAGACGCCCAGGCGCCTGAGGATCATGGAGGTCACGCGATCACTTCCCTTCCTGGGCGAGCCACAGCGAGCGCAGCTGGAAGCCGCTCACGGGCATGCCGGAGCGGTGCGTGAACGCCCCGCCCACGTAGTTCTGGTAGGCGTCCGCCTGGTCGAAGAACCCCCAGACGATGTACCCGCCCTTCTCGTGGAGCACCTTCTGCGCCTGCGCCACCACCCGGTTGCGCTGGCCCTCGTCCAGGGTGGCGCGGGCCTTCTTGTAGAGCGCCAGGAACTCGGGGTCCGCCCAGTGGGTCTCGTTGAACGGGGCCTTGGGCAGGGAGCCCTGGGCGCTCTGCGGCAGGAAGCTGCGGGTGTACCAGAAGTCCTGGGCGAAGGGGTAGGTGAGGTAGCCGTCCCCGAAGAACGTGGTGGCGTCCACGCGGCGCAGCTTCACGGTGATCCCGGCCTCCGAGGCCTGCTCCGCGAAGACCTGCGCGGCCTCCACCGCCCCGGTCTGGATGGGCGCGGTCACGAGCTCCACCTCCAGCCCGTTCCGGTGCCCGGCCTGTGTGAGCAGCTCCTTGGCCCGGGCGATGTCCCGGGTGCGCTGCGGCAGCTCGGGGGTGCCCGTGTCGAAGGGCGCGTACATGTCGTTGCCCACCGTGCCGTGGCCGGAGAAGACCTGCTCCACCATCTGCTCGCGGTTGACCACCAGCCGGAACGCCTGGCGCACGCGCACGTCGTCGAAGGGCGGGGTGTCCACGCGCATGGTGAACGGCAGCCAGTTGCCGGTCTGCGAGACCACGGTGTGCAGGCGGGGGTCGGTGTTGACCACGTCGATCATGGCCAGGGGCAGCTGCCCGGCCACGTCCACCTGGGTGGAGAGCAGGGCGTTCACCAGGGCGTCCTGGTCGTTGAAGTTCAGCAGCTGCACCTCGTCCAGGTGGGGCTTCTGGCCCCAGTAGTCGTGGTTGGCCTTCAGGACCGTGAGCTGGCCGGGTTCGAAGGACCCGAAGCGGAACGGCCCCGTTCCCACGGGTTTCCTGGGGTCGTAGTCCAGGGGCACGATCCCCATGGAGTTCTGCGCCGTGGAGTCCACGAACACGGCGTCCGGCTCCGAGAGCTCGAAGCGCACGGTGTGCTCGTCCACCGCCACGGAGCGCTGGAGCAGCGCGAGCCCCGCCGCGCCGGTCTTGGGGTCCTTCGGGTCCGTCACGCGCTCGAACGTGTGCACCACCTCGCGGGAGGTCAGCGGGCGCCCGTCGTGGAACGTCACCCCCTTGCGCAGGTGGAACACCCACGCCCTGCCGCCGTCCTCCGAGTGCACCGAGTGCGCGAGGCCCGGCGTGAGCTTGTAGTCGGGGTCGAACTCGTACAGGCGGTCGTAGAGGTTCATCACGCGCCCGCCGTCCGCGGTGCCCACCGGCGCGTTGGCGTCCATGGTGTCCGAGGCCCCGCCGCCGGTGGTGCCGATCCGCAGGGTCCCGCCGTTCTGCGGCTCTCCCGTGGCCTGGGCGGTGGCTGCCCCGGGCTGTGCGCCGCTCGCGCACCCGGCCAGCGCCAACGACGCCGCCGCGGCGCCCAGTCCCATGAACCCGCGCCGGTCGAGCCCGGCACGCAACGGGCGGGCGGGTGCGGTCCCCGCTCCCCGGGGAACGGAGCGGGGGGCGCGGCGCCCCTCGGGGGGTCGGGCGGACGGTGGCACAGGGTTCATGGTTCCTCGCAGGCAGGGTGGTCGCGGGCATGACGAACGGCGGACGGCTGTCATGGGGTGCCCGCTGCGCCGCGACGTGGGCGGCGGAGAGCGGGGTGGCGGGAACGCAGCTACGGGATCTTGCTGGGGAACGCGGTCACCACGCGGTGCGCGCGCAGGGGTTCCTGGGCGGTGAGGCGGCGGTGGTAGATCGCGGACGGGGCGCACCGGGGGCGGGGAACCGTGTGGGCGGGAACGACCCGCCGGGTCGTGCGGGGGGCGGAAACGGGGACAGGGCTCAGGAGCGTGCAGCTCACGTGACCTCCCTGGACTCGTCCGGACGGGGCGGCACAGGGTGGGTGGCCCTGCGGGTGCCGTGGCCCCGATCACGTCCAACGTACCCCGATCGGTGCGCGAATGCGGGAAGGGCGGCGTGCGTGGCCCGTGCGTGCGCGGTCAGTCCTGCGGGTCCGGCGGCCACTGCCCCCGGGCCGCGAGCACGTCCCGCAGCAGGTCGGCGCGGTCGGTCACGATCCCGTCCACGCCCATGTCCAGCAGCCGGTGCATGTCCGTGGGCTCGTTCACGGTCCACACGTGCACGGACAGCCCCTCCCGGTGGGCGAAGCCCAGCAGGCCCGGGGTGACCACGGGGACGGTGAACCGCCCACCCAGGGGCAGCTCCAGGACGTGGCGCTCGGGCAGCTGGAGCGTGTCGAAGGGCGCCACCACGCGGGACCACGCCCTCCGGTGGCCCCGCCACAGGGCGGCGGCGATCCGGGGGGAGAGCCGGTCCGTCCAGGGTGCCACCGCGGCGACCGCGAGGAACCCGGCGGTGCCGAGCACCCCGGCGGAGGTCTGTACCCGCCGCCCGGTGAGGCGGGTGAGCGCGGCGAGCGTGCGGCGTCGTCGGGACTCGGAGAAGGAGGCGACGCGCACGCGGTCGGCGGCCCCCTCGTCCGCAATCACGCGCGGGAGGGCGGCCACGGAGGCCTCGTCCTTGACGTCGATGTTCAGGCGCGCCCCCGGCAGCCCGCGCAGCAGCTCGGCGAGGGTGGGGATGCCGTGCTCGCCGCCCACACGCAGCGTGCGCAACTGCTCCCACGTGAGGTCGTTGACGTTGCCGTCCGTGCCCGTGACCCGCTCCAGTGAGGGGTCGTGAAAGGCGACCACCACGCCGTCCCGGGTGGTGTGCACGTCCGTCTCCAGCCACAGGAGGCCCAGGTCCGCGGCGGCGCGGAAGGCGGCCATCGTGTTCTCGTGGCCGTCCAGGGAGAAGCCGCGGTGCGCGAGGGCCGCCGGGCGCCGCCCGGGGCGACCCCCGCGGGAGGTCTCCGCCTCAGCCACGCCCGTGCTCCACGGGGGCCGTGGCGGACCCGCCGACGTGCTCCCGGGCCAGGTACTCCTCGATCACCCGCGCCACGCCGTCCTCCGTGAAGGCCGGGGCGGTGCGCTCCACGGCGGCCACCACGCGGGGGTGGCCGTCCGCCATGGCGTAGCCGCGACCGGCCCACGTGAGCATCTCGAGGTCGTTGGGCATGTCCCCGAAGGCCATGACCTCCTCGCGTGCGATCCCCAGCTCCGCGACGAACCGCTCCAGGGTCCGCGCCTTGCTCAGCCCGCGCTGCCCCATCTCCACCAGCGGCGCGGCGGCCACCGAGTGAGTGACCGCGAGCCGTCCGGCCACCACCTCCCGGACCCCCTCGAAGTAGCGGTCCGGGTCCGCGCCGTCCAGCTTGGCCAGCAGCTTGAGCACCTCGGTGCCGGGAGTGAGGCTCTCGGCGACCGGGGCCTCCACGATCCCCTCGATCTCCATGCGGTCCGTGCGGGCCCAGCCGTGGTCCGTGTGCACCCGCTCCAGGGTCTCCGCGGCGAACAGCGAGTCCGGGAAGGCGCGGCGGACGTCCTCGATCACGGGCAGGGCCTCAGCGACGTCGAAGCCGCTGGCCCCCAGGACCTCGTCCGTGCCGGGGTCGTAGACCACCGCACCGTTGGAGCAGATCACCACGCCGGCGTCGTCGAGCTGCTCCTGCAGGGGGTCCAGCCACCGCTTGGGGCGTCCGGTCACGAACACCACCCGGATCCCGGCGTCCCGCGCGGCCTGGATGGCCTCCAGGCTGCGCGGGCGGAACCGGAAGTCGTGGCCCAGGACCGTGCCGTCCAGGTCGCTCGCGATCAGCCGGACCGGTGGCAGGTCCCCGGCCCCGGGGTGCTGGCCCACCGCCGCCTACTTCGCCTCGTAGACCGGGGTGAGGAACGCCCGGCCCAGGGCGTGCGAGGACATGGTGAAGTTCACGACGGCCGGCGTGGTGTCCGCGTCCACCTCGAGCTCGGGCACGTCCACCGCGGTCACGCAGATGATGTAGCGGTGCGGGCCGTGGCCCTCGGGCGGGGCCGCACCCAGGAACTCGTCCGTCCCGGCGTCGTTGCGGTGCTTCACCGCCGCCTGCGGGAGGTTCGACGCCGCACCGGTCGCCAGCTCGGTGACGTCCGCCGGGACGTTGGACAGGCACCAGTGCCAGAACCCGCTGGGGGTGGGCGCGTCCGGGTCGAACATGGTGACCACGTAGGAGCGGGTGCCCTCCGGAGCGCCGCTCCAGGACAGCTGCGGGGAGACGTCCTCTCCCCCGGCGCCCATGATCCCGGACAGCTGCGGGGTCTTCATGGTCTCGCCCTCCGCCACGTCCGTGGAGGTGAGGGTGAAGGTGGGCAGCTCGGGCAGGTCTGCGTAGGGGTGACGGTCGTACATGGCGGTGGTCCTCTCGTCGTCTCGGGAACTGCGGTGGTGCACGGGGCGGTCGGGGAACCCGCGGTCACGGCCAGCGGGTTCCCGCGCCTCGTGGCCCCGGCGTGACCCCGCGCGGGCCGGGTGCCTCGCACCGGGGTGGCCCAGGGCGGGCTGACCGCGGGGACGGTTCAGCCGTTCGCGGGCAGGTCCTCCCGGGTGGGCAGCTGCGCGCCGGAGCGGGAGACCGTGACGCCGGCGGCCGCGGCGGCGTAGCGCAGCAGGTCCTCGACCTCGCCCGCGCGCAGCTGCTCCAGGGAGGAGGCGGCGGAGGCCCCCAGGATCTCGCGGTCCGCGAGCGCGGAGAGCAGCGCGGCCATGAAGGAGTCGCCGGCGCCCACGGTGTCCGTCACGGCCACCTTCGCGGCGGGAACGGACACGCCGGCCTCGCCCGTGCCGCGGCTGATCGCCCAGGGGCCCATGGCACCGCGGGTGACCACCACGAGGCGCGGACCGGCCGCGAGCCACGCGCGCGCGGAGTCCTCGATGCTGCGGTGCGGGTAGAGCCACAGCAGGTCCTCGTCCGAGGCCTTGACCACGTGGGACAGCGTCACGATCCGCTCGGCGCGGGCGCGGGCGTCGGAGGAGTCCGGGATGATGGTGGGGCGGCAGTTGGGGTCGTAGGTGATCAGCGCGTGGCGGTGGGCCCGCTCCAGGGCCTGGCGCACCACGCCCGCCCCCGGTTCGAGCATCGCGCCGATGGAGCCCACGTGCAGCAGGTCCGTGCCCTCGAGCAGCTCGTCGATCTGTCCGGGGGACACGTCCAGGGACCAGTCCAGCTGGAAGTCGTAGCTCGCGGAGCCGTCCTCGTCCAGGGTGGCCCGGGCCACGGACGTGGGGCGCTCGTCCGCCTCGAACGGGAGCTGGACACCGCTGCCGCTCAGGTGCTCCGCCACCTGGCGGCCGTGCTCGTCCCGGCCGTAGCGGCCCAGGAACTGCACCTGCTGGCCCAGCCGGGCCAGGCCCACCGCCACGTTCATGGGGCTCCCGCCCACGTGCGCACTGGGTTCTCCGCCGCTGCGGGACACCACGTCCACGAGGGCCTCACCGATCACGGTCAACATGCCACCACGGTAGCAAAGCGGGGCGACGCCGCCGCCCCTCCTCACGGGGCCGCGGCCTGCGGGTGCCGGAGCTGCGGAACCGGGAGGCGGCGGGGCGCGACGGCGGGCGGTCCGGGGCGGCGGGGCGAGGCGAGCACTCGGTGGGCGGGCGGCGTCGTCATGCGTGCGCGCGGTGCGGGGTGGGTTCGCGGGGCCCGTAAACTTGGCGCACGACGAGCAGCGCCGCTCACCGGGCGCGCCACCATGCCGGTCCCGCGCACACCGCAGGACCCGAACACGGCCCTCACGACGACGTCCGGGCCGAGGAAGAAGGATGCTCATGAGCACCACCTGGTCGCAACGGGAGGCATACGCCGAGGAGCTGGTTCCCCTGGTGGGGAAGCTGCACCGCGAGAACAAGGTGGTCACCACCGCCTTCGGACGCTCCCTGGTCCACAAGTCCGTCACGGACATCATCAAGGTCCACCGCTTCACGCGCCGCATCCTGGGCGAGGAGCTGCCCCTGGAGAAGACCGTGGAGATCGTCACGGCCCTGGGCGGGCTGAACCTGGGCGTGTGCAACGTGGACGTGGCCAAGCTGCACCAGGGGTTCACCGAGTCCGGCGCCACGGACCTGGACGCCTACCTGCGCGAGGCGCTGGCCCCGGCCGTGGACCAGCACGGCAGCAACGAGCCCGAGTCGCGTGACGTGGTGCTCTACGGCTTCGGGCGCATCGGCCGCCTGCTGGCCCGCATCCTGCTCAACCGCAACGACGGCACCGGCCTGAACCTGCGCGCCGTGGTGGTGCGCCGCAAGCCGGGCAACGACCTCGTCAAGCGCGCCTCCCTGCTGCGGCGGGACTCCGTGCACGGCTCCTTCGACGGCACCATCACGGTGGACGAGGAGAACAGCGTGATCACGGCCAACGGCGTGCCCATCCAGTTCATCTACGCCAACTCCCCCGCCGAGATCGACTACACGCAGTACGGCATCCACGACGCCCTGGTGGTGGACAACACCGGCGTGTGGCGGGACGAGGAGGGCCTCTCCCAGCACCTGCGCTCCACGGGCGTGTCCAAGGTGCTGCTCACCGCGCCCGGCAAGGGCGAGATGAAGAACATCGTGTGCGGCGTGAACGACCAGGACATCACCCCGCAGGACACCATCCTCTCCGCGGCGTCCTGCACCACCAACGCCATCACCCCCGTGATCAAGGTGCTGGACGACGAGTACGGGATCGTGCAGGGCCACGTGGAGACCGTGCACTCGTACACGAACGACCAGAACCTGATCGACAACTGGCACAAGGGCGACCGCCGCGGCCGCTCCGCCGCGCTGAACATGGTCATCACCGAGACGGGTGCTGCGAAGGCCGTGGCCAAGGCGCTGCCCGCCATGAAGGGCAAGCTCACCGGCAACGCCATCCGCGTGCCCACCCCGGACGTGTCCATGGCCATCCTGAACCTGCAGCTCGAGAACGCCCCCGAGTCCGCGGAGCAGGTCAACGCGTTCCTCAAGGACATCTCGCTGAACTCGCCGCTGCGTAAGCAGATCGACTACGTGGACTCCCCGGACGTGGTCTCCACGGACCTCGTGGGCTCGCGCCGCGCGGGCGTGGTGGACGGGCTCGCGACCATCGTGAACAACAGCTCGCTGGTCCTCTACGTCTGGTACGACAACGAGTTCGGCTACTCGTGCCAGGTGGTGCGCGTGCTGGCCCGCATGGCGGACATCTCCATGCTCCAGCTGCCGTAGCACCGCCAGCCCCGGGACCTCTCCCGGACCACGACGCCGCCCGGTGGCCCTCGGACGGAAGGCCACCGGGCGGCGTCGTGCCCGCCGGGGTTCAGCCGCGCCAGAAGCTCCCGACCACCCCGTGGAGGGCGTGGAGGTCCGCGGTGTGCACGAGCTCGCGCGCCGAGTGCATGGACAGCAGGCCCACGCCCACGTCCAGGGTGCGGATGCCCAGGCGCGTGGCCGTGATGGGGCCGATGGTGGAGCCGCACGGCACTGTGTTGTTGGAGACGAACTCCTGGTACGGGACTCCCGCCCGCTCGCACAGCTGCGCCCAGAGGGCGGCACCCACGGAGTCCGTGGTGTAGCGCTGCTGGGCGTTGATCTTCAGCAGCGGACCGCGCCCAGGCTCGGGGGTGTTCACAGGGTCGTGGTGACCCTGGTAGTTGGGGTGCACCAGGTGCCCGGCGTCCGAGGAGAGGCACACGGAGTTCGCCAGGGCTCGACGGTGCTCCTCCCGGGACTCCCCCAGTGCCGCGCCGATGCGCACCAGCACGTCCTCCAGGAAGGGTCCTGCGGCGCCGGAGCGGGTGGCGGAACCCACCTCCTCGTGGTCGAACGCGGCGAGCACGCTGATCTGCTCCGCGGCCTCCAGCTCCGCCGCGTGCTCGACCATGGCGCGCAGACCCGCGAAGACCGAGGTGAGGTTGTCCAGGCGGGCGCTGGCCAGCAGGTTCTGCTGGGCGCCGATCAGCTCCGGGGCCTGGGTGTCCGCCACCGTGACGTCGTAGCCCAGGATGTCCGCGGGATCCAGGGGCGCGGTGCCGTCCGGCGCATCCTGGCCGGAACGGGCGGCCGCGGGACCGGCGGCGGGCTGGGAGACCGCGGAGGCGAGCACGGCCAGCACGTCCGCGTCCTGGGCGTCACCCACGCCCCACACGGGCTGGACGTGCCGCTGCCTGTCCAGGGTGAGGCCCTCGTTCGCGGAGCGGTCCAGGTGGATGGCCAGCTGCGGGATGCGCGCCACCGGGCCGGTGGCGGTGAGCAGCTCCCGCGGCCGCCCGTCCGCGCCGCGCACCACGAGCCGTCCCGCGAAGCGCAGGTCCCGGTCCAGCCACGAGTTCAACAGGGGGCCGCCGTAGACCTCCACGCCCGCCTGGTACCAGCGGTGGGTCACGGTGGTGGGGCGGGGCTTGAGCTTGAAGCCCGGGGAGTCGGTGTGCGCCCCGAGGATCCGGTACCCGGTGCCCGGTGCGGCACCGGCCGGGAGCACCCAGGCGATCAGGGCGCCGTCGCGCACGGTGTAGTGGCGCCCCGGCGCCATGCGCTCCCACGGTGCGGTCTCGGCCAGGAAGCCGAAGCCCGCGCCCTCCAGCTCCCGAGCCGCGGCGGCCACCGCGTGGTAGGAGCTGGGAGAGGCGGTGACGAACTCCCCCAGCGCACGGGCGAAGGACGCGTGGGCGGAGTCCTGCAACCCGGTAATCGGGGACGCACCGGCGTCGAGCGGCGTGGTGGTCGGTGCGGGGGCCCCGTGGGCGGCGGGGGCCGGGGTGTCAGTGCTGTCCGTCATGGGGGCCAGTGTAGGTGGGTGCCTGCGGGGCGGCGGGGCGCGTGTCCAGCACGCCCACGAACCGCCCCTGGCCGTCCCTGACCGTGTACGGCCCGTACTGCGGCGGCAGGGTCAGGTAGGCGCCGCTGGCGGGGTCCACGGGATAGGCGGCCAGCCCGGAACGGTCCCCGGCGAGCGCCGCGGGGCGGTGGCGCACGTCCGGCAGGCGCGGGGGTGCCGGGGGCGGGGGCAGGACCACGGTGCGGGTCACCGCGAGGGACGGGCGACGCCGCGCGAGCCGGAACACGAGCGCCACGTACGCGCCGTTGAGGATCAGCTCCGTGATGAGGTCCGTGGGCGCCCCGCTGGTCTCGTTCATGTCCACGAGGCCGAGGGCGGCGAACAGGGAGATGCTCATGTTGTTCACGGCGTGCAGGGCGATCCCCGCCTCCAGCCCGCCGGTGCGCCACGTGACGATGCCCATGGCCACGGCCATGATGCCCACCGACAGCTGGCCCCACAGGTCGTAGGCGTGGCCCAGCACGAACAGCGGCACGGGCAGCAGGATGGCCCACGCCGGGTGCTTGAGCCAGCGCCCCACCGTCTGGGCCAGGTAGCCGCGGAACACGAGCTCCTCCGCCGCGCACTGCAGGGGCACCACCAGCAGGATCGTGGCGATGAACCACCAGAAGCCCGGCAGCGGGCGGACGGGGGTGGCCGTGGCGCCCCCGAGGAGGTCCAGCCCGATGCCCGCGGCGTTGACCACCGCGTAGACGCCCACGGCCACCAGCGCGCAGGTGAGCAGCCACCGCCAGCGGATGCGCCCGGCCACGGAGAAGATCAGACCCAGGGGGCGGGGCCCCATGACCAGGCGGGCCACCAGCACGCACGGCAGCAGCAGGGCCACCGAGGCGAACAGCACGAAGAACACCGCGGGGTCGCTCTGGTCCATGGCATCGAGGTCCAGGCTGAGGCTCTGGGGCACGGCCACCGCCAGCACGATCCCCAGGAGGATGCTCACCACCAGGTACAGGCCCACGAGGATCACGCCCTCCACGAGGGGCTTCCACCAGCGGTGCCGCGGGTCCGTCAGCGCGAGGCGGTGGTAGAAGTACGGGCGGATCCGCGGGACGGGCGCCGGTCCTGCGGCCGGCCGCTCGCCGGCGGGAGGCACCGGGCGGCCCCCCACGGTGAGGGGTGCCGGGGTGGTCCACGGAGCGCTCAGGTGACTCATGCCTCCACGGTAGCGGCCACGGACCGGGCGCGCCGGATCCGGCGGCACTTGCCACGGGGTGCGGTGCCCCGCCGTGGCGGGGCGGGGACCTCAGCGGCGGTAGCGCTCCACGAACGCGCGAAGGATCCTGGGCGCCTGGTCCACGGCCGGTCCGTTGGACACGCGGTCGATCACGGTGTCCAGCTCCTCGGGGCGGAAGTAGCCCAGGTCCTTGTAGACGCGCACGCGGTTCACCAGCCCGGCCACGTCCAGCTCGGGGTGGAACTGCGTGGCGTAGAGGTTGTTCTTGATCCGGTACATCTGCACGCGGCACACGGAGCCCTCCGCCAGCAGCACGGCGTTGGGGGGCAGCACCCGGGTGCCCTCCTTGTGGCCCACGTACGCGCTGAACTCCCGGGGCATGCCCGCCAGCAGCGGATCCTGCATCCCCTCCTCCGTGAGGGTCACGGTGATGGGCCCCACGTCCTCGTGCTGGGTGTGGTCCACCACCGCGCCCTGGTGGATCCCCAGGGTGCCCACGCCGTAGCACGCGCCCAGGAACGGGAAGTCGCGGGCCACCACCTCGTCCAGCAGCTCGGTGATCCAGGTCTCGGCGGTCCGCTGGGCCTTCGACTTCTCCTCCGCGGGGTCCGAGGAGTTGAACGGCGAGCCGCCCACGATGATCCCGCTGTAGTCGTCCAGGTCCAGGGCCGGCCACTGGCCCGACTCCAACCGGATCCGCGTGAGCTGGGACTCCTCCAGGCCGCCGAACCGGGCCACGGCCTCGTATTCCTCGTCCGCGAGGACGTCATCAGCACGGGTGGCCAGCAGCACGAAGGGTTTCATGCCTTCATGCTAGCCAGGACGGGGACGCGCTCCGGACACGGCGCCCCGGTTGCGGGTTCATGCACGCGCATGGTGGCCTGCCACAATGGGGACATGAAGGGCATCATCCTGGCCGGCGGCACGGGCTCGCGGCTGCACCCGGTGACCGTGGGCGTGAGCAAGCAGCTGGTCCCGGTGTACGACAAGCCGATGATCTACTACCCGCTGTCCACGCTGCTGCTGGCGGGGGTGCGGGAGATCCTGGTGATCACCACCCCGCACGACGCCCCCCAGTTCGAGCGCCTGCTCGGGGACGGCTCGCAGTTCGGGGTGCGCATCGACTACGCCCAGCAGGCCGCTCCGGACGGGCTCGCCCAGGCGTTCCTGCTGGGCGCCGAGCACATCGGGGACGACAGCGTGTGCCTGGTGCTGGGGGACAACATCTTCTACGGACCGGGGCTGGGGGCGCAGCTGCGCCGCTTCCAGGACGTGCGCGGCGCCGCCGTCTTCGGCTACCGGGTGGCGGACCCCACCGCGTACGGCGTGGTGGAATTCGACTCCTCCGGGCGGGCCGTGTCCATCGAGGAGAAGCCGCGCGAGCCCCGCAGCCGGTACGCGGTGCCGGGGCTGTACTTCTACGACAACCGTGTGGTGGAGCTCGCCCGGCAGCTCACCCCGTCCGCGCGCGGCGAGCTGGAGATCACGGACCTGAACCGGCTGTACATGCAGCGCGGGGAACTGGCCGTGCACGTGCTCGCACGCGGCACCGCCTGGCTGGACACCGGCACCGTGGACTCGCTCGCGGACGCCACCAACTACGTCCGTGCCGTGCAGGCCCGGCAGGGACTGTCCATCGGCTGCCCGGAGGAGGTGGCGTGGCGCCTGGGGCTGATCTCGGACGACCAGCTGCTCGCCCGGGCCGCGGGCCTCGCGAAGAGCGGCTACGGGGCGTACCTCGAAGGCCTCCTGGCGGAGGCGGACGACGCCGCCCGGGCACCCGCGGGCGCCTGAGCCCGGTCCGTGCCGCGATCGGATGCACACGGCGACGGCGCCCCGCCCCTCCAGGGGACAGGGCGCCGTCGTCGTCGGGGCACGCTGCGCGGGTGCCCGCCGAGCGGGACCTCAGATGCTCTTGGCGTCCACCACGAAGCGGTAGCGCACGTCCGAGCCCACCACGCGGTCGTAGGCGTCGTTGATGTCCTCGGCGCTGATCAGCTCGATCTCCGCCGTGACGCCGTGCTCGGCGCAGAAGTCCAGCATCTCCTGGGTCTCGCGGATGCCGCCGATGTTGGAGCCGGTGAGGGACTTGCGGCCGCCGATCAGCGAGCCGGCGCTCACCTGCAGGGGCTCGGTGGGCAGGCCCAGCAGGACCATGGCGCCGTGCGGGCGCAGGGTGGCCATGAACTCCTGCACGTCGATGTGGGCGGACACGGTGTTGATGATCACGTCGAACGCGCCCTTATGGTTCTTCAGGGCCTCGGGATCCTCCTTGCGGGCGATCCAGTCCGTGGCGCCGAAGCGGCGGCCGTCCTCCTCCTTGGAGCGGGTCTGGCTGATCACGGTGACCTCCGCACCCATCGCGGAGGCCAGCTTCACGGCCACGTGGCCCAGTCCGCCCATGCCCACCACGGCCACCTTGGAGCCCTCGGTGACGCCCCAGGTGCGCAGCGGGGAGTAGGTGGTGATCCCGGCGCACAGCAGCGGGGTGGTGGCCGCCGGGTCCAGGTTCTCCGGGATGTGCAGGGCGAAGGCCTCGGAGACCACGATCTCCGTGGAGTAGCCGCCGTTGGTGGGGGTCCCGTCGAAGCGGTCCTTGCCGTTGTAGGTGGCCACGGCCTTGGGGCAGTTGTTCTCCTCGCCGCGCAGGCACCACTCGCACTCGCGGCACGAGTCCACCAGGCACCCCACCCCGGCGCGCTCGCCGACCGAGAACGTGGTGACCTCGGAGCCGATCTCGGTGACGCGGCCGATGATCTCGTGACCCGGGACCATGGGGAAGTCGATGGGACCCCACTCCTCGCGGACGGTGTGGATGTCCGAGTGGCAGATCCCGGCGAACTCGATCTCGATCCGGATGTCGTCCGGGCGCAGGTCGCGCCGCTCGATGGTGCCCTTCTCGAGGGGGGCGTCCGAGGCGACGGCCTGGTAGGCAGCAACGTTGGTAGTCATGGGACGTGACTCTAGACCTGCACCGACGGGTACGTCATTTCAGCGGAAAGCACCCGGGGCCGGCTCCGCGGGGGCCAGGGAGTAGCCTCTCCCCCAGCTGACCCCGTCCGTCCCCGCAGAAGAGGCACCCCATGACAGCACCCCACGCCCTGGTCTCCGGCGCGAGCATCGCGGGGCTGAGCACCGCGTTCTGGCTCGCGCGCAGCGGGTGGCGCGTCACCGTGCTGGAGCGGGCTCCCGAGTTCCGCGGCGGCGGGCAGAACGTGGACGTGCGCGGGGCGGCGCGCGGCGTCGTCGAGCGCATGGGGATCGAGGCGGCCATCCGCGCGCACACCACCACCGAGGAGGGCACCGCGTTCGTGGACCGCCGCGGCCGGGTGCTCGGTGCGTTCCCGGTGACGGGCTCGGGCGGACTCACGGCGGAGCTGGAGATCCTGCGCGGGGACCTCGCGGAGGTCGTCCGGGGCGCCCTGCCGTCCACGGTGGCCTTCCGCTTCGGCACCACGGTGGAGGCGGTCCACGAGGAGCCCGGTGGGTGCACCCGCGTGGTGTGCTCGGACGGCCGCGAGGAGAGCTGCGAGCTGCTGGTGGTGGCCGAGGGCGTGCGCTCCACCACCCGTGACCGGGTGTTCGGGGAGCTCGTCACCCGGCGAGAACTGGGGCTGGAGATGGTCTACGCGACCATCGAGCGCACCGCGCGGGACGACCGCTGGTGGCGCTGGTACCTGGCCACGGACTCCCGGCAGGTCACGCTGCGCCCGGACAACCACGGCACCACGCGCGCCACCCTGGCGTTCATCGACCGGGACGCGGACCTCACCCACCTGCGCGGCGAGGCCCTGCTCGCGGAGCTCGACTCCCGCTTCCGCGGTGCCGGCTGGGAGACCGACCGTGTCCTGGAGGCCCTGCGGGACTCGAGGGACGTCTACAGCGACCACCTCACGCAGATCCACATGCCCGCCTGGGTGCGGGGCCGCACCGTGGTCACGGGCGACGCCGCCTGGTGCGTCACTCCCCTGGGCGGCGGTGGGGCGTCCCTCGCACTGCTGGGCGGGTACGTGCTCGCGGCGTTCCTGTCCCAGCACCCGCAGGACCATGCCCGTGCCCTGGCGGAGTACGAGCAGTGGCTGCGCCCGCTCGTGACGGACAGCCAGAAGCTGCCGCCGGGACTGCCCCGCGTGTTCTACCCCCGCACGGCGGCGGGGGTCCGCCTGTGGCAGGGCCTGCTGCGGATGGCGAGCGCGGGGCCCGTGAGGGCGCTGACCTCTCGGGTGTCCCGTGTGGCGGAGACGCCCCGGCCGCTGCCGGAGATCGTGCTGCCGGAGCGGAGCGCGGACTAGGCTCCCTGCGTCCGGCCCGCCACGAGCTCCTCGGTGAGCACGGCGTAGGTGAGGCCGTCGTGCCACGTGCCGTCCCGGTGCAGGGACTCTCTCACCGTGTGGGACTCGCGCCGCATCCCGATCTTCTCCATGACCCGCCACGACGCCGCGTTCTCGATGAAGCAGCTGGCCGCCACCCTGTGCACGCCCATCTCGACGGCGATCGCCAGCCCCTCCCGGGCCAGCTCCGTGGCGATCCCCTGGCCCTGTGCCCAGGGGGCCACGCGCCAGCCCAGCTCCACCAGCTGGCCCTTCGCCTGCCCGGCCACCTCGGCCTGGGACCAGGCGTCCTTCTGCGCCACCATGAGCACCCCGGCGAGCCGGCCATCCCAGTGCGCCACCAGGTCCGACGCCGCGCGGGTGCCCCGGTCGGCGTCGAACGCCGCCCGGTCCTGGTAGACGCGCGTGGTCCAGCGGTTCTGGGCGGCGTCGCCCTCGATCTCCCACAGGGCATCCGCGTCCGCGGGCTCCTGCTTCCGCAGCGTCAGCCGTTCGGTGCGGCGGGGCCAGGTGAGGTCGTCCAGGGTTGTAGGCATGCGATCAGGCTAGTAGGCCGAGCGCGGCGGGGTGCGAGACGCGAGCTCCGCCACCCGCACCGTGAGCGGCGGCGTCGTCCGCGTCCGGCGTCGCTCGCTCTCCGCTTTCCCGTGGCACCCTGATCCGAGAGGAGCAGGGCACCCGACAACCCCAGGAGGTTTCCGTGCGCGTGGTCGTGGCACCGGACAAGTTCAAGGGCTCCGCGACCGCCCGCCAGGCGGCGGCAGAACTCGCGGCAGGCATCACCCAGGCGCGCCCGGACGCGGCCGTGGAGGTCCTGCCCATCGCGGACGGCGGGGAGGGCACGCTCGACGCCGCTCTGGAGGCGGGCTTCGAGCGTCACGACCTCACGGTCACGGGCCCCACCGGGGCGCCGGTCCGTGCCGCGTGGGCGCGGCGCGGAGACGAGGCCGTGGTGGAGATGTCGCTCGCCTCGGGCCTCGCGGCCCTCCCCCTGCGCGAGGGCCATCCCGACCTCGCGGCCCGCACCGCCACGACCGTCGGCACCGGCGAGCTGATCGCCGCGGCGCTGGATGCCGGGTGCACGCGCTTGGTCCTGGGCGTGGGCGGCAGCGCGTCCACGGACGGCGGCGCGGGCATGCTCTCCGCGCTCGGGCTGCGCCTGCTCGACGACGCCGGAGACCCCCTTCCCCTCGGCGGCGCCGCGCTGGCGCGGCTGCACACGGTGGACGCCTCCGCTCTGCACCCGCAGCTCCGGGACACGGAGTTCGCGCTCGCGGCGGACGTGGACAACCCCCTGCTCGGCCCGCGCGGGGCAGCCGCGGTCTTCGGGCCTCAGAAGGGCGCCTCCCCGGCGGACGTGGCCGAGCTCGACGCCGCCCTGGCCGTGTTCCGCGACCGGCTCGCCCACGCCCTCGGGGAACCCGCCCGCACGGCCGCGGACGCACCCGGCGCGGGGGCGGCCGGCGGCGTCGGCTACGCGGCACTCGCGGTGCTGGGGGCCGAGCGCAGGGCGGGGATCGACGTGGTGCTCGACCTCGTGGGGCTCGACGCCGCCGCGGCGGGCGCGGACCTGCTGGTCACCGGCGAGGGCAGTCTGGACGAGCAGAGCCTCGGCGGGAAGGCACCCCTGGGTGTGCTCCGGGTGGGGCAGCGCCACGGGGTCCCCGTGGTGGCGGTGTGCGGGCGCAGCACGCTGGATGCGCAGACCCTGCGAACCACCGGGTTCGAGGCCGTGCACGAGCTGCGCGCCCTGGCCCCGGACGTAGAAACCTCCATGCGCGAGGCCCCGCGCCTGCTGCGGGAGGTGGGGAGGCGCATCGGGCGAGGGTGAAAGGGACTCATTCCTCATGAATCACCCTCCAGCATTCCTCTATATGTGTGGGGCACTTATCTGAGTGCAGAGTAGGCTTTTATCACCCCACGGAGGAGATGTGATGAGCACCGGCCGCAAAATCATGTGCGCAATTGCACTGGCTGTGGTGGTGCTCCTGATCGCCGCAGGGATCACGCTGTACGTCATCAATGCGAAGAACGGTTCGCGGAACCCGCGCGCCACTGCCACGAGCTCCGCGCCCACTGCCGCTGCGTCGTGGAGCAGCCCGAATGAAGACCTCCAGCAGTCGGCGTCCCCGTCATACCGTTCCGCGGCACCCGAGGTGGCGGCGTCACCCTCGTCCACCGCCGTCGAAGCACCGGAGCCCTCAGCGACCAGCGCGCAGCCGTCCTCCGCACCAGCCACCGCCCCTCCGGCGGAGCACGCGCCCACCGCTGCCCCAACGTCCCCTGCGGCCCACCCCACGCCGTCCGGCGCCCGGAACACGGACCTCGTCGTCCCTCCGGGTCCCAGTGGGACCCCTCAGTGGAAGCAGTTGAACATCACCACGCCGGACGAGGCCATTGCCCTCGTCTCCAGGGTCGAGTTCAAGAACAACCCCGATTTCACCTACGCGGGTTTCCCCAACCAGGACGGCTCGTTCGAGGTCGTCGTGCGGTCCCGTTCGCTCCAGAAGGGCGGCGGGAGCGGAACGGTCGGAAGATACCGGGTGACGCGCGACGGAAACTTCACGTTGATTTCATGACCGCGCATCCCCATGCCAGCGAGGAGGCCGCCGTGAACGGTGAGACACCGTACGGCGTCAAGAAGTTCATCTACATCGCGGCTGCTCTCGCGATTGTGTGCAGCATCGTGAGCATCGTTTTGAAGCTCTCGGCGGGCAGCTCGGCGGGTCTCTTCTACTCGTACTCGACCATCGTGATCGCGGTGCTCTGCATCGTCCTCGTACGGATCAACCCCAACGCCAGGTGATGGTCCCGGGGCCGTAGCCCCCTGCCCATGCAGGTCAGCTCATCAAGTTCGGTGGTGTCGGCAGCTTCCATCAGCATCCGGCGTTCCTCCGTAGGGCAAGTGGCGGTGCGGCCCAGTCGAGGACATCGGGTGGAAGACCACCCGATCACGTGGCGGACTGACGAGGCATCGGGTCACAGCACTTCCACCGCATTCCTGCACATCTGGGGTTGCCCAGTGGGCCTGGGCAACGATCTTCTTCACGCCCCCTCCGCACGGCAAGAGCTGGCTCGGAGATTTCCCACCGGGAAAGTTCAAGAACTCCCCCAGGCGCGATTCTCCGGAGACCAGCGCATGCCCTAGACAAAGTGTTCAAGCACGGGGTCGAGGAAGGCCGCGGTGAGCTCCAGGGCCGCGTGGAACGTGAGGACGTCACCACAGGCTGGAACTCGACGTGCTGCTGCCGGGTACAGCCGGTCCCAGGTGTGTGGTGGAGCGAAGAAGGGGCTACCGGGAAGGCCACGGTGGGCCCATTCAGCCGCAATGGCCCGGGAGAGCTCAGGCCCGTCGATGTACTGGGTCCGCGCAAACACCACCAGGTCCACGCTGAAACGGTGGCGACGCGTCACCCCGCAGTAGGCATCGACCGACACCTTGCAGCCTTCGACACCCGACTGCAAGGTGCCCCCGGAAGCGACACGGGCCTCGGTGACAATGAATCTGAAGTGGTCACCGAGGTCGACGGCGACCGCCGTGCGCAACCTCGCGACCGCGTCCTCCAGGTTCGTCAGACCGACCAGCAGATCGACATCCTTGGTCGCGCGCGCATCGTGCACGCGGCTGAGCACCGCATTGCCGCCTTTCAGCACCCATTCGGCAGGGGAAGAGCTGAACACCCGCGCCAGAAAGCGATCGACAACGAACTGCCTGATGATCGCCTCCACGGCGATCCCCGAAACCCTGGCCTCCGTTTTCGCGCGCCCTGACCGCAGCCCAGAGGGCGTTGCCGTCTCGGTGGGGAAACTCCCCCTTCACTCTGCACCACCCGCCGAATCGGCGACCAGGACAAGTGGGAATTTCATGGCCCCGGTGTTCCCCTCTGCCTCTGGATGAATTGGTCTGCTCTCGAGGCCCAGGCCACTCCCTGTGAGCAGACTCTCGAGCAGCGCAGCCCCGTCCGGCTGGCCGTTCCTCCGCGCCAGCGGGTCCAGCACCGCCACCAGCTCGCCCTGAGAGGCCAGGTCCCTTCGTCGCATTTCGTCGATGATCTCAGCAACGTGCGAGGGATCGTGCCCGTCGCGCAGGAGATCTGCGGCGGTGCGGGCCGGCGTGGTCACCGGCAGGCCACCCACAATCGTCACGTCGCCAGTGTCCAAGACCGCCCGATGCAGGCGCAGACCCCGTCGGCTCTGTTTCCGACCGGGCACCGTGAGTTCAGGTTCGTCATCCAGGAGATCGCCCACGCCATGGAGAGTCGCCGCCGAGGTGTGGGAAACCACGCCCGATGCCATGGGATCCGCCAGCCGTTCCTCGGCGAGTTGCGCGGGATCAAGGGTCAGCCAGGCGACACGCAGGGGGGTCCGTTCGTCCACCGCCGCTGGGACGGCGTAGACACCCCTGTCGAGGCGGTCGAGCACGCCCGCCGCCGCGAGACGCGCCAGCTGCAGCCGGGTGATGCCTTCCGCTCCGGCCTGAGCCGTGGTGAGCAGACCCCACTGCCGTACTGCCAGTTCAGACACACGCGACACGACATCGAGGACTCCCATAACTGCAATTGTATCGCTTGGGTGATACAGCTGCAGCATAATGACCTCACGTGGTGTAGTTCACGATCGCCATCGCGGCACCCCTTGTTGCCCTCATGAAAATCGGCCCCGGGCTGGGTAGTACTCCGGGGCCAGCAGCTCGTCTCACCATGCGGTCCCGTCTTTTCCCGCTGACACCCGCGCCCTACCGTGCCTCCATGACCACCTCGCCCGACTCCGCCGCAACCCCTCGGTACAGCCACGGCCACCAGCTGGCGGTCCTGGCCTCCCACTCCACCCGCAGCGCCGCTGACAGCTGCGCCTACTTCCTCGACCGGCTCCGCCCGGGTCTGCGCATCCTCGACCTCGGGTGCGGTCCGGGTTCGATCACGCTGGACCTGGCCGAGATCGTGGGACCGGAGGGCCAGGTGGTGGGCGTGGACTTCTCCGCCGACGCCGTGGCCGCGGCCCGCGCGAGTGCCGAGTCGCGGGGCGACACGACCACCCGGTTCCTCGTGGCAGACCTCTTCGCGGTGCCCGTGGAACCGGGGTCCTTCGACGTGGTCCACGCCCACCAGGTGCTCCAGCACGTGCCCGACCCGGTCGCCATGCTGCGCGCCATGGCGGGCTACTGCGCACCGGGCGGCGTCGTCGCCTGTCGCGACGCCGACTACGGCGCCATGAGCTGGTACCCCCAGAGCGAGGGACTCGACCGGTGGCGGGACACCTACTGCGCGGGCGCCCGCGCGCTTGGAGGTGAGCCGGACGCCGGCCGTCGGCTGCGGGCGTGGGCGAACGCGGCAGGACTCACCGTCGAGAGCGTGGGCTCCTCCACCTGGACCTATGCCGACCCCGAGAGCGCCCGCTGGTGGGGCGGCTCCCAGGCGGAGCGCGTGCGGACGTCGAGCTTCGCGGCCCGGGCGCAGGAACAGGGCCTGTCCCGCGCCGAGGTGGAACGCATCGCGGACGTCTGGCAGAACTGGGGAAACTCCCCCGATGCCTGGTTCTGCATGCCCCACGGAGAGGTCGTCGCACGCGCCACCGTCTGACCGGCACCGACGCCGCCCGGGGCATCACGGCATCTGTCACCCGTCGTTCCGCGACCGTGGGGGAGCGCCTCCATGGCCCACGCTTCCTCCAGGTGATCGGAGATGATGTCGGCCCGCCCTGCGGGCCGTCGCCATCACCCCTCGCCGCCTATCCTCGGGGAGTGACCTCTCCGCATCCTGCCCCCATGCGCCCGGACGACCACGACGACGGGCCTCCGGCCGGCAGCCGCTACCAGCACCTGGACGGCGCGGCGGTCCGCGGTTCGGCAGCCACCCTGCAACGGCGGATCTACGCCCGCTTTCCCCGGCGCAGCCTGTGGGAGGTGGGAGGTGAGCTGATCGCCCTGGTGGACGAGGTGACGGAGGGCGGCGGCATCAGCAGGCGCCGGATCCGTTCGGCCCGCCTGCTCACACGGGTGGGTGTGCTCGCGGTGCTTCTGGTCTTCGGAACGGCCATCGCACTGGCCGCCGCGAGCATCTGGTCCGATCCCGAGGCGCTCGGCCCGGTGGACTGGCTGCCCCTCCTGGAGACCGTGGTCAACGATCTGGTCTTCGCGGGCATCGCCATCTTCTTCCTCCTCGCCGTACCCCAGCGCATGGAGCGCGCCCGCGTGCTGCGCGTGCTGCACCGGCTGCGCTCCCTCGCGCACGTGATCGACATGCACCAGCTGGTCAAGGTCCCCGAGCGGCTGCCGGACGTGCCGGGCGCCTCCGAGCGGACGGAGGGCGCGCCGTCGTCGTCGGGGGCTGCCGACGCTCAGACCGGCACCGGGCGGGGTGGGGACCTTGACATGACCCGCGCGGAGATGACCCAGTACCTGGACTACTGCACGGAGATGCTCTCGCTCGTGGGCAAGACGGCGGCGCTGTTCGCGGAGGACACCACGGACGGGGACGTGCTGGACGCGGTGGAGGGCATCGAGACCCTCACCTCGGACATGGCGCGGAAGGTGTGGCAGAAGATCGCGATCATCCAGGAGCAGGCGGCCTGAGGGCGCAGGCCGAACCCGCGGCGCGCCGAACCCCGCGCCCGGTGACGGGCCGGGCGCGCGACTCCGTCCACGCCCCTCCCCCGCCTGTTTGCTTGCCGGGGCAAGTGCTAGGGTCGCGAGCGCACCAGGGTCGCGTGATCGACCGCGCGGCCGCACCGCCACCGCAGGAGGCACACCATGGCCGCGCACACCCCGTCCGCCCGCATCCGGGGCATCCACCAGGAGATCTTCCCCCTGAACCTGGGCGGGAACACCTTCGGGTGGACCAGTGACGAGCAGACCTCGTTCGACGTCCTGGACGCCTTCACCGCCGCCGGGGGCAACTTCGTGGACACCGCGGACGTGTACTCCGCGTGGGCGCCCGGGCACTCGGGCGGGGAGTCCGAGACCGTGCTGGGCAACTGGCTGGCCCACCGCGGCAACCGCGACTCCGTGGTGGTCGCCACCAAGGTGGGCGTCCACCCCCAGCACCGGGGCCTCTCCCGGGACACCGTGAACGTGGCCCTGGAGGAGTCCCTGGACCGGCTGCAGACCGGGTACGTGGACCTCTACTACGCCCACTACGACGACGAGGACACTCCCATCGAGGAGCAGGTGGAGACCTTCCACGAGCTCGTGGACTCGGGCCGCGTGCACGCGGTGGGCCTGTCCAACTACTCGCCGCAGCGGATGCGGGAGTTCTTCACCGTGGCCCACGAGCGCGGCGCGAGCGTGCCCGCCGCGATCCAGCCGCAGTACAACCTGGTCCACCGCCGCGACTACGAGCGGGACTACGCCCCGCTGGCCAGGGAGTTCGACGCCGCCGTGCTCCCCTACTTCTCCCTGGCGTCCGGCTTCCTCACGGGCAAGTACCGCTCCGCGGAGGACCTCCGGGGCTCTGCACGCGAGCAGATGGCCGGGGAGTACGTCTCCGCGGCGGGCCTGGAGGTCGTGGACGCGCTCGTGGCCGTGGCGCAGCACCACCGCGCGGAGCCCGCCACGGTGGCCCTCGCCTGGCTGCTCGCCAAGGGGGTCACCGCCCCGATCGCCTCGGCCTCCACCACGTCGCAGCTGCCCGCGCTGCTGGCGGCGCCGTCCCTGCACCTCACCGAGGACGACGTCGCCGCGCTGGACCGCGCATCCCAGCCCTTCGCGTGAGGCGGGGGCGCCGCGCCCCGGCACGCTTCCCGGCGGCGTCGGGAACGTGTCGCTGACAGCGGAACCGGCCCCGGAACTCTTGCCGGACGCCGCTCCCCGGTGCCACAGTTGAACCATCACCCGATAGAAAGGACCCTTAGCAATGGCTGAACTGTCCGGCAAGAAGATCCTCCTCCTCACCAACAACCAGGGCGTGGAGCAGGACGAGCTGAAGGTGCCCGCGGAGAAGCTGCGCCAGGCCGGTGCGGAGGTCACCGTGGCCGCACCCGAGTCCGGCGAGGTGAAGTCCCTCGTGGGCGACTGGGACCTGGGCGAGACCTTCCCCGTGGACCAGACCATCTCTGCGGTGGACGAGTCCGAGTACGACCTCCTGCTGCTGCCCGGCGGCACCCTCAACGCGGACACCCTGCGCCTGGATGAGGACGCCCAGAAGATCGCGAAGGCCTTCGCCTCCTCCGGCCGTCCGGTGGCGTCCATCTGCCACGGCCCGTGGCTGCTCGTGGAGACCGGCCTGGTCAAGGGCAAGACCCTGACCTCGTACCAGTCCGTGAAGACGGACATCGTCAACGCGGGCGGCACCTGGGTGGACGAGTCCGCCAAGGTCTGCCCCGCCAACGGCTGGACGCTGATCACCTCCCGCAACCCCGGTGACCTGGACGCGTTCGTGGGCGCCATCGAGGAGCAGCTCACCGCCTGAGCCGCGCTCCCCGCACCACGACGGCGGGCCCCACCTTCCCGGTGGGGCCCGCCGTTTCCGTGTGACGGGCGGCCGCGCGGGTCAGCGGCCTCAGACCTCCCGGAGCGCGCAGACCAGCCGCCCGCCACAGCCCCTCCTATCCGACGCGCACCCCCTCACCCGCACGCGCCCGCGGAAGGAAGACCACCGCGAGCACCACGGCGGCGGCAATGAGCCCCACGATGCACAGCACCGCCCCGTTCCACCCCGCGGCGGTGAAGGGCACACCCACCGCGTAGCCGAGCACGGAGGAGCCGCCGTAGTAGAGCAGGGTGTACAGCGACGACGCCTGGGCGCGCCCCTCCGTGGCGAGGGCGGGCACCCACCCGTTGGCCACGGAGTGCGCGGCGAAGAAGCCGGCGGTGAAGACCAGCAGTCCCACAACGATCGCGGGCAACCACGGGACGGCGGTCAGGAGCAGCCCGGCAAGCATGATCAGCGCGGAGCCGATCAGCACCGGCTTCCTGCCGCGCCGGATCGCCAGACCCCCAGCCTTCGCCGAGGACCAGGTGCCGGAGAGATATGCCAGGAACAGCACCGAGATCACACTCTGAGGGACGTGGAACGGCTCCCCTCCCAGGTGGAAGCCGATGTAGTTGTAGACGGCCACGAACCCGCCCATCAGCAGGAACCCCTGCAGATAGAGCGTGAACAGGCGCGGGTCCCGGAGGTTGATCCACAGGTGGGCGAACAGGCCCTGTTCCCCGGTGAGACGGACGGGCTGGGGTGTGAACCCCCGCTGCCGCGGGGCGAGGACGATGAACACCACCGCGGCCACCGCCGCGATCAGTGCCACCACGGTGGTCCCCACGCGCCACCCGAAGAAGTCCGCGAGGGGCGCGGCCACGATGCGCCCCGACAGCCCGCCCAGGCTCGTCCCGGAGATGTAAGTCCCGGCCGCCAGGGCACCGTAGCGGGGGTTGACCTCTTCCGAGAGGTAGGCCATGGCCACCGCAGGGATCCCTCCGAGTGCCATGCCCTCCACGAAGCGCAGGGCCACGAGGGACTCGAACGTGGGCATCACGCCCATGACCACGCCCAGGCACGTGGCGGCGGAGACTGCGGCAACCATGGCCCGCCTCCTGCCCCACCGGTCCGAGACGAGCGACCACGGGATCACCCCCACGGCGAGACCCATGGTGGCTGCGGAGACCGCGAGGGCGGACCGGGCGGCGTCCACGTGCAGGTCCGCGGCCATGATAGGCAGCACGCCCTGCACCGAGTACAGCTGCGCGAACGTGGCCACTCCGGCGCACAGCAGCGCCACGAGGATGCGCCTGTACCCGGAGCTACCCCTGTCGTAGCCCTCCCACGCGCTGACTGACGATCCCATCCCGAGCCTCTCCGCTGTCCTCTGCCCACCGGGACTGCACGGCACCCCGGGTCCGGACCGGAACGTCGCCGCCCGGCCCGGCCAGGCTACGCCGGTGCGCCCGTCAGGTGCGGGGCCGTTCCCGCCACGGTGACCGGGCGCCGTCGTCCGCCGCGGCGCCTGCGTGCGGGCCCCGCACACGAGAACGCCCGCGCCCTCCCTCAGGAGAGCGCGGGCGAACGTGCCTGCGTGCGGAGCCGGAGCCCCGGGGTGTCAGGAGCCGGAGACGGCCGCGGCCAGCTTCTCCAGGGACTCCTTGAGCACGTCGGTGTCGAAGACCGGGAAGCTCACCTTCTTGAGGACGGCCGGGTTGACGTGCTCCCACGAGTACGTGAGGGTCACGTTGGTGCGGTCGGAGCCCTCGGGCTGGAGCTCGTACATCCACTCCCAGCCGTTGTCCTCCACGGAGGTGCCCTCCTGGCAGGGCTTCCAGGCGATGAGCTTGTCCTTCTCCAGCCCGGTGACGTGGTTCTCCATCTTGTAGTCCCCGCCCATGTGCTCGGCGTGCATGTTCATGACGAACACGTCGCCCACCTGCTGGATGCGCTGGTCGGAGCCGGAGACCACGGTGCCGGAGCCGTCGATCTGGGCGTGCTTGGCGGGCAGGGTCAGGATCTCGAAGATGTCCTTCGCCGGGGCGTCGATGAGGCGGCTGGCGTCGATGTGCGTGGCTTTCACGAAAATACCTCCCGTGTCGGTGTGCGTTCCGTGTTCACAGTAGTCAGAACCGGGGGTGGGGGTTCAAGCGTTTCCGCGAGGGGCGAAGTGCCGCGGGCTCCCGCTGCGCCCGGCCGGGCCCCGGTGCCCCATGGTTGGCGCCGGCCCCGGCTGCCCGGCGTCGGCCAACCGGGCCAGGCTCAGCAGGTGGTGGGCGAACCCCAGTTCGGCGCGCCCCTCCAGCCGCCCGGACGTGACCGCTCGGATCCGGTCCGTGGCCTCCACCCGCGCGCCCGCCGCGCGCAGCGCCGCCACGAGCGCCTCGTCCTCGCTGCACTCCACCGGCGGAAACCCGCCCGCCCGCTCGTAGCACCGGGCACGCACACCCATGTTCGCGGCGTGGATGTGCGGGTGGCCCTCCGCGAGCACGTGCTCGCTGCGCCACAGCCGCTGCACGGCCTCCGGGCACTCGGCGGGGTCCGGTTCCACGGTCCCCAGCACCGCGTCCACCCCGTGCGCCGCGCGCTCCACCTGGTGGGCCAGCCAGTTCTCGGGCACGGCGGTGTCCGCGTCCGTGGAGGCGAGCCACTCCGGGCCGGGCGTCCACGACAGCGCGTGCCGTGCCGCCGCGGCCCGCGCGCCACCGGCGCTGCGCCACCGCCCGCTCAGCACCTCCAGCCGCGCGGTGTCCTCGGCGAGGCACGACGCCGCCCACGCCCGCCGCGCCCGCTCCACCGTCCGGTCGGTGCACGAGTCCGCTGCCAGCACCACGCCCACGTGCGGCGGGTCCACCGGGGATCCGGCTCGGAGGTGGGCGATCGCCGCGGCCACCGAGGCCACGCACCGACCCACCCGCTCCTCCTCGTCGCAGGCAGGAACCACCACTGCGAGCCGCCGGATCACCCGCGCTCCCCGGGCACGGGCGCGAAGACCTCCAGCTCGAAGTCCGGCTCCCGGTGGCTCACCACGCGCCGCAGGTCCGGGCGGCGACGCGCCGCACGGTGCACGTCCGCGCCGTCCAGGGGCCAGTCCTCGATGGGATGGCGCCAGTGGCACAGCACCAGGTGCCCCTCCGGTGCCAGGGCAGTGGCGCAGCGCTCCAGCAGCTCGTCCCACTGCTCGGGCGAGCAGAAGTACCCCATCTCGCTCACCACCACCAGGTCCCGCGGCGCCCACTCGTCCCGCCAGCCCGCGGGCAGAACCGCGCACACGAGCTCGACGTTCGCGGCGCCGTGCTCCGCCAGCCGGGCGCGGGCGGTACGCAGGGCGACGTCGCTCGCGTCCACCGCCACCACGCTTCCCGCCCGGCGGGCCAGCTCCGCGGTCAGTGCACCCGTGGAGCAGCCCAGGTCCAGCACGCGCTCGTAGCGCGCCCGCGGGAGGCAGCCGAGGAGCACCTCACGCTTGCGCCGCTCGTACCAGGAGGTGTCCACGGCCCAGGGGTCCGCCGAGTCCGTGTGCACGCGGTCGAACACCGCCGCCTGGTCCGGCGCGGAGACCACGAAGTGCTCGACGTTCCGCGCGAAGTGCGCGAGGACGTGCTCGCCCAGCAGCACCTCGTCCCCGGGCTGGTGCGAGAGCGGGCGGACCTGCGTGGCGTGGTGCGCTAGCGCGTCCTGCTTGGCCCGCCGGTCCGCGTCCGCCAGCGGGACCCGCACCAGGCCGCGCGGCAGCCGGGAGGGTGAGCCCCAGTGCCAGTACCAGACGGGGAACTGCACGCAGCGCACCCCCCGGGCCCCCGCGGCGCGGGCGACGCTGCGGGCCAGGACCTCGTGGTCCGTGTGCCCGTCGTGCTCCCACGTGCAGACCACCAGAGGCTTCTCCCCCTGCTCCACCCACGCGACGTGCTCCGCCACGGGCTCTCGCAGCTGCTCCTCGGTGAGGGCGCCGTCCGTGAGACCGAGGTGGTGCGGGGTGACGCCCTCCCCCGCGAGCGCGCGGACCGCCCCGGCCATCTCCGCGCGGCGCAGCTCGGTGAGCCGGTGCGGGGTGTGCGTGGGGGACTCCGGGTGGGAGTTCTCCCCCAGGGTGGCCACCACCACGCGCACCTCGGTCCCCTGCCGGGCCAGCCGGTGCACGGTGCCGCCCGCGCCGAGGGTCTCGTCGTCCGGGTGCGCGGCGAACACCACGGCACGGTCCACGCCCGTGAGGTCCAGCTCTGGGGCGCGGCGCAGGGCGCCGCAGCGGGCCCAGTCCGCCTCGGGTGTTCCGGAATCCCTGTGGTCGAAGGTCACCACGGGGTGTCCTCCTCCTGCACGGAGTCCTGCGCCGTGTGTTCCGCGAGCTCCAGCAGGGACCGCCCCAGGGCGGCGGTGTCCCGCTCGGCGTGGTCCTGGCGGATGTACACCTGCAGGGACTCCACCCGCCGGATGTGGCCGGGATCCCCCGTGAGAGGTCCCGGTCCGGTGGCACGGGAGACCACGCGGATCACCTCCTCAGCGGCGTCCGCCACGGTGCGGCGCACCCGCAGGGCCCACGCGGCACCCCGCTGCCCGACGGCGTCGCCGCGGTCCACGGCCGCCGCGGCGCGCTCCAGCACCGCCCGGGCCGCCCCCAGGGTGAGGTCCAGCTGTCCCAGGGCGGTGAACGCGGCATCGTCCACGGGACGGCGCGGGTGGCGCAGCTGGGACCACAGCAGGTCCGCCACGGACTGCGCGCCACCCAGCCAGATGGCCGCCACGCCCATGCCGCCCCACGCAAAACCGGGGCGCGTCAGGTACCACTCGTCCGCGCCGAGCGGCTCGGCGGGAACCGCATCGAAGGCCACGGGCACGGTCACGACCTCCGCCAGACCGTGCGAGATCCACCGCGTCACGGGCTCGGGCTCGAACCCCGGGTGGTCGGTGGCCACCACGAACGCGCGGCGGTGGCCGGTGGGCTCACCGTTCTCGTCGCACACGTGGGCGGTGACCACGGCGCGGGTCACGGAGTCCGCGAGGGAGCACCACGGCTTGGTGCCGGTGAGGGTCCAGGCACGGGCACCGGCGGGCGCCCCGGCACCGGGCCCGGCGGCGTCGTCCGCGGTGGGAACGGCACGCAGGGGCTCACCGGGGCCCTCGGCGGCCCACACGGCCCAGGTGTGGCCCCCGGCGGCGAGGTCCTCACGCCCGGCCTGGCGCAGGATGGCCAGGGCGTCCAGATGGGGTTCGATGATCCGCGCGTGCGCGAGGTCGGTACGGCCCAGCGCACTCAGCTGCCGCCACAGCTCCCCCGTGGCGCCCTCCCCGGGCGGGGGGAGCTGGCGCCCGAGCACCCGGGCCCGCTCCAGTGCGTGGTGGACGAAGGTGCGGACGGCCTGCGGATCGGGTGTTGCGGCGGCCGGACGGGGAAGTTCTGCATGCGCGGACACGACCATAAGCCTACGTGCAGTGCGGACCACGGGGCTGGCAGAAGGCCGCCGTAGTCTGGGCCCATGACCGTCTACGTCGCCACCTTCAGCTACGCGGCCTCCTCGCAGGCCATGAGCTCGCTGCGCCCCGCCCGCTACGCCTACTTCCAGGGGCTCGAGGAGGAGGGCACACTCCTCGCGTCCGGCCAGCTGCTGGACGGCCCGTTCGGGGACGGCATGCTGGTGCTGGAGGCGCCCGACGAGGCCGCGGCCCGCCGCATCCTCGCCGAGGACCCGTTCGCGCGGGAGGGTCTCGTGGGGCGCCTGGATCTCGCCGCGTGGCACCCGAGCACCGGGGCGTGGCTGCGGGACTGAGCGCGCCGCCGTCGCCCGCTCCCGCTCTACGATGGGCGCAGACGACGAAAGGCGTGCCCATGTTCACGGTGGACCCCCACTCCCCCACCCCGGTGTACGAGCAGCTCGTGGAGTGCGTGCTGCGGGACGTGGCCGCCGGGGAGCTCACGGTGGGTGACCGCATCCCCCCGGTGCGAGCGCTCGCGGCGGAGCTCGGTCTCGCCGCCGGCACGGTGGCCAAGGCCTACCGGGAGATGGAGACCCGCGGGATCATCGAGACCCGCGGGCGCCGGGGCACGTTCGTGGCGCAGGGCCGCGACGAACGTGAGGCCGCCGCGGCGCGGGCCGCCGCCGCGTACCTGGACGTGGTCGCGGACCGGCTGCACTACACCCCCGAGGAGTCTGTGGCGCTGGTGGAGCGCGCCGCGGCCAGGCGGGCTCGGGGCTGAGGGCCCGCGGGCGGCCCCGTGGGCGCGGGTCTCAGGCCCCGCGGGACCCGCCCCCGCCGCTCAGTCCGCCCAGGTACGCCCGCCGTGGCGCACCACCAGTGAGAGCAGCAGTGCGGCGAGGCAGAACACAGCCAAGAGCGTGAGGCCCACGAAGTAGGAGTTGTTCTCGGCGTCGTAGGTGGCCCCCATGACCAGCGGCGGGAAGTAGCCCCCCAGCCCGCCGGCCGCGGCGATCACACCGCCCACCGTGCCCACGTTCTCGGCCGGGGTGGCCCGTCCCACCCACGCGAACACGCCGCCGGTACCCAGCCCCAGGAACAGGGCCATGAGCAGGAACAGCGGGCCGTAGACATGCTCCCCTGCGGGCTGGAAGGCCACGAGCACCGCCGTCACGATGGTCCCGGTCAGGGACAGCAGCGTGATGACCCTGGGCCCGAAGCGGTCCGCGAGCGTGCCGCCCACGGGCCGGGCGACCACGGCCGCCACCGCGAAGCCCGCGGTGCGGGTCCCCGCGGCGGTCGCGTCGTAGGAGTAGACGTTCGCCAGGTAGGTGGGCAGGTAGTTGGAGAACGCCACGAACGCGCCGAACACCACCGCGTAGAGGAAGCACAGCTGCCACGTGACCTTCAGCCCGAACGCAGCCCGGAGCTTCGGCACCATCGGCTCCACGGGAACGCCCGCCCGGGTGGGGGAGTCCCGCAGCAGCAGCCAGCACAGCACCGCGGCGGCCGCCACGACCACCGCGATGACCACGTGCGTGGTGAAGTACCCGGTGGCGGCCACGAGCCGCGGGGTGCAGAACGCGGAGACCGCCGTGCCCACCATGCCGGCCCCGAACACGCCGGTGGCGAAACCCTTGCGGTGGGACTCGTACCACGCCGAGCAGAACGGGATGCCGATCGCGAACACGGTGCCCGCGATCCCCAAGAAGAATGCCACCACCACCAGCAGCGGGAAGTTGTGCATCCCGCCCACGAACCCCGTGAGCAGCACCAGGGGGGCCGTGACGCCCAGGATCACGGTGAACATGACCCGTCCGCCGAACCTGTCCGTGAGGGCACCCACGGGCACCCGGGCGATCGACCCCACGAAGATCGGCATGGCCACCAGAATGGCGGTCTGCCCGGGGCTCAGGTGCATCTCGGTGGCATAGCGCCTGGAGAGCGGACCCACCACGGTCCACGCCCAGAACCCCACGGTGGAAGCCAGGGTGGCCAGGATCAGGTTCCGCAGCTGGCCCTGTTTCAAGTTCGGGGTGGCCCCGCTGGCATGAACGGTGGACATGGCTCTCCTCGGTGCAGTGCGCCGCAGCGCAGGGATGGGTTGGGAACGCCGGCTCGTTCCGGCGGGGAACTCACTTGGCGCGCGTGGAACCGGTGCGTGCGCGCGGAGGCCGCGTGCGGCGTCGTGAACTGGCCCTGTCCTGGGTGCCAATGGGCTCCCAGCCGCGGCGGACGCCCACGGAACCCGCGTGCGGCTGCGAGCCGCGGGAGCGGTACACGATGTACGGGCGGAACAGGTAGTGCACCGGCGCC